>NZ_ARVW01000001.1:1200000-2400000 GCF_000384315.1 Amycolatopsis nigrescens CSC17Ta-90 | reverse complement strand
GAACCCGCTTTGCCATCTCCGGGTTCGCGCTGGCCAGCGAAAGCGCCACCTCGAGGATGGCGGCCGAGCCGGTGCCGTTGTCGTTGATGCCGGCGCCGGCGCTCACGCTGTCCAGGTGCGCGCCCAGCATGATCACCTGGTTCGCGTCGCCCTTGGGCCACTCGGCGATCAGGTTCGGGGTCTGCCCGGCGCAGCTGGTGCAGGTCTGCCGGCTCACCGTGTAGCCGGCGGCCCGCAGCTTTTGCTCCACAAAGGACACTGAGGCGTTGTAACCGCCGCCGGGGGCGCGGTTTCCGCCGTTCTGCTGGGCGATGCTCTGGAACTGGTTCAGATGGGCCTTCACGTTGGCCAGAGAAATGTCGGGGGCTGCCGCTACCGTTTGCACGTCGGCCTGTGCGGGCAGGGTGGCCACGCTCAGCGCGAGCGCCATCCCGGCCAGCGCTGCCAGGCCGGCGCGTAGTCGCTTTTTGGTGTTCATGACAAGGAGACTCCGTCTCGGAAGGGAGAGTGAGGGCACGGCGGCGCTGGGGGTAGCCAGCGCCGCCGTGCGGGTGAACTGCGGGATCAGACGGTGATGTCCCAGGTGTCCAAGGTGCCGGTGTCCTGGGAGTAGGCGTCGTAGACGACCAGGGTCCAGGTTCCGGCCGCCGCCTCGTCGGTCACCGGCACCGAGTAGGTGCGGGTGCCGAGCTCGGTGCACGGCAGGGATCCGGTGGCCTTGACCGAGTACGAGCGGTTGCTCGGCGACTGAAGGGAGATGCGCAGGTCCTCGGAACAGGTGTGCGTGCCGGTGACGGTCAGCTTCACCGGGCTCACCGCGTTACCGGTGGCTGTGGAGGTGATCGGGCTGCGCACGGTGCCGAGGTCGGTGATCGGGTAGTCGGTGCCGTTGCTGAACAGGCGTACGTCACCGCTGCCGACGGTCAGCGTGTACTGCGCGGAATGGTCGGCGTCCGCGCCGTCACCGTTGATGGTGATCTGGCTGGTGCCGTTCGGAGTCGTGCTCGACGTGGCGATGGTCAGCGTCGAGGAGGCACCGGACTGCACGGAGGCCGGGCTGAACGACGCGGTGGTGTTGGCGGGCAGCCCGGTCGCGGTCAACGCGACGGCCTGCGGGTTGCCGTTGGTGGTCTGCGTGTTCACCGTGACCGTCGCCGAGGCACCCGGCTGCACGGTGCCCGACGCCGAGCTCAGTGCCAGGGTGTAGTCGTTGCCGGGCTGCGAGGTGCAGGTGGTGGGCTCACCGGCGGCGGCGGTGACGCTGACCCCGTTCCAGGCTGCCTTGACGGTGTCGTACTCGGTGCAGCTGCCGGGGTAGAGCGCCAACGCGGCTTCCAGGGTTGCCTTGCGCGCGGCCTTGTGGTTCCAGCCGGAGGTCTTCTTCAGCAGGCCGTTGTAGAAGATCTTGCCGGCCTTCTGGATGCCGATACCGGTGATGGAGGTGTTGTTGCAGGTGGTGCTGGTCGGCTTGCCGCCACCGGGGTTGGTGCCCTCGGCGAGCAGGTAGAACCAGTGGTTCTGCGGGCCGGCCGCGGCGTGCACCTCGGTGTTCGGGATGGAGGAGGAGTAGCAGTTCGGGTCGCCGACCTGCGACGGGTTGTGCATGTAGCGGATCGGGCCACGGCCGACCAGGTTGACCTCTTCGCCGACCTCGTAGTCCGGCGGGTCGCTCGGGTTGTTCGCGTAGTGCTCGGTGATGGCGCCGAAGATGTCGCCGGTGGACTCGTTCAGCCCGCCGTTCTCGTTACCGCTGCCGGCGCCGCCGGGAGTGGTCTGGAAGATGGCGTGTCCGAACTCGTGCGCCACCACGTCCATCGGGGTGGCCTGGCGCTGGTTGTCCTGCGAGTGGCCGAAGGTGGTGGAGCTGCCGTTCCAGTAGGCGTTCACCGCGTTCAGCCCGACCCATGCCGGGTAGCCGCCGCCGTTGCCGTTGATTCCGTTGCGCCCCATCCATTCCCGGAGCATGTTCCATTCCTTCTGCACCGCGTAGAGCGCGTCCACGCAGGCAGTCTCCAGGTTGGTGCCGGTGCCGTTGCCCCAGTTGTCGTCCGGTCCGGTGTAGGGCTGCTTGGAGCTGTTGGAGCCGCAGCGGATGCCGCTGCGGGTCGGGTCCGTGGTCGAGTACTGGCTGCCGGACTGGGTGGTGTCGATGGTGACGTTGCCGTTGTAGTACCCGTTGCCCGCGCCGAGCGTGTTCACGTCGCTCTGCTGCGCGGTCCCCTCGAGGTCGTAGGAGGACGCCTTCACATCGTCACGAGTGTCGAGCACCGCACCGGTGTTGCCGTCCACGAAGACGTGCAGGTTGCTCGGGACCGGTCCGTTCTGGCCGCTGACCACCACTTCGTAGGCCAGCTTCGGGCTTTGTCCTGCCAGCACCACCAGACGTGGCGTGTCCACCTTGTCCACAGTGGACACCTGCTGCCTCGCGACCCCGGCGGCCTGTGCGGGGCTGACGGACGCCTGGGTGCCGACGCGCAGTGGCGCGGTGGGCGCGGCGCTGGTGTCGCGCACCCGGCCCTGCCCGTCCGCCACCACGACCGCGTCGCCGCCCACCACGGGCAGGCCGCGGTAGGAGCGTTCGTAGGCCGCGTAGAACAGGCCGCCGCCGCCCGGCGTCACGCCGAGCCGGTGGAAGGCCTCGTCGGCGCCCTTGCTCAGCTCGTCCAGCCCGGCCGCGGCGGCCTGGTCGGCGGCCGAGCCGGCCAGCGCCATCGGGTCGGCACTCTGTGCCGCGGTACTCGCGTTCACCGGGATCACCGGTAACGCGAAGGTCAGGGCGAGGCCGGCGATCGCCGCCAGGCCCGTTTTCAGCCCTCGCTGGGATGACATCAAGGTTTTCCTTCCAGGGGGAACCGTGCGACCGGCGGCAGGAGACAGGGCAGGGACGTCGATCGCAGGGAGGGTTACCGGAAAAATGTGTCTAAGGTGATAACAGGAGTTATTGCAATAGACGCATCTGAGTAAAGAACGGCGAGCGGCCTACGTCAATTGACCATTCGGCCTAGTCAGGGCCGCCCTGCGGCCCGCACCCCAAGTAGGTACGCCTCGATCGCCTCGTCCGCTTTTCCCTGCGTACGAAGCACATTTCCGAGATGCAGCGAGGTGGTCACGAGGCCAGCGCGCAGTGCCGCGCGTTCCTGTTCGCCGGCCGCCCGCCGCAGCAGCCGCTCGGCGCCGGGCAGGTCGCCCCGCGCCTGCGCGATCAGCCCGAGCAGCCGGTCGGCCTCCACCCTCGACTCCAGGTCGGCGGTGCCGCGCAGCAGCGGATGGATGTCCCTGACCAGGGCTTCCGCCTCGTCCAGCGCGCCGAGCCGGCGGCACACCTCGGCCAGTTCGACCGTGCTGCCGATGACCCCTTCTCGCGAGTCAACCTCGGCGAGGGTGTCCCTGGCGGCGGCCAGTTCCGCGCGGGCCTCGGCCAGCCGGCCCGACTCGCGCAGCAGGAACCCCCGCGCCCAGCGGCAGCGCGCCGCGTCGCGCTCGAAGCCGAGCGAGCCGAACAGCCGGAGCGCCTCGGTGACCTCGGCGTCCGCCCGGTCGGTCCGGCCGATCGCCTGCCAGAGCTGGGTGGCCTGGCGGTGGAACCTGGCGACGAAGTCCACCCGGGTGGCGGAGGCCGCGACCCGCTGCCCGTGTTCGGTTGCCCGGCGCGCCCGGCGAAGGTCGCCCATCTCGACCAGCGGATGGATCAACGCGGTGAGCAGCGCGAGTTCGGCGTCCGGGTCCACTTCGTCCCCGGCGCGCAGTTCGCCGAGGGCGGCTTCGACGTGCGCGACCGCGGTGGTCACCGAACCGGCCAGGTACTGGCAGGCGGACCAGCGGTGCACGATCATCGCGCGCAGCCACGGCGGGGCGTCCGCGGCGATCCGCTCGGCGTGCTCGAAACCGGTCGTCGCGCCGGCGATGTCGAAACGCTGCCAGCGCGTCTCGGCGAGGCAGAACCGGGCATAACATTCGATATCCGGCAGGTGAAAATACGCGGCGCTTACTTCTGCTCGTGAAAAACGTATTTCCGCCTGATCGAGGCCACCCTGTTCGAGCAGCCGGTAGGCGTCGTCGAGCTCGTCCCACAACTGCCTGGCGAGCCCCGGCGGACGGCCGAAGCGCAGATCCTCCGCGGCCAGCCCGAGCCGTTCGGCCAGGTAGCCCAGTGCGGCCTCGGACGGCGAGCGCTGCCCGGACTCCACCTTCGCCAGGAAACCGCGGTCGTACCGCGGTTCGGCCAGCTCGCGCTGGGTCCAGCCGCGCGCCATGCGCAGCCGCCGGATCCTGGTGCCCAACGGCTCACCGGCGGTCACCCTGGCGGAATCGCCCGCCGGGTGAGTGGGATGACTCATGCGGGTGACCCTAGGCTGGTCTGGTGAGTGAGCAAGCAGGAGCAGAGGTGCCGGGCGAGGAGTACCCGGAGCACCCGCCGGAGCGGCACCGCGGTCCCGTGGTGTTCCGGCGAGACCAGCGGGACCAGGAGACCACCACCGACCAGCGGCTGCTCGACGCGCGCGGGCCGAGCGACTGGGTGCACACCGACCCGTGGCGGGTGCTGCGCATCCAGGCCGAGTTCGTGGAGGGCTTCGGCGCGCTGGCCGAGGTGCCGCGCGCGGTCACCGTGTTCGGCTCGGCCAGGACCAAGCGCGACCATCCCGAGTACGAGCTGGGCCGCAAGATCGGTGGCGCGCTGGCCTCGGCCGGGTTCGCCGCGATCACCGGCGGCGGGCCGGGCGCGATGGAGGCGGTCAACCGCGGTGCCTCGGAGGCGGGCGGGTTCTCCATCGGCCTCGGCATCGAGCTGCCGTTCGAACAGGGCATGAACCCGTGGGTCGATCTCGGCGTGAACTTCCGCTACTTCTTCGCGCGCAAGACGATGTTCATCAAGTATTCGCAGGCGTTCATCTGCCTGCCAGGTGGTTTCGGCACCCTGGACGAGTTGTTCGAGGCGCTGACCCTGGTGCAGACGAAGAAGGTGACCAAGTTCCCGGTCGTCCTCTTCGGACGGTCCTACTGGGGCGGGCTGTACGACTGGATCTCCGACACCGTGCTCGCCGAGGGCAAGGTCGGCGAGCAGGATCTGGCGCTGCTGCACGTCACCGATGACATCGACGACGCGGTGCGGGTGGTCCAGGAGTCGTACCAGGCATGGGAGGACACGCACTGATGAGTGTTATGCACAATCCAGCCGACGGGGGCCGCCCGGAGGGTGGCTCGCGGCGGGTGGATGCAGGTGACGCGCGGACGGCAGCCGCGCCGACGGGTGTGCAGAACACTCATTCGAATAAGACACCTCTCATGAAGAGGATCTGTGTGTTCTGCGGGTCGTCGATGGGGTTCGACCCCGTCTACGCGGAGCAGGCGAGGGCGCTCGGCACGCTGCTGGCCGAGCGGGGCATCGGGCTGGTCTACGGCGGCGCGAGCGTGGGCACCATGGGCGCGGTCGCGGACGCCGCGCTGGCCGCCGGCGGTGAGGTGATCGGCGTGATCCCCGAGCACCTGAGCCGGGTGGAGATCGCGCACGCCGGGCTGACCAAGCTGCACGTGGTGGCCGACATGCACCAGCGCAAGGCGAAAATGGCCGAACTGGCGGACGGGTTCCTGGCACTGCCCGGCGGCGCCGGCACGCTGGAGGAGCTGTTCGAGGTCTGGACCTGGGCCCAGCTCGGGCTGCACAGCAAGCCGATCGGGCTGGTCGACGTGGCGGGCTACTTCCAGCCGCTGCGGGAGTTCGTGGACCACATGGTGGACGCCGGCTTCCTGCGCACCGAGCACCGCGACGTGATCACCGTGCACAAGGACCCGGTGGCGCTGCTGGAGGTCTTCGCCAACCACGAGCCCGCCGACATCGCCAAGTGGGTCAACTGACTTCAGGCGGATTTCTCGTCCGGTCGCTTGTGGTACTTGTCCACGTATTCCTGTTCGGAGAGTTCGAGGATCGCGTACATGACGTGGTCGGTGACCGCGCGTCGGGCCATTGAGGAATTCTCCAGCCCGTCGTAGTGCGAGAAGTCCAGCGGCTCGCCGAACCGGACGGTCACCTTGGCCCGCCGGGGAAAGCGTTTGCCAGCCGGCTGGACCTGCTCGGTGCCGGTGATCGCCACCGGCACCACCCGCGACCTGGTGGTCAGCGCCAGCGCGCCGACGCCGGTGTGCCCGCGGTGCAGCCTGCCGTCCAGCGAACGGGTGCCCTCCGGGTAGATGCCGAACGCGCCACCGGCTTCGAGCACTTTGCGCGCCGAGTCCAGCGCGGCCAGCCCCGCGGCCGCGTTCCCCCGCTGCACCGGCACATAGCCGAGGCCGGAGAGCAGGCTCGCCATGAACCGTCCTTTGAGCCCTTTGCCGGTGAAGTACTCGGCCTTGCCGAGGAAGCTGACCGGCCGCGGGGTGACGATCGCGGTGAGCGCGGTGTCCACCGCGGCCCGGTGGTTCGAGGCCAGGATGATCGGCTCGTCCAGCGGGACCAGCTCCGCGCCGTGCACGGTCGGCCGGTAGATCGCCTTCGCCAGCGGGGCGAGCGCATAACGGACCATCAGGTGTAACAAGGGCTCCTCCAGCTTCGTCGTCTCCAAGCATGGCATGAGCTCGCTGAGGCACATGGCACGATCGGGGGATGGACGAGGACTGGTTCGCCAGGCGGACCTGGCAGGATCCGCAGTGGACGGTCGACGAGCTGGTCCGCGCGAAGGGTGCGCGGACGGTGTCGGTGGTGCTGCCCGCGCTGAACGAGCAGGAGACCGTCGGCGACGTGATCGCGTCGGTGCGTCCGCTGCTCGGTTCCCTGGTGGACGAGCTGGTCGTGCTGGACTCCGGCTCCACCGACGCGACGGCCGAGGTTGCCGAGCTGGCCGGTGCGCGGGTGGTGCACCGCGAGGACGTGCTCGCCGACTGGGAGCCGATGCCGGGCAAGGGCGAGGTGCTGTGGCGTTCACTGGCCGTGACCAGTGGTGAACTGGTGGTGTTCCTGGATTCGGATCTGGTGGACCCGGACCCGGCTTTCGTGCCCACCTTGCTCGGCCCGCTGCTCGGTGACAGCGGCGTGCAGCTGGTGAAGGGGTTCTACCGGCGACCGCTGCGGCTGGAGACCGCGGAGATCGGCACCGGTGGCGGCCGGGTCACCGAGCTGCTGGCCAGGCCGGCGCTGTCCGCGCTGCGGCCCGCGCTGGCCGGGATCGTGCAGCCGCTCGGCGGTGAGTACGCCGGGACCAGGGAGTTCCTGGAGTCGGTGCCGTTCGCGGCCGGGTACGGGGTGGAGATCGGGCTGCTGCTGGACGCCGAGGCAAGATATGGACTGGACGGGTTGGCGCAGGTCAACCTGGGTGTGCGCAAGCACCGGAACCGGTCGCTGCTGCAACTCGGCGTGATGGCAAGGCAGATTCTCGGCACCGCACTGGCCCGCTGCGGCGTCCCGGTGGACGGGGCTGCCGGCCTGACCCAGTTCGTGCAGGTCTCGGGGGAGTGGCTGCCCGACGCGACCGAGGTGCTGGTGGCCGACCGCCCGCCGATGCGCGAGGTGCTGGCTAACCGCCGACGAGCTTGACGAACTCCCGGTCCGGATCCTTGATCACCTGATGGATCGCCTGCACGCTCGGGCACGGATACGGCCGCCGGCAGAACTTGCAGCGGCCCCGGCGGCTTTCCTCGTGCAACGCGAGCACCGAGCGGATCACGGTCACCTGGTCCGCGATCAGCTTGCGGGCGGCGGTGATATCGACCTTCCCCCACGGCTCGTACTTCATCGCGAGGAATTCCGCGTGATCGAGGTGCACGTACAGCTCCGTACGCAGGAGACGGAATGCTTCGGCGTGGGTGGGTGAGATCGAGCGCATGGAAACAGTCAAGCCGTCCCGGAAGGGACAACGAATGCGCCTTTCAGGTGCACCTATTGCGTCGTGCCAGGAACCGCTGCGGAAAGCGGTTTAGTTTTGGGGCATGGATGACCGGATAACCACCATACGCAGCCGAGAACTCGGCGAAGGGCTGCGAAGCGTGCTGAAGGAGTCGGGGATGAGCGGCCGCGAGGTCGCCGCCGCGATGGAGTGGTCGCCGAGTCGGGTCTCACGGCTGTTGAACGGACAGCGCGGAGGGAGCGAAGCAGAGGTATCGCTCTTTCTCGGCGTGTGTAAGGCGAAGAAGGCCGTACGCGAGCGGCTGCTGAAGATCTGTCGCGAGATCAACCAGCCCGGCTGGTGGCAGCGCCATGGTTCCCGGCTTCCCGTGCAACTGGTGACCTATATTGATCACGAAGACAAAGCGGCAGCCATCCATGATTTCCAGTTGGCGATCGTGCCAGGAGCGCTCCAGACCGAGAACTATGCGCGAACTCTGATTCGCGATTGTGGCGCTGCACCGGCCAGCGAGGTTGAAGATCGAGTGGAAGCCCGGATTGCCCGGCGGTCGATCTTCGCGCGGCCGAGACCGCCGCGTTGCACCTATTTCATCCATGAGCAGGTATTGAGGTTTCCGGTTGGCGATGCCGAAATCATGTCGGAGCAGCTGCACTACCTGCTCCAGATGGCGGTGCGGAACTATATCACCGTGCGCGTGGTGCCGAACTCGGCTGGAGTTCACGCTGGGATCGCCGGTTCATTCAGTTTGCTGGAATTCGATGAGATCCGGCCGGTTGTTTACCTGGAAAGCCAGACCTCCACACTGTTCCTTGAGGAGCCAGTAGAAACTGATTCGTACCGGCGCGTGCTCGCTGGCCTGGCGGACAAGGCGCTCGATGAGGGACAATCGAAGGAGGTGATTGCATGTCTGGCAATCGAGTTGTATGGCGACCGAGAGGACCATGATGACCGCGCATGAGCCGGAGCAGATGGTCTGGCAGAAGAGTAGCTACAGCGCAGGCAATGGAGCTTGCGTCGAGGTGGGGCTGACTTCCGGCGAGGTGCGGGTCCGCGACACGAAGGACCGCGAAGGCGGCGAGCTGGCCTTCGCTGCTGTCCAGTGGCGGGCGTTCCTCTCCGCGGTCCACCGCTCGGGGTAGCGGCGGTTACGATCGTCGCGTGACCACCGCGCTGATCTACCTCGTCGTGATGCTCCTCGTCGCGGCCGTGGTGTTCCTGGTGGCGGCCGTCGTGTTCGGCCGCGGTGAGGAACTCGCGCCGCTGGCCCCCGGCAGCTCACCGACCAGACTCCCGGCCGAGGACATCAACGCCGAAGACATCCAGCGCGTGCGCTTCCAGCTGGTCGTCCGCGGCTACAAGATGTCCGAAGTGGACTGGGTGATGGGCCGCCTCGGCGCCGAGATCGACGGCCTGCGGGCGAGAGTGCGCGAGCTGGAGAGCGAATCCGAGGCGGCGAGATGACCGAGCTGATGCACTCGGTGCAGGTCGCCGCGCCGGCGGGGACCACCTGGCTCGCGCTGACCGACTGGGCGCGCCAGGGCGAGTGGATGCTGGGCACCGAGGTGCACGTGATCGAGGGCAACGGCCGCAGCGTCGGCTCCAAACTGTCCGCTTTCACCGGGATCGCCGGGATCGGGTTCACCGACACCATGGAGATCATCGGCTGGGAGCCGCCGTTGCGCTGCACCGTGCGCCACCTGGGGAAAGTGGTGCGCGGGGTCGGCTCGTTCCACGTCCGCGACCTGGGGCCGCAGCGTTCGGTGTTCGTCTGGTCGGAGCAGCTGAAGCTGCCGTTCGGCCCGGTCGGCAGGCTGGGCTGGCCGGTCGCGAAGCCGGCCTTCGTACTTGGACTGCGCTATTCACTGCACCGGTTCGCCAAGTACGCCGAGTCCTATTCGGTGGGTCAGGCGTGAGCGAACTGATCGGCCCGGACGGCGTCGCGCGCTGTTCCTGGGGCAACACCGCGCCGGACTACGCCGAATACCACGACACCGAGTGGGGCGTGCCGCTGCGCGGGCAGGACGAACTGTACGAGCGGGTGTGCCTGGAGTCCTTCCAGTCCGGGCTGTCCTGGATCGTGATCCTGCGCAAACGCGAAGGTTTCCGGCGGGCGTTCGAGGGCTTCAAGCCGGAGCGGGTGGCCGAGTTCGGCGACGCGGACGTGGCACGACTGCTCGAAGACGCGTCGATCGTGCGGAACCGGGCGAAGATCGTCGCCGCGATCCGCAACGCGCGGGCGATCGCCGAACTGGACCGGCCGCTGGACGAGCTGCTCTGGTCGTTCGCGCCGACCGGCCGCCGCAAACGGCCGCGCACCATGGCCGACGTGCCGGCGACCACCGACGAGTCCAAGGCGATGGCCAAGGACCTGAAGAAGCGCGGCTTCACCTTCCTCGGCCCCACCACCTGCTACGCCCTCATGCAAGCCACCGGCATGGTCGACGACCACGTCCGCGGCTGCTTCCGCGCCACCCCCGACGGCAAATAGCCGACTTTTTGCCCGGAACAGCGGGGGCAAAAAGTCGGCTATTTGCCCTACTTGCCGGTGAAGGTGGGGGTGCGCTTGGAAACGAAGGCCTCGACGGCTTCGCGGTGGTCGGCGGTGGCGCCGAGCCGGCCCTGCGCGGCGTCCTCGGCGGCGAGCGCTTCGTCGAGGGTGCTCTCCGCGGCGGTGGTCAGAACACCCTTGATCTCCGCGTAGGCCGCAGTCGGCCCAGCGGCCAGCTTCGCGGCCAGCTCCTGCACGTGAGCCGCCAGTTCCTCGTCCGCCACCACCTCGCTGACCAGCCCGAGCCGCAGCGCCTCCGCCGAGTCGACCGGCCGCGCCAGCAGCATCAGCTCGGCCGCCCTGCCGTAGCCGACCAGCCGCTGCAAGGTCCAGGACGCGCCGGAGTCCGGGCCGAGGCCGACCCCGGCGAAGGCCATCAGGAAACTCGCCGAGCTCGCCGCGATCCGGAGATCGCAGGCGTAGCCGAACGCCGCACCGGCGCCCGCCGCGGTTCCGTTCACCGCCGCGATGACCGGTTTCGGCATGTCCACGATCGCCCGCACGATGGGGTTGTAGTGTTCCGCCACGGTGCGCAGCGGCGCGGAGTCACCGGCCTGGAGGAGTCCGACATGTTCCTTGAGATCCTGGCCGGCGCAGAACGCCTTACCGGAACCGGTGAGCACGACGGCACGCACGGTGTCGTCCGCCGCGGCGCCGCGCAGGGCGGCGAGCAGCCGCTCCTTCAGCTCGACGGTCAGTGAGTTGTACGCCTTCGGCCGGTTCAGCGTGAGCGTGCGGACGCCGTCGGCGTCGGCGACCTGCAGCACGTCCTCGGAGGTCACTGGTCTACTCCTGTCCAATATGGGGTTGCTCGCCGGGCCGCGAGCCGCATACCAGCACCTATGCAACACCAAAAGATCGGTCCGCGTTCGCGCCGCCGTGCTGATGAGGGAGAATGGTCACAACCCGGTTGGCTTAGGCGAGCGCGACCCGGGCGCGCCGTGTTTAGGCGGTAGAGCCCACCCGAGAGGGCGGGCTTAGACAAGACGGAGGGAGCACGCTATGGCGGCCATGAAGCCCCGGACCGGAGATGGTCCCCTCGAAGTGACTAAGGAGGGGCGGGGCCTCGTGATGCGCGTACCGCTAGAGGGTGGCGGGCGACTCGTCGTCGAGCTGTCGGCCGATGAGGCCAAGGACCTAGGTGTTGCCCTGCAGGAGGCGACCAGCTGAACTAGCGCACTACTCTCCCTTCGCACCCCGGTTTCCTTCGGAGACCGGGGTGGCGGTTCATCTGCCGATGGCCACGGTCTTCGCCTGCCGTGGTCCCCTGCCTTCTGACGGAGGTCGTCGATGGCGCGTTTTCCGCTGCCTGCCGTGCCCAGCCCGCTGCTCGACGTGGAGGTCGCGGACGTCCCTCGCCGCGGTGTCCCGCGCGCGGTCCTCGTCCCGGTTCGGGAAGAGGGCGGTGACGAGCCGGAACTCGTCGAAGGTGTCCGGCCACCGGCGAAGGCGGGCGACGTGCGGTCCGTGCCGGACGCCGGCACCGCCCCCCGCTGGCTGGTCGGGGTGGGCACCGGCGCGCCCGAGCACTACCGCGGCGCCGGCGCCGCGTTGATCCGCGCGGCCAACGACTACGTGGCCGCCGAGGCCGAGGCCGGCGCGCGTCCGTCCAAAGTGGTGCAGATCGAACTCGGCGAACAGGTTCGCGGGGAAGACGTCGCCGAGCTGGCGCTGGGGCTGCTGCTCGGCGGATACCGCTACCGGGTCAGTGCCGACGCGGCGAAGCCCGCGGTGCGCACGGTCCGGCTGTGCACGCCGTTCGAGCGCGCGGTGCCCGCCTACGAACAGGCCGTCGCCCGCGTCCGCGAACTGGCCGCGGCTTCCACACTGGCCAGGGATCTGGCCAACGCGCCGTCCAACATCAAGGACCCGGCCTGGCTGGCCGATACCGCGGAACGGCTCGCCGACGGCGTTTCCGGCCTGAAGGTGACCGTCCGGGACGAGCGGTGGCTGACCGAACAGGGCTTCGGCGGGGTGATCGCGGTCGGCGGCGGATCGGCCAGCCCGCCGCGGCTGATCGAGCTGAGCTACCGGCCGCGGGTGGCTTCGAAACACCTGCTGCTGGTCGGCAAGGGCATCACCTTCGACACCGGCGGGCTGTCCATCAAACCGGCCGACGGCATGCACCTGATGCGCACCGACATGGCCGGCGGTGGCGCGGTGATCGCCGCCATGCGCGCGATCGCGGCGCTGCGGCTCGGCGTCCGGGTGACCGCGCTGGTGCCCGCCGCGGAGAACCATGTGTCCGGCTCCTCGTACCGGCCCGGCGATGTGGTGCGGCACTACGGCGGCAAGACCACCGAGGTCGGCAACACCGACGCCGAGGGCCGGATGGTGCTCGCGGACGCGCTTGCCTACGGCATCCGGCGGTTCGACCCGGACGCGGTGGTGGACGTGGCCACGCTGACCGGTGCCACCAAGGTCGCGCTCGGCCTGCGCACCGGCGGGCTGTACGCCAGCGACGACGAGCTGGCGCACCGGGTGGTGGCCGCCGGGGAACGGACCGGCGAAGCCTGGTGGCGGATGCCGTTGCTGGACGCGCATGTGGACGCCATCCGCGGCGAGCTGGCCGACGTGAAGCAGGCGCCGTCCGGGCCGGGCGGGGTGACCGCCGCGCTGTTCCTGCGGGAGTTCACCGCCGGGCTGCCGTGGGCGCATCTGGACATCGCCGGGCCGGCCAGGTCGGAGAAGAACTACGCCGAGGTGGTGCCCGGCGGCACCGGTTTCGCCGCCCGCACCCTGATCGAACTCGCCGCGTCTTACTCGTGAGTGAAAAGTGTTGCTCCGGCAACACTTTTCACTCACGAGCGGCGACGTGGTCGCGGAAGGTGCGGACGGCGGGGGCGGGGCGGTCGCCGGCGCGCCAGACCAGGCCGATGGTCCGGGTGACCTTGGGCACCAGCGGGACCTCCACCACCCCCGGTGGCTCGGCCTGGCCGAAGCGGGGGAGCAGCGCGACGCCGAACCCGGCCGCGACGAGCCCGCGCACGGTGTCGGACTCCTGACCCTCGAAGGTGATCCGCGGCTGGAACCCGGCCGCGGCGCACACGTCGTCGGTGATCTGACGCAGCCCGTAGCCGTGCTCCAGCTGGACGAAATCCTCGTCCGCGAGCTCGGCCACCCGGACCTGCCGCCGCCGGGCCAGCGGGTGCTGCGCCGGCACCGAGAGCAGCAGCTCCTGCTCGTTCAGCGGGATCGCGGTGAACGCGGGATCGGTGGGCACCGGGGCGACCAGCGCCAGGTCGAGTTCGCCGGTGGCGAGGCGGTCCAGCACGTCCCGGCGGGAACCCTGCACCAGGCTGAACCGGACCCGCGGGTACCGGACGCGGAAGCCGCGCAGCAGCTCGGGCACCAGGCTGCGGCCCAGCAGGTGCAGGAAGCCGAGCACCACCCTGCCGCTGGCCGGTTCGATCTCCTCGTGCGCCAGGCGCGCGCCGGCGGTCATCGTGCCCAGTGCTCGTTCGGCGGCCTCGGCCAGCAGCTCACCTGCCCTGGTCAGCCGGATGCCGCGGCCGGCCGGGCTGGTCAGCGGGGCGCCGAGCAGGCCGCCCAGCGCGGTCAGCCGCCTGCTCACCGTCGGCTGCGGCAGGCCGAGCAGCTCGGCGGCCCTGGTCAGGTTCCCGGTGGCCCGTACCGCGCTGAGCAGGGCCAGGCTTGGCGCCAGCTCGGCGGCCAGCCGCTGGTCGGCGTTCTCATGCGGCACGGTATGAATCATGGCAGATAGGCGTATTGGACGTATTGGTTAGGTCGGCTTAGTTTCAGGCGGTGACCCAGTCGACCCAGTTAGCCGCTCCGCCGAAAACCCGCCGGGTCACCATCTCCGTGGCGGCCGCCGGCATCTCGTCGTTCGCCCTGCTGTACGCGCCGCAGGCGGTGCTGCCGCAGCTCGCGGCCGAGTTCCAGCTCGCCCCCGGCGGCGCCTCGCTGGCGGTGAGCGTGGCTACCGGGGCGCTGGCGATCGCGGTGCTGCCGCTGGCCGCACTGTCCGAAGTGGTCGGTCGCAGGCCGGTCATCCTGGCCTCGGTGGTGCTGTCCGTCCTGCTCGGACTGCTGCTGCCGCTCGCGCCGTCGTACCCGGTGCTGCTCGTGCTGCGCGCCCTGCAGGGAGTGGCGATCGCCGGTTTCCCCGGGGTCGCGGCCGCCTATCTGGTCGAGCAGCTCGGCCGCACCGGGGTGGCCGCGGCGGTCGGTGCGATGATCGCCGGGAACACCGTCGGCGGCATGCTCGGGCGGCTGTCCAGCGGGTTCGCCGCGGACCGGCTCGGCTGGCACGGCGCGCTCGCGGTGGTGGCCGGGCTCGCCGCGGCCTGCTCGGTGCTGACCGTGCTCACCCTGCCGAAAGGCCGCCCTGCCCCGCGCGGCGAGTCCGTTTTCGCCGGGCTGCTGCTGGCCTTGCGCAAACCGGTGCTGCTCGTCCAGTACTCGGTCGCACTGCTGGCCATGGGCTCGTTCGTCGCGTTGTACAACGCGGCTGGTTTCCGGCTGACCGCCGAACCGCTCGGTCTCGCCCCGGCGGTCGCGTCGCTGGTGTTCCTCGCCTACGCGATGGGCGCGGTCTCGTCCGGCATGGCCGGACGGCTGGCCATCCGATTCGGCCGGACCCGGTCGCTGGTCGCCGGGCTGCTGACCACCATCGCCGGCGCGGCGCTGACCATTCCCGACTCGCTGCCGCTGGTGGTGCTCGGTTTCGTGGTGCTCACCGGCGGCTTCTTCGCCGCGCATTCGGTGGCCAACGGCTGGGCCGCGGCGGAGGCGCCGGAAGGGGCGCGCGGGCAGGTCGGCGGCCTGTACACGCTCGCCTACTACCTGGGCAGCAGCGTCGGCGGCACCGCGGGCAGCACGGTGTACGGCCACGCCGGCTGGACCTGGCTGATCGCCCTCACCGCCGGCTGGCTCTGCCTGGCCGTGCTCGCCGTACTGGCCCTACGCCGCTCGTGAGTGGAAACGGTTGCCAGGGCAACACTTTTCACTCACGACGTCTGACCTGGGGAAACGTCGCTCAGCATGCGGTGGCGACGAGCAGGCCGCCGCCGACCGGGAGCAGCGCGGGCACCAGCCGCTCGTCCTCGCGGATCTCCCTGGCCAGCTCGCGCAGGGCGAGCGCCTCGGGGTCCCGTCGCGTGTGGTCGCCGAGCCGGGCACCGGCCAGCACGTTGTGGAACGCGATCACCCCGCCGGGACGCAGCAGGTGCACGCCGTGCGCGAAGTAGCTCGGGTACTCGACCCTGGCCGCGTCGACGAACACCAGGTCGTAGCCGCCGCTGGTCAGCCTGGGTAGCACGTCCAGCGCGCGGCCCATGATCAGCCGCATCCGGCCGGCCGGGAAGCCGGCGTCCAAGAAGGTCCGGCGCGCGGCGCGGTGGTACTCCGGCTCGATGTCGATGGTGGTGAGCACGCCGTCCTCGGCCATCCCGCGCAGCAGGTACAGCCCGCTGACCCCGGCGCCGGTGCCGATCTCCACCACTGCCCGCGCCTGCAGGGTGGCCGCCAGGAACCGCAGGGCCGAGCCGCCCGCCGGGCTCAGCGGTGCGCAGCCGAAGTCCGCGGACCGGCCACGGGCCGCGACCAGCACCTCGTCGTCGGGCAGGTAGCCCTCGACGTAATCAGCCCAGTCGGTGTGATCCGCCGCGGCGGAGGTGTGGGTCTCGGAGCTCACTGGGGCAGGTTAGCGGGGGTTGTCGATAAATACGTGCAGGCTGCCTGGCACGTCCGCGCCTTGTTCTCTCAGGCTCTTCTCAGCGCTGTCTCACTACAACCATAAGGAAGTCGGCGAAACTACGTCTGACATACCGGGAACACCGTGCGGATGAGCCGCGTTGGGTGGAGTAGTAGGGAGACGAACCTGATGGAGGTGCCTTCCCAGCCGATGCAGAAGACCGAGACGAAGGACGCGCAGCTCGCGACCGAGGTCGAGCCCGTGACGGTCGAAGAGACCGCGTGGACGCCCCCGTCGTGGGACGAGGTCGTGCGTGAACACGCGGACCGCGTCTACCGGCTCGCGTACCGGCTCACCGGTAACGCGCACGACGCCGAGGACCTGACCCAGGAGACCTTCATCCGGGTGTTCCGCTCCCTCGCGTCGTACAAGCCCGGCACCTTCGAAGGCTGGCTGCACCGGATCACCACCAACCTCTTCCTGGACATGGCCCGCCGCCGTTCGCGGGTGCGGATGGAGGGCCTGCCGGAGGACACCGACCGGATCGTCGGTGACGACCCGAGCCCTGAGCAGGTGTACTCCGACACCCATCTCGACCCTGACCTGCAGGAAGCGCTGGACGAGCTGCCGCCGGAGTTCCGCGCGGCGGTCGTGTTGTGTGACGTGGAAGGCCTGTCCTACGAAGAGATCGGCGCGACGCTGGGCGTGAAGCTCGGCACCGTGCGCAGCCGGATCCACCGTGGCCGGCAGGCACTGCGAGCCTCGCTCGAGCGCAGGCGCGCCCTCCGGCGGGAAGAGGTAGTTCCGGTATGAGCGAGCTGCGAGGTTGGGGCCTTCCCGAGTCGCATCTGCTTCCCGACGCGGTAGTCGCTTACGTGGACGGTGAGCTTTCCCTCGGTGCGCAGGACCGCGCCGCGTCGCATGTCGCCCGCTGCCCGAGCTGCGCCGCCGAGGTCGGTGCCCAGCGCCAGGCCCGTGCCGCGGTGAAACGCGCCGAGTCGCCTTCGATGTCGGCCGGTTTCCTGGACAGCCTCCGCTCCATCCCCGAACACACCGAGGTGTCCACCACCCCGGACAACCTGGCCATCACCGAGGACGGTCAGCTGGTCGCGATCCAGCGTCCGGACCGGGTGGCCGGCCTGCGTTCCTCCGGCGTGCTGGGCGGACCGGCTCCGCTCGGCTCGTCTGCCCCGCTGGGCAACTCGCCGAACGTGCTCGGCTCGGCCCGCCGCCGTGCCGCACAGGGTGCCGGCGTCGTGGTGTCCGGCCTGGTGCTGAGCGCGCTGGCCCTGGTGGCGACCTCCGGCGGCGGTGGCACCAACGAGGTGAACACCGAACCAGTCGGCGGTACGCCGCCGAACGTGCTGCGCGCGCAGTTCGGCGGGGTCGCCCCGCCGCCGACCACATCGCTGAGCACGCCGACTACATCGCTGAGCACGCCGCTGCCGACGCCGCTGCCCACCGGCACCACCCCGCTCGTCGCGCAGCGCTGAGCCGCGTTCGCCCTGGCAGACAAGGCAACGCGCACTTCACCGGTCTGACGGCAAACTGCGGAGGTATCGTCACGCCGGCAGACGCGCTCGCCGAAACGGCGTGTGAAGCACCTATCCAGCTCGGGGAATGATGAGCCAGCCGAACTCGCACCAGGACCGTCCCGGCGCACCGCAGCGTGAGCCGAGGCTCATGCCGCGGCCGGTGGCGCAACCCGCGGTGGACCCCGCGCAGGCGGCGACGTTCGGCAGGCCGCGCGGGGTGACCGGTGCCTTCGACCGGCTCTACGCCCCGGATGCGCGCAACGGCAAGGAAGCCGAGGGCGTCACCTTGGCGCCACCCCCACCGGAGTCGCTCGCCGAGGCATTCAGCCGCCCCCAGGACACTCCGGGCGTGCGGCTTCAGCGGCCGCGTGACGACAACGGGTCCGGTCCCGGCGGGAACGGCGCGGAACCTCCGCTGTGGTCCGCACCGGCCGATCCGTGGCGTGACCCGGGCGCCGGCGCGGTGCTCGGCAGCCCGGCGTTGCGCACCGACGCAGCGGACGACGAGGACGAGGAGCGGCCGAAGGGCGCGCTGCTGTCCCTGCCCGAGGTGCTGTTCGGCCGCCGGGTGAAGCCGGTCGCGCTGGGTCTGCTCGGGGTGGTCGCGCTGCTGGTCGGCGCGCTGGGTGGGCTGGTCGGCTGGTGGCTGGCGGACACCGGTGACTCGCTCACCGGCCAGGCCACCATCGCCGAAGCGGAGGGCGGCAAGGAGCGGGCCCCCGGCTCGGTGTCCGACATCGCCAAGCGGGTCGCCCCGGCGGTGATCAAGATCGACGTGACCTCCGGGCCGGACCAGCCGGGGGTCACCGGCTCCGGCGTGATGATCGATCCGCAGGGATACGCGCTGACCAACGCACACGTGATCGACCCCGCCGCGAAGGACCCGAAGATGAAGATCAGCGCGGTGTTCGTGGACGGTTCGCGGGGCGAGGCGAAGCTGGTCGCGTCCGATCCCAAGACGGACCTCGCGGTGATCAAGGTGAGCGTGCGCAATCCCACCGTGATGCAGATCGGGAAGTCCGCGGACCTGGCCGTCGGCGACTCCGTGCTCGCGATCGGTTCGCCGCAGCGCCTGGCGAACACGGTGACCCAGGGCATCGTGAGCGCGCTCAACCGGCCGGTCAGCGCGGGCGGCGACCCCGGCGAGGCGCTGGTCACCTATGACGCCATCCAGACCGACGCCTCGATCAACCCCGGTAACTCCGGTGGCGCGCTGGTGGACTCCAGCGGCGCGCTGGTCGGGATCAACTCCTCGATCAAGACCGGCACCAGCAACGGCGAGGGCGGCAGTGTGGGGCTCGGGTTCGCGATCCCCAGCGACTACGCGATCAACATCGCGCAGAAACTCATCAAGGACGGCAAGGTCCAGCACGCCGAGATCGGCATCAACGCTTCTTCGGTGGTCGCGGACACCGAGTCCGGCGCGAAGGTGCAGAACGTGGTCGGTGGCGGGCCCGCCGCGCAGGCCGGGATCGCCGAGGGCGACGTGATCACCAAGGTCGGCGATCGCGTGGTGCGCGACTCGCCGGAACTGACCGTCGCGGTCCGTGCGCACAACGTCGGGGATCGGGTACCGGTGCAGCTGGTCCGGCAGGGCCGTCCGCTCACCGTGGACGTGACGCTGGGGTCGGACTGACTTCTGGCGGTACGCTGGGTTCGGCTGGGTGGAAAAGCCCGTTGAGGCGGAGGTTCGCGTGTTCGAGAGCGTTGGCTGGGGCGAGATCCTCGTGCTCATCGTCGCCGGGCTGTTCATCCTCGGCCCGGAGCGGCTGCCGGAGGCGGCCGCCTGGGTCGGCAAGAGCATGCGCAAGGTCCGCGAGTTCGCCACCGGGGCCCGTCAGCAGCTCCGCGAGGAGATGGGCCCGGAGTTCGACGAGCTGCGCAAACCGCTGGAGGATCTGCGCGGGCTGCGGAACTTCGACCCGAAGCGAGTGGTCACTCAGCACCTGTTCGACGGTGACCCGGACCCGCTCGGCCTGAACAACATCAACGGCAACGGCGGCGGCAACGGCGGTAGCAAGCCGAACGGCTACCCCGGCGCCGGCGCGACTTCGGCGCCGAGCCAGCCGGAATCCCTCAAGCCGGGCGAAAAACCGCCGGTCGACCCGGACGCCACCTGAGCCTGAGCTTCGGCCGTTCGGCCGCGCGTTTGTCAGCGCTGTCAGCGCTGTTGCCGCTGTCGCGCGGTTGTGCACAGTCGGCCCGTCCTGTGGACAACTCGCTCGCGCGCGGCGGAAACCGCGTGGGGGCCGGATAGACTGGAGCGGGGCGGCCCCCCGGGTTGGGTGGGGGACTGCGCTCGGGGGTTTTCGGGCTGTGTCGAGGGTCAGCGGCCGGCGGGGGTGACGTTCAGCATCATGCCGGCCAGGCCGCGGGCGCGGGTGGACAGCTTCGACGCGGTTTCGCGCAGTACCTGTGCGGCCGGGGCGTCCGGCTCGGCGAGCACGATCGGGGTGCCGACATCGCCCTGTTCACGCAGCCGCGGGTCCAGTGGCACCTGGCCGAGCAGCGGCACGGTGGCGCCGGTGGACTTGGTCAGCGAGTCCGCCACGGCCTGACCGCCGCCGGAGCCGAAGACCTCCATCCGGGAGCCGTCCGGCATCTCCAGCCAGGACATGTTCTCGATCACGCCGGCCAGCCGCTGCCTGGTCTGCATCGCGATCGCGCCGGCGCGCTCGGCCACCTCGGCGGCGGCCTGCTGCGGGGTGGTGACCACCAGGATCTCCGCGTTCGGGATCAGCTGGGCGACCGAGATCGCCACATCGCCGGTGCCCGGCGGCAGGTCCAGCAGCAGGATGTCCAGATCGCCCCAGAACACGTCGGCCAGGAACTGCTGCAGCGCGCGGTGCAGCATCGGGCCACGCCACATCACCGGCGTGTTGCCCGGGGTGAACATGCCGATCGAGATCACCTTCACGCCGTGCGCCTGCGGCGGCATGATCATGGTGTCCACCTTGGTCGGCTTCTCGCCCGCGCCGAGCATCCGCGGCACCGAGTGCCCGTAGATGTCCGCGTCCACCACACCGACGGACAGGCCGCGCTCGGCCATCGCCACCGCCAGGTTCACCGTGACGCTGGACTTGCCGACCCCGCCCTTGCCGGAGGCCACGCAGTACACCCTGGTCAGCGAGCCGGGCTGGGCGAACGGGATCACCGGGTCCTTGGCGTCGCCGCGCAGCGACTTGCGCAGCTCGGTGCGCTGCTCGTCGCTCATCACGTCCAGCTCGACGCGCACGTCCTTGACACCGTCGAGCTTCTTGACCGCCTCGGTGGTGTCCTTGGTGATGGTGGCCTTGAGCGGACAGCCGGCCACCGTGAGGTAGATGCCGACCGTGACCAGCCCGTCCGCGCCGACCTCCACGTCCTTGACCATGCCGAGGTCGGTGATCGGCTTTTTGATCTCGGGGTCGTAGACGTCCTTGAGCGCGTTCCGGACATCTTCGACACTGGGAATCTGCTGTGTGCTGGTCACTGCTCGAGCACCGGCCTT
This sequence comes from Amycolatopsis nigrescens CSC17Ta-90, assembly GCF_000384315.1. Taxonomy (GTDB): domain Bacteria; phylum Actinomycetota; class Actinomycetes; order Mycobacteriales; family Pseudonocardiaceae; genus Amycolatopsis; species Amycolatopsis nigrescens. Next base: position 2,378,936 of record NZ_ARVW01000001.1, on the reverse strand, counting down.
CGGTGGGGGACTAGATGTTGCTCCCCCCATGTTACGGATGACCGCCGCGGGCTTCGTCCGCGCGGCCGCCCTTGCTCTTGCGGGGCTTGGTGTTCAGGTCCTCACGCAGTTTGTCCAGCTCGCCGCGGAGGTAGTCGCGGGTGGCCACCTCGCCGACCGCCAGCCGCAGCGCGGCCAGCTCACGGGCGAGATATTCGGTGTCGGCCTTGGTCTGCGCGGCCCGGTTGCGGTCCTCGTCCAGTGAGACGCGGTCCCGGTCGTCCTGCCGGTTCTGCGCCAGCAGGATCAGCGGCGCGGCGTACGCGGCCTGGGTGGAAAAGGCCAGGTTGAGCAGGATGAACGGGTACGGGTCCCAGCGCAGCGACACCGCCGTGAGGTTCAGCACGATCCAGACCAGCACCAGCAGCGTCTGCCAGAACAGGTATTTGCCGGTGCCGAGGAACCTGGCGATGCGCTCGGTGAGCCTGCCGAAGGTGTCCGGGTCGATGTTGATCGCGAACCGGCTGGACCGGCGGGGCTGGTCCAGCCGGCGCCTGGACAGCAGCTCAGGCATTGCCCACCTCCTCGGGGATGTCCCCGGTCACGTCGTGCAACCCGGTCTCGCGCCAGTCCTCCGGCAGCAGGTGGTCCAGCACGTCGTCCACGGTGACCGCGCCGAGCAGGTGGTCCTCGCTGTCCACCACCGGCCCGCAGGCCAGGTTGTACGCGGCGAAATAACGGGTGACCTCGGACAGCGGCGCACCTGGCCGCAGCGCGGGCAGATCCGAGTCGACGGTGGTCGCGACCATCTCGGCGGGCGGCTCGCGCAGCAGCCGCTGGAAGTGCACGCAGCCGACGTAGCGGCCGGTCGGGGTCTCGGTGGGCGGGCGGCAGACGAACACCATGCTGGCCAGCGCGGCCGGCAGCTCCGCGTTGCGGATCCTGGCCAGCGCCTCGGCCACGGTGGCGTCCGGGGTGAGCACCACCGGCTCCGGGGTCATCAGCCCGCCCGCGGTATCGGAGGAGTAGGCCAGCAGCCGGCGGACCGGTTCGGACTCCTCCGGCTCCATCAGCTCCAACAGCCTGCTCTGCTCCGCCGGTGCCAGCTCGCCCAGCAGGTCGGCGGCGTCGTCCGGGTTCATCGCCTCGAGGATGTCCGCGGCCCGCTCCTCCGGCAGGTGCGCGATCAGGTCCTTCTGGTCGTCCTCCGGCAGCTCTTCGATCACGTCCGCGAGCCGCTCGTCGTCCATCGCGTCGGCCACCTCGTACCGCCGTTTGGCCGGCAGGTCGCGCAGGGTCACCGCGACGTCCACCGCGCGCATGGTGTCGAACAGCACGAGCAGCTGCCCGGCACCCTGCGGCTGACCGGACAGGTCGGTCAGGCCGAGCCCGGCCACCTCCGACCACGGCAGCACCTGCAGGGCGGTACGGCGACGGCCGAGGCCGAGCCGGGTGCTGCGCTCCCGCACGGCCAGCTTGGCGATCACCCAGTCCCTGGTCCTGGTCGGCTCCATCGCGGCGTCCACCACGGTGACCCTGCTCTCCGCGGTACCGAGCCGCGCGTGCGCGTCGAGCAACTGGCCGAGCACGAGCACTTCGTTGGGGCGCTGGTGAAAATGGCGCATGTTGACCGAGCCGGTGGCCAACGTCACGGCGTTCGGTTCGATCGAGGTGATCCGCAGCATCGGCACGAACACGCGGCGGCGGGTGGTGAGCTCCACGACCAGCCCGAGCACCCGCGGCGGCTGATGGTCCAGGCGCAGCCCGGCGACCAGGTCACGGACCTTCCCGATCGACTCGCCATCCGGGCCGAACACCGGCAGTCCTGCCAGCTGAGCTGCGAAAACCCTGTTCACGGCGGCCATGGCGCCAGGCTATCGGCTCCCCGGCCGGTTCGCGCGCTTCAGCGGGCGCGGTGTGTTCAGCGCGTCAGCGCGTCAGTGCGTGCTCGAGGCGGCCCACTCGGCGATCACGGGAGCGGTGGCGTAGGCGGGATCGCCGGTGTTGTCGATCTCTTCCTCGTCTTCGACCATCCACAGCCAGTTCTGCACCGCGCGGACCAGCGTCCAGGTGCGGGCGCGGTCGGCGTCCAGGCCCATCGCGGAAACCACGGCTGCCATCCGTTCGTCCAGAGTGGACTCCGTGGAACGGTTCCACAGCAACGGGATCACGCCGAACTCCAGATCGCCGGCGAGCGGGTTCGGGTCGATCACCAGCCACGGCTCGCGCGCACCGGCGAGCACGTTCTCGAAGTGCAGGTCCTCGTTCACCAGCAGCGACCCCGAGGACGGGCCGAGGTCGCGGCACACCTCCACGGCCGCGTCCACCAGCCGCCGTCCGAAAGGCTCACCGAGGTCGTGCCAGGACCGCGGCAGCTCCTCGACCAGCTCTTTCGCCTCGGTGCGCTGTTCGCGGGACAGCTCCGCGGGTGCCGGTACGGCCAGCCGCCGGGCCAGTTCCCCGGCCACCTCGATCGCCTTGCCGAGCGGCTCGTCGTTCAGCGACCGGCTCGCGTCCAGCAGCTCCAGCAGCAGCACGCCGGTCGCGGGGTCGTGCTCCAGCATCAGCACCGCACCACGACCGGCCCATGTGGACAGTGCGATCGGTTCGTCGCGGGTGTCCTCGTCCTGCCAGCCCAGTTTGAGCGCGACCTGGGTGCCGTCCGCGCGGCGGGCGGGTTGCACCACGCCGGCATAGCCGTGCATCGGCTCGCCTTCGAACCGCAGCCCCCACTCGCGGGCGTAGTGCGACGCCAGCCCCGGCAGCGAAGCCAGCCAGTCACGCGCGCCGTCGCCCAGCTCCACGGCTTTCTCGGCGAAGGTGGCAGGGATCTTCAGCTCGTTCACGCGGCCAGCATCCCAGTGCCGTCGAACGGTTTTCCGGTGGCCGGTGCGGAGTACGATCGAGTAGGGGGACGTGTACCCGGGAGCTGCCATGCTGGTGGAAATCTTCTCCGCGATCGTCGCCGTCGGAGCCGTCGGGCTCGCCAGTGGAGTCCGTGTGGTCAGACAGTACGAACGCGGGCTGGTGTACCGCTTCGGCCGGGTCCGGCCGAAGGTCCGCGAGGCGGGCATCGCCTTCCTGGTGCCGGGTGTGGACCGGCTGCAGAAGGTGAACATGCAGATCATCACCATGCCGGTGCCCGCGCAGGACGGCATCACCAGGGACAACGTCACCGTCCGGGTGGACGCGGTGGTCTACTTCAAGGTGATCGACCCGGTGCTGGCCGCGGTGAACGTGCAGGACTACCGGTCCGCGGTCGGCCAGGTGGCGCAGACCTCGCTGCGCTCGATCATCGGCAAGAGCGACCTGGACGACCTGCTCTCCAACCGGGAGCGGCTGAACGAGGGCCTGGAGCTGATGATCGACAGCCCGGCGCTGGACTGGGGCATCCAGATCGACCGGGTGGAGATCAAGGACGTCGCGCTGCCGGAGACGATGAAGCGCTCCATGTCGCGGCAGGCCGAGGCGGAACGCGAGCGTCGCGCCAGGGTGATCTCCGCGGACGGTGAACTGCAGGCGTCCCACAAGCTGTCCCAGGCCGCGGCCGCCATGGCCGACACCCCGGCCGCGTTGCAGCTGCGGCTGCTGGAGACCGTGGTGCAGGTGGCCGCGGAGAAGAACTCCACGCTGGTGCTGCCGTTCCCGGTGGAGCTGCTGCGGTTCCTCGACGCCGCCACCAAGGACGCCGGCGGGCAGCAGAGCCATCGGGTGGAGCCGGAGGCGAGCAACGGCAGCCAGCCGCCGGTGCCGAGGTCCCCCGAGGACGGCTAGTTCCGGCCGGACAGCAGGATCAGGACCACGGCCAGCAGGGACAACCAGAGTGCGACGATCGTGTAGCCGACGATGATCGCGGCCAGTGCCATGCCCCGGCCGTCCACCTCGCCGCGGCCGGCCCGGCGGTAGGCGACATGGCCGAGCACGATGCCGATGACGGTGGACAGGCCGCAGAACAGGATCCCCGTGCAGGAGCAGATCAGCGCCACGACGGCGAGGTCGGCATCGCGCTTGCCACTCGCCGTGGCCGGCACCGGGGCGGACGTCGAGTACTCGTACGGGTGTTCGGGGTCCGCCATCGATACTGCCTTTGCGCTCGGTCCTGCGGGAAGGAGCGGTGGTGGCTTCCCCCAGAGGTGAGCATCTCATAGCGGCCGTCGCGCCCAGCGGTCATACTCACCGGTAACCAGCGCCACCACGAAAGGGAGCTCGCATGGCCCGCCTCGCCCAGACCGCCGGCCTCACCGATGTGCAGTCCGAGATCCTGTCCACGGTCCGTTCGTTCGTGGACAAGGAGGTCATCCCGCACGCCCAGGAGCTCGAGCACGGTGACACCTACCCGTCGGACATCGTCGAGGGCATGAAGGAGATGGGCCTGTTCGGGATCACCATTCCCGAGGAGTACGGCGGGCTCGGCGAGTCGCTGCTGACCTACGCGCTGGTGGTGGAGGAGATCGCGCGCGGCTGGATGAGCGTGTCCGGGGTGATCAACACCCATTTCATCGTGGCGCACATGATCTCCCGGCACGGCACCGAGGAGCAGAAGAAGCACTTCCTGCCCAGGATGGCCACCGGTGAGGTGCGCGGCTCGTTCTCGATGTCGGAGCCGGACCTCGGTTCGGACGTGGCCGCGATCAAGACCAGGGCCCGCAAGGACGGCGACTCCTACCGCATCGACGGCTCGAAGATGTGGCTGACCAACGGTGGCAGCTCGAACCTGATCGCGCTGCTGGTCAAGACCGACGAGGGCGCGGAGAAGGCGCACCAGAACCTCACCACGTTCCTGGTGGAAAAGCCGGAGGGGTTCGGCGAGGTGGCGCCGGGGCTGACCATTCCCGGCAAGATCGAGAAAATGGGCTACAAGGGCGTGGACACCACCGAGGCGGTGTTCGACGGGTTCGAGATCGGTGCCGACCGGGTGCTCGGCGAACAGCCCGGCAAGGGCTTCTCCTTCATGATGGACGGGATCGAGGTCGGTCGGGTGAACGTGGCCGCGCGCGCCTGCGGGATCGCGATCCGCGCGTTCGAGCTCGCGGTGGAGTACGCCCAGCAGCGCAAGAGCTTCGGCAAGGCGATCGCCGAGCACCAGGCGATCGCGTTCAAGCTCGCCGAAATGGCCACCAAGGTGGAGGCCGCGCACCTGATGATGGTGAACGCGGCGCGGCTGAAGGACACCGGCGCGCGCAACGACGTCGAGGCCGGGATGGCCAAGCTGATCGCCAGCGAGTACTGCGCCGAGGTCACCCAGGACGCGTTCCGGATCCACGGCGGCTACGGCTATTCGAAGGAGTACGAGATCGAGCGGCTGATGCGCGAGGCGCCGTTCCTGCTGATCGGCGAGGGCACCAGCGAGATCCAGAAGACCATCATCAGCCGCGGCCTCCTCCGCGAATACAAGTCCAAATCCTGACCCCCGCCAGCCCCCGCTTGTCCGTGAAGGCCACCTTGCCTACGTTCAAGGTAGGCAAGGTGGCCTTCACGGACTTGAGGCTTGACTGAGGGCGCATTCGCGTGTTGAGCGGCTGGTTGGCAGGATAGAAGGGGCACCCACCCCTCTTCGACAGCACAGGTGATGATCGTGAGCGGTCCTTTTTCGTCAGCCGGACGGCCGGCCGCCGGGCAGCCACGCCTGCCAACGCCACCCACCGGATGGCCGATCGGTTCCTACGACAACTACTCCGAAGCGCAGCGCGCGGTGGAACACCTCGCCGACAATGACTTCACCGTCCAGGACGTGACCATCGTCGGGGTCGACCTGATGCTGGTGGAGCGGGTGATCGGCCGGTTGTCCTGGGGCAAGGTGCTGGGCACCGCTGCCGTCTCCGGTGCCTGGTTCGGCCTGCTCATCGGCATCCTGCTGAGCATGTTCAACTCGCAGGGGGTCAGCTACGCGCCGATCCTGGTCGGCATGCTGACCGGTGTGCTGTTCGCGCTGATCTTCGCGGCGATCAGTTACGCCTCCACCCGCGGCCGCCGGGACTTCTCCTCGAGCAGCCAGCTGGTGGCCGGCCGCTACGACGTGCTGTGCCAGCCGCGCAACGCCGAACAGGGCCGGGATCTGCTCGCGAAGCTGGCCATGCGGCCTTCTGGCTCAACGAGCTGACACACTCCGACCAGTCTTGGACCGCTCTTCCGGCTGACCCCCGATTCACCCGTTACCCTGGCGAGTTTTCCCCCGTCCAGGGGACGCGGGGCTATTTTCCTGAATCGTTACGGATACTGCTTGCGGGCCGTGATCGCCCGGCATAGGTTGCTCAGCACCAGTTGGGCGGGTGGTACGTGAACTTCCCGCCCAGCGTCATGCACGTCGGGGTGCGGGTGCGGTGCTTCTCCTCGCCGCGCGGCATTTCGGGCCGGTCCCGCGCCGGGCGTGCGCGCTGAGAAGGAGTCCGAATGGGGAAGCGGCAAGAGCCTCCCGCGAGGGAGCGCCTGAACATGCCGGGCAGGAAACGCAGGCGTGGAAGGCCACCGGGCCGGACGTTCGCCGCGCTCGGTGCGGGAGTGCTGGCCGCCGGCCTGTTGACCGGCTGCGGCGCGGCGACCGGGTTGAAGGTCAATATCTACTACGCGCCCGAAGACACGTTCCAGAGCGTGGTCGACAACTGCAACAAGCAGGCGGGCAACCGCTACGAGATCGTCTACAACAAGCTGCCGCGCGACGCGGACGGCCAGCGCGAGCAGATGGTGCGCAGGCTGGCCGCCGGCGACGAGGAGCTGGACATCCTCGGCCTCGACGTCACCTGGGTGGCCGAGTTCGCCAAGGCCGGCTGGGCGGAGGAGTGGACCGGCGAGAACAAGGCCAAGGCCGAGGCCGGGGTGCTGCCAGGACCGCTGGAAACCGCCAAGCTGGACGGAAAACTCTACGGCGCCACCAAGAACACCAACGTCCAGCTGCTCTGGTACGACGACCGGGTCACCCCGAAGCCGCCGGCGACCTGGGACGAGATGATCGCCGACGCGCAGCGGCTCAAGGCCGAGGGCAAGCCGAACCAGGTGCTGTTCACCGGTGCCCAATACGAGGGCCTCGTCGTCATCTACAACACCCTGGTCGAGTCCGCCGGCGGGCACATCCTGTCCGACGACGGCAAGTCCGTGGTGATGGACGAAGGCGCGGTGAAGGCGCTGGAGATCCTCAAGCAGGTCACCTCCACCGGCATCACCGATCCTTCGCTGACCAACCAGAAGGAGGACGAGGTCCGGCAGGCCTTCCAGAAGGGCAACGGCGCGTTCGAGCTGAACTGGCCGTTCGTCTACCCCTCCTACGCCAAGGACAAGAAGGCGGACCTGCCGCACTTCAGGTGGACCACCTACCCTTCGGTGAATCCCGGCCAGCCGGCGAAGACCACCATCGGCGGCTACGACCTCGCGGTCAGCCCGTACTCCAAGCACAAGCCGGAAGCCTTCGAGGCGGCACTGTGCTTGCGCAGCGCGGAAAGCCAGAAGTTCTCCGCGCTCAAGGACGGGGTGCCGCCGAGCCTGGAGTCCATCTACACCGACACCGTGCCGCTCGATCCGGCCAAGCCCGCCGGTGACGACAACCCGAGCATGGACACCAAGTACCCGATGCGCGAGACCATCCTGACCGCGTTGAAGAACGCCGCGCTGCGGCCACCGACCCCGGCGTACCAGACGCTGTCCACGGTGATCTCGAAGCTGCTTTCCCCGCCGTCGGCGATCGATCCGCGCTCCACCGCCGACAAGCTGCGCGACCAGCTCAACGAGGCGCTTCAGTCCAAGGGGGTGATCCCGTGAGTCATGCCATCGCAGATGCTCCGGCGAGCGCGAAGAAACCGAAGAAGGCCAAACCCGCGCTGAGCGAGGGAAAGAAGGCGGAACGGCGGCTCGGCCTGCTGCTGTGCGCGCCGGCCGCGCTGGTCATGATCGCGGTCACCGGCTGGCCGATCATCTACTCGTTCCTGCTCTCGCTGCAACGCTACGACCTGAGGTTCCCGGCGGAGAAGGAGTTCATCGGCTTCGACAACTACGTCTCGGTGCTGTCGAACTCCTACTGGTGGACCGCGTTCGGCACCACGATGCTGCTCACCGTGGTCTCGGTGGCGATCGAGCTGGTGCTCGGCATGGCGCTGGCGCTGATCATGCACCGCACGCTGGTCGGCCGCGGCCTTGTCCGCACGGTGGCGCTGATCCCGTACGGCATCGTGACGGTGGCGGCGGCGTATTCCTGGTACTTCGCCTGGACGCCGGACACCGGCTACCTGGCCACCCTGCTCGCGCCGGACTCGGCGCTGCTCACCGAGCGGCTGCCGTCGATGGCCATCATCATCCTGGCCGAGGTGTGGAAGACCACGCCGTTCATGGCGCTGCTGCTGATGGCCGGGCTGGCGCTGGTGCCGGACGACCTGCTCAAGGCGGCGTCGATGGACGGCGCGAACGCGTGGCAGCGGTTCACCAAGGTGATGATCCCGGTGATGAAGCCGGCCATCCTGGTGGCGCTGCTGTTCCGCACCCTGGACGCGTTCCGGATCTTCGACAACATCTTCGTGCTCACCAAGGGCGCGCAAGATACCGCGTCGGTGTCCATGCAGACCTACAACAACCTGATCAAAGGGCTCAACCTTGGCATCGGGTCCACCATGTCCGTGCTGATCTTCCTGACCGTGGCGATCATCGCGTTCATCTTCATCAAGGTGTTCGGCACCGCCGCACCCGGTTCCGACCAAGGGGGGAAGCGCTGATGGTGATGGGAGGCGCGGTCACCACCGGCCGCAAGGTCAAATGGGGCCTGATCGACATCCTGGTGGTCGTCTACGCACTGTTCCCGGTGCTGTGGATCGCTTCGCTGTCGTTCAAGTCCAAAAAGGCGCTCGACGACGGCGGGTTCTGGCCGACGGAATGGACGCTGAAGAACTACAAGGACATCTTCGTCACCAACGAGTTCATCCGCGCGCTGATCAACTCGATCGGCATCGCGGTGATCGCGACCGTGATCGCGGTGGTGCTCGGCACCATGGCGGCCTACGCGATCGCCAGGCTCGACTTCCCCGGAAAGCAGGTGCTGGTCGGGGTTTCGCTGCTGATCGCGATGTTCCCGCAGGTGTCGCTGGTCAGCCCGTTGTTCAACATCGAGCGCCAGCTCGGGTTGTTCGACACCTGGCCGGGCCTGATCCTGCCGTACATCACGTTCGCGCTGCCGCTGGCGATCTACACGCTTTCCGCGTTCTTCAAGGAAATCCCGTGGGAGCTGGAAAAGGCGGCGAAGATGGACGGCGCCACGCCGGCGCAGGCATTCCGGAAGGTGATCGCCCCGCTGGCCGCACCGGGCGTGTTCACCACCGCGATCCTGGTGTTCATCTTCTGCTGGAACGACTTCCTGTTCGCCATCTCGCTGACGTCCACCGAGGCGTCGCGCACGGTGCCGGCGGCGTTGTCGTTCTTCACCGGTGCCTCGCAGTTCGAGGAACCGACCGGCACGATCGCCGCGGCCGCCGTGGTGATCACCATTCCGATCATTCTGTTCGTGTTGTTCTTCCAGCGCCGCATCGTCGCGGGGCTGACGTCTGGCGCGGTGAAGGGGTAAGCATGGCTGAGATCGTTCTCGACAAGGTGAGCAAGAAGTACCCCGACGGTGCGCTCGCGGTCTCCGAAGTGAACATCGAGATAGCCGACGGTGAGTTCATCATCCTGGTCGGCCCGTCCGGCTGCGGGAAGTCCACCACGCTGAACATGGTGGCCGGCCTGGAGGACATCTCCTCCGGTGAGCTGCGCATCGACGGCGAGCGGATGAACGAGAGGGCGCCGAAGGACCGGGACATCGCGATGGTGTTCCAGTCCTACGCGCTGTACCCGCACATGAGCGTGCGGGAGAACATGGCCTTCCCGCTGCGGCTGGCCAAGATGGCCGACGCCGAGGTCAAGCGGAAGGTCGACGAGGCCGCGCAGATCCTGGACCTGACCCAGCACCTGGACCGCAAGCCGGCCAACCTCTCCGGTGGCCAGCGGCAGCGGGTGGCGATGGGTCGGGCGATCGTGCGCAGCCCCAAGGCGTTCCTGATGGACGAGCCGCTGTCCAATTTGGACGCCAAGCTGCGCGGCCAGATGCGCACCTCGGTGTCGAAGCTGCAGAAGCAGCTCGGCACCACGATGCTCTACGTCACGCACGACCAGACCGAGGCGATGACCCTCGGCGACCGGGTGGTGGTGCTGCGGGCCGGCGACGTGCAGCAGATCGGCTCGCCGCAGTTCCTCTACGACCAGCCGGCCAACCTGTTCGTGGCCGGGTTCATCGGCTCGCCGTCGATGAACTTCGTGCCGGCCACGCTGGCGGACGGGCAGTTGCAGAGCCCGCTCGGCAACCACCCGCTGTCCGACCGGGTGCGCCGGCTGGCGGAGGCCGCGGACGCGCCGCGCGAGGTGATCGCCGGTATCCGTCCCGAGCACTTCGAGGACGCGGCGCTGCTGGACGACGCGCAGAAGGGCGGCGGAGCGACCTTCACCGCGCAGGTGGACGTGCTGGAGTCGATGGGCTCGGAGAAGTACGCCCACTTCACCGTGGAGGGGGAGCTGGCGAGTTCCTCCGAACTGGCCGAGTTGGCCGCCGACAGCGGGTCTTCCGACGTGCCGGGCGGGGGTTCGCAGATCGTCACCCGGCTGTCCGCGGCCTCCGCGGCCAGCGAGGGTGCGAGCGTCGAGCTCTGGTACGACACCGACAAGGTGCAGCTCTTCGACCCGGCTTCGGGTAAGAACCTCACCTATTCAGGCGAATAGCGGCTCGGGGACATGCATGCATGCAAGCAACTTGCTAGCATGCATGCATGTCCCAAGTCAGCTGGCGAGCCTCGGACGAACTCGTCGACCGTGTCCGTCGCGCCGCCGAGAGGTCCGGCCGGAGCATGAACGAGTACCTGACCCGGGTGCTCGACGCGGCCACGAACCCGGACCTCGCCGGCGACGAGATGGAACGGATCCGCGAGCGGCTCGACCGGGTCGGCCTGCTGGTCAAGACGACCCCGGTCGCGTCAAGGCCGGACCCGGAAGCGGTCGCCAGGGCCCGCAAGGCGGCCGGTAAGGGCAAACCGCTTTCCGACTTCGTCATCGAAGACCGCGGCGACCGGTGAGCACGTTCGCCGATACTTCGGCACTGGTCAAGATCTATGCGGACGAGCCGGGTGACGAATACGTCCGGTCGCTGCGGGGATTGATGATCTCGGAGATTTCGCGGGTCGAGGTGCCCGCCGCGCTGTGGGGGAAGCAGCGAACCGGCGCGTTGACCGCGGAACAGGTCCGGCTGCTGGTGAACGAGTTCGAGGCCGACTATCGGGGCACGCCGGAAAGCCCGGCGCGGTTCAGCGTCGTGCAGGTCTCAACGCTCGTGCTTGAGGTGGCGGCCAGGCTGACCGGGGTGCACGGGCTTCGCGCCTACGACGCGGTGCAGCTCGCCACCGCGCAGCTGGTGGCCTCCACCGAACCCGGCTGCCGTTCGTTCGCGGCCTTCGACAAGCGACTTCGCGATGCTGCGGCGGCCGAAGGCTTCCAGCCGGTGCCCTAGTCCCCGTCCCGCGGGCTCAGTCCCGCGACGGCCAGCCGGAACAGCCGGTCCGCCCTGGCGGCGTGGTCGGGGTGGTGTTCCGTGGCCAGCACGATGCCGACGATCAGCGTGATCAGATCCGCGACCGTGACGCCCGCCGCCACCGCGCCATCCCGCGCGGCGCGGAGCAGCAGTGGGCCCGCTGCCACTTCCAGCGCCGACGAGCAGCTGTTCTCGTGCACGGATTCGACTTCTGCACCGTCGTAGGCCAGCGCGGCCGCCAGGCCCCTGGCGGAGACGCAGTAGGTGACGACCTCGCTGAGCCATTCCAGGAGTGCGTCCCGGCTGTCACCCCGGCCGGTCAGATCGTTGGCGCGGACGCACAGGGCTTCGATCCGCTTCCCGGAGACCGCCTCCAGCAACGCGCGGCGGGTGGGGAAGTGCCGGCGCACGGTCGCCGAGCCGACTTCCGCGGTGCGGGCGATCTGTTCCAGGGAGGCGCCGGCACCGTGCGCGGCGACCTCCGCCTCGGCCACGGCGAGGATCCGCGTGTAGTTGCGCCGGGCGTCGGCGCGCTGACCTTCGGGCATGGCGTCCTCTCGAAGCTTGCTAAGTGGCGGGCCCCGCCGTATCGTACCGGTAAGGAAACGGCGGGCCCCGCCGTTTAATGAATGCCCGAGGAGCAGCATGTCCACAGGTTCCGCGCCCGTCCTGGTCACCGGTGCCACCGGCAGACAGGGCGGCGCCACCGCCCGCGCCCTGCGCGCGGCCGGCGTTCCGGTCCGCGCGCTGGTGCGCGACCCGGCCACCGACCGGGCCAAGGCCGTCGAGGCACTCGGCGCCGAGCTGGTCACCGGCGATCTGCACGACCGCGATTCCGTGCTCCGGGCCGCCAAGGGTGCCCGCGCGGTCTTCTCCGTGCAGATGCCCGGCATGACCGCGGAAGGCCCCGATTTCGCAGGGGAGGTGGCACAGGGCGTCAACCTCGTCGAGGCCGCGAAGGCTGCCGGAGTGCCGCAGTTCGTGCACACCTCCGTCAGCGGCGCAGGGCAGCACACCGAAACTCCCGGCTGGGACGAAGGCCGCTGGGCTTCGATGGAAGCAACCCTCGGCGCCAAGAGCGCGATCCAGGACCGGGTCCGCGCGGCCGGCTTCCCCCGCTGGACGCTGCTCAAGCCGGCCTTCTTCATGGAGAACTTCTTGCCGTCCATGGCTTTCCTGTTCCCGCGCGGTATCGAAGGCGGCCTGGTGAGCGTGGTGAAACCGCAGACCCGGTTGTCACTGGTCGCGGTGGCGGACATCGGCAGGGCGGCCGTCGCGGCGATCACCGCGCCGGAGCGGTTCGACGGGGTCGAGCTGGAATTGGCGAGCGACTATCTCTCGATGACGGAGATCGCCGAGGTCCTTTCCGGTGCCGTTGGCGCGAAACTGTCCGCGCCGGAGATGACCGAGGAGGAGGCTTTCGCCGCCGGAATGCCGGCGATGGGCGCTTCGCACGAGTGGCTGAACGCGGCGGGCCAGCCGGCCCGCCCGCAGTACGCGAAGGACCTCGGCATCCCGCTCACCAGCTTCGACGCGTGGGCGCGGGAGCACCTGCGGGCCGAAAAGCTGTAGCCGCCACCGCGCCCGGTCTCCTAGTTTCGCTGCCATGACAGCGGATCCGAAGGAGACCGTCCGGCGCGGTTACGACGCGGCGTCCCGGCACTACCGGGCCGACGACGCCGGAGACGGCCAGTACGGGCCGTGGCTGGCCAGGCTGTCCGAGGTGCTGCCCGAGCGGGGACGGGTGCTCGATCTCGGTTGCGGCTGCGGGATTCCGGTCTCCCGCGCGCTGGCCGCGACCGGGCACGACGTGACCGGGGTCGATCTCAGCGACGTGCAGATCGCCAGGGCCCGCGAGCTGGTTCCGGCCGCGACCTTCCACCGCGCCGACGCGACCGCGCTGCGCTTTCCCGCGGACTCCTTCGACGCCGTGGTGTGCCTGTACGTGCTGATCCACCTCCCGCTGCCGGAGCAGCCGGCGCTGCTGAACCGGATCGCGGGCTGGCTCCGGCCGGGCGGCAGGCTGCTCGCCACCACCGGCCACCGCGCGACCACGGGTGCCGAGTCTGACTGGCTCGGCAGCGGCGCGACCATGTGGTGGAGCCAGGCCGACGCGGAAACCTACGATTCCTGGCTTGGCGAGGCCGGGTTGCTGGTCGAAGACCGCGACTTCGTGCCGGAGGGCGACGGCGGGCACGCGCTGTTCTGGGCGCGGCGCGCGTCGGCGCCTTCCTAGTCAGCGGCGGTTCCACCGCCAGCTGCACATCACTTCTTCCAGCGCGTCCTCGTCCAGCGGTTCCTGGGTCAGGTCGGTGGGCGCGCCGGGCTGGGCGCGCAGTCCGTCGAGCAGCAAGCTGAGGTAGCGCCGCCACAGCTCGGGCTGGACCTCGTGGGTGTACTCGGCCACCCCGCCGACCATCTGCTGCACCATCGGCAGGTCGGTGGCCCGCACGTCCGGCCGGAGCTTGCCGGCCCGCTGCGCCCGCTCGAAGACCTCGGTGATCGGCGTGGCCAGCCGGAGGCGGGCCTGCTCCACCTGGCCGTGCCCGAACTCCTTGCTCAGCATGATCTGCCGGAGCCCGCGGTCGGCGGTGTGCATCTCCGCGGTCTGCCACATGAACTGGACCAGGCCCGCCCACGGGTCGACCTGCTTCAGCGCCTGCTCGGCGAGCTTGCCGATCTCGTCCAGCCGCTCCGCGAACATGGCCTCGACCAGGTGTTCCTTGCTGGGGAACCGGCGGTAGACGGTGCCGACGCCGAGGCCGGCGTGGTGCGCGATGTCGTCCAGGGTGGCTTCCAGGCCGCGTTCGCCGAAGACCTGCCTGGCGGAGTCGAGGATGCGGCGGCGGTTGCGTTCGGCGTCGCGCCGCAACGGCCGCGCCGAAGCGGCGGGACATGTGTCCCGGGTCATGGCCCGATTCTAGCACTAAGTAGAGGCATCATCTCCGTTTCGTTGGTAACGTGCTGAGCTAAGGGGAGAGAACTACTCCACATAGCTTGCAAGGGGAAATCCATGGCACAGTCAACCGCCGCGCTCGCGCCAAGACCCGAGGCCGGGCCGGGGCACGCCGACCGGCAGCACGCCCGCCGCTGGCTGATCCTGGGGGTCATCGGGCTGGCCCAGCTGATGGTCGTGCTGGACGCGACCATCGTGAACATCGCGCTGCCCTCGGCCCAGCAGGACCTCGGCTTCAGCAACGAGGCCCGCCAGTGGGTGGTCACCGCCTACGCGCTCGCTTTCGGCAGCCTGCTGCTGCTCGGCGGCCGGGTGGCCGACCTGTTCGGCCGCCGGCTGGCCTTCCTGGTCGGCCTCGCCGGGTTCGCCGCGGTCTCCGCGATCGGCGGGGCGGCGAACGGGATCGAGATGCTGCTGGTCGCGCGGGCCGCGCAGGGCGTGTTCGCCGCGTTGCTCGCACCGGCCGCGCTGTCGCTGCTCACCACCACCTTCACCGATCCCAAGGAACGCGGTAAGGCGTTCGGCATCTTCGGCGCCATCGCGGGCAGCGGTGCGGCGATCGGCCTGCTGCTCGGCGGGGTGCTGACCGAGTACCTGGACTGGCGCTGGTGCATGTTCGTGAACGTCATCTTCGCCGTGCTGGCCTTCGCCGGTGGCGCGGTGCTGCTGCGCGAGCGGCCGGTCACCGGGCCGAGGCCCAAGCTGGACGTGCCCGGCACGGTGGCCGCTTCGGCTGGTCTGTTCGCGCTGGTCTACGGGTTCGCCAACGCCGAGTCCGACTCCTGGTCCTCGGTGTCGGTCTGGGGCTTCCTGCTCGCCGGCGTGGCCATGCTCGCGGTGTTCGTGGTGCTGCAGAACCGTTCCGCGCACCCGCTGCTGCCGATGCGGGTGCTGCTCGACCGCGACCGGGGCGGGTCGTACCTGGCGATGTTCCTGATGAGCGTCGGGATGTTCGCGATCTTCCTGTTCCTGACCTTCTACCTGCAGCTGAACCTCGGCTTCTCGCCGATCACCAGCGGGGTCGCCTTCATGCCGATGGTGGCGACGCTGATGATCGGCGCGACCAGCGCGACCAGTGTGCTGCTGCCGCGGTTCGGGGCACGGCCGTTGGTCGGGCTCGGCATGCTGACCGCGGCGGTCGGCATGGTCTGGGTGAGCTGGATCGACGTGCAAAGCACGTACCTGAACGGCGTGCTGTTCCCGCTGATGATCGTCGGCCTCGGGCTCGGCCTGGCGATGGCGCCGGCGATGAGCGTGGCCACGATGAACGTGGCGGCCGCCGACGCCGGGGTCGCGTCGGCCACGGTGAACACCGCCCAGCAGATCGGCGGCTCGATCGGCACCGCGCTGCTGAGTACGCTGGCCGCGAACGCCACGGCCTCGTTCACCGCCGGTAAAGCGCCCACCCCGCAGCTGATCGCCGAGGCGTCGGTGCACAGCTACACCACCGCGTTCGGCTGGTCCGCGGTGATCTTCGCGGCCGGCGCCGTGATCTGCGGCCTGCTCCTCCGCCCCGGCGTCCCCGTCCACACCGAGTCCTCTCCCCCCGCCGTCCACATGTGACGACTTGCAGCGAAGGCCACCTTGCCTGCGTTCAACGCAGCGAAGGTGGCCTTCGCTGCATCAGCGGGTCAGCGGCGGGAGCGGAGGGTTTCGATGACGTCGTCGTCCCAGCGGTGGGTGCGGATCAGCCGGTAGCGCTCGCCGGCGACCCACATGTACGCCTCGGCCTCGGTGCGGTCGCCGACCAGGTCGGCCTGGCGCAGCATGCCGACCACCGGCACGTACTCCTCGTCGTACCAGCGCTGGGCCACCGTCGCGCGATCCAGGAACGCGCCTTCGTCCTGCATCAGCCGGAAACCCCACGCTTCGATGTGCTCGCCGAGGTGGGCGTAGTTCCACGGGTCGGAGACGATGATCGCGGCGCGGGCCTGGCCGGTCAGCGGAACGCGTTCCAGGAAGAGCCGCCGGTAGTCCTTGACGATCAGATCACCGCGGTAGCGGATGCCGGCCGGGTTCAGCTTGGTCCGCACCTCGGTGACATAAGCCTCTATTGTGGACAGTCCGAGCGCGTGCGCCACGGAGACCCGGTGGTGGCCGTCGGAGATGAAGTGCAGTTCGCCGATCCGGTACACCTCGATCGGCGGGATCTCCTCGCCGCGCCGGGCGGCCAGCGCGAGACGCTCCCACCGCTGCCGCACCCGGCCGGAAGTGGGCCGGAACCGGCGGTCGAAGTCGCGGCCGCGGTCCACGCTGCCCACGATCGAGTCCAGCCGGATCACCCGCAGCCCGATCCGCCGCTCGCTGAGGTAGCCGAGCGCGTCCACCACCTCGTGGAACGGCAGCATGATGTTCACGTCGTCCGGCTCGCGGCGCAGCCAGGTCGCCAGCCGGGACAGCACCTGACGGCGGCGCGCGCGAAGGAAGTCGTGTTCCGCGTCCGCGCGCGGGAAACCAGTGTCCTTGGCGTTCATAGTCAGAACTCCATGATCTGCTTGCCGACCACGTTGCGGACCCGGGTGCGGCCCATCCGATGCTCCGGGAGATGCTCGCCGTACGGATGGATATGCCCGTGCAGCAACCATTCCGGCTGCAGTTCCTGGACCGTCCGGTGCAGACAGTGGAAACCGCGGTGCGGCGGATCTTCGCGATCGCCGACGCCGAGCGGGGGAGCGTGCGTGAGCAGGACGTCCACCCCGTGCCCGTCCCGGCGGCGCTTGCGCTTCGCCGAGCGGACCAGCCGCCTGGCACGGCGGGCCTGTTGCTTCTGCGTCCATTGGTTCGGCCCGTCGTTGTAGCGGACCGAACCGCCGAGCCCGGCGATCCGCAGCCCGGCCACGTCCACCACCCTGCCGTCCGCGTTGATCCCGCCGGCAGGGCCCGGCCATGTCGCCGGGAAACCGTCCCGCATGGACAGTCCGCCGTACCGGGTGAAGCCGGTCAGGTCCGGGTCGTGGTTGCCGGGCACGAACACGCACGGCCGGTCCACCGCGCCGGCAAGGAACTCCAGGTACGAGTACGGCAGGTCGCCGGCGCCGAGCACGAGGTCGACCGAGCACTCGCGGGCCGCACCGGCCCACAGGCACTCGTCGACCTCGTCGGCGACCACCAGCGCGCGGAGCATGCGACCAGGGTAAGGCCGCCGCTCAGGATCGGCCCTGCGCGAAGCCGGGGTCCTGCGCGATGATCGCGACGATGACCACGATCCAGACCAGCGCCAGCGCGAGCGCCCAGAACTTGATGTTGGTGAACAGACGTGCCATGACAAGGTCCTCCTGCGAGAGGTATTCGGGAAGGAACGGGTGCGCGGCGGGTCAGGCCGCTAGAGCCATCGGTTCTTCCGGAATATTCGGTAGAGCAGGAGGCAGACGCCGAGAATCACGCTGACCGTGAGCGGGTAGCCGAAGCGCCAGTGCAGTTCCGGCATGAAGTCGAAGTTCATCCCGTAGATCCCGGCCCCCGCGGTGGGCACCGCGACGATCGCCGCCCACGCGGTGATCTTGCGCATGTCCATGTTCTGCTGCAGCGTGATCTTGGCCAGGGTGGCGTCCACCAACGTGGTGAGCAGCTCGTCGAAGCTCACCACGCGCTCGGACACCGTGGTCAGGTGGTCGTCCACGTCGCGGAAGTAGGACCGCACCTCGTCCGGGATCAGCCGGGTGTAGCCCTCGGCCAGCCGCTTGAGCGGGGTGGCCAGCGGCATCACCGCGCGGCGGAGCTCCAGCACCTCGCGCTTCATGAAGTAGATCGTTTCGGCGGTCACCGAGGAGCGCGGCGCGAACACCAGCGTCTCCATGTCGTCGATGTCGCCTTCCAGCCGGTCGGTGACGTCCAGGTAGTGGTCCACCACGTGGTCGGCGATGGCGTGCAGCACCGCGGACGGCCCGTGCCGCAGCGTCTCCGGCTCGGCGTCCAGCTCGCTGCGCAGCCTGGCCAGGCCGGAGTGGTTCCCGTGCCGGACGGTGACGATGAAGTCCCGGCCGAGGAAGGCCATCAGCTCGCCGGTCTCCACGATCTCGTTCGCCGTGGTCGGCGACTCGTGCGCCACGTACCGGACGGTCTTGAGCACCATGAACAGGATGTCGTCGTACCGCTCCAGCTTGGGCCGCTGGTGCGCGTGCACCGCGTCCTCGACGGCCAGCTCGTGCAGGCCGAAGGTGTCCGCGATGCCCTGGATCTGCTCTTCGTCCGGCTCGTGCAGCCCGATCCAGACGAACCCGTCACCCCGGCGCCGGACCTCCTTGATCGCCTCGTCGTGCGTCCAGCGCCCGCTCAGCCGCTTGCCGTCGACGTAGACCGCGCAGTCGACGACATACGCGGACAGCGGCACCGGCAACGGGCGCTCGGCGGCACGGTTCGGGCGGCCGTTACCCCGGCCGCGAAGGCCGCCGAGGGACGGGATAGCAGGCATGGCTTCTCCTGGACGCGGTCGTGCGGGTGGCTACGACGCGCCGGGCGGGAAGTGCACCGCTCGGCACTGGACGTCTCGTCAAGCTGCCAGCGTCGGCGATCACGCGGAGGTGCCTACTAAGCGGAGAAGCAGGCCGCCGGCGGAACGGGAACGCTGGGCTTACTAGGGAGCGGACTATCGCCACTACTCATCTTGCGTTCCTCACCTCCTTGGGCCGGGGGCTTGTGACCGTATGTGTCCGCGCTCGCGTTGACGCGCGATCACCAATAGTTGAGGGTACTCCTCAGCATTCAAGCCTGTCGTTCCAGGCTCACCAGGCGTTACCCGGCGAGGAGGATTTCGTGCAGTTCGGGCGCTACTACGAGGAGTTCGAGGTCGGCGCGGTGTACAAGCACTGGCCTGGCAAGACGGTGACCGAGTACGACGACCACCTGTTCTGCCTGATCACGATGAACCACCATCCGCTGCACCTGGATTCGCACTACGCGCAGGAGACCACCGACTTCGGCAAGAACGTGGTGGTCGGCAACTACGTCTACTCGCTGCTGCTGGGCATGTCCGTGCCGGACATCTCCGGGAAGGCGATCGCGAACCTGGAGGTCGAGTCGCTCAAGCACGTGAAGCCGACCTTCCACGGCGATACCATCTACGGTGAGACCGAGGTGCTGGACAAGACCCCGTCGAAGTCCAAGGACGACCGCGGCGTGGTGTACGTGGAAACTCGCGGGTACAAGCAGGACGGGCTGATCGTCTGCACCTTCCGCCGCAAGGTGATGGTGCCGAAGCGTTCCTACGGCGAATCGCGCGGCGGTGAGCAGCCCGGCCGTCCCGTCCCGCACGAGTAACGCCCATCCGGGTGAGAGGCAGGGGAGTGGCCGATGGGCCAGGGGCTGGACGAGATCAAGCAGCGGCTGCGCGCGTTCGCCGAGCACGAGACGGCCGGGGTGTCCCCGCTCTACGAGCACCTGGCGGGCAAGGCGGCCGAGGACGACGAGGTCGCCGGGCTGCTCACCACCGCGGCACCGGGCGAGGCGCGCGGCACGCTGCTGATGGCGGTCGCGCACCGGCTGATCCAGGCCGACCCGATCCACCCGCTGTCCCGCTACTACCCGTCGCTGGGCGGGTTCGACGGGGTGGACGGCGAGACCTGGCCGCTGTTCCGCGAGTTCCTGCTGGAGCGGGCGGACAAGGCGCGGGCGCTGATCGAGGCCAGGTACACGCAGACCAACGAGGTGCGCCGGGCCGCGCTGCTCTACCCCGCGGTGGCGATGGCGGCCAAGCAGGCCGGCGGGCCGGTCGGGCTGCTCGAGGTCGGTTGCAGCGCGGGGCTGCTGCTCGGGATGGACAAGTACGGCTACCGGTACCAGTGCGACGGCGGTGAGCAGCTGGTCGCCGGCCCGGCCAAGGCCGCCGTCGGGCTGCACTGCTCGATCGAGCTAGGCGAGGGCGCGGCGCTGCCCAAGGTGCCGAAGAAGCTCGCCATCGCGGCGAAGATCGGGCTGGACCGGGCCCCGGTGGACGCCGGGGACGAGGACGAGCTGGCCTGGCTGGAGGCGTGTGTCTGGGCCGACCAGCCGGACCGGATCCGGCTGCTGCGCACCGCGGCCGCGGCACAGCGCAAGGATCCGCCGGAGCTGGTCGCCGGGGACGCGGTGGCCGACCTGGCGGCGACCGTCCGGCGGCTGCCCGCGGACCTGCCGCTGGTCCTGCTGACCAGTCACATCCTGACCTACATTCCGCAGGAGCTGAGGCTTCGTTTCCTTGCGGAGGTGGAAAAACTGGCCGCTGAACGTCCACTGTGGTGGGTCAGCCAGGAGGCGTACGAGGCGGCGCTGAAGTACGTGCTGCCCGGTCGCGACGAGCTGGCCTTCCGTGCCACCGGGCAGAGCGTGCTCGGCCTGGTGCACTACTCCGGCGGCAAACCCGCCGCCGACCTACTGGCCCAGACCGCTCCACACGGCCAGCGCATGACCTGGCTCGCCTGAGCACGTCCGAATGCAGCGAAGGCCACCTTGCCTGCGTCCAACGCAGCGAAGGTGGCCTTCGCTGCGTGTTGGGGTGAAGATGTGGCGATGAGCGAGTCGAGCACCTGGTTCACGCCGCTGACGCCGCTGGCCTTTCTGGAACGGTCGGCGGAAGTGTTCGGCGACAAGGAGGCCATCGTCTACGGCGAGCGGCGGGTCACCTACCGCGAGTTCGCCGCCGAGGCCACCCGGCTGGCGAACGCCCTGCGCGCCACCGGGATCGAGCCGGGCGACCGGGTGGCCTACCTGCTGCCGAACATCCCGGAGATGCTGGTCGCGCATTTCGCGGTGCCGCTGTCCGGCGGGGTGCTGGTCGCGGTCAACACGCGGCTCGCCCCGGCCGAGATCCGGCACATCCTGGCGCACTCCGGCGCGAAGGTGCTGGTGGTCGATGCCGCGCTGCATCCCTCGGTCTCGCCGGTCGCCGACGAACTGGACCTGCGGGAGATCGTCACGGTCACCGACCCGGCCGCCGGCGCCACCGCCGACCCGCAGCTCGGCGGCATCTCGTATCAGGACCTGCTCGCCCGCGGCAGCGACGAGCCTGACAACCCACTGCGGTGGACCGTCGAGGACGAGCGCGGCACCATCTCGATCAACTACACCTCGGGCACCACCGGCCTGCCCAAGGGCGTGAAGTACCACCACCGCGGCGCATACCTGAACTCGCTCGCCGAGATCATCCACTCGCGGCACACGCCGGAGTCGCGCTACCTCTGGACGCTGCCGATGTTCCACTGCAACGGCTGGTGCACTACCTGGGCGGTGACCGCGATCGGCGGCACGCACGTCTGCCTGCGCGCGGTTGACCCGGCGGAGATCTGGCGGCTGCTGGCGGCCGAGCGGGTCACCCATCTCAACGGCGCGCCGACGGTGCTGGTCGCGATCGCCGGCTCGGAGCATGCCCACCCGCTGGACCGCGAGGTGGTGGTGACCACCGCGGGCGCCCCGCCGAGCCCGACGGTGATCAAGCGGATGGCCGACCTCGGCACCCGGCTGGTGCACGTCTACGGCCTGACCGAGACCTACGGGCCGTACACGGTCTGCGAGGCGCAGGACGGCTGGATCGGGCTCGACCTCGAGGCCCGCAGCAGGCTGCAGGCCAGGCAGGGGGTCGGCATGATCGTCGCGGACCAGGTGCGGGTGGTGGACGAGGAGCTGCGCGACGTGCCGCGGGACGGGGTCACCATGGGCGAGGTGGTGATGCGCGGCAACAACGTGATGGCCGGGTACTTCAACGACCCCGAAGCCACTGAGAAGGCCTTCCGCGGCGGCTGGTTCCATTCCGGCGACCTCGGCGTCTGCCATCCGGACGGCTACGTCGAGCTGAGGGACAGGGCGAAGGACATCATCGTCTCCGGCGGGGAGAACATCTCCACCATCGAGGTCGAGGTGGCCCTCGACTCGCATCCGGCGGTGCTCGAGGTGGCCGTGGTCGGGGTGCCCGACGAACGGTGGGGCGAGCGGCCCAAGGCGTACGTGGTGCTGCGGCCGGGGGAGTCGGTGACGGTGGACGCGCTGCTGGAGCACGTGCGCGGGCAGATCGCCAGGTACAAGGTGCCGGACCGGGTCGAGTTCGTGACCGAGCTGCCCAAGACCTCCACCGGCAAGATCCAGAAGTTCCAGCTGCGGGAGCGCGAGTGGTCCGGCCGCGCCACCCGTGTGCAGGGCTAGCCGGGCAGCAGGCGCCAGCCGGCCAAGCAGTCGGTGAGCCCGGTGACGAGCCGGCCGTCGCGGTCCAGCGCGGCATATTCGGCCGCGTCCACCCAGCGGGCCGCTGCCGCGTCGTCACCTGCACGTAACTCTCCGCCACGTACGGTGCACCGGTAGTCGTGAATTTCATACGGTCCGCGGACGACCGTGCCGGCAAGTGTACCCGGGATCACTATCAGGCCCGTTTCCTCGGCCATTTCCCGGATTACCGCCTCGATGTCCGATTCACCCTCTTCCACCCGTCCACCAGGGAGTGACCACAGGCCCCGGCCGGGATCGTTCGCCCGCCTGATGAGCAGCAGGCTGCCGTGCTGGTCATGCGCTATGCCGCCGACGCAGCGCACCGGAATTCGCGTGGTCCGTCCCATTCGCCGAGCGTAACCGGCAGGTTGATCACCGAGATATACACGGAGAGTAGCCGTGCGGTACCATCTCAGCTGGACACTGACCCAAGCGCGGGACATTCCTCCCGCAACGGTGCGCAGTGCGGTACAACGTAACTGGTGACCTTGCTAGACCGGTGCCCACGTAAGAGACGGGATTGATCGCTGTGAACGTCAAAAAGATTGCCACGTTCGCGGGTATCGCGTTGGTTTTGTTCTTCGTGATCGCCCAGCCAGGGAGCGCCGCAGGTCTCGTCGGCAACATCGTCGGCTTCCTCCGCGACGCGGCCGAGTCCGTGATCACGTTCGTCAGCAACGTGTTCAGCTGAGCCGACGCCTAACACATGTTCGCACCCCGCGACCCAGACGAGTATCTGCTCGACACCGAGCGGCGGGTCATCCGGATCCGCCGCCACTGGGCGTATCTGCTGTGGGACAGCTTCGAGTCCGCCGCGCTGATCGCGGTCTGCGTGATGGTCTCGTACCTGCTCCCGCCCTCGTTGTGGGTGGTGCAGAACATCCTCTGGTACGCCGCGCTGCTGATCGTGCTCCGCTTCGCGTACATCGTGATGGAGTGGTGGGTCGAGCGACTGGTGGTGACCGACAAGCGCTTCGTGATGACCACCGGGGTGTTCACCACCAAGGTGCTGATGATGCCCATCAGCAAGGTCACCGACCTCACCTACCAGCGCACGGCCACCGGCCGGATGCTCGGGTACGGCACGATGGTGGTGGAGTCCGCCGGTCAGATCCAGGCGCTGAACAAGATCGAGTACCTGCCGCAGCCGGAGGAGTTCTACGACACGATCTCTGAGCTCGTCTTCGGCGACAAGCAGAAGCAGGCCGAGCGGTTCTCGATGATCAAGGCGCAGCGCGCGGCGCGCGGCAAGAAGATGGTCGGCTGACGGACAGCGAAAGCCGAGTCGTTCTCCCGATGTCCATCCCAGGAGATCGCGGTGCGAGTTCTCAAACGTACGCTGAGAGTCCTGGCACAGTTCGGCTGACCAGGTCATACCGGCCGTGACGGGCCCTTCGTGGTAGGACAGAATGGGCCCGATGCGCATCGACCTGCACGCCCATTCGACGGCCTCCGACGGCACGGACAGCCCTGCCGAGCTGGTGGCCGCGGCCGCCGGTGCCGGACTCGACGTCGTCGCCCTCACCGATCACGACACCACCGCCGGCTGGGGGCCGGCGACCGACGCGCTGCCGCCGGGGCTGACCCTGGTGCCCGGCGCGGAGCTTTCCTGCGTCGCCGACGAGCAGGGTCGCGGGATCAGCGTGCACCTGCTCGCCTACCTGTTCGACCCGGCCTCGGCGGCGATCGTCGCCGAGCAGCAGCGGTTGCGCAGCGAGCGGCGGGCCCGGCTGCGCACGATGGCGATGCGGATGGCCGCGGACGGGCTGCCGGTGGACCCGGACGAGATCTTCGCCCTGTTGCCCGAGGACGCCCCGGCCGGGCGCCCGCACCTGGCGCAGGCGCTGGTCCGCGCGGGGCTGGTGAAGACCGTGGACGAGGCTTTCGCGGAGTACCTGAGCAACGGCCGCGGTTACTACGTGGCGCGGCAGGACACGCCGGTGGAGACCGCGATCGAGATGATCACCGCGGCCGGCGGGGTCACCGTGCTCGCGCACCCGTACGCGTATTCGCGCGGATGGACCGTCTCCGCGGAGACCATCGCGAAGATGGCCGGGCACGGGCTGACCGGGATCGAGGTCGACCACCCGACGCACGATCCGGCCGCCAGAACCGAACTGCGCGGGCTGGCGAGCGAGCTGGGCCTGCTGCGCACCGGGTCCAGCGACTACCACGGCACGAACAAGACCATCGGCCTCGGGGACGAGACCACCGATCCGGAGGAGTTCGAAGCGCTGGCCGGCAAGGCGTCCGGCGCCAACGTCCGGGTGGGCTGATCGTTGGCGCTGCAGGATTTCTTCGACGCCAAGCTGTTCATGGAAGCGACCATCACGCTGGTCGTGATCATGGACCCGCCGGGCACGGTGCCGGTGTTCCTCAGCCTGACCGGGCGCAAGTCGCCCGCGGTGCGGGCCAAGGCGGCTAGGCAGGCAGTGCTGGTCTCGCTGCTGGTGATCACCCTGTTCGCGGTGGCAGGCCAGGCGATCCTGTCCTACCTCGGTATCGGCATCCCGGCCCTGCAGGGGGCCGGCGGGCTGCTCCTGCTGCTGATCGCACTGGACCTGCTGACCGGCAAGGGCAGCAACGACCCGGAGGTCGCCGAGGACGTCAACGTGGCGCTGGTGCCGCTGGGGACCCCGCTGCTCGCCGGGCCGGGTGCGATCGCCGCGACGATCGTGTTCGTGCGCCAGGCGAACGGGCACATCGGCGCCTACGTTGCGCTGGCGGCGGCCATCATCGCGGTGCACTTCGTGCTCTTCACCTGCATGCGCTACTCCGGCGTGGTGATCCGGCTGATCAAGGAAAGCGGAATCACCCTGCTGGCCAAGATCGCCGGTCTGCTGCTCGCTGCGATCGCGGTGGAGCTGGTCGCGGACTCGGTCCGCGGCTTCATCGCGGGCACCTGAAGCGAGTGCAGGTTTTCAAACTAGGCTGTCACCCGGGGTGATGTGATGGATCAGCTGGGGTTCGACTTCGGGGGACAGCAGCCGCGCAAGCTGACCAAGGTCAGCCCGGCGAGGCTGGCCACCTTCGAGGACTGCCCGCGCCGCTACCGGATGACGTACCTGGATCGGCCGCCGCCCAAGCGCACCGGCCCCTGGGCGCACAGCACGCTCGGCGCGGTGGTGCACAACGCGTTGCGGGCGCTGTTCGACCTGCCGGCCGGCAAGCGGACCCCGCAGCGGGCCGCGACCCTGCTCACCGAGCACTGGAAGGACGCCGGGTTCGCCGACGCCGAGCAGGCCGCCACCTACCGCAAACGGGCCCAGGGCTGGGTTTCCGAGTACGTGGAGCACAACGACGTCACCAGCGACCCGATCGGCCTGGAGCGCTGGGTGTCCGCGCCGGTGAACGCGCAGACCGGCGAACGAGCCAACCCGTCCATGATCATCGAGGGCCGGGCGGACCGGATCGACGAGCGCGGCGGCGAGCTGGTGATCGTGGACTACAAGACCGGCCGCCGCCCGCCGGACGAGTACGAGGCGCGCAGCTCGCAGGCGCTCGCGATGTACGCGGTGGCCGCGGCGAAGACCCTGCGCACCCCCTGCCACCAGGTGGAACTGCACCACCTGCCGAGCGGTACGGTCGCGGTCGCGGAGCACACCGAAGACAGCCTGCGCCGCCAGCTCACCCGCGCGGAGGAGACCGCTGAGGATCTGCGGCTGGCAGCGGATACCCTGGCCGCGGGCGGGGACGCGCAGGTGCTGTTCCCCACCCGAGTCGCCAGGCGCTGCTCGTGGTGCGATTTCCGGCCGAGCTGCGCCGATGGTCAGCAGGCCGCTCCCGCGGCCAGCCCCTGGGACCTGCTGGCACCCTAGTTCTCGTTGCGGATAAGGAAAAAGATCCTCGTTGGGACCGGACACGGAAGAGCTTGAACCGGTGCGTTCACCGGCACGGCACAACGCGCGGCCATCGGGCCGCTGGTGGCGGGGCCTCAGCGGCTCGTTCGCCGCCGGTCTGCTGGTGCTCGCCGTGGTCGTGGCCGGGGTGGCGCTGGTCGCGCTGCTCAACGGCGCGCCGGGGCCCGGCGCCTTCTCGCTGATCGGTCATCTAGTCGCTGCGGTGATCGCACTGTTCGCGCAGCGCGTGGTGGACCGGCGTCGCGGCACGGCGGCCGGCGTCGCGGCCGGCGTGGTGTTCGCCGACGTGGTGGCCGTTCTGCTCGTTTTCTGGTGGCTCTGAAGAACTTTCAGCTCTCGAGCCAGGCGTGCCAGGTTGGCAGCAAGGTCGCGAGCAACGCGGCCGGGTTCTCGGTGTTGGGCGAGTGCGCGGCGTCCGGGATCGCCGCGAACGGCGCGTCGAGGCGCCCGGCCATGGCCCGCTGATCCGGCACGCTCCACGCGTCGTCCTGCTCCCCGGCGACGACCAGGCAGGGAATGGCCGCCGCGGTGAGCGCTCCGGCCAGCTCGGTGACCAGGTCGGGTTCGGTGCGCAGGCCGTGCGCCATGCCCAGCAGTGACGGCGCGCTGGAGGTGACGAAACGCGCGCGGAGGAAGTCCTTCAGCTCGGCGGGCAGCAGCGCCCAGGCCGGGAACTGGGCGCTGACCCGCTCGCGCACCGCGTAGGCGGCGGACAGCCCGTTCTCGCGCAGCATCGGCTCACCGAGGGCCAGCGCGTCCAGGCGCACGCCGTCGGGCAGGTGCCGCGGCCCGCTGTCCATCAGGGTCAGTCCGGCCACCCGCGCCCCGGCCAGCACCGCGCCGCGCGCCACCAGGCCGCCGTAGGAGTGCCCGAGCAGCAGCACGGGGCCGTCCGCGGTCAGCGATTCGATCAGCTTCGCGATCACTTCACCGAGCGCGGCCGGCAGGTAGGCGGACTCGTCCGGCGGCCCGCCCGACTCGTGCTGCCCGGGCAGATCCAGTGCCACCGCACGGAAACCGGCCGCCGCGATGCCGTCCAGCATTGGCGTGAAGTCCTCTTTGGACCCGGTGTAGCCGGGCACCAGCAGCACGGTCGCCGCCGCCGGCACCCCCGCGCTCAGCGCGGCGATCGGGCCGTACCGGCCGTCCAGGGTGATCCGCGAACCGGTGTGCGCGGTCAGCTGGCCGAGCGGGGCACGGCCGCTCATTTCAGTGCTGCCAGCAGGTCACCGCGCTGTTCGAGCAGCACCGGCCCCAGCGAACCCAGCCGCACCGGGCCGGAGTAGCCGTGCCGGTCGACGCCGACCGTGCGCAGCGTGGCGCCGGTGGTCTCGTCCAGCACCGCGAGCCCGCCCTTGATCGGCACCACGAGCTGGTTCGCGAAGATGACCCCGGGACCGAGCGTGCTCTCCAGCGTCCACCTCGGAGTCAGGTCGGATTTGGCCAGTGCCAAGGTTTTCGAGCCGGTGAACCAGTAGACGCCGTCCTTGGTGGTCGAGGTGGTCGCTACCCCGCCGGGCGGGTCCTGCGTGAGTTCCGCGGCGGGCAGGTCCAGCGGGTAGGCCGCCCGCTGGTTGCCGTCCGCGCCGTAGAGCACCAGCAGCTTCTGCTCCGGAAGCACGATCGCGGCGCTGTCGCCGGACATCGCCACCAGCTTCGCCGAATGCCCGGCCAGCACCGCGCTGAACACGACCTTCGGCTCGTCTTCCTTCTCCCCGGTGGACTTGAACACGGTGAACCGGTCCGTCACGTCCCCTTCGCAGCGTTCGATCACGCCCACCTTGCCGTTCGCGGCGGCGACCGAGCCGTAGGTGCAGCCGGGACGCGGTTGCTTTTCCGGGTTCACCAGCGCTGGGACCTGGCCGTACTCCATGCTCTTGACCAGGTCGTCGCGCCAGGTGTTGAGCAGCTTCCGGCCGGTGGCGGTGACGTGCGAGCCGTCGCTGACCAGCCGGGTACCAAGCTCGGCGTCGCCGTTGCGCTGCGCGGTGCGGCGGCCGGTGCTGGGGTCGAGCTGGGTGACCTCGCTGCAGCCGGTTTCCTTGCGGTACACCGCCAGCGCCCGTGACCAGGCCGAGCCTACGGTGCACAGCGGCAGGTCACGGGCATAGCGCCAGCGGGGCTCGCCGGTGAACGGATCGCGGCCGAGCACCTCGCCGCCGTTGCCAGTCACCACGCTGGTGCCGTCGGCCACCGGAACCGGGGTGGCCTGGCTCGGGACCTGCCACAGCTCGGTCAGCGAACCGGGCACCGCGTCCGGCGCTGCCGGCGGCACCGGACCGGAGGCCGCGGTCTCCGAAACGGTGGCGCGGTGGTCGCTGCCGGCCCAGACGAGCACCCCGGCCAGCACGCAGACGAGCACGATGACCAGCACGGCCAGCCGGTCCCGCCCGCGGTTCCACGGAGACGGCCTGCTCTTCCGGGTGGCGGAGTGCTGGGGCGGGCCGGCCGTCTCCGGCCTGCCCTCCAGCACGTCCTCCACACCGATCGCGGTCTCCGCGTCGCCGGACTGCTCGGAGTCCTCAGGCCTGCGGTGCCGTCCTCCAGAAACGGGCTCGCTCACGTTCGCTGCTCCCGGGTCGGCGGTACTAGTGGCCCCTAGTCTGCCGAAGCGGGTGTATCGGAGCTGTTCGAGGTGTCCGGGGAGCGACGGCGGCGGCGACGGCGAGCCGGGCGCTCACCGTTCTCGCTCGCCTCCGCGGTGCGCGCGTTGTCGGACGGACCGGAGGCGGCAGGACCGGAGGTGTCCGCGGCGGGCTTGCTGCCGCCCCCACGGGTCCGGCGGCGGCGCGGCCTGCCGCCGTTTTCGCCGGACTGGCTCTCCGCGCCCTTGCCCTCGGTCTTGGCGGCGTCGGCGGCTTCGATCTCGGCCGCCTTGTCCGCACCACCACGGGTGCGGCGGCGCGGCGTGCGGCTGCGGCTGGTGTTCGCCGGCTCCGCGCGGCCACGGCGCTTGCCGCCGAAGTTCTCCTCCGGCTCGGAGGCGAGCCCGGCGCGGGTGCGCTTGGCCAGCGGCAGCCGCCCGGTCGCATCCGCGGGAATGCCGAGGTCGCTGAACAGGTGCTTGGAGGAGGAGTAGGTCTCCACCGGCTCGGGCTGGTCGAGGCCGAGCGTGTCGGAGATCAGCTTCCAGCGCGGCATCTCGTCCCAGTCGACCAGGGTGATCGCGACCCCGGTCTTGCCGGCCCGGCCGGTGCGGCCGATCCGGTGCACGTAGGTCTTCTCGTCGTCCGGGGTCTGGTAGTTGATCACGTGCGTGACGTCGTCAACGTCGATGCCGCGGGCCGCGACATCGGTGGCGACCAGCACGTCAACCTTGCCAGCGCGGAACGCCCGCAGCGCCTGCTCGCGGGCGCCCTGGCCGAGGTCACCGTGCACGGCAGCGGCGGCGAACCCGCGCTCGGCGAGCTCGTCGGCGACTTTCTGCGCGGTGCGCTTGGTCCTGGTGAAGATCATGGTGAGGCCGCGGCCCTCGGCCTGCAGGGTCCTGGCGATCAGCTCCGGCTTGTCCATCGAGTGCGCCCGGTAGACGAACTGCGTGGTGCGCTCGTGGATGGCGCCCGCGTCGTTCTCCTCGGCCCTGATGTGCGTCGGCTGGTTCAGGAAGGTGCGGGCCAGCGTGATGATCGGGCCCGGCATGGTGGCCGAGAACAGCATGGTCTGGCGCTGCTCGGGGACCATCCGGAGGATGCGCTCGATGTCCGGTAGGAAGCCGAGGTCGAGCATCTCGTCGGCCTCGTCCAGCACCAGGCCGCGGACCTTGCCGAGCACCAGGTGCTGCTGCTCGGCGAGGTCGAGCAGCCGGCCGGGGGTACCGATGACCACGTCCACGCCCTTGCGCAGCGCCTCGATCTGCGGCTCGTAGGGCCGGCCGCCGTAGATCGCCAGCGTGCGCACGTCGAGGTGCTTGCTGGCGCCCTCGAGGTCCTTGGCCACCTGGACGCACAGCTCACGGGTGGGGACCACGACCAGCACCTGCGGGGTGCCGTCGCCGGGGATGGTCAGCCGCTGCAGCAGCGGCACGCCGAAACCGAGGGTCTTGCCCATGCCGGTACGGGCCTGGCCGATCAGGTCGTCGCCCGCCATCGCCAGCGGCAGGGTGAGCGCCTGGATGGCGAAGGTGCGCTCGATACCTGCGTCGGCGAGCGCGCGGACGATCTCCGGGCGGACGCCGAACTCGGCGAAGGTGGGGGACTCGGGTTCCACCGGCGCGCCGGCCTGCAACGGGTGCGCGGTCTCGGTCGGGGGTGGGCCGGTCTCGCTGTGCTCCAGCACGACCGGGTCGGTGTATTCGTCGTTCACGGACGGGTTCGCGGTCAGGGTGATCGCCTCTCTCATGCCAGCGCGCACGGCCTGGTCACTACTCGACACTCGACCGCGGGGGATTCGCTTCGGCTTCGCGCCATTGTGGCGGCGAAGCAGGTCCAGCGCGGGAATGCCGCTCGAGGCGTGCACGCACATTGTCTGTTGTGAACTTCGCCAAAAGTAGTGCCGTGGGCAGAATTTTTCGGCGTTATCCACCATCTCCGCATTCGCGGCGGCTCCCTCAGCGGTCTCGCCACCGGGTGACCTGCGTGTTCGCCAGGCCCGGGGGACTCGCTGCCGCGATGCGGTAGATCCTGTCAATACAATCCGAAGTGTACATCGCCGCTCTTCGATCACTGCACTTCGGTCGCGGTGAGTCCGCCGGATCCAACTGTGGGATCCCCCTCGCCCCGCTCGGGATACTCTCTCGCCGTGACCGAGGCGAGAGAGATCAGCGAAGGTGTCGTAGACCTGCTAGGCGTGCTCGCGTACGGCGAGCTGTCCGCGTTCGACCGGATGGCGGAGGACGCGCGAACCGCGCCCACGCTGGCCGGCCGGGCCGCTTTGGCCTCGATGGCGGCCGCCGAAATCGGGCATTACGACCTTCTCGTCAAACATCTCGCCGGGTACGGGGTGGCGATCGAGGACGCGATGACCCCGTTCGTCGCGCATATCGACGCGTGGCACGCCTCCACCGCGCCGAAATCGTGGCTGGAATCACTGGTCAAGGCCTATGTGGGGGACGGGCTGGCGGCCGACCTGTACCGCGAGATGGCGCACTGGCTGGACCCGCTGACCAAGGACCTGGTGCTCACCGTGCTGGCCGACACCGGCCATTCGGCCTTCGCCGAGCGTGAGGTCGCCGCCGGTATCGCGGCCGACCGCAAGGCCCGCGACAAGCTCGCGCTGTGGGGACGGCGGCTGCTGGGCGAAGCGCTCACCCAGGCGCAGTACGTGGTGGCCGAGCGGGACGGGCTGGCCGAGTTGATCGTGTCCGGCTCGGGCGATCTGTCGGGAATTGCCGCGCTGTTCCGGCGGTTGCAGCAGGGACACACCAAGCGGATGCAGGTGCTCGGCCTGGGTTGAACACTGCTGAGTACTGCGCCTCACCGGTAAAGAGTGGTTCGGCTAGCCTTGATCCCGGCACGAAACAAGCTACGTAAAGCGGAGGTCCCACGTGGAGGTCAAGATCGGCATCAAGGACACCCCGCGCGAGCTGGTGGTGTCCAGCGGGCAGTCTCCCGAAGAGGTGGAGAAGCTCGTCGCCGCGGCGCTGAAGAGCGGGGACGGTGTGTTCCGGCTCGACGACGACAAGGGCCGCAAGTTCCTGGTGCCGGCGGACCGGATCGCCTATGTGGAGATCGCGCCGTCGGACGTGCGCAAGGTCGGTTTCTCGGTCGGCGCCTGAACTTCCCGGCCGGTCCAAGTCACAGCGGCGTCACCGCGTGATCTCAGGTACCTCTCAGTTACGGTAGGAAGGATTCCCTTGGGAACCTCGCCGCCGAGCCGAGAGATGAGGTGGACGGCGTCACTCTGTCTGAACAGGAACACGCGCCAGCGGCCGCGTGGACCGGATATCACCACGGGCAGGCCGAGCCTGCCACCGACGTCGCGGATGTTGCTGTGCAGCCCGTGGGGGGCCGGAACCGCCTGAGCCAAGGGGAATCCCGCCGGGCGGACGTCGAACTCGGGCAACTGCCCCGGCGGCGTCCCCGCCTCACCGGCGTGGACGTCGCGCGGGGCATCGCGGTGCTCGGCATGTACGCGGTGCATGTCGGGCCGGACCCCGCCACCGGCGGCTGGGACCTGC
This sequence comes from Amycolatopsis nigrescens CSC17Ta-90, assembly GCF_000384315.1. Classification (GTDB taxonomy): domain Bacteria; phylum Actinomycetota; class Actinomycetes; order Mycobacteriales; family Pseudonocardiaceae; genus Amycolatopsis; species Amycolatopsis nigrescens. Next base: position 2,346,333 of record NZ_ARVW01000001.1, on the reverse strand, counting down.
TGTTCCTGCCTTTCGAAGGCCATTCCGCGGCGCTGTTCGCGGTACTCGCCGGGCTGTCCATCGCGCTGATGTCCGGTGGCCGTACCCCGAAACAAGGCCTCGCGCGGACCAAGGTCTCGCTGCGGCTGGCCACCCGCGCGGTGCTGCTGTTCGGCCTCGGCGTCTGGCTGACCTACCTCGACACCGGCTACCTGGTCATCCTCGCCTACTACGGCGCCTGCTTCCTGCTGGTGCTGCCGTGCCTGAGGCTTTCCGCGAAACCGCTGGCCATCGCCGCGCTCGCGTCCGCGGTCGTGCTGCCGGTGCTGTCGTTCATCCTGCGCTCGCAGATCTTCCCCAGGGACCTGGTGGTGATCCTGCCGGACATCACTCCGTACAGCTTCGCGCCCGGCGGCACGCTCGGCGAGCTGCTGCTCGTGCTGCTGCTGACCGGCACCTTCCCCGCGATCAACCTGATGACCTACATCCTCGCCGGAATGGCGCTCGGCCGGATGGACCTGACCTCGAACAGCGTGTGCCGCCGGCTGCTGTTCGGCGGCAGCGGGCTGGCCGTGGCCGGGTACCTGGTGTCCTGGCTGGCCACCTCGGTGTTCGGCGGACTGAACCGGATCTACCAGACGCTCGAGCCCGCCGCGGCGCAGGCCGGGATGACGCCCGCGGAGTTCTTCGAGCAGAACCGGCTGCTGCTGCACGGCACCCCGCCGACCACGAGCTGGGCCTGGGAGCTGCTCTCCACCGGGGCGTCCTACACGCCGTTCGACTTCCTGATCTCGATCGGACTGGCGGCCGCGGTGATCGGCGGCTGCCAGCTGCTCGCCCAGCGCTACCCGCGCGGACTCGGGCCGCTGGCCGACCTCGGCGGGCGGGTGCTGAGCGCGTACGTGCTGCACTTCGTGGCCATCGCGCTGCTCTGGCAGAAGGACGAGACGCCGTTCAGCGTGCTGCACTTCGTGGAGTTCTCACTGGTCGCGCTGACTGCCGCGGTGGCGTGGCGGCGCTGGATCGGGCGCGGTCCGCTGGAGTGGCTGCTGCACGTGCTGTCGAAGTGGCCGAACCACCTGCTCACCGACGACAAAATCCCCGCCCAACGCGGCAAATAGCCGACTTTTTGCCGCTTGGCGGCTCGGCCGGGATGGCAAAAAGTCGGCTATTTGCCCTGGGTCAGGGGTGCAGTGCTTCGACTTCTTCGAGCGTGGTGGGCACGTGGAAGGGCGGGGTGCTGGTGCCCATGATCCGGTAGCGGTCCCACGGGTCCGGGTCGGAGATCTCGCCGGTCGCGGTGCCGTCCGGGGTGCGGATCTCGGCCTTTTTCTTCTTGCCGCCGGCCAGCGCGGTCAGCTGCTCGTTCGCCTTGATCCGGCCGTACCAGCGGTAGTAGCCGTCGATCGGCTGGAAGTGCCCGCGCAGCTGCACCTCGACGGTGAGCTCGGTTTCGTCAACGACCAGGGTGGCGGTGCCGACGTAGCCGTCCTCGTCGTCGTGCTCTTCGCTCATCACGTTCTCCTTGTCCTCAGCGGTCCTCGGCGGTCCTCAGCCGGTTTCCGAGTCCTGGTTGCGGGTCTCCACCATCTGCACGACCTTGTTCTCCTCGAGCGGCTGGTTCGGGTCGAGCACGATGCCGTGCTGCCTGGTCAGCCCGTCGATGGCGGCCCAGATGATCTGGGTCAGGTACTCGACCACGCTGTCGCGGCCCATCGACCGCCGGTCGAGCCACCATTCGCCGGTGTTCTGCACCATGCCGACGATCCCGTGCGCCCACGGCTCGGCCGCCCCGGAGTCCATGTTGAACATCCGCATGTAGTCGCCGAGCAGCGCGGTGAGCGCGGTCGCGATCACTTCCTTGTCCTCGGCCACCACGTCCGCGTTGTGCGGTTTGTCCGGGAACGAGCCGCGCGCCAGCAAGCGGTACAGGTTCGGGTGCTCCTCGATCACGGTGAAGAACGCGTCCAGCGCCATCCGGATCCGCGGCACCGGAGCCAGCTCCGCGTTGATCGCCGGGATCAGCCGCTGGAAGAGGATCTCGGTGCCCCGGTTGCCCAGCGCCAGGTACAGATCGGCCTTGTCGTCGAAATGCCGGTACAGCACGGGTTTCGTGACACCCGCGGCGGCGGCGACGTCCTCCATGCCGAGTTCGGGACCGTGCTCGTCCAGCGCCTTCAGCGCCGCCTCGACGAACTCCTTGCGGCGCTCGATCCGGTGCTTGCGCCAGCGATCCCGCCGGGCGTCGCCGGTGGTCGCATCCCCCGGCTCGGGGTGCTTGCTGGAGTGCTTGCTGCTTCGCTTGACACGATCCGCCACGGGGCTCATGCTACCAGAGGTAACTGTTACCTGAGGTTACGGTAATTTGGGTCACGGAAGGTGTGCCGCGATGACGCGAACATTGAAGGAATCCGGTCGCGAGAAGACCGCGGACCGGCTTCTCAAGTCTTCGGCGAACAAGTTTTACGACCCAGAGGTGGACATCGACTGGTCGGCACCGCTGGACGAGGACAAGTTCTACCTGCCGCAGCACCGCTCTTCCCTTTACGGCACCCCGCTGTGGGACAAGCTGAGCCGGGAGCAGCGGATCGAGCTGACCAAGCACGAGGTGGTCAGCGTCGCCTCCAACGGCATCTGGTTCGAGGTGCTGCTGATGCAGATCCTGCTCAAGCAGGTCTACAACATCGATCCCACCACCAGCCACGCCCAGTACGCGCTCGCCGAGATCGCCGACGAATGCCGGCACTCCACCATGTTCGCCAAGATGGCCGAGCGCACCGGCGTGCCGGCCTACGGCCCGATCAAGTGGCTCAAGCAGATCGCGCGACTGCTGCCCGCGATCGCGTACGGCCCGGCGGCCTACGGTTCGGTGCTGGTGGCCGAGGAGATCCTGGACCGGCTGCAGCGCGACCAGATGAACGATCCGGACGTGCAGCCGCTGGTGCGCATGGTGAACCGGATCCACGTGCTGGAAGAAGCCCGTCACGTCACCTTCGCCCGCGAAGAGGTCAACCGCGGCATGGGGAAGCTGTCCCGGCCGGTGCTGGCCTACCAGCGGCTGCTGATGGCGGTCGTGTCCTTCGCGATCGTGCGCACGCTGATCAACCCCAAGGTGTACAAGGCGGTCGGCATCGACCCGAAGGAAGGCGCCAAGGCGGCCAAGCGCAACCCGCACTGGCAGGCGACGGTCAGCTACGCCGGCGAGCGGATCATGCCGTTCCTGCAGGAAGCCGGCCTGGTCAAGGGTCCGGGCATGATCCTGTGGCGCCGGTCCGGCCTGCTGCCCAAGAAGTGACCGGGGGCGCCCGATGACCGCGATTCAGTCCGGTCCCGCACGGACGCGCCGCGGCGCCGCCCTGTCCTGGGACCCCGCCACCGAGCACCGGTTCGTCACCGCCGACGGCACGGCGCTGCACTTCACCGCCGAAGGGCCCGCGGACGCGCCGGTGACGCTGGTGCTGGTGCACGGCTGGACCCAGGACCACCGCACCTGGGCCAGGGTGGCCGGTGCGGTGCCCCGGCTGACCGGGCCGGTTCGGGTGCTCAGCTACGACCTGCGCGGCCACGGTGGCTCGGCGCCCGCGCGGCCGGGCACCGCGACCATCGAGCAGCTCGCCGACGACCTGGCCGAGCTGATCGGGGAACTGGCCCCGACCGGGCCGCTGGTGCTCGCCGGTCACTCGATGGGCGGCATGACGATCATGGCGCTGGCCGAGCGGCATCCCCAGCTGGTGGCGGACCGGGTAGCCGCTGCTGCGTTCGTGGGCACGTCCTCCGGCCAGATGAACCGGATCACCCTCGGCCTGCCAGGGCTCGCGGGCAGCGGCGCGGCCAGGATCGAGCGCCGGATCGCCAAGGTGCTGGCCAGGCAGCGCCGGGACGCGCTGCCGCTCACCCCGGCGATGGTCCGGCCGGGGGCGCGTTTCCTGGTGTTCGGCAAGAAGCCGCGCCGGGAGGACCTGAACTCGGTGGCGGAGCAGGTGCTCTGCGCCCATCCGGCCAGCGTGGCCGGGTTCCAGGACGCGATCTCGAAGCACGACCGCCGGGTCGCGCTCGGCGCACTGCGCGGCACGCCGGCCGTGGTGCTGGCCGGGGAGCGGGACCGGCTGTGCCCGCTGCCGCACGCGAAGGCGATCGCGGAGGCGCTGCCGGACGCGGAGTTCGTCCGCTTCCCCGGTGCCGGGCACATGCTGCCCCAGGAACGGGACCACGAGGTCACCAAGCGCATCGCCGCACTGGTCCGGATCGCCGCGCCAAGCGGCAAATAGCCGGCTTTTCGCCCTCGGGGGGCAGGGCGAAAAGCCGGCTATTTGCCTTCGGAGTGCTGGAGGGGGAAGCCGCCGCCGATGCCGCGCCAGGCCAGGTTCGCGGTGAGCGCGACGGCCTCCTCGCGGCTGATCGTGCTGTGGTGCGCCAGCCAGAACCGGGCGCTGACCTGGCTGAGCCCGACCAGGCCGACGGCCAGCAGCCGCGCCTGGTCCTCGTTCAGCCCGGCGTCCGCGGTGATCGTCTCGGTGATCGCGTCCACGCTGGCCGAGGTCGCCCTGTCCACCGCGTCCTGCACCGCGGGCTCGCCCCGCAGGTCCGACTCGAAGACCATCCGGAACGCGCCGGCGTCGCCGTTGACGAAGTCGAAGAACGCGCCGACCGCCGCCTGCACCCGCTGCTTGTTGTCCGTGGTGGAGGCGAGCGCGCCTTCGACCTGCTGGACCAGTTCGCTGACGTGGCTCTCCAGCAGCGCGATGTAGAGGTCGAGCTTGCCGGGGAAATGCTGGTACAGCACGGGTTTGCTGACGCCGGCCTGCTCGGCGATCTCGTCCATGGCGGCCGCGTGGTACCCGTTGGCCGCGAAGACGCGCTGGGCGGCGCCCAAAAGCTGTGCCCGCCGTTCGGTCCGAGGCAGTCGTACGCCTCGCTGCTGCGCCGTCTCCGTCATGCTTCCTCCAGTAGCGTCAGACGCTTCGCGAGCAGGGGTTGCCGTCACGCGGAGCTGCCCTGACCCTACTCGTCGGTATGCCCGATCTGCTATGCACCGGGCAGGATCAGGCATCCTGTCAGGGTGCCGGAAACACTTTCTCGCGTCACCGCTACGCCCGAATCCGCCGTCAGCGCGGAATCGGCGGGCCGGCGCACGCCGATCACCCATGTTCCGCTGTCCACCACCCCGCTGCCCCCGCTGGACGAGTCGCTGCCGCCGTGGCCAGGGCGGACGGAGCAGGTGCGCGGGCTCGGCCTGCACGTGCGGCGGACCGAGGGTGCTGGGCACAGCACGGTGGTCTACGTGCACGGGCTCGGCGGCTCCTCGACCAACTGGACCGACCTGGCCGCCCAGCTCGCGCCGTTCGCCACCGGCGTGGCGCCGGACCTGCCCGGCTTCGGCTTCTCCGAGCCGCAGGACGGTTTCCTGTTCACCCTGGACGCGCACGCGGACGTGCTCGCCGAGTTCGTGGCCGGGCTGGACGCCGGCCCGGTGCACCTGGTCGGCAACTCGATGGGCGGGGCGATCGTGCTGCTGCTCGCCGCGCGTCGCCCGGAGCTGGTGCGCACGCTGACCCTGATCTCGCCGGCGATGCCGGACCGCCGTCCGGACCCGCGACGGCTGTCCGACCCGCGGATGGCGCTGGCCTACCTGCCGCTGGTCGGCAGGCGGGTGCGGCGCAGGCTGGCCGCGATGGGCCCGGAGCAGCGCGCGCGGCAGGTGATCGAGCTCTGCTTCGCGAACCCGGACGCGTTCCCGGCGAGCAGGCTGGCCGAGCTCACCGAGGAGCACGGCGCGCGGGCCGCCTTCAGCTGGGCGGCGCCCGCGCTGGCGAGGAGCACGCTGGGCATCTTCCGCGCCTGGTGCGCCAGGGGCGAGGCCTCGCTGTGGCGGATCGCACCCACGGTGACCGTGCCCACGCTGGTGGTCTGGGGCGGGCAGGACAGGGTGATCTCGGCCCGCCGCGCGCCGCGGACCGCTCGGCTGCTGCCGAACGCCCGGTTGCTGATGCTGCCGGGTACCGGCCATGTGGCCCAGATGGAGCGTCCGGTCTCCGTAGCGAAGGCCGTTCTTGGCATGTGGGAGCAGGTGGAGGCCGGTAAATGGTAGTCCGTTCAGGTGACGGATTTCCCTCCGTGAACCGCCAGTCGCTGCGTGCCGCCCTGCTCGGGTGTGGCACTCTGGGTTCGTGAACCGGGTGACGCACGGATTGCGAGGCGACGGTCCGCGGGACCAGCGCCCGTCCGGCGGGCACCTTCCCCGTCGTTCACCCCTCACCGATTCCTCCGGCTCGCTGCCGCCGAGCGGCCAGTACCGGCCGCGCTCCACCACGCCGCGCACGGTCCGGGTCGGCGACGACCGGTACCGGCCCGGCGCCAGGAGGACGGCCGCCGAGCCGCTGAGCGCCACCTGGTCGCCCCAGCTGGAGCAGTCCGCGGAGGAGTCGCGCCGCAACCGCCGGGCGTCCGGGAAGATCGGCCGCGCGGTCAAGACCTACGGCTGGCGGGTATACGCGCTGCCGATCCTGGTGGTGATCACCGCGCTGGTGGTGTTCAACACCGCGACCGCGCCGCCGGAGCCGACCAGCCCGAGCGCGCCCAACGCGGCCGCCGGCGGGAACGGCGTGGACAGCGGTTCGGACACCAGCACCGGGCCATCCGAACAACCAGCCAAACCGGTCGACCTGAAAATCCCCACCGCGGAGCTGCCCAAGGGCAACGACTTCACCGAAGCCGGCGCCGGGGAGTGGCACGTGGTGGCCGGGGAGGGCCCCAAGGTCGGCACCGGGCCGAAGTTCTTCACCTACACCGTCGAGGTGGAGAACGGCATCGACCCGGCGAGCTACGCCGGTGACGACAGCTTCGCCAGCGCGGTGGAGGGCACCCTGTCCAACACCGCGCAGGGCTGGACCAGCGACAAGCAGTACTCGCTGCAGCGGGTCGGCGCGGACTCGCCGAACCCGGACTTCCGGGTGAGCCTGACCAGCCCGAACACCGCGCACCGGCCGGACCTGTGCGGGTTCCTGATCCAGTACGAGGCGTCCTGCCGGATCAAGTCCAACAAGCGGGTGATCATCAACCTGGCCCGCTGGGTGCGCGGGGCGCTCGCGTTCAGCGCCGACATGACCGGTTACCGGCAGTACGCGATCAACCACGAGGTCGGCCACGCGCTCGGCAAGGGGCACGTGGGCTGCGCCGAGAACGACGCGCTGGCCCCGGTGATGATGCAGCAGAGCTTCGGGGTCGCGAACAACTACGTGGCGCAGCTGAACGAGGTCGATCCGGGCAACTACGACGCGGTGCCCGCGGACGGCAAGGTCTGCAAGCCGAACGCGTGGCCCGCGCCGCAGGGCGGCGGCTGAGCGGGTCCCAGCCGGGTCCCAGCCGGGCATCCCCAACGTGTCCACGATGTGGACGTCGGGAAGTCCTGCTTGCCTGCGGGCGTTGTGGATACTGGGATGCGACAACGCGATCCGCGCGAGATGGAGGACCCGATGTCAGACCTGCCGCCGCTTGTCGAGCCGGCCGCCGAGCTCACCAAGGAAGAGGTGGCCCGGTACAGCCGTCACCTGATCATCCCGGACGTCGGGATGACCGGGCAGAAGCGGCTGAAGAACGCGAAAGTGCTGGTCATCGGCGCCGGTGGGCTGGGCAGCCCCGCGCTGCTGTACCTGGCCGCGGCGGGGGTGGGCACCCTCGGCATCGTCGACTTCGACGAGGTGGACGAGTCGAACCTGCACCGCCAGGTGATCCACGGCCAGTCCGACATCGGCAAGCTCAAGGCGGCCTCCGCGCAGGAGTCCCTCGCCGAGGTGAACCCGTTCGTCAAGGTGCACCTGCACACCCAGCGGCTGGACAGCTCGAACGCGCTGGACATCTTCCGCGACTACGACCTGATCCTGGACGGCACGGACAACTTCGCCACCCGGTACCTGGTGAACGACGCCGCGGTGCTGCTCGGCAAGCCGTACGTCTGGGGCTCGATCTTCCGGTTCGAGGGCCAGGCCAGCGTGTTCTGGGAGGACGCGCCGAACGGCAAGGGCCTGAACTACCGCGACCTCTACCCCGAGCCGCCGCCGCCGGGCATGGTGCCGTCCTGCGCCGAGGGCGGCGTGCTGGGCGTGCTCTGCGCGTCGATCGGCTCGATCATGGTGAACGAGGCGATCAAGCTGATCACCGGCATCGGCGAGCCGCTGCTCGGCAGGCTGGTCAGCTATGACGCGCTGGAGATGCGCTACCGCGAGGTGAAGATCCGCAAGGACCCGGAGACGCCGAAGATCACCGAGCTGATCGACTACGAGGCGTTCTGCGGGGTGGTGTCGGACGAGGCGCAGCAGGCAGCCACCGGCAGCACGATCACCCCGGCCGAGCTGAAGGCGAAGTTCGACGCCGGCGACAACTTCGAGCTGATCGACGTCCGCGAGCCGCACGAGTACGAGATCGTGAACATCAAGGGCGCCAAGCTGATCCCGAAGGACCGGATCCTCTCCGGCGAGGCGCTGGCGGAACTGCCGCAGGACAAGCCGATCGTGCTGCACTGCAAGTCGGGGGCGCGTTCGGCGGAGGCGCTGGCCGCGCTGCACGCGGCCGGTTTCAAGGACGCCACCCATCTCGGCGGCGGCGTACTCGCCTGGGCCAGCCAGATCGACAAGAGCCTGCCCACCTACTGACTACTCCATTGCAGTGAAGGCCACCTTGCCTGCGTTCGACGCAGGCAAGGTGGCCTTCACTGCGTTCCGGACCAGGTAGCCTGCGGACTCGTGTCCCCCAACCGTGAACGGCCGCCGGAACATGTGCGGGCCGCTTTCGGGGTTCGCGGGGTGGACATCGAGCCGCTGCCGGGCGGCAGCGGCTGGCGGTGCGGTGACCTGGTGCTGAAACCGGTGTCGGACAAGGCGCACGCGGCCTGGGTGGCTCGTGCGCTGGACCAGGTCCGGCTGCCCGAATTGCGGGTCGCCAGGCCGGTGCGGTCCACCGATGGCCGCTGGATCATCGCGGGCTGGACGGCGAACCGGTACGTCTCCGGGGTGCCAGAGCCGCGGCACGACGAGGTGGTGCTGGCCGCGGTCAAACTGCACCAGGCCACCGTCGGCGTGGCGCGGCCGGATTTTCTCCGCCACCGCAAGGACGTGGACGCGGTCGCGGACCGGATCGCCTGGGAAGAGGCCGAGGAGCCGATCGACGAGTACCGGGGCGGGCGCTGGTTCGAGGTGCTCTCCGGTGCCCGTCGGCCGATCCGGTTGCCGGCACAGGTGGTGCACGGCGAGCTGTCCGGCGCGGTGCTCTTCGACGGCACGGCGCCGCCGGGGGTCGTGGACTTCATGCCGTACTACCGGCCTGCCGAATGGGGCGCGGCGATCGTCGCGGTGGACGCGCTTGCCTGGGGCGGTGCCGACATCGAGCTGCTGCACCGCTGGTCGCACCTGCCGGAGTGGCCGCAGCTGCTGCTGCGCGCGATGCTGTTCCGCCTCGCCGCGCACGCCCTCAACCCCCGCTCGCCCCGCGCCACCCTGGACGGCCTGCACGCCGCCGCCGGCGACCTCTCCGAACTCATCTGACCTCCCCCGCACGGATTCTCGCGTGGGGGAAAGGTCGGGTGGGTTGTTTGGGTTAAAAAGTTGTCTGGGTTAAGGTATGGGGGTGAAGATTTGGATGGTGACGGGCGCGGGGCGTGGGTTCGGTAAGGAGATCGCCAAGGCGGCGTTGGAGCGGGGCGACGCGGTGGTGGCGACGGCCAGGCGGCCGGAGCAGGTGAGTGCGGGGCTGGCCGACTACGGCGAGCGGTTGCTGCCGCTCAGGCTGGACGTGACCGACGAGCGGGAAGCCGAGGCGGCCACCGCGGCCGCGGTGGCCGCCTTCGGCCGGATCGACGTGCTGGTGCACAACGCCGGGCGCGGCCTGTTCGGTGCGGTGGAAGAGACTTCGCCCGCTGAGGCGAGAACCTTGTTCGAGACCAACGTTTTCGGCGTGCTCGCGGTGACCCGCGCGGTGCTGCCGGTGCTGCGCGCCCAGCGTTCCGGCCGGCTGGTGCTGATGAGCTCGATGGGCGGGTTCTCCGCTGGAGCGGGGTTCGGCGTGTACGCGGCCTCGAAGTTCGCGTTGGAGGGTATGGCCGAGGCGTTGCGCGAAGAGCTGGCGCCGCTCGGGATCGGGGTCGTCCTCGTCGAGCCGGGGGTGTTCGACACCGGCTTCGGCGGCGCGGACTCGGATCAGGTCGCCGCGAAGATCGAGGACTACGCGGCCGATCCCGCGGAGCAGTACGTCGACGACGAGCCGCCGGGTGATCCGGCGCTGGGGGCTGCCGCGATCGTCGAGACCGTCGCCATGGACGATCCGCCGTTCCGGCTGCCCCTCGGTGACGACGCCGTGGCGCGGATCACGGCAAAGCTCACGGAGGTCGGCGCAGAGCTGGCCGAGTATGCACAGCCCGTAGTCTTCACCACACCTCGGCCAATCTGAGCAGGCAATGTCAACTGCCTGAAACATTCGGGCATTTCCAGGTAACAAGCCCTCCTTAGCGTCAAACCACGACGCGAGAGGAGGTGCGCGGGTGACGGTCACCGCCGAGCCAGCCGAGTTACTGACCAGACGAACGCCAGTGCAAACGCATTGCCCGTACTGCGCCCTGCAATGCGGCATGAGCCTGCACGGCGAAGAACGGCTCACCGTCGAGCCGCGCGAGTTCCCGACCAACGCGGGCGGCCTCTGCCAGAAGGGGTGGACTTCGGCCGCACTGCTGGATTCCCCGGCCAGGCTGACCAGTCCGCTGATCCGGGTCCGCGGTGAGCTGCGCCCGGCGGGCTGGGACGCCGCGCTCGATCTGATCGCGAACAGGCTCGTCGAACTCCGGCACCGGCACGGCGCGGACTCGGTCGCGGTCTTCGGCGGAGGTGGGCTGACCAACGAGAAGGCATACCTGCTCGGCAAGTTCGCCAGGGTCGCGTTGGGTACCTCGCAGATCGACTACAACGGCCGGTTCTGCATGTCTTCGGCCGCCGCGGCCGGGAACCGGGCTTTCGGTCTCGATCGCGGCCTGCCCTTCCCGCTCACCGACCTGGCCGACGCCGACGCGGTGCTGCTGGTCGGCGCCAATCCGGCGGAGACCATGCCGCCGTTCACCCAGCACCTGCGCGCCGCCGCGGACGCCGGCGGGCTGATCGTGGTCGACCCGAGGCGCACGCCGACCGCCGAGCAGGCGAGCCTGCACCTGGCGCCGGCGCCGGGCACCGACCTGGCACTGGCGCTGGGCATCCTGCACGCGGTGGTCGCCGACGGTCACCTCGATCAGTCCTATTTGGACGAACGGACCCGCGGTTTCGGCGAGGCGTGGCGGATCGCCGCGGCCTGGTGGCCGGAGCGGGTGGAGCGGGTGACCGGGGTGTCCGCCGCGGACCAGCGGCGGGTGGCGGCCAAGCTGGCCGGTGCGAAGAACGCCTACGTGCTCACCGCGCGCGGCACCGAGCAGCACGCCGGTGGCACGGACATGGTCAGCGGCTGGATCAACCTGGCGCTCGCGCTGGGCCTGCCCGGCCGCGCCGGTTCCGGGTTCGGCTGTCTGACCGGGCAGGGCAACGGCCAGGGCGGGCGCGAGCACGGCCAGAAGGCCGACCAGCTCCCCGGCTACCGCAAGATCGACGACTCGGCCGCCCGCGAGCACGTCGCCGGGGTCTGGGGTGTGCCGCCGGAGTCGCTGCCGGGGCCGGGCCGGTCCGCCTACGAGCTGCTGGACGCCTTGGGCACCGAGGGAGGACCGAAGGCGCTGCTGGTGTTCGGCAGCAACGTCGTGGTCTCCGCGCCGCGTTCCGCGCGCGTCGCCGAGCGACTGTCCTCATTGGACTTACTGGTGGTGGCCGATCTGGTGCTGTCGGAGACCTCGGCCGCGGCCGACGTGGTGCTGCCGGTGACCCAGTGGGCGGAGGAGGACGGCACCATGACCAACCTGGAAGGTCGGGTGCTGCTGCGCCGCAAGGCGATCGAGCCGCCGCCGGGGGTGCGGACCGACCTGGAGGTGCTGTCCGGGCTGGCGGAGCGGCTCGGTCAGCCCGGTGACCGGTTCCCGGTGCACGCGGAGACCGTGTTCACCGAGCTTCGCGCGGCCAGCGCGGGTGGGATCGCCGACTACTCGGGCATCGACTACGACCGGCTGCGCGCGGGCGAAGCGCTTTACTGGCCGGCGCCAGGGCCAGGACATCCCGGTACGCCAAGGGTTTTCCTGGACCGGTTCGCCCATCCGGACGGGTTGGCCAGGTTCGCCGCGGTGGAGCACACCGGCCCGGCCGAGCCGCCGGACCCCGAGTACCCGCTGCTGGCCACCACCGGGCGGGTGCTGCAGCACTACCAGTCCGGCGCGCAGACCCGGCTGGTGGCCGAGCTCAACGACGCGGTTCCGGAGGTCTTCGTGGAGGTGCACCCGGACACCGCGGCCAGGGCCGGGCTGGCCGACGGCGAGCAGGCGCTCGTCGCGTCCCGGCGCGGGGAGACGGTGGCGTTGGTGCGCTGCGTGGAGTCGATGCGGCCGGACACCGTGTTCCTGCCGTTCCACTTCGGCGGCGCCGGACGGGCGAACCTGCTGACCAACCCCGCGCTGGACCCGTCCAGCCGGATGCCGGAGTTCAAGGTGTGCGCCGCCCGATTGTCCAAAAAGGACGAATCATGACGCCGCGGCGGGTGGTGGTGCTCGGCTACGGGATGGCCGGCGCCCGGTTGGCCGACGAGATCCACCGCCGCGATCCCGAAGGCGAGCGGGTGACGCTGACCGTGCTCGGCGCGGAACGCCACCACGCCTACAACCGGGTGCTGCTCTCCGCGGTGGTCGCCGGCACCATGCGCCCGGAGGCGGTGCGGCTGCACGAGCACGACTGGGCCGAGCGGCGCGGTATCGACCTGCGCACCGGGGCCGAGGCGACCAGGATCGACCGCGCGGCACGGAAAGTTCTGCTGGCAGACGGGTCCGAAGTGGACTATGACGCACTGGTGCTGGCCACCGGTGCCGCGCCGTGGGTTCCCCCGGTGGAGGGACTGGAACTCGGCGAGAACGTGCTGGCCTTCCGGAACCTGGACGACTGCGCCCGCATCCTGGACGCGGCCCGTGCCGGTGCGCCGGTGGCCGTGCTCGGCGGTGGGCTGCTCGGCCTGGAAGCGGCAAGGGGCCTTGCCGGGCGCGGAAACCTGGTGACCGTGGTGCATCCGGCGCCGCACGTGATGGAACGTCAGCTCGACCCCGGCGCGGCGCGTGGGCTGACCCGCAAGCTCGGCGAACTGGGCATCGACTTCCGGATCGGCGTCGGCGCGGCCCGCTATCTGCCCGGCGACGGGCTCAAGCTGGACGACGGCAGCCACGTGCAGGCCGACCTGGTGGTGGTCTCCGCCGGGGTGCGGGCGGAGACCGCACTCGCCGCCGAAGCCGGACTGGCCGTGGACCGCGGGGTGCTGGTGGACGACGCGCTGCGCACCAGCGACGGCAGGGTGCACGCGATCGGTGACTGCGCTCAGCATCCCGGCACGGTGTCCGGGCTGGTGCAGCCGGCCTACGAGCAGGCGGAGGTGCTCGCGGACCTGCTCACCGGCGTCGACACCGCTGCGCGTTACCGCGGGACCCCGGTGGTCACCCGGCTGAAGGCGCGCGGGGTGGACCTGGCGGCGCTGGGTGAGGCGCAGATCGAGCTCACCGACCCGGACGCCGAGGTGGTCTGCTTCGAAGACCCCGCCCGTGGCCGGTACGCCAAGCTGGTGCTCCGGGAGGACCGGGTGGCCGGCGCGATCGTGCTCGGCCTGCCGGACGCGGCCGCCACCATCACCCAGTTCTACGACCGGCGCACCCCCGTCCCGGCCGACCGGCTTGGCCTGCTGCTCGGCCGCGCGCTGCCGCCGGGGGTGGCGCCCGCGACCAGCCCGGCGGACCTGCCCGCGTCCGCGGTGGTCTGCCGGTGCAACACGGTCAGCAAGGCCCGCCTGGTGGACGCCTGGCGGGCCGGTGCCACCGACGTCGCCCAGCTGGCCACGGCGACCAGGGCGACCACCGGCTGCGGCGGCTGTGCCGACGCGGTGTCCGGGATCGCGGACTGGCTGCGTGCCCAATGACCCGCCCTTCCCGCCTCGTGAGTGAAAAGCGTTGCCAGGGCAACACTTTTCACTCACGACCGCTGACCTGCGGAAACGTCGACCAGGAGGAAGTATGAGCGCAACTACCGGCACTCGCGGTAAACGCTGGATCGAGCACTGGGACCCGGAGGACGAGTCGTTCTGGGAGTCCACCGGGAAACGGATCGCTCGTCGCAACCTCTGGTTCTCCGTCTTCGCCGAGCACGTCGGCTTCTCCATCTGGACCTTGTGGTCGGTGATGGTGCTGTTCATGGGACCGGAGTACGGGCTCTCCGCGGCCGACAAGTTCCTGCTGGTCTCCACGCCGACCCTGGTCGGCGCGCTGATGCGGCTTCCGTACACCTTCGCGGTGGCGAAGTTCGGCGGACGCAACTGGACGATCATCAGCGCCGCGCTGCTGCTCATCCCGACCGTGCTGGCGGCCGTGGTGCTGGAGCCGGGTACTTCGCTGACCACGTTCATGGTGGTGGCCGCGCTCGGCGGCGTCGGCGGCGGCAACTTCGCGTCCTCGATGACCAACATCAACACCTTCTACCCGGAACGGCTCAAGGGTGCGGCGCTCGGCCTGAACGCGGGTGGCGGCAACCTGGGAGTGGCCGCGATCCAGCTGATCGGGCTGCTGGTGATCAGCACCGCCGGCGCGACCGAGCCCCGGCTGGTGCTCTACATCTACATCCCGCTGATCGTGCTCGCCGCGGCCTTCGCGTGGCGGTACATGGACAATCTCGCGACCGTCAAGGGTGACACCAAGGCCATGCGCGAGGTGGTCAAGGACTCGCACACCTGGGTGATGTCCTTCCTCTACATCGGCACCTTCGGCTCGTTCATCGGCTACAGCTTTGCGTTCGGCCTGGTGCTGCAGAACCAGTTCGGCCGCAGCCCGCTGCAGGCGGCCGCGGTGACCTTCCTCGGGCCGCTGCTCGGGTCCTTCTCCAGGCCGGCCGGTGGCTGGCTGGCGGACCGGCTCGGCGGCGCGAAGGTCACCTTCGCCACCTTCGTCGGCATGGCATTGGCGACCGGGGTGCTGATCCTGGCGTCGAACACGAACTCGCTGGCGCTGTTCACCGTCGCCTTCATCGTGCTGTTCGTGCTGACCGGTGTCGGCAACGGCTCCACGTACAAGATGATCCCGGCGATCTTCCGGGTCAAGGCGAAGGCGGCCATCGAGAGCGGCGCCGACAAGACCGCCGAGCTGCTCAAGGCACGCAAGCTTTCCGGCGCGCTGATCGGGCTGGCCGGCGCGATCGGCGCACTGGGCGGGCTGTTCATCAACCTGGCGTTCCGGCAGTCGTTCGCGGACACGAAGAGCGGGGTGCCGGCGTTCGTCGCCTTCCTGGCCTTCTACGGCGTTTGCTTCGCCGTCACCTGGGCGGTCTACCTGCGCAAGCCGGCGGCGGAGACGAGCCAGCGCGGGCTGGCACTGGCGCACGCAGAGGTCTGAGCGGTAGCGGTACGGAGGAGGTTCGAGGTATGGCGCGCACTCTGGTCGTGGCCGGACATGGCATGGTCGCCCACCGCTTGGTGGAGGCGATCCGTGCCGAGGACACCGCGGGGGACTGGCGGGTGGTGGTACTGGCCGAGGAGAACCGGCCGGCCTACGACCGCGTCGCTCTCACGTCCTATGTGGACGACTGGCGGCCGGAGTCGTTGGCACTGCCAGGCGCGGACTACGCGGACGACCCGCAGGTCGAGCTCCGGCTCGGCGACCCGGTGCGGCGGGTGGACCGCGAGCGTCGGGTGGTGGTCACCGCCGCCGGGCTGGAGCAGTCCTACGACGCGCTGGTGCTGGCCACCGGCTCGAAGCCGTTCGTGCCACCGGTGCCGGGGCACGACCTGCCGGGCTGTTTCGTCTACCGGACCATCGAGGACCTGGACGCGATCCGCGCCGCCGCCGGCCGGTCCGGCCGTGGCCGCCGAGCGGCGCTGGTGATCGGCGGCGGGCTGCTCGGGCTGGAAGCGGCGAAAGCGTTGCGGGACATGGGTTTGTCCCCGCACGTGGTGGAGATGGGCCCGCGCCTGATGCCGCTGCAGGTGGACGAGGGCGGTGGCGGCCTGCTCCGGCGGCTGATCACCGCGCTGGACGTCACCGTGCACACCGGCACCTCCACCGACGCGATCGAGGCGGACGGTGAGCGGCTGCTCGGCAAGCTGGGCAACGGCACCGAACTGGACGTGGATCTGGTGGTCTTCTCCGCCGGGGTGCGGCCGAGGGACGAGCTGGCCAGGGACTGCGGTCTCGAGGTCGGGAACCGCGGAGGTGTTCTTGTCGACGCGCATTGCCGAACTGCGGACCCGTCGATCTACGCGATCGGCGAATGCGCCGCGGTCGAAGGAAAGGTGTACGGCATCGTCGCCCCCGGCTACGCGATGGCCGAGGTGGTGGCCGCCGAGCTGGCTGGCGGCGACGCGACCTTCCCGGCACCCGACACCTCCACCAAGCTGAAGCTGATGGGCGTGGACGTGGCCAGCTTCGGCGACGCGCACGCGACCACCGAAGGCTCGCTGGAGGTGATGTTCAACGACGCGGTCGCCGGGACCTACCAGAAGCTGGTGGTCTCTGACGACACCCGGACCCTGCTCGGCGGGGTGCTGGTCGGCGACGCGAGCCAGTACAACATGCTGCGCGCGCTGGTCGGGCGGCCACTGCCGGCCGATCCCGGCGCGATACTGGCGCCGGACGGCGGTTCGGGCGGGGTCGGGGTGGACGCGCTGCCCGCCGAGGCGCAGGTCTGCTCGTGCAACGCGGTCAGCAAGGGTGCGATCACCGAGGCGATCACCGGTGGTGGCTGCGATTCGGTCGCCAAGATCAAGTCCTGCACCAGGGCGGGTACCTCCTGCGGTTCCTGCGTGCCGATGCTGGGCAAGCTGCTCACCTCCTGCGGGGTCGAGCAGTCGAAGGCGCTCTGCGAGCACTTCCCGCAGTCGCGCGCGGAGCTGTTCGAGATCGTGCGGGCGACCAGGGTCGGCACCTTCAGCGAGCTGATCACCAAGCACGGCAAGGGCAGCGGCTGCGCGATCTGCAAGCCGGCGGTCGCCTCGATCCTGGCCACCCTCGGCAACGGTCACATCCTCGGCGGTGAACAGGCCACCCTGCAGGACACCAACGACCGGTTCCTGGCGAACCTGCAGCGCAACGGCACCTACTCGGTGGTGCCGCGGGTGCCCGGTGGCGAGATCACCCCGGACAAGCTGATCGTGATCGGCCAGGTGGCCAAGGACTTCGGGCTGTACACGAAGATCACCGGCGGGCAGCGGATCGACCTGTTCGGCGCGACCGTGGACCAGCTCCCGGAGATCTGGCGGCGGCTGGTGGACGCCGGGTTCGAGTCCGGGCACGCCTACGGGAAGGCGCTGCGCACGGTGAAGTCCTGCGTCGGCGCCACCTGGTGCCGGTACGGGGTGCAGGACAGTGTCGGCCTGGCGGTGGAGCTGGAGCTGCGGTACCGCGGGCTGCGCTCGCCGCACAAGCTCAAGTCCGGGGTGTCCGGCTGTGCCCGCGAGTGCGCCGAAGCAAGGAGCAAGGACTTCGGCGTGATCGCCACCGACGAGGGCTGGAACCTCTACGTCGGCGGCAACGGCGGCGCCACGCCGCGGCACGCCGACCTGCTGCTGTCCGGTGTGGACACCGAGACGCTGATCCGGACCATCGACCGGTTCCTGATGTTCTACGTGCGCACCGCGGACCGGCTGCAGCGCACCGCGCCGTGGGTGGAGGAGCTGGACGGCGGCCTCGACCACCTGCGCGCGGTGATCGTGGACGACAGCCTCGGCATCTGCGCCGACCTGGACGCGGCGATGGCCGAGCACATCGGCAACTACGAGGACGAATGGCGCGGGGTGCTGGCCGACCCGGAGAAGCTGGCCAGGTTCACCTCCTTCGTGAACGCGCCGGGCACACCGGACCCGACGATCAGTTTCCGTACCGAACGTGAGCAGCAGGTGCCGGTGCTGCTCGGAATGCCGGAGGTGGTCGGCAATGACCTTGTCCATTGAGTCCGCTGAGTCCACTGAGTCTGCCGGACAGACCTGGGTGCGGGTCTGCGCGGTGTCCGAGCTGACGCCGGGCGCCGGGGTGGCCGCGCTGCTGCCGGACGGGCGGCAGGTGGCCCTGTTCCGTACCGTGCACGACGAGTTCCACGCACTGTCCAATTTGGACCCTTGCAGTGGGGCCGCGGTGCTGGCGCGCGGAATCGTCGGGGATGCCGACGGAGTGCCGGTGGTCGCGTCGCCGGTCTACAAGGAGCGTTTCGACCTGCGCACCGGCGAGTGCCTGGACGCCGACGGGGTGCGGGTGCCGACCTATCCGCTTCAGGTGCTCGATGGAGTGCTGCACGTGGGTTCGCCATGATCCACCCGAACATCCTGCCGCTGGCCGGATACGCGGTCGGCATCACGGCCGCCAGGCGCGCCGACGAGCTCGGCGCGCTGTTCGTGCGCAAGGGCGCGACCGTGCGGTACGGCCCGGCGATCCGGATCGTGCCGCTGTCCGACGACACCGAGCTGTACTCGGCGACCAGGAACCTGCTCGACGACCCGCCGGCCGTGGTGGTGGCCACCACCGGGATCGGCTTCCGCGGCTGGATCGAGGCGGCCGAGGGCTGGGGGCTCGGCGAGCAGCTGCTGGCCGGGCTGAGCCGGTCCTCGGTGATGACCCGCGGACCGAAGGCGAAGGGCGCGATCCGGGCGGCCGGGCTGTCCGAGGACTACTCACCGGCGTCGGAGAGCAACGCCGAGTTGTTGCAGCATCTGCTTTCCAGCGGGGTCGAGGGGCAGCGGATCGCGGTGCAGCTGCACGGTGAGCCGTTGCCGTACTTCGCGGACGCGCTGCGCGGCGCGGGTGCCGAGGTGATCGAGATCCCGGTGTACCGCTGGGTCGGGCCCGCCGATCCCGGCCCGCTGGACCGGCTGGTGGACGCGGTGCTGGACGGCTCGATCGACGCGATGCCGTTCACCAGCGCGCCGGCGGCGGCCAGCATGCTGGCCATGGCCAAGCGGAGCGGGCGGCTGCCGGCGCTGGTGAACGCGCTGCTGAACCGGGTGGTGGTGGCCTGCGTCGGGCCGATCACGGCCGGTCCGCTGGTCGCGTACGGGATCGGTGCGGTGCAGCCGGAGCGGGCCAGGATCGGCGCGCTGGCGCGGACCGTGTCGGAGGCGCTGGTGACGTCCTCGCCGCGGCTGTGCGCGGCCGGGCGGCAGGTCGAGCTGCGCGGTCAGGCGGCCATTGTGGACGGTGAGCTGTGCGAGGTGGCGCCGGCGCCGATGGCGGTGCTGCGGGCGCTGGCGGCGAATCCGGGCCGGGTGGTGTCCCGGCGGGAGTTGATCTCGGCGTTGCCGGGTGGTGGTGAGGAGCACGCGGTGGAGACGGCGATCGGTAGACTTCGAACGTCGCTGGGGGAGGGGAAGCTGGTGCAGACCGTGGTCAAGCGCGGCTATCGGCTGGCGGTCGAACGGGAGCCGGCATGATCGTGCTGGCCGCGCACGGCACCCGTGACCCGGCCGGCGCGCGTGTGGTGGCGGAGCTGGCGGACCTGGTGCGCGCGCGGGGCGTGCCGGTGCGCGTCGCCTACGCGGACGTGCGGGCGCCGGATGTCACCGAGGTGCTGCGCGGCCTGCGTCGGCCCGCGGTGGTGGTGCCCGCGTTCCTGGCGTCCGGCTATCACGTGCGCACGGACATCCCGGCGCAGATCGAGGCCGCCGGGCATCCCGCGGTGACCGTGGCGGACGCCTTCGGTCCCGCCCCTGAGCTGCTCGACGTGTTGGCCGACCGCCTGCGCGCGGCCGGTTACCGCCGAGGCGACCGGGTGCTGCTCGGCGCCGCTGGCTCCAGCGACCCGCACGCGCTGGCCGAAGTCCGCTCCGCCGCGGACGCCCTGGCTGCCAGGCTGGCGACGCCGGTGCGGGTCGGCTACGCGGCGACCGCGTCACCGTCACTGGCGGATTTGGCCGGTGCCACTCCCGGCCGGGTCGCGGTGGCCTCCTGGCTGCTGGCCCCCGGCCTCTTCCACCGGCGAGCGCGAGACTCCGGCGCGGCCGTGGTCTCCGACCCGCTCGGTGCCCACCCCCGCGTCGCCGACCTGATCCTCCGCCGCTACTCCGAAGCCCTCACCCGTTCCGCCGCCGCCTGACCCTTCCCGCTGGCATGGATGTAGAACTCGCCAGCCCCGAACGTGGCACTCGCGCCCCGCGAATGTGGGACTCGCCGGTGTGTCGGGCCCGCTTCGGCGAGTCCCACGTTCGGCCTCGGTGAGTTGACCGTTGGCGCACGGCGAGTTCGCCATGACGAAGCTCGGCGGACGGCCGAACGGCACGACCGAGCACTCACGACCAGGTGACGCGCAGGTCGGGGAAGGAGCGGGCGGCGGCGACGCGTTCGGCTTCGGCCTCGGCGGCACCGCGATCGGGCGGCGCAAGTGTCCAAAAGGGACTGAAGGTGAAGTCGAGCCGTTTGCGGCCACCGGCTTTCGCCCGCCAGGTGCCGGCGACGTCGCCGTCCGCGATCAGCACCCCGGGGTTGCCGAGCATCCGCCAGATCTCCTTCTGCCGCGCCTTTTCCGGCACCAGCAGCGCCTTGTTCTTGGTGTTCAGGAACAGGTCCCAGGCTGGCAGCAGCCGGACCAGGTCGGGTTCCGGCGGGCTCTCCAACTCGGCGAGCCGCGTCTCGGGCAGGAACGCCGGCGCGCCGTCCACCCTGACCTCGGCCAGCCCCTCCGGCCACATCTCGGCGGCCACGGTCTTCGTGGTGCCGACGAAACCGCCGGCGTCGGTCATCGTCGACGGGCCGTTCAGCCGGAGGTACGCGGCGACCACCTCGGTGGCGGCCGCCGCGTCCGGTTTCGTCCTGATGGCGCCGCGGCCGGTGATCGGCGCCAGGGTGGCCGGCGCGATCCCGGCCTCCAGCCGGACCCCGCCTGGCAGGGCGGCCAGGCGCATCAGCTGCTCGTGGATGTGCGTCGCCTGGCAGCCCCGGCACCAGTAGGAAAGCCCCGGCGGCACCAGCTTGGTGACCGCCGTGCTGGCCGCGCCCTTGCTCATCGTCCGGTTCACCGCCTTGCGGATCGCCCGTGCCGCGGTGAACAGCGCGTCGGTCGCGGGCAGGCCGGCCTCGGCGACCTGCTTGCGCTGCCAGCCCATCCTGGCCAGCGCGTCGGCCTCGCCGAGCGGCACCAGCGCCGCGGTGAGCGAGGCCAGCTCACCGGAGCGGTGGTAGTGCGGCGCCCCGCGATGCGACCAGGTCAGGGTGAGTCCCAGATTGTCCACAAGGGACTCCTCGGTGACTTCGCCGGCCAGCCGCGCGGCCAGCCCGTAAAGCGCGGTGTGTCCCAGGCTGTCCTGCAGGCCGAGGTCGAACACGGCGAGTTTCACCGGGTCCCGCTCCCGCCGGTGCAGGCCGTGCGCCGCGATGCGGTACGCGAGCACCTGCTTGCGGTCCACGTTGAGCATCGCGGCCTCCCGGTCAGAGCTGGTAGTCGAAGGTGTAGGCCGACGATGGTTCGCCGAACGTGCTGGAGATGGTGCCGCTGCCGGAGATCCCGGCCAGCTCACCGGTCCCGGAACCGTCGACCACCGTCCAGGTGCCGTGCACGCCCTCGGTGTCGAAACCTACCTCGTGCCGGACCACGAAAGCGCCCTCGCGCCCGTCCACGCTGCCTTCGATCCACTCCAGCCCGGACGAGGTGATGCCCTTGCCGTCGTAGCCGGCGCCCGGGTAGTAGAGCAGGTAGTCGCTGGTGCCCTCGCCCTCGATCAGGCCCGCGTACTTGTTCTTGCTGTGCACATGTGCGACTCGGTTGGTGTCCTCCGCGCCGGCCACGATCTTCTCGTCCCAGGCGGCGGTGGTGAAGGTGTTTTCGCTCATGGGAAGCACTCTGCCGCGCTTACCTGACAGGTTGTGTCAGGTTTTCCGGACGAGTTCGCCGAGCAGCCGCCAGGTGCGGCGTTGGTCCGCCGGCGACCCGAGTGAGGTCTGGCTGTAGACCAGCTCGGTCACGCCGGCCTCGGAGTAGCTCCGCACCTGGGCGGCGAGCAGTTCTTCGGCACCGATCGCGACCAGGTCGGCCGGATTGCGCACGCCTTCGCGGTCCAGCGCGGCCCGGTAGGCGGGCAGGGTGGCGTGCTGGGCCATGTTCCGCTCCGCGCGGGCCCTGGCACCGTCCACATCGGTGGTCACCACCCCGGAGACGATCGCGGCGATCCGGGGTGCCGGCCGTCCCGCCGCTTCGGCGTGCCTGGTGAGGGTCGGCACGGTGTACTCGGCGATGGTGCGCGGGCCGGACATGATCGGCAGCGCGCCGTCCGCCAGTTCGGCGGCGGCGCGCAGGGCCAGCGGGCCCGCCGCGGCGAGCAGGACCGGCACCCGCGGCCGGGCGCCGGGAACGCGGCCCGGCCACGAGGTCCGCGCGGTGAGCGTCTCGCCGGCCAGGTCCGCGGTGCCGTTCTCGAGCAGCTCGCGCAGCACCGTCAGATACTCGCGCAGATGCCGGTTCCGCCGTCCCGGCGCGATTCCGTAGGTCTGCTCGATAAAGGACCCGATCGACATGCCGAGGCCGAGGGTGAACCGCCCGTGGCCGGCCGCCTGCGCGGTCTGCGCCTGGCTGGACAGCACGATCGGGTGGCGTGCCGGAATCGGTACCACCGCGGTGCCCACGTCGATGCCCGGCACCGCCCTGGCGGTCAGCGCGGCCACCATCATCGCGTCGTGGTCGAACCGCTGGGTGAACCAGACCGCGCTCAGGCCGGCTTCGGCGAGCTCGGCCGCCGTGTCCAGCAGCGCGTCCACCGAGTTGCCCTGCTCGGGCAGCGCGCTGTGGTCGGGCGGGATGGCGACACCAATGCGCATGACTTCCTCCTGTTGTTTACCTAGTTAATAATATAACTCAGTAAACTTGCCAGGATTCGTCAGGGTTCTGGGGAAGAATGGGCGGCATGCGGGCCAGCAGGTTGCTCTCGGTGCTGTTGCTGCTGCAGAACCGGGGGCGGATGACGGCCGACGAGCTGGCCGCCGAGCTCGAAGTCTCGGTACGCACGGTGTATCGGGACATCGAGGCGCTTTCCGCGTCCGGCGTGCCGGTCTACGCCGACCGGGGACGGGCCGGTGGTTACCAGCTGGTGGACGGCTACCGGACCAGGCTGACCGGGATGACCGAGGAGGAGGCCCAGTCGCTTTCGCTGGCCGGGCTGCCCGGCGCGGCCGCGGAACTCGGGCTCGGCACGGTGCTGGCGGCGGCCCAGCTCAAGCTCTACGCCGCGCTGCCGGCCGAACTGCGCGGCCGCGCCGGCAAGGTGGCCGAGCGGTTCTACCTCGACGTGCCCGGCTGGCACCGCGGGATCGAGAGCCTGCCGCGGCTGGCCGAGGTGGCGGAGGCGGTCTGGCAGTCCCGCCGGATCGAGGTGCGCTACCAGCGCTGGGGCAACCGCGAGGTGACGCGGGCGCTGGAGCCGCTCGGGCTGGTGCTCAAGGCCGGCAACTGGTACCTGGCCGCCCGATGCGAAGGCAGCGACCGGACCTACCGGATTTCCCGCATACTCGAGCTGACGGAGACCGGCGAGTTCTTCGAGCGACCGGAGGACTTCGACCTCTCCGCGTACTGGCAGGAGTGGTCCGAACAGTTCGAGCGGCGGATGTTCCCGCGGCTGGCGGAGGTCCGCATGTCGCCACGGGCGCGGGCTCTCGTAGCGTTCTACCACGGCGCGGTGGGCGCGCGGGCCGTTCGCGAAGCCGAGGACGGTCCCGAGGAAGCGGACGAGGACGGCTGGTTGCGAGTGGAGCTGCCGGTGGAGGCGGGCGAGGCCGCGCTCGGCCAGCTGCTGCAGTACGGGCCGCAGCTGCGGGTACTGGGGCCCCCGGAACTGCGCGAGCGGGTCGCCGAGGTCGTCAAGGAGATGGGCACTTTCTATGGCTGAGTTGACCGGGTTGACCGGAGTCACCATCGGGATCACCGCGGAGCGGCGGGCGGAGGAGTTCGCCGCCGCACTGGAACGCAACGGCGCCGCCGTCCGGCACGCACCCACGATCCGGATCGTGCCGCTGCCCGACGACACGCAGCTCCGCGCGGCCACCGACGACGTGCTG
Source organism: Amycolatopsis nigrescens CSC17Ta-90 (assembly GCF_000384315.1). Classification (GTDB taxonomy): domain Bacteria; phylum Actinomycetota; class Actinomycetes; order Mycobacteriales; family Pseudonocardiaceae; genus Amycolatopsis; species Amycolatopsis nigrescens. The sequence goes on along the minus strand of NZ_ARVW01000001.1, from coordinate 2,322,206 downwards.
GCCGAGCCGGTCGACCTGACCGCGGTCACCACCGGCGCCGGTTTCCGCGGCTGGGTGGACGCGGCCGAGGGCTGGGGTCTCCGGGAAGAGCTGATCGAAGCGCTGGACGGCTCGCGGGTGTTCACGCGCGGGCCGAAGGCGACCGGCGCGGTCCGCGGGGTGCGGCTGCGCGAGGCGTGGTCCGCGCCGACGGAGAGCAACGCCGAGCTGTTCCGCGGGCTGCTGGCGGACGGGGTGTCCGGCGCGCGGATCGCGGTGCAGCTGCACGGTTCGGCGCTGCCGGAGTTCACCAAGCCCCTGCAGGATGCGGGCGCGCGGGTGGTCGAGGTGCAGCCGTACCGCTGGCTGTCCCCGGTCGACCCCGGCCCGGCGTACCGGATGATCGACGAGGTGATCGACGGCGGGCTGACCGCGCTGGCCTTCACCAGCGCGCCCGCCGCGGCGAACCTGCTGAACCTGGCGCGCGAGCACGGCCGGTTCGACGAGCTGCTGACCGTGCTGCGGGACGGGAAGGTGCTCTGCGCCTGCGTCGGGCCGATCACCGCGGCACCGCTGGCCGAGCTGGGCGTGCCCACCGCGGAACCGGAGCGTCAGCGCCTCGGTGCGCTGGTCAAGCTGCTCGTCGCGGAACTCGGCGGCTCCGGCCGGTAGGTTTGCCGTTCCGTCCAACCGGGAATGCCCAGGTGCGTCAGGGAAATCCCGGCAACGCGGGAGGGTGAACCGATCATGGCGGCTTGCGAGGTTTGCGGGAACGACTACGACCTGGCGTTCGAAGTCCGGGTGCGCAGCGGTGCCGTGCACACCTTCGACTCGTTCGAGTGCGCGATCCATCAGCTGGCCCCGATCTGCGAGCACTGCCAGTGCCGGGTGGTGGGGCACGGAATCCAGGTCGGCCAGCAGTTCTTCTGCTGCGCGCACTGCGCACGGGAGGGCGCGCCGGAGGGCGATCGGGCGCGTGATTCAGTCGGCAGCATGACGGGCTGAGCCGTCCCGTTTCGCGGTCCCGGCATGCGGGTAGGCAGGCGAGTATGAGTACTACGACGAACCAGGTGCCGGACGTCGAGCTGAACAACGGTACGACCATTCCGCAGTTCGGGTTCGGCGTGTTCCAGATCCCGCCGGAGCGCACGGCCGACACCGTCGGTGCGGCGCTGGAGGCCGGGTACCGGCATCTCGACACCGCGCAGATGTACGAGAACGAAGAGGGCGTCGGCGAAGCCATCAAGTCGTCCGGCCTCGACCGGGACGAGGTGTTCGTCACCACCAAGCTGGCGAACGACGCGCAGGGCCACGACAGCGCGATCACCGCGCTCGAAGGCAGCCTGCGGCGGCTCAACACGGACTACGTCGACCTCTACCTGATCCACTGGCCACTGCCGGCCCAGGACAGGTATCTGCGCACCTGGCGCGGCTTCGAGGAGATCCTGCGCTCGGGCAAGGCGAAGGCGATCGGGGTGTCCAACTTCCAGCCGGCGCACCTGGATCGGCTGATCGAGGAAGCCGAGATCGTGCCGGCGGTCAACCAGATCGAGCTGCACCCCGCGCTGCAGCAGACCGAGCTGCGCGCCTATCACCAGTCGCACGGGATCGCGACCGAGGCGTGGAGCCCGCTCGCGCAGGCCGATCTGCTCGGCGACCCGATCCTGACCGAGCTGGCCGGCAAGTACGGCAGGTCGGCGGCGCAGCTCGTGCTGCGCTGGCACGTTCAGCTCGGCAACATCGTGTTCCCCAAGTCCGGGACCCCGGCCAGGATTCGCGAGAACATCGACATCTTCGACTTCGAGCTGGACGCCGAAGACCTGCGGGTGATCGACAAGCTGGACGCCGGCCGTCGCACCGGCCCGGACCCGGACACCTTCAACGGCTGAAACCGCAGGTCAGAGGTCGTGAGTGAAAACCGTTGCCCCGGCAACAGTTTTCACTCACGACGTTAGTCGTCGTCGGCGGGGAGCTCGCCGGACTCGATCTGGCGGACGCTTTCGCGGGCGGCCTGCTCCTCGCTCTTGCCGAGCCGCCAGTAGCCGGTGAAGGTGATCGCCCGCTTGTCCACCCCGCGCTCGCGCACCAGGTGCCGTCGCACGAATTTGATCAGCCCCGCCTCCCCGGACACCCACGCATACGGTGCGCCGTCGGGGAATTCGGCCGCGCGGACGGCGTCCAGCACGGCCTCGCCGTGCGGCCTGCTGCCGCGGTGCACCCAGTGGATCCGGACGTCGCCGCGGGTGTCGAAGGTCTGCTCTTCTTCCGGGCCGGAGACCTCGATGTAGGCCACCGCGACCGAGCCGGGGGCCAGCCTCTCCACGATCGCGCCGAGCGCCGGGATGGCCGCCTCGTCGCCGACCAGCAGCTGCCAGGCGACATCCTCCGGCGGCACGTACAGCGCGGTCGGCGGGCTGAGGAAGATCACCTCGTCGCCCGGCTCGGCCCGCGCCGCCCAGCCCGACGCGGGGCCGGCGTCGTCGTGCAGCACGAAGTCCACGTCGATCTCGCCGGACTCCGGGCGGTGCTTGCGAATGGTGTACGTGCGCATCGGCGGCCGGACCTCGTCGGCCATCGCCAGGTAGGTGCGGTACCAGGACAGCACCTCGGCGCCCTCGAGCGGCGGCGGCAGCTGCGGGCGCCGCTCGCCGGGAAGCGGGAAGAAGAACTTGACGTACTGGTCCGGGCCCGGGTCGGTGACCGAAGCCAGGTTCTCGCCGGTGAAGCTGATCCTCGCCATGTGCGGGCTCAGCCGCTCGACGGCGGTCACCCGGACCACCTGGTACGTCATGGTCGGCCGCTCGGCCGGCGCCTCCGTGCTCGTCATAAGGTTAGGCTAACCAAAAGGGCTACCAGAGGCCACCCTCGGTCTCCGGGTCCGGCTCGGTCTGCCAGCGGTAGGTCTTCATGTCCACCCGCTGCCCGTCCGCGAGCACCCCCTCGGTGCGCAGCAGCTCAAGTTGCTCGTGCAGCAGGTGCGGCGCCGGGGTGCCGTCCGCCCGCAGGATCCGGTGCCAGGGCAGATCGTGCCCGTCCTCGGCCAGGATGCGGCCGACCAGGCGCGGCGAAGGAGCGCCCGAAATCGCCGCGATGTCACCGTAAGTGGAGACCTTGCCGGCCGGTACGCCGGCGATGACCTCCCGCACTCTTTCGTGCAGCTCGTCGTCCATATGCCCACTTTGCCGTGCCGCTCCACGGACTCCTCCTCCGGGCATGTTCCAATCGTGTCCGTGCACGGGCGCAGGGCGGAAACGCAGGTGGGTGCGCGGCTGGTTCGCCGCGTCGCGCCCCCCGCTCCGCCGCGCCGCTGGGACGAGGACGCCAGGCGGCTGCTGGCGGCGCCGTCCGGTTTCGTCCGGGTGCTCGGCGGCCCCGGCACCGGCAAGACCACGCTGCTAGCCGGCACCGCCGCGAACCGGGTCCGCGAGGGCGTCGACCCGGAGAAACTGCTGGTGCTCACCGCGTCCCGGCGCGCCGCGAACGCGGTCCGCGCGGACATCGCGCACCAGCTCACCACCGAGGAGGAGCACTCCGGGCGCACCATCCGCGAACCGCTGGTGCGGACCGTGCACTCCTACGCCTTCTCGCTGTTGCGGCTGCAGGCGAGCGAAGAGGGCTTGGCGCCGCCGCGCCTGCTGTCCGGTCCCGAGCAGGACGTGGTTGTCCGCGAACTGCTCGCCGGTGACCTGGAGTCCGGGGCGGACTACTGGCCGGAGCGGCTGCGCCCGGCACTGGCCGTGCCCGGTTTCGCCGAGGAGCTGCGGGATCTGCTGCTGCGCGCGGCCGAACGCGGGCTCGGCCCGGAGGACCTGATCAAGCTGGGCAAGCGGAAGAACCGGCCGGAGTGGGTCGCGGCCGGGGTGTACTGGCGGCAGTACGAAGAGGTCACCCTGTTGCAGGGCGCCGGCGGCAACGCGCTCGGTGTGCCCAGCGCGCAGGCGTTGGACGCGGCCGAGCTGGTGGCCACCGCGCTGCTCGCGCTGGATTCCGACCCGGAGCTGCTGGCCAGGGAGCAGGCCAGGATCCGGCATCTGTTCGTGGACGACGCGCAGCACCTGGACCCGCTGCAGTTCCGGCTGCTCAACCGGCTCGGCGGGGCGGCCGCGGACTTCGTGCTCGCCGGTGACCCGGACCAGTCGGTGTTCTCCTTCCGTGGCGCGGATCCCGGCAAGTTCCGGGAAGCGGACCAGACCGGGGAACGCACCATCACGCTGACCAGGTCGCACCGGCTGAGCCCGGCCGTGCACCAGGCGGTGACCAGGCTGGCCGGCACGCTGCCGGCCGCGTCGAAGCACCGCGCGTTCCGCCCCGGCACCGACGAGGAAGCCGATCCGGGCGCGGTCCGGGTCCGGTTGATGGCCACGCCGTCCGCGGAGGCGAGCTGGGTGGCCGACCAACTGCGCCGCGCGCACCTGATCGACGGCGTGCCCTGGTCGGACATGGCCGTGCTGGTCCGTTCTCCCGGGCGTTCGTTCCCGGTGCTGCAACGCGCGCTGCGCGCGGCCGGGGTGCCGATCGCCGCCGCGGTGGAGGAGCTGCCGCTGGCCAAGCAGCCGGGAGTGCGCCCGCTGCTGACCGCGTTGCGGGTGGCCGCGGCGCCTTCGGTGCTGGACGTGGACGTGGCCGAGATGCTGCTCGCGTCCCCGCTCGGCGGAGCGGATCCGCTCGCGCTGCGCCGGATGCGGCGCGGCCTGCGCCGGCTGGAGCTGGCCGGTGGCGGCCAGCGCTCCAGTGACGAGCTGCTGCTGGAAGTGCTGCAGGACAACGATCTGCTCGTCGGCCTGCCGGACGCCGAGGCGGCCCCGATCCGCCGGGTGGGCGGGCTGATCGCGGCCGCCCGGCGTTCGATCTCCCGCGGCACCGGGGTGGAGCAGGTGCTCTGGGAGCTGTGGCAGGGCAGCGGGCTGGAGCGGCGGTTGACCCGGCTGTCCAGCCGGGGCGGAACCCTTGGCGCACAGGCGGATCGCGACCTGGACGCGGTGGTGGCGCTGTTCCACGCGGCCGGCAACTACGTCGACCGGCTGCCGAAGGCCAGTGTCGCGGGGTTCGCCGACTACCTTTCCGCCCAGCAGATCGCCGGGGACAGCCTGGCCCCGGTCGCGGCCCGCGGCGAGGGCGTTTCGCTGCTCACCGCGCACGGCGCGGCCGGGCGGGAGTGGTCCGTGGTGGCGGTCGCCGGGGTGCAGGAGGGCAGCTGGCCGGACCTGCGGCTGCGCGGTTCGCTGCTCGGGGTGGAGCGCCTGGTGGACCTGCTGTCCGGAGTGGACGGTGAGACGGTGTCGGCGACCGCGCCGCTGCTGGCCGAGGAGCGGCGGCTGTTCTACGTCGCGGCCAGCCGGGCGAAGCGCATCCTGCTGGTCAGCGCGGTGGCCGGGGACGACGAGCAGCCGTCGCGGTTCCTGGACGATCTGGAGGAGCAGGACGAGTCGACCGCCGGCGCGCGGATCAAGCCGCCTGGCCGGTCGCTGGTGCTGGCCGAGCTGGTCGGCGAGCTGCGCGGCGCGGTCTGCGACGAGCGCACCGATCCGGCGCGACGCAGCCGCGCGGCAAGGCAGCTGGCCAGGCTGGCCGAGGCCGGGGTGCCCGGCGCGCATCCGGACAGCTGGTACGGCGTGCTCGAAGAGTCCACAATGGAGCCATTGCACGCGTCCGGTGACGTGGTACGGATCTCTCCGTCTACTGTGGACACTCTGGCCAGGTGCCCGCTGCGCTGGCTGATCGAACGGCACGGCGGCAGCGACCCGGCGCAGCTGGCCGCGATCACCGGCACCCTGGTGCACGGGCTGGCACAGGCCGCGGCCGACGGCCATGACGACGAACAGCTCCGCAAGGCGCTGGACGAAGCGTGGGCGCGGGTGGACGCGGGCGCGCCGTGGTACTCCCGCCGCGAGCGCCGCCGGGTCGAGCAGATGGTCCGCAACTTCGTCACCTGGCTGCAGCAGAGCCGTTCGCAGCTCACCGAGCTGGGGGTGGAGCAGGACATCGAGGTCGAGCTGCCGTCCGGGGAGAACGAGCTGCGGGTGCGGCTGCGCGGCCGGATCGACCGGGTGGAGGCCGACGAGCACGGCCGCCCGGTGATCATCGACATCAAGACCAGCAAGGTGCCGATCACCGCGGCCGACGCCGAGCTGCACCCGCAGCTGGCCGCGTACCAGCTCGCCGTGCTGCTGGGTGCTTTCGAAAGCGGGAAGGAGCCGGGCGGCGCGAAACTGGTGTACGTCGCCAAGTCGAACGTCAAGACCGGTGCAAGCCAGCGCGAGCAGCAGCCGTTGGACGCAGAGGCCGGGAAGCAGTGGCTGGAGCTGGTGCACAAGGTCGCCACCTCGGCCGCCGGTCCGGAGTACGACGCCAACGAGAACTCCGACTGCGATCGTTGCCCGGCAAGGGGTTCCTGCCCGCTGCGGCCCGAAGGCCGGCAGGTGACCGACTCGTGACCCCGGCGCTGGTGTCGCCGGAGGAGGTCGCCGAGGCGCTGGGGCTGCACCCGCCGACCGCGGAGCAGGCGCTGGTGATCGCCGCGCCGGTCGAGCCGGCGCTGGTGGTGGCCGGTGCCGGGGCCGGCAAGACCGAGACCATGGCGGCCAGGGTGGTCTGGCTGGTGGCCAACGGGATCGTCACCCCGGAGCGGGTGCTGGGGCTGACCTTCACCCGCAAGGCGGCAAGGCAGCTGGCCGAACGGGTCAGGGCCAGGCTGCGCCGGCTGGCCGGGTCCGGGCTGCTGGACCGGATCGACCCCGGTGGGCAGCGCCGCGCCATGGTGCTGGCCGAAGAACCGACCGTGCTGACCTACCACGCGTACGCCGGCAGGCTGCTCGCCGAGCACGGGCTGCGGCTGCCGGTGCAGCCGGGGGTGCGGCTGCTTTCGGAGACCTCGTCCTGGCAGCTCGCGCACCGGGTGGTGTCCACATGGGACAAAGACCTGGAGACCGACCGGGTGCCGGCCTCGGTCACCGCGCAGGTGCTCCAGCTGGCCGGTGAGCTCGGCGAGCACATGGTCGATCTCGCCGACCTCGACGACTACACGCGGCAGTTCTGCGAGCTGATCGAGAACGCGCCGCGGGCGAAGGGACAGCGGGCGTCGCTGCCCCAGAAGCTGGTCGACATCGTTGCCGCGCAACGGTTCCGGCTGGAGCTGCTGCCGCTGATCGACGGCTACCAGCAGCGCAAGCGGGCCGAAGGGGCGCTGGACTTCGCCGACCAGATGGCGCTGGCCGCGCAGCTCGCCGGTGATCACCCGGAGGTGGTGGCCGGGGAACGGGCCCGCTACGGCGCGGTGCTGCTGGACGAGTACCAGGACACCGGGCACGCCCAGCGGGTGCTGCTGCGCGCGTTGTACGGCGGGGTGGAGAACCCGCCCCTGCCGGTCACCGCGGTCGGCGACCCGGCACAGGCGATCTACGGCTGGCGTGGTGCCAGCGCGGCGAACCTGCCCCGGTTCACCACGGACTTCCCGCGGCTGGAAGGGAAAAAGCTGGGCCCGGCGCGGGAGTTCGGGCTGCTCACCAGTTTCCGCAACCCGCCGGAGGTGCTCGCGCTCGCCAACGCCACCGCGGAGCCGCTGCGCGCCGGTGGGCTCGGGGTGGAGCGGCTGCGCGCCAGGGAAGGCGCCGGCCCGGCGGACATCGTCGCCGGGCTGCTGCCGGACGTGCGGGCCGAACGCGCCTGGGTGGCGGATGCGGTGGCTGAGCGCTGGTATGCCGAGCTGGACGCCGGCGGCAGTCCGCCGACCGCGGCGGTGCTGGTCCGGCGGCGGGCCGACATGGCCCCGGTCGCGGCCGAGCTGCGCGCCCGCGGCCTGCCGGTGGAGGTGGTCGGCCTCGGTGGCCTGCTGGACGAGCCCGAGGTGGCCGACCTGGTCAGCACGCTGCGGGTGCTGGCCGATCCGCTGGCCGGGACCGCCGCGGCCAGGCTGCTCACCGGGGCGAGGTGGCGGCTGGCGGCGGCCGATCTCGCCGCGTTGTGGCGGCGCGCGAAAGACCTTTCCGGCCCGCCCGCGGAGGCCACCGGCGAGACCGCCGATCCGCTGCTGTTCACCGAACGCGCCGAGCAGACCGGGCTGGTGGACGCCCTCGACGATCCCGGTGACCAGGAGCGTTACGGCTACTCCGACGCGGGCTACCGCCGGATCCGCCGGATCGGCGCCGAGCTGTCCATGCTGCGCCGCCGGCTGGACCAGTCGCTGCCCGAGCTGGTCGCCGACGTGGAACGGACCCTGCTGCTGGACGTGGAGTCGCTGGCCAGGCCGGGCAGTGCGGGCCGGGCGCACCTGGACGCCTTCGCCGACGTGGTCACCGACTTCGCGGAGACCTCGCCCACCGCGACGCTGATGTCCTTTGTGGACTATCTCGCCACCGCTTCGCACGCGGAGGACGGGCTCACCCCCGGCGAGGTCGAGGTGGCCGCGGACCGGGTGCAGGTGCTGACCGTGCACTCGGCGAAGGGGTTGGAGTGGCGGGTGGTCGCGATCCCGCACCTGGTGCAGGACGTCTTCCCGAGCAAACGCCGGTCCTCGTCCTGGCTGCGCACGGTGACTGCGCTGCCGGCGTCGCTGCGCGGGGACGCGCAGGACCTGCCGAAGCTGCGGGTGGCCGCGGGCTACGACCGCAAGGAGATCCTGGAGGCGCTCGAGCTGCACGAAGAGGGCTTCGCCGAACGCGAGGCCGACGAGGAGCGCCGGCTCTGCTACGTGGCGCTGACCCGGTCCGAGAGCGCGCTCGTGGTGTCCGGGCACTGGTGGAACGAGAGCAGTGCGAAACCCAAGGGCCCCAGCACTTTCCTCACCGAGATCGGGGAGCTGCTGGCAGGGGAGGAGCAACTCGGCCGGGTGCACACCTGGGCCGCCGAACCGCATGGGGACGAGGAGAACCCGCTGGTCACCGACGCCCGCCGGGCGCAGTGGCCGTTCGACCCGCTGGGCAGGCGGCGCACCGCGGTCACCGAGGGCATCGGGCTGACCATGGGCGCGCTCGAACTGGCGGCCGAACCGCCGCCCGACCCGCAGCTCGAACTGGACTTCGCGGCGGAGCCGGAGGAACCGGCCGAAGAGGAGGATCCAGACGGTTGGATCGCGGACACCGACGTGCTGCTCGCCGAACGGGCCAAGGCGGCCGGTGCCGGTCACGAGGTGCTGCTGCCGGACCATCTCTCGGTGAGCCAGTTGGTCGAGCTTGCCGCCGACCCTGCCGGCCTCGCCCGCCGGCTGCGGCGGCCGCTTCCCATGCCGCCCAACACTTTCGCCCGGCGCGGCACCGCTTTCCACGGCTGGCTGGAGCGCCGGTTCGGCGGGGAGCGGCTGCTGGAGATCGACGACCTGCCCGGCGCCGCGGACACCGGCGCGGTCAGCGACGACGAGCTGGTCGCCCTGCAGGAGGCGTTCGAGAACAGCGCTTGGGCCAACCGGATGCCGCACGAGGTTGAGGTGCCGTTCTCGACCGATGTGGACGGAGTGACCGTGCGCGGCCGGATGGACGCGGTGTTCGCCGAACCGGACGGCGGCTGGACGGTGGTGGACTGGAAGACCGGCGCGGTGCCGGACCCGGACAAGCTGCGCCCGCTGGCCGTGCAGCTCACCGCGTACCGGCTGGCCTGGGCAGAGTTGCAGGGCGTGCCGCTGGAACGGGTGCGCGCGGCGTTCCACTACGTGCGCGACGACCGCACCGTCTGGCCGGAGGACCTGCTCGACGCGGACGGCCTCCGCGACCTGCTCCGCAGCGTTCCCCAGGACTGACCCCCGGCATTGGGCACATTCGCCGCCGGGTCGTCTACGCTTCGTCGCGTGAGTGATCCCGCGCACCCTCTTCCGGGAGCCGAAGCATGATCAAGAGGATCAAGCGGATCCCGCTCGGTGACCAGCTGGCCGATCAGCCCGACCACACCCTGGTCGGCGTGATCAAGATGCCGGAGACCACGGTCAGCCCGATGCGGGCGATCTCCCGCCGGGTGATCGGGGCCGGGCTGGCGCTGCTGGCCACCGTGCTGATCGTGTACCTGGACCGGGACGGCTACCGCGACGCCAACGGGGACGGGCTGTCGTTTTTGGACAGCCTCTACTACGCGACGGTTTCGTTGTCCACCACGGGTTACGGGGACATCGCGCCGGCGACCGCGACCGCGCGGCTGGTGAACGTCGTGATCATCACCCCGCTGCGGGTGCTGTTCCTGATCGTGCTGGTCGGTACCACACTCGAAGTCCTCACCGAGCGGTCGAGGCAGGCTTTCCGGATCCAGAAGTGGAGGCACAAGGTGCGAGACCACGTGGTGGTCGTCGGGTTCGGCACGAAGGGCCGGGCCGCGGTGAAGACGCTGCTCGGCGACGAGGAGATCGAACCGAACCACATCGTCGTGGTGGACACCGACCAGCAGGCGCTGGATGCTGCCGGCGCGCTCGGCCTCGTCACCGTGCACGGCTCGGCCACCAGGTCGGACGTGCTCCGGGTGGCCGGGGTGCAGCGGGCCCGCGCGGTGGTGGTCGCGCCCAACCGGGACGACTCCGCGGTGCTGGTCACGCTGACCGCGCGGGAGCTGGCGCCGAAGGCCCACATCGTGGTGTCCGTGCGCGAGGCGGAGAACGTGCACCTGCTCAAACAGTCCGGCGCGAGCCAGGTGGTCATCTCCAGCGAGACCGCCGGGCGGCTGCTCGGCATGGCCACCTCCACCCCGTCGGTGGTGGACATGGTCGAGGACCTGCTCACCCCCGAGTCCGGGCTGGCCATCGCCGAACGGCTGGTCGAGCAGTCCGAGGAGGGCGGCTCGCCGCGGCACTTGTCGGACATCGTGCTCGGCGTGGTCCGGGACGGCACGCTGTACCGGGTGGACTCGCCGCAGGCCGACGCGATCGAGCCGGGCGACCGGCTGCTCTACATCCGCAAGGTCACCCAGTCGGAGCAGATCGAGAGCTGAGCGGTGCCGCCGGGCGCACCTGGGTTTTGCCCGGGGCATCTGGAACCATTGACCCGTGCCCCCGAGATCGGAAACGCCAGTGCCGCACGGAACGCTGCGCTGGAACACGCTGGCGGTGGCGGCCGCGGTGGGGATCGCGATCGTGGCTGTGGCCTGGTACCTCGGGCCCGGCCTGTTCGGCACGGCCGAGGCGGAGCAGGGCACCGTGGTCGAAGCCAGGGTGACGCTGGGCATGGAGTGCGCCAGCCCGGACGCCAAGGAGACCGTGCAGTTCGAGCTGGCCGGCAAGACCCGCAACGGCACGCTGACCGCCTGCGGGCACGACCGTGAGCAGCGGGTGAAGGTGGTGGTGCCGGCCGACGTCGGCACCGGCCTGATCGACGTCAAACCGGCCGGCGTGGTGGAGGGCCGCAACGACCTGCGCCGCCCGGTCGGCCTGGTGCTGGTCGCGCTCAGCTGCGTCGGCGGCGGCAGCTACGCGTTCCTGGTCGCCCGCGGCCCTCGCAACCGGCGCAGCCGCGCCCTCGCCTGAACCGGCCGGTCAGGAGACCTCGGTGGCGGGGGCGCTGAAGGTGTTGCACTCGGCGATGCGGTTGTCCTCCGCGCCGGTGCGCCACCAGGACGCGTAGTGCGCGTTGGTGCCGTGGTCGTGGCTGCCCGAGGTGTTGTCGCCCCTGGTCTCCTGGTCCTTCCACGCCTTCTCGTACATCTCCCTGGTGACGCTGCCGCCGCGGTCCACATGCGCGCCGAGGAACATGCCGGAGAAGCACTGCGCCTGCAGTTCCTTGCGCCTGGCCATTTCCTGGCCGGCCTCGCTGCTCTGGCCGGCCGCGTAGATCCGCTCCCAGGCAGCGTCCATCAGCCCGGCGACCTCCTGCACGTGGTGGCCGTACTCGTGCGCGAACAGCGCCAGGTAGACCCCGGGGTTGTTGCCGTACTGGTCGGTCTGCAACCCGCGGAAGGGCACGTAAAGGTTGTTCTCGCAGTAGTAGGCCGCGGTCGCGATGCCCACCTTGATCGAGCCGCAGTCGGTCTGGAAGCTGGTGCCGGTGGGGAAGTGCAGCGCGGGTGGGACGAACGGCAGCCGGTAGTGCAGCAGGAACGGCCCCCACGCCGCGTCCAGGCAGTGGCCGGCGGCGGTGAAGAACTCCTCGGCCGCCGCCTGGTCGTTCCGCCAGGTCGGCAGCACGCAGCTCAGGTTCTTCAATCCCGCTTCCGGATCGGACAGGATCGGGTGGTCGGCGAGCCGGAGGATCTTCTGCTGCCCGGTGGCGCTGCCGGAGGCGGCCGGCGCGCCGTTGCCCGCGCCGGGATGCGAGGCCGGCGCGGTGGTGGACGGCGGGTTCTGGGCGACCGTGTCCGCGCTCTGCTTGCCTTTGGTCACCGCGACGTACACCACCAGCCCAGCCAGCACCACCGCGGCCAGACCCAGGCTGAGCGCGATGACCTGCCTGGACGCCTTGGACCGCGGCCGCGTCGGCCCTGGTGCCGGCGGCGGCAGCGGGCCAGAGGGCTGTTGGCTCATGGTCTGCAAAGCATAACGAGGGGGACCGACAGCCCGCTGTGTTCGCCGAGGGTCACAACCAGGTCCAGCACGCCGTGAGTCGGTGGCGGTGAGGCCGGAAGCTCTGCGAGAGTGTGCACGCTTCCCGAAATGTACTGGTCCGACTCTTGCCTCAGAATCTTGCGGGACACCCGCACCCGATCGACACTGGAGACTTCGATGAGTGAAACGGGTGGCGGGCCGACGCCCGACCCCGACCGGCCCGGCGCCCCAGGACCGGGTGACCAGTCGTCGACGCCGGACCAGGCGCGTCCGCAGGACCAGCCGCACGCGCCGCCGGGCGGTCCTGACGCCGGGCAGTTCCAGCAGCCAGATCCGCCACAGCCACCCCCGCCGATGCCGCCGCCCCCGCCGCAGCAGCAGTGGAACCAGCCGGCCTGGGTGAACCAGGGCGGCTACGGAAAGCCGGGGGTCATCCCGCTGCGGCCGCTGACCCTCGGCGAGATCCTGGACGGCGCGATCACCACCATGCGTCGCTACCCGGCGCTGGTGCTCGGGGTGTCCGCACTGGTTGCGGTGGTCAACACCGCGCTGGGCTATCTGCTCAACCTGTTCAGCCTGGACGACCTGCGGCGGGCGACGGAAAGCCTGCAGCGGACCTCGGATCCGCAGCAGCAGCTCGACGAGGTGCTGCCGCTGCTCGGCAACTCGCTGATGATCAGCGGCATCGGCCTGCTGATCACCATGCTCACCACCACCTTCCTGACCGGTTTCCTCACCGTGGTGATCGGTAAGGCGGTGCTGGGCAGGCCGGTCAGCTTCGGCGGCGCGTTCGCCGAGGCGGGCCCGCGGCTGCTGCCGCTGCTCGGCCTCACCCTGCTCTACACGCTGATCGTCGCGGCGCTGCCGGTGGTGGGCGGGTTCGCCGCGGTCTACGCGAGCGGGGTGGGGGTGCCGTTGCTGCTCGCCGGCCTGGTGGCGGCGGTGTGGCTGTACGTGCGCTACAGCCTGGCCAGCACCGCGCTGGTGCTCGAACGCGGCCGGATCAGCCAGGCGCTGTCGCGGTCCCAGCTGCTGGTCAAGGGTTCCTGGTGGCGGGTGTTCGGCATCCTGCTGCTGGCGCTGGTGATCAACGTGGTCATCTCGGAGCTGATCGCGCTGCCGTTCGGGGCCGCGAGCGGCGCCTTCACCGGCATCTTCTCCGGCACGGTCACCGTGCCCACCGCGTCGGACCTGCTGCTGACCTCCCTCGGCGGGCTGATCGCGACCACCATCACCGCGCCGTTCAGCGCCGGGGTCACCGCACTGCTCTACATCGACCAGCGGATGCGCCGGGAGGGCATGGACATCGAACTGGCGCGTGCGGCGGGTTCCGCGCCGCAGTGACGATCCGGCAGGTGGAGATCCCGGTCGACATCGGCCGGGACGACGCCCGCGCCGCGGCCGAGCGCGAGCTGGCCAGGGCGGAGTACCAGGCGGCCGAGCCGTCGCTGCTGGACCGGCTCCTGCGCTGGGCCGGCGACCGGATTGCCGAACTGCTGCGCGCGGTGTCCGATGTGGCGCCGGGCGGGCTGCTCGGCCTGCTGGTGATCCTGGTGCTGATCGTGCTGATCGTGGTGGTGATCCGGTTGCGGGTGGGCAGTCCCGGCCGTCGCGGCAGGAGCGCGGGCCAGGTTTTCACCGGCCGGTCCAGCTCCGCCGCCGAGCACCGGCTGGCCTCGGCGGAAGCGTTTGCGCGCGGGGAGCTCGACGTCGCGGTGCGGGAACGGTTCCGGGCGCTGGTGCGTGGCCTGGAGGAGCGTGACGTGCTGGACGAGCGGTCCGGGCGCACCGCCGACGAGGCCGCGACCGAGGCCGGCGCCCGGTTGCCCGAGTGCCGGGACGAGCTCGCCGCGGCCGCCGCCAGGTTCGACGAGGTGTACTACGGCGGCCATCCGGCGGCCGAAGCGGACTACCACCGGCTGGTCGCGCTGGACGAGCGCAGCCAGGCAGCACGGCCGGTCATGGCGGCGCTGTGAGCACTGTGAGCACTGGGAGTGTTTCCGTCTCGCCGGACGCCCGCCGGATCTGGCGTGCCGCCAGGGTGCCGGTCGCGATCGTGCTGCTGCTGGTGGCCACCGCGGTGGCCACGGTGCTGCTCAGCGGCGAACGGGCCAGCGGCGACCTCGAACCCACCTCCTACGAACCCAACGGCGCGCACGCGCTGGCTACCCTGCTCGCCGAACAGGGCGTGCGGGTGCAGACCGTGCGCACCATGGCCGAAGCCGAGAAAGCCACCGGTGAGCGGGTCACCCTGCTGGTCACCGCGCCGGACCTGGTCGAGCCGGGGCGGCTGGCCGGGCTGCGGAACCGGGCCGGGAGCGCGGTGCTGGTCGAGCCTTCCCAACGGGTGCTGGACGGGCTGCTGCCCGGACTGCGCGCGACCAGCCCGGTGCCGGTGCAGGCCAGGCCGCCCGGCTGCGCCGACCCGGTGGCGGCCGCGGCCGGGGACGCGGTGCTCGGCGGCATGCGCTACCAGGCGCCGGTGACCTGCTACGACGGCACGCTGGCCAAGCTGGGCACGGACGTCACGGTGCTCGGGTCCGGCGCGCCGCTGACCAACGAGCAGCTCGCCGCTCAGGGCACCGCCGCGCTGGCGATGCGGCTGCTCGGTGCGCAGGCCGACCTCGTCTGGTACCTGCCGTCGCCGTCGGATCCGGAGTTGAGCAGGGCGCAGCGGCCGTTGACCGAGCTGCTGCCGCGGGGCTGGATCTTCGGCGCGATCCAGCTGCTGGTCGCGGTGCTGGTGCTGGCGTTGTGGCGGGCGCGGAGGCTGGGGCCGGTCGTCGCCGAACCGCTGCCGGTGGTGGTGCGGGCCGCCGAGACGACCGAAGGCAGGGCACGGCTCTATCGTCGGTCCGGGGCCGTCGACCATGCCGCCCAGGTGCTGCGCCAGGCCACCATCGACCGGCTGCTGCCGTCGCTCGGCCTCGGGGCCGGCGCCGAACCGGCGGCCGTGGTGGACGCGGTGGCCGCACGCACCGGACATGGCCACGCGGCGACCGGGGAGCTGCTGTACGGCCCGGCGCCCGCCGACCAGGCGGCGTTGGTCCGGTTGGCCGACGCACTGGACGAACTCGAGAACGAAGTGGGGAGATCTTGACCAGTACCCAGCGAACCCCGGTCAGCGCGACGCAGGCGCGGGACGCGCTGATCGCGTTGCGCGGCGAGGTCGGCAAGGCCGTGGTCGGCAACGACGCCGCGGTCACCGGGCTGATCATCGCGCTGCTCTGCCGCGGGCACGTGCTCGTCGAAGGTGTGCCGGGAGTGGCGAAGACGCTGCTGGTGCGGGCGCTGGCGACGGCGCTGGAGCTGGACACCGCGCGCGTGCAGTTCACCCCGGACCTGATGCCCGGCGACGTTACCGGCTCGATCGTCTACGACGCGCACAGCGGCGAGTTCTCCTTCCGCGAGGGGCCGGTGTTCACCAACCTGCTGCTCGCGGACGAGATCAACCGGACCCCGCCGAAAACGCAGTCCTCCCTGCTGGAGGCGATGGAGGAACGCCAGGTGTCGCTGGACGGCCGGTCGCGGCCGCTGCCGGACCCGTTCATCGTGATCGCCACCCAGAACCCGGTGGAGTACGAGGGCACCTACCCGTTGCCGGAGGCGCAGCTGGACCGGTTCCTGCTCAAGCTGACCGTGCCGGCGCCTTCACGGGAGGACGAGATCGGCATCCTGGTCCGGCACGCGCAGGGTTTCGACCCGCGTGACCTGGTCGCGGCCGGGGTGCGCCCGGCCGCCGGGCCGGAACATCTCGCGGCCGGCCGGGCCGCGGTCGCCGGGGTCACCGTCGGGCCCGAGGTGATCGGCTACGTGGTGGACATCTGCCGGGCCACCCGCTCGCTGCCTTCGGTTCGGCTCGGGGTCTCCCCGCGCGGCGCCACCGCGCTGCTGGCCGCGACCAGGGCGTGGGCGTGGCTCGCTGGGCGGGACTACGCGACTCCGGACGACGTCAAGGCGCTGGCCAGGCCGGCCCTGCGGCACCGGCTGGACCTCCGGCCGGAAGCCGAGCTCGAAGGCGCCACCACCGACGGGGTGCTGGAGCGGGTGCTGGCGACCGTGCCGGTGCCGCGTTGAGGGAGTACTGACCATGGCACTCACCGGGCGGGCCGCGCTGCTCGCGCTGCTGGGCGTGGTGCTGGTCGGGCTGGTGCTGCCGTCCTGGACCGGCGTGCTGGTGATGGCCGTGGTGCTGCTGCTCGGGGTGCTGGCCGACCTGCTGCTCGCGGGCGCGGTGCGGCCGCTGTCCTTCGAGCGGTCCAGTGCCGCGTCGGCCAGGCTCGGCGAGCCGATCGAGGTGACGCTGAGGGTGCGCAACCCCGGGCGGCGGCGGGTGCACGGCCTGCTCCGGGACGCCTGGCCGCCGAGCGCCGGCGCGGAGTCGGACCGGCACCGGATCACCGTCCCGGCCGGCGAGTCGCGCCGGGTGGTCACCACGCTGCGCCCGTCCCGGCGCGGCGACCGGCACGCGCACCGGGTGACCGTGCGTGCGCTCGGGCCGCTCGGACTGGCCGCGCGGCAGGGCTCGCACGAGGTGCCGTGGGCGGTGCGGGTGCTGCCCCCGTTCCACAGCCGCAAGCACCTGCCGTCCCGGCTGGCCAGGCTGCGGGAACTGGACGGGCGCCAGGCCGCGCTGACCCGCGGGCAGGGCACCGAGTTCGACTCGCTGCGCGAATACGTGATCGGCGACGATGTGCGGTCCATCGATTGGCGGGCGAGCGCGCGGGCCGCGGACGTAATGGTGCGCACCTGGCGGCCGGAACGGGACCGGCACCTGGTGCTGGTGCTGGACACCGGCCGGACTTCGGCCGGGCGGGTAGGAAATTCGCCGCGGCTGGATGCGGCGATGGAGGCCGCGCTGCTGCTGGCCGTAGTGGCTTCGCGCGCGGGAGACCGGGTCGATCTGATCGCCTACGACCGGCAGGTGCGCGCGAGCGTGACCGGCGAGGCGTCCGCGTTCGTGCACGCGATGGCGCCGCTGGAACCGAGCCTGGTGGAGACCGACGCGCGCGGCATGGTCGCCGAGGTGCTGCGGCGAACCCGTCGCCGGTCGCTGGTGGTGCTGCTGACCGGGCTGGACGCGGCGCCGGTGCAGGAGGGACTGCTGCCCGTGCTGCCGACGCTCACCGCGCGGCACCGGCTGCTGCTCGCCGCGGTGGCCGACCCGCGGGTAGCGGAAATGGCGGGTGGCCGCGGGGACGCGGAAGCCGTCTACGACGCGGCCGCGGCCGAACGCACCCTCGCCGAACGCCGGCACGTCACCGCCCTGCTCGGCCGGTCCGGCGTGGAGGTGGTGGACGCGCTCCCGGACGACCTGCCGCCCGCACTGGTGGATCGCTACCTGGCTATGAAGGCCGCCGGCCGGTTGTAGCCTGCCGCCGGAAGTCGTCCGCGATGCTGCGCAGCAGCGCGCGAGCTTCGTCGCCTTCGACCGCGTGAGACCAGAAGTACTCGAAGAGTTCGAGATGCTCCTCGACTTGGGTGGGGTCCCGCATATTGATCGCCCCGGCGTGTGTCTCCATTTCCACCGTGCGGTTGTCGTAGACGATGAAGGTGTTCAGTGCCGGTTTGGGCATCCGGGTGCCAGCCGGGATGATCGCGAATCTAATCTGCGGCAGCTTGCTCGTGGAGATCAAGTACTCGACCTGCTCGGCCATGTCCCCGTGGCCGACCACGGGAAAGCGCACCGCCGCCTCAGTGCAGAGCAGGAGGAATCTGGTGCCCTGGCGCAGCAGTTCGTGCTGGCTCAGTTTGGCTTCGATCAACTCTTCCCGGCGCGCTGTCGAGTACTTGCTGAGGGGGTTATAGATATTGCCGCGCGCGTACGCCCGAGTTTGCAGGAAGCCTGGGAGCATTGCCGGGAATACACAGCACACCTGGTCGGACTGGGCCACCATGGCGGCGAGGCTTCGTTGGTAGCTGCGAGGCCCGAGCTGTCGGGCTCGTCTCCGGCTGACGAAGTCGATATTCGCCGCACGGGCCAGTTTGAGCAGCTCCGCCGCGCGATCTGGAGGTACCTCCAGTGCACGCAGAATTCGTTGCACGTCAGTAACTGTGGGCAGGATCTTGCCGGTCTCGATCCGGGAGATCTTGCCCTGGCTCATGTGCGCCTTGGCCGCCAAGCGCTCGCCGGAAAGCTCGGCCGCCTTGCGCAGGGCGCGCAGCACCTCGGCCAGGTCCTCGCGGCCCTGGCCGAGGTCGGCGGGGTCGGGAATCAGGTGGGCATCGACCTTTCGTACTCCAGGAATGGCACCGAGTTTTCTGTTGCGTAGTCGCGATATCGCTGGTATTGCGCGATGTCGGCTTCGGGGAGCAGTTCCCGGCCGACCACACTGCCGTCCTCGTCCGAGTAGTGCAGCTTGATCACGGTCTCGTCGTCCAGCAGCACGAAATCGTAGTCCGGCAGATCTCCGGCCGAGGTCGTCGAAGTGTCCAGGATGCCCAGATTCTCGCCCTGCTCGGCACTGACATGGAAGAACCCGAACGTGTGGCGCAGGTAGTCGGAGATGGGTTGATGCACAACCTGTACCCGCCCGGTTATGCGGCCGCCGGTCCTCTTGTTCCTCATCCGGACCAGGCGGGGATCGTTCGGGTCGACGTGCCGGACCCCGGTCTTCAGGAACTCCCGGAAGGACTCCTGTTCATGGGGAATTCCGTAAACCTGGAGTGTTTGGAACCGGAAGGACGAGCGCTTGAAGTTGCTCATCCGGTCCATGTAGTCCGGTGACGAGATCCAGTTGCCGCCGATCTCGTGGGATCCGTCAACTTGCAGCACGGGCCGCCTCCAGCAGTAGTTCCTTCGGTATCTCCACCATGGCCTCACCAGGTGATACCTGCATTCCGTCGAACAGATCGCCTTGCACCGCGACCGTGCCACGATCCGTGGCGAACACGGTCGCGCACCGATCTTCGTCGTCGCACGTCCCGGCGAGGCGGGTGAGTTTTCGTTGGTTCACGACTCCTCCTGTTGTCTCCCTCTGTAGCAAGGTATCGGCGGAGGGTGACAATCTGGAGGCTTAGTCGGGTCCGTGCATGATGGTCACCTGAACGGATCAGCCGGCTTCGGGGCGGAGGTCGCCGGAGAGGCGGTCGTCCAGGTCGCCGGTCTCGCCCCGGAGGGCGGCTCGGCGGCCGAGCACGAACACATACGCGAGGAAGGCGGCCTCGGCCAGCACGCCGATACCGATCCGGGCCCAGGTGGGCAGGCCGGACGGGGTCACGAACGCCTCGATCACCCCGGACACCAGCAGCACGCAGGCAAGGCCCAGCGCGAGCGCGACCACCGACCGGCCCTCCTGCGCCAGCGCGGTGGCGCGGGAACGGCGGCCGGGGCTGATCACCGTCCAGCCAAGCCGGAGCCCGGCGCCCGCGGCGACGAACACCGCGGTCAGTTCCAGCAGGCCGTGCGGCACCAGCAGGCCGAAGAACAGCTCGCCGCGGCCGGCCGAGGTCATCAGGCCGATGCCGACCGCCAGGTTGAGCGCGTTCTGCCAGAGCGCCCACACCACCGGCAGGCAGCACAGCACGCCGAGGAACAGGCAGGTCGCCGCGACCCAGGCGTTGTTGGTCCACACCTGCGCGGCGAACGAACCCGCCGGGTTGCTCGAGTAGTACGCCTCGTAGCCGCCGCCGGGTTCGGTCATCGCGCGGATCTGCTCCGGCGCGGCGATGCTCGCCTGCACCGAGGGGTCCCCGGCGATCCACGCCGACAGCAGCCCGCTCACCAGCAGCGTGACCACCGCCGACGGCACCCACCAGCGCCAAGTCCGGTACACCGCCGCCGGGAAGCGGCGGGAGAAGAACAACCCGGCCTCGCGCCAGGCCGGGCTGTGCGTGCCGGTGACCGCGGATCGCGCGCCGGCCACCAGCGCGGACAGCCTGGCCAGCAGCGCAGGATCGGGTGCAGACGACCGGGCGATCGACAGGTGGGTCGCGGCGCGCTGGTACAGGGTGACCAGCTCGTCGGCTTCGGCGCCGCGCAGCGACCGGCTTCGCGCGGTCAGTTCGCCGAGCCGATCCCATTCCGCGCGATGACCCGCCACGAACACGTCCAAGTCCACCCCCCAACCCTATGCCGGCCGCCGCTACTCTTGGCGTGGTGCAGCGAGAAACCGAGCTGGTCACCGGGGACGCCGTCGTGCTCGACCTCCGGGTCGCCGCGCTGGCCAGCCGCGGGGTCGCCTTAGCGCTCGACGTGCTGGTGCAGCTGGCCGTGTTCGGCCTGTTCTTCCTGGCGCTGCTGTTCGGCGTGTCCGACGAGGCGCTGTTCCTGGCGCTGACGCTGACCCTGTTCGTGCTGGTCCGGGTCGGCTACCCGGTGCTGTTCGAGGCGCTCAGCGGCGGCCGCACGCTCGGCAAGATGGCGCTCGGCCTGCGGGTGGTGCGCGACGACGGCGGCCCGATCCGGTTCCGGCACGCCCTTTCCCGCGGGCTGGCCGGGGTGATCGTGGACTTCGGCCCGGTACTGGCGTGGAGCGCGGTGGGGGTGGTCGTGTCGCTGGCTTCGGGCAGGTCGAAGCGGGTCGGCGATCATCTGGCCGGCACGGTGGTGATCCGCGACCGGGTGCCGGCCGAGGACGCGGCGCCGATCATGATGCCGCCGGAGCTGGCCGGCTGGGCCGCCCAGCTGGACCTTTCCGGACTGCCCGAGGACCTGGCGATGGCGGGCAGGCAGTACCTCGGCCGCCTCGGCCAGCTCCGCCCGGAGGCCAGGGACGCGCTCGGGCACCAGCTCGCGCAGGACGTCGCCGCGCGGATCGGGGTGCCGGTGCCGCCGGGGGCGCCGGGCTGGCTCTACCTGACCACCGTGCTCGCCGAACGCCGCAACCGCGAGCAGGCCAGGCTCAGCGGCTACCAGCAGCCGGTGTACCCGCAGCCGGAGCCCGAGCGCCGGGACGAACCGGTCAACCCGTTCACCCCGCCTAGCTGACTTCCCCGCTGCCGGCCGCGAAGGTGTTGCACTGCGCGGTCCGGTTGCTCTTCGCGCCGCTGCGCCACCAGGACGCGTAGTGCGCGTTGGTGCCGTGGTCACGGCCGCCGGAGGTGTTGTCGCCCCTGGTCTCCTGGTCGTTCCACGCGGTGTCGAACACGCCCTGGCTCACGCTGCCGCCCTGGTTGGCGGTGGAGCCGAGGTAGATCCCGGAGAAGCACTGCGCCTGGAGTTCCTTGCGCCGCGCCATTTCCAGCCCGGACGCGCTGTTCTGGCCGTAGTCGTAGATCTTCGCCCACGCCGCGTCCATCAGCCCGGTCAGCTCCTGCACGTGATGGCCGTACTCGTGCGCGAACAACGCCAGGTAGACGCCGGGCTTGTTGCCGTACATGTTGGTCTGCAAGCCCTTGAACGGCACGTAGAGGTTGTCCTGGCAGTAGTACGCGGCGGTTGCGACGCCGATCTGGAAGGTGCCGCAGTCGGTGTCCATCGAGCCGCCGGTGGGGAAGTGCAGGGTCGGCGCGTGGAACGGCAGGTTCATGCTGTTCAGCAGCGTGCCCCAGGCCTTGTTGAGGCAGCCGGCGGCCGCGGTGAAGAACGCCTCCGACGCCGACGGGTCGCTCGGCCAGCCGGGCAGGTTGCACGGCGCGTTCTGCAGCCCCGCGTTGGCACTGGTCAGCAGCGGGTGGTCTTCGAGCGCGTCGACCGGCTGCGGGCCGCGTGACGTGGAGGACGAGCTGCTCGACGAACTGGAACTGGAGCTGCTGGACCTGGACGAGGAGCTGCTCGACGAGGCGCGGGAGGAGCTCGGCGAGGAGCTGGTGGTGGCGGTGGGGGCGGAGCCGTAGCCCGCGTCCGCGACCCGGTTGCGGTCCGAACCGCTGACCCCGACGATCAGCACGATGCCGAGCACCAGCACCAGCACGCCGCCGAGGCAGATCGCCACGATCGGGCCGGTGTTGGGCTTCTTCGGCGGGTAGCCCATCGGGTACTGGTAGCCCCACTGGCCGTTCGGCTGCGGCGGCGGCAGCGGACCGCCGGGCAGTGGTTGGTTACCGGGTTGGTTACCGGGCTGATTACCGCCGTACTGCCCGTGCGGCACCTGCAGCGGCGGCTGGCCGGGCTGGGGAGTGACCGGCCGCGCCATCGGCGGTGGCTGCGGCGGCAGCTGCCCCGGCACCGGGCGCGCACCCGGCGGTGGCCCCTGGGGCGGCTGCCATGGCCGCTGCGGAGGCTGCGTCATCCGTCGGGATCTCCCTCAAACATTCGTGCGTGCTGGCCAAGTGTGAATACCACATTGGCCGCACATGCGGGTGAATCCGCACGATCGCGCTTGCAGCATAGGCGCGAGGGCTATGGTCTGTGTCCGTGTTCATGAAGATGGGGGCCGTCATGGCTGTCACGGCCGCCCTCATGGCCGCTCCCGCCTCCGCCCAGCAGGCCACGACCGCGCCGGCCGTGGACGTCACCCTGAAACTGCTGCGTGACGGCGATCTCGCGGTCACCGAGACGGTGCGGGCGCCGGCCGGGCAGGAGCTGGTCCGGCGGGTTCCGCTGCGGGTGCCGGCGGACGGTGCACGTGACCGCCGTTACACCGTCGCCGACCCGGTGGTGCAGGGCGAGGGTACCGCCGAAGTCACCGGCGACCAGTTCGTGCTGAAGCTGCGCGGCGAGGCCACCGTGAGCTACCGGGTGACCGGCGCGGTCGCGGATCTTCAAGACCAGCAACAGGTTCGCTGGCAGCTGGCGAGCGGCTGGGAGACCGGGCTCGGCCGGATCGGCGCCTCCTTCGTTGCTCCCGTGCAGCGCGTTTCGGCGATCGACTGCTTCGCCGGGCCGCTCGGCTCGGACCGGCGGTGCACCCTCGCGGCGACCGCGCACAGCGGGGTCATCCAGGTCGATCAGGACGGCCTGGCGGCCGGGGAGCGGGTGGACCTCGCGGTCGGCCTGCCCGCCGGCACGGTGCCGCCGAACGCCAGGTTCGAGGCGGTGGCCGCGGCGGGCGCGTTCGCGTTCGGTACCGCGGACGCGATCGGACTCGGTGTGCTGCTGGCATTGTTGCTCGCCGGGCTCGGCTTCCTGTGGTGGCTGCGCCGCCGCGACGCCGGCGCGCGGACGGCCGGGGCCGGGCAGGCGGGCGCCGACGCGATGCTGCTGCGCGACGGCGACCGGGTCTTCTTCGCCTCCCCGGACGGGGTGCTGCCAGGCCAGGTCGGCACCGTGATCGACGAGACGGTGGACACCGTGGACATCAGCGCCACCGTGGTCGATCTCGCGGTGCGCAACTACCTGTGGATCGCCGAGCTCACCGCCGCGGACGGCGGTACCGACTGGCAGCTGTCCCGGCGCAACGCCCCGGACGAGCGGCTGCACGAGTTCGAGCGCGCGGTCGTCGACGCGCTGCTGCCCGGCGGCGGTCAGACCGTGCTGCTGTCCCAGCTGGGCAAGGTCGACCTGGCGCCGGTGCGTGCCGCGATGTACGCGGATGTGGTGCGGCAGCGCTGGTTCTCCCGGCATCCCGGCACCGCGCGCAACCCGCTCACCCTGGCCGGTGCGGTGCTGGCCGGGGCCGGCGTGCTGGTCACCGTGGTGCTCGCGCTCTCCGTCGGGCACGCGCTGCTCGGCGTCGGACTGGTGGTGGCCGGGCTGGTGCTCGCCGCGGCCTCTCGGCTGCTGCCCACCCGCACCGCGCGTGGCCGGTTGCTGGCGGGCCAGGTCCGCGGGCTGCTCGGTTATCTTGGCACCGTGCGGGCGGACGACGTGCCGCCCGCCGATCGGGAGCTGGTGTTCTCCCGCTCGCTGCCGTATGCGGTGGTGCTCGGCGTGACCGAGCGCTGGCTGGCCGAGTTCGCCCGGCTGGATCCGGCCGCGGACGGTTCGGCCGGGCTGTACTGGTTCGGCGGCCTGGAAGGCGACTGCGACCTGACCCGCTTCGCCACCCACTTCCCGTCCTTCCTCACCGCCCTGAACGCTGCCCTCACCACCCCTTCTTCCCCGTCCCCCGTCCCCGCCTAAATGGCAAAAAGCCGGCTTTTTGCCCTTCTGGTCGTCGGGGTGGTGCTGGGGATCGCGCCGGCGGGGGCGCAGGACGGGCCGCCGCTGCCGACCCTGCCGCAGAGCGCGGAGATCGAGCTGAAGGTGCAGCGGGACGGGGCGCTCTCGGTGACCGAGGCGATCTCGGTGCCCGCGGACGCGCACCTGACCAGGCGGGTGCCGTTGCGCGTGCCGGCGGGGAACGACCGCGACCGGGTGCTGGCCGTGCGTGACGTGGCGATCGAAGGCCGGGGCGACAGCGACGCCGAAGTCACCGAAGACGAGTTCACCGTGCGGCTGGGCGGTGGCACCTCGGTGGTCCGCTACACGGTCGACGGCGCGGTCGGGGCGGCCGGTGACTCGCTGGAAGTGTCCTGGCCGCTGGCTGGCGGCTGGGACGGTCCGCTGAAACTGCTCCGCGCCTCTTTCGCCGCCCCGAAAATCCCGAAGTCGGTGCGCTGCTCGCTGGACGGGACCTGGCCGTGCCTGGCGGCGCAGATCGACCATGCCGGGCTGACCAGGTTCAGCCAGCAGAACCTGGCGCCCGGCACGCGGATGGACGCCACGGTCGTGCTGCCGCCGGGCACGGTGCCGGCGAACGCGCACGTGGTGCCCGCCGCCACGCTGGCCGGGGCCTTCGTGCTGACCACGCCGGTGGCCTTGGCCTGGGCCGGGTTCGCCGTGGTGTGCGCCGCCGTGCTCGGCATGGTGCTGCGGGCACGCCGCCGCGTCCGGACGCCGCCGGGGCCGGTGGAGCTGGGCGCTGGGGACGGCCGGTTCTCTTCGCCGGACGGGGTGCTGCCGGGGCAGGTGGGCACCTTGCTGCACGGGGAGCTGGGCCCGGCCGAGCTGCCTGCCACGGTGCTCGACCTGGCCGTGCGCAACTACCTGTGGGTGCGCGACGAACCGGACTGGCTGCTGGAGCGGCGCAACGAGCCGGACGAGCAGCTCACCGGTTACGAACGGCTGGTCTTCGACGCCCTGTTCGCGGACTCGACCTCGGTGCCGTTGTCACGCGCCGAGGTGGCACTCGGCCCGATGCGTGACGAGCTGTACGCCGAGCTGGTGCGCCGCCGCTGGTTCACCCGGCCGCCGGGCACGCGGACCGGCCGGCTGTTCCGCGCCGGAGTCCGGATCGGCTGTTACGGCGTGTTCCTCACCGTGCTGCTCGCGCTGACCGCCGGTTACGCGCAGGCCGGTCTCGCGCTCGCCGCGTCGGGTGCGGTGCTGGCGCTCGGCGGGCTGCTGCTGCCGGTCAGAACCCCGCGGGGTGACGCGCTCGCCGACCTGCTCGGCCGGCTGCGGCTGGACGTGGATTCCGACCGCGCACTGCCTTATGCGGTGGCTCTCGGCGAGACGCCCGAGCTGCCTTCGCGGGAGCGGTACTGGATCGCCGGGGCGGACGCCGGCGCCTTCGTGGACGCACTGGTCGGCGCGTTCGCGGGCAGCGGACAGGGCCGTCGCCAGTAGTTACGCGTTCCCCGTGTCTGTTCGAGCGCGCGATCGCGAACGGGTAGACGGGTCGCGAGTTGGCTGGTCGGGGCCCTGTTTGTAGCCGGGCGACCCGCCTCCCCGTTAGCGAGGCCTTCGGCCGGGGCGCGCCGAGTGGGCAAGCCGGGTAGTCCGCTCTCCCGCCCGCGCTGTTCACCCGTAGGGTGGGCTGCATGGCGGTCCCGGAGTTACACCGATACACCCTCGACAACGGCCTGCGCGTGGTGCTCGCGCCCGACGCGACCGCTCCGGTGGTCGGCGTCTCCGTGCACTACGACGTGGGCTTCCGGTCCGAGCCCGAAGGGCGCACCGGCTTCGCGCATCTCTTCGAGCACCTGATGTTCCAGGGCAGCGAGAGCCTGGAGAAGCTGGCGCACTTCCGGTACGTGCAGTCCAGCGGCGGCACCTTCAACGGGTCGACGCATCCGGACTACACGGACTACTACGAGGTGCTGCCGGCCGCCGCGCTGGAGCGGGCGCTGTTCCTCGAGGCGGACCGGATGCGGGCGCCCAAGCTGACCGCCGAGAACCTGGCCAACCAGATCGACGTGGTCAAGGAAGAGATCCGGCTGAACGTGCTGAACCGGCCATACGGCGGGTTCCCGTGGATCCTGCTGCCGCCGGTGCTCTACTCGACCTTCCCCAACGCGCACAACGGGTACGGCGACTTCACCGACCTGGAGCAGGCGTCGCTGGACGACTGCGCGGCCTTCTTCGACACCTTCTACGCGCCGGCCAACGCGGTGCTCACGGTGGCCGGTGACTTCACCCTCGACCGGGCCCGCGAGCTGATCGAAAAGCACTTCGGCGACGTGCCGGTCCGGCCGGCGCCGCCTCGCCGCACCTTCGGCGAGCCGCCGCCAGCCGGCGAGCTGCGCGGCGCGCACACCGACCCGCACGCGCCGCTGCCCGCGGTGGCCGTGGGCTACCGGCTGCCGGACCCGATCAACGAGCTGGACGGCTACCTGGCGAACCTGGTGCTGGCCGGGGTGCTCTCCGACGGCGACGGTTCCCGGCTGCAGCAGCGGCTGGTGCACCGGGAGCCGCTGGTCACCGACATCGGCGCGTCGGCGGGGCTGTTCGGCCCGTTCGAGGCCCGCGACCCGGACACCTTCTCGATCACCGCCGTGCACGCCCCGGACGTCAGCGTGGAGCGGGTGCTCGGCGCGCTGGACGAGGAGCTGGACAAGGTGGCTTCGACCCCGCCGGACGAGCAGGAGCTGCGCAAGGTCACCGCGCGCTGGAGCGCGAGCCTGCACTCCGAGCACGACAGGTTGATCTCCAGGACGCTCGCGCTCGGCTCGTTCGAGCTGCTCTACGGCGATCCGGCACTGATCTACGGCCTTGCCGACCGGATGGCCGCGCTCACCCCGGAGGACGTCGCCGCCGCGGCGAAGGCGCTCCGACCGGATTCGCGCGCGGTACTGGTGGTTTCGCCCGAACAGGGAGGTAAGTAGTGAGTTCGGCAACGCACCGCAGCGCGGAGCAGATCGGCCGTACCGAACAGGGGCCGCGCGCGGTGCCGCCACTCGGCGAGCAGCGTTCCGCCGCCGATCTGTCGCATGTGGACACCGTGCTGGCGAACGGGCTGCGGGTGCTGGCCGTGCGCAAGGCGAACGTGCCGCTGGCCGAGCTGCGGCTGTGGGTCCCGTTCGCCGGGACCTCCGCGCTGCACTCGGCCACCGCCGAGGTGCTGGCGGAGACGCTGCTCAGCGGCACTTCGCGGCGCGACCGGATCGAGATCGACACCGAGCTGGCGCTGATCGGCGGCGACCTCGGCACGGTGGTGGACCCGGAACGGCTGGCGGTGCACGGCAGCTCGCTGTCCAGCGGCCTGCCCACCCTGCTGGACGTGCTCGCCGACTCGCTCACGTCGGCGTCCTATTTGGACACCGAGGTGGCCAGGGAGGCCGAGCGGCTGGTGGAGCGGCTGGCCGTGGCCAGGACCCAGCCGCGCACGATCGCGCGGGAGGCGTTGCAGCGCCACCGCTACGGCGACCACCCGGTGACCCACGAGGTGCCGCAGGCGGACGACGTGGCCGAGGTGACCCCGGAACACGTGCGGCAGCTGCATGCCGCGTCCCTGCTGCCGCGCGGCTCGGTGCTCGTGGTGGTCGGCGATGTGGATCCCGACGGCGTGGTCGCCGACGTGGAGAAGGCGTTGCAGGGCTGGGTTTCCGATCGTTCGGCCACCGCGCTGCCGGAGCTGCCGGTGCTCACCGGCGGGGACCTGCTGCTGGTGCCGAGGGCCGGTGGCGTGCAGTCGCAGATCCGGCTGTCCGCGCAGACCGTGCCGCGCACCGACCCGCGCTACGCCGCGGTGCAGCTGGCGAACCTGGCCTACGGCGGGTACTTCTCGTCCCGGCTGGTGGAGAACATCCGCGAGGACAAGGGTTACACCTACAGCGCGCACTCCGGGTTCGAGTTCACCGGGCAGACCGCCGTGGTGAACGTGGACGCGGACACCGCGAACGACGTGAGCGCGGCCGCGGTACTGGAGACCCGGTACGAACTGGGCAGGCTCGGCCTGGTCCCGCCGACCGGCGAAGAGCTGGAGTCGGTGCGGCAGTACGCGATCGGCTCGCTGGTCACCTCGACCTCGTCGCTGGCCGGGCTGTCCGGTCAGCTGACCGCGCTGAGCTCGTCCGGGCTGGGCATCGAGTGGCTGGCCGAGCATCCGGCAAGGCTGGCCGCGGTGACCGCCGAGGAGGTCGCGGCGGCGGCGCTGGAGTTCTTCGCACCGAAGAACTTCACCGGGGTGGTCGTTGGCGACGCGGAGAAACTCGGGCCGCAGCTGACCGCGCTCGGCGGGGTGAGCGTCGGGGAACCCGGAGCATGAGCAGTCCGGTGTCCACCCGCGGCGCCCAAGACGACCACGGCGCGCGGACTCGCGGAGGTGCAAGCATGAGCAGTCCCTTCCAGTTGGGGGCGCTGCCCACGCTGTCCCGGTCCACCGCGGACCGGCAGGAGGCGCTGCGCACCGACCCGGACCGGTTGCTGGCGCGCTGGTCCGACGCGCGGGTGGTGCTGCTCGACGACGATGGGCGCACTCCGGTGAGAGAAGGCGACAGTGCGCTTGCCTCGCGCAAGGCGGTCACCTTCGGCGACGCACCGCCGGAGGACGCCTGCTTCCTCGGCGAGTGGGAAGGCGTGGACTACTGGTCGCTCGGCGGCGCCCCGGCCGGGCCGCCGACCCCGGTGCAGATGCGGGGGAGCTGGGGCTTCACCGAAGAAGCGCCGGGGTACGACGGTGAGGTCTGGGTCGAGCTGCGCGGGTTCGGCGACCTGCTGGACGACACCTCCGCCGGGCTGTACACGACGGCGCTGGCGTTGCGGCACTGGCACCGGCGCGCGGGGTTCTGCGCGAAGTGCGGCGGGCGGACCGGCCGGGTGCAGTTCGGCTGGGCGACGAAGTGCGAGTCCTGCGGGCGCGAGGAGTATCCGCGCACCGACCCGGCGGTGATCTGCCTGGTGCACGACGAGGTCGGCGTGAACGGGGAGCACGTGCTGCTGGCCCGTCAGCCGATCTGGCCGAAGGACCGGTACTCGGTGCTGGCCGGTTTCGTGGAGGCCGGCGAGTCGCTGGAAGGCTGCGTGCAGCGGGAGATCAGGGAAGAGGTCGGCGTCGAGGTGCGCGAGCCGCGTTACCTCGGCAGCCAGCCGTGGCCGTTCCCGCGGTCGATCATGCTCGGGTTCACCGCGCGGGCGGACCGCTCCGCGCCGCTGCGCCTGGCTGATGGCGAGATCGAAGAGGCGCTGTGGGTCTCGCGCGCCGAGGTACGGGCCGCCTTCGAGAACAGCCAGGTGCGCACCGGCAACGCGGTGCCGACCCCGATCGGCGGCGGCGCGGCGAACATGATCCTGCCCGGCAACTCCTCCATCGCCCGAGTCATGCTCCGCGCCTGGGCCGACACGACGTCGTGAGTGAAAAACGTTGCTGGGACAACACTTTTCACTCACGACCGCTGACCAGGCAAAACGGTGTTGAGCAGGGATGTGCGGCGCCTTTCCAGCCCGCTCGGTGAAGTACCGTCAGTACCTGTGCGGCCACTTGGCAGGGCGCGGTCGTGACGTCGGCCCAGCCGTAGACGAGCCGGGAACGGTCGGCCAGTTCGGCGGCGTTGTCACGTTCCCGGTCGCGGAAGGCGACGCCCGGTGTGGCATGCGTTTCACGGCCGTCCAGCCGGGTGGTGAGCGGTACGCCCACGTTGTCGTAGGTGATGTCCTCCCAGAGCGTGCGCCCGTTCACCGAAACCGGCGTCTGCCGTTGCGGTGCGGGCAAGCCGTGCGCGGATTCCACGTGTAGCGCGTATTCCGCTTCAAGCGCGGACAACGCTCCGCCCTGCATCAGTTGCAGCGCTTCCCACACCGCCGTCCGGAAACGATGGGGTGGGCGAAGCTCGACCTGCCTGGCCAAGGCCACCATCGACACCGGTGCGCTGCCGGCGAGCGCGATGAACCGGGTCCGCACCTGCGAACCGGTGTCTTCCTGTACCGCGACGTCGATGATGGTGTCCGCCCGGCTGGTGCGCGGCAACGGAGTGTCCACCGTGGCGATGTGGTGGAAGGCCCGCGATCGATGGACCGCGACTAACGGGAGTCGGGAGACGGCCGAGCAGTTGTACGGCACCGTCACGTGCAACGGCTGCCCGTCATCGATCGGGAGCATGCCCCACTCTTCCGCCGCCGTGCGATGGCTCAGCACCGCCGGTGCGCCGGCGTAGAGCAGGGCCGCCATCAGGCGTGTCTCCCGGGGGAGAGGCCCGGTGAACGTGGCGTACACGCCGTGCATGACCGGTTGCCATCGAAGCGCGCTCACATTGCTGCGAATGGTCTGCGGGGTGATCCCGAGCGCGGTGGCCTGCCTGTTCGTGATCAGGCCGTGCTGCTCGATCAGGAGCCCGTGCCACTCGCCTTGTCGTTGGTCCGGCACTCTCGTCGAGGCCGTTGTGAGGTGTATTCCGGTGAACATGGGTTCGACGCTGGCAGGTGCGGAGGCGGTCGCCAGTACCGTTCGGCGATCTGTGGATAACTCGGCCGAATTCGAAGAGGCAAAGGGACCATTACCCCCTCGTGAGTGAAAAGTGTTGCCGGAACAACACTTTTCACTCACGACGTCAGAGTAGGGCGCCGAGGGGGAGGATCAGGGCGATGGCGACAACCGAGATGACCGTCTCCATGATCGACCAGCTCTTGATGGTCTGACCGACGGACAGCCCGAAGTACTCTTTCACCAGCCAGAAACCGGCGTCGTTGACGTGGGAGAAGAACAGCGAGCCCGCCCCGATCGCGAGTACCAGCAGTGCGCCGTGGGTCGGGTCGAGGGTGGCCGCGAGCGGGGCGACGATACCGGCGGCGGACACCGTGGCCACGGTCGCGGAACCGGTGGCCAGCCGGATCGCCACCGCCACCAGCCAGCCGAGCAGCAGCGGTGAGAAGTTCGCGCCGGTCGCCAGCCGGGTGATCACGTCGCCGACCCCGGCGTCCACCAGTGTCTGCTTGAACCCGCCGCCGGCGCCGACGATGAGCAGGATGCCGGCGATCGGCGGCAGCGCGTCGGCCAGCGAGCCGGACAGCCTGGCCCGGTCGAACCCGGCGGCGCGGCCGAGGGTGGCCATGCCGACCAGTACCGCGAGCAGCAGCGCCACCAGCGGGTCACCGATGAAGTCCAGCACCCTGCGCAGCTCGTTTTCCTTGGCCAGCAAGATATCCGCCAGCGCCTTGGCCATCATCAGCACCACCGGCAGCAGCACCGTGGAGACGGTCGCGAGGAAGCTCGGGCGCCGGGTGGGACTGTCCGAATCGGACTCTTGATCGGCGGCGGGTACCAGGTGCGCGGGCGGGGCCGCGTCCGGTACCAGCCGGGCCGCCACCTTGCCGTAGAGCGGACCGGCCACGATCACCGTCGGGATCGCCACCAGCAGGCCCAGCGCCAGGGTGATGCCCACGTTCGCGTTCAGCGCGCCGGCCGCGGCCAGCGGGCCGGGGTGCGGTGGCACCAGCCCGTGCAGCACGGACAGTCCGGCCAGCGCGGGGATTCCCAGCAGCAGCAACGGCTGCCCGCTGCGCCGGGAAACCAGCAGCACCACCGGGATCAGCATCACCAGGCCGATCTCGAAGAACATCGGTAGCCCGATCAACGCGGCCACCAGCGCCATCGCCCACGGCAGCATCTTTGGCCCGGAGCGGGCGATGATGGTGTCCACGATCTGTTCCGCGCCACCGGAGTCGGCCAGCAGCTTGCCGAGCATCGCACCGAGCGCGACCAGCACGCCGACCGACGCGACGGTGCTGCCGACGCCGCTGGAGAAGCTCTTGATCAGCTTGTCCACCGGCATCCCGGCGACCAGGCCGAGCACCCCGGAGCCCAGGATCAGGGCCAGGAACGGATGCAGCTTCGCCTTGCTGATCAGCACCACGATCAGCGCGATCGCCAGCACGGTGGCGCCGATCAGCCGGGTGTCACCACCGCTCCAGGCTTCGGCTAGCTGGGTGGTCATCAAGCCTCCTGTGTTCTGCGGGACACCCGCACCCGGTCGGCCCGCATGACCAGGGCTCCGCCAGTGTCAGTCATGCGCCCTCCGTCGGCATGGCCGCGAGCGCGGTCCGCACGATGTCTTCCGGCGCTTCGGCGATGTCGGCGACCAGCCCGCGCTCGTCCGGGTCCAGCGGTTCGAGGTCGGCGAGCTGCGAGTCCAGCAGGGACGCCGGCATGAAATGGCCGGAGCGGGTCTTGATCCGCTCGGCGAGCAGCCGCCGGTCGCCGTCGAGGTGCAGGAACCAGAGGTCGCCGCCGGTTCGCAGCACGTCGCGGTAGCTGCGCTTGAGCGCGGAGGAGGTGACCACACCACCGATGTCCTGGTGCGCGGCGATCCAGCCGGCGATCGAGCGCAGCCACGGCCAGCGGTCGTCGTCGGTCAGGGGACGCCCGGAGGTCATCTTCGCGATGTTGGCCTCGGGATGGAACGTGTCGGCCTCGGCGTACGGGACGCCGAGCGCGGACGCCAGCGCGGTGCCCACGGTCGTCTTTCCCGAGCCGGATACGCCCATTACCACCACGACGGTCATGGCACCTCCGCTGCGCTGTCAGCTCTGACGTCCGGGGACACCGAGAAGTCAAACTCAAAAGTACTACGTAATCAAGTGAAAGTAGTACTTAATCGAGACAGAGGTATAACGTGAATGTCGTGGCAGACGGCAGGCATGCGGAAATGCTGGACGCGCTCGGCATCGCCATCGCCTCCGGTGCGCTTCCCCCGGGAACGGTGTTGCGCTCGGAAGAACTGCAGGAACAGTTCGGCGCCTCGCGCACGGTGGCCAGGGAGGTGGTCCGCGGGCTGGAGGCGATGCGGCTGACCACCAGCAAGCGCCGGGTCGGCGTCACCGTCCGCGACACCGCCGAGTGGAACCACTACGACCCGCGCCTGATCCGCTGGCAGCTCGACGGCGAAGGCAGGCAGACCGCGCTGCGCAACCTCACCGAACTGCGCTGCGCGGTGGAGCCGACCGCGGCCAGGCTCGCCGCGCTGCGCGCCACCCCGGAGGAACGCGGCCGGCTGCGGGCGTTCGCGGCCAGGCTCGCCGAGACCGCGAAGGCCCGCGATCTCGACACCTTCCTCGGCCACGACGTCTCCTTCCACCACCTGGTGCTGGCCGCGTCCGGCAATCCGATGTTCGACCAGCTGGCCGAGGTGGTGGCCGAGGTGCTCGCCGGGCGGACCGGGCACGGCCTGATGCCGCCCGAACCGCAGCCGGAGGCGGTCGCGCTGCACCTGGAGGTGGCCACCGCGATCGACGACGGCAAGCCGGACCGCGCCGAGCGCGCGATGCGGGACATCGTGCTGCAGGCACTGGACGAAATGGCCGAACTGTTCGACTAGCGGACCTTCCGGGTGGCGCTTCCGGCGACGGCGGTACGGTCGTGCGACATCACAGGTACCAGGGACGGGGAACCAGGGTGAGCGCGGCGCGCGCGATCGGACTGCTGCTGGGACTGGCCGCGGACGGGGTGATCGGCGAATCCGGACGGGTCCGCCCGGTCGCCGGGTTCGCCAAGGCCGCCCGCGCCTTTGAGCACAAACTGCCCGCCGAGACGCGGCTGACCGGGGCGGTGCACGCGGCCGGGCTCGCTGGCGCGGCGGTACTGGCCGGTGTACTGGTGGAGCGCGCCGGGCGGCGCAGCCCGGTGCGGCAGGCCGCCGGTACCGCGGTCGCCACCTGGGCCGTGCTCGGCGCGGCCGGGCTGGCGGTGGACGGCACCGCGATGGCGCGTGATCTCGAAGAAGGACGGCTTGACTCGGCCAGGGACACCCTCGCCGGGCTCGACCCGAGGGCCGGGGACGGACTGGACGTGATCGGGCTGTCCAGGGCGTCGGTGGAGACGGTCGCGCAGAACACCTCGGACGCCGTGGTCGCCCCGCTGTTCTGGGGTGCGGTGGCTGGGGTGCCCGGGCTGCTCGGCGCGCGGGCGGTGATCGTGCTGCGCCGGCTGCTGAACCGGCGGCAGGAGCCGTTCGGCTGGTTCGCCGGCAGGCTGGACCGGCTGGTGAACCAGGTGCCGACCCGGTACGCGGCGGCGCTCACGGTGACCGGGGCGCCGGTGGTCGGTGGTTCGGCCCGCGGCGCGTGGCGGGCCTGGCGGCGGGACATCATCGCGCACCCGGACCCGAACGCCGGCCGGGTGGGCGCCGCTTTCGCCGGTGCGCTGGAGATCCGGCTCGGCGGCCGGACCGCGTATCCGCACGGCGTGGAGGAGCTGCCGGTGCTCGGCGACGGCCGCAACCCGGACGCCGGCTACGTGACCAGAGCGGTGGAACTGTCCAGGGTGGTCGGCTGGCTGGCCGGTCTCGGCTCCGCGGTGCTGGCGATCCTGGTGGGCCTGCGCCGGCGGTAATGTCGCTTTCATGATCGAAAGCGAGGTACGCCCCGGTCGGCAAGAAGATGTCGACAAAGCGGCAGACGTGCTGGCGGGTGCGTTCGCCGACTACGCCTGGACCCGGCACACCGTCGCCGCGGACGGCCATTTCGAGCGGGTGCGCAGGTTCCAGTGGCTGTTCGTGGCGAAAATCGGGCTGCCGCACGGAAAGGTCTGGGTTGCGGACGGCCCGAACGGGCCGGCCGCGGTCGCGGTGTGGACCACGCCGGAGTCCGAGCGCATCGGCGAGGCGTTCGGCGCGATCGCGGACGAGCTGCGCGAGCTGTCCGGTGACCGAGCGGATGCCGCCGACGCGGCCGAAGCGGCGATGGCGCCGCACCGGCCCACCGAGCCGGTCTGGTTCCTCGGCACGGTCGGGGTCGCTCCGGAAAGCCAGGGCAAGGGGCTCGGCCGGGCGGTGATCGAGCCGGGGCTGGCCGCCGCGGACGCGGCCGGGGTGTCGGCCTACTTGGAGACCTCCGAACCCGGCAATGTGCGCTTCTACCAGCGCCTCGGCTTCGAGGTCACCGCCGAAGTCGCCCTCCCCGGCGATGGCCCCGTCACCTGGTCCATGCGCCGCTGATCGTCCGTGAAGGTGCCCTTCCCTACCTTCAAGGTAGGCAAGGTGCCCTTCACGGACTGTCGAGGAGGTGGGGGAGGGAGGTGAGGTCGCGTGGGGTGGCGCGGGTGGAGAGGTGGTCGGCGATCTGGGCGCGCTGGGCGGCGGGCTTGTTGCCACCGAACTTGAACTTCGCGCGCACCTCGGTGATGGTCAGCTCGATCCCGCGGATGCCGGGGAGCAGCCGCTTGTCGGACAGCGTGTTCGTGCTGACCGGCAGCCGTCCGCCGGCCGGCTCGAACTGCCGCAGCTGACGGTTGAGCAACTCGGCCTTCTCGTCCGGATCGTCGATCACGCGCGCGTCGCATTCCAGGTGCACCGCGGCGTAGTACTCGGTCGGCACACCGAGCTCGGGTTCGTCGTCGGCGTTCCAGTCCGCCGGGATGTAGGTGTGCTCGCCGGTCACCGCCAGCAACGCACGCGGGTTCTCCTCGAGCGCGGGCCAGATCGGGTTCGGCCTCGCCAGGTGCACCCAGATCGTCGAGCCGCCCTCGTAGTGGAACGGCAGCGGGGTGAGCACCGGCAGCTCGCGTCCGCGCCCGGCGGCGATGAGCTGGCCCAGTTCCTGGCCGGCCAGCCAGGACTGCCAGCGGGTGTCCTCGGGAGCGTCCCAGGGATGAATCAGCATGAACCCACTGTGCGTCCGGCAAGTGGCCCGCGAAAAGTGCCAATCAGCGGCTGTCTGGTAAGGCCACTTCTAGCGGACGAGATGCTCCTGCTCGTCTTCGGCCAGCATTTGCGCCACCGACTTCCGGCGCTCCGGCTTCTCGCTGTTCTCCAGCGCGCCGCCCGGCTTCAGCTCGCGCACGGTGAAGTACAGCCAGCCGAGCACGGCCATCGCGCCGAAGGCGATCCACTGCAGCGCGTAGGAGTAGAACGGGCCGGATTCGAGCTGCGGCAGCGGGAGCGCGGAGAGCACCCCCGGCTGCCCGTTGTCCAGCTGGAAGTAGCCGGGGCGCAGGTCGAGCCCGGTTGCCCTGGAAACCACCTTCGAGTCCACGGTGTAGGCGTGCAGCCTGCCCGCGGTGGACTCGTCGGCGAAGGCGTCCCGGTTCTTTGAGTCGGTCTCGTCCATCCGGATCCTGGCCACCAGCTGCACCTCACCGGCGGGCGGCGGGGCGTACCCCGGCACCTGGCTGCGGTCGTCCGGGCGGAGGTAGCCGCGGTCGATCAGCACGGTCTTGCCGTCCACGGACCGGAACGGGGTGAGCACCTCGAAGGCGGCCTCGCCCTGCACGGTGCGCAGCCTGGCGATCACCTCGCCCTCGGGCAGGTAGCTGCCGGTGACCTGGACGCGGTCCCACTGGGTGCGCTCGTCCGGTGCGGCGTTGCCGCCGAGCACGGTCTCCAGCGGCCTCGGCTCCGCGGTGAACGACGCCTGCAACGCGGCGTTCCGCGTCTCGCGTTCGTCGTCGCGGCTGAACTGCCACGGGGCGAGCAAGGCGAAGCAGCTGATGGCGAAGGCGAACACCACCAGCGTCAGCGCCAGCCAGGCCGGCCGCAGCATGAACTTCAACCGCACGCCTCAACGGTAGCCGCCCCCGGTTCGTCCCTCACAGAGCCCCACGTGCCACGGCCAGCGCCTGCCTCGCGTAGCCGCCGCCGAACACCGCCGCGTGCATCAGCAGCGGGAACAGCTGGTGCAGCCCGACCCGGTCCGGCCAGCCCCCGGCCAGCGGTGCGCCGGCGTCTTCGGCCGCTTCGGAGTAGGCGCCGAGGATGTGGTCGAGCAGGGGAGTGCCGAACAGCCGCAGCATGGCCAGGTCGGTCTCCCGGTGCCCGCCGTGCGCGGCCGGGTCGATCAGCCAGACCGGCCCGGCCATGCTCCAGTGCACGTTGCCGCTCCACAGGTCGCCGTGCAGCCGAGCGGGTGGTTCCGGCGGGCCCGCCAGCTTCGGCAGCCGCTCGCAGACCTGGTCGAAAACGGCCGTGTCACCGGTGTCGAGCAGCCCTTGGTCGACGCAGGAACGCAGGTAGGGCTGGATGCGGTGGGTGGCGTAGAAGGACGGCCAGTCGGGGCCGGGCTCGTTGCGCATCGGCGCGAGTCCCATCCAGGCGTCCGACGGCCCGTCCGGCGGGGCGGCGCCGAACGCGGGCGCGCCGCGCAGGTGCAGCGCGGCGAGTGCGCGGCCGAAAGTGGCCGCGGCCTCGGGTGTGGCGTGCCCTGGCGGCACGTACTGCAGCACGATCCACTCGTCGTCGTGCCCGTACACCTCGGGTACCGGCAGGTCTCGGTGCTCGCCGAGCCATCGCAGCCCGGCGGCTTCGGCGGCGCAGGCCCGCTCGGCGTCGTTCCGCTTGGCGACCACTACCCCGCCGCCCTCCAAGGTGACGAGGTGGATCGAGCCACCCGTCCGTCGGGTGCCGGAGACCGGCCCGCCGTGCAGCCGCCGCACGGCCTCCGCCGCGTTCACCGCTGCTCGCCCACCCAGTCGAGCAGGCCGGGCACGGTGCGCTCGATCATCGTCAGCACCTCGGTGAATCCGTCCCCTTCGCCGTAGTACGGATCGGGCACTTCGGCGCCGGGACCGGCGGACGGGTCGAACTCGCGCAGCAGCCGCACCCGGTCCGGCTCGGCGAGCTTGGCCCGCAGCTGCCGGAGGTGCCCGGCGTCCGCGGCGAGCAGCAGATCGGCGTCGAGGTGCTCGTCGTCCACCTGCGCGGCGACGTGGCCGGTCGGGTAGCCGTGCGCCCGCAGTGTGGCCGCCGCGCGCGGGTCGGCCCCTTCGCCGACGTGCCACGGACCGGTGCCGGCGCTGGTCACCCGCACCCGGTCGGCGAGGCCGGCCCGTTCGAGGTGCTCGCGGAAGACGAGGGCGGCCATCGGCGAACGGCAGATGTTGCCGGAGCAGACGAAGCAGACGTGCAGCGGCGAGTCGGTCACCGGTGCAGTGTCGCGCACCGCTCCGAAGGGCAAAAAGCCGGCTATTTGCCGTCCGGGGTGCAGGTGGAGTGGAGGGATTGGGTGAGTGCGCGGCGGTGCAGGGTGTCGAGGCGCTGCTGGAGCGCGGTGAGCCGGTCGGCGACGACCAGCCGGGGAGCGCAGGTGCGACCGGCCCGCGACTGGCGGGTGGCGGACAGCTCGGCCAGCAGCTCGCCGGTGATCCGGTCGATCACCGGGCGGACCTCGGTCGGCAGGTCGGGACGCTCGGTCGGCGCCTGCTCGGGGTGCGCGGTCCAGAGCGCGTA
Source organism: Amycolatopsis nigrescens CSC17Ta-90 (assembly GCF_000384315.1). Taxonomy (GTDB): domain Bacteria; phylum Actinomycetota; class Actinomycetes; order Mycobacteriales; family Pseudonocardiaceae; genus Amycolatopsis; species Amycolatopsis nigrescens. The sequence continues at coordinate 2,283,607 of NZ_ARVW01000001.1, read as the reverse complement.
CAACCCTCGCTGGACCACCTTGTTGGCCTCGATCTGGTCGCGGAAGAACCGGACCGTCTCCGCCGGGTCGAGGCCGAGTGCTGGCGACTTCGCCGCCACGTCCGCCAGCACGACCTGCTCGCGCGCGGGGTCGTCGATCGGCTGGGTGGTGCCGAACTTGGCCGCGGCCACCTTGTCCGCGATCCGCACCCGTTCCGCCGAGGACGCCGCCAGCGGCAGCAGCGACCTGCCCGCCGGCGCGGCCGAAGCCGGCAGCGCGGTACCGGCCACCGCGGTGGCCGTGAGCAGGAGAACCGAGAGGGAGGACCGAAGCCGCATGGCCGGGAAGCCTACATGCGAGGATCCAGGTCATGCCCGCTCTTTCGGAGATCATCGACGTGCTGGAGACCGCCTACCCGACCGAGCTGGCCGAGTCGTGGGACGCGGTCGGGCTGGTCTGCGGGGACCCGGCGGAACCGGTGCACAAGGTGCTGGTCTGCGTCGACCCGGTGGAGGAGACCGTGGCCGAGGCGATCGAGCTCGGCGCGCGGCTGATCGTGGCGCACCACCCGCTGCTGCTGCGCGGGGTGCACGGGGTGCCCGCGGACACCGTCAAGGGCGCGCTGGTGCACCGGATGATCCGGGCCGGGATCGCGCTGTACTGCGCGCACACCAACGCCGACTCGGCACGGCCGGGGGTCTCCGACGCGCTGGCCGATGCGCTCGGGCTGCGCGTGCTGCGGCCGCTGGACCCGCGGGCGGACAACGAGACCGGCATCGGGCGCATCGGCGAGCTGGCCGAGGCGGAGCCGTTCGCCGCCTTCGTCGAGCGGGTCGGCCGCGCGCTGCCGGCCACCGTGCCCGGGGTGTCCGGCGCCGGCGATCCGGATCGTCCTATTAGGACAGTGGCGGTCTCGGGCGGTGCCGGGGACGGTTATCTCGGCGCGGCGACCGAGGCCGGGGTGGACGCGTATGTCACTGCCGATCTCCGGCACCACCCCGCCGGGGAGCATCTGGCCGGTGGCGCGAAGGTGCCCGCGCTGGTCGGGGTGACGCACTGGGCCAGCGAGTGGCCGTGGTGCGGGCAAGCCTCGGCGGTGATCACGGCCGGGCTAGCGGGTACCGTCGATGTCCACGTCTCCACGGTTTGCACCGATCCGTGGACCCTGCGCGCGGAACAACATAGGGAGAACGCTCAGTGAAGGCAGATCCAGCCGTCCAGCGTCAGATACTCGAGCTCGCCAAGGTGGACGCCGAACTCTCCCGGGTCGACCACCGCCGCCGTACCCTGCCCGAACTCGCCGAGATCGCGGACGTGGAGAAGGTGCTGCGCGAGCGGCGGGACGCGCTGGTCGCCACGGAGACCGCCGGCTCGGACCTGGACCGCGAGATCGCCAGGCAGGAAAAGGAGATCGAGTCCGTGCGGGCCCGCGGGGACCGGGACCGCAAGCTGCTCGAGTCCGGTTCGGTGTCGGCCAAGCAGATGACCGACGTGGAGCACGAGCTGCAGACCCTGCAGCGCCGGCAGTCCGCGCTGGAGGACGACCTGCTGGAGCTGATGGAACGCCGCGAGGCGCTCGACCTCGACGCGCAGCGGACCTCGGCCGAGGTGGACACCGCGGAGAAGAAGCTGGCCGACGCGCAGGGCCGCCGGGACGAGGTGCTGGCCGACCTGGACACCACCCAGGCCCGCCGCGACGCCGACCGGGCCGGCCTGCTGCCGCGGTTCCCGGCCGACCTGCTCTCGCTGTACGAGCGGATCCGCGCCCAGCGCGGCATCGGCGCCTCGCTGCTGCGTGCCCGCCGCTGCGGGGCTTGCCAGCTGGACATCGACCGCAACGCGATCTCCGAGATCAAGGCGGCCGCCGAGGACGAGGTCGTCCAGTGCGAGAACTGCGGGGCGATCCTGGTGCGGACCATGGAGTCCGGGCTGTGACGAGTAGCCTGTTCGGCGAGGACGAGCTGCCGCCGCCCGGTGTCGGGCCGGAGCGGGTGATCGTCGAGGCGGACGGTGGTTCGCGCGGCAACCCCGGCCCGGCCGGCTACGGCGCGTTGGTCAAGGACGCGGCGACCGGCGAACTGCTCGCCGAGCGCGCCGAGGGCCTCGGTGTCGCCACGAACAACGTCGCCGAGTACTCCGGGCTGGTCGCCGGGCTGCGCGCGGCCGCCGAGCTCGAAGCGTCCACTGTGGACGTACGGATGGACTCGAAGCTGGTGGTCGAGCAGATGTCCGGCCGCTGGAAGATCAAGAACGTGGTGCTGCAGCCACTCGCGCAGGAGGCGGCGAAGCTGGCGTCCGGCTTCCAACGGGTGCGCTACGAGTGGATCCCGCGGGCGCAGAACTCGCACGCGGACCGGCTGGCCAACGAGGCGATGGACGCGCAGGACGGCAAGCCGGTGCCCGAACCCACGGAGCTCACAGCGCCTAGGGCGCACGGGCAGGACCGCAGCTCGCCCGCCCGCTGGACCGGCGCCAAGGGCACCCCGACCAAGCTGCTGCTGCTTCGGCACGGGCAGACCGAGATGTCGGTGGACAGGCGGTACTCCGGCCGGGGCGACGTGCCGCTGACCGGGCACGGCGAGCAGCAGGTGGCCGACGCGGCGAAGCGGTTCGCCCGGATGGACGGGCTGGTCGTGGACGGCGCGGTGGTGCCGATCATCGCGTCCCCGCTGACCAGGACGAAGCAGACCGCGCAGGCCGTCGCCGACGCGCTGGGCGGCCGGGTGGAAACGCATCCGGGGCTGCTGGAAACCGACTTCGGCGAATGGGAGGGGCTCACCTTCACCGAGGCGGCCGAGCGCGACCCCGCGCTGCACGGGGCCTGGCTGAGCGACCCGTCGGTGCCCGCGCCGGGCGGCGAGAGCTTCGACGCGGTGCACGAACGGGTCCGCCGGGTGCGCGACGAGCTGATCGAGTCCTACGCCGGCCGCACCGTGGTGGTGGTCAGCCACGTGACCCCGATCAAGTCGCTGTTGCGGCTCGGCCTTGACGCCGGGCCGTCGCTGCTGTTCCGGCTGCACCTGGACCTGGCCTCGCTGTCGATCGTCGAGTTCTACCCGGACGGCAACGCGTCCGTCCGGCTGGTCAACGACATCTCGCACCTGTCCTAGAGCACGCTCACCCAACGTCGTGAAGGGCACCTTGCCTACGTTGAAGGTAGGCAAGGTGCCCTTCACGGACAGCGGGTCAGGTGTACCAGGTGGGGGTGGGGAGTTCGCCGAGAAGGGCGTAGGAGCCGACTTCGCGGCGTTTGTAGGCGATCGGGTCGTGCAGCGAGTGGGTGCGCAGGTTCCGCCAGAACCGGTCCAGCCCGTGCTTCGACGCGCTCGCCCTGGCGCCGGTCAGCTCGAAGATCCTGGTGCCGATCTCCAGGCCGGTGTCCACGATCCGCTGCTTGGCCGCGGCGACCAGCACCGCCACCTCCCCGCGTGCCTCCGGCGTCAGCTCTTCGCGCGGCGCGTGCAGCACCCGCGAGATCGCGGCGCCGGCCTTGTCCACCAGCGCCTCGGCCGCCCAGAGCTTGGCCTGCAGATCACCGTAGGCGTCCAGGATGTACCACTCCTCGGTGGCGGAGACCTTGTTGTCCCCGCCGTAGGGCCAGGCCCTGGTGTGGTCCTTGGTGTATGCCAGCGCGGTTTCCAGCGCGCCCTGCGCGATCCCGAGGTAGAAGTTGGTGAACACCAGCTGGATGGTCGGCACGTTCAGCGTGTTGTAGGTCAGCGGTTGGAACTTCCGGTCCACATAGCCCGCCGCGGCGGCCCATGGCACGCGCACGTCCGAGATGGTCACGCTGCCCGATTCGGTCAGCCGCTGGCCGATGTTGTCCCAGTCGTCGTGGAACACGATGCCGTCCTGGTCCGACGGCACGATCGCGAAGATGTGCTCCTCGCTGCCGGCCAGCACGCCCTCCAGCACGGTCAGGTCGGAAACCTTGCTGCCGGTGGAGAAGGACTTGTGTCCGTTGTAGACGAGCTCGTCGCCGTCCTCGGTGATGGTCAGGTCGGAGTCACGCGGGTTGACCGCGCCACCGAAGAAGAAGTTGTTCTTGGTGTACAGCTCTTCCACCTCGGCGATCTGCGCGTCGGTGGCGACCAGCCGCGCGGCCCACGCCCACAGGTAGTGGTAGCCGAGCAGCTGGCCGATGGACCCGTCCGCGCGGGCGATCTCGCGGGTCACCCGGTACGCGGTTGCCCAGTCCTGCCCGCCGCCGCCGTGCTCGGCCGGGCCGAGCAGGGTGACCAGCCCGGCGTCCTTGAGCAGCTGGACCTCCTGGTACGGGGTCTTGTTCGCCCGGTCCCGCTCGGCCGCGTCGACGGCCAGTTTCGCGGCGACTTCCTTGGCGCGGGCCAGCCATTCCTCCCTGGACGCGGTCATGCCCTGCTCCCCACCGGCTCGGGGGTGGCGGCGCTGCGGTCGAGTTCCAGCTCCTTCTCCCGGATGATCGGCAGCACCTTCTTGCCGAAGTACTCGACGTCCTCCAGGTAGTGCAGGAAGCCGAGCAGCAGCAGGTTCGCCCCGCGCCGCTTGTACTCGATGGCGCGGTCCGCGATCTGCTCCGGGGTTCCGATCAGCCCGGTGCGGAAACCGTCGTTGTACTGCACCAGGTCCTTGAACTCCGAGTCCGCCCACATGCCCTTCTTGTCGGAGGTGGAGTTCCCGGCCTGCTGCACGGCCGAGCGGAAACCCTCCACCGCCTCGACGTTCGCCTTGTCCACGATCTCGCGGAGCACGTCGCGCGCCTCGGCCTCGGTGTCCCGCGCGATGACGAAGCCGTTCAGGCCGAACCGCACCGCGTGGTCGTTCTCCGCCGCGTACCCGCGCACTTCCGCGACCTGCTCGCTGAACCCGTCGAAGTCCTTGCCGTTGCTGAAGTACCAGTCGGACACCCGGCCGGCCAGCTTGCGCGCGGCGGTCGAGTTGCCGCCCTGGAAGACCTCCGGATGCGGCCTGCCCGCAGCGGCGAGCGGCTTCGGCTTGATGTCGAAGTCGTGGATCCGGTAGAAGTCGCCGGCGAACTCGGCGTGGTCGTCGGTCCAGAGCTCCTTGAGCACCCGGATGAACTCCTCGGACCGGCGGTACCGCTCGTCGTGTTCCAGCCACTGCTCACCGAGACCGGTGAACTCCGCCTTGAACCAGCCGCTGACCACGTTCACCGCGGCGCGGCCGCCGGAGATGACGTCCGCGCTGGCGATGAACTTGGCCAGCACGCCTGGATGCCACAGCCCGGGGTGGATCGCGGCGATCACCTTCAGCCGCTGGGTGGCCAGCAGCAGCGCCAGGCTGAACCCGGTGGACTCGTGCTGGTAGGCGGCGCCGTAGCTGGAGGTGTAGCGCACCTGGGAAAGGGCGTACTCGAAACCGCTGTTCTCGGCCAGCACGGCCAGTTCGCGGTTGTACTCGTAGCCCCAGTCGGTGCGCTGTTCGATGTCGCTGGTGACCAGGCCGCCACTGACATTTGGTACCCAGTAAGCGAATTTCAGTGGTTCGTGCGGGATATTTTGATCCTGTGTGGACACTTGTTGGCTCCCAGAAAGTGTGGCTGTCGTGGTCGCCGCCGGCAGTGCCCCGAGTAGAGCAGCGGGCCAGTGGGCGGTCAACGAACGTCCACCGCATGGGAACGGCTAAGCTGGTCGGGCGGACGAGCTGGCAGGGCGGTCGCGAGGCCGTGTCATTCCGGCACGGTTTCGAGGAAAGTCCGGACTCCACAGGGCAGGGTGGTTGTTAACGGCAACCCGGGGCGACCCGCGGGAAAGTGCCACAGAGAACAGACCGCCACGCGAGAGCGGGGTAAGGGTGAAACGGTGGTGTAAGAGACCACCAGCATCCCGGGTGACCGGGATGGCTCGGTAAACCCCACCCGGAGCAAGGCCAAGAGGACGCCGGTTGATATCCGGTGTCTGCGCAGGCGCTCGAGGACGGCCCGTCCGATGCCTGCGGGTAGGCCGCTGGAGCCTGCCGGCGACGGCAGGCCTAGATGGATGGCCGCACACCGCGGCGCCCGCGAGGGCACCGCGGGGACAGGATCCGGCTTATATGCCAGCTCGTCCGCCCCAACCGGATTCATACCGCGCGGTATGCTCCGAATCATGGACGACGCCGAGGCCGCCAACATCTCGTACCGCTGCAACCGGGTGCTCGACCCGCTGCATTCGCTGAGCTACTTCGCCCCGGAGACCGAGCAGGCGCTGACCGGCGTCGGGCTGCGGCCGGGCCGAATGTGCTACTTCGCCGGACGTTCGGCGCCGATGGGCGCGGTCGGGCCGGAGACGGTGGCCGCCACGTTCTACAACTTCAACCCCGAGACGGTGGCCAAGTACATCCCGAGGGCGTGGACCCTGGCCGAGCCGGAGCGGGTCGTGCAGGCCCGCTTCGAGTCCGTGGACGCGGTGTTCACGCGACTGCTCGGGGCCGAGGTGCTCGCCTCCGCCGACCTGGCCGAAGCGGCCGAGCTGGCCCGTGCAGCGGTGGACGGCTGCGCACCGGAAGGGCGGCCGCTGTTCGCCGGACACCTCGGTGTGCCGTGGCCGACCGAGCCGCACCTGGTGCTCTGGCACGCGATCTCGCTGCTGCGGGAGTTCCGCGGCGACGGCCACATCGCGGCACTGGTGCTGCACGGCCTCGGTGGCCTGCAGGCGCTGATCACGCACACCGTGACCGGCCGTCAGTTCCTGCCGGAGGCCGCGAAGAAGAGCCGCGGCTGGTCCGACGAGCAGTGGAACGCCGCCTACGCCGGGCTGCGGTCGGACGGGCTGCTCGACGACCAGGACCAGCTGACCGAAGAAGGCACCGAGCTGCGGTCGAAGATCGAGGCCGCGACGAACGCGGCGGCCGCCGGCCCGTGGCGGGTGCTCGGCGAGGAGAAGTCGGAGCGGCTGCACGACCTCGGCCGCGCGCTGAGCCGCCAGGCGGTCGCCGCGGGCGCCTTCCCGGACGGCGTGTTCGCCAAGGGCGCCGGCCGCAACCGCGACTCCTAACCGGCAAATAGCCGACTTCTTGCCCTCCCCAAAAGGGCAAAAAGCCGGCTATTCGCCTTGGGTCACCAGGTGACGGGTAGGGAGTGCACGCCGTAGATGCTCATGTCGCCGCGCATCGGGATCTCCTCCGGCGGCACCGCGAGGCTCAGCTCGGGGAACCGCCGGAGCAGCGTGCGGTAGCCGGTCCGCATCTCGACCCTGGCCAGCTGCTGGCCGAGGCACTGGTGGATGCCGTGGCCGAAGCCGAGATGCCCGCCGGCGGGGCGGGTCAGGTCGAACAGCTCCGGCTGGTCGAACCGGCCGGGGTCCCGGTTCGCGCCGGGCAGGTAGAGCAGCGCGGTCTCGCCGGCCTTGAGCACCGTGCCGTCGAGCTCCACGTCCTCCAGCGGGGTCCGCTGGGTGCCGAGGTGGATGATCGTGAGGTAACGCAGCAGCTCCTCCACCGCGTTGTCCATCAGCGAGTCGTCGGCGCGCAGCGCGGCCAGCTGCTCCGGGTGCCGCAGCAGGGTGTAGGTGCCCAGCGCGAGCATGTTGGCGGTGGTCTCGTGCCCGGCCACCAGCAGCAGGAAGGCGACCCCGGTCAGCTCGGCGTCGGTCAGCTCGCCGCCGGTCACCAGTCCGCTGAGCAGGTCGTCGGTCGGTTCGGCGCGTTTGCGCGCCACCAACTCGTCGAGGAAGGCGAAAACCCGGCCGAACGCGGCCATCAGCTCCGGGATGGGGGTGTCCAGTTTGAGCATCGTCGCCGAGTCGCGCTGGAATCGGTCCCGATCCGCGTAGGGCACCCCGAGCAGCTCGCAGATCACCAGCGACGGGATCGGCAGCGCGTACGCGGGCACCAGGTCGGCGGGCGGGCCCTGCCGGTGCATCGCGTCGGCGTGCTGCTCGGCGATTTCCTGCACCCGCTCGGTCAGCTGGTTCATCCGGCGCACGGTGAACTGGCCGGTGAGCAGCCGCCGGAACCGGGTGTGGTCGGGCGGGTCCATGTGGATGAACTGGCCGGCCGGCATGTCTTCGAGCTTGAAGTCCTCGAGGTTGCGGCCGTTGTCCAGCGGCGTGTGCTTGAGCTCCGGCTTCGCGCTGAACCGCGGGTCGGCCAGTATCGCGCGCGCCGGCGCGTACCCGGTGACCAACCAGCCGGGGTTGCCGTCGGGGAAGGTCATCGCGCTGATCGGCTGGTCCTCCCGCAGCCGGGCGAAGTGCTCCGGCGGATCGAGGGGGCGTTCGCGGAGGATGTTCAGGCCTCGAACGGGTGAGCTGATCGGTTGGGTACCTGTCATCGGGCGCTCCTCGGGTGTGGCGGGAAGTCAGTCCGACGATACAGAAGTTTCATGAAGTTCTGAACTACGTCATGCAGGTGAATGTTGCCGAGCGACGGGGGAAATCCCCGGAACGGGAAAAACTCACCGGGAGTGACCGGATTCCGGCCGGTTCAGACGGGGGTGCCGGTGGGTATCGCCCTGTTGGCTGATCAACATCCGAGAGCCGGGTCAGTAGCAGCCGTGACGACAGGAGGTGAAGGATGCCGCCATCCGGGGCATGATTGACTGTGCGCACCATCCGGGCGTGCTGTCGCTCCTACCCAGAGTGAACAAGGACCACGCATGTGAGTGAGTCGATCTACACACTACGAAATCCGGGTGGCCGGGGTTAAACCTTGGCCTGGTTGCAACGATGATAGGGAAGACGAGTTTCAGTGAGATTGGCCGTAATGTGCGTCGAGCAGATGGTTTTGTGCCAACAGAGCGCGCTTTGACCGCTACAGCTCGTGACGCCATGATGTCCTAGACGGCACACTATGTTCTTGGAGAACCGCGGGGCTCGCCTGGCGAGGCCCCGCATGACCACGCTCCTCGCACCCGGGAGTACGCGATGACCACCATGACGCTTGTGCAACTGGCACAGGGCGAGATCAAGACCACCGGTGTCCGTGACTGGATGCTCGAGAACATCATCCCGTTGGTCCTGCTGGCGGTGGCCCTGCTGCTGCTCTGGCTGGGCGGCGGCAAGGGCGACAACGCGGGTGTGATGCGCCGGTTGGCCGGGGTGGTGATCGCGCTGGCGATCATCGGGCTCGCGGTCAGCGGGCTCGGTGTGAACGTCGGCGAATGGATCGCCGGCCTGTTCACCGGTTGATCCGGGCGTCCTGCTGTGCGTATTCGAACTGACGACGAGGTCTACCGGGTGGACGCCGTCTGGCTCGGACCGCCGAAGGCCACTTTCCCGTGGCGTGCCCGCTACGTCGCGTGGGGTGTGGGCATCCCGGTATTCCTGCTGGTACTGACGGTGGAGCGGCAGCTCGGACTCGGGTTCAGCTTCTTCTCGACAGCGTGGGCGTTCGTCGGCACCATTCTGATCACCAGGCTGATCACCGCGAAGATCAGCCACGAGCGGCCCCTCGGGGCGGTGCTGGCGATGTGGGTGCGCGAGCTGCATGCACCACGCGAGCGCACGAACGCGGAAGGGGGTGCCGTGAGCGCGAGCAAGGTCAGGATCCGCGCGCAGCGGCCGATCCCGAAGAACCGCCGTCGCAGCCGGCGAACCGGAGGTGGGCCCCCGTCCGGGGGCCGGCAACAGCCAGGCACATCACGAGCGCGCCGTAGCCGCACCGCGGTTCCGGCCGGGAGGTAGTCGTTGTTCGGTCGCGGCGCACGCCGGAAGAAGCGGGAGCAGGATCTGCGCCCGGGAGCCAGTGCATGGCAACCAGGTCAGATGCCGCAAGGCCGCCCGGTGCCACCGAAGCAGGCGAACACCACGCAGCGGGGCAGGCGACTGCCCGGCGAACAGGCCATTCCCACCTACACCCCGTCCATCGCGGCCCGCAGCATCGACGGGCACCTGCTGCGCACCGGGCACGAGGTCTACGCCTGGTACCGGCTCGCCCCCCAGCGCTGGTCCTTCCGCTCGGACTCGCAGCGCCGTGACCTGATCGCGGCGATCGCCGGACAGTACGCCGAGTTGCAGGGCCGCTGGCTGCACCTGCGCGTGACGAACCGGCCGTACCCGATCCGGATGTGGGCCGAGGCGCATGTGCACAACGCGCACGACCGGCCGCCGGACACTCCCGGCGCGCTGTCCTTCGACGACTACCTGATCGGCGAGCAGCAGCAGCTGATGGGCCGTTCGATGGCCGAAAAAGAGGTCTACCTCGGCGTCCAGGTGCAGACCAGGCGGATGATGGACCGCGCCGTGGAGCGCGCCGCACCGGTGCTGCGCAAGATCCTGCCGGAGGCGGTGGACGCCGAGCTGACCGCGCTGGACTCCGAGGTCGAGCATCTGGACCAGGTGATGGGCTCGGCCGGTTTCGAGGGCAGGCCGGCGGACGTCGAGGAGATGTCCTGGCTGATGCACCGGTCCTGCTCGCTCGGGCTGCCCGCGCCGCGGAACCTGCCCGCGGTGCCCGGTGCCGCCTGGGAACCGGAGGACCTGGCCAGCTTCACCGATGCCGCGGACTACCACTCCGAGCCCTACGCGCCGACCGTCACCGTGCGCGGCCGGACCGGTTCCAACGCCGGGGTGACCAGGCACCTGGCGGTGCTCACCGTCGGGCAGATGCACGGCCTGCAGATCCCGGAGGTGGACGACCCCTGGGTGCAGCACGCCGACCGGCTGCCCGCCTCGGTGGAGTGGTCCGCGCGGATCTACGTGCGACGGCCGGAGGAGGTCGCCGGCGAACTGCAGCGCCAGATGAACAAGGTGCGCTCGCAGGTCAAGCACTACACCGACGAGCACGAGCTGGAGCCGCCGCAATCGCTTGCGCGCCAGGCGTCCAGGGTGCTCGAGATCGACGACGAGATGACCTCCGGCTTCACCGCGCTGGCCACCAGGGTCCGGTCGTGGTGGCGGCTGGCGGTTTCCGGCCCGACCGAGCGCGACGCGCTGAAACTGGCCCAGCAGCTGCTCGACCTGTACAAGCCGAAGATCGCCATCGAGCACCCGGAGGCGCAGTACGCGCTGGCCAGGGAGTTCATCCCGGGCGAACCGCTGTCCTCGGCGGCGTACATGCGCCGGGGCTCGGTGGTCTGGACGGCGGCGTCGGTGCCCACCGCGACCGCCGAGGTCGGCGACCGGCGGGGCATCCTGCTCGGCGAGACCTGCACCGCGACCAGGCGGCCGGTGGCCTGGGACCCGTGGATGGCCCAGGAGATCCGGGACGGCTCCGGGCTGACCGCGATGGTGGCCGGCCTTGGTGGCGGGAAGTCCTTCCTCGGCGGCGGCATCGTCTACAAGACGCTGCGGGCCGGGGCGCACTGGACGATCCTGGACCCGTCCGGGCCGCTGTCCAAGCTCTGCGACCTGCCCGAGCTGCGGCCGTACGCCAGGCCGATCAACCTGCTCAACGCCGAGCCCGGCATCCTCAACCCGTATCGAGTGGTCGCCGAGCCGCTGCTCGAGCACTTCATGGACGAGGACGATCCGGAACGCTCCTGGCGGCGGGAAAGCGCGCTGGCCGGCGCGACCCGGCGGCGGCTGGTGCTGGACGTGCTGACCGGGGTGCTGCCCTACGAGGTGGCCAGGATGGCGCAGACCAGGATCGTGCTGCTGCGCGCGGTCCGCGCGGTCGGCGGCCGGTTCGACGCCGATCCCGGTCAGGTCATCGACGCGCTGCGCCGGGACTCCAGCGAGCACCACGAGCACGCGGTGGTGGTCGCCGACTTCCTGGACGAGATGCGCGAGCGGATGTCGCTGCTGATCCCGGAGGCCAACGAGGACCCGTACGCGGAGACCCGCGACGACCGGATGACGGTGCTTACTATGGCCGGACTGACGCTGCCGAAGGACGGGGTCGGCCGGGAGCACTGGACCGACGCCGAGTCGCTCGGCGTGGAGATGCTGAACCTGGCCGCCTGGCTGACCCAGCGGTCGGTGTACGAGAAGCCGAAGAACCAGCGCAAGGGTGTCTGGATCGACGAGGCGTTCTTCCTTTCCGAGGTGCCGACCGGCCGGGTGCTGATGAACCGGTTCGCGCGTGACTCGCGCAAGTGGAACGTCCGGGTGCTGCTGTCCTCCCAGATTCCCGCCGACTTCCTGAAGATCCAGGGTTTCGTGGCGCTGCTGGACTCGGTGTTCGTCGGGCGGTTGGACGACGACGACGCGCAGGCCGACGCGCTGCGGCTGCTCAAGGTCCCGGTCGGGGTCGGTTACGAGCAGGTGGTGGCCGCGCTGGGCAGGCGGCCGGGTGCTGCGCGGGGCGGCCTGGAACGCGACCGCGAACCGCGGCAGTTCATCTTCGGCGACGGTGCCGGCGGGGTGGAGCGGATCAGAGTGGACTTCAACGGTCCGCATCTGGAGCACCTGCGCGCCGCGATGGACACCACGCCGGGCGCGGTGCAGGAGCCGAAGCCGGCGAAACCGGGTTCCGAGCAGGGGCGGCGCGGCGTGGACGAAGCGGAACCGTACGTGTCGTCGCCGGACAACGGCAGCCGCAACGGCGACCTGGAGCACGACTTCGAGCTTGCCGCGGAGCTGGAGGTCGGGCTCACCGAGGAGCAGGTGCTGACCGAGCAGGTGCACGGCGGGCCGGCGCCGGAGAACGGCAGGCGCGAAGAGACCACATCGGCGGGGAAGCGCGGGAGCGGGACTGGCCGGGATGCGGCATGAGCACCCCTGTGTCACCCGGCGCTAGCGCGGGGAACCCGGCATGACGCTGCTGACCTTGCTGCTTGTGCTGTCCGTCGCGGCCGCGTGGCGGCTGCTTCGCCGTCAGCGTGCGATCCGAAGTTCCGCCGGCTCTTCGGCATCGCGCAAAAGACCCGGCAAGCTCGCCGCGCTGCTGCTGACGATCGCGGTACTCGGCCTGCAGGCCGTGATCACCGCACCGCCGGCGGCCGCCGCGGCCTGCGGTGAGGCGCCGAACCCGGAACGTCCCGGCTCCGGCATGGTCGGCGCGATCGACCCGCCGGAGGGCGACGGCGAGGCCGGCAGCACCTATGTCGACTACAGCTACGCCGGCATGGTGTGGAACGTCTTCGAGACGAATTGTGGCCCGCTTTCCGGAATCACCGACCCGAATTCGACGATCGACACCTGGGCCGGTAACCAGCTTTTCAACCTCGGCAAGAACATTGTCGGCGCGACCAATTCCCTGCATTACGCGGTCATGCAGGGTGGCCTGCTGAACCCGATTTACAACGCGGTCAAAACGGGTGCGGAAAAGGTCTACAACAACATTTACGGGCAGCTGTTCGGGCTGGCCGCGCTGCTGCTGGCGATCCTGATGTTCCGCAACATCTGGCGGGGTGACCTGTCCGCGGTCAGCAAGCGCGCGCTGTACGCGCTGGCCGCGGTCTGGCTTGCCGCGTCCTCGTTCGCCCTGCTGAGATATTTCGAGCCGGTGGACAAGGCGATCGTGCAGACCACCACGAACATCCAGGCCGGGTTCATCGACGAGTCGGACAGCCGGATCGCCCGCCATGTGCTGCCCACCGACCTGCACACGCAGATCGTCTACAACAACTGGCTGCGTGGTGAGTTCGGCGACCCGGCCTCGCCGCAGGCGCAGCAGTTCGGCCGTCCGCTGCTGGACGCGCAGGCCTTCACCTGGGACCAGCTCCGCAACGGGGACGACGCGAACCAGGCCGTCGTCGACGCGAAGAAGGCCGAGTTCAAGAACATCTCCACCCAGCTCGGCCCGGCCACCGGCTATTTCACCGGTGAGGACGGCAGCCGGACCGGCGCCGGTTTCCTGTCCTTCGGTCAGAGCCTGGTCTACTCGCTGTTCCAGCTGCTGGCCAAGGCCGCGGTGCTGCTGGCGCAGGTGCTGATCCGGCTGTTCACCCTGACCGCGCCGCTGATCGGCCTGGTCGCGCTGCTGCACCACGACATCCTGCGCCGGGTGGCGAAGGTGGTCGGCGCGGTGGCGTTCAACCTGGTCGTGCTGTCCGTGCTGGCCGGGGTGCACGCCCTGCTGCTCCAGGCGATCTTCAGCGCCGGCAACAACCTGTCCATGCTGATCCAGATGGTGATGGCGGGCATGGTCACCATCCTGCTGTTCGTGGTCGGGCGTCCGGTGCGGCGGCTGTGGCAGATGGTGGAGATGTCGGTGGGCATGGTCGGCGCCGCGGTGCCGTCCCCCAGCGGCGGGCTGTTCTCCAAGTTCCGCCGGAAGAACAACGGCCCGACCCCGCAGGACGAGTTCTGGCAGAACGTGCGCGACTCCGACGACACCATCGAGCCGCACGCGCGTGGGCCGATGGGGGCGACCGCCGGTGGCGGTCGGTTCCGGCCGGAGGCCACGGTGTTCGCCAACTCCCAGCGGCTGGACCGGACCCCCGGCAGCGGCCGGCCGGCCGCCGCGTGGTCCGGCGCGCCGTGGGGTGCCGCGGGTGCGGTGGCCGGTGCCGGCGCTCCGGCCGGGTTGCCGGCCGGTTCCGGTGGCGCCGCGGTGCTGCCCGGATCGGTGCCGCGCGGTGGCAGTCCAGGGGACTACGTGCTCGGTGCCGCCGGGGTGCCCGGCGACGGGCGCCACGCGGATGGCAGGCAGATTTCGGTGCCGGCCAGTCGCCGCGTGGACACATCGCCGGTGTACGACCGGAGCGACGATCCGGAGCCGGTGGTGGTGCCGTCGCGGATGGCGGCCAGCGGCCCGCAGCCCGCGGCGGCCTACACGGCGCCGCCTTCGTCGCCAGGCGGTCCCGTCGGTGAGCAGCCACCGCTGCCGCGGCCGCGGCGGGTGGATTCCGAGGTGGTGGCCGGAAAGCAGGTCTTCGTGGTGTATCGGCCGTCCCGTGGGCTGGAGGTCCGTGAGGACCTGCGGGACACCGACCGAGCAGTCCGGTAGGAGGTGCTCTTGTTATGCCGATCCGGACCAACCGTGGCCGGGCCGCGGTGTATCGGAGGCTGTGGGGCTGGCCGCTGCGCTCGCCGAAACATCTGACCGTCGCCATCGTGGTGCTGGCCGTGCTGATCACCGCGGTGGGCATCGTGCTGCCGAGGGTGGTCGGTGACTCCGGCAACGGCGCCGGCGGGCCGAGCGCGGCGGAGCCGTCCAGTGCCCCGGGTTCCGGGACCTCTTCGGAGCGGCCGGGGCCGATCCAGTCGGCGCAGCCGACCAGGCTGACCACGCCGCTGAAGCTGCCGACCGCGGCGCCGCCGAACCCGGAGGCGCTGCAGGTGGCCAAGGACTGGGCGACCGCGTGGGTGAACCACCCGGCCGGGATCACCAACGAGGCGTGGCTGCAGGGACTGGCGCCCTACACCACCGAGGAGTACCTGCCGCAGATGTCCTCTGTGGACCTCGCGAACCTGCCGGCCACCAAGCTGACCGGCGAGCCGGTCGCGAAGAACTCCTTGGTCAGCTCGCTGGACGTGGAGATCGCCACGGACGGGCCGAAGCTGAGCATCAAGGTGGTGCGGACCAACGCGGGCTGGCGGGTGGCTTCCTACGACGAGGCGAGCTGATTCGCCGTGCGGATCGGGGTTATCGCCGGCGTCCTGGTGGCGACGGCTTTCGCAGCGGTGGTCACCACCGGCACGGTGGCGAAGGTGATCACCGACCAGCAGGAGGCGCAGGCGCGCAGCGTGGCCAACGTCAGCTGCGACGCGGCGATCGGCCCGACCCAGCCCGGCCAGGGCAACCGCGGCGAGGTGGACGCCGGGAACCTGGACGAGCAGCAGCGCGGCACCGTTCAGGTGATCGTGGAGATCGGCAAGCAGCGCAGCCTGTCCCCGCGGGCGTGGCAGATCGCGATCCAAGCCGGGATGACCGAGTCCGGGCTGCGCAGCCTGGACTACGGCGACCGGGACTCGCTCGGCATCTTCCAGATGCGGCCGTCCATGGGCTGGGGCACGCCGGAGCAGGTCACGAACCCGGTGTACGCGGTGAACAAGTTCTACGACGTGCTGCTGGCGGTGCCGGACTGGGAGAAGCGGCGGCCCGGCGAGTCGGCGCAGGCGGTGGAGCGTTCGGGGTTCCCCGACCGGTACCACAAGTGGGAACCGATGGCCGTGCACCTGGTGGAGTACGTCGGCCAGGTGGCCGACGTGGTCGGCTGCGGCCAGGGCGCCGGTGCCGCGCTGCCGCCGAACGAGGCGGCCGCGGCGGCCATCCAGTTCGCGCTCGGTGAACAGGGCAAGCCGTATGTGTGGGGCGCGACCGGCCCGAACTCCTACGACTGCTCCGGGCTGATGCTGCGGGCCTACGAGTCGGCCGGGATCACTCTGGACCGGGTCTCGCGGGACCAGTTCAAGGACGGCGCGATGCTGCCGGTCGAGCAGGCGCAGCCCGGTGACCTGCTGTTCTGGGGCTACGACGAGTCCGACCCCAGCACCATCCACCACGTGGCGATGTACCTCGGCGACAACAAGATCGTGGAGGCCCAGCAGACCGGCGTGCCGGTGCACACCAGGGCGGTGTCCTGGGACGAGTCGGAGCTTTTGCCACAGGCTGTCCGTCCTGGCGTTTAGGATCGGACTCGATGGCCAGGAAATTCGGTAAGCGCGGTAAGGCGGAACGGGCTGGGGAGGACCCCGGCAACCTGTTCGGCGCACCCCAGCTGCCCCGGCATGCCGGGCCGCCGGCGTCCAGCACCCCGCTGGCCGACCAGCTGGCGCGGGGCTGGCCGGGGGTGGACGCCGGGTACGTGGTGCTGCCGAGGTCCATCGCCGAGTCGATGTCGCTGCCGTGGCAGCAGCAGATGGCCGGCCTGCTGGCCCAGTTCCACGAGGCGCACCGGCAGCTGTCCTGGCCGATCTACAAGGTGGTGCCGTCGCGGTACGAGCGGCTGGTCGACCTGGACGAGGAGCAGCTCGCCGAGGCCGGCTACCTGGTGGAGATCGACACCGAGGGCGAGATGGTCTACCGGGAGCGCAGCGGCCGCAAGGTCGGCGACCCGGCGAACACCACGGTGCTGGTGTCCTGCCTCGACCCGATCGTGCGACCGGGAACGGCGAGGCCGGGCCCGCCGCCGCACAGCCCGCCGCCCGGTGCCCCGCCGGGGCGCCCGCCGGTGATCGCCGGCCCGCCCCCGGTGCAGCCGCAGCCGCCCGCCCCGCCCGAGCCCGCGCCGCCGAGGACACCGGCACCGATGAACATCGGCCCGGCACCGGTCTGGCGCACCACCCCGACCCCGCCGAGCAACCAGCCTGAGCAGGCCCCGAACACGGCCACCCCGCCACCTGCCACCCCGCAGACTCCTCCCGCGCCGCCGTCGAACGCGGGCACCCCGCCGCCCGCCGCACCGCAGACTCCGCCCGCGCAGCCACAGAACGCGGCCACTCCGCCGCCCGCCACACCGCAGACTCCACCTACGCCGCCGCCCGGTGCCGCCGGGCCGACTCCGCCTTCAGGTGCGGTCGGGGCCACGCCGCCTTCGGGCGCCGCCGGGGTCCCCTCGCCGCCCGGCGGCACACCGCTGCCCCCACTGCCGCCGCCACCCACCGCGCCGTCGGTCAAGCCACCTCCGGCTCCTCCCGTCGCGCAGCCGCCTGCTCGCCCGGCGTCGAAGTTCGCCGCCAAGCCCCCGGCCACCCCGCCGCCCGCGAACCAGGACACCGACACGCCGCCACGCGGCTTCCAGCGTCCGACGGCCGAACGCGGCTGGTTCGACGAGCTGTCCGATGCGAAGGAAGCGGAGAAACCGGCCGAGGGCAACGAGTTCGGCCCCACCGGCGATCCGACCGAGATCCCCTACAAGTACCGCCGCTGACGCACGCTGTGCAGAAAGTCCGCCCATGCGGCCGCAGGCACAACCAGCACGCCGCCATCGGGCTGCTTCGAGTCGCGTACAGCAACCGAAGGCGCAACAAACGCCACCTCGACACAGTTGCCGTTGCCGCCCTGACCGCTGCGAGTGCTCTTGCGCCACACCATGGCGGATTGGTCGGTGGCCACAAGAATCGCCTCTCCTGCAAACGGCTTAGAGTTCCGTGAACACCTGCTCGATCAGCCGGACCGACTCCGCGGGCGGCAGCGCCGTCGCGCTCAGGTGCTTGAAGATAAGCTTAGCTTCCCGCACCTTTTCGATCTCCTCGATATGCACCGAGCCGGTCGGGTGCTCGATGTACATCATCTCTGGGTCATCGGGCTCCGGGAAGGTCAGCAAAGTGAACGCACCGCTCATCGCGGTATGCGCGCCCTGTCCTGCTGGAAATACCTGGAGCAGCACGGTAGGTAAGTCCGCCATCGTCACCAGGTGCCGCAGTTGGGTACGCATCACGTCGTGTCCGCCCACCACCCGGCGCAGCGACGATTCGTCCACGATGGCGTGCAGGTGGAGCTGGTTCTCCTCGTCGGTCAATCGTTCCTGACGTTTGAGGCGAACGGTCACGTGGTCAGCGCTGCGCCTCGTGGGGAGGTACCAGCCACTGAACTGGGCCCGCATGTAGTCCTTGGTCTGTAAGAGCCCGGGAATGCTGATTATCTGGAAGTCGAGCACCCGGCCTGCTTCGGTCTCCATATCCACATAACCCTGGTCCGACACATCGAAGCTTCGTAGCCAGCTCTTCTTGGCGGCGTCGCGGGCGAGGTCGATGAGGCCGGGCTCGTAGTGGTCGTAGACGTCCATCATCGAGCGGACCAGATGTACATCGGCGAGGGTTTCGCCGATCTCGATCCGGTGCAGGCTGGTGCGGGTCTTGTCCAGCAGGGGCGCGGCGTCGTCCAGGGTCAGCCCGGCGCGTTCGCGCAGCGCTTTGAGCTTGCGCCCCAACCGGCGCTTGCGAAACGTGGGGCTGGATCGCCCGGACACGGTGTCGACCTCCCTACGCACGGTGACAAACCATGATCGCACCGGGATGGGCGAAACCGGGATTTCCGGATTTCGGCGCGGCGGGGTCGTCCGTCCTGTCCGGACACTCGGTCGCATGTCGAAGGAAACCGCATCGGGCGTGGATTGGTGCGAGAGCGAGGGACTCCGGCACCGCGTCGTGGAAACCGAGCGCAACCGTGAGGGTGCGATCATCCGCACCGCGTGCGGGAGATGGCTGATCCCGGACGTGACGCGGCGGGCGGCTGTCTGCGAGGGGTGCGCGTCGTGAAGAAACCGTGGATGCACCCCAGGCCGGGGGAGACCGACGAGCAGCGCCGCGCCCGTTGCCGGCGTACGTGCTACTACTGCGGCCTTGAGGATTCGGACGTTTGGGCGTCCTTGCGGCACGAGACCGCCTGCCCGAAGGATCCGGCCAACCAGCCGCTGCCCCTGCCGGGATGACAGAACTCGCGCCGGATGCGAGGCTCAGACCATGGCACAGGACGAGGACCCGAACCCGGATCAGGGCTGGTACTACAACACCAGGACCAACCAGGTCGAGCATCACGACCGGGGCCGTTCGATCGACCTGCTCGGCCCCTACCCCGACGAGGCCACCGCCCGTCGCGCCCTCGAAATCGCCCGCGAGCGCACCCGCAAGGCGGACGCCGACGACGCCTCCTGGAACGACTGACCGCGGCAGCCCGTCAGGGGTTGGCGAGCAGCGGCGGGCCGAGGACGAAGTCGGGGTCGACCTGGGTGGCCAGGTCGTGGCCGGCGCGTTCGTTGCCCCAGGCCGCGGCGTTGCGCAGGTGGAACTCGATCGCCTGGCGCTGGAAGCGGTCCCAGTCCCGCTGGGTGGCGTCCACAGTGGACAGCATGGTGCTCAGCGCGTCCAGGTTGTGCTTCTCCAGTGCGGAAATCGGCCGGGGCCTGCCTCGTTCGGCGGCCCGCACGTGGCCGGAGGTCTCCAGCCAGCACAACAGGTCCGAGCCGAGCTGTTCACGCAGGAACTCGACGTCCTCGGCGTCGGTCACCTTGTTCCCGACCACGGCGAGCTGGACACCGAAGTCCCGCGCGTAGTCGGCGTACTGCCGGTAGACGCCGACGCTGCGCACGGTCGGCTCGCAGACCAGGAAGGTCACGTCGAACCGGGTGAACAGGCCGGACGCGAAGGCGTCCGCGCCCGCGGTCATGTCCATCACCACGTACTCGGACTCGTCGTCGATCAGGTGGTTCAGCAGCAGCTCGGCCGCGCCGACCTTCGAGTGGTAGCAGGCCACCCCGAGATCGTCCTCGGTGAACCGGCCGGTGACGGCGAGCCGGACACCGGCCACCTCGCGGAAGCAGGCGTCGGTGATCGGGTTGTCCTCGAACGGCCGCAGCAGCCGCGAGCCCCGGCCTGCCGGAGTGGTCTTGATCATCGCGTCCGCACTGGCGATCCGCGGGTTGTCGCCGCGCAGGTACTCCTTGATCAGCGGCAGGTGCGCGCCGAGGGTGGGCAGCGCCGCGGCCTCGTCCTCGGTACCGCCGAGCGCCACCGCGAGGTGCTGGTTGATGTCGGCGTCGATGGCCAGTACCGGATGGGCGGTGCCGGCGACATATCCGGTGAACAGCGCGGACAGCGTGGTCTTCCCGCTGCCGCCCTTGCCGACGAAGGCGACCTTCACTTGTCAGTACCCCTTCAGGTTGAACATGGGAGCGGTTTTCATTTCGCTTGGACGACAAGTTACACCCAGGTTGCCTACGCCCGATCGAGCGATGGAGTGCCCCCGCACGGGCTATGGTGCAGGGGTGCCCTCTGTCGTGATACGCACGCATTCCGCAGGCGGTGACTTCGGCCCGTTGCGCGCGGAGTTCGAGTTGCCGGGGGCTTTCACGGCCGAGGTGCTGGCCGAGGCGGAGGCCGCGGCGATCGACCCGATCGAGTCCGCGGCCGCCCGGCTGGACGCCACAGCGCTACCGCTGGTCACCATCGATCCGCCCGGATCCAAGGATCTGGACCAGGCGATGCTCATCGAGCGGAGGTCCGCAGGCTTCCGGGTGCACTACGCGATCGCCGACGTTGCCGCGTTCGTCCGGCCCGGCGGCGCGATGGATCTGGAGGCGCGGCGCCGGGGCCAGACCCTGTATCTGCCCGACGGCAACGTGCCGCTGCATCCGCCGGTGCTGTCCGAGGGGGCGGCGAGCCTGCTGCCCGGCGAGGTCCGGCCGGCCGTGCTGTGGACGGTCGAAACGGACAACTCCGGCGAGCTTCGTTCGGTGCTGGTGCGCCGCGCGTTGGTCCGTTCCACCGTGCAGTTCGACTACGAGACCGTGCAGGCCGATCTGGACGCGGGCACCGCGCATCCCTCGGTCGCCGCCTTGCCCGAACTCGGCAGGCTGCGCCGCGAGCTGGCCGTCCGCCGCGGCGGGGTGGAGCTTCAGCTGCCGGAGCAGGAAATCACCGCGGACTCGGACGGCGAGTGGGTGCTCGCCCGGCGGCCGCGGAACCAGGTGGACGCCTGGAACGCGGAGATCTCGCTGCTCACCGGCATGGCCGCGGCGAACATCATGATCGAGGCGAAGGTCGGGGTGCTCCGCACCCTGCCCGCCGCGGAGGCCGAGGCGGTGGACTGGCTGCGCCGCTCGGCGCACGCGCTCGGCATCGACTGGCCGGAACACGTCAGCGTGTCCGAGCTGCTGGCCGGGCTGGATCCGCGGCGGCCGGAGTCGCTGGCGCTGTACGCGGACACCACGCGGCTGCTGCGCGGCGCCGGCTACACCTCCTTCGACGGCGAGCTGCCCGAGCTGACCGCGCACGCCGGGATCGGCGGGGCGTACGCGCATGTGACCGCGCCGATCCGGCGGCTGGTGGACCGGTTCGCCACCGAGGTCTGCCTAGCGGTGACCGCCGGCAGGCCGGTGCCGGACTGGGTGCGCGCCGCGCTGACCGCGCTGCCGGACGAGATGAGCGCGTCGGACACCCTCGCGGCCAGGGTCGAGCGGGCCTGCCTGGACCAGGTCGAGGCGTGGACGTTGGCCGAGCGGATCGGCGGCACCTTCGAGGCGGTGGTGCTGCGGGCCGAGGAGAACCGGGCCGAGGTGATCATCGAGGACCCGCCGGTGATCGCGAAGTGCAGCGGAGAACGGCTGCCGGAGGGTGCCCGGATCCAGGTGCGGCTGACCGCGGTCGACGTCGAGCGGCGCAAGGTCGCGTTCGAGCGGGTGCCCGCATGATCGACGATCTCGGCGAGGACGTGCCGCTGACGGAGGCGCCGTCGCGGGTGGTGTCGCTGGTGCCCTCGTTGACCGAGGCGGTGCAGGTGAGCGCGCCGGGCAGGCTGGCCGGGATCACCGACTACTGCACCCATCCGGCCGGGCTCGAGCTGCCGCGGGTCGGCGGCTCGAAGTACCCGAAGGTGGACGAGGTGCTCGAGCTGCACCCGGACCTGGTGCTGGCCAACTCCGAGGAGAACCGGCCCGAGGACGTGGAACGGTTGCGGGGCAACGGGATTCTGGTCTGGGTGATGGCCGCGCCGGGTACCGTGCCGGACGCGCTCGGCTCGCTTCGCCGGCTGCTCACCCAGGCCTTCGAGCTGGCGGAGCCGGAATGGCTGGTGGCCGCCGAGGAGATCTGGCGCGAGACCGTGCCACCGCGGGCGACGGCCGTGGTCCCGGTCTGGCGCAAGCCCTGGGTGGTGCTCGGCCGGGAGACCTTCGGCGGCGACGTGCTGCACCGGCTCGGCGTGACCGGGGCGTACGCCGGACATGCCGAGCGCTACCCGCGGCCGAAGCTGGACGAGCTGCGGGCCCGGTTCGAGCGGGGCGAGGCGGATCTGCTGGTGCTGCCGGACGAGCCGTACGAGTTCACCGCGGAGGACGGCCCGGAGGCTTTTCCCGGAGTGCGGTACCTGCTCGTCTCCGGCCGGTACCTCACCTGGCATGGACCGTCCCTTGTGGACGCACACCGCGAGCTTTCCACCGCACTCGACTCCTTGCTGGGGTCGTGAGTGAAAAGTGTTGCCGGGACAACACTTTTCACTCACGAGGGCGGAAATCGTCGGTGGCCTGGCGGAGGTTGCGCAGGATGCTGTGGTCGTTGACCGCGTGCCCGGCGGTGTTCACCAGGATCAGCCGGGAGTCCGGCCACGCCTGGTGCAGCTCGTACGCGGTCACCGGCGGGCACACCGCGTCGTAGCGGCCCTGCACGATGACGCCGGGAATGCCGGCCAGTTTCGGCGCGTCCCGGATCAGCTGGCCCTCCTCCAGCCAGGCGCCGTGGCCGAAGTAGTGCAGCGCGATCCTGGCGAAGGTCAGCGCGAAGGCGGGCCTCGCGTAGTCGGCCACGAAGCCGCGTTGCGGGATCAGTGAGACGATCGCGCCTTCCCAGCTGCTCCAGGCGATCGCGGCGCGCTCGCGGACGGCTTGGTCGGGGTGGTGCAGCAGCTCGCGGTAGGCGGCCATCGGATCGCCGCGCAGCTCGTCCGGGATCGGCGCCAGATACTGCTGCCACGCGTCCGGGAACAGGTGCGCGGCGCCGCCGTTGTAGATCCACTCCAGCTCGCTCCGCCTGGCGGTGAACACGCCGCGCAGCACGATCTCGGACACCCGCTCCGGATGGGTTTCGGCGTAGGCGAGCGCCAGGGTGGCGCCCCAGGAACCGCCGAAGAGCTGCCAACGGTCGATGCCGAGGTGCGTGCGGAGCCGTTCCATGTCGGCGACCAGGTGCCAGGTGGTGTTCACGGACAGGTCGGTGCCGGGCTCGGTGGCATGCGGGGTGCTGCGGCCGGCGCCGCGCTGGTCGAACAGCACGATCCGGTAGGCGTCGGGGTCGAAGTGCTGCCTTGCCATCGGCGCCGCCCCGCTGCCGGGGCCGCCGTGCAGCACCACCGCCGGTTTGCCGGCCGGGTTGCCGCACACCTCCCAGCAGACCGAATGGCCGTCGCCGACGTCGAGCATGCCGTTCTCGTGCGGGTCGATCGGCGGGTACAGGTCGTCCATCCGGCCTACTGTGCCGGGTGCCGGCGGCTCGGGAAAGGTGGGGGCCCGCCCCCGCCGCCAAGGGTGAGCGGGCCCCCGTCCGGGGGGCGGTCAGCCGCCGCTTGCGCGCATCGAGACCTCCTCGCCGAGGACCTGAACCGTCGCGGTGCGTAAACGTTAAGGTACTTTACGAAGGCCGTCAAGAGCCTGATTTCTATTCATGTACATGAACAATTTGCGCCGAAAAGGGACGAGCCCAACGTCACATTGGGCTCGTCCGGTTGCTCAGTGGAAGGCGTGCTCCGCGGCGGGGAACTCGCCCCGGCGGACGTCCTCGGCGAACGCGGTCGCCGCACCGGACAGCACGCCGGCGAGGTCCGCGTAGCGCTTGACGAACCGGGGCGCCTTGCCGCGGCGCAGTCCGGCCATGTCCTGCCACACCAGCACCTGCGCGTCGCAGTCCGGGCCGGCGCCGATGCCAACGGTCGGAATGCTCAGCTCGTGGGTGACCCGCTTGGCCGCCTCGGCCGGCACCATCTCCATCACCACCGCGAACGCGCCGGCCTCCTGCAGGGCGACCGCGTCGGCGAGCAGCACGTCCGCCGCCTCGCCGCGGCCCTGCACCCGGTAGCCGCCCAGGTTGTGCTCGCTCTGCGGGGTGAAACCGATATGCCCCATCACCGGCACCCCGGCCGAGGTCAGCGCCTCCACGTGCGGCGCGAACCGGCGCCCGCCCTCGAGCTTGACGGCGTGCGCACGGCCCTCCTTCATGAACCGGACCGACGTGGCCAGCGCCTGTTCCGGGGAGAGCTGGTACGAGCCGAACGGCAGGTCGGCAACGACCAGCGCTCGTTTCACCGAACGAGTGACGCCGCGGACCAGCGGCAGCAGCTCGTCCACCGTCACCGGCAGCGAAGTGTCGTAGCCGAACACGTTGTTCGCGGCCGAGTCGCCGACCAGCAGCACCGGAATACCGGCCTCGTCGAACAGTTCCGCGGTGTACATGTCGTAGGCGGTGAGCATCGGCCACGGCTCCCCGCGTTCCTTGAGCTCCCGCAGATGGTGGATCCGCACCTTCTTGCCGGGCTGTGTTGAACCGGAAGTCGAACCGGAAGTCGAACCGGAACCGGGGCCGCTGCCGTAGGGCGCGGTCACCTCGCCGGACTGGGGCTGGGTAGACATCTTTGTCGACCGTCCTTCCCTCGGGGCCTCGGTGAGGTCCCCGGGTCGTGGAACAGGGAGCTCAAGCGTCGCACCCCGCTACACGCCGTCCCAAGGTCCTGCGACCAGCTTCACACCACCGTGCGGCACCGGCCGCTCGCGCACCGCAGCCGCGAAACGGGCATCCGGCCACTTTCGTGTGGTCCGGCGTGCGGACGAACCGGATCTGGTGTGCGCTGCGTAATCAACCAGCCAAAATGGACACTTCGTGCGGGAACACCCTGGTATGCGGGCGTTCTGTGTCCAGGAGAAGCATGGCACGGACGCGGGTCAGCCTCGCGGATGATGCGCGGTGACCCGGCGGGCGGCTTGACTCGCCGGGGAGTTCTGGTGGCGAACGGGAGGGCTGGTACCGGCGATGAGCAGACCGACGACCGAGTGGACCTCCGGCGTGCCGGTGTGGAAGCGCACGGCCGGCGGGGTGACGGCGACCGTGGTGCAGCTCGGCGCGGTGAGCTCGCTGATGCTGCTCCTGTTCGGCGACGGCCATCCCGGGTTCCGCCGCGCGGTGATGCAGATCTTCTGGCCGGTCAGCATCCCGGTCGACTCGAACCTGGTGATCGCGCTGACGCTGGCCGTGCTCGGCGCAGCGCTGCGAAGGCGCAAGCGGGCCGCGCTCTACACCCTGGTGCTGTTCCAGCTCGGCGGCCTGGCGCAGCTGCTGTTCACCCAGGCCGCACTGCTCTGGTGGCCGGGCCTGCTGGCACTGGAACGGCACGAACTGGCCGAAATCTCGAGCAAGATGTGGTGGCTGACCGCGATCGACGTGCTCGCGGTCGCGCTCACCTTCTTCCTGCTCGCGCTGCGCCCTGCGTTCCCGGCTCAGCTCGCGCCCGGCGCCGGGCGCCGCGGGCTGACCGTACTGGTCGCCGGCATGGCCGCGGTGGTGGTCTTCGGCTGGGCGTTGACCGAGGTCTTCCCCGGTTCGCTGACCGACGTCGGGGAACGGTTCGCCTGGGCGGCCAACCACGCCACCGGTGAGCTGCTGCGGCTGCGCCGGCTCGGCGTCGGCGAGGGACCTGGCTGGCTGGACCTGCTGCTCGACCTCGGCGGCACGGTCGCGGTGGCGGCCGCGCTGTACGTGTTCTTCCGCGGAGTCCGAAGTAGACGGTTGCGCAGCAACGACGAGGAACTGCGGCTGCGCCGGCTGCTGGCCGAATACGGCGAGCCGGACTCACTGGGCTATTTCGCCACCAGGCGGGACAAGAGCGTGGTGTTCGCGCTGTCCGGCCGGGCCGCGGTGACCTACCGGGTGCTGGCCGGGGTCAGCGTGGCCAGCGCGGACCCGATCGGCGATCCGGAGGCGTGGCCGCAGGCGGTGCGGGAGTGGCTGGCCGAGGCGCGCCGGTTCGGCTGGACGCCCGGAGTGCTCGGCGCCAGCGAACGCGGCGCGCGCGTCTACACCGCGGCGGGGCTGAAGGCGCTGGAAATCGGAGACGAGGCGGTGCTCGACGTCCGCGAGTTCAGCCTCGCCGGGCCGGAGCGGCGCTCGATCCGGCAGGCGGTGAGCCGGGTCGAGCGAGCCGGTTACACCAGCAGGGTGCGACGGCACTCGGAGATTCCGCGGCAGGAGATGGCTCAGCTGCTCGCGCTGGCCCAGCAGTGGCGCGGCGCGGGCACCGAACGCGGGTTCTCGATGGCGCTGTCGCGGCTCGGCGACCCGTCCGACGGGCGCTGCGTGATGGTCGAGGCGTATGACGCGAGCGGACGGCTGCGCGGGCTGCTTTCCTTTGTGCCGTGGGGAAGGCGCGGGCTTTCGCTGGACCTGATGCGCCGTGACCGCGACGCCGGGAACGGGCTGAACGAGTATCTGCTCGCCGAGCTGGTGGCCGGCGCGGCCCGGTACGGCGTGCAGCGGATCTCGCTGAACTTCGCCATGTTCCGCGCGGTTTTCGCGGCGGGGGACCGGATCGGCGCCGGCCCGGTGCTGCGCGCGTGGCGAACCGTGCTGAGCGTCGCGTCCCGGTTCTTCCAACTGGAGTCGCTGTACCGGTCCAACGCGAAGTACGGGCCGGGCTGGGAACCCCGGTTCGTCTGTTACGGCAGCACGCGGAAGCTGCCGAGGGTGGGCCTGGTCGCCGGTGCGCTGGAGGGTTTCGTGCCGGGTGCCGGCGGCCCCGTCCGCGGCTTGCGCGGCGACGGCGTGAGCGACGAGTTCGTGGCCGAGGTCCGCCGGATCGACGAGTCCGTGGCGAAGAAGACGCCCCGACCGGCTCGGCGGCCGGAGCAGGTCCGGGTGCGGATCGCCAAGCTGGATCGGTTGCGGGAGAGCGGAATCGACCCGTACCCGGTGGGCTTCGAGCGTGACACGCGGCTCGGTGCGGTGGTGGCGAGGTTCGGCGGGCTGGCGCCGGGCGCGCACACCGGGCACCGGGTCAGGGTGACCGGCCGGGTGGTGGCGATCCGGGACCTCGGCGGGCTCTGTTTCGCGCGGCTCCGGGATTTCAGCGGCGAGCTGCAGCTGATGCTGAACGCCGACCGGCTGCCGCTCGGCGGCTGGCGTGACGGGGTGGACCTCGGCGACCAGCTCGGCGTCTCCGGCGAAGTGGTCAGCTCCGAGCGAGGCGAGCTTTCGGTGCTGGTCGACGAGTGGACGGTCACCGCGAAATGCCTGCATCCCTTGCCGGACAAGCGAAAGGGCCTGACCGACCCGGAGACGAAGGTGCGTCAGCGCTATCTGGACCTGGTGGTGAACCCGGATTCGGCGCGGTTCCTGCGGTTGCGCTCGGTGGTGGTGCGCGCGGTGCGGGAACGGCTGCATTCGAAGGAGTTCCTCGAAGTCGAGACGCCGATGCTGCAGACCGTGCACGGCGGCGCGAACGCCAGGCCGTTCGTCACCCACATCAACGCCTACGACATGCGGATGTACCTGCGCATCGCGCCGGAGCTGTACCTCAAGCGGCTGTGCGTGGCCGGGGTGGAACGGGTTTTCGAGCTGAACCGCAACTTCCGCAACGAGGGCGTGGACGCCACGCACAATCCCGAGTTCACCATGCTGGAGGCGTACCAGGCCTACGCCGACTACGGCACCATGCGCCGGCTCACCCGCGAACTCGTGCAGCAGGCGGCGGAAGCCGCGTACGGCGCGCAGATCGTGCGGCGGCCGGACCGGGACGGCCGGACCGTCGAGCACGACATCTCCGGTGACTGGCCGGTGATCCGGGTGCACGACGCGGTTTCGCGGGCGCTGGGCGAGGAAATCGACCCCGGCACCTCGCCGGAACGGCTGCGCGCGCTGTGCGCCGCAGCCGGGGTGCCGGTCGGCGACCAGGTCGGGGCTGGCGACCTGGTGCTCAAGGCGCACGAGCACCTGGTGGAGCCGAACACCGTGCTGCCGACCTTCTACACCGACTACCCGACCGAGGTGTCCCCGCTGACCCGGCAGCACCGCGACGACGGCAGGCTCGCCGAGCGCTGGGACCTGATCGCGTTCGGCGCCGAGATCGGCACCGCGTACTCCGAGCTGACCGACCCGATCGAGCAGCGCCGGCGGCTGGAGGCGCAGTCGCTGCTCGCCGCCAGCGGGGACGTCGAGGCGATGGAACTGGACGAGGACTTCCTGGTGGCGCTGGAACACGGCATGCCGCCCACCGGCGGGCTCGGCCTCGGCATCGACCGGCTGCTGATGATGCTCACCGGCGCGTCCATCCGGCAGACCGTGCTCTTCCCGTTCGCCCGGCCCCGATCGTGATCTCTCCTGGAATCGGCCCAATGTGACGTTTGGCCAATAGAAGACACCAAACGTCACATTGGGCTCGTACGGCTTGGGGCGGGAAGCCGGTAGTTCTCCGCTCAGAATCTTGCGGGACACCCGCACCCGATCGATGGGGGCATGCGCAAAAAGCCTCGCATGCCCCATCTCAGAACAGGGTGGGCGCGTCGTCCTGCGCGCCTTCGATCACCAGCATCCGGTGTTTGGTGTCGGTGCCGCCGTTCGCGGAGAACCCGCCCATCTTGCCGCCGGCCGCGAGCACCCGGTGGCAGGGCACCACGATCGGCACCGGGTTGCGGCCGAGCGCCTGGCCCACCGCGCGGGCCGAACCCGGCGCGCCGAGCCTGGCCGCGATGTCGCCGTAGGTGAGCGTGGCACCCGGCGGAATGGTGCGGGCGACCTCGTACACCCGCCGGTGGAACTCCGGTACCTCGCGCAGATCCACCTCGATGCCGGAGAGGTCGGTGCGGTCGCCTGCCAGCAGCCGCACCATGTCGTCGATCGCGCGCCGCACCTCCGGCGTGGGCGCGGCCTCCGGGGTGCCGCGGAAGTACCGCAACAGCCGCGCCCTGGTCCGCTGCGGGCTGCCCTCCGGCAACTGGACGTGCACCAGGCCGTGCTCGCCCCAGGCCACCCCGCAGTGGCCGATCGCGGTCTCGAACAAGGTGTAGCCCGATGCCGTCATGGACCGAGCCTAAGCCAGGGCACCGACGAAAGTGCGCTGCCCGGGAGGCCGGGCAGCGGCTAGGTTCTCCTGCATCCGGGAGAAACCGGGGACTGGGAGGACGGGAATGGCGGTTCTGAGACGGGCATTCGGGGTGACCGTGCTGGCGACGGTGCTCGGTGCGGGCATGGCGGTTCCGGCGGCGGCTTCGGTGCCTCCGGAGGAAGCGGCGGTGGCGCTCACCGCCGAACCGGTACTGGCCGAGCCGCCCGGCACGCTGGTCATGCCGTATGTGGTGGCGACCGGCGCGAACCGGGTGCAGACCTGGCTGGCCGAGCACGCGGTGCGCGCGGTCGGTGGCTCGGTGATCTCCTCGTATCCCCAGGTCGGCGTCGTGGTGGCCTACTCGGCCGCGGACGGGTTCGCCGAGAAGCTGCGCCGGCTGCCCGGGATCGACGCGGTCGGCGCGACCAGGACGGCCAAGATTCCGGTCGAGTTCTTCGCGCCCCGCAAGGATGTGCGCTACACCGGGCCCGGCTCGCCGAACAGCGACCAGGTGCCGCCGGAGGGCACCGCCTGGGACGTGCCCGCGCTCGGTGTCAACGAGGCGCACGAGGTCACCACCGGCAGCCGCCGAGTGACCGTCGGGGTGCTCGACACCGGCGTGGACGACACCCACCCCGACCTGGCCGGGGCGTTCGACGCCGGCAAGTCGGTGTCCTGCCTGTCCGGCTGGGCCGATCGCGGCGCCGGCGCCTGGCGGCCCACCTTGGACGGCCACGGCACGCACCTTGCCGGCACCATCGCCGCGGCCCGCGACGGGGCCGGGGTGCTCGGCATCGCGCCCGGGGTCCGGCTGGCGTCGGTGAAAATGGCCGAGCTGGACGACACCGAAACTCCGGAGAGCATGGTCTGCGGGTTCGTCTGGGCCGCCGAACACGGCTTCGCGGTCACCAACAACAGCTACCGCTCGATCCCGTGGCGCTACAGCTGCGACGACCAGATTGACCAGTCCGCGATCCGGCTCGTGGTCGGCCGCGCGGTGGCCTACGCGCAGCGGCGGGACGTGCTCGTGGTCGCTTCGGCCGGGAACGCCGGGATCGACCTGGACGACCGGAAGGTGGACACCGAGAGCCCGGCTGACAGCACCCCGGTGCGGCGGGACATCGACAACGACTGCATCCGGCTGCCGCACGAGCTGCCCGGGGTGGTCGGGGCCGGCGCCCTGGACGAGAAGCTGTTGAAGGCGAGCTTCTCCAACTACTCGTTCAAGCGGGTCACGGTGGCCGCACCCGGCGTGCGGACCTGGTCCACCTGGCCGGGCGGGCAATATCGCGCGATCAGCGGAACCTCGATGGCCGCGCCGCACGCCAGCGGGGTCGCCGCGCTGATCGCGTCCCAGCATCCGCGCTGGGACGACGACCGCATCGCCCGCGAGCTGCTGGCCACCACCGCACCGCTGCCGTGCCCGCCGCTCTACGACCCGAACGGCGACGGCAAACCGGACGCCGTCTGCGCCACCCGGGCCCCGCTCACCAACTTCTACGGCCGCGGCCTAGTCCACGCCGCCACCGCCGTCTCCTGACCGCGATTGTCCGTGAAGGCCACCTTGCCTACCTTCAAAGTAGGCAAGGTGGCCTTCACGGCATCCGGTGTGGGAGGGATCAGCGGCCTTCGCGCCAGGCGTTGGTCATGGGGAGACGGCGGTCCCGGCCGAAGGCCTTGAAGGTGATCTTGGTGCCGGGCGGGTACTGGCGACGCTTGTACTCGGCCTTGTCGGTCATCCGCACCACCTGGTCGATCACGTCCGGCGCGAACCCGGCCGCGGCCAGGTCCGCGTAGCCCCGGTCGCCTTCCACGTAGTCGTCCAGCACGTCGTCGAGCAGCGCGTAGTCCGGCAGCGAGTCGGTGTCCAGCTGGTCCGGCCGCAGCTCGGCGGAAGGCGGCTTGCTGATCGAGTTCTCCGGGATCGGCGGGGTTTCGCCGCGCTTCTCCGCCTCGGCGTTGCGCCAGCGGGCCAGCTCCCAGACATGCGTCTTGAACACGTCCTTGATCGGCGCGAACCCGCCGACCGCGTCGCCGTAGATGGTCGAGTAGCCCACCGCCAGCTCGGTCT
Source organism: Amycolatopsis nigrescens CSC17Ta-90 (assembly GCF_000384315.1). GTDB lineage: Bacteria > Actinomycetota > Actinomycetes > Mycobacteriales > Pseudonocardiaceae > Amycolatopsis > Amycolatopsis nigrescens. Next base: position 2,252,294 of record NZ_ARVW01000001.1, on the reverse strand, counting down.
TGTTCCCGGTGGCCAGCACCAGATGACCCTCCGCGTTGGACAGCGCCATCAGCAGCATGCCCCTGGTCCTGGCTTGGATGTTCTCCTCGGCCAGCCCGGTCAGCTTCAGCTGGTCCACGTAGACCTTGATCATGTCCTCCACCGGTTCCACCCGGTAGTGACAGCCCAGCCGTTGGGCCAGCTCCGCGGCGTCCGCGCGGGAGTGCGGTGACGAGTACTTCGAGGGCATGGACACGCCGTACACGGAGTCCGGGCCGAGCGCGTCCACGGCCAGCGCGGCCACCAGCGCCGAGTCGATGCCGCCGGAGAAGCCGAAGGTCACCGAGCGGAAGCCGTTCTTGTGCACGTAGTCGCGCAGGCCGACCACCAGCGCCGACCAGACCTCCGCCTCGTCGGACAGCGGCTCGCGGACCGGCGGTGCGGCTCGCGGCTGGTAGCGGGGCAGCGGTTCCGCGCCGAGCACCCGGCGGCGGACTTCCAGGCCGACGTACTCGCCTTCGGGTCGGTGCTCGCGCTCGGGCAGGTCCAGATCCAGCACCAGCAGGTGCTCGACGAACTGCGGGGCGCGGGCGAGCAACTCGCCGTTCGCGCCGGCCACCATCGAGTCCCCGTCGAATACCAGGTCGTCCTGCCCGCCGACCAGGTTCGTGTACACCAGCGGCGCGCCGGCTTCGGCGGCCCGGCGGGCGATCAGCGGCAGCCGGATGTCGTCCTTGGCGCGCTCGAAGGGGGACGCGTTCGGCGCCACCACCAGGTCGACCCCGGCCTCGCCCAGTGCGGAGACCGGCCCGCCGTCCTGCCAGATGTCCTCGCAGATGACCATGCCGATGTCCAGGCCGTGCAGCCGGACCACGTCCAGCGTCCAGCCCGCCTTGAAGTTCCGGCGCTCGTCGAAGACGCCGTAGTTGGGCAGATGGTGCTTGTACTGACGGGCGACCACTTCGCCGCGGTACAGCGCCGCGGCCGCGTTGCGCGGCCCGGCCTCGTCGCGGTCGAGATAACCGACATAGGTCAGCACTTCGCCGCAGCCCGCGTCGTCGAGCCGCCTGGCCAGGTCGTCCACGGCCTGTCTGGCGGCGAGCGCGAAGGTGCGGCGCTGTGCCAGATCCTCGACCGGGTAGCCGGTGACGGACATTTCCGGGAACACGACCACATGCGCGCCGGCTTCCGCGGCCTTGCGCGTCCATTCGACGGTCAGGGCGGCGTTGCCGTCCAGATCGCCGACCGTCGAGTTGATCTGGGCCATCGCGATGCGCAGTTGCGGCATGCCACATTCTTACCCAACGCCCGCGCACGGGCGACCGAAAGTGGGCCGGTCGGCACCGACCGGCCCACCTGCCCGGCAGGTTCAGAAGAAGAAGTCCTTCAACCCGGCCAGGTACTTGAACAGGGTGGTCAGCGCGGCCGGGTCGAGCGCGGTGGCAAGTTTCGTCTCGGTGGTGCAGCCGCTGGGCTCCGGCTTGCCGCCGAGCCGGTCGATCAGCCAGGTCAGCGCGGCCGGCGCGCCGGTGGCGGCCAGCGTGATGTGCTCACTGGCCAGATCGCGCTGGTAGTTCACCGGGACGCCCTGGGCGCAGTACTTCGCGGCCAGCGCGTCCACGTCCTCCAGCGGCATGATCTCGTCGTTGACCGCTTCGTAGATGTACTGCGGAGCGGCGGGCCGGTGCTGGCCGCGGCGTTCGGCGGCGATCACCTGCTGCGCGTCCGGCTCGGCGATCGGGTCGGCCACCGTGGTCAGCTTGAACAGGTCCTGGAACAGCCCGCTGAGCACGATGTCGCCGTTGCACATGTCCTTGATCTGGTCCACCTTCGCCTTGCCTTCGGCGGTGAGGATCCGGTCCAGCAACCCGGCCAGCTCCGGGTACGCCCGGCTGACCCCGACCATGCCGCCGAGCGCGTAGCCGGCGAACGGGCCGCGGTTGATCTTGCGCAGCAGGTTGCCGACGTCCGAGGCGACACCGCCCTGCGCGACGCCCTTCACGTTCAGCTCGGGCGCGTAGTCGGCCTGGAGCTCGGACGCCCAGCCGGTGGCGATGGCCCCGCCGGAGTAGCCCCACATCCCGACCTCGGTGCCGGCGCCGGCCACTTCGGACTGCGCGAACCCCTCGGTCGCGCGGATCGAGTCGAGCACGTGGTGCCCCGCCTGTACCCCGGCCGCGTAGGCGGCGTTGGGGCCCTGGTGGTCCGGCACCACCACGGTCCAGCCCTGGTCCAGCGCCCCGCCGATGGCCAGCAGCTCGATCTGCTCGACCGGGTTGGTCACCTCGGCGCCCTGCTGCAACTGGTACGACGGATCGCATTTGCGGCCGAGGCTGTCCTCGGCCATCTGGTAGGCGAGCAGCTTCCGGCCGCCGGGCGGGGCTGGCTTGCGCGGCACGATGATGGTGGCCACCCCGGCCTGCGGCTGCCCGAAGGTGTCGTTGGTGCGGTACAGCACCTGCCAGGTGTCCACTTTCAGCGGGACCTGGCCCCAGACCGCGGTCTGAACCGCACGCGACCGCAGCACTTCACCGGCCGCGGCCGAGGCCAGATCTGGTGGTGGGACGTAGAACGAGTCCTGGTCCGGCGGGAGCGCGGCCGCACTGGCAGGCGGCGCGACCAGCCCGCTGACCGCGACGGCCAGTACCGCCGCGCAGATCGTCAGGCGGCCTGTCAGCTTCCTCGTCGAAGTGACCATTTCGCACCCTTCTCTGACAAAAGCTGGACATATGTACAGATTAAGTGAAACGAATGTACAGATTCGGCTAGGGTGTGGTCAATGGCCGCCAAGTCCGAACCCAGTCAGGAACGCAGCAGGCGCCGGCGCGACGCCCTGCTCCGCGCGGCCGGCGAGCTGCTGGCCGAGGGCGGCGGCAAGGCGATCACGCACCGCGCGGTCGCCGCCCGCGCCGGGCTTTCCGCGTCCGCGGCGACCTACTTCTTCGACTCGATCCAGGAACTCACCGAGCAGGCGCTCGCGCTGCAGGTCGCCGACCGGGTCGGCGAGCTGAAGGCGCTGACCAGGGTGGCGCTGCGCGAGGGCACCAGCTTCGACGAGGTCGCCACGCTGTTCGCCGGGGTGCTCACCGCCGGGTCGCCGCTGCGCGACGCGATCGGGCAGTACGAGGTGTACCTGGAGGCCGCGCGCAACCCCGCCCTACGCGGGCCGGTCGCGGAGGCGCTGGACACCTTCCGCGCGGTCACCGCGTCCGTGCTGGCCGAGCTCGGGGTGCGCGATCCGGCGCGGGCGGCCAGGGCCTTCATGGCGGTGATCGACGGGTTCATCCTGCATCAGCTGGCGAACCCCGGACACGACGAAGAGAACGTCGCGGCGCTCGCCGAGGCGCTGCGTGGCATGTTCATCGCACAGGTGATGAGCGATGACGAGCGGGCCGACTGGCAAGCACGCCTCGCCCGCCGTCGTGAGTGAAAAGTGTTGTCCTGGCAACACTTTTCACTCACGACCGCTGACCTGCTATTTCTTGCGGAGCATGCTCCGGACCCGCTTCAGGGTCTGCTCGAAGTCGGAGTCGAACGGGTTGTCGTGCACCAGGTAGGTCCAGGTCGAGTTCGCCCGCCGCACCCCGGACGCCGCCAGGTCGATCCCGTTCTCGGTGATCTCCGCTTCGGTCAGCGTCTTTACCGAGCGCTCCTCGATCTTCGGGATGATCTTGTGGAACTCGGGGATCGCGGTGCGGTGGAACTCGTCCAGCGGGGTCTCCCTGGCCAGCGCGCGCAGGTGGATGCTCTCCCGCACGTCGGTCAGGAACGCCAGGTGGTCCGACCACAGCTCGTCCAGGTGGAAGAGCATGATCTCCCGGCACACCTCGGCCAGCTTCTCCTCGCCCAGCTTCTCTTCGAGCTCGGTGTACTGCGTTTCTTCCGCCTTCTTCAGCTTCTCCGCGGCGAGGTCGGTGCGGAGCACCTCGTCGCGGTGCTTGAGCAGGTCGTGCCGCTGGTGCTCGATCAGCCGGGTGTAGCGCCAGGTGTTGCGGTGGATCTCCAGGTGCACGCCCTCGGCGACCCGCTGGGCGTGGTTGATCTGCCGGTGCGCGACCCCGTCGGTGATCTCGCCGGTGGTGTTGTCGGCATGGATGTCGGTGGGCACGTCCGGCGCGTTCGAGAGCACCAGGTCGTCGTTCAGGCTGGCGAAGAACACCGCGCTGCCGGGGTCGCCCTGGCGGCCGGAGCGGCCGCGCAGCTGCCCGTCCAGCCGGCTCGACGGGTACCGCGCGGTGCCGATCACGTGCAGCCCGCCCAGCTCGGCCACCCGCTCCCGGTCCGCGCCGTCCGCGCCGCCGAGCCGGATGTCGGTACCGCGGCCGGCCATCTGGGTGGACACGGTGACCGCGCCGAAGGTGCCGGCCTCGGCGATGATCGCGGCCTCTTCGGCGTCGTTGCGCGCGTTCAGCACCACGCACGGCAGGTCGACCTTGGCCAGCTTCTCCGCCAGTTCCTCGGATTCGGCCACGTCCTGGGTGCCGACCAGGATCGGCCGTCCGGTCTTGTGCACCCGGCGGATCTCGTCCTCGATCGCGCGCAGCTTCTGCGACGGCGACGCGAAGATCCGGTCCTCGGCGTCCTCCCGGATGTTGGGCGTGTTCGGCGGGATCACCGCCACCTCGAGCTTGTAGAACTCCCGCAGCTGCTCGGCGACCGCCACCGCGGTGCCGGTCATGCCCGCGACCTGCGGGTAGCGGGCCAGCAGCGCCTGCACGGTGATCGAGTCCAGGATCTCGCCGCGGTCCGTGGCGGCCAGCTGCTCCTTGGCCTCCACCGCGGCCTGCAGCCCGTCCGGCCAGCGCTGCAGCTCGGCCACCCTGCCGCGGGCCACGTTGATCAGCTGCACCTTGCCGTCGCGCACCAGGTAGTCCACGTCGCGGGTGAGCAGTGCGTGCGCGTGCAGCGCCACGTTCACCGCGGCCAGCCGCCCGGAGCCGGAGTCGGAGCCCTCGCCGTAGAGGTCGGTGATGCCGAGCGCCTTCTCCACCACCGAGGAGCCTGCCGTGGTCAGCCAGGCGTTGCGGCCGTCGGAGTCGGTCTCGTAGTGCAGCCCGAGCCGGAGCCGCCGGACGACGTTGGCGACCTCCTCGTCGGCCACCGCCGCGTCCACCGAACCGGCCATCACCAGCGGCACCCTGGCCTCGTCCACCAGCACCGAGTCCGCCTCGTCCACGATCGCGACCTCGGGGTCCGGCTGGACCACGCCGTCCGCGCCGGTTACCAGCCGGTCGCGCAGCACGTCGAAGCCGACCTCGCTGACCGCGCCGTAGGTCACCTCGCACGCGTACGCGGTACGCCGCTCTTCACGGCTGTGCGCCGGCTCGACCCAGCCGACCGAGACGCCGAGCAGGTCGTACACCGGCCGCATCCACTCCGCGTCGCGGCGGGCCAGGTAGTCGTTGACCGAGATGACGTGCACCCGTTTGCCCTGCAGCGCGTAGCCGGCGGCGGCCAGCGCGCCGGCGAGCGTCTTGCCCTCACCGGTCTCCATCTGCACCACGTGCCCGGAGAGCAGGCCCATGGTGCCGAGCAGCTGGACGTCGAAGGCGCGTTCGTTCAGCGCACGGCGGGCGGCCTCGCGGCCGAGCGCGCAGACCTCCACCAGCTGCTGGTCGCCGAACGCGGCTTCCTCGCGCACCTTGGCGGCCGCTTCGCCGAGCTCCGCGTCGGAAAGTTTCTCCAACTCGGGCTCGCGCTTTTCGATCGCCGGAAGCAGCGCCTGGTACCTGGTCAGCTCGACACTGCCCGGACGCTGGATGATCCGGCGCAGCCGCTTGCCGACCCGGTTGATCAGTGCTGGCACCCCTGTGCTCCCGTCTGTGCGCTGTCGTCCACCCCGCCCAACGTGACGGTAGTGCGTTCGAGTTCCGCTCCCGGATGGCACGATCGCGTCGTGCCCCTCTTCCACCAAACCAGGTCTCGCGCCGCGCTGGTAGCTACCATCTTCGGCGCCGCCCTGCTGCTGACCACTTCAGCCTGCTCCTCCGGCGCCGGTGAGGATGCCGGCGAAGCGCCGCAGCAGGTGACCGAACAGCGCGGGCCCGCCGGCCCGGTCCCGGCCGGCATGGAGCGCCTCTACGCGCAGCCGTTGACCTGGGGCGACTGTGCACCTTACGCGACGTCGGAAAGCGCGAGGTCGGCATTCGGCGGCAAGGGCCTGCAATGCGCCAGGCTGACCGTGCCGCTGGACTACGCCAAACCGGACGGCGACACCATCACCGTCGGCCTGCTCCGGCACCAGGCGAGCAAGCCGGACCAGCGGGTCGGCGCCCTCGCGGTGAACCCCGGCGGCCCCGGCGCCTCCGGTATGGAGGCCGCCGCGAGCCTGGCGACCAGGGTGTCCGGCACCGAGCTCGGCGAGCGGTTCGACCTGGTCGGTTTCGACCCGCGCGGGATCGGCGCCAGCGAACCGCGCGTGCACTGCCTGACCGGCCCGGAACGCGACGCCGAACGGGCCGAGGACATCGACGCCGACGGTTCCGCCGAAGGGGTGGCCAAGGCGGAGGCCGACGCCAAGGACTTCGCGGGCAAATGCGCGCAGCGCACCGAGCACGGCGACGCCATGCTGGCCAACCTCGGCACCCGCGAGGTGGTCAAGGACATGGACCTGCTGCGGTCCGCGCTTGGCGACCAGAAACTGACCTATCTTGGTTACTCCTACGGGACCAGGATCGGTTACAGCTACGCGGAAGCCTTCCCGGCCAACGTGCGCGCGATGGTGCTGGACGGGGCGCTGGACCCGAACCAGGACGAGGTGGAGTCGCTGGTGGCCCAGGGCGAGGGCTTCGGCAAGGCGTTCGGCAAGTACACCGCCTGGTGCGCGGCGCAGCAGGACTGCGCGCTCGGCCAGGACCCGGCCGCGGCGGTCAAGGCGTTCCAGGACCTGACCAGGCCGTTGCTGGACAACCCGGTGGACGTCGGCGACGGGCGCAAGCTGTCCTTCGGTGACGCCACGCTGGCCGCGATACAGGCCCTGTACAGCGAGCAGCTCTGGGACACGCTCAACTCGGGTCTGAACGAGCTCAAGCTCGGCCGTGGCCGGACGCTGATGGCGCTGGCGGATCAGTACAACGAGCGGGACTCGAGCGGCCAGTACTCCTCGACCCAGGACGCCTTCACCGCGATCCGCTGCGTGGACGACCCGCGGGTCACCGACAAGAACGAGATCCTGGACGCGGCGAACCGCTACGACCAGGCCGCCCCGTTCCTGGACGACGGCAGGCCGAACGGCGCGGCGCTGGACTCCTGCGCGTTCTGGCCGGTGCCCAACACCTCCGAGCCGCACGAGCCGAAGGTGGGCGGCCTGGTGCCGACGCTGGTGGTCTCCACGACCGACGACCCGGCCACGCCGTACCAGGCCGGTGTGAACCTGGCGAAGGCGCTGAAGGGCGGGTTGCTCACCTTCGAAGGCACCCAGCACACCGCCTTCCTGCAGGGCAACGCCTGCGTGGACGGCGCCGGCACCGAGTACCTGCTCACCGGCAAGCTGCCCCCCGAAGGCACCCGCTGCACCCCCTGACGTCGTGAGTGAAAACTGTTGCCCCAGCAACACTTTTCACTCACGACCGCTGAGCTGCGGAAACGCGCGTCAGCTTGTCGGCGTGGCGGTGAGCGGCAGGTTCTGCTCGGACAGGCTGAGCTCCACCATCACCGCGCCCTCGCTGGGCTGGCGCGGCGGCACCTGCAGCCAGATCCGGCGCAGCTCGCGGGGCTCGGACTCGGTGACCCAGAACTTCACGTCCACGTCCGCGCCGATGCCCGGCACCAGACCGGACACCACGGCACGGCTGATCCGGCCGGTGAGCCGGTAGGTGGGCACGTTCTCGAGTTTCTCCCTGCCCTCGGTCTTGAGCTGCTCGGCGCCGACGAGCAGCCGGTGCAGGCCGCGCTCGGGGTCCAGCACGGTGGCCGGGGCGAACCCGGCCGGGGCGGGCAGCTGGGTGCGCTCACCGTTCCCCTCGGTGAGGTAGACGGTGTCGCCGGAAAGCAGGTAGTCGACCTTCACCCGCTCGTTGTCCAGCTGCACGTCGCCGCGGCCCTGCGCGCGGCCGTAGGGCCCGCCGTCGCGGCTGGCCTGCCCTTCGAGCATGCGCAGGTCGAGTCCGGGGATCGAACCGCTCACGCCGAGCCGGAACCGGACGCTGTGCAGTCCTTGCAGGGTGGACGCGGCGGCGGTGACCAGTCCCGGGGCGTCCGGCAGCGGGCCCCGGGTGTCCGGGGACGACGCACAGCCGCCGAGCAACCCGAGTACCAACAGGACCACCCCGGCGATGCGGCGGCAGTGCATGTCGCCGAGCCTAGCCGTCCCGACCTGCGGCCCGACATGCAGTGAAGGCCACCTTCGCTGCGCTCAACGCAGGCAAGGTGGCCTTCACTGCGTCGGCGTCCGCGAGAAGGTGCGCCGGTAGGCGAGCGGGGAGACGCCGATGGCCGTGTTGAGGTGCTGCCGCAAGGAGGCGGCGGTGCCAAGCCCGGACTCGGCGGCGACCCGGTCGATCGGCAGGTCGGTGCTCTCCAGCAGGTGCCTGGCGTGCTGCACGCGCTGCTGGATCAGCCAGGCACGCGGCGGCAGCCCGGTTTCCGCGCGGAACCGGCGGCTGAACGTGCGCACGCTCATCCGCGCGTGCCCGGCCAGTTCCGCCACGTCCAGCGGCTCGCCGAGCCGCCGCGACGCCCAGGCGCGGGTGGCCGCCGTGCTCCCGTCACCGGCTTCGGGCAGCGGCCGGTCGATGAACTGGGACTGGCCGCCGTCGCGCCACGGCGGGGTCACGCAGTATCTGGCGACCCGGTTGGCCACGTCGCTGCCGTGGTCGGCGCGCAGCACGTGCAGGCACAGGTCGAGGCCGGCGGCGAGGCCGGCCGAGCTGAGCACGTCACCGTCGTCCACGAACAGCACCTGCTCGTCCAGCAGCACTTCCGGGTACAGCCGCCGGAAGGTGTCGGCATGCGCCCAGTGCGTGGTCGCGGGCCTGCCGTCCAGCAGCCCGGCGGCGCCGAGCACGAAGGCGCCGGTGCAGATCGACATGATCCTGGCGTGGGAGGGGATCAGCGCCAGCGCGTCGCGGAGCACGGCGGGCAGCGTGCCGAGGAACCGCGGGCCCTCGATCCGAGTGCCCGGAATGATCACCGTGTCCGCCTCGGCCAGCGCCTCCGGCCCGTGGTCCACGGTCGCGGAGAAGCCGGCGGTCACCCGGATCGGCCGCTCGTCCAGTCCGCAGACGCGCACGTCGTAGAGCGGCCTGCCCTCTTCGTCCGCCGCGTTGCCGAAGACCATCGGCGGGATGCACAGGTCGTACCCGATCACCTCGCTCACGGCGAGCACAACCACGCGATGCAGCGATGCCATGGCAGGATTCTTGCACATATTGTCCTTTCGGCCACTCGCTGAATCCGGATCTCATCGGTGAAGCTCTTTCGGTGACACGAATCGAGGAGCCCGTCCGCGCCACGCGCCGGGTGCACTGGGCCTGGCTGGTCGCCGCCACGGGATTCATCGCACTGGTCGGCGCGGCCGGCTTCCGTGCCGCGCCGAGCGTGCTGATCGACCCGCTGCACCACGAGTTCGGCTGGTCCACCAGCACCATCTCGGCCGCCGTCTCGATCAACCTGATCCTGTACGGGCTGATCTCGCCTTTCGCCGCGGCGCTGATGGAGCGGCTCGGCATGCGGCGGGTGGTGGCCGGCGCGCTGGTGCTGGTCGCCTGCGGCAGCGGGCTGACCGTGTTCATGACCGCCAGCTGGCAGCTCCTGCTGTGCTGGGGCGTGCTGGTCGGAGTCGGTACCGGCTCGATGGCGCTGACCTTCGTGGCGACCGTGACCAGCCGCTGGTTCGTCAAGCACCGCGGCCTGGTCAGCGGTGTGCTGACGGCGGCGGGCGCGGCCGGTCAGCTGATCTTCCTGCCGGTCATCGCGACGCTCGCCACCGACCACGGCTGGCGGTCCGCGTCGCTCACCGTGGCGTTCGCCGCGCTGGCGGTCGTTCCGATCGTGTTGCTTTTCCTCCGCGACCGCCCGAGCGACGTGGGCACGACGGCCTACGGTGCGGCGCTTGATGACGTCGAGCAGGTCGCGCCCGCGTCGAGCTCAGGTGCCGCGAAGCGTGCGCTCCAAGTCCTGCGCGACGCGGCCCGTACTCGCACGTTCTGGTTGCTGGCAGGCGGTTTCGCGATCTGCGGTGCGTCCACGAACGGCCTGATCGGCACCCATTTCGTACCGGCGGCGCACGACCACGGGATGCCGCCGACCACGGCCGCCGGCCTGCTAGCGCTGGTCGGGCTGTTCGACGTGGCTGGCACCATCGCGTCCGGCTGGCTGACCGACAAGGTCGACGCGCGCTGGCTGCTCGGCGGGTACTACTTCCTGCGCGGGGCGTCGCTGCTGCTGCTCCCGCAGCTGTTCGCGCCGACCACCGAGCCGCCGATGTGGGCGTTCATCGTCTTCTACGGCCTGGACTGGGTGGCCACGGTGCCGCCGACGGTGGCGCTCTGCCGCCAGCACTTCGGGCTCACCGGCCCGATCGTGTTCGGCTGGGTGTTCGCGTCGCACCAGGTCGGTGCGGCGATCGCGGCCTTCGGCGCCGGGCTGGTGCGCGACCAGCTGGGCACCTACGACCTGGCCTGGTACCTGGCCGGTGGCCTCTGCGCGCTGGCCGCGTTGATGTCGGTCCGGGTGCGCAAGGATCCATCCCGGCTTACCGGCGCGTCGTGAAACATGCCGTTAACAAGTCACGCATAGGGTCGCGCCATGGATCGCCAGCAGGAGTTCGTGCTGCGCACGCTCGAAGAACGCGACATTCGTTTCGTCCGGCTCTGGTTCACCGACGTACTGGGGTTCCTCAAGTCGGTGGCGGTCGCGCCCGCCGAGCTCGAAGGTGCGTTCAGCGAGGGAATCGGGTTCGACGGCTCGGCCATCGAAGGCTTCGCCAGGGTCTACGAGTCGGACATGGTGGCCAAGCCCGACCCGGCCACCTTCCAGGTGCTGCCATGGGAGACCCCGGAAGGCGCCCCGTACTCGGCGCGGATGTTCTGCGACATCGCGATGCCGGACGGTTCGCCGTCCTGGGCCGACCCGCGGCACGTGCTGCGCCGCCAGCTGTCCAAGGCCGGCGAGGCCGGCTTCACCTGCTACGTGCACCCCGAGATCGAGTTCTTCCTGCTCTCCACCCTGCCGGACGACGGCAGCGAGCCAGAGCCCGCGGACAACGGCGGCTACTTCGACCAGGCCAGCCACGCCACCGCCACGCACTTCCGGCGACACGCGATCGAGACGCTGGAGGCGATGGGCATCTCGGTGGAGTTCAGCCACCACGAGGGCGCGCCGGGGCAGCAGGAGATCGACCTGCGCTATGCCGACGCGCTCACCATGGCCGACAACGTGATGACCTTCCGGTACGTGATCAAGGAGGTCGCGCTCACCCAGGGCGTGCGCGCGAGCTTCATGCCGAAGCCGTTCACCGACCAGCCCGGCTCGGGCATGCACACGCACGTCTCCCTGTTCGAGGGCGATCGCAACGCCTTCTACCACCCCGAAGACCCGTACGAGCTGTCCGACACCGGCAAGGCGTTCGTGGCCGGCCTGCTCACGCACGCCAGGGAGATCTCCGCGGTCACCAACCAGTGGGTGAACTCCTACAAGCGGCTGATCGCCGGTGGCGAGGCGCCGACCACGGTGTCCTGGGGCCGGTCCAACCGCTCGGCGCTGGTACGGGTGCCGATGTACTCGCCGGGCAAGGCGTCGTCGCGGCGGGTGGAGATCCGGACCCTCGACTCCGCCTGCAACCCGTACCTGGCCTACTCGGTGATACTGGCCGCCGGGCTCAAGGGCATCGAGAAGGGCTACGAGCTCCCGCCGCCGGCCGAGGACAACATCTGGACGCTGTCCGACACCGAGCGCAAGGCGGCGGGTTACGCCCAGCTGCCGCAGAACCTCGGCGAGGCGCTGACCGAGATGGAGCGCTCCGAGCTGCTGCCCGAGGCGCTCGGCGAACATGTTTACGACTTCTTCTTGCGCAACAAGCGGGTTGAGTGGGACAACTACCGCAGCGCGGTGACGCCGTACGAACTGCGGACCCTGTTGCCGGTGCTCTAGAACCCCGAGGGAGCTCGCCGCATGCGGAAGCGGATGCCGGTACTGGCCACTGCCGTGCTGCTTTCGATCGGGCTGGTCGCACCGGCCTCGGCCGAGCCGAAAGGGCTCGGGTTCGACCTGGACGCGGCCACCATCCCGCAGCTGCAGGCGCGGATGGACGCGCACCGGTTGACCTCGGTCCGGCTGACCTCGGCGTACCTGGACCGGATCCGCACGGTGGACGGCAAGGTGAACGCGGTGCTCGCGCCGAACAAGGCCGCGCTCGCTGAGGCCGCGGCCAGCGACACCCGGCGCCGGACCGGACATTCGCGCGGGCCGCTGGACGGGATTCCGGTGCTGCTCAAGGACAACATCGACACCGCGAACCAGCAGACGACGGCGGGTTCGCGGGCCTTGCGCGGCGCGCCGCCCGCCCGTGACGCGAGCCTGGTGAGCAGGCTGCGCGAGGCAGGGGCGGTGGTCCTCGGCAAGGCGAACCTGTCGGAGTGGGCGAACTTCCGGGCCGCGAAGCCGACCTCGGGCTGGTCCGGGGTCGGCGGCCAGACGAACAACCCGTATGTGCTGGACCGCAACCCCTGCGGCTCGTCGGCCGGTTCCGCCGCCGGGGTGGCCGCCTCGCTGGCCCAGGTCGCGATCGGCAGCGAGACGGACGGCTCGATCGTCTGCCCGGCCGGGATGACCGGCACGGTCGGCCACAAACCGAGCCTCGGCCTGGTCAGCCGGACCGGGGTGGTGCCGATCTCGGCCGAGCAGGACACCGCCGGCCCGATGGCGCGGCACTTGGTCGACGTCGCGCTGACCATGTCGGCGCTGCAGGGCCGCGACCCGGCGGACCCGGCGACCGGCGAGTACCCGGCCGATCAGCCCACCGACTACGCCGGACTGCTGCGGCCGGACGCGTTGCGCGGTGCCAGGATCGGTCTCTGGCGGTTGCCGGTGCTCGGCCCGGAGACGGACGCCGTGATGACCAAGGCCGCGAAGGTGCTCACCGACCGCGGCGCGCAGGTGATCGAGGTGGACCCGCCCTACCAGGCAAGGCTCGCCGAGCTCGAGTTCCCGGCGCTGCTCACCGAGTTCCACCGCGACATCGACAAGTACCTGAGCACCAGGACGAACGTCCCGCGAGACCTGGCCGCGCTGATCGAGTACAACCGCGGCGACCCGTTGGAGCAGACCTGTTTCGCCGGCCAGGAGCTGTTCGAACAGGCACTGGTCGCGCCGGCGCCGGACGACCCCGGCTACCTGGCGAACCGCGCCGAGCTGACCGACCTGGCGAAACGTTCGGTGGACGAGGTGCTGGCCGCGCACCGGCTGGACGCGATAGCCGCGCCGACGAACCCGCCGGCCTGGAAGACGAACTGCGCCACCGGCGACAACGACGTGATCCCGTCCTCGACCCCGGCCGCGGTCGCGGGCTACCCGGCCGCCACGGTGCCGGCCGGTTTCGTCGGTGCGCTGCCGGTCGGGATCTCGTTCATGGCCGGGCGGTGGGCGGACGCCGAAGTGCTCACGCTGGCCGGCGCCTTCGAGCGGGCGGCCGGTGCCAGGCAACCGCCGCGATACCTGAAAACGACGGGCTGAACTGCGGAAACGCGGTTAACCAACCCCCCTGTTCGAGGGGGGTTCCTGGACCTGTAATCTTCTCTTCGTCGCCAGGAACGCCGGGCCACGAGGTGAAAGCCTCGAGGGCCGGATGAACTGCGGAGGACGAGGTGGAGTAGACTTCACCAGGCCTCACAGACCGGGTCGAGCGGGTTGACACCGCGGATCGAACCGGGTAATGTTCTGCGACGGCCCTGAAGTTGGCTGACAACCCCTACGACTAACCTCGTTGGATTGTTGCTTCTCTTCGGGATATGACTTCAAGAAACAATTCGGTGTGTTGTTTGAGAACTCAACAGTGTGCTAGTGAACTAAGCCAGTAGAGCTTATGTATTTGAACCTCGTTTGAGGTTCCTTTGAGATGATTATGGTCATCGGTCAAATTCATTGTTGGAGAGTTTGATCCTGGCTCAGGACGAACGCTGGCGGCGTGCTTAACACATGCAAGTCGAACGATGAAGCCTTTCGGGGTGGATTAGTGGCGAACGGGTGAGTAACACGTGGGCAATCTGCCCTGTACTTTGGGATAAGCCCGGGAAACTGGGTCTAATACCGGATATTGACTTTGCATCGCATGGTGTGGGGTTGAAAGTTTTGGCGGTACAGGATGAGCCCGCGGCCTATCAGCTTGTTGGTGGGGTAATGGCCTACCAAGGCGACGACGGGTAGCCGGCCTGAGAGGGCGACCGGCCACACTGGGACTGAGACACGGCCCAGACTCCTACGGGAGGCAGCAGTGGGGAATATTGCACAATGGGCGAAAGCCTGATGCAGCGACGCCGCGTGAGGGATGACGGCCTTCGGGTTGTAAACCTCTTTCGCCAGGGACGAAGCGCAAGTGACGGTACCTGGATAAGAAGCACCGGCTGACTACGTGCCAGCAGCCGCGGTAATACGTAGGGTGCGAGCGTTGTCCGGAATTATTGGGCGTAAAGAGCTCGTAGGCGGTTTGTCGCGTCGGCTGTGAAAACTGGAGGCTTAACCTTCAGCTTGCAGTCGATACGGGCAGACTTGAGTTCGGTAGGGGAGACTGGAATTCCTGGTGTAGCGGTGAAATGCGCAGATATCAGGAGGAACACCGGTGGCGAAGGCGGGTCTCTGGGCCGATACTGACGCTGAGGAGCGAAAGCGTGGGGAGCGAACAGGATTAGATACCCTGGTAGTCCACGCTGTAAACGTTGGGCGCTAGGTGTGGGCGACATTCCACGTTGTCCGTGCCGTAGCTAACGCATTAAGCGCCCCGCCTGGGGAGTACGGCCGCAAGGCTAAAACTCAAAGGAATTGACGGGGGCCCGCACAAGCGGCGGAGCATGTGGATTAATTCGATGCAACGCGAAGAACCTTACCTGGGCTTGACATGCGCCAGACATCCCCAGAGATGGGGCTTCCCTTGTGGTTGGTGTACAGGTGGTGCATGGCTGTCGTCAGCTCGTGTCGTGAGATGTTGGGTTAAGTCCCGCAACGAGCGCAACCCTTATCCTGTGTTGCCAGCGCGTAATGGCGGGGACTCGCGGGAGACTGCCGGGGTCAACTCGGAGGAAGGTGGGGATGACGTCAAGTCATCATGCCCCTTATGTCCAGGGCTTCACACATGCTACAATGGCTGGTACAGAGGGCTGCGATACCGCGAGGTGGAGCGAATCCCTTAAAGCCGGTCTCAGTTCGGATCGCAGTCTGCAACTCGACTGCGTGAAGTCGGAGTCGCTAGTAATCGCAGATCAGCAACGCTGCGGTGAATACGTTCCCGGGCCTTGTACACACCGCCCGTCACGTCATGAAAGTCGGTAACACCCGAAGCCCACGGCCCAACCCGTAAGGGAGGGAGTGGTCGAAGGTGGGACTGGCGATTGGGACGAAGTCGTAACAAGGTAGCCGTACCGGAAGGTGCGGCTGGATCACCTCCTTTCTAAGGAGCAACACATCCACATCCCCGGGATACCCGGATCATGGTGTGGGGTGGCCAGAGTTGAACATCCGTTCGTGGTGTTGCTGTGGTTGCTCAAGGAATTGTGGAACTACTGGTTGAGGTTGGTTCGCTGGATGCCTGCACGGGCTAGTACTGCTTCCTGGTGAAGCGTGGAACGTGTGTTGTGGGGTCGGGTGGAATTGATGTTCATTGGCATGCTGTTGGGTCCTGAGGCAACACGCCTTGGGGTCATCTGATCCTTCGGAGTTGTTGTTTCGTGGGTGTGGTGTTTGAGAACTGTAGAGTGGATGCGAGCATCTTTGTGGTCAAGTTGTTAAGGGCACATGGTGGATGTCTAGGCTTCAGGAGCCGATGAAGGACGTGGGAGGCTGCGATATGCCTCGGGGAGCTGTCAACCGAGCTGAGATCCGAGGATTTCCGAATGGGGAAACCCAGCACTCGTGATGGAGTGTTACCCGCATCTGAATATATAGGGTGTGTGGAGGGAACGCGGGGAAGTGAAACATCTCAGTACCCGCAGGAAGAGAAAACAACCGTGATTCCGTGAGTAGTGGCGAGCGAAAGCGGATGAGGCTAAACCGTATGCATGTCAAGTTGTCAGGCGTTGTGTGTGCGGTGTTGTGGGACCCAGCGTGAAGATTCTGACAGGTCTTCGGATGCGCGCCATGGTTAGCGGAACACTTTGGGATAGGTGACCGGAGTGGGTGAGAGTCCCGTACGCGAAAGCTGTGGTTTGTGTGTTTGTTTGGTGTTCCCGAGTAGCAGCGAGCTCGTGGAATTTGCTGTGAATCTGCCGGGACCACCCGGTAAGCCTAAATACTTCCTGGAGACCGATAGCGGACTAGTACCGTGAGGGAAAGATGAAAAGTACCCCGGGAGGGGAGTGAAAGAGTACCTGAAACCGTGTGCCTACAAGCCGTCAGAGCATGGTGACATGTGATGGCGTGCCTTTTGAAGAATGAGCCTGCGAGTTAGTGCTGCGTGGCGAGGTTAACCCGTGTGGGGTAGCCGTAGCGAAAGCGAGTCTGAATAGGGCGATGGAGTCGCGTGGTCTAGACCCGAAGCGGAGTGATCTACCCATGGCCAGGGTGAAGCGACGGTAAGACGTCGTGGAGGCCCGAACCCACTTAGGTTGAAAACTGAGGGGATGAGCTGTGGGTAGGGGTGAAAGGCCAATCAAACTCCGTGATAGCTGGTTCTCCCCGAAATGCATTTAGGTGCAGCGTCACATGTTTCACATCCGGGGTAGAGCTACTGGATGGTCTAGGGGCCTTACCGGGTTACCGAAATCAACCAAACTCCGAATACGGGTGTGTGAGAGTGTGGCAGTGAGACGGCGGGGGATAAGCTTCGTCGTCGAGAGGGAAACAGCCCAGAACACCAGCTAAGGCCCCTAAGTGTGTGCTCAGTGGGAAAGGATGTGGGATTGCCCAGACAACCAGGAGGTTGGCTTAGAAGCAGCCACCCTTGAAAGAGTGCGTAATAGCTCACTGGTCAAGTGGTCCTGCGCCGACAATGTAGCGGGGCTTAAGCACACCGCCGAAGCTGTGTCATTGACACAAGAGATCCGCTTCAACGTTCGCGTTGTTGTGTAGTCGTGTTGATGGGTAGGGGAGCGTCCTGCATCCAGGGAAGCCACGGTGTGAACCAGTGGTGGAGGGTGTGGGAGTGAGAATGCAGGCATGAGTAGCGAAAGCAGAGTGAGAAACTCTGCCGCCGGATGACCAAGGGTTCCTGGGCCAGGCTAATCCGCCCAGGGTAAGTCGGGACCTAAGGCGAGGCCGACAGGCGTAGTCGATGGATAACGGGTTGATATTCCCGTACCCGTGTATGTTCGTCCCTGATGAGGCGGTTGATACTAACCACCCAAAGCATCATGGTGAAGCCTTCGGGTGGAGTTGTGGTGTGGAGCGTGGGATCTGATTCCGTAGTAGTCAAGCGATGGGGTGACGCAGGAAGGTAGCTCCGCCAGTGAATGGTAGTACTGGTGTAAGCGTGTAGGAGGAGGTATAGGTAAATCCGTACCTCGTATACTCTGAGACGTGATGCGTAGCCGTTGAGGTGAAGTAGGGTGATCCTATGCTGCCGAGAAAAGCCTCTAGCGAGAACATGTACGGCCCGTACCCCAAACCAACACAGGTGGTCAGGTAGAGAATACTAAGGCGATCGGGTGAACTGTGGTTAAGGAACTCGGCAAAATGCCCCCGTAACTTCGGGAGAAGGGGGGCCAAAGCACTTGAAGCCCCGTGCGGGCTAGGGTGAGTTGGCCGCAGAGACCAGCGGAAAGCGACTGTTTACTAAAAACACAGGTCCGTGCGAAGAAGCAATTCGATGTATACGGACTGACGCCTGCCCGGTGCTGGAACGTTAAGAGGACCGGTTAACTCCCTTTGGGGGGTGAAGCTGAGAATTTAAGCGCCAGTAAACGGCGGTGGTAACTATAACCATCCTAAGGTAGCGAAATTCCTTGTCGGGTAAGTTCCGACCTGCACGAATGGCGTAACGACTTTCCGGCTGTCTCAACCACAGGCCCGGCGAAATTGCACTACGAGTAAAGATGCTCGTTACGCGCGGCAGGACGGAAAGACCCCGGGACCTTTACTATAGTTTGGTATTGGTTTTCGGTTCGGCTTGTGTAGGATAGGTGGGAGACTGTGAAGGCATCACGCTAGTGGTGGTGGAGTCAATCTTGAAATACCACTCTGGTCGAATTGGGAATCTCAACCTCGGACCATGATCTGGTTCAGGGACAGTGCCTGATGGGTAGTTTAACTGGGGCGGTTGCCTCCTAAAGAGTAACGGAGGCGCCCAAAGGTTCCCTCAGCCTGGTTGGCAATCAGGTGTTGAGTGCAAGTGCACAAGGGAGCTTGACTGTGAGACTGACGGGTCGAGCAGGGACGAAAGTCGGGACTAGTGATCCGGCACCACCTGGTGGAAGGGGTGTCGCTCAACGGATAAAAGGTACCCCGGGGATAACAGGCTGATCTTGCCCAAGAGTCCATATCGACGGCATGGTTTGGCACCTCGATGTCGGCTCGTCGCATCCTGGGGCCGGAGTAGGTCCCAAGGGTTGGGCTGTTCGCCCATTAAAGCGGCACGCGAGCTGGGTTTAGAACGTCGTGAGACAGTTCGGTCCCTATCCGCCGCGCGCGTAGGAGACTTGAGGAAGGCTGTCCCTAGTACGAGAGGACCGGGACGGACGAACCTCTGGTATGCCAGTTGTCACGCCAGTGGCATGGCTGGTTAGCCACGTTCGGAAGGGATAACCGCTGAAGGCATCTAAGCGGGAAGCCTGTTCCAAGATGAGGTCTCCCACCCCTTTGTGGGTTAAGGCCCCCAAGAGACCATTGGGTTGATAGGCCAGAAATGGACGCACCGTGAGGTGTTATCGAGTTGACTGGTACTAATAGGCCGAGGACTTGCCCACAAACATGCTACGCATCCGCTCTACAGCTCTGAAACACCACACCACCCCGCAGCAACTATGTGGGCGGGGTTGTGGTGTTGATAGAGTTACGGTGGTCATGGCGGCAGGGAAACGCCCGGTCCCATTCCGAACCCGGAAGCTAAGCCTGCCAGCGCCGATGGTACTGCACCCGAAGGGGTGTGGGAGAGTAGGACACCGCCGAACACCCTTTAAGGGAGGGGGTTCGGGTCCCGGTCGAGAACCAGCACGGTTCTCCCGAGACCCGAACCCCCTCCCTCTTTTTATGCCCAAAACCGGTCCGTACCCTCGGTCAGGTGAGCGCACCGCGACTGCTGATCATCCAGCCCGACCCCTCCGACCCGCCGGGCCCGCTCGGCGACTGGCTCACCGGCGCCGGCGCCGAACTGGACGTCCGGCTGCCACCGGGGGACCAACTGCCGGAAAGCCTCGACGGCTACCAGGGCTTGGTCGTGCTCGGCGGCGGGATGGACGCCGACGACGACACCAACTACCCGTGGCTTCCCGCCGTCCGGCGGTTGCTCGCCACCGCGGCCGGGACCAGGCTACCGACGTTGGCCATCTGCCTCGGCGCGCAGATGCTCGCCGACGCCACCGGTGGCCGGGTCGTGCTGGGTGACCGCGGGCCCGAAGCCGGCGGTGCGCTGGTGTCCAAGAAGGACATCGCGTGGACGGATCCGCTCTTCGCCGACCTGCCGCTGATGCAGGACGTGCTCCAGTTCCATCGGGACGCCGTCGACCGGCTGCCGCCGGGAGCGGAACTGCTCGCCTCGGCGCCGAAGTATCCGAACCAGGCATTCCGGTTGAACGGCTGCATCTACGGCATTCAGTTCCACATCGAGACCACGCCCGAGGTCGTGCTGGAATGGGCTCGGGACTCGCCGGAGCTCGCCGAATTCGCGCGTGCGGGTGCTTTCGAAACCGAAACACTCACCCGGCTGCACGAAGACCTCGAACACACCTGGCAACCTTTCGCCGAGCGGTTCGTCCGACTGGTCGAGGGGAAGCTCCAGGCGGCGGTTGATCCAGGACGGAGTTTGCCGCTCGCGTAGCAAGCCACCGGCCTCGGTATTAATGGCGCCTTAACGCTCCTGGGTGATCGTCAGGTACGTTGCGGGGGAAGGCACACAGGGTTCGGAGGTCGGGGTGGACCCCACGTTACTGGTCGTCGTCGTGGTCGCCACGGCGCTGGTCTTCGATTTCACCAACGGATTCCACGACACGGCCAACGCGATGGCCACCTCGATCGCGACCGGTGCGCTGCGGCCCAAGACGGCGGTGGCGCTGTCCGCAGTACTGAACCTCGCCGGCGCGTTCCTGTCCATTGAGGTCGCCAAGACCATCTCCAGTGGACTGGTGGACGACAGCAAGGTCGGCCCGGCCATCGTGTTCGGCGGCCTGATCGGCGCCATCATCTGGAACCTGTTCACCTGGTTCGTTGGGCTGCCGTCGAGTTCGTCGCACGCACTCTTCGGTGGCTTGATCGGCGCGACCTGGGTGGCCGCGGGCAGCGATTCGGTGCACTTCGCGAAGATCCTGGACAAGGTGCTGCTGCCGGCCGTGGCGTCGCCGGTGATCGCCGGCACCGTGGCGATGACGGCGACCTTCCTGCTCTACCGGTACCTGCGCCGGCGCAAGGGCGAACAGACCGCGACGGGCTTCCGGGTCGGGCAGATCATTTCGGCGTCACTGGTCTCGCTCGCGCACGGCACCAACGACGCGCAGAAGACCATGGGCATCATCACCCTGACGCTGATCAGCTCCGGCACGCTGGCACCCGGTTCGGCGCCGCCCACCTGGGTGATCATCAGTGCCGCGCTGGCGCTGGCGCTCGGCACCTACCTCGGCGGCTGGCGGATCACCTACACCCTGGGCAAGGGCCTGACCGACATCGAGGGGCCGCAGGGCTTCACCGCGCAGACCAGCTCGGCCGCCGTAATCCTGGTGTCCTCGAACTTGGGGTTCCCGCTGTCCACCACCCATGTCTGCTCGGGTGGGGTGCTCGGCTCCGGCGTCGGTCGCCGGGGTGCGCCGGTGCGCTGGGGACTGGCCGGTCGGATGGTCATCGCCTGGCTGTTCACCCTGCCGGCCGCGGCGGTGGTCGGGGCGGTGGCCGGCAAGCTCACCTCGCTCGGTACCGGCGGCACGATCGGCGTCGGGATCGGCGGCATCCTCTTCGGTGTCGGCATCTATCTGCTTTCCCGCCGCAAGCCGGTCACCGCGCACAGCTTCCACGTGCCGGAGCCGTCCGCACCAGGGGCGGAACCCGCGTCGCCGCGCCTCGCCGCCTAGGACCAGGCCGCCCGGCCGACTACGGTAGGTGGCGATGGCAGAGCGATCCCGGCCGACCGCGTCCGCGGCGCGATACGGCTTCACCGACGACCGTGCCGAGGACCAGTTGCGGGCCGCCGGCTGGTGGGGTCCCGATGGTCCGGTGGAGAGCAGCGGCGAAATTCTCAGCTCGCTGACCCGCTCTGCGGACCCCGATCTCGCGCTGCGCGGCCTGGACCGGATCCGCGAGGCCGACGAGTCCGGCTGGGCAGAACTCGACGAGGCGCTGCGGACCGATCGGGTGCTGCGCGGCCGGCTGCTCGGCGTGCTCGGTGCGTCCAGCGCACTCGCCGACTTCCTGGCGAGCGCGCCCGGCCAGTGGCGCCGGCTGACCGGTGGGAAGTCCACCGAGGCCGGTACGTATGCGGATCAGCTGCTCGCCGCGGTCCGCGAGCCGGAACAGCCGGAGCAGGCGCTGCGTGCCGAATACCGCGGGCTGCTGCTCGAAATCGCCGCGGCGGACCTCGGGCATGTCGTCGACGACCAGCTGGTGGCGCCGCCGTACGCGGAGATCGCCAGCGAGCTCACCGCGCTGGCCGAGGCCGCGCTGGTCGCCGGGCTCGCGCTGGCCGAGCACGAAATCGGGCACCCCGAGGACGTGCGCCTCGCGATCATCGCGATGGGCAAATGCGGTGGCCGCGAACTGAACTACGTCAGCGACGTGGACGTCATCTTCGTCGGCGACGGCGACCTCCAGGCGGCCACCCGGCTGGCGAGCACGACGATGCGGATCGTCGGCAAAGCCTGCTTCGAGGTGGACGCGGCGCTTCGGCCGGAGGGCAAGTCCGGCGCGCTGGTCCGCACCATGGAAGGGCATACGGCCTACTACAAGAAATGGGCCCGGACCTGGGAGTTCCAGGCGCTGTTGAAAGCACGGCCGGTGGCCGGGGACGTCGAGCTCGGCCGTGAGTACGCCGAGATGGTGGCCCCGATGGTCTGGTCCGCCGCCGATCGGGAGAACTTCGTGCCCGACGTCCAGCGGATGCGCCGTCGGGTGGAAGGGCACGTGCCCTCCGAGCTGGCCGAGCGCGAGCTGAAGCTGGGCCGCGGTGGGCTGCGGGACGTCGAGTTCGCCGTGCAGCTGCTGCAGCTGGTGCACGGCCGGGTCGACCCCGAACTGCGCTCACCGTCCACAATGGACGCCCTGGCGGCGCTCGGCGCCGGTGGGTACGTCGGCAGAGCGGACGCGGCGGAGCTGACGGAGTCGTACCAGTTCCTGCGCACCGTCGAGCACCGGCTGCAGCTTCGGCGGCTGCTCCGGACGCATCTGTTCCCGGACGCTTCGGACACCGCCGAGCTGCGGATACTGGCCAGGGCCACCGGGATCCGGCCAGCCCGTGGCCGCGGCGCCGGCGAGCTGCTGCTGGCCGAGTTCCGCCGGCACATCCAGCGGATTCGGCGGCTGCACGAGAAGCTGTTCTACCGGCCGTTGCTGCAGTCGGTCGCCAATGTGCCCACCGAGGCACTGCGGCTGACCACGAAACAGGCGGCGAGCCGGCTCTCCGCGCTCGGTTACGCCGCGCCGGACGGCGCGCTCCAGCACATCAAGGCGCTCACCGCCGGGGTGTCCAGGCGCGCGTCGATCCAGCAGGCGCTGCTGCCGGTGCTGCTGGACCTGTTCGCCGACACCCCCGACCCGGACGGCGGCCTGCTGTCCTACCGCAAGGTCTCCGAGGCGCTCGAGCAGACCCCGTGGTACCTGCGGGTGCTGCGGGACGAGGGCGCCGTGGTCGAACGGCTGGCTTACCTGCTCGGCACTTCGAAGCTGGTGCCCGACCTGCTGGTCCGCGCACCGGAGGTGCTCCAGCTGCTGGGCGACCCGGCCAGGTTGGCCGGGCGTTCCCCGGCCGAGGTCGCGACCTCGCTGCGTGCCGCGGTCAGACGTCAGCCCGGGCTGAACGCGGCGGTGACCGCGGCCCGTTCGCTGCGCCGGCACGAGCTGCTGCGGGTGGCGTCGGCGGACCTGCTCGGCCTGCTCGAAACGCCGGCCGTGTGCGAGGCACTGTCCAGCGTCTGGGGCGCGGTGCTGCAGTCCGCGCTCGCGGCCGCGACTCGTCAGCGGACGGCCGAACTCGGCGCCGAACCGGCCACCATCGCGGTGATCGGCATGGGCAGGCTGGGTGGGGCCGAGCTGGGCTACGGCTCGGACGCGGACGTGCTGTTCGTCTGCGCACCGGCGGAAGGCGTCTCGGACACCGACGCGGTGAAGTTCGCGTCCTCGGTCGCGGAGACCGTGCGCAAGATGCTCGGCGCGCCGAGTCAGGACCCTGCCCTGCAGGTGGACGCCGACCTGCGGCCGGAAGGGCGTAGCGGTCCGCTGGTGCGCACACTCGAGTCGTATCGTGCGTACTACGCGCGTTGGAGCGAGGTGTGGGAGGCGCAGGCCCTCCTGCGCGCCAAGTTCATCGCCGGCGACACCGAGCTGGGCGAGGAGTTCATCGCCGCGATCGACCCGATCCGCTACCCCGACGGCGGCTTGGACCTGGCCAAAGTGCGTGAAGTGCGGCGGATCAAGGCGCGGGTGGAGACCGAGCGGATGCCCAAGGGTGCCGACCCGACCCGGCACACCAAGCTCGGCCGTGGCGGGCTCGCGGACGTGGAATGGACCGCGCAGCTGATGCAGCTGCGGTATGCGCACGAGGTTCCGGAGCTGCGCACGACGTCCACCCTCGGTGCGCTGGACGCGATCGCGGACGCCGGACTCGCCGAGCGCGCCGACACCGACTCGCTGGCCGAGGCTTGGCTGCTGGCCACCCGGGTGCGCAACGCCGGCATGCTGGTCCGGGGCAAAGCCGTCGACCAGGTGCCCAGCGCCGGCCGGGACCTGGCCGCGGTGGCGCGGGTGCTCGGCTACTCCGCGGACGACGATCCCGGCGAGTTTCTCGACTCCTACCTGCGCACGACCAGGCGCGCGCACGCCGTGGTCGAGCGGATCTTCTACGAAGGGTGAAACTCACATCCGGTGCTGCGTGCCCGGCGGGTGAGCTTAAGGTGAGGTCGTGACCGAGCGCGAACCATTCCGGGTGCAGATCAAGGTGCGGCACTACGAGCTGGACACCCTTGGCCACCTGAACCACGCCGTGTACCACTCCTACGCCGAGGTCGCCCGGCTCGAGCTGTTCGAGCAGGCCGGCGGGCTGAAGGCGTTCGCCAAGGATCGGGTGGCCTCGGTGCTGCTCGAGTCGCACATCAGCTTTCGCCGCGAGCTGCGGGCGGGCGACGTCGTCGAGGTCACCTGCGACACCAAGTTCGGCACCGGCAAGACGTTCAAGATGGACTCGAACATCTACAAGCTCGACGGCACGCTCTCCGCAGAGATCACCTGCACGATCGGGCTGATGGATCTGGACAAGCGCAAGCTGGTCGCCGACCCGCACGGCCGGTTCGTCAGCGCGGGCCTCGACCTGAAGCTGATGTCCACTTCGGAGTAAAAGGGCTCTTCACAGATGAGGGTGTAGCTGCGGGGGCTGGGCTTGCGGGTCTTGGGCCATCCCTCTTCGGTGTCCGCCCCGGGATGCCCCGCGAACGCCCTTGGTACCGACGGCCCCGATTGCTTAGGCATCAGCTCCTTTGGTGGCGGCGGGACTCAGTCGTTGGTGGACGCCCCTGGTCCCGTCGCGGCGTACCGGGCGGCGATGGTGCGGACGGCCTCGTCGACTACCTGAGCGACGCGTGCGGCGCTCACCTCCCAGCCCGGCACGAGCAGTTTCGGCCAGAAGACGTAGTTGGAGACCATGCCCAGGAACTGGGTGGCCGCGAGGTCCACGTCCTCGACCCGCACCGTTCCTGCCTCGTGCTCGGCCAGCAGGTAGCCGCGCACGGACTCGAAGTAGGGCATCTTCCCTTGTGAGAACTGCGCATGGGCCAGCTCGGGGAAGCGCGGCAGCTCGGCGATGACGATCCGGAAGAGGTCGGTCATCTGCGGGCGGCTCAACAGCGCGGCGTAACGGCGACCGATGGTGGTGAGGCCGTCGACGACGTTGCCTGCTGGCGGAGGATCGTCCTCGTCCGCCGTTGACCAGGACTCGGTGACGATGGCGTCAAATAGGGCGGCCTTGCTCGGGAACTGCTTGAACAAGGTGGCCCGAGAAACGCCCGAGCGCTCCGCGATCCGCGCCAGCGACGTCCGGTCGTAGCCCAGCTCGAGGAACAGTGCGGTCGCCGCCGTCACGATCAGCGCGCGCTTCTCCTGGGCGACACGCTGGTGGTACGCCGACAGGACGCTGCTCATGGGTGGAGCATACGAGGTGAGTGGCTTGACTCGCCATCTTCGTCGACCTAGTGTCAATGGTGGTGAGTCACCTGGCTCACCACCGGGGTGTTCATCGCTGATGGTTCCGGTAAGTCACCAGTTCACGGAGGAACCTCTGATGACCCGCTTCGACAATCAGACCGTGCTCGTGACCGGCGGGACCGGCGGTCAGGGCTCAAGTCACGTACGCGCCTTCCACGCGGAGGGGGCGAACGTGGTGATCGGAGGCACCGACGCCGAACGTGGCGCCGCTCTGGTCGACGAGCTCGGGACTCGTGCTCGCTTCACCCGCCTCGACGTCAGGGACGAAAGCTCGTGGTTCGCCGCTGTGCAAGCCGCCGAGAGCGCCTTCGGCGCCCTGAACGTGCTCGTCAACAACGCCGGCGTCCAGAACCCGCCGACGCTGATCGAGAACACGGACCAGGCCACGTGGTCGCGCATCCTCGACGTCAACGTCAGCGGGACCTTCCTCGGGATCAAGGTCGCCACTCCCGCTCTGCGCCGGGCTGCAGGTGGAGCCATCGTCAACATCGCCTCGACCATGGCCCTGGGCGGCACGGCACACTACGCGCCGTACGTCGCCAGCAAATGGGCCGTGCGAGGACTCACCCAAACGGCAGCACTCGAACTCGGCCGCGACAACATCCGCGTGAACACCATCCACCCCGGCGTGATCGCGACCCCCTTCATCCACGAACCAGCAGTCGGCGCCACCGCGGCAATCGCCGACTTCTACTCACCCGCGCCGTTCGCCATTCCCCGGCTCGGGGAGCCGACCGACGTCACCCGGCTTCTCCTGTTCCTCACGTCATCAGACGCGTCGTTCATCACGGGGTCGGAGTACGTCATCGACGGTGGGCTCCTCCTCGGCCCCGCCCTCCAGGCCGAGACCGCATGAGCACTCCAGACACGACCGGGTCGAACGACTCCGCACGGGACGCGTCTTTATCCCACCTGCCCAACCACATCCGACGAGCCATCGAGATCACACCCGCCGCGGGCACCAGAGAACGGATCATCGACATCACGACGCTGGGACGCCGTACCGGCCGAGCACGCCGCATCGAGATCTTCTTCTACCGAGCTGCGGGCGAAACCTACCTGTGCAGCGGCGCCGGCGGGGCCGCGACCGACTGGCATGCGAACCTTCTCGCCAATCCCAACTTCACCTTCCACCTCAAAACGGGATCCGTGCAGATCTGCCTGCACTGGCCACGCCTGTCACCGACCCAGCTGAACGCCAGGCCGTGCTGGCGGAGATCGTCGCGGATCTCAATCAGCCCCACGACCCCGGCACCATCCGGCCGACTCGGCTCGAAGCCTGGGCTGACAGTCGGCTGATGCGTATCAGCTTCCGCCATCGGCCGTGATCGCGGATCCCTCGACAGACACCAAGTTCGGCACCGGCAAGACGTTCAAGATGGACTCGAACATCTACAAGCTCGACGGCACGCTCTCCGCGGAGATCACCTGCACGATCGGGCTGATGGATCTGAAGCTGATGTCCACTTCGGAGTAAAAGAAACGCCGGCGACGAGGGTGTATTCCACTCCTCGCCGCCGGCGTGCTCGGTGTTTCCCCGGCGGGTTTACACGTCGTAGTACAGCGCGAACTCGTACGGGTGCGGGCGCAGCCGCAGCGGGTCGATCTCGTTCTCGCGCTTGAAACCGATCCAGGTCTCGATCACGTCCGGTGTGAACACGCCACCTTCGAGCAGGTAGTCGTGGTCGGCCTCCAGGGTGTCCAGCACGGTGCCGAGGTCGCTCGGCACCAGCTTGACGTTCTTGGCCTCCTCGGGCGGCAGCTCGTAGAGGTCCTTGTCGATCGGCTCCGGCGGCTCGATCTTGTTCTTGATCCCGTCCAGGCCGGCCATCATCATCGCGGAGAACGCGAGGTAGGGGTTGCCCGAGGAGTCCGGGCAGCGGAACTCGGCCCGCTTGGCCTTCGGGTTGTTGCCGGTGATCGGGATCCGCACGCAGGCGGAGCGGTTGCGCTGCGAGTACACCAGGCTGACCGGCGCCTCGAAGCCGGGCACCAGGCGGTGGTACGAGTTCACCGTCGGGTTGGTGAAGGCCAACAGGCTCGGTGCGTGCCGCAGCAGACCGCCGATGTAGTGCCGTGCGGTGTCCGAAAGGCCCGCGTAACCGGACTCGTCGTGGAACAGCGGCGTGCCGTCCTTCCACAGCGACTGGTGGCAGTGCATGCCCGAGCCGTTGTCGCCGTAGAGGGGCTTCGGCATGAAGGTCGCCGTCTTGCCGTTCTCCCAGACGGTGTTCTTCACGATGTACTTGAACAACTGCAGGTCGTCGGCCGCGTGCAGCAGCGTGTTGAACTTGTAGTTGATCTCGGTCTGGCCGCCGGTGCCGACCTCGTGGTGGGCCCGCTCGATCTCGAAACCGGAGCCGGTCAGCTTCCGCACGATCTCGTCGCGCAGGTCGGCGAAGTGGTCGACCGGCGGGACCGGGAAGTAGCCGCCCTTGAACTTGGTCTTGTACCCGCGGTTGCCGCCCTCTTCATCGGCGCCGGTGTTCCACCAGCCCTCGACGGAGTCGATCTCGTGGAACGCGCCGTTCTCGGCCGAGTCGAAGCGGATCGAGTCGAAGATGTAGAACTCGGCCTCAGGACCGAAGAACACGGAGTCCGCTACGCCGTACTCGGCGATGTACTGCTCGGCCTTGCGCGCGATGTTGCGCGGGTCGCGGCTGTAGGGCTCACGGGTGAACGGGTCGTGCACGAAGAAGTTGAGCGACAGCGTCTTCGCCTTGCGGAACGGGTCGATGCGCGCCGTCGCGGCGTCGGGCAGCAGCAGCATGTCCGATTCGTGGATGGACTGGAAACCGCGTACCGAGGAGCCATCGAAGGCCAGACCCTCTTCGTAGGCGTCATTGTCGAAAGCCTTCGCGGGCACGGTGAAGTGCTGCATAACGCCCGGGAGGTCACAGAACCTGACGTCGACGAACTCCACATCTTCGTCGGTGATCAGGCGCTGGATATCGTCTGGAGTAGTGGACACCCTCGGTAACTCCTTCGTCTTCTCTGCCTGAGGTAGTACTCTCTTCGGCTCACGCTAAAAGCGCGGTGTTGCCCGACCGTCACCCGTATGTTTCGCCGGTGTTAACGGATGGGTGGATATCGGGTAGTGGACCAGGGCGAACGACCTCGGCGCCAGCCGCATACCCTGGATGGGTGGCGAGATGGACCGGTGAGTGGCTGTCCAAGCCGGCCGGAGGGCTTGGCGACGAGGAACCGCAGCGGTGGCGGGGTGAGCGGCTCGGCCTGCCGGAGAGTGGTGTTGGCTCGGCCGCGGGCGGCGGCGGCAGGCTGCTGGCACTGGTGCTCGACCTGGCGCTGGCTTCCCTGGTGACTTCGTTGTTCCGGCGTCCGGTGTTCAACGACCCGGCGGCGATGCAGGACTACAACCTGTGGGCGCTCGCCGTCTGGGTGGTGATTACGGTGGTGCCGGTCACGTTCTTCGGCTTCACGCCGGGCATGGCCGCTGTCGGGGTGCGGGTCGGCAGGCTGGACGGGGTCGCGATGGTCGGCCCGTGGCGCGCTTTGGTCCGTGCCGCGCTGACCTTCTTGCTCATTCCGGCGGCGGTGCGCGACGCCGACGGCCGGAGCTGGCTGGACCGGCTGACCGGCACCGTGGTGGTACGCCTGCGCTGATCGGCCGGTGTGTGCCGATCAGCGCAGCGAAGATCAGCGGCGGCGGATGGTGCGCTGGACGTTGCGCATCTTGGCGCCCTGGGGCATCGGCCCCTTCGGCATCGCCGCGCCGCGGTTGCCCAGCGCGGCCAGCTTGGCCTCCAGCGCGTCCACCTGGGCGGGCTTCATGTTGCGGGGCAGCTTCATCAGGTAGCCCTGCAGCTTGCGCAGCGGAACCTGGCCTTCTTCGTGACCGATGACCACGTCGTAGATCGGCGTCTCGCCGACCAGCCTGGCCACCCGCTTCTTCTCCTGCGCGAGCAGGCCCTTCACCCGGTGCGGAGCGCCCTCGGCGACCAGCACCACGCCCGGCCCGCCGAGCACCCGGTGCACCGCGTCGAGCTGGGTGGTGGCCGCGACGGTCTGGGTCACCCGCCATTTGCCGCGCAGGTTGTCCAGCGCCCATGCCGCGGCACCGGGCTGGCCGTCGGCCTTCCGGTACACCGTCTTCTGCACCCGGCGGCCGAAGATGATGACCGCCGCGAGCAGGCCCAGCATGATGCCGACCGGCAGCAGCGCCCACTGCATGCCGAGCAGGAGCCCGATGCCGAACACCACGGCGGTGACGACCAGGATGGATCCGAGCATCCACGGGATGAGCGCTTTGTCCTCTTTGCGCTGCATCTTGAACGCTTCGAAGATCTGCCCGCGTTTAGCCTTGCTCGCCGCGCGCTTCTGCTTCTTGGCCTGCTTGGCAGCCTCTTTGTCCTGCTTTCCCGCCATACATCCCAGGATACGGCCGGGGTGGCACCCTAGGTCCGCTCGGCCCCCTCTGCGAGGATGCGGCGGTGGGTAGTGCTGTTTCTTCCGCTGCGTTTTCGACCAGGCCCGGGCTGCTGGACGGCCTCGACCCGGAGCAGCTGGCGGCCGCGAGCGCGCCACGCGGCCCGGTGTGCGTGCTGGCCGGTGCAGGCACCGGCAAGACCCGCACGATCACCCATCGCATCGCGCACCTGATCCAGTCCGGCCATGTTGCCGCCGGTCAGGTACTCGCGGTCACCTTCACCGCGCGGGCGGCGGGGGAGATGCGCGCCCGGCTGCGCGGGCTCGGGGTGGACGGGGCGCAGGCCCTCACCTTCCACGCCGCGGCAAGGCGGCAGCTGAGGTACTTCTGGCCGAGGGTGGTCGGCGACCGGCTGTGGGATCTGCTCGAAGGCAAGCTCCGGCTCGTCGCGCAGGCCGCGAACCGGGCCGGGGTCGCGACCGAGGCCGAGGTGCTGCGGGATCTGGCGAGTGAGATCGAGTGGGCGAAGGCCACCCTGGTCAGTCCGGACGACTACCCGGCGGTGGCGGCCAGGACTCAGCGTGACACCCCGGCGCCTGCCGCGCAGGTGGCGGAGGTCTACCGCAACTACGAGAAGATCAAGAACTCCGCGCAGGTACTGGACTTCGACGACCTGCTGCTGCACACCACGGCCGTACTGGAGGAGCACGGCGACGTGGCGACCGAGTTCCGGGACCGCTACCGCTGTTTCGTGGTGGACGAGTACCAGGACGTGACCCCGCTCCAGCAGCGGCTGCTGAACGCCTGGCTCGGTGGCCGCGACGATCTCACGGTGGTTGGCGACGCCAACCAGACGATCTACTCGTTCGGCGGCGCGTCGCCGCGCCCGTTGCTGGAGTTCACCCGGCGCTTCCCGGAGGCCACCGTGGTCCGGCTGGAGCGGGACTACCGGTCCACCCCGCAGGTGGTGTCGCTGGCGAACAAGGTGATCGGTGCCGCCCGCGGCCGCCCGGCCGGCTCCCGGCTGCAGCTGATCGGCCAACGCCCGGACGGCCCCGAGCCGCGGTTCGCCGAGTACGACGACGAGCCGGCCGAAGCCGTCGCGGTGGCGGGCCGGATCCGGCAGCTGCTCGATGCCGGGGTACCCGCCAGCCAGATCGCCGTGCTCTACCGGGTCAACGCGCAGTCGGAGGCATACGAGCAGGCACTGTCCGAATTGGACATTCCCTACCTTGTCCGCGGCGGTGAGCGGTTCTTCGCGCGCAAGGAGGTCCGGCAGGCGATCAGCGCGCTGCGCGTGGCGACCTCCCGGCCGTCCGGGGCGGACGTCGTCGAGCAGGTCCGGACGGCGCTCGCCGGGGTCGGCCTGACCGAGCAGCCGCCGCCGGGCGGCGCCGCGAAGGAACGCTGGGACGCGTTGCTCTCCCTGGTCGAGTTGGCCGAGGAACTCGCCGCGACCGTGCAGGACGCCGACCTGGCCCGCTATGTCGCCGAGCTGGAGCAACGCGCCGCCGCGCAGCACCCGCCGACCGTCGAGGGCGTCACGCTGGCGTCCCTGCACGCGGCGAAGGGCCTGGAGTGGGATGCCGTGTTCCTGGTCGGCCTGGCCGAGGGCACGGTACCGATTCAGCACGCGGACGGTGACGACAGCGCGATCGAAGAGGAGCGCAGGCTCTTCTACGTCGGAGTGACCAGGGCGCGGGAGCACTTGTCCTTGACCTGGGCGCTTTCGCGCAACGCCGGCGGCCGGCGGCACCGGCGTCGCAGCCGGTTCCTCTACGGGCTGATCCCGGAGGACCATCCGGCGGCGCGGGTCGCCCGCGCGCAGGGCAAGACCTTCGGCGGCGCGACCGCCCGGTGCCGGGTCTGCGGCGGCGGACTGACCGCGACCCTGGAGGTGAAGCTCGGCCGGTGCGCCAGGTGCCCCTCCAATGTGGATGAGGAGTTGTTGGAGCGGCTGAAGTCCTGGCGCAGCGACCGTTCCAGGGAGCTGAAGGTGCCGCCGTTCGTGGTGTTCACGGACGCCACGCTGGTCGCCATCGCCGAGCAGCGGCCTGCCGACGACGGTGCGCTCGTCTCCATCTCGGGGATCGGCGCGACCAAGCTGGAGCGCTTCGGCGCCGAGGTGCTCGCGGTGGTCCGCGCCGCCGGACGAGGTTAGCCGCGTTCGGTACCTGATTCGTGCGGCAAAGCCGCTGGTCAGGTGTATTCTTTGAGGATCGGGCGAGTTTTCTGGAAAATAAGTTGCCCTGGTGTGCTGGCGGGCCATAACCTGCTGGTACCGGGCTGGGAGCCCGTGAAGACCTAGCTTGCCGCTGGTGGGGCGAGCTTCGGACAGTGAGGGGAGGTGCTCGGAATGGACATCATCAAGATGATCGGTATCCCGGGTACCCCGCTGTCCAGCGCTGCGACTGCGCGCGCGACCGCAGGCCGGGCTACCGGCATGTCCTGGATGGCTGACAACCCCTCGGCGCTGCTTATGGCAGAACGTGCCCGTTTCATCACTGGGCACAGCTATGTCGAGAACGTTGCCGCTACCGACGCCGGGATCACTGACCCGGTGTTCATCCAGGTTGCCGTCGATCAGCCGACCACTGTCAAGCCGATACATGTTCCGTTGCCTCCACGAGAGCGCAGTCCCTGACCGACCCGTCAGGGAGACAGGCTCACGAAGGCCGCGGAACCGTACATCGGATCCGCGGCCTTCGTGTTTTTTGGGTTCAGCCATGTCCACTCGCACAACCGACCGAAAACCGTCACGACACAAAGGAGAACGGGAAATGTCATCGGCAATCGCCTTCGCGTCAGAGAGGGCGTTACCCGACGAACCCGCAGAGAACGGGGTCGGCGAACTGCTCGACGCCGTCGTCTCGCCGGAGTTCGAGCTGCCCTGCCGGTCCGGCGACGCCGACCTGTGGTTCGCCGAAGCACCCGCTGAGCTGGAGCGCGCAAAGGGACTTTGCGCGGCCTGCCCGGTCCGGGCCGCTTGCCTGGCGGGCGCACTCGCCAGGCGTGAGCCGTGGGGTGTCTGGGGTGGCGAGATCTTCGAGCGCGGCGCCGTGGTCGCGAGGAAGCGGCCCAGGGGTCGGCCGAGGAAGAACGCCGTCGTCGAGTCGCCTGTCGCAGACCGGAACGTGGAGCGGCCCGCCCAGCGCGCGGTCGCCGGCGAGCAGCGGAGCGCTGCCGCATGATCCCTGCGCCGGTCATCACTCGCAAGCAGAATGTCACGCTCGGCAAACCGAGCGTAACTCCTTTCAAGACAACGGAGATCACCGAAATGTTGATTTATGAAGAACTCGCTAGAGCCCGAATACGGGACTTGGAAGAGGACATGCGCGCGCAGCACGCACGGGGCCACGCCCGTGCGGCTCGCGGCTGGAGTCGGGTGGCCAAGTGGGCGGCGCGACAAGCGCAACGACACCAGCGGTAAGCGACTGTCGGGTGTGGACGGTGCTCGGGGGCATCGTCCACACCCGGCGTTGTCGTCTTCTCGTGTTAAATGGTCCGTGTGGCCGGACATACACACGATGACGTGGACTGGGCCGCGCGGCTTCCCGCGATGCGCCGGGCTGGTGCGCTCGAAGCGGGTGCACTGGCCGGAGTGGCCGCCCGCCTGACCGCCGACCTGCCTGCCGGCGCCACGGTGGTGGACGTCGGATGCGGTGCCGGCGGGATGAGCGCGGCACTGGCCGCCACCCTGGACACGGGTGCTCGGCTCGTGCTGGTGGACGCCACGCCCGAACTGCTCGCCGAAGCGAAGAGCGTTGCCGCGCAGGCCGCCGACGGGGTGCGGATCCAGACCGTGGAAGCCGATGTCGCCGCCGGGCTGCCGGCGGAAGTGCCGCCGGCGGACCTGATCTGGGCCTCGCACGTGGTGCACCACCTGCCGGACCAGCAGGCCGGGGTCGGGCTGCTGGCCGGTGCCCTCGCCACGGGTGGCCTGCTCGCGCTCGCCGAGGGCGGGCTGGACACCCGTTGCCTCCCGCAAGATGTCGGGCCCGGCGGGCTCGGGCTCGAAGGACGGTTGCTCGCCGCCAGGGACGAGTGGTTCCGCGAACTTCGGGAGACCATGCCGGGGTCCGTCCGGCTGCCCAACGGCTGGAACATCGCGCTGACCGACGCGGGGCTGACCGGTGTCGGCTCGTTCAGCTACCTGGTGGAGCATCCCGCGCCCGCGTCGCCGGCGGTGCGCGAGTACGTGGCCGGGCATCTCGGCTGGCTGGCCGAGGTCCTGGAGGAACGGCTCGGCGCGGAGGACCTGGCCGCGGTGCGGACCTTGCTGGACCCCGAGGCCGCCGAGTACGTGGGCGCCAGGGAGGACGTGTTCCTGCTCGGCACCCGAACGGTCCACTATGGACGATCGTCGTGACGGCGCCGGTGGGTGTGGCGTGCGCCCGATGCGGCACCGCCAGGACTGCGGGTGAAGATCCCGCGCGCGCACTGGCCTGGGCCGCGGACCGGGACGACGGTGGACTTCGCTGGCTCTGCCCGGACTGTGCCCGGCAGCATGTGCGGGACATCGAGGCGAAACTGCCCGCCGAGTACTGGTGAACCTCATGCCGCGGCCTCCAGCCCCACGGCCTGGATCGACGGCCGCGTGCGGCCGGTCGCGGTGCGGAACGCGCTGACGAGCTCCTTGACCACGGTGTCGCCGTCGTTTCGCAGCCGCTCCGGCGGGGTGCGTACCAGCATCACACCGGCGGCGGTCAGTGCGAGCGGGCCCATCGCGGCCTCGATCGGGCCACGGCCGCCGAACTGCCAGCCGAAGGCGATTTCGTCCCACCACGCGTCCGCATGGCCGATCGGTTTGCCGTTCCGGTCGCAGATCCGCACGTTCCAGCTGGGCGGCGGCAGCGGCGCGCGCCTGAGCAGCGCACGCGCGAGGCCGTGCACGAACGTATCGCCCATGGAACCGAGGGCCCGCAGCATGCCGCGGGCGGCGGCCGAGCCGCGCTGGTTACCGGTGTCGAGCTCGGCCCGGAGCTGGCCTGCCGTGCACAGCCCGTAGTAGACCGGCAGCGACAGCAGCCGCCGCAGCCGGTCCGGGTGGCTTTCCTGCCTGGCCGCGTCGATGGCCGCTCGTTCGGGCGGCGCGAAAGGCAGATCGTCCACGTACACCGGCTCGGGCATCCGGCTGGTCCGCTCCAGGTTCATGAAGCCGCGGGAAGCCATCCGGTTGCCGGCCGGCACCAGTACCTGGACCGCGCGGGTGACCGGCAGGTTCACGCCGAGTGCCCGCAGCGCGTCCGCGCCGGTGATCACCGTGCCCCCACCGGTTTTGGCCACCGCGGCGCACAGCTGCTGCCGCCGGGTCGGCTCGCTGGAGTCGAGCAGGATCACGCCCGGCAGCAGCCGTCGCCATGGGCCGCCCGGCTGGCACCGGGCCGCGATGGTGGTCTCCGACATCCCGGCCCTGAGCAGCCGGCCCCGGGTGAGGACGCCGTCTTTCGCGGCTTCGCTGAGCGCCGCCGGGTCGGCGAGCGTGGTTCGGGTCATGCTTCGAGCGTGCTGGCCTGGTGGTCCTGGCGGAACCCGGTTTGCTCAACTGTGGACAACTCGGGGTCGTGAACGGGCTTTTTCTTCCGTCAGCGACCGAGTTGTGGATAACTCAGCCTCAGTCGGTGTTGGATCGGCGCCGCGACGAAAAGCGTGTCGCGGCGCGTGCGGCTCCTTCGGCGGGTGTTTTTGGAGTGATGCAGCCAAGGTGGCCGCCTCAGTCGGTGAACCCGGGCTGCCAACGTTCCACGATCTTCCTGGCCGGGATTTCCGCGTCCAGCTGGCAGAGGATGCCGGTCGTGCCCGCTGTCACGCGGTGGATCAGCAGATACTCCGGCGGCAGGTTGAGCGAGCGCCCGGTGCGGAAGTCCTGACTGCGGATGTCGCCGACCCGGCCGGCCTGCTCCTGCATCCAGCGCCGGGTGAAGTGGAAGCGCTCGGTCAGCAGCGGCTCGGTGAACGGCTCGAGATAGGCGAGCACGTGGTCCGCGCTCAGCTCGGTTTCCGCCCTGATGAAACCGACTTCGCGCAGCAGCTTGATCAGCTCGTCGGAACGGCCGTCCAGAGCCAGCCTGGTCATTTCGCCGAGATGGCGCGGGATGCCGTTGGGCAGATTGGCGACCGCGCCGAAGTCGACAACGCCCAGCTTCCCGTCATCGGTCAGCATGAAGTTGCCGGGGTGCGGGTCCGAATGCAGCATCCGGGCGCGGACCGGTGAGGAGTAGTGGAACTCGGCCAGCAACCTGCCGGCCTCGTCACGGGTGGCGGTGTCACCGTCCCTGATGATGTCGGCGAGCGGGGTACCGCTGATCCACTCGGTGATCACCACCCTTGGCGCGCTCGCCACCACCCTCGGCACGAGCACCTGCTCGTCGCCGGCGAAGGCCTTGGCGAAGGCGCGCTGGTTCTCGGCCTCGGCGCGGTAGTCCAGCTCCTCGTTCATCCGGTTGGCGAGCTCGGCGAGCAGCGGCTTGACCTCGGTGCCCGGCACCAGCGCCTGGAACAGCCTGCTGAACCGCTGGAGCTGCCGCAGGTCGCTGCGCAGGGCCTCGTCGGCGCCCGGGTACTGCACCTTGACCGCGACCTCGCGGCCGTCGTGCCACACCGCGCGATGCACCTGGCCGATGCTGGCCGCGGCGGAGGGCTGATCGCTGAACTCGGCGAACCGCTGCCGCCAGGAACGCCCGAGCTGCTCGGCCAGCACCCGGTGGGTCTGCCGGACGGGCATCGGCGGTGCGGCGGCCTGCAGCTTGGTCAGGGCCTCGCGGTACGGCTCGGCCATTTCGTCCGGTACCGCGGCCTCGAACACGCTCAGCGCCTGGCCGAACTTCATCGCG
This sequence comes from Amycolatopsis nigrescens CSC17Ta-90, assembly GCF_000384315.1. Classification (GTDB taxonomy): domain Bacteria; phylum Actinomycetota; class Actinomycetes; order Mycobacteriales; family Pseudonocardiaceae; genus Amycolatopsis; species Amycolatopsis nigrescens. Next base: position 2,215,406 of record NZ_ARVW01000001.1, on the reverse strand, counting down.
CCGCCCTTGAGCGTGCCGAGCACCTCGAACAGCTGCTCCGCGGCCTTGGCGGACAGCGTCGCGTTGACGTCCTTGGCGCTCTGCCCGGTCAGCCGCTTGCCCCAGCCGCCGACGGCCCGGCCCGCTATGCCCAATGGCAGGCTGGCCAGTTTGGCCGTCCGCGCTGCGGTCCGGCGGGGAATCGCGGTGTCGGTCCGGTCGTCGGTCCAGTCGCTGGAGTGGGTCACTACCTGATTCTGCCTTGCCGATGATGGCTCGCGCAGCCGTTCCAGGACGTCCTAACGGCTACGCGTTTCGACGTACTGGGCTACGCTCAGGTCCCCAGCCGCAGGTCACGGGTCTGGCGTGGCAGTCGCCGCCAGAAGCACTGTCACCGAGGTAGCGGCCGGTACGCGACCGTTTCACCGATCGGGTTCGGGGAGCGCCCCGCAGTCACACGCCGGGTGCGGGACCCAGGCGCGGTGTTCGACGGTGCCCTCGAAGGTGTCGATCTCGACCGTCGCGTTCCACACCGGCGGCGGAAGATCGCTCGGGCTGAGCACCCGCAGGGCCTGTCCGGCCGCCATCGCGGCGGTCGCGTGCACGCTGCCGAGGTCGGCCCGCTGGGTCCGCCCGGCGAGTTGGCCGGCGACCTTGGGCCAGCTCGAGTCGAAACCGGTCCGGTGCAGGTCCGCACAGCGCAGGCAACTGGTGCGGCCGGGCAGCACCAGCGGCCCGACGATGCCGAGCCCTTCCCGGATGCGGACCGGGAGATGCGGCACCCCGTCCTGGAACAGCAGGTCGACCACCTCGGGTGCGGGCACCACCGCGTCCGCGAGCAGTACCAGGTCGGGGCGGCGGCGTCCGGTCGGGCGAGCGGTCCTGGTGGCCGGGTTCGCCCGGCGGACCGCGGCCGCCGCGGCGGCTCGCCGGGCGCTGCCGAGATCGGAGTCCGCGTAGCCGCTGCCGAGATCGGCCTCGGCGACCTGGCCGCTGGTGTCCACGTGTACCCGGCCCACCCCGGCCGCGGCCAGCAGGGTGGCCACCGCGACCGTGAGCCTGCCGTTGCCCTGCACCACGATCGCGCTGTGCGCGCGCCGGTGGGCAGTCTCGCGGTGGCGCAGACGGGCCCGGAGCGACCACAGGGCGGCTTCCGCGGCCGGTCGCCGGTCCTCGGCGGGCGGCGCGGCTTCTTCGAGCAGGCCGAGCTCGGTCAGGCCGGCGAGCACCCCGCGCAGCCGCTCGACGTGTTCGCTTTCAGCGAGCGCGAGCAAGGCTTCGATCCGCTTGCTTCCGTCGAGCTCGCGTAGTACCCGCACCAGGTCGGGGGTGAGCCCGCTGGCCACCACCGCATGCCTCGGATCGAGCCCGATCTGGAGCTCGCCACCGCCGCGCTCGTATACCTGCAGCCCAGGCCGCAGTTTGGGCCGTTGCGGAAGATGCAACGGCCGATATCTGGTCAGTTGTCCGCTCATGACCACCAGCGTGACCCAACCCGCGCGCCAACCCACCGCCGCGAGCCAGAGTTGTCCACAGGCTGACTTAATTGTGGACAACTGAAGGATGTGACGTTCCAGCCATCGGAGTTGTCGGTCGGTGGCCTTACCTTGGATGCGTGGCCGAAGCACGGGTGCCCTCGTTGAGGAGCCGGAACAAGACGACCCAGCAACCAGAAATCCCCCATACCCCACAGCAAAAGGTCGAAGTACGGCGTAGCGCCCGGCGCCGCCGCACGGTGACCGCATATCGGGAAGGCGACACCCTGGTGGTGCTCATCCCGGCCAAGATGAGCCGGGCCGAGGAAGCGCACTGGGTCGCCGAAATGGAGCGCAAGCTCCAGCGCACGGAGAGCAGGCGAGCGTCGCCGGCACGGGCGTCCGACAAGGCACTGGAAGCCAGGTGCGCGGAGCTCTCCGCGCGGCACCTCGGTGGCGCGGCAGGCCCGAGCAGCGTGCGCTGGGTGCCGCCGATGCGCACCCGATGGGCCTCGTGCACACCAGCGGACCGGACCATCCGGGTGAGCGAACGACTCCGGGACGTGCCGTCCTGGGTGCTGGACTACGTGCTGGTGCACGAGCTGGCACACCTGCAAGTAGCCGGGCACAACGCGGCGTTCTGGGCACTGGTCGGGCGCTACCCGAAGACCGAGCGTGCCATCGGATACCTGGAAGGGCTGTCCGCGGCGGCGGGCTGGGGCATCGCGGAGGCGGACAAGCTGGACTGAGCCTTGGCTCAGGCCTGCTTGTCGTCCCCGTCTTCGTCCGGCTTGTCGGCCTTCTTCGCCTCGTCCTCGGCGCGCTGGGTGCGTTCCAGCTCGGCCATCGGGTCCAGGCCGTCAAGGCTGCCACCGTCGCCGCCCTCGGAGCCCAGCCGCTCGGCGAAGGCCATCGGGTCGTCCAGGTCGTCGGCGGTCGGCATCAGGTCCGGGTGCGACCAGAGGCCGTCACGCTTCTCGGCGCCGTGCTGGTCACCGACCAGCTTCCACAGCGCGGCGGCGGCCCGCATCCGGCGGGGCCGCAGCTCCAGGCCGACCAGGGTGGCGAAGGTCTGCTCGGCCGGCCCGCCGGTGGCCCGTCGGCGGCGCAGCGTCTCGCGCAGCGCCCCGGCACCGGGCAGCCGGTCACCGACTGCCTCGCCGACCACCACGTCCACCCAGCCTTCGACCAGTGCGAGCAGGGTCTCCAGCCGGTTCAGCGCGGCCTGCTGCTCTGGTGTGGTCTGCGGTTCGAGCAGCCCGGAGGACATGGCCTCTTCGATGCTCGCCGGATTGCTCGGGTCCATCTGACCGGCGAGCTGCTCCAGGGCGGAGGTGTCCACCGTGATGCCGTGCGCGAACTCCTCGACCGTGGCCAGCAGCCGCTGCCGCAGCCAGGACACGTGGGTGAACAGCCGCTGGTGTGCCGCTTCGCGTGCGGCGAGGAACACCAGCACCTCGCTGCCGGGCAGCTCCAGGCCTTCGGTGAACTTCTCGATGTTCGCGGGCAGCAGAGCCGACGTCGACGTGGGGCCGAGCGGCAGGCCGACCTCGGTGGAGGTGAGCACCTCGGACGCGAGCTGCGCCAGCGCGTTGCCGAGCTGGGAGCCGAAGGCCATGCCGCCCATCTGGCCGACCATGGACAGCAGCGGGCCGGCGGCCTGCTTGGCCTCGGCGGGCAGCGCCTCCACCCAGGCGCCGGAAACCTGCTGCGCCACCGGGTCGCACAGCCGCTGCCAGGTCGGCAGGGTCTGCTCCACCCATTCGCGGGCGGACCAGGCTTTGGTGGTGTTGGCGCCGGCGGGCAGGATCGTCGCCGCGTCCAGCCACAGCTCGGCCAGGTGCGCGGCGTCGCGCACGGCCGTCGCCGAGTCGCCGGAAGTGCCGGTGGAGGCGAAGCCGATCTTGGCGTCCCCGCTGCCGGAAAGCTTCTGCAGTGCGATCTGCTTGGCCAGGTCGTAGTTGACCGGCCCGGAGGAACTGCCCGCCTGGCTCAGCATCTGACCGAGCTGGCTCAGCATCTGTCCCAGCTGGTTGAAGGCTTCTGGGCCCGTGCCGGGCTGCTGACCGCCGCCTGACGACGGCTCGTTGTCAGGACGCTTGTCGGGATCGGACGGTCCGAAGCCGAACGGGAGATCGCTCATAAGCACCACCGTACGCGGCCACTGCCACGAAATGGGGTTGACCTCGCGAGGCTAGGTGTTTCGTGCAAATGAGTGCCATGCACCGTCTCTGGTGCACCTGTCGCCCTCGTGTCACCTGCATTCAGCCGCCGCGAGCCACCCTCCGGGCGGCCCCCGTCGACTGAATCGTGCATGACACTCATGGCCTCCACCGAGAACCTACGCCCCCCACCGTACGCTGTCTCGGGTGAGTGAGCCCCGCGACGAAGCCGCAGCCCCAGGTGCCGGGCAGGCGAGCACAGTGCAGCCGGACTGGTCCCACCATATTCCGCCACCAGAGAAAGACGAGCGCACGCGCCTGACCCGACGCGGCTGGACGGTACTGCTCAGCGGCGCGCTGGTGCTGGTGTTCGGGCTGGTCGGCGCGCTGGTCCGGGTGCCTTACGTCGCGATCGGCCCAGGCCCGACCTACGACACGCTCGGCGAAGCCTCCGGTCAGCCGGTGATCCAGATCGACGGGCAGCAGACCTATCCCACCTCGGGCGAGCTCCGCATGACCACCGTTTCGATCAACGACGAGATGACGCTGTTCGGTGCGCTCGGGCTGTGGGTGAGCGGCCGGTATGCGCTGGCACCGCGCGAGGAGTACTTCAAGCCCGGCGAGAGCGACGAGCAGGTCAAGCGGGAGAACGTCAAGCAGTTCGAAGACTCGCAGAGCAACGCCGAGGTCGCCGCGCTGCGACACCTCGGCTTCCCGACGAAGGTGCTGGCGAACAACCTCGTTCCCGGCAGCCCCGCCGACCACGTGCTCTCCGCCGGCGACCGGCTGCTGATGGTGAACGGCAAGCGGATCGTGAACGAGGAGGACGTCCGCGCCGCGCTGGCCGGCACCCTGCCCGGCGAGACGATCTCGGTCAGCTTCCAGCACGAAGGCCAGCCGGAGCGCACCGAGTCGCTGACACTGGCGCAGAACCCGGACCGGCCGGAGGGCTTCATCGGCCTCGCGCCGATCGACCGGGCGGACGTGCCGTTCGACGTCAAGATCCAGCTGCAGGACGTGGGCGGGCCGTCCGCCGGGCTGATGTTCGCGCTGGCCATCGTGGACCGGCTGACCCCCGGTGAAATGGTGGCGGGCGAGCACGTCGCGGGCACCGGCGAGATCACCGAGAAGGGCGAGGTCGGCCCGATCGGCGGCATCTCGTTCAAGGTGGTGGGTGCGCGCGAGGCCGGCGCCACGGTCTTCCTCACCCCGGCGGCCAACTGCGCCGAGGCGGCCGCGGCGGTGCCGGACGGGCTGAAACTGGTCAAGGTGACGACCCTGGACAGCGCGCTGACCGCGCTCGACGACCTGCGGACGGGGCGGCCGGCGCCGTCCTGCTGATCAACTGAGAAGTACTAGGGAGCGAAGGTGGCTCGGAGCGCGTCCAGCAGGTTCGGGGCGAGTTCTGGGTGCTCGATGATCTCGTCGATCGGTTCCGTGCCGCTTTCGTCGTCGTCCGGGCGGCTGACTCCGCGCAGCCGCATCACGCACGCACCGGTTCCGGCGCGCACCACCGCGGCCACCAGTCGCGCCTCGGTGCGCCGGGGATGGTCCGCGGCGGCTTGGCGCAGCCGTTCGGCGTCGGTGTCTTCGCCGGGCAGTTCGGCCTCGGCGTCCGGCGGCAGCACGATGATCTCCTGGGCCAGCGCACAGCCGACTACCGCGTCCGGCCAGGCGATCCTGGCCAGCGACTCGGCCAGGTCACCATCGGGCAGCTGTTCCTGGGCGACCGGGGTGAGGTGGCTGTCCGGGTCGAGCTGCTCGGCCAGTTCGGGTTGTTCGCGAAGCAGTGCTTCGGTCGGTACTAGGGCGAACAACTGCGGCGGCTGGTCCCAGCCACCGCTCGCCACGAACTCCTCGACCTCGCGGGCGATCGCCGCCACGTTCGCGTCCGCCGGCTGGTTCTCGCTCTCTGCCATGGCGACATCGTGGCAGGCGAGTCGGAAGGCGCCCGCACCAGCGCCGGAATTGCGTCCGGTTTGGGTGGTTCCGGGAACTCGAAGCACCGTCCGTAGAGTTAGGTAACCAGGGGCAACGGGCAGTCCCGTCGTCCCGGCAACAAAATCACGACAACAGGAGCGTGCGCAGTGGCCACTCGGCCCCCTGTCAGCCTACCGAAGCTGTCCCGGCGCAGCCGGATTCTGCTGATCATCGCCGCCGTTATCGTGCTGGTGCTGCTGCTCGGTGCCCGGCTGCTGGATACTTACGTGGACTGGTTGTGGTTCGGTGAGGTGGGTGCGCGCAGCGTGTTCACCACCCAGCTGCTGACCAGGATCGTGTTGTTCTTCGCGGTCGGCATCCTGGTGGGTGGCGTGCTGGCGCTGAGCCTGCTGATCGCGTACCGCACCAGACCGGTGTTCGTGCCGATCTCCGGCGCGGACGATCCGCTGGCCAGGTACCGCTCGACGGTGGTCGGCCGGATCAGGCTGTTCGGCATCGGCATCCCGGTGATCGCCGGGCTGATCGCGGGGGCGAGCGGGCAGGCCGACTGGCAGCGCGTGCAGCTCTTCCTCAACGGCACCGACTTCAACCAGACCGACGCCGAGTTCGGTCACGACATCGGCTTCTACGCCTTCGATCTGCCGTTCTACAACTGGCTGCTCGGCTGGGTGTTCATCTCGCTGGTGGTCGGGTTCATCGGCGCGCTGATCGCGCACTACCTGTTCGGCGGCATCCGGCTGGCCGGCAAGGGCGGGCAGCTGGCCGGCCCGGCGAGGGTGCAGCTGCTGGTCACCATCGGGCTGTTCGTGCTGTTCAAGGCGGTCGAATACTTCCTGGACCGGTACAACCTGTTGTTCTCCGGGCGGAACTCGCTGTTCACCGGTGCCAGCTACACCGACTTGAACGCGGTGCTGCCGGCGAAGTGGATCCTGCTGTGCATCTCGATTTTCGTGGCGATCGCGTTCTTCGCCGGTGCCTTCCTGCGCAACGTGCAGTTGCCGGCGATCGCACTGGTGCTGCTGATCCTGTCCGGCATCCTGGTCGGCGCGGCATGGCCGGCGGTGCTCGAGCAGTTCTCGGTGAAGCCGAACGCGAACGAGAAGGAAGCCCAGTCGATCCAGCGCAATATGGATGCCACCAGGCAGGCATACGGGCTGACCGACGTGAGCTACGAGGACTACAGCGGAAAACCCGAGGCGACGGCCGCGACCATCAAGGCCGATCAGAGCACCGTCCCGAACATCCGGTTGCTCGACCCGAACGTGCTTACCCCGACCTTCACCCAGCGTGTCGGCCGGGAGAACTTCTACGGGTTCCCGGAGAAGCTCGACGTGGACCGTTACACGGTGGACGGCGATACGCAGGACTACATCGTGGCGGCCAAGGAGATCAGGACCGAGGGCCTGTTCGACAACCAGAAGACCTGGATCAACCGGCACCTGGTCTACACGCACGGGAACGGGTTCGTCGCCGCGCCGGCCAACAAGATCGACCGCGCGGTGGAGGGTGCCAACAGCGACGGCGGCTACCCGGTCACCACCACCAGTGACACGCAGAACCCGACCGCCGGTGGCATCAAGGTCGACGAGCCCCGGATCTATTACGGGGAGCTGGCCACCGACTACGCGATCGTCGGCGGCGAGCAGGGCAAGGCGCCGGGGGAGTACGACACCGCGGCGGACCGCAGCTATCTGTACAAGGGCAGCGGCGGGGTGCCGATCGACAACTGGTTCAACCGCCTGGTGTTCGCCGCCGAGAACGGCGAGCGCAACATCCTCTTCTCGGACGCCATCAGCGAAGGCTCCAAGATCATGTACAACCGGGACCCGCGGGAGCGGGTCGGCAAGGTCGCGCCCTGGTTGAAGGTGGACGGCGACCCGTACCCGGCGGTGGTGGACGGCAAGATCCAGTGGATCGTCGACGGTTACACCACGATCGACAACTTCCCGTATGCGCAGAAGACCGGGTTCGGCCAGGCCACCCAGGACTCGCTCTCCGGCGTGGCCAGGCAGGCGAACAACTCCATCAACTACATCCGCAACTCGGTCAAAGCCACCGTGGACGCGTTCAACGGCACCGTGACGCTGTACCAGGTGGACGACAAGGATCCGGTGCTCAAGGCGTGGGAGAAGGTGTTCCCCGGCACCGTCAAGCCGCAGTCGGAGATCTCGCCGGATCTGCGGGCGCACTTCCGGTATCCGGAGGACATGTTCAAGGTTCAGCGCGAGCTGCTGTCGAAGTACCACGTGAAGGATCCGGGTGAGTTCTTCAGCACCCAGACCTTCTGGAACGTGCCGCAGGACCCGACCCAGGAGGGCGGCCTGGACGTGAACGGCAACGGGCCGAAACAGCCCGCGTACTACGTGCTGGCAGGGGTCCCCGGCGAGAACAACCAACAGCGTTTCCAGCTCACCAGCTCGCTGACCGCCTTGCAACGGCAGTATCTGGCGGCCTGGGTTTCGGTGTCTTCCGATCCGCAGGACTACGGCAAGATACGAGTGCTCCGGCTACCCAACGACGGCAGCAACCAGACCGACGGTCCGGTCCAGGTGCAGAACAGATTCCAGAGTGACCAGGGGTTCGCCCAGCAGCGGACACTGCTCGGCAACCAGAGCGTTGACATCATCAACGGAAACCTGCTCACCCTGCCGGTGGGGAACGGGTTCCTCTACGTGGAACCGATCTATATCCGTCAGCGAAACCAGAACAGCTACCCCCAGCTGGCGCGGGTACTGGTGGCGTATGGGCCGAGGATTGGTTTCGACACCAACCTCGACAAGGCGCTCGCGAAGGTCTTCGGTGAAGGCGCGGCCGGGGCGACGACCCCGCCGGAACAGCCGTCCACACCGCCGACCGATCCCACCACCACGCCGCCGACCCAGTCGCAGGGCGTGCCGCTCCCGCAGCCGGGCCAGGGCAACGCGGCACTGGACCAGGCCGTGGCCGACATCCAGACGGCGCTCGGCAAGCTCAGGGCGGCTCAGCAAAGTGGGAACTTCACCGAGCAGGGTGCGGCGCTTGCCGAACTCGACGCCGCTTCGAAGCGCTATGACGAGGCAAAGGGCGCCGGCGGCACGGGGTAACACCCCCGGCAGGTGACGCTGGTTACCCAAGTGACACCTGCTTTGCACCCCGCAGCCAGCGGGGCGTAAGGTGGGTATCACACAACGCGGGGTGGAGCAGTTCGGTAGCTCGCTGGGCTCATAACCCAGAGGTCGCAGGTTCAAATCCTGTCCCCGCTACAGAGGCTGGGAGGCGTGTGCTCGCGGAATTCGCGAGCCGCGCCTCTTTCGCATTTCACTGGGGGTCGGACCCCCAGACCCCCGCCAGGGAGGGCTCCGCCCCCCTGGACCCCCCGAATGGCTGAGTGGCGGGTAGCTGTGTGGCTAGTGGCTGCGAGTGGGGTTGGTTATTTACTGCCTTCACTCATTTGGGGGTATCTACTATCGGAGGTCGAAACTAGCCTGGCAGGCAGAGGGTGGGTCTCTTATTGTGGGGTTTGGTCGTCGCGCTCGTCGAATGTTCGAGGGTGAGTTTATCTCGTGAATTGAGTGTGTCTCCGGCCGGGAACCCGCTGTCTACTGATGAGTGTCAGTCCATCTGCTACAGGGGAGAAATTTTGTTCAAAGTGGCGAGGCCGCTGGTAGCACTGTTTTCTGGGTTCTTGCTCAGCGCATTCATTGGAGCCGCTCCGGCTAGTGCCGGTGAGCCTGGTTTAGTACAGGAAGTTCCGCTGGAGAGTTGCTTCAACGGGGCTGCCGGCCCGTACGATGTGGTCCAAACCGTATCAATTGGGGCCACCGACTATCGACTGTTGTGTGGTGACCCGACCAAGGGTCTATTGCACATCGAAGATGGCCACCCAGTCCGGACCGACTCCGGGAACTTTCTCAAGTGCACGGCCGGGACGTTGACGTTCGGTACAACGGAGCCGGGGAAGGTGCCCAACTCAACGCTTTTCACTTACGCCAACGCGGGCTCGGGTACTACGGGATTTGTGCTCACTGACAACAGCACTCACGACATGCTGACCGCATACACCTCCAACCCTGGCAGCCCGGTAAGTAACAACTGGGCGGGATGTGCCGTGGGTATCGGCTGACGAACCCGTCGAGGTGGGTCGCAATGGGTGACTTCTTGCGACCCACCTCTTTGTCAAGAATCAGAGGGAGGTGAACGAGTCGTTTTCCGTTGAACTCACGTTCAGGTATGGTTGGTTTGACTTTGGTTTGCGCCACGAGACGGGATCTGCTGACTTCAGAGCCACCAATCTTGTGAACTCCCTGCGGGAGCTTGTCGAAGCGGTTGAAGCTATTTCAAATGGTGCTCGACTGTGTTCGACCTCGTTTCCCGCAGAGCCCGGAGGGCACTTCATCGACTTCGCGCAATCTGCCACCGGGATGAGCGGTGTGGTTGTGAGCAGCTACCAGGATGCGGGCTGGCTCGGCACCGAGAAGACGTGGTTGCCTCGTCGTGGAGACATGATCGCCGGACTTGCCGTCCCCACGGCGGAGCTCGTCCGGGTGTTCACCCGCGAGTTCCGTGAGGCCCGCCGTCGTGATACCGACTCCTCTGGCTATATGCCGCAGTGGGGGTGGCAGTTCCCGATTACGGCACTGGACCGCCTTGAATCCTCGGCTGAGAAGCACGGGTACCGCGCGAACCAAGCGGGCGGGGCCGCTCGGAGCGAGTGACCGCGGTCAGCGGAGGGTGTTCAGGAAAGCGGCGAAGGTGGTGGGGGTGAGGGGGAGGACGCCGCCAGCGGGGTGCTTGGAGTCGCGGACGGCGACCAGGTCGGGGGCGTGGGAGACCTCGACGCACTCCGCGTTGGAGCCGCTGTAGCTGGACTTGTGCCAGATGGCGTTGGGAAGGTCTGCTCCGGTCAGCGCCATCTCAAAGCTCCCTACTCCTGGTCGTGCTCCTGTGCGACGCTCGCAACGAGGTCGATGGACTCCGAGCTGTTCAGAGCCACCTGCCTCAGTTTATCCATCTCACCGCGGTAGAACGCCACTTCAGAAGACTCCTCCAGGAAGAGCCCGGAAATCTTGTGATCGAGATACACCACCGGTTTGGCCTTCTCGAAGTCCAGAAAATGGAAAGAGCCGTCCAGGCCGGGGTGGCCGCCTAGCGACAGGGGCAATACTCGCAGGCTGAAATTAGCCCGTTCGGTGGACTCGATGAGGTGGCGGAGTTGGCGGACCATGATCTTGGGATCGCCGAGTACGCGGCGTAGAACCATCTCATCCACGATGACTTCGAAACCCGGCGGGTTGTGCCTCGACAGAATCATCTGCCGGCCCATGCGAGCCGCCACCCGGGCATCGATGTCCTGTTTGCTTATGCGGCAGGCTTCCATCACCGCGCGGATGTAGTCCGGGGTTTGGAGGAGTCCGGGGACCAGGAGGGGGTGGAACGTGAAGATGGCGGTGGCGTCGGACTCCAGTTGGATGAGGGTTTTGCTCTCCTTGGAGAGGCTGGTGTGGGAGTCCCACCAGCCTTCCTGGCCGGAGCGTTCGGCCATCTTGAGCAGGCGGTCGCGCTCCTGGCCGATCACGCTGTAGATCACCAGAATCGAAGCGGTGTCCGCTACGCTGATGCCCTGCTGGCCGGTCTCGATGCGGGAAAGTTTCGACGGCTGCCAGCCGAGGACGGTCGCCACCTCGACGCCGGTCTTCCCCCTGTCCTGTCGCAGTAGCCGCAATTCTCCGCCGAGGCCGCGGCCGCTCACGGTGGCCTGTTTCGAACTGGTCATCCCCTGCTCCTTGATAGCGTCCTTGCGCTGAGTGATTATCTGTGTACTCTCTACCGCCTCAATTGGCAAATGAGGAATACACCGCGGAAATTGCGAGGGGCGCAAAATGGAGAGAGGCAATGAAGCGAAGCTATGGCGTACGGCGTGCGAAGGGCTTTCGTTCACTGAAGCGGATATGAAGCTGGCTATCCGGCTGCTGCATTCCGAGCACGCGCCACGCCGGTTCTCGTTGATCGGCGTGCACCGCGACCAGGACGGCGACGTCTGGGATCTGGAGATCGTCGGCTGGGGTCTGCAATGGCGCGACGAGGCGCTCGCCTACCTACCTCCGACACCGCACAGCAAGACCGTCTACTGCCAGGGGAGCACGGCGGAAACGATCGTCGCCAGGTACGGCCACGAGAACGACCTGCTACTGGCCTGGATCGACCCCGAAACCCCAGGTCAGCGGTCGTGAGTGAAAAGTGTTGCCGGGGCAACACTTTTCACTCACGACGTCAGACGGTGGCCAGGTAAGTCGCCGCCTTTTCCGGATCGAGGAACCAGTGCTGGAAGTCCGAAGGGTCTTCGAAGCCGTTGGCGAAACGCCGCGCGACAGCGGGCTTCTGGCCGGCCGCGCCGAGGATCTCCAGGACGTGCGGGGGCGGCGGCTGGAGCATCGCGTTGGTCCAGGTCGTCACGTGCTGCGCGTAGGTCCAGTAGTCGTCGAAGGCCGCCTGCATCCAGGCACGGTCGAACGGCTGGTCACCGCGGGCCAGAATGGACTCCAGGTAGGACGCGGCGCACTTGCTGGCGTTGTTCGAGCCCTGCCCGGTGATCGGGTCGTTCGCCACCACCACATCGGCCATGCCGAGCACGTTGCCGCCGGAGGGCAGCTCGCCGGCCGGGCGGCGCACCACCGGGGTGTAACCGCCGGCCAGGGTGGCCCGGTCGTCGGTCAGCTCCACCTCACCGCAGCGCGCGTACTCCCATGGCAGGTACTGCTTGATCAGCCCCAGCATCCGGTCCAGATGATCCTGCGCGGACGGCCGGTCCGAGAAGCAGTCCAGCGGACCGCCGGGAATGCCCTCGAAGAACAGGATCTCGCAGTTACCGGTGAGCGTGTAGCCCGGAATGATGAACAGCTCGCCGACGCCAGGGATGATGTTGAACCGCACCGCCGAGTAGTCCGGATGCTCCGGCCGCGGCGCCAGCCCGTGCACATAGGCGACCGAAAGCGCGCGCTGCGGCTTGGTGTACGGGGAAAGCTCCGGGTCGCGGTCGAACAACTGCACCAGTTCGCCCTTGCCGGCGGCCACCACGACCAGGTCGTACAGCGTGGCCAGCGAGTTCAGGTCGGCGGTGGTCACCCCGTGGATGACCAGCTTGCCGCCGCGTTCCTCGAACAGCTCCAGCCAGCCCGCCATCTTCACCCGCTGGTCCACCGACTGCGCGTAGGCGTCCAGCTTGGCCACCCAGTCCAGCGCCCTGCTGCCGTCCGGCGCGGCGACGGACAACCCGAGGCCCTCCACCCGGACGGTCTCGGCCTCCCACAGGTTCAGCTCGTGGTCCCGTTCGTGCTGCAGCGCCGTGTTGAACATGCACTGGGTGGACATCACCTTGCCGGCGCGGATCTCGTCCGGGGTGCGCGCGGACATCACCGTGACGTCGTAATCGTGGTCCAGCAGGCTCAACGCGAGCTGCAAGCCGGACTGCCCGGCGCCGACGATCAGAACCTTGCGCATATTCGCTATCCCCTCCAAGGAGAAACGGTCTCAGCCGGGGGTGGAAACCTTCGCCAGCGCGAGAGTGTGCGTGACGAGCTCGCGCAGCGCCTCCACCGAAGAGGCGCGGTCGCGGGCGTCGCAGGCGATCAGCGGTGTGTCCGGGCTCAGCGCGAGCGCGTCGCGCACCTCGTCCAGCTCGTGCCGGAGCTCTCCGTCGAACAGGTTGACCGCGACGATGAACGGCAGGTCGGAGTCGTTCTCGAAGTAGTTGATGGCCGCGAACGACTCGTCGATCCGGCGGGTGTCCACCAGCACGATCGCGCCGAGCGCACCGCGCGAGAGGTCGTCCCAGAGGAACCAGAACCGCGGCTGGCCCGGCGTGCCGAACAGGTACAGCAGCAGGTCCGAATGCAGGGAGATCCGGCCGAAGTCCATCGCCACGGTGGTGGTCGACTTCTTGCCGTTCGGGGGCAGGTCGTCGACGCCCTCGCTGGCTTCAGTCATCCACGCTTCGTTGTTCAGCGGCGGTACTTCGGACACCGAGCCGACCATGGTGGTCTTGCCGACCCCGAACCCACCGGCGATGACGATCTTCGCGGAGATGGTCAGCAAACCCGTTTCAGACGGGTAGCTGCTTGAGTCCATCGAGGATCCTCTCGAGCACGTGGTGGTCGTTCTGGTACGCGTAGGCGGTGGGGTGGATGAAGATCGCGCCCTGCGACGCCAGATCGCTGACCAGGACGCGGATGACGCCGAGCGGCAGCGCGAGCGCCACCGAAAGCTCGGCGATGGAGATCTGCACGCGCGCGCGTTCGTAGAGCGCGCGTGACTCCGGCATCAGCGCGTCGCTGAGCGAAGGGTCGTACTGGGGGACCGAGATCAGCGTCTCCACCAGCAGGTGGTGCCGGGTTCTGGTGCGGCCGCCGGTCAGGGCGTACGGCCGGACTCGTCTGCTCCGCATCTTCTTCGCGGGCTTCGCCGGGGCGACTGGGGCCTCATCGCTGGACAGGGTCAGCACCTCCTGGTCCCGGCCGGCGGGCGGTGAGCACCTGCCGCAGGTCGGCACGTGCGTCGGAGGTCAGCACGTGGCCGGCGTTCGCCACGAACTGGGTCATCTCGTAGGCGACCACCTTCATGTCGCATTCCGGCCCGGTCAGCACGGCAAGGCCGGCGCCGGTGCCGATGCCCATGAACAGGAAGTACCCGTGCGTGAGCCGGATGATGATCTGCTCGCAGGACCCCTTCCCGAACAGGGCCGCGCTGTTGCCGGCGAGGCTGAGCAGCCCGCTGGAGATGGCCGCGAGCTGCTCCGCGTCGTCCACGCCGACCGCCTCCGAAGCGGTCAGCGGGAAGCCGTCCGAGGACATGATCAAGGCGTGCGTGACACCGTGCACCTTCTGCACGAAGTCGTTGAGCAGCCAGGTGAAGTCGCTCTTGCTGGGGCTGTCGGTGGTCACTGCTGGTTTCCCTCGGCTGGTTTCTCGCTGCCGCCGTCACCCTGCTGCGCACGCGCTTCCCGCTCACCGTCGGAGAACGCGCCGAGATCGGCGATCAACTGCTCGTGCCCGGCCTTCTCGTCGAAGACGGACGGTTGTGACGGTGGGCTGGTGTCCGCGTTCTTGATGCTGCGGGAAACCCGCCTCGGCAGCCCGTTCGGCGTCGTCCCCGTGCTCGCTGGGTTCGCCGCGGGCGACGGGGCCGTGGTCGGTCGCGGCCGGGGCGGTGCGGGGGCGTGCGTGCCGCCGGCCCGCCTTGGTAGCCCGGAGCTGGTCGTGGTGCCGGACCGGCGCGGGATGGCGGCGGCGGGTTTCGGGGCGGGGGTCGCCTTGCGCGGCGCGCCGGCCTGGGGCAGCACCACGGTCTGCGAGCCGGACCAGGTCGCCTCCGGCAGTTCGCAGACCAGGCTGCCCGGCAGCAGCACGGTGGCGGTGGTGCCGTGCGGGCTGCGGCGGTCGAGCTTGGCGCGCATGCCGTGCCGGTCGGCGAGCCGGCGCACCACGGCCAGGCCCATGTGCTGCACGGAGTCGTTGTCCAGCACCGGATCCGCGGCGAGCCGTTCGTTGATGACCTGCAGCCTGCCGTCCGGCAGGCCGATTCCCTCGTCCTCGATCCGGAGCAGCACGCTGCCCTCTTCGGTGAGGTGCGCGCTCACCCGGACGGCGGAGTCCGGCGGCGACTGGTTGGCCGCGTTGTCCAGCAGTTCGGCGAGCAGCCGGCTCAGGTCCTCGGCGGCGAAACCGACCACGCCGAGGGAGACCACCCGGCCGATGGTGATCCGGGAGTAGTGGTCGATGGAGGACATCGCCGCGCGGACCACGTCGACCACGGACGCGGTCTCGGAGACCGAATCGCTCGCGTCCCGGCCGGCCAGCACGCGCAGGTTCTCCGCGTTGCGCCGCAGCCGGGTGGCGAGGTGGTCGAGGCGGTACAGCTCGCCGAGGCGATCCTGGTCCTCTTCCTTCTCTTCCATGTCTTCGAGTTGCGCGAGCAGCGCGTCCACCAGGTTGAGGTCGCGCAGTGCGACGCTGGCGCAGATGCCCCCGAGGGCTTCTTCGGCGTTGCCGCTCGACGGCCGCGGCCGGGGAGCTTCGATGATCCGGGGTGGTGCCGGCGGTGTTTGCCCTGTTTGCCTTGGGGTGGCAAGCATTTGCGCGGCCGCTTCGCGGGAGCGGTCGAGGAGCACCCTTGAGCGATTCAGCAGTTCACGAGCCCGTGTCGCCATTGTCTCCCTTAGGTCTCTCGAAACGTACGGGTCCCGTTGGTCATCCGCGGCCCGGCGACGCCGAACATGTAATCAGAGAGGTCCCGCCATGTCCACAAAAAGTCTCTGTTTGGTCGCTCACGGTTAACTTGCGTGATCATCCTTTATGGACAGTCGCGGGCACGGGCAGGCTGGCTGACTTCGGGTTTTCCGTCAGTCGCGCAGCAAACCCGCGGACCAGGCCCAGCCGGCGATGCCAACCCGGTTACGCACAGCTAACTTCCGCTGGATGCTCGCGACGTGGTTCTTGGCCGTACCGGCGCTGATGAACAGCTCGGCCGCGATGTCGGCGTTGCCGTAGCCGCGGGCGACCAGCGCGGCGACCTCGCGCTCCCGGCCGGTGAGCGGTTCCGCCGGTTCGCGCTCGGCCGGCGCGGGATCGGTGAGATGGCGCAGCAGCCGCACGGTGATCTGCGGGCTGATCAGCGCGCGACCGGCACCGCAACCTGGATGACCAGGCACTGAGCGCGGTTCAGCCCGCCGGCGCATGAGGCGATGACACAGTGTCGCCTGCCATCGCCGCGCGGACCGCCTCCACCAGCAAAGCAGGCCCGGACCGCTTGAGCAGGAAGCCGCAGGCCCCGCCGCGAAGCGCGTCGTGCACGTACTGGTCCAGGTCGGACCGGATCGGCGACCCCAGGACCGGCCAGCCGCCGGGTGAGCTCCAGGCCGTCCATCTTCGGCATCCGGACGTCCGCGAGCACCACGTCCGGGCGCACCGTCCTGGCCAGCTCCAGCGCGGCGGCGCCGTCCGCGGCCTCGGCCACCACCCGCATGTCCGGCTGTGCGTCCAGCACCATCGCCGAACGCGCTGCGGATGCCCTCCTGATCGTCCGCGAGCAGGATCCTGGTGCCGGTCACATCGGCTCCGGCAACGGCAGCGTGGCCAGCACGCGCCAGCCGTCGCCGTGCGGCCCCGCCCGCAGCGTGCCGGCCAGTGCCTCCACCCGCTCGGTCAGCCCCGGCAGGCCGAGGCCGCCGAGCCTGGCCGGCTCCACGGCCGCCAGATCGCTCAGATCGTTGATGATCGACACCTCCACCTCGTTCCCGCCGCTGCGCACGAGCACCTCCACCCGTGCGGCGGCGGACGCGTGCCGCCGGATGTTCGTCAGCGCCTCCACCACGATCCGGTGCACGGTCGGCGCCAGCTCGCGCGGGATGCGCTCGGCGAGGCCGGGCTCCACCACCAGCCGGACCTCGGCCGAGCTGGTCGCGGCGAACCGGCCGGTGAGCTCGCCGAGATCTTCGATCCCGGCCGCGTCTTCGGCTCGTCCTCGGTATCAGGTGAGTCCTCGTGCAGCATGTGCACCGTCCGGTCCATCGAGGACATCGCCTTCAACCCGGCGGTTTCGATCCGGCGCAGCGCGACCAGCACGGCTGGGTCGGGTTCGCCGGCGAGTTGCGCGGCCTGCGCCTGCGCGATCATCTCGCTGAGGTCGTGCGCCACGTAGTCGTGCAGGTCACGGGCGAGGTCGAGGCGCTGGGCACGGCGGGCCGCGGCCACCGCGCGGTCGCGCGCGTTCTGCTGATACCGGAAGTACAGCCCGACGGCCGCCGCGAAGGCCGGGCCGAGCGCCCAGAACGCGGCGCCGTGGCCAGTACCGCCGGCCTGGCCGGAGACCAGCGCGCCACCAGCATCGCCAGCAGGCACAGCACCAGCACCTCGAGCAGTCCCCAAGCGGGCAGCGGCGGCAGACCCAGCGCGACCGTCGCGACCGTGGCCAGCACGGACGAGGCCGCGGCCGCGACGGTCAGCCAGGGGCGCCCGGCCGGCCACCACAGCCCGGCGGTGAGCAGCGCCGCGGTACCCACCGCGAGCGGGATGCCGACCGGCTTGAGCGCGGCGAACACGGCGAGCCCGGCGGTACAGACCAACTGCCCCGCCGTTGACCAGTAAGTTCCGCGCATGTTCCGAGTCTAGGAAGCGCCAGGCCGGTCCGGGAGTGCCGATCGGCATGGTCACCCCGGCCGATGGCGGTCGGAACGTCCCGATCGGCAGCTGTCCGCGTCCGCCCGTCCGGACCAGCCTTGAGGTGTCGGTTTTTTCTCCCACCGCAAGGAGTTCGGTCATGGCCACGGAAACCGCCGCACCGCGGGGCAAGATCTTTCGCAGGCTGTTCCGACGCTGGCCGTCGTGGTCCGGGTACGCCGCCGCGACCTGGTCGTTCGGCTACGGCCTGCTGGGTCTGCTGTGGACGCTCGGCGTGCCGGGATTCCCGTTCGGCGAAGGTGACGTGCCCGACGCCAGGGAAGAATCGCTGCTCGGCGGCGCGACCGCGGCCGGCACCGCGCCGGTGCTCGCCGCGCTCGGTTTCGCCGGCGCGCTGGTGGCGCTGACGCTGGCCAGAGCACCGGCGCGAGGACCGGCCAGGCCGGTGTTGCTGGTACTCGGCGGGGCGGTCGCGCTGCTGCTCACCGTGCTGGTTTCGGACCAGCGGGTGCTGGTCGCCGTCGCCTACACGCCGCTGGTGCTGGTCGGCATCCCGTTCGGCTGGCCGCCGATCAGCTACGCCGAAGCGGTGCAGAAACTGCTGCCGTGGCCCACCGTCAACGTGCTGATCTGCCTGGTAGGCGGGCTGTTCTGGGTGGGCGCCACGATCGCGTACCAGCGGCGCGGCCGGCAGGCCTGCGGCAACTGCGGGCGGACCGGACTGGCACCGGCGAACTGGACCACTCCCGCCGCGGCCGCCCGCTGGGGCCGGTGGGCCGCCTACACCGCGGCCTTCGTGCCGCTCATCTACGCGGTGATCCGCTGGGCATGGGCGTTCCACATCCCGCTGGCCATCTCACCGGAGTTCTTCCGCGAACTGCACCAGAACGGCCTGATCTGGGCCGGCGCCTACCTGGCCACCTTCGCCGCGGCCGGCGGCCTGCTCACCGTCGGGCTGGTGCGGCGCTGGGGCGAGATCTGGCCGAGGTGGGTGCTCGGGCTGGCGGGCAACCGGGTGCCGCCCGCCTTCCCGATCACCGCGGCCACGTTGGTCACCATCGCACTGGCCTCGGCCTCTTCGGTAGTGATCCGGCTTTCCGACTGGACCGACCCGGCCGCACTGCTGCGGAACCCGATGACCTTCTGGCCACTGTGGGCGGTCGGCCTCGGCGCGGCGACGCTGGCCTACTACTTCCGAACCCGCGGCGCCTGCCTGATCTGCGGCCGCGACGAGCGGGCCGTCAGTCCTTGACGGCCTCGGCGTACCTCGCCAGCGACGCGTTGTACCGAGGCAGATGCTTCGACAGCGCGCCGAGGGCGAGGGCCAGCGCGTCCCCCGGACGGCCGGTGTCGGCGAGCGCCAGCGCGAGAAAGGCGTCCACCGCGTCGTCGAGCTCGTCCGAACCGGTGGTGCGCTCGGCGACAAGTAGCTCAACGCTCTGCTCCGGATGGCCGAGGTTGCGCAGAGTGCTGGCCAGCTGGATGGTCGCGCGGCGACGGCGGATGCCGGTCAGCCCGCTCGCCAGCGCCTGCCGGTACCGGGGTGCCGCGTCCGCACCACGGCCGGTGGAGTCCAGCGCGGAAGCCAGCTCGAAAAGCGCGACCGGATGGTCGGCGGCCAACTCGGCGGTCAGTTCCTCCACCTTCGCGACGAACTCGGCGTCGTCGTACTGCTCGATGGCCGCCCACAGGTCGGCGATCCGCTGCTCCCAGGCAGGCTCGGTGCTTGTCATACCGGAAGTATGACCTCGCCGATATGGTGGAATCGAAGCAGGTCAGCACGCACGTTCGGGGCTTAGTGGGACCCACTGTGCGGCACCGGAACCGACCGCGTAAAGTAATCCCTACGACGCGGGGTGGAGCAGTTCGGTAGCTCGCTGGGCTCATAACCCAGAGGTCGCAGGTTCAAATCCTGTCCCCGCTACAGAGGCTGGGAGGCGTGCGCTCGCGGAAGTTACGCGAGCCGCGCCTCTTTTGCATTTCACACTGGGGGTCGGACCCCCAGACCCCCGCCAGGGAGGGCTCCGCCCCCCTGGACCCCCCGAATGGCTCCAGTGCGAGTAGCTGTGTGGCGTTTTCCGGGGTGGGGGGCGTTGCCCCCTTGCCCCCCGGTGGTGGGTGCGTGGGGTTGTTGGCGGGGCGTTTTGGGTGGGCGGGAGAGGGGTCTTGCGGTTGAGGGGCAGTTTTGGGGGGGGGGGGGGGAAGGGACAGTGGTGGGGTGATGGTGGGTATAGCGTGGGTTAGCTGGGGTTTTGGGGAAAGTGGGTCCTGGCGGGTGTGGGGCTTGTGGGTAGTTTTGCGGTGCACGGGCGGGTGCACGGGCACTTGATGTTGGTCTACAAAGGACTATGTCAGGTCATTAGGCCGTTTGAGGGGTTGTCGCCACGGAACGTGGTTATTGGCGGGCAGTATGACTAGCCATTGTGGACAGATATGGTGACCACTGTGGACACAGTCGGAGAAAAGTGGGACCGTGGGTGGCGTGTCCGAATTGAATGCAACAGCCGCCGCTCTGCTTGGTCTGCTCCACGACGGTCCCGCCACTGGCGGGCAGCTGGTCGCCGGAGCCGATGAGCGATTCGGCGCCTTCTTCAGCGTGACCCGCAGCCAGGTCTACCGGGAGCTGCCCGCGCTGTCCAAAGAAGGCCTCGTCCGACTCGGCAAGCAGGGCCCGCGCTCCAGTCAGCAGTACGTCATCACCGCGGCCGGCAAGAAGGCCTTCAAGGGCTGGCTCACCGCCGACTCCGGTCCAGACCACCTGCGCAGTCCGCTGATCCTGCGCCTCGTGCACGCCGCTTCGCTCACCGCGAAGCAACGCGCGACGCTGATCGACACCGCGCGGGCCACCTACAGCCAGGAGTTGGACGAGGCGAAGGCCGCGACCAAGGCAGCAGAGGACGCCTACGCGAAGGCGGTGGCCGAGTTCGGCCAGGCGCACGCCAAGGCGGCACTGAAACTGCTGGACTCGGTCGCTCAGTCCTGAACGCACACAAAGAGGCTGTGGCCGGTTACCCGTAACCGGCCACAGCTCTTGGCGTAACGTTGACCGGCGTGAGCGCTGAGTTTGAAACTGACCTGAAAGACCTCGCCGGCAAGCTGACGCAGGTCGAAACGGTGATGGATCTGGACGCGCTGCGGGCCCAGGTCGCCGAGCTGGAGGAACAGGCATCCAGCCCGAACCTCTGGGACGACCCCGACGCGGCCCAGAAGGTGACCAGCCAGCTCTCCCACCGGCAGAGCGAGCTGCGCCGTGTCGTCGAGCTGCGCCAGCGCGTCGACGACCTGTCGGTGCTGTTCGAGCTGGCCGTGGCCGAGGGCGACGCGTCCAGCCGCGCCGAAGCCGAAGCCGAGCTCACGAACCTGACCAAGGACATCGACGGGCTCGAAGTGCGCACGCTGCTGTCCGGTGAGTACGACGCGCGCAACGCCGTGCTGACCATCCGGTCGGAGGCCGGCGGGGTGGACGCCGCCGACTGGGCCGAGATGCTGATGCGGATGTACCTGCGCTGGGCCGAGCGGCACTCGTACCCCACCGACGTCTACGACATCTCCTACGCCGAAGAAGCCGGGATCAAGTCGGCCACCTTCAAGGTCACCGCTTCCTACGCCTACGGCACGCTGTCCGTCGAACAGGGCACCCACCGGCTGGTGCGGATCTCGCCGTTCGACAACCAGAGCCGGCGCCAGACCTCCTTCGCGCACGTCGAGGTGCTGCCCGAGGTCGAGGAGGTGGACCACGTCGAAATCCCGGAGAAGGACATCCGGGTGGACGTCTACCGCTCGTCCGGCCCCGGCGGGCAGAGCGTGAACACCACCGACTCCGCGGTCCGGCTGACCCACCTGCCGACCGGCGTGGTGGTCTCCTGCCAGAACGAGAAGTCGCAGCTGCAGAACAAGGCCGCCGCGATGAAGGTGCTCCAGGCCAAGCTCCTCCAGCGCAAGAAGGAGGAGGAGCGCGCCGAGATGGACGCGCTCAAGGACGGCGGCTCCAGCTGGGGAAACCAGATGCGGTCCTACGTGCTGCACCCGTACCAGATGGTCAAGGACCTCCGCACCGAGTTCGAGGTCGGCAACCCGAGCTCCGTGCTGGACGGCGAGATCGACGGCTTCCTGGAGGCCGGTATCCGCTGGCGCAAGCAGTCCGCGGGGGCGTGAGACCGCGCCGGTGAGCGGACCGCGTTCAGTGGTCGGGGGTCCACCCACCGTGTCCGCACGTGCGGAGCGCGCCGCCGGAGTGGGCGCCAACCCGGGCTTAACCGGCGCCATGAGTAGGATGCCAAACCGTGATCCGGCTCGAAGAGGTTTCCAAGGTCTACAAGACCTCGACCCGCCCCGCTCTGGAAAGGGTTTCGGTCGAGGTGGACAAGGGTGAGTTCGTCTTCCTCATCGGCCCGTCGGGCTCGGGGAAGTCGACGTTCCTCCGGCTCCTGCTGCGCGAGGAGGTACCGAGCAAGGGCCGCGTCTTCGTGTCCAACTTCGACGTCGCCAAGATGGCCCGCCGCCGCGTCCCCCGGCTGCGGCAGACGATCGGCTGCGTCTTCCAGGACTTCCGGCTGCTCGGCAACAAGACCGTCGCGGAGAACGTGGCGTTCGCGCTCGAGGTGATCGGCAAGCCGAAGCTGACCATCCGCAAGGTGGTCCCCGAAGTGCTCGAACTGGTCGGCCTCGACGGCAAGGCGGACCGGCTGCCCACCGAGCTCTCCGGTGGTGAGCAGCAGCGCGTCGCGATCGCCAGGGCCTTCGTGAACCGGCCGCTGGTGCTGCTGGCCGACGAGCCGACCGGGAACCTGGACCCCGACACCAGCCAGGACATCATGCTGCTGCTGGAGCGGATCAACCGCACCGGCACCACCGTGCTGATGGCAACGCACGACCACTCGATCGTCGACTCGATGCGTCGCCGGGTGGTCGAGCTGCAGCTCGGCAAGGTGGTCCGCGACGACGCCCGGGGGGTTTACGGCGTGGGCCGTTAGCCCCCGAACACCCTTCCCCGCCCCCCGAATTCCCCCGACTCAAGGACATCCACCCCGATGCGCGCCAGTTTCGTGTTCAGCGAGGTCATCACCGGTCTCCGCCGGAACGTCACGATGACCATCGCGATGATCCTCACCACCGCGATCTCGCTCGCCATGCTGGGCGGCGGTCTCCTCATCGTGCGAACCATCGACAAGATGCAGGCCAGCTACCTCGACGATGTGGAGGTGGCCGTCTTCCTGACCGAGGACATCAGCGCGAACGACCCGAACTGCGCGCAGGCCACCTGCGCCCAGATCCGGAAGACGCTGGAGTCCAACTCGGCCGTGCAGTCGGTCGTGTACGAGAACCGGACCGACGCCTACAACCGGTTCCGCCAGATGTTCGAGGGCCAGCCGGAGCTGGTCGAGCTGGCCAGGCCGGAGTCGCTGCCGGCGTCGCTGCACGTCAAGCTGGTCGACCCGACCCGCAGTGACATCATCGTGCAGGAGTTCAGCGGGCAGCCCGGGGTGGACAAGGTCGACGACCAGAACAAGTTCCTGGACCGCTTCTTCGCCGGGCTCAACGGCGTGCGGGACCTCACGTTCATCCTCGCGGTGGTGGTGGCGCTAGCCGCGTTGCTGCTGATCTCCAACACCATCCAGGTGTCCGCGTTCACCAGGCGGACGGAGGTCGGCATCATGCGCCTGGTCGGCGCGACCCGCTGGTATACCCAGCTGCCGTTCCTGCTGGAGGCGGTGGTCGCCGGCGTGATCGGTGCGGTGCTGTCGATCGGGCTGCTGATCGGGGCGAAGTTCACCTTCTTCGACGAGGTGCTCGGCGCGACCAGCGGCATCATCCCGAACGTGCAGCTGCTCGACGTGTTCGTGCCGGTGGCGCCGATCCTGCTCGCGGTCTCGGTGCTGATCTCCGCCGTCACCGGTTACGTCACGCTCCGGTTGTACGTCCGCCACTGACCTGAGCGCTATTCGAGTGCCGGGCTGCGGAACTTCACGTAAAGTCGCGGATTATGCCCAAGGAACGTGGACGCAAAGTGATCGTGTCGAACCGCCGCGCGCGGCACGACTATTCGGTCCTGGACACCTACGAGGCCGGCCTGGTACTCGTCGGTACCGAGGTGAAGAGCCTGCGTGAGGGCAAGGCATCGCTGGCGGACGCGTTCGCCACGGTGGACGACGGCGAGGTGTGGCTGCGCAACGTGCACATCCCGGAGTACGTCCAGGGCACCTGGACCAACCACATGCCGCGCCGCACCCGGAAGCTGCTGCTGCACCGCGGCGAGATCGAGAAGCTGATCGGGAAGACCAAGGAGAGCGGGCTGAGCCTGGTGCCGCTGTCCATGTACTTCAAGGACGGCAAGGTCAAGGTCGAGATCGCGCTGGCGAAGGGCAAGAAGGCCTACGACAAGCGGCAGACACTGGCCAAGCGGGACGCGGACCGGGAAGTCTCCCGCGCGATGGGCCGCGCGCTGAAGGGCCGGTACTGAGTTGACGCCCGGCCCGGCGTCCGATGAGGACATTCCCGGCTGGGTGCGTTCGCTCGGCCTGGCCGGGCTGGTCGACCTGCACGTGCACTTCCTGCCGGAACGCGTGCTGGCCAAGGTGTGGGCGTACTTCGACGACGCCGACCGGCACTACGGCACGCCGTGGCCGGTGCACTACCGGCTGCCAGAGGACGAACGGATCGCCGTGCTGCGCAAGCTCGGCGTGCTGCGGTTCGCGCCGCTGGTGTACCCGCACAAGCCGGGCATGGCCGAGTGGCTGAACGGCTGGGTGGCCGAGTTCGCCGGGCAGGTGCCCGAGGCGGTGCCCACCGCGACCTTCTACCCCGAGCCGTCCGCCGCGTCCTATGTGGACAGCGCGCTGCGGGGCGGGGTGCGCTGCGTCAAGGCGCACGTGCAGATCGGCGGCTACGACCCGAGGGACGAGCTGCTGACGCCGGCGTGGGGCGCGCTCGCGGACGCCGGGGTGCCGGTGGTCGTCCACTGTGGGCACGGGCCGTTGCGCGGGTCCTTCACCGGCCTGGACGTGATCGAAGAGGTGCTGCGCCGACATCCCCGGTTGACGCTGGTGCTGGCGCACGCCGGGATGCCGGAGTTCCACGAGGCGGTCGCGCTGGCCTGCCGGTATCCGCGGGTGTATCTGGACACCACCATGGTCGGCGTGCGGTTCACCGACCAGTTCTCTCCGCTGCCGGCGGACTGGACCGACCTGCTGGCGCGGATTCCGGACCGGATCGTGCTGGGCACCGACTTTCCGAACATTCCGTACTCCTACGCCGAACAACTCGAGGCGATCGCCGGCTGGTCCGCCGACGATCGCCTCGGTTCCCCCTTCTTACGGGCCGTGCTGCACGACACCCCCGCCGCGCTGCTCGGCCTCTGACCGGCGTTTCCGCAGGTCAGCGGTCGTGAGTGAAAAGTGTTGCCGGGGCAACACTTTTCACTCACGAGGTCGTGGTGCGCTCGCGGAGCCGGAGGTCACGCCCGCCGAGCAGGAAGGCCAGGCCGATCGCGCCGGCCCATGGCAGCGGGCCGTCCAGCACGCCGCCGCCGAGCGGGGTGGTGAACCCGTGTGCGGCCAGGCCGAGCAGGCCGGCGGAACCGAGCAGCGCCGCGGCCGTCAGCTGCCCGGTGCCCGCGGTGACGGTGCCGCCGGGTGCCTTGGTCTCGAACCGGCCGAACACTCGCAGCAGACCGGTCAGCACCAGCGCGGCGGCGGCCACCCAGAGCGGGGTGAGCACCAGCCAGAGCAGGGTGCCGGGGTCCGGGGTCCGATACGAAAGGCCGAACACGGTGATCCCGGAGACCACCACCAGCGCCGGCATGTGCCACAGGTACACGCTCATGAACCGCGGGCCGATCCAGTTCAGCGCGGCGGCAACCGCGGGCCGCGCGGCGAAGGCGTTCATCGCCGGCTTCGCCGCGAGCAGCAGCCCGATCTGGCCGACCGCCAGGCTGACCAGCAGCACACTGGGCGGGCTCATGTTCGACACCGGTGCTCCCGGCATGCCGATCATGCTCGCCGGGTACGGGCCGAAAGCGACCATCAGTGCGGTGATTCCGAACCCGGCCGCGGAAAGGCCGAGTGCGCCGCGGCGGCCGATCGTGCCCAGCCTGCCCTCTACGTAGTGGAAACCGAACTGGTGCACGGCGAGCCAGACGAAGATCGCGTTGGCGTAACCGATCAAGCCGAGGTCGTTGAACCTGGCCAGGTCCACCAGTACCGCCAGCCCGGTCAGCACGGCCGGCACGGCGAGGCCCCACCGGCGGTGCGCGGCCACCATCAGCGGCGTGACGAGCACGGTGACCAGGTAGATCGACAGGAACCAGAGCAGCTGCGCGGCGATCGCGCCGGCCACCTGCAGCGGTTGTTCCGGAATGCCGAAGCCGCGCAGCAGATCCGGCACCACCAGCCAGACCGCGAGCAGCGGCAGCACCGGCAGCAGCAGCCGGCGCACCCTGGCCGCCAGCCAGTCCCTTGTGGACGGTGCGCGGCGCAGCGAGATCAGGTTCGCCGCGCCGCCGGCGAAGAAGACCAGCGGCATCACCTGGGACAACCAGGTCACGATCCACCAGCCGGGGGTGACCAGCGCGTTTCCGGTGGCCAGCCGCCCATCGGAGTAGGCGAGCACCGGCATCGCCCAGTGCTGGGTGATCACCGCGAGGATCGCCCCCGCGCGGACCATGTCGAGGAACTTGTCCCGGCCACCGCGCGGCAACGGGACCGGCGCACTTCCCGGGTGCTGAAGGCTCTGTCGCATGACCAGAAGCCTGGTCGTTGCGGGCCGCGAAAACAGCGGTGCCAGCCGCCGTCTCGATCCTCTGGTTTCCGCCGGTTTTCGGTGGGGCCAGCCCTACCTTCGGGCGGACGGTGTCACGGCTGGACGATCTCGTCCGGATCGGCGAGCCCGCACAACCGGTACTCCCAGCCGGCTTCCGCGGTGTAGCCGAGTTCGTAGTGCGTCTCGATCTTGGGCCCGTCGTGCAGGTGAACGTGGCGCATCACGGTGCCGCACACCGGTTCGCCGTCACCGAGTTCTTGAACCCTGCCGTCGAGGGGGCCGCCGAAGAAGCGGACGCTTGCTGCGGTCATCGACACTCCTCCTCGTACGGCTTGACGTCCGCCCATGGTAGGTGAGCTTGCCGGACGGTGCTGCCGTCAAATCGGGTGACGGTGGATCACCAGACCGGCCGCAAGGTCACCTGGCGGTAGTGGGCCGCGTCGGTGACGAAGCCGGTCAGCGCGGCCCGGAGCTCGCCGATCCGTTCCTCACCGACCAACTCGGCCCAGCGCGCCTCGGCCTGCTTCGAGTGCTCGACCACCCGCTCGATGCACTGCCAGCCACGCGCGGTGAGCGTGACGATCCGGCTGCGGCGGTCGGTCGGATGCGCCTGCCGTTGCACGTAGCCGCGTTTGACCAGCTCGTCCACCAACTGCACGGCGGCCTGTTTGGTCACCCCGAGATGGTCGCCGAGTTCGACCGCGGTGGCACCGCGGTGGGAGAGGAACTGGAAGGCGAACCCGTGCGCCGGGCGGACGTCGCCGAAGCCTTCCGCGGCCAGCTGCTCGTGGATCTGGTCCATCATCGCGCGGAAGGTCAGCGCCAGCAGGCCGGGCAGGTCGCCGGTGGACATCGCACCTCCGGATGTAGACAAGTAGCTTGACTAGTTGGTCAACCGGCTTTACCTTATAACTCGTCAAGCAGGTTGACTACTTGGAGGTTCGGATGACTGTGGCGACCCTGGCCGGCGCGCCGGAGATCGAGAACGCCGGCTTCGTTTTCCGGCCGCTGGCGGTGCCGAGCCGCGGCTCCACCGAGCTCGCGGTGTGGTCGGTGGAGGCGAGCCCCGGCGCGCGCAGCGAGACGCACACCGTGGACAAGGAGGAGGTCTTCGTGTTGCAGGAAGGCTCGGCCACGGTGCTGATCGGGGACCGGGAACACGTGCTCGGCCCCGGTGACACGGCCATCGCACCGCCGCACACGCCACTTCGGCTGAGCAACCCCGGTGAACGCCCGGCCAGACTGCTGGTGTGCACGTCGAAAGGAATCCTCGGCACCCTGAACGGCAAGACCATCTCGCCGCCGTGGGCTCAGTGACTCAGCGGTGACTCAGGTGCGGCCGAGGTAGGTCAGCACGGCCCGCACCCGGCGGTGCTCCTCCGAGCTGGCCTCCAGGCCGAGCTTGGCGAAGATGTTGCCGATGTGCTTCTCCACCGCGCCGTGCGAGACGACCAGGCTGTTCGCGATCGCGGTGTTCGACAGGCCCTGCGCCATCAGGCCGAGCACCTCCGATTCGCGGGCGGTGAGCGCGTCCAGCGGGTTCTTCCGGCCACGGGCCATCAGCTGGGCGATCACGTCCGGGTCGATGGCGGTGCCGCCCGCGGCCACCCGGCGCACCGCGTCCAGGAAGTCGGCGACGTCGGCCACCCGCTCCTTGAGCAGGTAGCCCACCCCGCCGGCGCCCCCGGAGAGCAGCTCCACCGCGTAGCTCTCCTCGACGTACTGCGACAGCACCAGCACCGGCAGGCCGGGCAGCTCCTGCCGGGCCCCGATCGCCGCGCGCAGGCCCTCATCGGTGAACGTGGGTGGCATCCGGACGTCCACGATCGCCAAGTCCGGCCGGTGCTCCTTGACCGCGGCGAGCAGATCGTCCCCGTTGTCCACGGCCGCGGCCGTCTCGATGTCCTCGTCGGCGAGCAGACGCTGAATCCCGGCGCGAAGCAGGGCGGCATCCTCGGCGATCACAACCCGCACAGAACCCCCAGTGAGTGAATAGGGCGGTCGGAACCGCCCTATTCACTCACGTCGAGGTCACCACTGGCACGGCAGGTCCGCCCTGATCACCGTCGGGCCGCCGACCGGGCTGACCACGGTGATCACCCCGTCGATGGTGGCGGCCCGG
This sequence comes from Amycolatopsis nigrescens CSC17Ta-90, assembly GCF_000384315.1. Classification (GTDB taxonomy): domain Bacteria; phylum Actinomycetota; class Actinomycetes; order Mycobacteriales; family Pseudonocardiaceae; genus Amycolatopsis; species Amycolatopsis nigrescens. The sequence continues at coordinate 2,186,821 of NZ_ARVW01000001.1, read as the reverse complement.
TCGGCCAGCCCGGCGAGCCCACCACCAGGGCGCATCTCCGCGCCGCCGTGGCCGTTGTCGGTGATCTCCACGATCACCATGTCGTCCGTGCGCCAGACCTTCACCACGGCCGCGGTGGCCCCGGAGTGCTTGGCGATGTTGGTCAACGTCTCGCCGACGATGAAGTACGCGGTGGTCTCCACCGCGGCCGGCGGCCGCGGTTCCACATCCACCCCGACGTCCACCTGCACCGGCGACTTGGCCGCCTGCGCGGACAGCGCGGCGTCCAGGCCGCGGTCGCCGAGCACCGCCGGGTAGATGCCCCTTGCCAGGTCGCGCAGCTCCGACACGGCGAGCTTGGCGTCACTGTGCGCCTCGTCGATCAGGTCGCGCACTGCGTTCGGGTCGTTGTCAAACTTGTTCTTCGCGCGGCCGAGGCTCATCGCCACCGACACCAGCCGCTGCTGCGCGCCGTCGTGCAGATCGCGCTCGATCCGCCGCCGCTCGGCCTCGGCCGCGTCCACCCCGCGTGCCCTGGACGCCTGCAGCCGCTGCGCCTTGATCTCCAGCCGCCGCTTGCGGTCCGGGCCGAGCAGCGAGTGGGCCAGCTCCCCGTGCAGCCAGCCCACCCAGGGCGCCACCCAGATGGCCAGCGGCACCACGATGATCGAGGCGATGCCGAGGCCGAACTCCAGCACGCTGATCGGCAAGCCGAGCATCAGGTAACCGAAGTCGCGCCAGGTGGACGGGTCCACCAGCCTGGTCCGCCAGCGCCGGACCAGCCCGCCATCGGCGGGCAGCCGCTCGGCCGGCGGAAGAGCCACGCTCAGCATCCGGCCAGCCCAGCGGCGCTCGTGGTTGGCGAACCCGCGGGTCATGCTGGTCGCGGCCATCATCAGCGGGATACCGACCCAGATCACCGTGGTGGCAAGGCCGACCGCGAAGAAGACCACCACGAAGATGAACTCGACCAGCCGGAGCGGGAAGCTCAGCACCAGGTAGGAGATGGTCCGGACCGGGCTCGGATGAGGCCTGGCCGGCGGCTCCTGATCCTCGGACATGGTCTGGCCTCCGGGCAGCTCAGCGGTAGTGCTCACCATCCTGCCACCGGCTGCATGCCCTCCGGCCGGTGCACGCGCTGGTCATCGTCGAACCGGTCGAACCGGTCGAACCCGCGGGTCGGACCGAGCAGAACCTGGGCGAACTTGGCGTGCATTCCGGCCATCGACCTGGTCAGCGCCACGGACAGGGCGACGAACAGCACGCCGAGCGCGGCCCACGGCAGCGCCTCGACGGTCGAGTCGACCGAGATCCAGCGCACGTCGTAGGCGGGGAAGTAGTACGCGCCGTCCGGCAGCCAGCGGAAGTAGACGGGCAGCAGGGTGAGCGCCAGGCTGGTCGCCCAGAACGTCAAGGTCAGCACGAACTCGAGCACGCCGAGCGGGAACAGGACGAAGAAGTAGAGGATGTCGCGCCAGGTCGCGCCGTCCCGCAGGCGGGCCTTCCAGCGCGCCTTCATGCCGTGCTCGGGCAGCGGCCGGTACGGAATCGGGATGTAGCTGTCGAGCAAGGCGTAGATCCGGGCCCGCTCGACCCGCGCAGCACCGCGGGCCAGCAGCACCGCCAGTCCCGCGATCGGCAGGCCGACCCAGACCACCGCGGTGCCGATCCCGACCGAGAACAGGGTGAGCAGCACGACGAACCCGGCTATCCCGACCGGCAGGTTCATCAGCAGGTAGGTCACCGACCCGCCGACCGGCGGGCGCTGACCGGTGTCCTTCGACATGGCCTGGTTCCTCTCTCTGAGCGACTGGAACCAGCATCGGCCGCGCGGGGCCGCCGCGACATGGTGTGCGCGGGTATCTGCGAGGTAGGGCTAGCCCTACCCCCGCTGACCTGGTGGAACATTCAGGTTGCCGGGCGCGTTATGATGTACGGGAAGGTATCCGCCCGACAAGGGGGTGAACGGTTTCGACTTTGGACGTTGATTCAGGGGAAGCGTGCCGGTGCAGGCGAGAGACCACCGCAAGCGTCATCGCAAACCAATAAGCGCCAAGGCCAATAGCCAGCGCGAGTTCGCCCTCGCTGCCTAAGCGAGTGTGACTCTGTCGGCCCGGGAGTGCCTCCGTCCCGGTCGCCGGCATCAGCTAGGAGGCTTACCGCCGGTCCCGGCCACGGGGCCCGGTTGGGAAACCAACAGTGGCTGGGCTCGTCACATTGGCTTGTTCGCGTGACCAATGGGGCCAAGTAGCGACATAGCGAACTGCGCACGGAGAAGCCCTGATGAGGCGCCAGAGGACCCGGGTTCGATTCCCGGCACCTCCACAAGATCGGGGGCGAGTGCTCGCACAGAGCGCTCGCCCCTGACTTGTGTCGGTCATTGTTTTGGGGGTGCGACCCCCAAACCCCGCCCGGGGGTGGCCCCCGGACCCCCATCGTCGGTGGTTGCGTTTGGTGTCGGTGGTTGCGTTTGCCGGTTCGCAGGTTTGCCGGTTCGCCGGTTTGGTGCGGTTGGGTGCTCGAAAGGGCTATTGGGGTGCCGGAACGTGCAGGGAACCTGGGGGTAGGGAACGCCCGATTGGCGGTCTTGCGATGGCAGTGCGGGCAAGCACACTGACGCGAACCGGGCGTTTCGGACGGGTGAGGTGACCATGGCCCTGGGGATCGACATCTACGCGCGATATCAAAATGTCACGAACTGGCAAGCGGTCAAGAATCACGGTGTGGGTTATGTCTGGGTGAAGCTGACCGATGGTGGCGGTAAGGCGGTGGTTCCTGGCGACGGATTGGTCGCCGGTGCGAAATCCGTCGGGATTCCGGTCGGCGGTTACCATTACGCACAGTTCTCGCCGACGCCGGAAAGGCAGGCGGAGATCTTCATCGCCGAGATCCGGCGGCTCGGCGCCACCGGGCTGGTGCCGGCGCTGGATCTGGAGGCGCCCTTCGGGCCGAACGGTGCGGCCCGCGATTTCGGCATCAGGTTCTGCCGCCGCGTCGCCGAACTCGGCTTCCGGCCCGGCGTGTACATGAACAACGCCTTCGCCAAGGCGACCAGGCCGGACGGCTGGGGCATCGCCGGGCTGGCGATCTGGCTCGCCAGGTACGGCGCCAGGCCGGACGCCTCGGCCGGGCACTACGACGTGCACCAGTACTCCAGCTCCGGGCAGGTGCCCGGAATCAGCGGCTCGGTCGACCTGAACGACTCCTACACCAACAACCACTTCGCCGGAAACGAGGATGACGAAATGCAGCCCGACGAGAGAAACGCCCTCATGAGCACGTGGAGCGCCATGTTCACCGGCGGCGGCGAGAACCCGCTCAACCGCGGTGTCGTCTACGTGCTCAAGGAGATCGTGGACCGGGTGGCCGCCCTGGAGGCGAAGGTCGGCCCCGAGGTGGAGGTCACCACCGACGAAGAGCGCGCCGAGCGGGCCAGGGCACTGCTCGCCGGGCTGCCACCGGAGGTCGCGATCAAGGTGATGGAAGAAGAGACCCAGCGCCGCGCGGCCTCCTAGTCGGGCGGTCATTGGTCGGGTAGGGACAGCCCTACCCGGCACCCACCCGCGCACCCCATGGCTCCCCGGACCCCGGGTGAGCAGGCTGTTCTCCGACAGGTAGCGGTCGGCGAGAACCGGGGAGTGCGAGTGGACAGGTCGTCGTTCCAGGACACCGGCGACGTGGTGCGGTTGCACGACGTCCGCAAGGTCTACGGGCGGGAGCCGCGCGGCGTGGTCGCGCTGAACGGGGTGAGCCTCGGCTTCCGGCGCGGCGGGTTCACCGCGGTGATGGGACCGTCCGGCTCGGGCAAGAGCACCTTCCTGCACTGCGCGGCCGGGCTGGACCGGCCGACCTCGGGGTCGGTCATCCTGGACGGCCGGGAACTGAGCGGGATGAACGAGGTGGAGCTGACCAAGCTGCGCCGCGACCGGATCGGCTTCGTGTTCCAGGCCTTCAACCTGCTGCCCGCGCTGACCGTGCTGCAGAACATCACGCTCCCGCTGGAACTGGCCGGGCGCAAGGTGAACCGGCGCGCCGTGCACGACCTGATCGACAGGGTGGGGCTCGGCGAGCGCCGCAACCACCGTCCCGGCGAGCTTTCCGGCGGCCAGCAGCAACGGGTGGCCATCGCGCGGGCGCTGATCGCTGAGCCCGCACTGATCGTCGGCGACGAGCCGACCGGTGCGCTTGACACCCAGACCTCGCTGGAAATCCTTGCCCTGCTTCGGGAATCGGTCCGGGCCGGCGGGCAGACGGTGCTGATCGTGACGCACGACCCGGTCGCCGCCTCGCATGCCGACCGGGTGGTGTTCCTCGCCGACGGACAGGTCGCGGGGGAGTTGCACAACCCGTCCGCGGAGCGCGTGGCCGAGCGGATGACCCACCTCGGCGCCTGGTCCGCCCGGCGTGACCCGCGCGGTGCCGGTTTCGCCGGGGCGGTGTCCTGATGTTCCGGCTCGCCCTGCGCAGCCTGCGCTTTCGCAAGGTCGGTTTCGTTTCCTCGTTCATCGCACTGTTCTTCGGCGCCGCGATCGTGATGGCCTGCGGCGGGCTGATGGAAACCGGGATCCGGACCGCGGTACCGCCGCAGCGTCTCGCCGCGGCGCCGGTCGTGGTGGCCGGCGAGACGAGCGTGAACCTGCCGACCGACGGCCCGCTCGACGAGGACGACGACCAGGAGACCGGCAACCTGCCCGAGCGCCCCCGGGTCGACGCCGGATTGGTGGCGCGGGTCGACGCGCTGCCGGGAGTGGCCAAAGCCGTGCCGTACAACAGTTTCCCGGTCGCGGTGCTGCATGACGGCAGTCCGGTGGCGGACGGCCCGGAGACCGGGTACGGCTGGGCGTCCGCGGCGCTCGCGCCGTACACGTTGGCTGGCGGCACGGCACCGGGCGCGCACGAGGTGGTGCTCGACCCGGCGCTGGCCGCGCGGGCCGGTGCCGGTATCGGCGATCAGGTGGAGCTGGCCGTCCGCGGCGTTCCCGAGCGGTTCCGACTGGCCGGGTTCGCCACCGGCGGTGCGCCTTCGATCTTCTTCGGGGACGCGGACACCCTGCGGTTCTCCGCCGAGCGCGGGAAGGTGGACGCGATCGGGGTGCTGGCCGAGCCGGGCACCACCGACCTTCAGTCGCGTGTGGACAGTCTGGTGCGGGAAACCGGCGCGGTCACCCTGACCGGGGACGAGCGCGGGCTGCTCGAGTTCCCCGCGGTGGCGGCGGGTGGGGAGACCCTGATCGTGCTGGCCGGGGTGTTCGGCGGCATGGCGACCATGGTGGCGGTCTTCGTGGTGGCCAGCACGCTCGGCCTGTCCGTGCAGCAGCGGCAGCGCGAAATGGCGCTGCTGCGGGCGATCGGCACCACCCCGCGGCAGCTGCGGCGGATGGTGATGGGCGAGTCGCTGGTCGTTTCGGTGGCCGCCGTCGCGCTGGCCTGCCCGGCGGGCATGTTGCTCGGCAACTGGCTGTTCGAACGGCTCGCCGAGCGCGGGGTGGTGCCCGCGGCGATCGTGTTCCACCAGGGCTGGATTCCGGTCGCCGCGGCCGCGGGTGCCGCGCTGCTGGCCGCGCTGGGGGCGGCGTACGTGGCGGCACGCCGCGCGTCGCGGGCGAGGCCGACCGAAGCGCTCGCCGACGCCACCGGGCAGGTGCGCTGGCTGAGCGCGGTCCGACTGATCTTCGCCGTCCTCTGCCTCGGCGGCGGGATCGCGCTGTCCATCGTGACGATGACGGTGATGACCGGGCCGATCGCGGCCAGCACCGCGGGGCCGACGGTGATGCTGTGGGCGATCGCGTTCGCCTTGCTCGCTCCCGGGGTGACCAGGGTGATCACCTCGTTGCTGAGCGTCCCGCTGCGGTTGTTCGCCGGCTTCCCCGGCAAGCTGGCGCTGCTCAACGCGAAGGCCCGCCGGGTGCGGATGGCCGCCGCGATCACCCCGGTGATGCTGGCCACCGGGATGTCCATTTCGATGATCTACCTGCAGACCACCCAGGTCAGCGTGCAGGAGCAGGCGTTCACCGAGAACCTCCGCGCCGACGCGGTGATCGCCTCGTCCATCGGCGGGGTGGCGCCCGGGCTGGTGGACAGCGTCGCGGCGCTGCCGGGCGTCGCCGGTGCTTCCGGGTTGGTCACCAGCGCCGGTTTCGTGCAGAGCCCGTACCCGCGTTGGCAGGGCGACGAGGGTTTGCCGCTGCAGGGCGTCAGCGCGGCCGGCGCCGAACAGACGATGGCCGTCACGCCGACCGCGGGCAGCCTCGCCGACCTGCGCGGGAACTCGATCGCGCTGCCAGCGAAGTACGCCGAGGGGCTGGACATCGGCGACCGGATCGGCATCCAGATGGGCGACGGGGTACCGCTGGACGTCGAACTGGTCGCGGTGTTCCCGGCCAGGTCGGGGTTCGAGACCGGGCTGATGCCGGCTTCTCTGGTCGCCGCGCACACCACGAGCGGCCTGCTACCGCAGATCCTGGTGCGGGCCGCGCCCGGTGTCGGCCCGGAACAGCTGACCGCCACGCTGTCCGGGTTCGCCGCGAGCCTGCCGGGGCTGGTGGTCGCCGATCGCGACGCGCTCGCAGCGGCGAATTCGGAACAGGACCAGACCGGCGCGTGGGTGAACTACCTCCTGGTCGCGATGATCGTGGGCTACACGGTGATCGCACTGGTGAACACCCTGGTGCTGGCCACCGCCGAGCGGCGCCGCGAGTTCGCGCTGCAGCGGCTGATCGGGTCCACCCGCGCGCAGATCATCCGGATGATGAGCGTGGAAGCGGCGCTGGTCGCGGTCGGCGGGATCCTGCTCGGCACCGCGGTGGCGAGTACGTCGCTGGTGCCGTTCAGCTTGGTGGTGAGCGATTCCCCGCTGCCGCAGGGTCCATTGTGGATATTCCTGGCGATCGTCGGGTTCGCCGTCACGCTGTCCGCGGTGGCTACTTTGGTGCCCACGGTGGCGGCACTGCGCGCACACCCGGTGGAAGCCTCCGCGGCCACCGATTAACTCACGAAAAGGCGCCGAAAAGGGATGCGGTTGGGATGATCGGAGAGCGAGCTGTCATGCTGATGTGGCTTGGATCCCAATCGTGGCTTTCGTAGTCGATCGATTACTGGTCGTACGGAGTCGGAAGAAGGTGCCAAATGGCTTGGGCAAGGCATGCGAGCAGTCCGAAACCCGCCGAGGACCAGGGATGGCTGGCAGGTGTACGGGCCGAGGAAGCGGTCCGGCTCACCGCACAGAATGGCAAAGCATCACGCACCGTAGCGGGACATTCGGAAAACGCCCAGGAATGCGCGGAGCTTCTCGCGATGCTCGGCCTCGACGCGGGCGAAGGTAAGCGCGCCTTCGGAAGTCACGGGGGCTTCGCCTGAACAGCGAAAGCCTCCTCGGTCACGGCTCCGGCTGACCGCCGATCCGGTCGGTCAGCTCGGCCGCGGCCCGGCGGACCTCGTCCGCCAGCGCCGGCCAGGTCTCGCCGCAGACCGCCGGCTCGGTAGCGCAGTGGTGGCGCAGCGTCACACTGATCGCGGCCAGCGGGCGGCCGCCGTGGTCGAACACCGGATGCGCCACCGAGGCGAACCCCGGCGTGACATGACCGTCCTCCACCGCCCAGCCGAGCCGCCGCTCGTTGTTCAGGGTGTTGCGCAGCTCGGCGAGCCCGCGCGGCCCGCGTTCGGTGCGCCGGACGAAGGCCGAGCTGGCCGGGAACAGCGCCCGCACATGCGCGGCGGGCAGCCGGGCGAGCATCGCCCGCCCGGAAGCGGTGAGCTGTGCCGGTAGCCGGACGCCGACGTCGGTGACCAGGGTCTCCGGCCGCCGTGGCCGCTCCTTGATCAGATACAGCGACTCGTTGCCCTGCAGCACACCGAGATGCGCGGTGTGCTCGACTCGGTCCACCAGCTTGCGCAGCAGCGGGCCGGCCAGCCGCTCCAGCGGCTCGTGGCGCAGGTACGCCGACCCGAGCTCGAAGGCGGCGATGCCGAGCCCGTAGCGGCGCTCGGCGGGCAGGTGGGTCACGAACCCGGCGGCCTCCAGTTCGGCCAGCAGGTGGTAGGTGGTGGAGCGGGGCAGGTCCAGCTCGCGGGCGATCGCCGCGGCCGAAACCGGCCCCGGCCGTCCGGCCAGCACCCGCAGCACGGCGAGACCCCGCCGCAGTGCCGGGATGTCCGTGCTCCTACCCATCCCCGCAGCTTAGAGCCGCCGACCGGCCCTTAAGGCCACCATGGGGGCGTTGGATGCCCTCAAGGTGGCCTTAAGGGACCACTGAGTGTCTGGGATGTCAGACGGAACCTTGGGATGGGTGGCGGCGGGAACGGGGCCGCAGGAGTCCAATGGGGCCATGCCGGAAACAGTGCTGCTGGGTACCCAGCCCCTGCGCCCCGATCAGGTCGTCGCGGTCGCGCGGCACGGTGCCGCGGTCGGGCTCGCCGAGACGGCCGAGAAGAAGCTGGCCGCGACCCGCGAGCACATCGAAGCGCTGGCCGAAGCCATCGAGCCGACCTACGGGGTGTCCACCGGGTTCGGCGCGCTGGCCGTGCGGCACATCCCGCCGGAGAGCCGGACCGCGCTGCAACGCTCGCTGATCCGCTCGCACGCGGCCGGCGCCGGCGCGCCGGTCGAGCCGGAGGTGGTGCGCGCGTTGATGTTGCTGCGGCTGCGCACCCTGGCCAGCGGGCACACCGGGGTCCGGCCGGGTACCGCGGCCGCGCTGGCCGGGCTGCTGAACGCGGGCATCGTGCCGGTGGTGCACGAGTACGGCTCGCTCGGCTGCTCCGGAGATCTGGCGCCGCTGTCCGCGGTGGCGCTGGCGCTGATGGGCGAGGGCGAGGTCCTCGACGCCGCCGGACGGCTGCTGCCCGCGGCGGACGCGCTGCGCGCCGCCGGGCTCGAACCGGTGACCCTGGCCGAGAAGGAGGGGCTGGCGCTGATCAACGGCACCGACGGCATGCTCGGCATGCTGGTGCTCGCGGCGGCCGACCTGCGCCGGCTGCTGGACGTGGCGGACCTGACCGCGGCGATGAGCGTGGAGGCGCTGCTGGGCACCGACCGGGTGTTCGCCGCAGACCTGCAGGAGCTGCGGCCGCATCCAGGTCAGGCGTCCTCCGCCGCCCGTATCTACGCCGCGCTGGCCGGTTCGGAGATCGTAGCCAGCCATCGCGGGCCGGACTGCCCCCGGGTGCAGGACGCGTACTCGCTGCGCTGCGCGCCGCAGGTGCACGGCGCGGCGCGGGACACGCTCGGGCACGCCGAGCTGGTGGCCGGGCGTGAACTGGCGGCCGTGGTGGACAACCCGGTGGTGCTCGCGGACGGACGGGTCGAGTCCAACGGCAACTTCCACGGCGCGCCGGTGGCCTACGTGCTGGACTTCCTCGCCATTCCGGCGGCCGACGTGGCCAGCATGGCCGAGCGGCGCACGGACCGGATGCTGGACGTGGCCCGTTCGCACGGGCTGCCCGCGTTCCTGGCCGACGACCCCGGGGTGGATTCCGGGCACATGATCGCCCAGTACACCCAGGCCGGCCTGGTCAGTGAGCTGAAGCGGATTGCGAACCCGGCCTCGGTGGACTCCATCCCGAGCAGCGCCATGCAGGAGGACCACGTCTCGATGGGCTGGTCTTCGGCGCGGAAGCTGCGGCGGGCGGTGGACGGGCTGACCACGGTGCTCGCCGTGGAGCTGCTCACCGCCGCCCGTGCGCTGGACTTCCGCGCGCCGTTCCGGCCGTCCCCGGTCACCGGCGCGCTGCGCGACCTGGTGCGCACCCGGGTGGACGGGCCCGGCCCGGACCGGCATCTCGCACCGGAGATCGCGGCGGTCGAGGAGCTGATCACCTCCGGTGCCGTGCTCGACGCGCTACCCCGCACATTCCCGTCGTGAGTGGAAAACGTTGCTGGAACAACACTTTTCACTCACGACCCCACGTTAGGAGCTGGTATGACCACGAACGCTCGAGTCGTGCGGGCCGCGCGCGGTACGCAGCTGACCGCGCGGAGCTGGCAGACCGAGGCCGCGCTGCGGATGTTCCACAACAACCTGGACCCGGAGGTGGCCGAACGGCCGGAGGACCTGGTGGTCTACGGCGGTACCGGCAAGGCAGCGAGGAACTGGGCCTCGTTCGACGCGATCAGCCGCTGTCTGACCACTTTGGACGATGACGAGACGCTGCTGGTGCAGTCCGGCAAGCCGGTCGGCGTGTTCCGCACGCACGAATGGGCGCCGCGGGTGCTGCTGGCCAACTCGAACCTGGTCGGCGACTGGGCCACCTGGCCGGAGTTCCGCCGGCTGGAGCAGCTCGGCCTGACCATGTACGGCCAGATGACCGCCGGCTCGTGGATCTACATCGGCACCCAGGGCATCCTTCAAGGCACGTACGAGACCTTCGCAGCCGTCGCGGAGAAGCGCTTCGGTGGGAGCCTCAAGGGCACGCTCACGGTGACCGCCGGGCTCGGCGGCATGGGCGGCGCGCAACCGCTTGCGGTCACCATGAACGACGGCGTCGCGCTGGTCATCGAATGCGATGCTCGCCGGGCGCACCGGCGAGTGGAGACCAGGTACCTGGACGAGGTCGCCGACGATCTGGACGACGCGATCCGGCGGGTGACCGCGGCGAAGGCGGACCGGCGCGCGCTTTCGGTCGGGGTGGTCGGCAACGCCGCCGAGGTGCTGCCTGAGCTGCTGCGCCGGGGCGTCGAGGTGGACATCGTGACCGACCAGACTTCCGCGCACGACCCGCTGGCCTACCTGCCCAAGGGCGTGGACCTGGACGACTGGGCGGACTACGCGGCGAAGAAGCCGGACGAGTTCACCGACCGCTCGCGCGACTCGATGGCCGAGCACGTGGACGCGATGCTCGGTTTCCTGGACGCGGGCGCCGAAGTCTTCGACTACGGCAACTCGCTGCGCGGGGAGGCCAAGCTCGGCGGCTGCGAGCGGGCCTTCGACTTCCCCGGGTTCGTGCCCGCTTACATCCGGCCGTTGTTCTGCGAAGGCAAGGGGCCGTTCCGCTGGGCCGCGCTCTCCGGCGACCCGGCCGACATCGCGGCCACCGATCGCGCGATGCTCGAGCTGTTCCCGGAGAACGAGTCGCTGGCCAGGTGGATCCGGCTGGCTGGGGAGCGGGTCGCCTTCCAGGGACTGCCGTCGCGGATCTGCTGGCTCGGCTACGGCGAACGGCACCTGGCGGGGCTGAAGTTCAACGAGATGGTGGCCAGTGGCGAGTTGAAGGCGCCGGTGGTGATCGGCCGCGACCACCTCGACTCGGGCAGCGTCGCGTCGCCGTACCGGGAGACCGAGGGTATGGCCGACGGCTCGGACGCGATCGCCGACTGGCCGCTGCTGAACGCGCTGCTCAACACCGCTTCCGGGGCGAGCTGGGTGTCCATCCACCACGGCGGCGGGGTCGGCATGGGCCGGTCCATCCACGCCGGCCAGGTGTGCGTGGCGGACGGCACCGAACTGGCCGGGCGCAAGATCGAACGAGTGCTCACCAACGACCCCGGCACCGGCGTGATCCGGCATGTGGACGCCGGGTACGACCGGGCCGCCGAGGTCGCGGACGAGCGCGGGGTGCGGATTCCGATGCGGGAGCAGCCGTGACTGCGTCGCGCCTGCTGGCCGGGATCGGGGACGTCGGACGAGATCGCGGGCGCGGCGGCTATTCGCGGCACGCCTTCGACCCGGTCGAGGGTGAGCTGCGCACCTGGTTCGCCGAGCAGGCGGGCCGGCGCGGACTGGACGTGGAGACCGACCGCAACGGCAATCTCTGGGCCTGGTGGGGTGCGCCCGGCCCGGACGCCGTGGTCACCGGCAGCCATCTCGACTCGGTGCCCGGCGGCGGCGCCTTCGACGGGCCGCTCGGCGTGGTGAGCGCGCTGAGTGCGGTGGAAGCGTTGCGCGACAAGGGGTTCCAGCCCGGAAAGCCACTGGCGGTGGTGGTCTTCGCGGAGGAGGAAGGCGGCCGGTTCGGCGTGCCCTGCCTCGGTTCCCGGCTGCTCACCGGCTCGCTGGACGCGGACCGGGCCAGGGCGCTGCGCGACCCGGACGGGGTCACCCTGGCCGAGGCGGCGAAGCGGGCCGGGCACGACCCCGAACGGTTCGGCGCGGACCAGGAGGCGCTCGCGCGGATCGGCAAGTTCGTCGAGCTGCACGTGGAGCAGGGGCGCGGGCTGATCGACCTCGGCTCGCCGGTGGCCGTTGGCAGTACCGTCATCGAGCACGGCCGGTGGCGGTTCTCCTTCACCGGCCAGGGAAACCACGCCGGGGCTACACTGCTCGGCGACCGGCGCGACCCGATGGTGCCCGCCGCGGCCGCGGTCGCCGCGGCCAGGTGGGTCGCGGCCGGGGTGGACGACGCGCGGGCCACCGTGGGCAGGTTGGTGCCGACCCCGGGCGGCACCAACGTGATCGCGTCCACTGTGGACCTCTGGCTGGACGCCAGGGTGCCGGGCGGGGACACCAGGGGCCTTGTCGACGAGATCGCCGGTGCGGCACGGCGTGCGGCCGAGGAGGAGGGCTGTGCGCTGACCGTCACCGAAGAGTCCTATTCGGACACCGTGCGCTTCGACCCGGCGCTGCGGGACGAGCTGGACGCGGTGCTCGGCGGGGTGCCGGCGCTGCCGACGGGCGCCGGGCACGACGCCGCGATCCTGGCCGGGCAGGTGCCGGCCGGCATGCTGTACGTGCGCAATCCGACCGGCATCAGCCATGCCCCGGAGGAGTTCGCCGAAGAGTCCGATGTGGACGAAGGCGCGCGTGCCCTGTCGGACGTGCTGGCCAGGCTGGCCGGATGACCGGCTACTGGTGCGAGCGGGCCTGGCTGCCGGACGGGGTGGCCGAGGGCGTGCGGGTGGAGGTCGCCGGAGCGGAGATCGTTTCGGTCACGCCGAACGCGCCCCGCACCGGGACCGTGCTGCCGGGGCTGACCCTGCCCGGGTTCGCGAACGGCCACTCGCACGCGTTCCACCGCGCGCTGCGCGGTCGCACGCACCACGGCAAGGGCACCTTCTGGACCTGGCGCGAGCGGATGTACTCGCTGGCCGGGCGGCTGGATCCGGACGGCTACTACCGGCTGGCGCGCGGGGTGTACGCGGAGATGGTGCTGGCCGGGTACACCGCGGTCGGCGAGTTCCACTACCTGCACCACGCGCCGGGCGGCAAGCCCTACGCCGACCCGGACGCGATGTCGCACGCGCTGGTCGCCGCGGCAGGAGACGCCGGGATCCGGATCACCCTGCTGGACACCTGCTATCTGGCCGGCGGCATCGGCGAGCCGCTTTCGCCGGTGCAGCAACGGTTCTCCGACGGTGACGCGGAGGCGTGGGCGGCCAGGGCCGGTGCCTTCCTGCCGTCCGGGCGGCACGCGCTGGCCGGGGCGGCGGTGCATTCGGTCCGCGCGGTGCCACGGGACCAACTTCCGACGGTGGGCGCCTGGGACGGGCCGCTGCACGTCCACCTGTCCGAACAGCCCGCCGAGAACGAAGCCTGCCTGGCGCACTACGGCCGGACCCCCACCGAGCTGCTGGCCGATGCCGGGGTGCTGGGGGAGCGGACCGTCGCGGTGCACGCCACGCACCTGAGTGACACGGACATCGGCACGCTCGGCGAAAGTCGCACCGGCGTGTGCTTCTGCCCCACCACCGAGCGGGACCTCGGCGACGGGATCGGCCCGGCCGGGCGGTTGCTGGACGCCGGCGTGCCGCTCTGCCTCGGCAGTGACAGCAACGCGGTGGTGGATCCGTTCGAGGAGGCCCGTGCGCTGGAGATGAACGAGCGGCTGGCCCGGCGCGCCCGCGGCCGGTTCACTCCGGGGCAGCTGCTGGACGCGGCCACCGGGCACAGCGCGATCGGCTGGCGCAACGCGGGCTGGATCGGCGAAGGTGCGCTGGCCGACCTGGTCACCGTGCGGATGCCGACCGTGCGCACGGCCGGGATCGAGCCGGACGGGGTGCTGCTGGCCGCGGCCGCGTCCGATGTGCACACCGTGCTGGCCGGCGGGCGGCTGGTGGTGCGCGAGGGACGGCACCGGGAGATCGACCCGGCGCGGGTACTGGCGGAGGAGATCGAGGAGCTATGGGCTTGAGCACGCTGCTCACCGGGATCGGCGAGCTGACCACCAACGGGCCGGAGCGCGGCGACGCGCTGGCCTTCGAGGACGGCCGGATCGTCTGGATCGGACCGGCCGCGCAGGCGCCCGCGGCGGACGAGCGGGTGGACGTCGAGGGCAGGGCGGTGCTGCCCGGCTGGGTGGACAGCCACACGCACCTGGTCTTCGCCGGGAACCGGACCGCCGAGTTCGAGGCGAGAATGTCCGGCGAACCCTACAGCGCGGGCGGAATCGCGGTGACCGTCGGCGCCACCAGGGCGGCGTCGGACGCCGAGCTGGCCACGAACCTGCGCCGGCACCTGGCCGAGGCGGCCGCGCAGGGCACCACCTGCGTGGAGACCAAGACCGGCTACGGGCTGAACGTCGAAGACGAGGCCAGGTCCGCGCGGATCGCCGCCGAGGTGGCGGACGAGGTGACCTTCCTCGGCGCGCACCTGGTGCCGCCCGGCGCGGACGCGGAGTCCTATGTGGACCTGGTGTGCGGCGAGATGCTGGACGCGGTGGCGGAGCGGGTGCGCTGGGCGGACGTGTTCTGCGAGACCGGCGCCTTCGACGAGACGCAGTCGCGGCGGGTGCTGAACGCGGCCGCCGAGCGGGGGCTCGGGCTGCGGGTGCACGGCAACCAGCTCAGGGCGGGGCCAGGGGTGCGGCTGGCGGTGGAGCTCGGCGCGGCCAGCGTGGACCACTGCGGCCATCTCGTGGACGCGGACGTGGCCGCGCTGGCCGGTTCGGACACCGTCGCCACCGTGCTGCCCGCCTGCGACCTGTCCACCAGGCAACCGCTGGCGCCGGCAAGGCGGCTGCTCGACGCCGGCGCGACGGTGGCGATCGCCAGCAACGCGAACCCGGGCAGCTCGTACACCACGTCGATGGCGTTCTGCGTGGCGACGGCCGTGCTGCAGATGGGGCTGTCCGTGCGGGAGGCGGTGTGGGCGGCGACCGCGGGCGGCGCGCGGGCGTTGCGCCGCGACGACGTCGGCGTACTGCGCGTGGGGGCGCGGGCCGACCTGCACGTGCTCGACGCGCCCTCGGTCACGCACCTCGCGTACCGGCCGGGCGTCCCGCTGACCTGGGCCGTCTGGCGCCAGGGCACCCGGATCCGCTGAGGCCGGACGAGCCCAACGTGACGTTTGGCTCGTTCTATTGGCCAAACGTCACGTTGGGCCGGTCAGGGGCAGCTAGCCGAGAAGGTGTCGGAGGCCGAGGGTTTCGGCTTCGGTGCGGGCTCGGTCGCGAAGCGCGGGGTCCAGCCCCGCGGCGAGCTGCGCACGGCGGGCATCGCCGACGTGGACCAGCAGATCCAGCGCGGCAGGCCACAGGTCGTGCTCTCCGGCGGCCCGCAGCACCCCGGCCAGCCGGTCCGACGGCAGCAGGCCGAGCACGTGCTCGAGCCGTTCCTTGTTGTCCAACACAAACGCGACCTGCAGCAACGCGATGTCGTGGATTTCGGCCAGGCAGCCGGTCACGGTCTCGTCCGGCAGGTGGCCGACGAACCGGCCGATGGTGATCCAGTCCTCGCGCCCGACCAGCTCACGGGCCACCGCGAGCACGGTCGGCCGGGGGATCCGGACGATGATGCCCGAGGCCCGGCGCGGGTCGAGCTCGGCCGCCACATCGGCGAGGAACCGGGGTGACAGGCGTTTCGCCACGTCCACCCCGCGCGAAACGTCCACCAGCCCGGCGATCCGAGCGCACAGCATCGGGCCGAAGGTGCGTTCCGCGATCTTGGCCAGCACCGGGGCCGGCAGCAGTTTGCTCGCCGCCGCCATTCGTTGCAGCACAACGAGGTTGGCGTCGAACAGCACCCCGGTGACCTGCTCGCGGAAACGGCGGAGATCGTCGGTGCCGACCTTCTCCAGGTAGCCGAGCGCGGCCGGGTCGGTGCCCAGCACCCTGGCCAGCTTCAGCACCTCGGCCTGTCCCTCCAGACTCACAGGCCCACCACCTTGCGCACCGCGCCCCGCAGCAGCGCGGGCACGTACTTCAGCCCTTCCTCACCCGCGGTGGTCAGCGCCGCGGCCTGACGGCGGCGGGCGGCCCGCAAGGTGTCCGAAAGGTGCTGCCGCTCTTCCTCGCTGAGCGCCTTGATGCCCTCGGGTGGTTCGCCGCCGAGCTGGTCGGCGAGCGTGCGTCTCGGGCTGCTCATCGATTCCTCCTGCCGTGCTCCACGTTGAGCAACTGTGATCATCATGCCTCATCGGCTTTACACATCCTGGCTGACTACGGTGGCGGGTATGCCTCAGGACATCGAGATGAGCACCGTTGAAGTAGGAAAACTGAGCGCCTATCTGGCCCGTCCGTCCGGTGGTTCCACGGCCGGCATGCTGCTGCTGCCGATGATCACCGGCATCGGCGAGCAGCTGCGGGAGTTCGCCGGGGACATCGCGCGGGCCGGGGTCACCGCGCTGTGCTGGGACCCCTGGCACGGACCGAGTTCGGACGACACGCCGCACGAGAAGCTGTTCGAACTGCTCGGCGAGCTGGACGACGAGGCCTGCCTGGCCGAGCACCGGCAGCTGCTCGGGTACCTGGCCGACGAGCTGGGCTGCACGAGCACCGGGGTGATCGGCTGGTGCCTCGGTGGGCGGCTGGCGCTGATCCTCGGCGGCAGGGAGCGGGGACTGGCGAACGTGGTCGCCTACCACCCGACGGTGCCCGGCACCCCGGCGCCGAACCACACGGTGGACGCGGTCGAGCACACCGCGCTGATCGAGGCCCCGGTGATGATGCTCTACCCCGGCGCCGACTCGATGGTCCCGGTGGAGAGCTTCCGCCGGCTGCGTGACGCGCTCGAGTCGCGGGACACCGGCGCCAGCATCGTGCACCTCTACCCGGCCGCCGAGCACGGCTTCAGCTCCCGCGCCAGGCATGAGAACCCGGTCAACGCGGCCGCCTACGCGGTGTCGTGGCCGCAGGCGCTGGAGTTCATCCGCACCACCACGAGCTAACCGTTTCCGCAGGTCAGCGGTCGTGAGTGAAAAGTGTTGCCGGGGCAACACTTTTCACTCACGACCGGTGAAGGGTTACTTTCGGCAATATCGCCCGGCCTCCCCGGCCTTGTACCGTGCGTGACGTGTGGAAGATGCTGCGGCGCAGGCGGGAGGAGGTCCTCTACCTCCTGCTCTGGCTGTTCATCTGCGGCACCGTGCTGGAAGCCGACGAAGCCCGCGCCGCGCCGCTGGAGCTGTGGGGCGGCCTGGCCGCCAGCACCGTCGCGGTCGCGCTGATCCGGCGCGCGCCGCTGGTGTCGCTGATCGTGGCCGCGTCCACCAGCGTGGTCGTGCTGTTCCGGTATGAGCAGTTCACCCCGGCCTGGCCGTTCATCCTGATGGTGCCGATCGGCTACCTGGCCGGCCGACTGATGGCGCAGGCGAAGCCGGCGCTGCTGGGGCTGCTCGGGGTCAGCCTGGCCGGTGTGCCGGTGTCGCTGGCCGTCGGCAGGTACCAGCTGTCGGACTGGGCGGTGATGACCGCGTCGATCCTGTTCGCCGCGTTGTTCCCGTGGCTGCTCGGCCGCTACTTCCGGATGCGCGAGCTGCTGGCGCGCGCCGGCTGGGAGCGGGCCGAGGAACTGGAGACCAACCAGGAGATCGTGGCCGACCAGGCGCGGCTGCGGGAACGGGCGCGGATCGCCAGCGACATGCACGACTCGCTCGGCCACGAGCTGAGCCTGATCGCGGTGCGCGCCGCCGCGCTCGAGGTAGCCGGGGGACTGGACGCGCCCCAGCGCACCGAGGCGGCCGCGTTGCGGGAGAGCGCGGCGACCGCCACCGAGCGGCTGCGCGAGATCATCGGCGTGCTGCGCGACGACGTGGAGTCCGCGCCGACCGAGCCGCACGACGGGAGCATCACCGAACTGGTGGACCGCGCCAGGTCGTCGGGGCTGGTCATCAAGTCCGAAGTGGATGAAGCGGTGGACGCCCCGCCGATGGTGGAGCGGGCCGCGTACCGGGTGGTCCAGGAGTCGCTGACGAACGCGGCCAAGCACGCGCCCGGCGCGGCGGTCACCGTCAGGGTGAGCCGGTCCGCCGACGAGACGCTGGTGTCCGTGCGCAACGAGGATCCACCTGCCGGTCCGCTGCCGGGGCTGTCCTCGGGCAAGCGGGGACTGGTCGGCCTGCGTGAACGGGTTCGGCTGGTCGGCGGCACGCTGCGGGCCGGCCCGGGGGCCGACGGGTTCGAGGTGCTCGCCACCCTGCCGCACCACGGCTCACCGGCCGCGGACAGCCCGGTCACCGACGCCGAGCGCACGGAGTCGACGCGACGGCTCGAACAGGCGCGGCGGCAGGTGCGGCGCAGCCTGATCCACGCGGTGCTGGTGCCGGCCCTGCTGTTCGCCGGGGTGCTCGGCATCAGCGGGGTCATCTACGCCTACAACTTCTTCTCCTCGCAGCTGCCACCGGCGGACTTCGACCGGCTGCCGATCGGGCAGCCGCGGGCCGAGTTCGCCGCCGTGCTGCCGGCGCAGCAGGCCTACGTGCGACCCAGCCCGCCGTATCCGCCCCCGCCACCGGGCTCGACCTGCGAGTTCTACGGCACCGACAGCACCATTTTCTCGCTCGGCTTCGACGCCTACCGGCTCTGCTTCGTCGATGGGCGGCTGGCGTCCAAGGAACTGATCCAGAACAGGGAGGCAAGCGAAGGTGATCCGGGTACTGCTCGCGGATGACGAGATGATGATCCGCGCCGGGGTCGCCGCGATCCTCGGCGCCGACGAGGACATCGAGGTGGTGGGCCAGGCCGCCGACGGGCGCGAGGCGGTCGAGCTGGTGCTCGGGGTGCGGCCGGACGTGGCGCTGCTGGACATCCGGATGCCAAGGCTGGACGGGCTCGCCGCGGCGGCCGAGATCCGCAAGGTGGCGCCGGAGACCGCGGTGGTCATGCTGACCACCTTCGGCGAGGACGAGTACATCGCGCGTGCGCTCGGCGAGGGTGCCAGCGGGTTCCTGCTGAAGTCGGGCGACCCGCGCGAGCTGATCGCGGGGGTGCGCGCGGTCGCCGACGGGGCCGCCTTCCTTTCGCCGAAGGTCGCGCATCGGGTGATCGCCCAGCTTTCCGGGGAGCGACTGTCCCGCGGTGCGGCGGCCCGCGAGCAGGTCGCCGGGCTGACCGACCGGGAACGGGAGGTGCTGGCGCTGGTCGGCTCCGGACTGTCCAATGCGGACATAGCGGGCAGGCTCTTCGTGGTCGAGGGCACCGTGAAGGCGTATGTGAGCGCGATCCTGAACCGGCTCGGCGCGAAGAACCGGGTTCAGGCCGCGATCGTGGCCTACGAGGCCGGGTTGGTCGGCGGCTGATCGCCCACCGCGATCCGGGGCGGAGTCCAGGTCGCGGCGGCGGCGCCGGCCCGGATGTTGAGCGACGCGGGCATCGCCCGGAGCAGCGTGTTGCGCAGCCCGACCGCGAGCGGATTCCGCAACTGCGGCCCCAGCCTGCCGGTGCGCACCGAGCTTCGCGCGACGTGCTGGCTGCGCGGGCGGCGCTGACGGTCGTACTCGGCAAGCAGGTGCGCCGTGCCAGTTGAGTTCTCGGACTGGGCCGCGAGCGCCGCGAGCACCACGGCATCCTCGATCGCCTGGCAGCCGCCCTGGCCGAGGAACGGCGGCATGGCGTGCGCGGCGTCGCCGAGCAGGGCGACCCGGCCGCGCACGTAGCTGGGCAGCGGGGTACCGAGGAAGTAGAGGTCGTGCTGCAGGATGACCTCGGCCGGAGTGCTCTCGATGACCTCGCGGAGTTCCTCGTACCAGGAGCCGAACAGCCGCCGGAGGAAGGCCTTCGGGTCGTCGTGGAGGGTGTTCTCGGGCGCGCGGTGGGAGACGAACCAGTAGCGCCTGCCGCCGCTGAGCGGGACCGTGCCGAACTCGGTGCCGGCGCCGAGCGCCCCGGCCAGTTGTTGATCGGCCGGCGCCTCGATGACCGCGCGGAACGCGGTGCTGCCGCTGTACACCGGGGCCGGATGCGCTGGCCAGAGCGCGGCCCTGATCCCGCTTTGGATACCGTCCGCGCCCACCACCAGGTCGGCCCGCAACTCGCCACCCGGCCAGCGCACCAGGCCGTCCTCGGTCACCTCCTGGACCTCGACGCCGAAGCGCAGCGTCTCCGGCGGCAGCGCGGCCAGCAGTACCTCCAGCAGCTCGGCCCGGTGCACGGCCAGCATCGGGCGGCCGAGCAGGCGCTCGAACCTGGTGGCGTCCCAGCGGGACAGCCAACGGCCACGGGAGTCGCGGACCCCGCCAACCGTCTGGCCGACGTTCAGCTTGGCCAGCTCCGCCGCCACGCCGAGTTCGTCCAGTGCGCGCAAGGCGTTGGGCCACAAGGAGATTCCGGCACCTATCGGTTTGGGTTCGATGGCCCGTTCCAGCACCGTGACCTGCCAGCCCGCCTTGCGCAAGCCGATGGCCGCGCTCAGCCCGCCGATGCCGCCGCCGATCACCGCCGCGTGTTTCATGCCGACCTCCTCTACAGGTGTAGAGAACTCTACACCTGTAGAGCGCTGGGTTAGGGTGCGGAGGTGGCCAGGACTACCGACGACCGGATCGCGCGGATCGGCGACGCCGCGATCGAGGTGATCGCCGAGGACGGCATGCGCGGGCTGACCCACCGCGCGGTGGACCGGGCCGCCGAGCTGCCCGCCGGGTCCACCTCGTACTACGCGCGGACCAGACAGGCGCTGCTCGAGCTGGCGATCGGCCGGATCGTCGAGCTGGACGTGGCAGCGCCGGAGTCGCCAGCCGAGCCCGCCGACCTGGACGCGCTGGCCGGCTACCTGGCCGGGTTCCTGCACGCCACGATCACCACCGGGAAGCGCCGGATGCTGGCCCGCTACGAGTTCGCGCTGGAAGCGACCAGGCGCCCGGAGCTGCGCGAGCCTTACGACCGCGGCGGCTCGCTGCTGCGCGCGCGGTGCGCCGAACTGCTGCGTACGGCCGGTTCCGCGGACCCGGAGCGGCACGCCCGGCTGGTGATCGCCTGGCTCGACGGCCTGATCTTCGACTCCATCGCCGGCACCGGCTCCCGTCGTCCCCCGGACAAGGCCGAGCTGGAGACCGGCATCCACGAGCTTCTCTCCGTCCTGCTCCCCACGTCCTCGTGAGTGGAAACGGTTGCCCTGGCAACCGTTTCCACTCACGACCCCCAGTGCGGTGCTACGCGTCCCGCCTGCGCAGCACGGTGTTGCCTATCGCCAGCGCGGCCGCGGCCCAGCCGGCGAAGATGAGCAGCCCGGCGCCCGTGCTGTAGGGGACCGCGCCGCCGGAGAGCGGGTTCGGCTGCCCGCCGCCGACGATCGCGTTCATCCCGGCCATTCCCGGCAGGTAGTCGAGCAAGGCCATCAGCCCGAGCGAACCGGCGAGCATCGCGGTCATCAGCAGCACCATGAACGCGACCGTGATCGAGCCGGCGACACTGCGCAGCGCCGCACCGAGCCCGAGGCTGAGCAGGCCGGTGAGCGCGAAGGTGCCTCCGGTGGCCACGAACGACCAGACCAGGCCGGCCGCGCTGGAGGGCAGCTCGTTGCCCCGCATCAGCGGGATGGCGATCGCGGTGGCCGCGCCGGCGGTCAGCGCGCCGAAGACGAACAGCACCGGCGTCAGCACCGCGGCCTTGGCGAGCAGCATCCGGCTGCGGGCCGGCACCCACTGCAGGGTGGCGCGGATGCTGCCGGTCGAGTACTCGCTCGCGATGAACATGGCGGCCAGCGCGACCACGGCGAACTGGGCCAGGTAGAACGTGCCGCCGGCGAGCAGGCCGGGCGCGGACATCGGCTCGTCGGGGTCGATGCCCACCGAGGCCGCCACCGGCAGCACGTAGGCGAAGGTCAGCGCCGCCGCCGCGATCAGGCTCCACCAGGTGGAGCGCACGGACCAGAACTTGGTCCACTCGGCGCGGATCGCACCGCCGAGCCCGCCGCCGGCGGCTTTGGTCCGGTGCATGGCGATCGTGTCATGGCTCCTCCGCGGTAGAAAATGCGTCGTCGGTGTCATGCGTTCACCTCCGCGTGCTGCGTGTCCGTCACGCCGTATTCGACCGACGAAGCGGTCAGTTCCATGTAGGCCTGTTCGAGCGAGGCACGGTGCTCGGCCAGTCCGTGCAGCCGCAGGCCGAGTCCGTGCGCGAGATCGCCCACCATCTCCACCGACGCGCCACGCACCGCCAGTTCACCCCCGCTGTCCTCTGTGGACGCTCCGTGTGCGTGCAGCCGCGCGGCCAATGCGGAGCGGTCCGCCGGGTCCGGCAGCCGGACCAGCACCACGGCCTCGGAGTTCCCGGCGATGAACTCGTCCACCGGCGCGTCCGCGAGCAGCCTGCCCTTGCCGATCACCACCAGCCGGTCCGCGGTCAGCTGCATCTCGCTCATCAGGTGGCTGGACACGAACACCGTCCGGCCCTCCTCGGCCAGCGAGCGCATCAGCTGCCGGACCCAGCGCACTCCGTCCGGATCGAGCCCGTTCACCGGCTCGTCGAACATCAGCACGGCGGGGTCGCCGAGCAGCGCGCCGGCGATGCCGAGCCGCTGCCCCATGCCGAGCGAGAACTGCCCGGCGCGCTTGCCGGCCACGTCGCTCAGCCCGACGGTGGCCAGCACTTCGTCCACCCTGGACGCCGGGATGCCGTTGCTGTGCGCCATGGCGAGCAGGTGCTTGCCCGCGCTGCGGCCTGGGTGCAGTGCCTTGGCTTCGAGCAGCGCGCCGACCTCGCGCAGCGGATGCCGCAGCTCGGCGTACTGCCTGCCGTTGATCAGCGCCTCACCCGAGGTCGGCCGGTCGAGGCCGAGCAGCATCCGCATGGTGGTCGACTTCCCGGCGCCGTTCGGCCCGAGGAAACCGGTCACCCTGCCGGTTTCGACGTCGAAGCCGAGGTCGTCCACCGCGGTCTTGTCCCCGTAGCGCTTCGTCAGAGCTCGAAGCGTGATCATGTTTTCCTCCCTGGTCAGTGCCACCGAAGGTAGGTTCCGGCGGGGGAGGAGGGCATCGGTCGTTTGGCAGCGGCCGACCCCTACTTTCGGCAGGGCTCGTCCGGCACCGCCTTGTGCGGGAAGGCACAATGCGTGGTCATGAGCACCGACGACGCGTTCTTTCCCGCGGAGTGGCTGTGACCGCCGGCGGACTCGCCGCCCGGCGGCGCCGGGTGTCCCCGCTCGACCTGGCCATGCTCGTGCTGGCGGTGTTCTCCGTCGGCCTGCTCGTCTATGTGACCTTCTTCCCGCACACCGCGGCCACCGCGCACGTGGTGTTCGTCATCGACACGTCGATCTGCGGGGTCTTCGCGATCGAGTTCCTGTGGCGGTGGCGCAAGCACGGCTGGGAGAAGCGGTTCCCGCTGCGCAACTGGTACGAGATCCTCGGCATGATCCCGATCGCGCACCCGGCGCTGCGCGGGTTCCGGCTGCTGCGGGTAGTGGCGGTGGTGGTGCGGCTGGTCAGGACGGCGGACCGGGCGTTCGGCGAGCGGTTCACCCAGCGCATGGTGGAGCGGCTGTCCAGGCCGATCGTGCTGGCGATCAAGAAGCCGATCACGATCGCGGTGCTGGACGAGGTGGTCAAGGTGGTGGAGACCGGCAACTACCCGCAGAACCTGGCCCGCTCGCTCGGCGAGAACCAGGACATGCTGCGCGCGATCATCACCGAGAAGCTGAAGAACGACCGGCAGGCGGGCCGGTTGCAGAAGCTGCCGTTCCACGACGAGGTGGTGCGGTCGGTGGTGGACACCGCGATGCGGGTGATCCTGGAGGTGCTCGTCGATCCGCGGATCGACGAGTTCTTCGCGCATGTGGTGCGGGAGAACCGTGAGCAGATCCGGCACGCGGTGCAGCTGGGCCTGCACGAGGTGGACGACGAAGCGGAAGAAGAGCGCCTGGCCAAGGAACTGCCCACCCCACCCCAGCACCTCTCCGGCAAATAGCCGACTTTTTGCCCTTTGCTCACGGCCTCGGGCGGGTGGTTCGCTTGGTGGGTAGGGCCGTGAAGGGGTCGTCGGGCCAGGGGTGTTTGGGATAGCGGCCGCGCAGCTCCGCGCGGACGGCCGGATAGCCGTTGCGCCAGAAGGATTCCAGGTCCGCGGTGACCGCGGTGGGCCGTCCGGCTGGGGAGAGCAGGTGCAGCACCACCGGGACCCGCCCGTCCGCGATCCGCGGCGTGTCCAGCCAGCCGAAGGTCTCCTGCAGCTTGACCGCGAGCACCGGCCCCTCGGCGGTGTAGTCGACCCGCACCCGTGAACCGGAGGGCACCTCGAGCCGGTCCGGTGCGAGCTCGTCCAGCCTGCTCGCCGCCGGCCACGGCAGCCGGCGGCGCAGGGCGGCGGTGGTGTCGGTCTTCGCCAGGTCCGCCCGCCGCCGCGCGGTGGCCAGCTCCGGCGCCAGCCATTCGTCCACTGTGGACAAAAGGCTGTCCTCGTCCATGGC
This sequence comes from Amycolatopsis nigrescens CSC17Ta-90, assembly GCF_000384315.1. Classification (GTDB taxonomy): domain Bacteria; phylum Actinomycetota; class Actinomycetes; order Mycobacteriales; family Pseudonocardiaceae; genus Amycolatopsis; species Amycolatopsis nigrescens. The sequence goes on along the minus strand of NZ_ARVW01000001.1, from coordinate 2,162,358 downwards.
GGGCCACGGAGCACCGAGCGTGCGATGCAGGAAGTCCAGCCTGGTGCGCAGCCGCTCGGTCTCCTGGCCTGGGCCGAGCAGCCGGAGCCCTTCCCGGCGCAGGCCGGTCACCAGCGCCGCCCGCACCAGCGACTGGTCGGGGTCCCGCAGCGGGCGTTCGGACAGCGTGATGGCGCCGAGCCGGCGCACCGAACGGGCCAGCACGTCGCCGCCGGACCAGCCGACCTCGTCCACTTCGGACACCAGGTTCGGCGCGGCCCGCAGGGCCAGCTCGACGTCCGCGCGGGCGGCCAGCCGGATCACCCCGTGCACCCGGCCTGGATCGCGGGTGGCCTCGGCGACGGCCAGCCACTCGGACTCGCCGAGCCCTCCCGCGGCGGGCAGTTCGGCCGCGGTGCCACCGGCCATCAGGTAGACCGGAGATCCAGCCGAGCGGCGGCGGGCCAGCCGTTCCGGGTGGGCCAGCGCCACCACCAGGGCCGCGTCCGGGGCGTCGGGCGGTCCGGAGACCAGTCCGGCTAGCCGGCGAACCTCGCGCTGCCAGCGCCTGGCCGGCTCGTCCGCCGCTCCGCGCAACCGCCGGAGCTCGGCGTCCACATCGGTCAGGGTGCCGCCCGCGTCCAGCAGCGCGACCACCTCGGCGGCCGGCCGCGCACCGACCGCCGCGGCGCCGTCGAGCAGCGCCCTTGCCAGCCGGGGGTGCAGGCCGAGCGCGGCCATCCGCCTGCCGCGTTCGGTGGCCGCACCGTCGCCGGCGGTGGCGCCGAGGGTGCGCAGCAGCCCGCGGGCGGCGGTCAGCGGGCCCTCGGCGGGCGGGTCCCACCAGGACAGCCCGGAACCGTCCGGAGTGGACCAGCAGGCCAGCTCGAGCGCCAGCCTGGACAGCTCGGCGGTGCGGATCTCCGGTTCCGGGTACGCCGGCAGCGCCACCTGCTCGTGCGACGGCCAGCACCGGTACGCCGTGCCCGGTGCCTCGCGGCCGGCCCGGCCGGCCCGCTGCTCGGCGACCGCGGCGGAGACTCGCACGGTGGCAAGGCCGGGCAGTCCGCGGCGATGATCCACCCTGGGCACCCTGGACCGGCCGGAGTCGACCACCGCGCGCACGCCAGGCACGGTGAGGCTGGACTCCGCCACCGACGTAGCCAGCACCACCCGGCGACGTTCGCCTTGGCGCAAGGCCGCGTCCTGTTTCGCGGCGGGCAGCCTGCCGTGCAGCGGCAGCACGTCCGCGTCCACACCGGACAGCAGCGAGCTCACCCTGTTGATCTCCGCCACGCCCGGCAGGAATGCCAGCACATCACCGTCTACTTCGGACAGTGCGGTGCGCACGGCACTGGCCACGGACGCCTCGACGCGCTCGCCGCGGGCGGGCGCCAGGTACCGCAGGTCCACCGGGTAGCTGCGGGCGTGCGCGGTGACCACCGGCGCCGAGCCGAGCAGTGCGGCCAGCCGGTCCGCGGCCACTGTGGCCGAGGTGGCCAGCAGCCGCAGGTCGTCGCGCAGCCCGGCGCGCACGTCGAGCAGCAGCGCGAGCAGCAGATCGGCGTCCAGCTGCCGCTCGTGGCACTCGTCGAGCAGCACCGTCGACACCCCGGGCAACTCGGGGTCGCCCTGCACGCGGCGGACCAGCAGCCCGGAGGTGACCACCTCGATCCTGGTCGCCGCGGAGACCTTCCGGTCCCCGCGCACCGAGTAGCCGACCGTCTCGCCGACCCGTTCACCGAGCAGCGACGCCATCCGTGCGGCCGCCGCGCGGGCGGCCAGCCGTCGTGGTTCGGCGACCACGATCCGGCCGCCGAAGTGCTCGGCCAGCGCCAGCGGCACCAGCGTGGTCTTGCCGGTGCCCGGCGGGGCGACCAGCACCGCGGTGCCGTGCGCGTCCAGTGCGGCGGTCAGCTCGCCGAGCACCTCCCGCACCGGGAGGTCGGGCAGTTTCATCGCTCGGTGACTTCCGGTGGCGCCGGCAGCTGGTAGCCCGACGGCCCGATGTTGCGGTCCAGCGAGCTCCGCCAGGCACCGGTGCTGATCATCTTGCGGATGGCGTCGTTCACCGCGGTCTGCGCCTCGGTGTCGCCCTTGCGCAGGCCGACTCCGTAGCGCTCGGTGGAGAACGGCTTGCCGACCAGCCGCAGCAGCTCCGGGTTCTGCGCCACGTAACCGGCCAGGATCACCGCGTCCGTGGTGACCGCGTCCACCTGACCGGCCAGCAGCGCGGTCACGCAATCGGGGTAACGCGGGTACTCGATCAGCTTCACCGCCTGCGCGAACCGGGTGCGGACCTGCTGGGCCGGGGTGGAGCCGGCCACCGAGCAGAGCTTCCGGCCGTTCAGCGTCTCCGGGCCGCTGATGTCGTTCGATGGCCGCCGCACCAGCAGGTCCTGCCCGGTGTCGAAGTACGGGCCGGCGAAGGAGACCTGCTGCTTGCGCCGGTCGGTGACCGAGTAGGTGGCCACGATCAGGTCGACCACCCCGGAGGTGAGATCGCTCTCCCTGGTCGCCGAGGTCGTCTCGCGCCAGGTGATGCCGTCCGGGGGCACCCCCAGCTCGCCGGCGACGAACCTGGCCACGTCCACGTCGAAGCCGGTGAACCGGCCGTCGACGGTCCGTTCGGACAGCCCGGGCTGGTCGAACCGGATGCCGACGGTGAGCTTGCCGCCGGCGGCATGGCCGAGCGTGGAGTCCGGTTCGGCGTCCGAAAACCGGCCACAACCTGCCAGCAGGCCGAGCAGGACGATGGCGAAACAGAGCCGCGCGAGTGGCATGCGTCGCACCGGCGCCTTCCTCCCCCGGATGGCGTACGAACTCACAGTGTTCTCAGGGCCGCCCGATAGCCTAAGCCTGTGCGACGACCGTCCCAACAGGTACTCGACATCGTCGGCACGGTGGTAAGGCTGGGCCTTGCCACGGTGTGGCTGATCTCGGGCACGATCAAGGCGAGCAATCCCGGGCAGACCTATATCGCGGTGCAGGCCTACGACGTGCTGCCGGAGGGCCTGGTCCGGCCACTGGCGATCGCGATGCCGCTGCTCGAGCTGGTGCTCGGGGTGTTCGTGCTGGCCGGGCTGGCCACCAGGATCGCGGCCGGGCTGTCGGTGCTGGTGCTGGTGGCGTTCATCGCCGCGATCGCGCAGTCCTGGGCGCGCGGGCTGACCATCGACTGCGGCTGCTTCGGCGGCGGCGGTCAGGTGGAGGCAGGGCAGACCCAGTACCCGCGCGAGATCGCGGTGGACGTGGGTTACCTGCTGCTCGCCGGCTGGCTGTTGTGGCGGCCGCGCACACTGTTCTCCGTCGACGGCTGGTTCGGCAGGGGACGCGGGAACTCGTCGGAGCCCGTGGACGACTACTCCGGCGAACCAGAAAGGACTTGATTCAGGTGGGTGGAGCACAACGCAACGCACGGAAGCGCCGGCAGCAGCAGGCTGCGTCGGCCGGCGCCAAGGCGGTGGCACAGGCCAGGGGCGGCGGGATCGACAAGAAGATGGTCGCCGTGGTGGTCGGGATCGTGTTGCTCGCGGCGGCGGTGATCGCCGGGGTGCTGCTCACCAACGCCTCGAAGAACGAGACCCAGGGCCAGCAGATCGCGCCCCAGTCCGGTCACGGTCTCGCCCAGGGCGTTGTCGAGCAGCGTGAAGGCGTGGTCGTGGTGACCGGCAAGCCGGAGGCGAAGACCACGATCGACCTGTATGCGGACTTCCTCTGCCCGGCCTGCGGCAACATGCAGAAACGGGACAGCGCCAAGATCGAAGAGAAGATCAACGCCGGTGAGCTGAAGGTGCGCTACCACATGGTGCCGATGCTGGTGAACGCTTCGGACCCGGCCGGCTATTCGCTGGACTCGGCGAACGCGGCGCTGGCCGCGGCGGACGCCGGCAAGTTCACCGCCTTCCACGACAGCCTTTTCAACGCGCAGCCGGAAGAGGGCAAGCGCGGCTACGACAAGGCGCAGTTGATCGAGCTCGGCAAGGGCGTCGGCATCACCGACCCGAACTTCGCCACCAGCGTCAACAACGGCGTCTACAACCAGCAGCTGGAAGACGAGTTCGTGAAGACCCAGCAGGACCCGAACTTCAAGGGCACCCCGACGGTGACCGCGAACGGTCAGCGGGTGGAGGTCGGCGACCCGGCCTGGCTGGACAATCTGCTCGCCACCAACAAGGGCTGATGATCTTGGGATAGCCTGCGCGGTGGGAAACGGAAGGCCGCAGGGTGGCGGAGATGGATTTCGACAAGGTCAGCGGCAAGGCGGCCACGCCGGACGGTGCGATCAGCGTCGAAGTCAACCCCGGCGGCATGCTCACCGAGGTCAAGCTCACCCCGCTCGCGCTGCGCAGCGGGTCCGAGGCGATCGCCGCGGAGATCATGCGGCTGGCGCAGCGGGCGACGAGGCGGGCCGGCGACCGGATGTACCAGACGCTGGCCCCGGTGCTCGGGCCGAACGGGGACAAGCACCTCAAGTCACTGGGCTACGAGCCGATTCCGGAAGATGACGAGGACGCGCCCTCGGATCCCGGCTACGGCGGAAGGTGAGCGGGGGCGATGGACGCCCCCCAGGAGGCGCTTTCGAAGGTGCAGGGCGTGCTGGCCGCCGCCTCCGGCACCGCGCGTGACCTGGACAACACGATCGAGGTGACCGTCGACGCCCGCGGCAAGCTGCTGAACCTCTGGCTCGCACCCACCGCGGTCAACTGGGGTCCCGCCCGCCTCGGTGAGCTGATCGTCGAGGTCGCCAAGGTCGCCCTGCGGGAGGCCACCCAGACCAGCTACAAGAAGGTCGCGTTGCTGCTCGGCGAGGATCTGGCCGACGCCATCGAACAGCTCCCCGGCATGCCGGCCCCGTCCCGCTCCGACCGCTGACCCCGCCCCCCTGCATCGAACGCCAGGAAGCCGTCATGTAAAGTCTTGAACCACGAGATGCGGAGTTCGCTTCGCGTTCGGGGCTATGGCGCAGCTGGTAGCGCACCTCACTGGCAGTGAGGGGGTCAGGGGTTCGAGTCCCCTTAGCTCCACCGTCTTCACGATCGCCCGGCACTGCGGTTTCCGCAGGTCGGGCGTTATTTTTCGGAATGACAAACATTGCTCCAGTCGGGTCACTCGCCTGGGTGGTTGTGCGAAGGTTTCTGGCACCGTTCTGTCGCGTGTAGTCGCTTCAAGTTCGACGGTGCACCGTTGGTGTGCGTGGCACAAAGCGTTGGTCAGGAAGGTTTCCCACTCCCACGGGCCCATGGTGAGGACGTTGTAGGAGTCCTGGACGAACCGCAGCGAGGTCAGCTCCGCCCAGTTGCCGGTCGAAGGTCACGTTGGTCGAATCGTCCCACGCTTCGAGTTGCATGCCGGGGTCCAGGTGCGCGATCTTGGCGCGGTCCAGGGCGCTGCGGCCTCGTCGACCGGGTCGGCGCCGTGTCGGTGAACCAGACCGAGCAACCGGTTGACCTGCCGCATTTTGGTTCAGGGCAACGGATGTTCCAGTAGCGCGGCGGGGCAGGCGGCGATGTGATCACCGTGACCCGCGGCGCGGTGCGGCAGGGTCTCGAGGTCGCGCATCGCATGGGCGGCCAGCTCACTAGGCAGATCGGCCGCGTCGGTGTGTCGCCGACCGGGCTCTCGGTGCGGATGCACCTTGATCAACTGGCCATCGTTGCGGGCCAGGACCCGTTGCCCGACAAGGTCACCGGGCACCGATCCGGAGCCACTTTTGGGCCGGGTGCCCAGTCAGCCACAGCCGCAGAACCTCTTTGATCCCGATCACCGACGACGGGCCTGTCGTGGTCGCGGCGGTTAGAGAGCATCGTCTGGAGCATGCCTCACTGCCTCGGAAGCGCCCGCCGCGTGGGCGCGGAACCGGCGGCCCGGGAGTGCGGCGAGACCTGCCAACGCCGCCGCGTAGCAGAGTCCGGCAACCACGATGCAGCTGATGGTGAGCGCGTCGAGGAACGAGTCCTGGGCTGCCGCGAGCAGCGGGGGGTGGGCTCCGGCTGCGGAGAAGGCCACGGGCACCGATTCCGCTGCCTCGCCTCCATGGCCGGTAGCGGCGAATGCACTGTCGAGCAGGCGTGAGGAGAACACCGAGGAGAAGACCGAGCCGATCACGGCCACGCCGAGCGTGGAGCCGAGTTCGCGGGTCGCGTCGTTGACCGCCGAGCCGACTCCGGCCCGGGACGGGGGGAGCACCAGCATGATCGACTCGGTGGCTGGGGTGGAGATCAGGCCCATTCCGAGGCCCATGAGTACCATCTGCGGCACGATGGTCGACCAGTAGTCGGTGTCGACCTCGACACTGCCAGCGATCCAGGCCATCGCGGTGCCGAACGAAATCAGGCCGGTCACCACGACCGATCTTGTGCCCACCCGCGGTGCGAGGAGCCCGCCGGCAACGGAGGCTACGGCGATCGAGAGGGCCACCGGCAGGATCCGGGTGCCGGTCGAGAGCGGGCCGAATCCACGCACCACCTGGAAGTACTGGGTGATCAGGAAGATGAAACCGGCGAGCGCGAAGAAGGTCACCGCTACCGCAGCGCTGGCGGCGCTGAAGCGGCGGTCGGTGAACAGCCGGATGTCGAGCATCGGATGCTCGGTCGCGCGCTCGATCGCCACGAATATCGCGACCAGCAGGGCCGAGCCGGCGAAGCCGAGCAGGGTCGCCGTGCTGTCCCAGCCGCGCTCGGGTCCTTCGATCACGGTGTAGGTCAGCAGCCCGAGGAAGCCGATCGAGATTCCCAGGCCGCGTAGATCGAGCCGCGGCACCGACGGGTCACGCGACTCGGGCACCAGCACGAACCCGAGGACGGCGGCCACCAAGGCGAGCGGGGCGAGTGCCAGGAAGACGCTGCCCCAGTAGAAGTGCTCCAAGAGCAGCCCGCCGGTCACCGGACCAGAGGCCACGCCCACGCCCACAACCGCGCCCCAACCGCCGAGAGCCGCCGCGCGCTGCCGGCGCCCGCGGAAGGTGTTGGAGATGATCGACAGGGTCGTCGGGAAGATCAGCGCGGCGAACACGCCCATGCCGAACCTGGCGAGGATCAGTGCGCCCGCACTGTCGACCAGCGCTCCGGCCACCGATGTGGCCGCGAACCCGAGCAGACCGAGCAGCAGGGCGGGGCGTCGTCCGTAGCGATCAGAAAGGCCGCCCGCGGCCAAAACCAGCGCGGTGAAAGCCAGGTTGTATCCGTCGACAACCCACTGCAGACCACGCGTCCCGGCACTGAGTTCCGTGGCGATGCTCGGCAACGCGACGTTCACGATCGTGACGTCGAGGTTGATCGCGAGCGTCGCGGCATACACCGCGACCAGGATGCCGACCTTGCGCCCCGTGGTCAGATCCGATGTGAGGCTCAGAGACGTTGCGCGCATGTCCTGGTCTTACCGCTTGAAGTTTGAAAAAGTCAAGTGTCCACTCTTGAATATCAAGCTACGCACGGCTAGGTTTGGGCCATGCGTTCCTACGGTCACTACTGCGCGGTCGCGAAGGCTCTGGATGTGGTCGGCGACCGCTGGACACTCCTGGTGGTCCGTGAGCTTCTCCTCCAGGGCGGATGCCGCCACGCCGACCTGATGGCCGGGCTGCCCGGAATCGCCACCAACCTGCTCGGCGACCGGCTGCGCAAGCTCGAAGCGAACGGGCTCGTGAAACGGGAAGCGGCGGCCCCTCCGGTGGCCACAACCCTCTACCACCTGACCGACGCCGGCAGAGACCTGCAACCGGTCCTGCGGGCTCTTGGCTTCTTCGGCGCGAGGTACATGCCCAACCCGACCGGCGACGAAGAGATCCGCAGCCACTGGGTGGCGTTCCCGGTCGCGGAGCTGGAACTCCTCGAGGATGCCGAACCCGACGGGCCACCGGTCGTCATCGAGATCCGAGTCGGCGACAGGCCCACTTTCATCGAGTTGAGCCACGGCGAGTTGCGAGCGACGTTCAGCGCTGCCCGATCGCCCGACCTCGCGCTGGAAGGCCCCGCACCGCTTGTCCTCGGCGTGCTCACCGGGCAGCTCAAGCTGACCCAGGCTCGCCAACTGGGGTTACACACCGAGGGGTCGACGGCCCCGTTGCGGCGACTCCGCTACCTCGTCCCCGTAACCGAATCGGAGATCAAGGCATGACGACGCAACAGCCCGCAGGTGAACGTCCATCGTGGGTCGACGACGAGCTGTTCCCCTTCACGAGCCGCTTCGTCGACATCGACGGGCACACCATCCACTACGTCGACGAAGGATCGGGCCCGACGCTGCTGCTACTGCACGGCAACCCGACTTGGTCGTTCGAGTACCGCGACGTCATCCGAACCCTGCGGGAGGAGTTCCGGTGTATCGCCCTCGACTACCCCGGCTTCGGGCTGTCCTCGCCCCGCCCCGGCTACCGGTACCTGCCCGAAGAGCACGCCCAGGTCGTCACCGCCTTCGTCGATAGCCTGGCCTTGAGCGGCATCACCCTGGTTGCCCATGACTGGGGCGGCCCCATCGGCCTCGCCACCGTCCAGCAGCGGCACGCCGCTTTCGAGGGCCTGGTGCTGGCCAACACCTGGGCCTGGCCGATCCGGGACCTCCACATCAAGGCTATCTCCCACCTGTTCGGCAACCCCCTGGGGCGTGTGCTGGTCAGGCGACTAAACCTGTTCGTCAACGCGATGATCCCGGTCGGATACGGGCGGCGTAAGCCGACCGCCGCCGAAATGGCCCACTACCGAAAGCCGCCCACCATCCCAGACGCGTCGGCCGTACTTCCCGGGCGAATCACCGCCAGCCGCGACTTCCTCGCCGACATCGAGGTCAGGCTCCCCGACCTCGCGTCGCTCCCGACGCTCATCGTGTGGGGCGACGCCGACTTTGCCTTCCGGGCCAAGGAACGACGGCGTTGGGAGCAGACCTTCGCCGACCACCACACCGTCATCATCGAAGGCGCCGGTCACTTCGTGCAGTCCGACGCTCCCGAGGAGTTCGCGGCGGCGATCGGCGGCTGGCGGTTCGCGCCCGGCGGGCAGCGCACACCCCCGGCACACGGGAATACGGAGTCGTAATGGCCTACGACATGCACCTGGCCGACCGCGTCCGGGAGCTGCTGGTGGACAGCTCGCCGGTGACCGAACAGAAGATGTTCGGAGGACTCGCCTTCCTCATCGCCGGCAAGATCGCAGTGGCCGCAAGCAGCCAAGGTGGCCTCATGGTGCGGGTCGATCCCGCACGCGCCGACCGTCTCCTCGCGACCACCAACGCGCAGCCGATGGAGATGAAAGGTCGAACGATCCAGGGCTGGCTACACATCGACGGCGACGACCTGCGCACCGAGCACCAACTCGACCAATGGATCGCCGTGGGCACAGCCACCGCCAGAAGCGTTCCCGCCAAGACCAATCGATGACGAACACACCAGGTCCCCGGCGAGGCCAAGACCCACCTCGCGTTCCAGGACGCCGAGACACGTAGGCGAGAGGCGCCTCGCAAAGGCCCGATGACCCGCCTCATACTCGCGGTCGCGATGTCCTGCAGATGCAGCGAAAAGTAAGCCATCGACCTGAACCGCCGCCACGGCCTCGCGGATCACCGATAAAGTCGTCGGTCAGCGACCGGGTGCGGCGGGAAAACGGTGTGGTTAACCTGGGGAGCTGCTCGACGAACGTCACCGCCGCGCAACATCACCGTCGAGGTCGACCGACGCCACGCGAACCGACGCCAGATGCGGGAACAGCACTTCAAACTAGCTCCGCTGTTGCATGATCGTGTAGGGGATACGAGAGGGCGCGGCTCCGGCCGTGCCGATGTCGAATGTCGGTGAAATCCCGACGTCGTTCAGGTGTTCGGGTAGGCCATGTCGGTGAATGTTGGCACCTACTGAGGCGCTGTCACCAGTCCCGTTTCGTAGGCGAGGATCACGAGTTGGACGCGGTCGCGGGCGTGGAGTTTGGCCAGCAGCCGGGTCATGTAGGTCTTGGCGGTGGCGACGCTGATGGACAGTTCGTGGGCGATCTCGGTGTTGGACAGGCCTTTGCCGACCAGGGTCAGCACTTCGCGTTCGCGGTCGGTGATGCCGGTGGGCTGTGCCTGTCGTGCCTGTGGTGGGGGCGTTGGTGTGGGACGGTTGACGAATTCGGTGATCAGTCGGCGGGTGACGTTGGGTGCGATCAGGGCGTCTCCGGTGGCGACGGTGCGTATCGCGGTGAGGATGTCGTCCAGGGCCATGGCTTTGACGAGGAAGCCGGACGCGCCGGCGTGGAGCGCGCCGTAGACGTATTCGTCGTCGTCGAAGGTGGTCAGAACGACTACCCGGGTGACGTCGGTGCCTGTGGTGATTCGTCGGGTGGCCTCGATGCCGTCCATGCCGGGCATGCGGATGTCCATCACCACGACGTCGGGGGCGAGTTCCGTGGTCAGCCGGACCGCTTCGGCGCCGTCCGCGGCCTCGCCGACGACCTCGACGTCGGTGGCGTCGGTGATCACCATGTCCAGTGCGGTGCGGACCAGGGGCTGGTCGTCGGCGAGCACGACGCGGATGGTCATCCGGCCTCCGCTGGTATCGGCAGCCGGGCGGTGACCAGGAAGCCCGCCGCCGGATGTGGTCCGGCGGTGAGGTCACCGTGCAGCAGAGCGACCCGCTCACGCATGCCGGCCAGCCCGTAGCCGGTGCCGTCACCGGCTCCGGTGCCGTTCCCGTGGTCGCGGATCTCGATGGCGATTTCGCCTGCGCGGTAGTCGATGCTCACCTGGCAGGAGTCGGTGCCGGAGTGTCTTACTGTGTTGGTTACCGATTCCTGGATGATCCGGAACGCCGCCAGGTCGATGTCTGTGGGCAGCGGGCGGCGTGTGCCCTTCCACCGGACCTGCACGTGGACATGCGACGACACCGTGGTCGTCGAGGCGAGCCGTTCGACGTCGGCCAGCCCGGCCGCCGGTCGCAACGGAGCGGGGTCGGTCTCGCGGAGTGCGCCGAGCAGGTGCTGCAGCCCGGACAGGGTGTCGCGGCCTGTCTTCTCCACGGTGCGCATCGCCTCACGGGCCCGGGCTGGCTGGGTCTCGGCGACCCGGACCGCGGCGCCGGCTTGCAGGGCGATGATGCCGATGCTGTGGGCGACCGTGTCGTGCATCTCGCGGGCGATGCGCAACCGTTCGGCGGTGACCGCCTGCGCGGCGGCCTGATCGTGCAGTTGCCGGGTGTGGGCCCTGGCCTGGGACACCGAGTTGCCGATGAGCCAGGCGATGACCACGGTCAGAGCCAAGTACGCCTCGGGGGCGCTGCCGACGTCACCCCGCATGATGAGGTAACCGGCGAGCACGCCGAGCGTCCCGGCCGCCGCGGGGAGCGAGCCGCGCCGGGGCCGGGTGGCGGCGACATAGCAGAGGGCGAAATCGGTTGCCAGGAACTGGATGGGCGGGATCCCGTCCTGCCGCCAGGCCAGTGTGGACACGACAGTGGCGGCGACCACCAGTACGTACGCCGCCATCGTGCTGCGGCGCAGCAGTGCGCTGCCGGCCAGGGCCAGCGCGGCGGCGAGGACGAGCAGCGCTCGGGCTTGGAACGAGCCAAGGCCGTTGCTGGGATAGCTGAGCGAGTACTCGTGCCGCGACGGCAGCACGACGTACTCCACGATCGGCGCCACCGCCGCCGCGAACCACGCCAGCGCCGCCCACAGGCCCGGCGGAATGCGCTTGACCAGCGGCAGACGGGGCGAGGCGGGCATGTCGCGATCGTAAGGTGTGCTCGTGACCGGGGCATCGGTCCGTGGTTGTACAACCAGGGCTTTCACCGGCCCGGCGAAGTGTCAGCGACGGTCCGACGACGGGCGGGCCCACTGACCTGCACCGTTGTCGCCGTGATCGAAGTCAACGAACTCACCAAGCGCTATGGCGGCGCCACGGCCGTCAACAACCTGACCTTCACCGTGCGGCCCGGTCAGGTGACCGGGTTCCTCGGACCCAACGGCGCAGGCAAGAGCACCACGCTGCGCATGATCCTCGGCCTGCACGCGCCCACCAGCGGCACGGTCACCGTCGACGGCCGCCCCTTCCGGGACCGGTCTCGCGGCCTGCGTCACGTCGGTTCGCTCCTGGACGCACAGGATGTGCACGGCGGGTACACCGCTACGGCGCAGCTGTCCGCCCTGGCACGTAGCAACCGCATCCCGCGACGCCGGGTGGCGGAGGTACTGCGAGAGGTTGGTCTCGCCGCGGCTGCCCGCCGCCGTGTCGGCGGGTTCTCCCTCGGCATGAAACAGCGGCTGGGTATCGCCGCTGCGTTGCTCGGTGACCCACCGGTACTGCTGTTCGACGAACCGCTCAACGGCCTGGATCCCGAGGGCGTGAGATGGGTGCGCGACCTGTTCCGGCGACTGGCTGCCGAGGGCCGCACCGTGTTCGTCTCCAGCCATCTGATGTCGGAGATGGCACACACCGCCGACCAACTCGTCGTCATCGGTCGTGGCGAGCTGATCGCCGCCGAGAGCCTGGCGCGGTTCTCGGCCCGCGGTACCCGGCGAAACGTCACCGTCGCCACACCCGCCGCGACCGTTCTGCGGGATCTGCTGGCTGCCGAAGGCGCGGTGGTCCACAGCGAAGGCGACCTGCTCACCGTGACCGGCTTGACCGCGCCCCGGGTCAGTGAGATCGCCCAGCAGCACCGCATCCCGCTGCACCGCCTCGACACCCAGTCCGCCTCGTTGGAAGAGGCGTTCATGGAACTCACCGCCGACAGCATCCAATACCCCGCGGGAGAACCCCGATGACCACGACCAACACCACCCCGGCGGACGTCGCCACCGAACCCCGCGCCCGCTTCCGCGATCTGGTCGCCGCGGAGTGGATCAAGCTCCGGTCCCTGCGCTCGACCTGGATCGCCTACGGGACCACCGCTCTGGCCGTCATCGGGTTGAACGCCGCCATCGCCTACGACACCTACAGCCACTGGCAACAGCAGACCGCCGCCGGCCGGGCCGACTTCGTCCGGGACGAAATTCCACTGCTGGAAGCGTTCACCGCCAATTCCGCCCTGATCATGATGCTCGCCATCGGCACCCTCGGCGCCCTCACGATCATCGGCGAATACAGCACCGGCACCATCCGCCCGACCCTCGCCGCCGTGCCGGCCCGCCGCTCGGTGATGGCCGCCAAAGTAACCGTCGCCACTGCGGTCACGACCGTCTTCGGCGCGTTCGTCGCGACGGCCTCGTTCGGCCTGACCCAGGCGATCCTCAACGGTCGGGGCCTGGGCGTCTCCCTCGCACACCCCGGCGCCGTGCGGGTCGTGCTGGCATCCGCCCTCCTCGCGCCGGTCTGCGCGCTCACCGGCATGGCGCTCGGCGCCGTCATCCGACGCACCGCGGCCACCATGACCGCCTCTGCCGCGCTCCTCGTCCTGGTACCTCTCTTGCTCTCCGACGGACGCTACTGGTCGGCAGTCGCCGCGCACGCCACGCCCCACCACGCCTGGCTCCGACTCGTGACACCCCACCCAAACCCAACCCAGTTCCCCTGGACCACCACCGGCGCCTGGACCGTCTACGCGGTGTGGACACTCGCCGCGGCCGCCCTCGCCATCACCAGCCCGCACCGACGCGACCAATAACCCCGACGGGACGACAAGGGAGAGACTCATGAAACACAGATCACTGGCCGGTGTCATGACAGCGGTCTTGGCCGGCGCCTTGTTCACCGCGCCCGCCCGGGCGGACGCGGTGCCGACACCGTCGCCCTCGGTCACCCTGCGACTGCCCGCGCCTGGCGGCGACCATCCGATCGGCATGGCCACGCTACATCTCGAGGACCACAAGCGTGCTGACCCGTGGGTGCCCGACGAACACCGGGAACTGATGGTCTCCCTCTGGTATCCGGCCAGGAAGCCCTCAGACACGCCCTCGAGGTACATGACCGCCGCCGAGTCCACGATGTATCTCGAGGCCAACGACATTCCCGTGCCGTCGGATGTGCTGAGCACCGTGGTCACCCACGCCACCGTCGGCGCCAAACCCGTACGAACCCATGCCAAGCGTCCTCTGGTCCTGCTCTCCCCGGGCTTCGGCCTGCCTCGCGCAACGCTCAGCGGGCTCGCCGAAGAGCTGGCCAGCCGCGGCTACATCGTCGCCGGGATCGGCCACAACTACGAGGCGGACGGCATCACGTTCCCGGACGGGCACACCACCAGCTGCGTAACATGCGCAAACCGCGATCATGCCAAGGTCGGGGCCGTCCGTGCCGCGGACGTGTCCTTTGTGCTCGACCAGCTCACCGAAAGATCCAAGGCATGGCGGTATGGGGATCTGATCGACACGGACCGCATCGCCATGGTCGGTCACTCCGCAGGCGGCTACAGCACGATCCCGGCCATGCTGTCGGATCGGCGCATCAAGGCGGCGGTCAACATGGACGGCAACTTCCGCTACCCCAACGACACACCCGTCAACCGGCCGATGCTGATGCTGGGCAAGCCCAGTCACGTGCCCGGCGGACTCGACCCGACCTGGGACGAGACCTGGAGCGAACTGACCGGCTGGAAACGATGGCTGAGTGTCGACAGCGTGGAGCACCTCTCCTTCACCGACATGGCGCCGTTGGCCGAACAATTCGACATCCCGATCCAAGACCTCGACGGCGAACGGTGCGACGCCATCATCCGCGCTTACATCACCGCCCTCGTCGACAGGCATCTACGCGGACGGAACGAGCCGCTGCTGGACAGACCATCAGCGCAGTACCCGGAGGTCAGGTTCCACCAGCCGTAACCTTCAGCAAGCGCCGGGATCGCCACCAACTGGGACTGGCGGACGGGTCATGCCCGGAGCCCTTCGCCTCCGCTGCGGATTCCGCGCGGTCTTCATCCACCCGACCAGAACGTCCACTTCAGATCCGGTCGCGCGCCCCCAATCAACTAGCTGGTGTATTCACGAAAGGTCCGTACGCCGGTACCGGAATTCGGTGTGTGGCTAGCCGCCGGTGATCTGATCGTGGAATCGCGGCGTGATTGCCGAGGTGGGCACCAGGCCCCAGCCTTCCAGTGCTTTTCGGACCTGTTCCGCCGCGTCGATGTTGAGTGGTCCGGAGGTCCACAGTGCATAGGGCAGGTTGAGGAAACGGCCGGCGGTGACCGCGGGCAGCTCGTTAATGCCCGCGCGGGACTTGAGTTGGGCGACCTTGTCCTGGAAGGACTGCGGCGGGTAGTCGACGAAAACGAACGCGTCGGGCCTGGCGGCGGCGACTCGCTCCCAGGACACCTTCGTCCAGGTGTCTTCGACGTCCTCGAGCGCGTTGTGGCCGCCAGCGTCAGAGATTATCGCCTGCGGTGCGCCGAAGCGTCCGCTGGAGTACACCGTGTCGCTCGCGCTGTCGAAAAGGAAGACCGTCGGCGCCGTCGCCGGGCGTGGGGCGGCCCGCAGCGCCGCCAGCCGCTGGTCCAAGTCGGCGGTGACGGTCCGCGCCTGCTCGGTGTGGCCGGTGATGGTGCCGAGGTTGCGCAGATCCTCGCGCAGCGCCTGCCACGGTTCGACGATCCCGCGTGCGGACTGCCCGTTCTCCTGGCGGCAGCTTTCGGTCAGCACGTACGGCGCGATACCTTGCGCGCGAAGGGAATCCGGGGTGACGCGGGTTTCCTCGCCGTAGCCGTAGTTCCAGCCGGCGAGCATCACGTCCGGCCGCTGGGCGAGCACGGTCTCCCGCGACGGGTACTCCGGTGCGACCACCTTCAGCGCGTCCACCACAGTGCCGTAGTGCCGCCGCAGGGTATCCGCGTCGCGCTGCAGGCTGGACACCGCGACCACCTTGTCCTGTGCCTGCAGTGCCAGCGTCATCGAGATCAGGTTGCCGTCGTTGACGAACAGCCGTTGCGCCGGCGCGGGGAACTGCGCGGGCGCGCCGCAGTTGGTGATGGTGACGGTCGCCCCGGCCGGTGCCGTGCCGTCACCGGATCCGCAGGCGGTGAGCGTTGCCGTCATGGCGATGGCGGTCAGGGTGTGGATGCGTCGTCGCACGGTGTCTCCTCGGGAACGGCCGGTGGCTTGGGGGTGATCAGCAGGTGGGTCTCGCCGGTGACGGGATGGGTGACCGGTACCGCGTCCACGCCGAAGACGTCGCCGACGACGCCGGGCGCGAGCGCGTCCCGTGGCGCGGCGGGCGCGCGTGCCCGGCCCTCGTGCAGCACCAGCACCCGGTCGCAGGTGGTCGCGGCCAGCGCGAGATCGTGCAGCGCGAGCACCACCGTGCGGCCGAGTCCGCGCACCAGCTCCATCAGCCGCAGCTGGTGGCTCACGTCGAGGTGGTTGGTCGGCTCGTCGAGCAGCAGCAGTGGCGTCCGCTGCGCCAGGCCGCGGGCGAGCAGCACCCGGCGCCGCTCGCCACCGGAAAGCCGGTCCACCGGGCGGTCCGCCATACCGGCCAGGTCCACCGCGGCCAGCGCCTTGGCGACCGCGTCACGCTCGCGACGGCCGCCACCCGCCCAAGGCGGTCGGTAGGGGGTGAGGCCGAGTGCGACCAGCTCACCGGCGAGCAGGTCCGACGGCAGCTCCTCCTCCTGGCCGACCATGGCCACCAGCCGGGCGCGACGGCGGGCGCCGAGCAGGTGCAGTGGCTCGCCGTCCAGCAGCACCCGCCCCGCCGCAGGCCGCCGGATCCCGGCGAGCACGCGCAGCAAGGTGGACTTGCCGGAGCCGTTCGGGCCGACGATCCCGATCGTCTCGCCGCGGGTCACGCCGAACTCGACAGCGCTGACGATGGTGCGCCCGCCGATGGCGCAGGCGAGCCCTTCGGCACGCAAGTGCGGTGTCATGACTCACCCCCGAAGCGGTAGCGGCGGCGGCCGAGCAGCACCAGGAAAATCGGCGCCCCGATCAGTCCGGACACCACGCTGAGCGGGACCTCCGTCGGCCGCACCAGCACCCGGGTGGCCACGTCGACCCACAGCAGGAAAAGCCCGCCGCACAAGGCCGTCACCGGCAGCATCGCGCGATGACGGGCGCCGACCAGCAGCCGTGCCACGTGCGGCACCACCAGCCCGACGAAACCGATCCCGCCGGACACTGCGACCAGCACGCCGACCAGGACCGCGAGCAGCACGAACACCGCGGTCCGCACCGCGCGCACCGGCACCCCGAGCGCGGCCGCGGTGTCCTGGCCGGTGGCGAGCGCGTCCAGCCAGCCGCTGCCGGCGAGCATCGCGGCGCCGACGGCCAGCACGGTGACCGACGGCAGCGCGAGCTGGTCCCAGCCCGCCCCGGCCAGGCTGCCGAGCAACCAGAACAACACGGACTGCGCCGCGGCCGGGTCCGGGCTGCGGAACACCAGATAGCTCGCCACCGCGGAGAAGGCCGAGCCGAGCACGGTGCCGGTGAGCACCAGCCGCAACGGGGTCAGCCCGCCCTGCGCGGTGGCGATGGCGAACACCAGCACGGACGCGGCGAGCGCGCCGGTGAGCGCCCCCGCGGACAGCGCCCACATCCCGGCGCCGGCGAACAGTCCCGAGGTGATCACCGCCGTCGCGCCGACGCTGGCGCCGGAGGACACGCCCAGCAGGTAGGGATCGGCGAGCGGGTTGCGCACCAGCGTCTGCATCCCGGTGCCGGCGATGGCCAGCCCGGCGCCGACCACCACGGCCAGCAGCGCGCGGGGCACCCGCAGCTGCCAGACGATGGTGTCGTACGCGAGGTCGGCCTGCCCGCCCCCGGTCAGCCGGTGGGTCAGCGCGTCGGCGACCACCCCCGCGGGCAGCGACTCGGCGCCGAACGCGGTGGACAGCACGACGCTGGGCAGCAGCACGGCGACGAGCAGCAGGATGGCCAGCGGGGTGCGGATTCGGTGCGCGCTCCGGCAGACCGCGGTCACCGTGGTAATGCGGCGTGGGCGAACGGCGCTGGGATACAGAGCACTGGCGACCTCCTCGGGCTTGCGCGGCCCGGTGGCAGGGCGTGACGGGAGGGGCCTGGCTCCCGGACGCCTGCCGGCGACCGGTCACAGTGGCGCGACCGCTCCGAATTCTCGTCGGATTCCCTCATCCGTCACCTGGTCCGGTCATGGTATGCAGGAGGTGGTAGCGGCATCGCCCCGCCCCTGGCAACGGGACCCGGCGACCAGGGCACATCCGCGACCCCGTCTGTCCTTTTAGGACTGCGAAACGGGAGCTATTACTTGGTATGTCGCGAGCTGGTCAAACAAAGCGTGCGTCAGGCGTCACCAGAAGTGATCCGTGAACACGATTTTTTGCCACTCTGGCCACGATCCGCTTCGCGCATTCGGGCTATCCCTGCTACGTGTCGCCCTGGTCAGGATGGTTGACCGACGTCGGCGGTGAACTGTGCCGGCGTTCGGCCGGTCCACCTCTTGAACGCCCGGCGGAACGAGGACGGGTCCTGAAAGCCAACCTGGTGGGCGACTTCGGCGACGGTGTGCGACCCGGCCGCCAGCAGTTCAGACGCTCGGTCTCGGCGTACCTCGGTCATGACCTGCACCAGCGTGGTGCCCTCGTCAGACAGGCGTCGATGCAGCGTCCGCGGACTCATCGCCAGCGCTGCGGCGATGGTGGTCTTGTCGGCCTGGCCGTCCGCGTCGAGGCCGAGGGTCAGCGCCCGCACCCTGTTGACCAGTCCAGTCGACGACGGCAGTCGGCGGACCATGGCAGTAGCCAGTTCGTCGGCGGTCCGCGCCAGTTCTGGCGACCCGGTCTGGAGCGGTTTCGTCATCACGTCGAGGTCGAAGTCGAGGCGGTAGTCATCGGACCCGTAGGTGACCGGGCAGCCGAAGAACTTGGTGAGCACGTCGTCGCGATGCTGGTCGTCTCGCATCAGGCTCACCCGCTTGGGCGCGAACGATCGGCCGCCGAGGTATCGGCCGCACAGCACGATCGACGCGACGAGGGCCTCCATCGCGGTTGTGTTCGGCGCGGGAATCGGGTCGGGGAACGAGTTTGTCCACGAGTACGTGTCACCGTCAGTGATCAGATCCATCTTGCCCGACGGAGCGAGCACCACCGCTTGGAACCGATTCAGTCGCTCGAACGCGTTGTGCAGGCTTGTGCTGGTCACCATGCCCATGCTTAGGCCAGCGAATGTGGATGGCCGCACCATGCGGGCGACCGAGAGGCCGAAGGTGGGGTCACCCGTCGCATCGACTGCGAGCTCCCACAGGATCGTGGTGGCCGACAGCGGGATCCGACGTCCGGGCTGCTCGAACACCGCGGGGTCGATACCGGCCTGCGCGGCCATCGTGGCGCCATCGAACCCGGCTTGGTCCAGGGCGCGCACCACGAGGGCGGTCCAGCTGGCCAGGACCGTCGGGTGCTCGGCGCCTGCGGCGACGATGGCGGGATCGGTTCGGATGTCAGGAGGCATGGACACGATGGGCGACCACATATTGGCTCGCATTGTAACCCTAGATGGCCGATCGTGCCCTTCCTTGTGCAGAGGCTATTGATCAAAGATTGGACGTGACATTCCAGGGTCGCAGGAATCCGAGAGTGCGGCGCGAGCCGAGCCCCCTGCCCTGATCAAGGAGGAGCAGATATGGACGTTCATGGACATCGCACCTGGCACCTGAATATTCGCCGGAATCGACGCGTGCGTCGGGTCGCAATCGCTCTCGCCATTGTCAGCATCGGCGTTCTAGGCGCCGTGCCGCAAGCGGCAGCGCAGACAATCGATGAGGCTCCGGCGGCCGCCAGCTGCTTGCCCAAGGTCGACGACTACACCGCCGACGGTCCGTTCGACTTCGTCACCGACGATGCGGACAATGCAAAGATGTGGATCCCCCAGGGTCTGCCCGCTGGCTGCCGGGTCCCCATCATTCACCTCGCCAACGGCACCGGGGCACGGTGCTCGATGTATGGGGAGACCCTCGAGCACTTCGCTTCCCACGGTTTCGTCGCCGCCTGTTACGACGACACCGACACCGGCCAGGGCACCCAGGCGATCGAGGCGATCCAGACCGTGATAGCCAAGTATCCAGACATCGTCGACACTCGATACGGCTTCACCGGCCACTCGCAGGGTGGCGGCGGAGCTATCCTCGGCGTCTACCGGGCGGAGCAGCAATGGGGCACTGCCGCCACGTACGCCGGCTTCGGCATCGAGCCGGCACATGGCTTCGGCGATTCGCCCAGCAATTGGGCGAGCCTCTACGCCGAGATCCAGTCCCCGGTCTCGATGTTCAACGGCTCACGCGATGGCCTAGTCAGCGAGGACTGGGTTCGCAGGGGGTACGACGCGCTGAGCGGCTCAGTGGAAAAGGCGTGGTACGAGGGCGTCGGCGCAGGGCACATGACCCCGATCCCGAACAGTTACGCCAGTGAGATGGGGCTCGCCTGGTTCCGCTGGCAACTGCTCAGTGACCCGGATGCCTGCCAGTACTTCAATGGCATGCCGGATTCGTCCACGTGGAACCTCCAGGAGACCGCCAATTTGAGCCCCTGCAGCTGATCCGGCCCTCATAAGTTCCGATCCGTCGTACCTGAGCAGCGAGATCCCTGCCCAACGAGCGGGGATCTCGCTGCGCACGGTCACCTCCCGACCTGGACGAGCACGAGCGGCTTCCGCTGTGGGATCACGCCTCCGGTGGTGACCAGCCGTACTTGCGGATCAGGTCCTCGTCGAGCAGTTGCATCTTCCCGCCGCCCAAGGACCAGTCCTCCCGCCCGGATTCCTGCAGCATGATCAGCACATCGTCCGGTCGCACGCCGGCTTCGGACAGGTTGGCCACGATCGTCTGGTAGAGCGCGAGCTTCATGTCCCGGGTCCGCCCGCGGGTGAGCGTGATCTCCACTACCACCGGATCGCGCCGATCACCGTCGAGGAAGTGGCGGTCTACGTGGAAGGCGGTGGCCGGTTGCGCGTCGACGATCTGGAACCGATCGCCTGGGGGAACGCCGATGGCGCTGACCAGCGCGCTGCGCACGCCTTCGGCAACGGCTGCGCGCATCGGTTCGGGACGGTCCGTACTCAACGTGATCCGGACGAACGGCATGGGGACCCCTTCGGTGGCTACTTCGCCGATTGTCGTGACGCCTTCAGTGTCAGGTAGCGGTGGGCCGGGCGGCTAGGCGATCACGGGACGAGTGTGAGTTTGCCGCCGGGGGGACGGGACTGGCTGAGCTTGGCGGCCTCGAAATTGGACTTTTGCCCGTCTTGCAGCCCGAGGCGATGAGTCCGGCCGGCTGTGCGGATCTAACTATGCGGACGACAGACAACGCATAGAGACGAGGAGCGCCGGTGGATCTTCCCGCCGTGGTGTCACGAGACGAGTGGTTGGCCGCCAGGACAGAGTTGTTGGCCGAGGAGAAGGCCTTGACGGGGCCTGGACCACCTGCTCAGCCCTACATCGACGACTTCAAGCTGCACGACACCTACACGCCCGCGGACCTCGCCGGTACGGCGACCGCTCACTAAGGAAGAAGGGGTTTCAGTGGCCACCAGCACTACACCGGTCGAGGTCGCCGTCTCGTTCGTCGAGGCGTTCGGCAGCGGCGACATGGACATCCTCGCCAGCTGCCTTGCCGACGACATCGTGTTCGAAAGCCCGAGGGTTCGGCTCGTCGGCAGCCAGGCGGTGCTCGCCGCGATGAGCGAGTTCGCCCAGTTCGTCCAGGGTGTCGACATCGTCGCCGCGCTTGGCGACCAGGAGAAGGCCGTGGTTGTCTACGACATGAAGACCGCGCCGTTCGGCACCATCCGCGCGGTGGATTACCTCGTCGTCCGCGACGGGAAGATCCTGTCCGACACCCTCGTCTTCGACACCTACGAGCTCCGCAAGACCGAGCTCGCAGGCAGCGAATGAGCCGGAGGAGCCGCCCGTGAGCACGATGACCGTCATCCGCTACCAGACCACACCCCACACCGCGGAGCAGAACCACCAGCTCATCGAGCAGGTCTTCACCCAACTGACCGCCCAGCGGCCGGACGGGCTGCGCTACGCCGCGCTGCGGCTCGACGACGGCGTCAGCTTCCTGCACCTGGTCAACTCCGACATCGAGCCCTCACCGCTGACCAGCCTCGACGCGTTCACCGCATTCCAACGCGGGCTCGGTGACCGGATCGCCATGTCGCCGACCCGGACTGCGGCCACGCTGATCGGCTCCTACCAGGTCCTGCGGTGACCATCCCCACCCGGACGCGGCCAGGCGGGCAAACTCCTCCCAGCGAGGAGTTCACCCGCCTGGCCGGGCCGTTCCGCACGGAGCTGCTTGCCCTGTGCTACCGCATGCTGGGCTCGGTCGACGACGCCGAGGACGCCGTCCAGGACACCTACCTGCGCGCGTGGCACGCCTACGACCGCTTCGACGGCCGGTCCTCCCTGCGGACCTGGCTCTACCGCATCGCCACCCGGGCGTGCCTGCGATCCATGGAACGCGCACAGCGGCGCCCCCTGCCCTCCGGGCTTGCCGGCCCCACCAGCAACCCGGCCGCGCCCGTCGACAGCGGAACCGACGTCCCCTGGCTACAGCCCTTCCCCACCGCGCTACTCGGCGACCCCGCCACGGTGGTGGAAGGCCGCGCCAGCATGCGGCTCGCCCTCATCGCCGCCCTCCAGCACCTGCCGCCCCGGCAACGCGTCGTGCTCATCCTCCGTGACGTGCTCGACTGGCGCGCCACCGAAGCCGCCGAACTGCTCGACACCACCACCGCGGCGGTCAACAGCCTGCTCCAGCGCGCCCGCGCGACCCTCGACCACGTCCAGCCCGACGAGTCCACTATCAGCACCCCCACCGACCCCGAGCTACACGTGCTGCTCGACCGGTACGCCACCGCGTTCACCACGGCCGACGTCGACGCACTGGTCACCATCCTCACCAACGACGCGACCTGGGAGATGCCCCCGTTCAACGCCTGGTACCGCGGCCGGCACACCATCGGGCGCTTCCTCCGCCCACGCCTGCCCCAACCCGGCCACTGCCGCATGATCGAAACCAGCGCCAACGGCCAGCCCGCGTTCGCCTGCTACCACGCTGACCAACACGGCGCGTTCATGCCGCACGCGCTGCACGTACTCACCGTCACCAGGACGCGAGTCATGCGGATCGTCGCGTTCATGGACCCGCACACCCTCGATCACGTCCTCCGCCCAGCCGGCATCGTGCCTCGCGGCTTGTAGATATCAGGTTCGCGGCTCGGAGTTGTTCGATGGTGTCGATTCCTTCGAGTTGTGTGGATAATTCGGGGGCGGTTCAGATCCTGCGGTCGAGTTTCACGTCGGAGGCCTGCTCGGCGGTCACCTCGGTGCAAAACGTCGTCCCGCCTGCCGGACAAGGCCTTGCCGACCAGTTCCTCGTTGATCAAAGCGATCGAGAGGGCTCGGTCGCGCGCGGACTACTGGTACGCCCAGCTCATTCCCATGCAGCCGAGTCCCGCATATTCGACTCCTTTACGTCAGCTGTGTCGATGCTGACGCTAGCAGTGCCAGGCCGAAGTAGTCCAGTGTTGAAGTAACTCGCGGAGCGCAGTATGCTTCAGCGCTGAAGTAACCTGTTAAAATGTGCCCATGATCGATTTCGACTGGCTCACCGAAGACGAGCAGCGTGTCTACAGCGCCTTCTCCACGATGAGTAGGGAGTTGTTCAATAATTTCGACTGCGATCTCAAACGCGAGGTCGGGATCCCGCGGACCTACTACGAGGTGCTGTTCGTGCTCGGCAGGGCACCGGACAACAAGATGCGGCTGACCGAACTGGCCCGTGGCACCAGGTCGGCGCCCAGCCGGATCACGCACGCCGTCGGAAAGCTGGCACAGGACGGCCTGGTGATCAGGCGGGCCAGTCCCACCGACGGTCGCGGTTGGACGGTCGAACTGTCCGACCGCGGGATCGACATGCTCAGGGCGGCCGCCAAGCGGCACGCGCTGAGCGTCCGGAGCTATCTGCTCGACATCCTGACCGAACGGCAGCGGGACGAACTCCGGCGGATCGGCGAGAAGGTCATCGACCGGATCGGCGAGGTCACCTCCGACAAGGAACTCGATCAGGGGCACACCGAGTAAGCCAGTAAGAGAGTGGAGCATGGTGGAAAGGTCCGACTCGAACCTCAGCACCGACGGGGGACGGTCACGCCCCACGGCGGAGGCGGAATCCGCGCCGCGTGGTACATCGCCGAAACTCGCCTTCCTCGGCGTGCTGATCGGCGTGTTCGTGATCGTGCTGGACACGACGATCGTGAACGTCGCCGTCCCGCACATCCAGCAGGATCTGAAGGGCACCCTGACCGAGGCGCAGTGGGTCGTCAACGGCTACAACCTCTTGTTCGCCGCGCTCCTGCTTTCCGCCGGGGCCGCGGCCGACCGGCTCGGCGGCCGGAAGGTGTACGCCATCGGTCTCGTCGTCTTCGCGCTTTCCTCCTTGCTCTGTGGTCTTGCCGGGTCGCTTCCCCTGTTGATCGCGGCGCGTGCGCTGCAAGGGATCGGCGGCGCAATGATGCTGCCGACGGCCCTTTCCCTCGCCGGTAGCCTTTTCCCGGAGCCCGCCGCTCGCGGTCGCGCGTTCGGTCAGTGGGCGGCAGTCGCCGGGGCGGCGACCGTGCTGGGGCCGCTCGTGGGCGGCCTGCTGGCGGACAGCCTGAGCTGGCGGGCGATCTTCTTCATCAACCTCCCCATCGCGGCCGTCGCGTTGTGGCTGCTCGTCCGCAACACCCCGGAGACGGCGACACACCGGCACCGGTTCGACATCGGTGGCCAGGTACTCGGCATCGTCATGCTGGCCGCCCTCGCGCTGGCGCTCACGGAAGCGGGACGGCGAGGGTGGAGTTCCCCGGTCGTCCTGGGCAGCCTGGTCGTCGGCGTGCTCTGCGTGGTGGGCACGGCGACGGTGGAACGACGCGTCGCCGCTCCGATGATCCCGCCGGCGCTGGTGCGGACACGCCAGTTCTCCGCGGCCTCGACGGTCGGCCTGATCCTCAGCGTCGGCATCTACGGGCAGATGTTCGTGCTGTCGCTGTACATGCAGGGACAACGTGGCTACAGCGCTTGGCTGACCGGGCTGGCCCTGCTGCCGTTCGCGGCGGTGACGGTGGCGGGCCCGCTGGTCGCCGGGAAGTTCATCGGCAGGAACAAGATCCGGGGAACGCTCCTGCTGGGACAGCTAGCCGGAGCGGCGGCGAGCATCGTGCTGGCGCTGAGCACCCAGCAGACCCCGTACTGGACCATCGCGATCGGACTGGTGCTGCTGGGCGTGTGCCAGTCGGCGTCGCAGCCTGGAGTGGCCGCCGCGGCACTGGTCGACGCACCGAAACAGCATCTGGGCATCGCTTCCGGCGTGATGACCTCGGCCCGCCAGGTCGGCTCCGTGCTGGGGGTCGCGCTGCTCGGTGGACTGGTGAGCCGCCAGGAGGGCTTCGAATCGGGCATGCACATCGCGTTGCTGATCGTGGCCGCGCTGTACGTCGTCGGAGGCGTGATCACCGCGACGCTCATCCACTCGCGACGGGAGCAGCTGCCCGCTTGACCCGGCGAGTCCGCCCGGCACCAAGGAGGTCACATGGCCAGCTCGCTTCGTGCCGGGTCGGGGTGGTTCTGTGCTCCAGCGCGGGAGCTGAATGCGAGCACGGAAACTGCGCCAGATCGGCCTGCTGTGACCAGCCGGTGGCGTGGTTCCGCGATGGGCGTGATCGGGCAGGTAACAGCCAGGCGTGACGAGGTGGCGGGTTCGCGGTGCGCGTCGCAGCACGTTTATGTGCGGATGTCAAATGTTGCCTTCATGATCACGCATCTGTTGTCATGTCCGGATGGTTGATCTCGTCTCTGAGTGATAACTTTCCCTGCCCAGGGCAGGCCGTACTCCGTCACCTCGGGAGGTGTCCCGGTCCGCGACCTCGGTTCATTCTCGGGCTTCTGTCGGGTGGTCCTGAATCTGGTTCGGGTTGTGCTCGGGGATCGGTCGGTGACGGCGGGTGTCCACGATGGAGGCGCGGCGGTGGGAGGTGATGTGGGGAACGAGGTCGATGTGCTGCCGGTATGGGCTGGGGAGCCGGCTGAGGTGACCAGCTATGTGGGCCGGACCGTGGAGACCACGGAGGCTCGCCGTCTGTTGGGGATCGCGTCGCTGGTCACGTTGACCGGTCCTGGTGGGGTCGGTAAGACCAGGCTGGCCGGGCGGGTGGCCGCGGCCTGCCGGGCGGCGTTTTCCGGCGAGGTCGTGTTCGTGTCGTTGGCGGAGGTGCGTGAGCCCGCGCTGCTGGTGCCCACGGTGGCCAACGTGCTCGGCTTGGGCGATCGGTCGGCAGGGCCGGCCGTCGAAGTGGTCGTGGAGGCGCTGCGGTCGCGCAAGCTGCTGCTGGTGCTGGACAACTGCGAGCACCTGGTGGACACGTGTGCCTGGTTCGCCGACACGATCGCGCGGACGTGCCCGGAGGTGAGGGTGCTCGCCACCAGCCGGCAGTCGCTCGGTGTGGCGGGTGAGCGGATCCTGCCGGTGCCGCCGCTGTCGGTGCCCGAGCCCGGGGAATCCCTGGAAGGTGCGCAGGGCTATGACGCGGTGCGGTTGTTCGTGGACCGGGCGACGGCCGTGGTGCCGTCGTTCCGGCTCACCGGCGGCGACACCGAGCACCTGATCCGGCTTTGCCGCAGGCTCGACGGGCTGCCACTGGCCATCGAACTGGCCGCCGTCCGGTCGCGGGTGCTCTCGGTGCGCCAGCTGGCCGACCGGCTCGACCGCCAGTTCACGGTGCTGTCCGGGGGCCGCCGCGGCAGGCCGGAGCGGCACGAGACGATGCGGGCGCTGATCGACTGGAGCCACGAGCTGTGCACCGGGCGCGAACGGCTGCTGTGGGCACGTGCGTCGGTGTTCTCCGGTAGTTTCGACCTCGACGCCGCCGAACACGTGTGCTCCGGCGAGGACCTGCCGGTCGAGGGGGTGCTGGAGGCGGTCGACGGGCTGCTGGACAAGTCGATCCTGCTCCGCGAGGACCACGCCGGCAGCGTGCGCTACCGGATGCTGGAATCGGTGCGCGAGTTCGGCGCCGAGCAGCTGCACGGCTCCGGTGAGCTGCCGGCCGTGCGGTCGCGGCACCGGGACTGGGTCGCCGAGCTGGCCGCCCGCTACGCCTCCGAGTGGCTGGTGACCGACCAGCTCGGGTGGATCGGGCGGCTGCGCCAAGAGCACGCCAACCTCCGCGCCGCGCTGGACTACTGCGCCACCACCCCGGGCGACGCGGTCGTCGGCTTGCGGATCCTGTGCGATGTCAAGGAGTTCTGGATCGTGCGCGGGTTGAACACCGAAGGCCGCCTGTGGCTGTCCACTGTGGACGCGGCCGCGCCACCCGGGGTGCCGGAGCGGGCGCACGCGCGGTGGCTGGCCGCGTTCCTCGCCCTGGTCCAGGGCGATCAGCCCGCTTACCAGTCCGCTGTGGACAGTGCCGCCGCTGAGGCGGAGGCATGCGATGACGACCACGCCCGCGCCTACGTGCACCACGTGCGCGCCTACGCGGCGTTGATCGGCAACGACATGCCCGAGGCGGCACGGCTGTTCGGCATCGCCATCGACATGTTCCGCACCCACGGTGACGAGAGCGGCCGGCTGTGGTCGAGCTACAACTACGGCCTTGCCGTCGCGCTGGCCGGCGACATGGACCACGGCCGCGCTGTGCTCACCGAATGCGTCAACACCTGCGCGCAGCGAGGTGAAGTGTTCTGGCGCGGGTGGGCCCTGTGGTCCCGTGGCGCCGCCGAATACCTCGACGGCGACCTCGCCGTTGCCCGGGAATACTGCGAGGACGTGCTGCGCCTGCACAGCCAGGTCGACGACCGCGTGGTCATCGGGTTCACCCTCACCGTGCTGGCCGGATGCGCCGCACGCACCGGCCAGCCCAACCGGGCCGCGATCCTGCAAGGCGCCGCGATGAGCGTCTGGCAAACCCTGGGCGCCTGGCCGACCCGATATCAAGCCTTCATCGAACCGCTGCAAGCCGACACCGACACGGTTACCGGAGCGCTGGGCTGGGACGTCGCCGCGAAAGAGTTCGCCGCCGGTGTCGCGATGCCCCTCGACGAGGCCATCACCTACGCGCTCGGCGAGCCGCCGGGCCCCGCGCAGGCGCCGTCTGCCGAGGTGCTCACCCCACGCGAAACCGAGATCGCGCGGCTGGTCGCCGAGGGCCTGACCAACCAGGAGATCGCCGACCGGCTCGTCATCGCTCGCCGCACCGCGGAGACCCACGTCGCCCATATTCTCACCAAGCTCGGGCGCACCAACCGCGCACAGATCGCCGTCTGGATGACAAAGGGCTGAAGGCCGTCCAGGCGCAAACCTCGCGGACACCGTCTCCGGAAATCGCGAACCTGTACAGCATTGTTCTCGTTGACTGGTCGCAGCACCAGCCACACCAACCACAACACCAGGTACGAGACGTCCCTCAGCCCGCAGTCTGCGCCGAATGCGAGAGGTGGAACGCGTTCTTGTTCTTGGGTAGAGTTCCGCCATGGACATTGGGATCGCGTTGCCGACGATGTGCCGTGGCTACGACCGCGCAGCTACCGTGGACTGGTGTCGGCTGGCCGAGCAGGGCCCGTTCGCCAGCATTTCCTGCGGCGAGCGGATGACCTTCCATAACCCGGATATGTGGATCACGATGGCCGCCGCCGCGGCGCTCACCGAACGGCTGCGGATCTTCATCAATCTGTCCGTGCTGCCCGCGCATCCGACGGCGCTGGTGGCCAAGCAGGTCGCCACGATGGACGTGCTGTCCGGCGGCCGGGTCACCCTCGGTGTCGGGGTCGGTGGCCGGGAGCACGACTACCGCTCGCTTCAAGCATCCTTCGACCGCAGGCACGCGCGGCTGGACGAGGGGGTGGCCGGTTTGCGGTCGCTGTGGGCAGGCAAGCCACCTTTCGCCGAGGCCGACCCGATCGGCCCCGCGTGCGTGCAGCCTGGCGGACCGCCGATTCTGGCGGGCGCGCTCGGTCCCAAGGCGATGGCCCGTGCGGCGAAGTGGGCCGACGGGGTTGTGAGCTTCAGCGTGGCCGGCAATCCTGCCGAGATGGCCGCTGCGGCGCAGGCCGCCCGACAAGCCTGGAGCGCGGCCGACCGCGAGCCGCCGCGTCTGCTCAGCGGCTGTTTCTACTTGCTGGGCGAGCCCGAGCCGGGGCCACGGCTGCGTGAGTTCACCGCCGAGTACCTGGCCATCTTCGGGTCCGGTACCCGGCCGTTCGCCGAGGCGATGCCGACCTTCACCACCGATGCGGTGAACCGGGCGCTGGACGGCGCCGAGGAGGCCGGGCTGGACGAGTTCATCCTGGTCCCCGCGGGGACCAGCCTCGCTGTGCTGGAATCGACGATCGAGTTGATCAACGCACGCGGGTAGCACCCGGAATGGTGCTCTGACACAGCGCCGGCGCGTTCTGCTGCCGGTAGACCTGCACCGTCTTCATGATCGCCCGGCACTGCGGCTTTCGCAGGTCGGGCGTTATTTTTCGGCAAGGCAAACATTGGCCAAGGCAGGTCACCTGGCTGGGTGGTTAGGTGAATAGGTGAAATCGATGCCGGCGAAGCAGTACCTGCAGCGCAGGTACTGCTGACTTCGAGCCGGCGGCAAGCCGATGGCAAGCCAATAGCAAGCAGGGTGGGCGATGGTACTGGGCGTATGCCCGAGCCGATCCTGGAGGTGTGCCGTGGCGGCGATGTTGCGGCTGACCGTGCCGTGGGTTGCCCGGGCAATATCGGGGGACTACGGAGAGATTTTTAGGTACGGAACCTGAACTCTACAGAAGGTCGACTCCAGACATGCCAAAGCTGTGCAAGCCGTCGGTGAGTGTGCCGGAATTTGTCATCACGATGGAAGAGACCCTGGAATTCGCTGAAAGACTACATGCTGGAAAGCCGCAGCTTCCCTTGGCGCTTCGCTTGATTCGGAACACGGGGGTGCGGAAGCGGCATCTGGTGGTGAGCCCCGGAGTTTCCGGACAGTGATTTAGAGATGAATCCATGCTACTTGGATCTGCAATGTCTTGTCGTGCGTGCTCCAGAGTTGGGTACTCGGTGCGGTGGACCCGCTCGTTCTTCAGTGCGGCGAAGAACGACTCCGCCATCGCGTTGTTGTAGCAGATCCCGGTCAGGCCGACCGATTGTTTGATCTTGAGTGACTTCAAGGTCTCTGCGAAGTCCGCTGAGGTGTAATTGCTGCCGCGGTCGGAGTGGAATATCGCGTCATCAGACAGTGTCTGTGTTCGTGCCGCCATGGCGATCGCAGCGGAAATGAGTGGGGTTTTGTAGTTATCGTCCATGGCCCAGCCGACAACAGCCTTGGTGTGGCAGTCAATGACGGTCGCGAGATAGAGTCACCCTTCCCAAGTTGGGACGTAGGTGATGTCACCGACCATTTTCGTTCCTGGCGCGTCGGCGGTGAAATCCCTGTCGACGAGGTCAGGGATGGGGCCGGCGGCGCCAGCTTCGGTGAGGCTGAAGCGCCACGGCTGTGGCTGACAGGCAACCAGGTCCAGCTCACGCATCACCGACCGGACCAGCTCCGGCCCGGCCAGGACGCCCCATCGCCGGAGCTGGGCATGCACACACCGATAGCCGTAGGTCTCATCCGACTCGTCGAACGCTTTCCGGACAAGAACCTTCAGTTTCCCGCGTCGCTCGGCTGTGGCCGACTCCGGCCGGGACCTCCATTCGTAGAAACCAGATGTGGGCACTTCGAGATGGGTACACATGAACAGAACAGGATAGGCGTACTTCTTCTCGTCGACCTTGTGTGACTCGATGAACTCGTACTTATCGGTCACTGTTGATTCTGAGCAAAGTACGCCGCACATTTTTTAGGAACTCGTTCTCCATCTTGAGCTCCCGAGCCTGCCGCTTCAACTCTTCAAGCTGTGCCCGTTCGTCGAGATCAAGCTCCACAGCCGGCTCATCTTCTGAATGGACCTGCCGATACTTGCTGACCAAATTCCTCAGGGTCTGCTCACCGACCCCAAGCTCTCGTGCAACCTGAGCCGCCGGGCGCGATGTCTCGACCACCATCTTTGCGGCCTGCTCCCGATACTCAGGAGAGAACCTTCTCCGTTTCGATGACACCAGCAACCTCGCTTCCCGAAGTGAATCTTAGTTGATCCACTGTCCGGAAGCTTCGGGGCGGCTCACGGCTTCGAGATAGTGGGCACGGTGCCTGAGGGCTTCCGGCACCCGACGAAAGGCTACGTCGGGCTGCACATCATGCATCGCGCTCTCTGAGCGTGCGCTCGTTCGGGCAGTGCGCGCTGCCCGAACGGGCTCCCGTTCGTGACTGCCGCGCGAACTCACCGGGTGCGGACACTTCCGGCATGGGGCGCCGTGGGCAATCGGGGTCCCGGCGCAGCATGCTGCGCGAGCGTCGTTCCACGGTGGGATGACGTCGCCGGAGGGGGATAAGCGTGAAGAAAGTGCTGTTTTCGGTATTCCGATTGGTGGCGACGCTCGTTATCGGCGTCGCCTTGCTCGCTTCGTTGACGGAGGTGGCCGCGGCCTCCAACCCGGCCGATACCTCGGCTGGAGCGGCGTCCGAGGCCGGAGTTCTGGCACACGGGTGGTTCTCGCTGCGGAACGGTGCCAATTTGTCGTGCATGGACGCGGATTATGGTGGCGGTGGGTTGAACGGCACCAAGGTGCAGGTCTGGAGTTGTACCGGCGGAGCCAATCAGTGGTGGCGCTGGGAGGGTGACACGATCCGGACCGCGGACGGTGGGCGCTGCCTGGATGCCGACTACTTCGGCAGC
Source organism: Amycolatopsis nigrescens CSC17Ta-90 (assembly GCF_000384315.1). Taxonomy (GTDB): domain Bacteria; phylum Actinomycetota; class Actinomycetes; order Mycobacteriales; family Pseudonocardiaceae; genus Amycolatopsis; species Amycolatopsis nigrescens. The sequence goes on along the minus strand of NZ_ARVW01000001.1, from coordinate 2,130,738 downwards.
GGCGGCAACGGAACCAAGATCCAGCTCTGGGACTGCAACGGCGCGCAGAACCAGCAGTGGTACATGGACGGCAGCACCATCCGTACCCGCGCGGGTGGGCGGTGCCTGCTCGCCAACGGTTCGGGCGCGGACGGAACCAAGGTCACGCTTTGGGACTGCTTCACCGGAATCGGCAGTTCTTTCCTGTCCTGGTCCTGGACCGGTGACACGATCAAGAGCCAGTCCACCAGCCAGTGCCTGGACGCGGATTATGGCGGCGGCGGCCTCAACGGAACCAAGGTCCAGCTTTGGAACTGCTGGGGTCTGCCCAATTCGCAATGGTTCTGGGACGGCAGTCAGATCCGGAGCCGGCACGGTGGCCGATGCCTGGACGCCGACTACTTCGGCAGCGGCGGCAACGGAACCTTTGTCCAGCTCTGGGACTGCAACGGTGGGCTGAACCAGCAATGGTTCCAGAGCTTCAACCAGATCAAGAGCAGGGCAGGCGGCCGGTGCCTCGGCACCGAGCCCGGCAGCAGTGGCGGCAACGGTAGCAGGGTGCGGCTCTGGGACTGCGGCGTCGGAGCTCACCAGGCCTGGACGTTCAACGGGCCGTGGTGAGCCACGTCGGGCCCTGCTGAAAGGTACGTAGTTTCGCGGACGCCGGAGACCGGGAGGCTACGAGACCGTGACGCTCCTGAACCCGCAGCGACCGGCCGCGGGCCGACATGAGGAGCAGCAATGAAGCGCATCCGCCGCATGGTCGCGGTCATCGGTTTGGTCGTCGGGGTCGGTGCCGGGGTAGCCGGATTCCAGTCCACGCTTTTCACCGCCGCCGCGGCACCGCTCGCCGACGGCAAGGATCCGGTGCTCCTGGTGCACGGGTTGTTCGGCAGCCCGTCGAACTGGGACGCGCTCAAGAGCAAGCTGAAGGCGGCCGGCTACACCGACGACCAGCTCATCACCTTCGGCTACAACTCGACTTCGCAGTCCAACGTCACCACAGCGGAGAAGTTCGCGGCCAAGGTCGACGAGGTGCTCGCCGCTACCGGGGCGTCCAAGGTGGACGTGGTCGGCCACTCGATGGGCAGCCTGAACAGCCGCTACTGCATCAAGTACACCGGCTGTGCCGGTAAGGTCGACGACTGGGTTTCGCTGGCAGGCCCGAACAACGGCAGCGCCAACGCCGGCCTCGGCTCCTGGTTGATCACCGCCCGCGAGATGACTCCCGGTTCGGAGTTCCTCACGCGGCTCAACGCGGGGGAGTCGCTGCCGCCCGGCGTCAGCGGCACGACCATCTGGTCGCCTTCCGACGGCGTCGTCACGCCGGCCAACAGCACGGTGCTGCCGGGGCTGAACAACATTGAAGTCGCCGGGGTGACCCATCTCGGCATGCTGCGGGACAACGGGGTAGCCGGGCTGGTCGCCGAGGCGCTGGCCTGACCTCGGTGGTGCGCGGCCCTGGCCGGTCGGTCCTGGGGCCGCGCACCGTTCCAGCGGTCAGCGGTTGCCGCTGCCTGCTTGCGAGGTGTTCCGCTGATCGGTCGCCCACGCGGCGATCTGGGCCCGGTTGGTGAAGTCGAGCTTGGTCAGGATGTGCTGAACGTGGGTGTCGGCGGTGCGCTGGGAGATCACCAGCCTGCCGGCGATCTCCCGGTTCGTCAGTCCCGACGCCACCAGGCCCGCGATCTCCACCTCCCTGCGGGTCAGCGGCGACGGCTGGTCCGCGGCCGGTGCCGACGTGAGCCGGCCGCCGAGCGCGAAGTTCGCCGCATCGCCGGGCGGCATGGCCTTTCCCTCGGTGAATGCTTTGTCGAAGCGGGTGTCGCCCAGTGTTTCGCGTGAACGTTCCAGGAACATCCTGTGCGGGGCGCCCACCGCGACATCAGGTGCCGCGCCACAGCGATCCCACAGCGCGGCCGCCGCGCCGAACAGGGTCGCCGCCCGCAGCTGGTCGCCCTGGCGCGCGGCGATCCAGGCCAGTGCGTCCATCCGGTACGCGGCGGACAGCTGATCGTCGGCATCGAGGTCGATTCGCAGCGCTTCCCGGCCGGCGTCCAAGGCCACCTCGGCGTCCCCGAACCACACCTCGATCACGGCCAGCCCGAACAGGGCCATCGAACGGTAGTGGGTCTCACCCGCGTCCCCGCTCAACGTGATCATCCGCCGGAGCAGCTGCCGACCGGTGTCGAGATCACCGCGGTGGGCGACCGAGACGCCCTGAATGAACAACGGATGCATCTGCCTGCGGATGTCGCCGCGCTCGCCGAAGGCCCGCACCGCCGCCTCGGCCAGTTCCACTGCGGGCTCGACGCTCAGCATCGCGGCGAAACCGCGCACGTGGTCGATGTAGGGCTCGGCCTCCGGATCGCCGACCTCCGCGGCCTGGTTCACTCGTGTCCTGGCCAGGTCCAAGTCGGTGTGGAACGCCGCGGCCAAGGCAGCCAGGCTCAATGCCTTGGCACGACCGGGCAGGTCCGGCCCTCCCGCGGCCACGGCCCGCTCGATCCAGGTCCGCGCCTGCCGCGGCATGCCCCGCATCACCCAGTACTCGAACACGCGCGAGGCCATCCGCACCGCGACGCCCGCTTCCCCCGGCTCGGCGATCGACCAGCTCAGCGCCGCCCGCAGGTTCGCGTCTTCGGCGCGCAGGCGCCCGAAGCATTCCTGCTGCCGCGGACCGAACCACTCCGCGTCCACCTGCGCCGCCACTTCGTCGAAGTAGTCACGATGGCGACGAGCCACCGACGCCGTCTCATCGGCCTGAGCCAGCCGTTCCTGGCCGTACTCGCGGAGGACTTCCAGCATGCGGTACCGGACGGTGACCTCGTCTCCGCCGCGCAGCAGCACCGACTTGTCCACCAGCCCATCGACGGCGCTGAGCACCTGATCCGGCGGCACCCCGGATCCCGCGCACACCGATTCGGCCGCCGCCAGGTCGAACGATCCAGCGAACACCGAGGAGCGCGACCACACCGAGCGCTCTACCTCACCGCACAGCTCGTAGCTCCAGTCGACGGCCGCACGCAGGGTCTGATGCCGATCCGGCGCCGTGCGCGCACCTCCGCCGAGCAGCGCCAGGCTACGGCCGAGCCGATCGGCGATCTGCCCAGGAGACAGCACGCGGATCCGCGCCGCCGCCAGCTCGATCGCCAGCGGCAGCCCGTCCAGCTGCCGGCACAACCGGGCCACGTCGGCGCTGTTGTCGCCGGTCACCCGGAACGACCGCCACACCGCGCTCGCCCTGTCCACGAACAGCCGGACCGCGTCGTAACGCACCAGCTCGGCCGGCGACCGCGCGCCACCGTCATCCGGAACGGCCAACGGGGGCACCGGCAGCAACTGCTCTCCCGCGACCGCCAGAGACCGCCGGCTCGTGGCCAGCACGACCAGCCGCGGGCAGTTCCCGAGCAACTCGGTGACCAGCTCGCCGCATGCCTCGACCAGGTGCTCGCAGTTGTCCAGCACCAGCAGTAGCCGCCGCTCGGCCAGATAGTCGCGCAGGGTCTGCATCGCCGATCCGCTCGACACGTCGTGCAACCCCAGCCGGTCGACCACCAGCCCGGTGAGCGAACTGGAATCGCGAAGCTGGGCCAGCGGCACACCGACCACACCGTCCGGGAACGCGCGGCACACCTGGGCGGCGACCTGCTCGGCCAGCCTGGTCTTGCCCACCCCGCCGGGACCGGTCAGCGTCACCAGCCGGGCGTCGCCGAGCAACCGCCGCACCTCGTCGCCCTCGCTGCGACGGCCGACGTAACTGGTCAGTCCCGGCCCCATCGCCATGTCATCCACCGCCACCGCATGAGGATAGGGCCGATCCGGTCGCGGCTTCGGGAATCCCGGCCGCTGATCCTTTCGTCGGTCATGTGCTGGTGACCCTGCCGAAAAGTCAGTGTCCGGCGGCCGGCCACCGGGGGTGGTTGTCGTCGATGACGTAGGAGTGGGTGTGCCGCCAGCGATCCGGTCGGATCTGCTCTGCGTCGGTGAGGTGGGCGGGGTCGGTGGCCGGGTGGTGATGGATGTGTTCCACCAGTTCGGGGTCAAGGCGTGGCCAGGACCGGACGGTGCTGGTGGCGCCGGTCAGAGCCAGTACGGCGAGTACCGACCAGGTAGTGGTGAACCCGGCTTCGGTGGACAGCCAGCCGGCGACCGGGTAGGCCAGCAGCCAGCAGGCGTGGGACAGGGAGAACTGGGCGGCGAAGATCGCCGGCCGGTCGCCGGCCGCGGTCGAGCGGCGTAGAACCCGGCCGACCGGGGTGAGGACGAGGCCGGTACCGGCGCCGATCATGGCCCAGACAGCAAGTGCGGCCGGCCAGCGCCAGGCACCGGAATTGGCGGTCGACAAAGCGATGGCGGCGGCCATGCCGGTGAGCAGGACGCCGGCGCCGGTGAGCATCACGGCCCGTTCGGCGATTCGGCTCAGCATCCGGGGCAGCAGCAGCGCGACCAGGATGGTGCCCACCCCGTTGCCGGCGAGCAGCAGCGCCACGTCGGCCGCGGTGCGGTCCAGGGTGTCCTGCACGTAGTTCACGGTGTTGACCAGCACCACCGAACCGACGGCCGCGACCACCAGGTTCAGTCCCAGCACCCCGCGCAGCCGGGGGGTGGCGAGGTAGATCCGGATGCCGGCGGTCGTGCGGTCCCACACGGTGCCGCGGCAACGGCGAAGCGCGTCCGGGATCCGGGTGCTCAGCACCAGCGCGGCGGATCCGAGGAAACCGGCCGAGGTGCCGGCGAACAGCCAGTGGAAACTCAGCAGGCTCAGCACGGCCGCGGCGAGCACCGGACTGAGCAGAGTTTCCATGGTCGAGGCCAGTTGCGAGGCGGACAACGCCTTTGTGTACTCGGCCTGGTCGGGCAGGATGTCGGGAAGCACTGCCTGGAAGGTCGGCGTGAACGCCGCCGAAGCCGACTGCAGCACCACGATGAGCAGGTAGATCTGCCAGACCTGGTCGACGAAGGGCAGTACCAGCACGACGCCTGCACGCACCAGGTCGAGCGTGACGAGCAGTACGCGCCGGGGCGCTCGATCCGCGTATGCGCCCGCGACAGGGGCTACCGTCACATAGGTGACCATCTTGATCGCCAGTGCCGTTCCCAGCACGGCTCCCGCGTCGGCTCCCGCCAGTTCGTATGCGAGCAGGCCGAGGGCCACGGTGGTCAGTCCGGTGCCGAACAGGGCCACCACCTGGGCGCCGAAGAGGTGCCGGTAGTCCCGATGAGCAAACAACGACACGTCGTGCCTCTCTGGCCGCTTCTCCTCCGAACGGCTTCGACGATAGGTGCTCATGTACGCACATGACGAAACAGGTGACCAATGGCACCGCCTGCCCGAGCCCGAGCAGATCGAGGTGGCGGCGACGGCGCTGCGCATGCTGGCCGACCCCACCCGGATGCGGATGTTGTGGTTGCTGAGCGGGGCGGAGTACGACGTGGCCACGCTGGCCGGCGCGGTGGACATCGGGCGCCCGGCGGTGTCCCAGCACCTGGCGAAACTGAGGCTGGCCGGGCTGGTCAGCCAGCGCCGCGACGGGCGGCGCATCCTCTACCGGGCGCGCGGGGGACACGTCCGCCGGCTGCTGGCCGAGGCGATGAACGCGGCCGACCATCACCTGCGCGGTCTTCCCGACCACGACTGAACGGTCACCGTGCCGGCGATCCTGGTCGCCGGCGACCGCGGACCGAGCTGGTGGCCGCCGTCGCCTGAGGCCGGGAAGGCCGCTTCGCGCCTCGCGTCGGGCGGCGGGCACACGCCGCCGAACCCGGCCGGGGTCATCAAGCCCGCCTCGGTAGTGCGGATCGAATTCTGAGCGGTCGCGTTCAGTCGAGTGTGGTGTCGCCGAAGTGCTCGAGAAGGGTGCGGAGCGCGGCTGTGAGCTGTTCGTACTCCTTGTGGCTCAGTGCAGGAAGGATGCTCGCCTCGTTCGCCAGGTGCAGTGGGAACACCTCGTCCAGGAGTCGATGGCCTTCGGGGGTGAGTGCGATCCGGATCGAACGCCGGTCGTCGGTGTCCCGCACCCGCTCTACCAGTCCCTTGGATTCCATCCGGTCGATCCGGTTGGTGATCGCGCCGGAGGTGACCATGCTGGCCCGGAGCAGCGCACCGGCGGTGAGGCGGTAGGGCGGGCCGGAGCGGCGCAGCGTGGTGAGCACGTCGATTTCCCAAGTCTCCAGCCCGTGCTGGGCGAAGAAGTCCTTGAAGTTCTTGTCCAGCAAGCGGGACAGCCGCCCGATCCGGGCGATCACGCCGACCGGCCAGAGCGCCGGTTCGAGGTCCGGACGTTCCCGGCGCCAGAGTTCGAGCACCGCGTCCACCGCGTCAGCCATCCGCTCCCTCTTTACCTTGACGTGCACACTCTCAATGTCAAGGTTAATCCCCTGGCGCGGCAGGGTCAGGACACGGCTTCCAGATAGCGCTTCGCCGACTTGCGGACCACCTCGTGCGCGTTGGCAGGCACGACAAAGTTCCACCAGGCGCCGTGGATCGTGTCGAACTCGTATGGCTCGAGGAGCTCCACCGCCGTGCGCACCACAGACGGGCGTTCGGGGATCCAGGTCGGGAAGCTGTACATGAAGGTGACCACCGTGGGGTCCGGCGTGACCTGCACGATGTCGCCGGACAGCAGCGTCCCCTTGCCTTCGGCGCCGTCGCGCCAGTGCAACACCGTCCCGCCCGCGAAATGCACCCCGAGGTTGAGCAGGGTCAGGTCCGGAGCGAGCTGCTTGGAACGCCCGCTCCACAGCTGAATCGCGGGATCGGAACGACCGATCCACTGCGCGTCGTTCTCGTGCAGATAGATCGGCACGTCGAAAGCCCTGCTCCACTCGACCATCGCACCGTAGTAATGCGGATGGCTGATCGCGATGGCGCTGATCCCGCCCAGCTCCTTGACCAAAGCCACCAGGTCGTCATCGAGGTAGGAGATGCAGTCCCACAGGACGTTCCCCGATGCGGCCCGGACCAGCAACGCGCGCTGGCTGATCGCGAACTTCGGTTCCGTGCCGATACCGATGATGCCGGGAGCCTCTTGCTGGAGCCGGCCGGTGTACCCGCTGGCGCGCAGCTGCTCCAGGCTGGTCCACCGCTGTCCCGCCGCGGGCACGTAGTTGCGTTCGTCCTCGCAGACAGGACAGTCGGCCCGCGGCCCCGAGTACTGCATTCCACAAGCCAGGCAGATGGGTAGTGCACCGTCGTTGGTCACGCGACTTCCTCTCAACAAAGACAATCTTAACGTTGAGATAAGACCACAGGGGTTGGTTCAACGTCAACCCTCTTAATGTTGAACTACCTCACGGCCGCCGGACGCGCAGTACGCCGGTCAGCGTCGGGAGGCTGAATTCGCCACTGGTGGTCTTCCAAGATATGTGTCTCATGTGGACACTCGCCGTGCCGCCTGCGGCCCGGATCACCGTCCCGGCTTCGGTTGCGCGCGCTGGGGTTGGTCGTGGTCGGCGAGCATTCGGTGCTTTCCGGCGAGGATGTGGGCTTCCATCAGGCTGCCTGCCTCTTCGGCGGAACCGGCCTGCAGCACGTCGACGATGTGCCGGTGCTGGTTGTTGGAGGTGTGCCGGGCGGTGCTCGGTTCGAGTCCGTGCCGGCGGAACAGGTGCAGTTCCTTGGAGATGTTGTCGTACAGCTCGACCAGCCGGGAATTACCGGACAGGGACACCAGATGCCGGTGCAGGTCGACGTTGACCGGGTAGTAGTCGTCCATGCTGGTGGTGTCCTCCAGCCGCTGGATCTTGGCCCGCAGCGCGTCGGCATCGTCGGCGCTGATCCGCGCGGCGGCCAGCCGCCCGGCCAGTCCGAAGAGGGCGGCCCGGACGTCGTAGAGCTGGACGGCCTCCTCGATGGAGATCTCCCGGACGAACATGCCGCGGTTGACCCGGAATTCCACCAGCCGGCTGCGTTCGAGGTGGCGGCACGCCTCCCGGACCGGGCCCCTGCTGACCCCCAGCCGGATGGCCAGCGCGGATTCGTTGATCCGGTCGCCGCCCCGCAGCGTCCCGGCGATGATCATCTCTTCCAGCTCTTCGACGATCAGATGGGGTAGCGAGGTGGCCTGGCGTTCGGCCACCCGGCGCTGCAACGCCGTCATCGCCTCCACGTTGTCACGCACGGTTCTCGCCAACCCCTCCACAACGGTGACGGCAAACTGTCAACAAACTACCATCCCCAGGTCAGCGCCCGATTAGCCGGTTTTATCCCCACGGCCTGTCAGCAGCTACCGCCCTGACCTGCGACTGTGGTGCGCAAGTGCAAATCGTTGACAGTTGGCGATTTCGCATCCAGACTTTGCCGCACTGCCGGCGAGACCCCGAGGGGGCGCGCATGAAGATCAAGAACATCCGGGCGAGCGTGCACACCACGTCGATCGAGGTGCCGCTGCTGAGCGGCAAGGTCGACGGCTACGGCCGCGAGGAGCAGAAGGAGTTCGTGTTCTGCGAGGTGGAGACGGACGACGGGCTGACCGGGGTCGCGATCACCGGGCACTTCCTGGCCAGGTCGGTGGTGGTCGCACTGGAGCGCCATTTCCTGCCGGTGGTGGCCGGCCTGGACCCGCGCGAGGTCGAGGCCGTGCACCAGCGGGTCTGGCGCTCACTGAATCCGCGGGCGATGACCGGCGTGGTGTCCAGCGCGTTGTCGTTGCTGGACATCGCGTTGTGGGACATCAAGGGCAAGGACGCGGGGCGCTCGGTGGCCAGCCTGCTCGGCGGGGCGCGGACCGAGCTGCCGACCTACGTGACGTTCGGATTTCCGCAGTACGACCGCGAACTGCTCGCCGAAGCCGCCCGATTGCAGGTCGCTCGGGGTTTCCGCGCGCTGAAGCTGGTCGTCGGCGTGGACGAGGGCGGATGGCGGGAGGACGCCGCCAGGGTGCGCACCGTGCGCGAGGCGGTCGGCGACGACATCGACATCATGATCGACGCCAACTACCTGTTCACGCCCACCGACGCGAAGTTCCTGTGTCGGGCCATCGAGGAGTACCAGCTGACCTGGTTCGAGGAGCCGCTGCACCAGAACGACGCGCGGGCCATGGCCGATCTGCGGGCGCACACCGGGATCCCGCTGGCGGCCGGTCAGATGGAAGGGCACCGGTGGCGGCTGCGGGAACTGGTCGAGCGCCAGGCGGTCGACATTCTGCAGCCGAACGTCTGCTACTGCGGCGGTTTCACCGAGGCGCGCAAGGCGGCGCACCTGGCGCAGATCTACAACCTGCCGGTGGCGCACGGCGGTGGCTGGCCGCTGTTCAACATGCACACCCTGGCCGGGCTGATGAACGGCTGGATTCTGGAATGGCACGTGGGCATGGTTCAGGTCGGCAACCTGCTGTTCCCGGACGCTCCCCAGCCCGTCGACGGACGGATCGCGATCCCGGACCGGCCGGGCCTCGGCCTGACGGTGGATCGCGACGCGCTGCGGGAGACCGTCGTGCCCGATCGGTGAGTACAACGCCTGCTCGGTATCGCCGACAACGCCGACAACGCCGACAACGCTGACAACACGGTCACACGTCGACCGGCCCGGCCCCGCCGGTTCCGGTTCAGCAACCCGATCGCCCCTCAACGAAGAGCGGTGAGACAGATGAGCGGCCCAACCGAAAACGACACCGAAACACCGACAGCCCCACCGCCGAAGTTGCGACCGCGCTGGCGGCGCCTTGCCGGGAACACCGGCGTGCAAGTCCTGGTCGCGGCGATCGTGGCCGCGGTGTTCGGCCTGATCGTGCCGGACACCGCGGCGGGCCTGAAGCCGTTGGCGGACATATTCATCGACCTGATCCGGCTGTGCATCCCGCCGATCGTGTTCCTGGTGGTGGTCACCGGGATCGTCTCGGTCGGCGGGATGAAGGCCGTCGGCCGGATCGCGCTGAAGGCCATCCTCTACTTCGAGCTCGTCACCACCATCGGCACCCTGCTCGGGCTGGCGGCGATCAACATCTTCCGGCCCGGCGACGGCGTTGCCCCGCCCGCCGAAGCGTCCGACGACCTCGGCAGCTACGTGGAGGGTGCCGAGCAGAAATCCATCGGCGATTTCCTGCTCGATCTGATACCGCACAACGTGGTGAACGCGTTCGCCACCGGCCACATCATCCAGGTGCTGGTGTTCGCCGTCCTGTTCGCCGTCGCACTGCTCAAGCTGCCGAAGACCGTGTCCGATCCGATCCTCCGCGGCTGCGGCAGGCTGACCGAGGTCTTCTTCCGGCTCGTCGCGATGATCATCCGGCTCGCGCCCATCGGTGTGTTCGGGGCGGTTTCCTACACGGTCGGCAAGTACGGCCCGGAAACGCTCACCGCGCTGATGAAGTACGTGGGGCTCGCACTGGTCACCCTGATCATTTTCCTGTCGCTGGTGCTCGGCACGGTCACCCGGCTGTGCGGGGTCTCGCTGTTCCGGCTGATCCGCGGGCTGCGCAAGGAGCTCTACATCGTGCTCGGCACCTCGTCGTCGGAGGCGGTCATGCCGCATCTGATGGCGCGGCTGGAGGAGTTCGGCCTCAAACGCGATGTGGTCGGCATGGTGGTGCCCACCGGATATTCGTTCAACCTCGACGGGGTCGCCGTCGTGGTACCGATGTCCGCGGTCTTCATCGCGCAGGTGTACGGCATCGAACTGGGCTTCACCGAACAGTTCACGTTGTTCCTGGTGTTCCTGTTCCTGTCCAAGGGCACCGCCGGAATCACCGGCTCCGCCTTCGTCACGCTGGCGAACCTGATCGCCGCGGTCCATTTCATCCCGGTCGCCGGCCTGGCGCTCATCCTGTCCGTGGAACGCTTCCTGTCGCTGATGCGGGCGATGACGAACGTGCTGGGCAACGCGGTCGCCGCCATCGCGGTGGCGTGCTGGGAACCCGGCGGCGTGGACACCGAAAAGCTCGAGCAGACCATCGGCCGGCGACGGCGAACGGCCGGCAAACGACCAGAGGAGACCTGACCATGCCGCGAATCGTGGCCATCCACGAGGGCACCATCCCGATCAAGTCGTCGATCAGCAACGCGTACATCAGTTTCCGGGAAATGGACTGCTCGATAGCCGCGGTCGTGTCCGACGTGACCCGCAACGGGCACCCGGTGGTGGGCTACGGGTTCAGTTCGAACGGCCGCTACAGCGCGGGCGAGATCCTGCGCCGCCGCATCATCCCGCGGCTGCTCCAGGCCCCGCCTGAAGAGCTGCTGACCGAAGACGGCACCAATATTGACCCGGAGCGCGCCTGGGAGGTGATGATGCGCAACGAGAAACCGGGCGGCCACGGGGAACGATCGGTGGCGGTCGGGGTGGTCGACATGGCGCTGTTCGACCTCGCCGCCAAGATCGCCGACCTGCCCCTGTGCCATTGGCTGGCCCGGCGCTACGGCCTCGGCGAACCGGACGAGGACGTATTCGTCTACGCGGCCGGCGGATACTACGCACCCGGCAAGGGACTATCCGAACTCCAGGACGAGATGAAGCGTTTTCTCGACCTCGGCTATCGGGTGGTGAAGATCAAGATAGCCGGGGCCGAGCTGGCCGAGGACCTCGAGCGGATCGAAGCGGTGCTGACCGTGCTCGGCGGGGACGGTTCCCGGCTCGCCGTTGACGCCAACGGCAGGTTCGATCTGGACACCGCCCTGCGCTACGGCGAAGCCCTTGAGCCCTATGGCCTCTTCTGGTACGAGGAACCGGGAGACCCGCTGGACTACGCCCTGCACGCCACCGTCGCCGAGCGGTATTCAGGCCCGCTGGCCACCGGGGAGAACCTGTTCTCGTGCGCGGACGCGCGCAATCTCGTCCGCTACGCGGGAATGCGGCCGGACCGCGACACCATCCAGGTCGATCCGGTGCTCAGCTACGGATTGGTCGAGTACTTCCGGATCCAGGACATGCTCCACCGACACGGGTGGTCGTCGCGCCGCTGCGTTCCGCACGGCGGGCATCAGTTCTCCTTGCACATCGCGGCCGCGTTGAAACTCGGTGGCAATGAGTCGTATCCGGGGGAGTTCCAGCCGACCGGTGGTTTCGCGGATTCGGCCGTGGTGCAGAACGGCCGGATCGCGCTCACCGATGCGCCGGGGATCGGTTTCGAGGCCAAGGCCGGACTGCACGAGGTTTTCCTCGGCCTGGGTACCTGACCAGCGAGGGCCGGACCGACCCCCAGTTCTGACTGGCCAGCATGATCCTATGCGGGCCGCGGTCCGGCCACACGCGGTCGGCATTCGCCTCAGTGGCCGCAGTCGTTGATGAAGATCCCGTCCGAGATCGCTGCCCCGCCTTTGACGATGTGGTGCGCCTCGTCCGGTGCGACCGATCGGCTCACCTCCACCCACTTTTCCTGGTCGCCGTTCCAGTCGTAGAACCAGACCTGGGTACCGGGTGGCAGGTAGTTCCGGAACGAATGGGTGCGGTCGCTCCATGCGCGTTCGCGGCCGATGTTGTAGAACCCGGGCTCCACACAATCTTTGGCGATGGCCGGGCCGTCGTAGCTCAGTCCCTCGTACAGGCACAGTTCGCCGGGACGGCATTCGTCTCCCGCTTGGGCCACCGGCGGATTAACGGCAACCATCGGTGCCACGAGCGCGACGGCGGCGACCATTCTTTTCGTCGATATCATCGGATCCTTTCCCCCTTCGCCACGCGCCTGCGACCAATATGTTCGGGCATGTTTCGATCCCTCCCCCGATATTTGCGACTCGATTGTGTTCTCGCTGGGCCGGAGGGTGCAATGGTTTCGGCCCAGGCCGAAACCATTGCGGAACGGCGCGCTACGGAGTGTTGGTGCTGATCAGGTCGAGGCCGAGCGCGCCGGCATGATGTACGACGGCCTTGCCCTCGCGGCGGCTGATGACCAGACCGGCCGCCCGCAACGCCGCCGCATGTTCGGAAGCCGACGCCTGGCTGATGCCGAGCTGACGGGCGATGCCACTGGTGGTGTTCTCCCCGGTCAGCAGGCGCAGCACCGCGGCACGGGTGCAGCCGAGAATCCCTTCCAGCGCGTCCGGCTCGTCACCGATCCGCAGCCCCGTCATGGCCCGCGCCGGGCAGGCCAGATGGACTGGCTGGTCGGGAGCGTCCGCCACCAGCGGTGGACCGGTCCAGAACGCCGTCGGTACGAGCACCAGCCCCCGTCCCCGCAAGCACACCGTCCGCTGCTGCGCGCTGTCGATCTCCAGGCAGTCACCGCGCCACCGAGCACCCTGGATCGCGCTGACCAGGGCGGCACCGACGCCGCGGCGGGCGAGCACGCGGCTGTGCCGGACGAGTTCACGGTGATAGTGCGCACGGATCTGTTCCCAGTACGGTTGCAGGACCGCGGCGAACGCGCTGGCGAAACCACGCACCAGCAGCCGCCTGGCCTCGAGGTGTCCCTCGACGGCATGGAGCAGCCACGAAGGCGCCTCGATGTTCCCGTTGCCGTACCACAGCGTGAGTTCCGCACGGCCGCGGTCCGTCCCGAGCCTCAACGCCGTTTCCAGGGCTTCGTCGAGATCGGCGTTCAGCGCGGTCGGTGAGAAGGCCCCGGCGTGGGTGGAGACGAGTTCACGGGCCGGACGGGCCGATGCCGGAAACCCGGCCCGCGCGTGCCGACGCCACCGGTCTCCCCACGGCGCGTCGTTCCCGCGATCCAGCGCGATGAGCGCGAACTTCGTCTCCATCAGCGGAGCCGGCTCGGGCAAGAACCGGGTCAACAGCAGGTCGTCCGCCGTGAACAGGATGCGCAGCATGTCTCCCCCTCGGTGCGGCCGTTCGATAACAGGACCGCGGGAATGGGCAACAGATACGCGTAGCGGATCTCGTCTGCCAGCCGGCTCACTGGGAATCGGGAAGGGCGCCTTGGTGGCGGGCCGTGATGAGCCAGGCCCGCGAGTCGAAGTACACGCCGTCATCGGTGCCGTGCGCGGCCAGGGTGGCGCGGAGCCGCCGGCGTGCGTGATCGGCCGCTTCGGTGTCCATTGTGGATAGAAGGTCCTGCGGCTCGCGCAGGCGGAGCACCGTGTCGTAGGCGGCGGCACTGTCCGGGCCGTAGTAGACCGGCTCGTGCACGTCGGTGAAGTGGATCTCCCCGAAACCGGCCGCGGCCAGGATGGCTTCCGTTGTGGACGGATCGGCGAGTGAGAACGGGTCCTGGCCGGGAACGGGAACCGGCGGTGCGGCGGTTCCGGCAAGGGCCCGGTGGAACTCGGTGGACCACTCGTTGCGCTCGCGGCTCTGCCAGACCAGCAGGACAAGACGCGCCGCTGGGCGCAGGGCGCGCGCGATGTTGGTGAACGTGGCGACCAGGTCGGCGAAGAACATCGTGCCGAACCGGCTGACGCAGAGGTCGAAGTGCGCCGGCGGGAACCGGTGGATCTGCGCGTCGGCCTGCAGGTAAGCGACGTTGCGCAGGCCCTCCTCGTCGCTGAGCCGGCGGGCGTGGTCGAGCATCCGGGCGGAGGTGTCCACGCCCAGCGCGCTTCCGGCGACGGCGGCACGGGCGGCCTCGCGGGTCGACTGGCCCGCGCCGCAGCCGATGTCCAGCACCCGGTCGTGCGGCCGGACACCGGTCGCGGCGCGGAACAGCTCGTTGTGCCGGCGCAGCTCGGCGTCGTAGTCGAACAGGTCGCCGGCCCGGGGCGATGGCCGGTCCGGCGCTGTGTGCCGGACCAGTGCCGGGACGAACTCGTCCCACAGCGGACCCGGCAGGTCGTGCCCGGCGCCTGCCAGGATCAGCAGCTTCGAGCCCGGAATCGCGTCGCGCAGCGCCTCGCCGTGCGGGAGCGGGAGAAGCGGGTCCCGGTCACCGTGCACCACCAGCGTCGGCGCGGTGATGTCGCCGAAACCACCGCGGGCCGGGCCGTCGAATTCGATGGCGTAGTGGTTGGCGAGGGTGGACGCGATGTTGCGCGCGCGGGCCACGTGGCGTTCGGCCAGGGCACGCGTGGCGACCTCGTCGAAGTGGGGCGAGCCGCCCGAGCACGCTTCCACCGACGCGACGATGAAGTTCACCACCGCGGCGGGATCGGCGGGGTCCGGGGCGGCGGGGGTGTCTGCGGCCAGCTCGGCCACCGGCGGCGGGAGGGTGGCCTCGCCGGTGGTGGTGCTGACGAACGTGAGCGAGGCGACCCGGTCGGGGTGGTCCACCCCGGCGATCAGCCCGATACCGCCGAACATCGACTGGCAGACGAGGTGGCCGCGCTCGACGCCGAACGCGGACAGGATGCCGAGCGCGTCCGCGGTCAGGTCGGTGATCGTGTAGCCCGGCTGCCCTGGCGGGTAACTGGTGGACCTGCCGGTGTCCCGGTGGTCGTAGCGGATCACGAAGCGCTCGCATGCCGCGATCCGTTGGCAGAGTTCGGCCTCCCACCACAGCATCGACGCCGTGGCACCGCCGATCAGCAGCACCGCCGGGTTCGCGGGCCGGCCGTAGGTCTCGACGCACAGCTCGACGCCGTTGATCTCGAGCAGCTTCTCGCCGCTGGACAGGGGCTCGGTCATGCGCATCACCGTAGCGCTGGCACGGTGCGTCAGGGGTGTGCCAGCGCCGTGTGCGCCCCGTGCCAGCGGCCCGCGCGAGTGTCTGGAAAGGAAGTCCAGGCACAACCTCGAAGGAGCCGCAATGCACACCCCAGTCACGATCATCGGTGCCGGACTCGGCGGGCTCACCCTCGCCCGCGTGCTGCACGTGCACGGAATCCCGGTCACGGTCTACGAGGCGGAGCCGTCTCCCATGTCGCGCCTGCAGGGCGGGATGCTCGACATCCACGACTACAACGGGCAGCTCGCCGTCGAGGCGGCCGGGCTGATGGACGAGTTCCGCGGCCTCATCCTGGAGGGCCGCCAGGCAATGCGGATCCTCGACCAGGACGGGACCGTCCTGTTCGACAAGGTCGACGACGGCTCGGGTGGCCGCCCCGAGGTGCAGCGCGGCGAGCTGCGCCGGCTGCTGCTCGACTCGCTGCCGGCCGGCACCGTCCGGTGGGGCCACAAGGTCAGCGGTGTCCGTGCCATGGGGGAGGGCCGCCACGAGGTGACCTTCGCCGACGGCAGCACCGTCGTCGCGAGCCTGCTGGTCGGCGCGGACGGCGCCTGGTCACGGGTCCGGCCGCTACTCATCGACGCCACACCCGAGTACGTCGGCACGTCGTTCGTCGAGACCTACCTGTACGACGCCGACACCCGGCACCCCGCCACCGCGAAAGCGGTCGGCGGCGGGTCGATGTTCGTGCACGGGCCGACGCCGGGCAAGGCGATCAACGCGCACCGGGAAAGCGGCGACACCCTGCACGCCTACGTGGATCTCGCCAGGCCGCTGGACTGGTTCGCCGCCATCGATTTCACCGATCCGGCCGCGGCCGCCGCGCGGATCGCGCGGGAGTTCGACGGCTGGGCGCCGGAGCTCACCGCACTGATCACCGACGCCGACACCGCACCGGTCCAGCGCCCGCACTACACCCTGCCGATCGGGCACCGGTGGGATCGCTTACCGGGAGCAACCCTCGTCGGCGACGCCGCCCACCTCACAGCCCCGAACGGCGAAGGCGCCAACCTGGCCATGTTGGACGGTGCGGAACTCGGCAAGGCCCTCGCTGCACACCCCGGCGACGTCGAGGCGGCCCTCACCGAATACGAGCAGGCCATGTTCACCCGCAGCGCGACCCCGATCGAGCACGACTTCCTCCTCGAAAGCGTGTTCGGCGACAACCTCCCCGAGCATCTGACCGACCTGTTCCACGGGGACTAGGGTTCGCCAACGCTACTGGCTTTG
Source organism: Amycolatopsis nigrescens CSC17Ta-90 (assembly GCF_000384315.1). GTDB lineage: Bacteria > Actinomycetota > Actinomycetes > Mycobacteriales > Pseudonocardiaceae > Amycolatopsis > Amycolatopsis nigrescens. The sequence continues at coordinate 2,114,035 of NZ_ARVW01000001.1, read as the reverse complement.
AGCTGCTCGGTGCCAGGGCCGGGCAGTCGTGGGCCAACCTCGGCACGTGCTCAACCGTCCTTTCAAGAGGAACGATGGCAGGGGAGACGAATTGACCGGCTTCACCAGGTGGCTGCGGGACTTCGAGGCCGAAGCCGCGCGCCGCCGCGCCGCGGGGGATCCGAACTGGGCGCGCGGGGCCAGGCTCGACCCCGCGCTGGTGCGCAGCATCCAGCGGTTCCAGCTCGGCGAGGCGGGCGACGGGGCGAGGCTGATCGCCAGCGCGGACCGGGCCGGGGACCAGACCTACGCGACCGCGGTGCGGTTCTTCGTCGCCGAGGAGCAGAACCACGCGCGGCTGCTGGCGCTGCTGCTCAACGCGGCGAAGACGCGCACGATCACCGCCCACTGGACCGACACCGTGTTCGTCCGGTTGCGGCGTGCTCTCGGCCTGACCACGGAACTGCTGGTGCTGATGGTCGCCGAAGTGGTCGCGCTGCGGTACTACCGGGCGCTGCGCGACGGCAGCGGGGACGCGCTGACCTCGGAGGTGGCCGCGCGGGTGCTGGCCGACGAGCAGCGGCACGTGTCCTTCCACTGCCGGCGGCTGCGGGACTCCTTCGCGGCGATGTCCCGGCCGGGCCGGTCGGTGGTGACGGTGGTCTGGCGGCTGGTGCTGATCGGTGCGGTGGTCACCGTGGCCTGGGGCCACGGCCGCGCGCTGCGGCGGCTCGGGGTGGCGAGGTGGCGGTTCGTCGCGGACGTGGTGAACCTGTTCGAGGAGGCCGTCGACGAGGTGCGGGCCACCGCGGCGCCGATGGCGGCGCCGGCGCGCTAGGTGGGTCCGTGGGCTTGACCCTCACGTTGCGTGAGGGATGACGGTAGACCGCATGAGTGATTTCTTCAACGCATTCGAGCTGGGACCCGTATCCGAGCGTGGACCGAAGGCGGTCGCGCCGGAGGTGTTCCGCGGTATCTACGCGATGCCGGTGTTCGTGACGGTTCCGACGTCGGACTTGGCGGCGTCGACGGATTTCTGGGTGCGGGGGTTCGGCTTCATCGAACTGTTCAGCGTCCCGGGGCAGGTGGTCCACCTGCGCCGGTGGGCGTTCCAGGATGTCCTGCTCGTTCCTGCCGCGGCCGGCGCCGAGCCGGCCGAGGTGCCGGCGATGAGCGTGAGTTTCCTGTGCGTGCTGAGCGAGGTCGATCCCCTGGTCGAGGCGTGTTCGGAGCTCGTGCCGGGCAGCGTGACCGGGCCGCGGGATACGCCGTGGCGTACTCGCGACGTCGAGGTGATCACCCCCGAGGGGGTGCGGGTCGTGTTCACCGCGGCGCAGGAGTTCGATCCGGACAGCCAGGAGGCGCGTGATCTTGCCGCGGTCGGGATCGTCGCCCCGGGATCGGCGGAGGAGGGTCACAATGGGGTCCGTGGTTGAACGCGAGCGCGCCCATCGTGACGGCGTCGCGGTGGGCGCGGCCGCCGAGCTGGTGGGCGTGACCGTCCGCACGCTGCATCACTGGGACGAGATCGGCTTGGCGTCACCGTCGGTGCGCACCAGCGCCGGCTATCGCCAGTACACCGACGCGGACCTGCAACGGCTGCACCGAATCGTCGCCTACCGGGAGGCTGGTCTCGGGCTGGACGCGGTGCGCGAGGTTCTCGATGACCAGACCGCGGAGATCGGCGACACCCTGCGTGCGCAGCGTGCCCAGCTCGCCGAGCGCATCAAGGACCTGCGGCAGCTCGACGAGCGCCTGGAACGGATGACCGACGCTCACGAGCGGGGCATCCTCCTCGACGATGAAGCGCAGTCGGAGATCTTCGGGGCGGACTGGGACGCTCATCGATCCCGGCAGGCCCGCACGGCGTGGGGGGATTCCGCGCAATGGGCGCAGTTCGCCGAGCGGTCCGCTTCTCGCACGCGGGAGCAATGGCAGTCGCTCTCCGCGGCGATGTCCACCTTGCAGCTGGAGCTGGGCAGTGCCCTCGATCGGGGGGTCATTCCGGGCAGCCAGGAAGCGAACGCGCTCGTCGAACGCCACCGCGAAGTATTTTCCAACTTCTTCCCGCTCACGCGACAGATGCAGGTGTGCCTTGGCAGGATGTTCGAGTCCGACCCCGGCTTCTCCGCCCACTACGACGGAATCCGGTTCGGGCTGGCCTCCTGGTTCCGGCAGAGCATCGACGAATGCGCTCGCACGCACGGGATCGACCCGGAGACAGCCACCTGGCAGTGACCCGGGGCTACGGAGCGAGCAGCCGCTCCAGTTCCGCTTCGAACAGGCGGTCCGGGTCGAAGTCCATGCCGGTGAAATGGCCGGCGAGTTCCAGGGAGAGCACGCCGTGCAGGCGGGTCCAGAAGGTCAGGGCGCGGTGGAAGGTGGCGCCGGTCGGGTGTTGCTGCCCGGCGAGCAGCCGGTGCTCGAGGTGGTCGTCGAACTCGGTTTTCGGGGCATGCCGCGCCGGCTGGTCGCAGGCGGGGAGCAAGGTGCCCATGATCTGCGAGGCGATGGCGGTGGTGTCCTTCGGCGCCTGGTAGCCGGGCACGGGTGTGCCGTAGAGCAGGTGGTACCGGTGGGGATCGGCGAGTGCCCAGCGGCGCATCGCGTGCCCGAGGCCGGCGAGGTCGGCGCCGTCCTCGGCGGCCGCGGCCATGGTGTCGGCGAGGCTGCGGTAGGCGTCCTGGATCAGCTCGGTGAGCAGTTCGTCACGGCTGGTGTAGTAGCGGTACAACGCGGGGCTGGTCATGCCCAGCTGCCTGGCGATCGCTTTGAGGGACAGCCCCGACGCGCCGGCCACGGCGATCTGCTCCCACGCGTGCTGCTTGATCTCCGCGCGTACTTGCCGTCGGTAACGCTCGCGGGGTGAGGTCTCGGCCTCCGCCATGTCGCACCCCCTCCGGTTACCTGGGCCAGCTAACGGTAACGGGTGCCGGCCAGCACCAGGCCGGCGGCGACGGCCAGCACGGCCGGGCTGAAGAACAGCACGGCCGGTGCCCCGGTGACGTCCGCGACCGCGGAGCCGGCGGCCGCGCCGGCCGCGAAGCCGATGGTCGAGCAGCTCGTCGCCCAGCCCTGCGTTTCGTTCTCGTAGCCGGGCGTGGCCGCATTCCACACCGACGTGTAGAGGTGGGCGAAGGTGGCCCCGATCGCGAGCCCGGCGAGCGGGCACACGATGAGCACGAGGACGGGCCCGGCACTCATCGCGAGCGCCAGCAGGACCGCGCCCGCGCCGAACAAGCCGAGCAGCGCGGGCAGGATCAACCGCGGCGACGAGCGCCTCGGGCCGATCACCAGTGCGCCGGCGATGCTGCCCACGGAAAGCCCGGCGAGGAACCATCCGCTGTATTCGCTGGCATCGTGCTGCCCGGCGTAGATGGGCAGCAGCACTTCGATCGCGGAAAGCGCCAGGCAGAAGGAGAAAAGCGCGCCCAGCAGGTATCGCAGGGGCACCGACCGCAGAGATCCGCGCCAGTCGCCGGTGCTCGCACCCGAACCGCGAGGGGCTACCGGCACCGTCGACATCAGCGCCACCGCGAGCGCCATCAGCACACTGGCGGCGACGAACGGCGCGAACTGCGAGCTGCTGGTGCTCAGCCAGGTGGCGAGCACGGGGCCGGTGATCAGCGTGACGTCCATGAACGCGGACTCCAGCGAGTTCACCGACGTGACGCTGTCCTTGCCGGCGACCTCGACCCAGTAGCTGCGCACCAGGATGCTCACCGGCGGGAAGCACAACCCGAGCAGCGCCACGGACGCCACCACGAGCAGGAGCGGCAGGTGCGCGGCCACGGCGGCGATCAGGCCGGCGACCCCCACCAGGTAGCCGGCAAGGCACGCGCCGAGCACGGCGGGGATCGGGTACCGGTCGGCGAGCCTGCCGCGCAGCGGGCTGCTCACCGCGTTCGCCACCAGCATCGTGCTGATCGCGAGACCCGCCGCCGGATAGGAGTAGTCAGGGGCCAGCAGCAGCAGGGTGCTCACCGAGAACATGTTGATCGGCAGCTTCGACACCAGGCTCGCGGACGCCAGCCTGCTGCTCCCCGGTGCGGAAAGCAGCGCCCGGTAGCCGACGAGCAGCCGTGGCGCGGGTCCGTCGCCTTCGGACATCGGATCGTCCTCTCGTGCTCTGCCGTGTCTTGCCTTCGTTGTGCGATGAGGGGAACTATCCGGCCGCGGCCCGCTCTTGCATCCATTTCCGCAGGGAGAGCGGGCGCATGTCCGTCCAAACCGATTCGATGTGGTCGAGGCACTCGGTTTTCGTGCCCGATACGCCGGTCCGCTGCCAGCCGTCGGGAACTTCCTGGTCGGATCGCCAGATGGAGTACTGCTCCTCGGAATTGACGACGACCGCGTAGCTGCGCTCGTCCGGCTCATCGGCCTGAGGCACGAAGATTCCTTTCTACAGTTCCGGTAATCGGATGTCGTCGCTGAGATCTCGTTCCAGCGCCCGGATCACGTAGGTGCCGCCTTCGCGCAGCAGATCGTGGGAACCGGGCAGCACCCGGAGCCGGAACGTGCCGGCCGTGCACTCCCGCCAGGCGGCCAGCTGGTATCTCTGCACGGTCGTGTCCTGCAGCCCGCCGAAAACCGAGACGGGGCAGTCCAGCACGGGCCGCGGCTGGGGGAGGTACCCGTCCGCCAGCGCGAACCAGGCCGCGACCCTGGCCGAGCCGTCCGACGCGGCGGCGTGGGAACCGGGGGTTACCAGCCGCGGTGCCGGGCTCGCCGATACCGCGAGCCTGGCGAGCGGCAAGCGGCGAGCACGGAGGCGGTGCGCCAGTTCGTAGGCGAGCAGGGCGCCGAAGCTGTGGCCGAACAAGGCGGTCGGCCGATCGGCGAGTGCGGTCACCTCGGGCTCCACGGCAGCGAGCACGGCATCGACGTCCACGCACCCGTCGGGCGGTTCGATCGGATGAACCGCGATCTCGGGCGGCAGCGCCGCACGCCAAGCGCGAAACGGCGCCGCATAACCGCCTGCCGGCGGGAAGCAGAGCAGCCGGATGGCCGGTTCTTCCGCACTCATCTGGTGTTGTTTCCCCCGGCCATCGCGATGAGCTCCCGCAACGAGGGCGCGCGGAGCAGCATCTCCATGGTCAGGGGCAGCCGCAGTTCCCGCGCCGCGCGGGTGACCAGCTGCGCGGCGCTCAGCGAGTCACCGCCGAGTGCGAAGAACTCGTCGTCGGCGGTGACCTCCGCGATGCCCAGCATCCTGGCGACGAGGTGGGTGAGCGCCGACTCCGGATCCGCGGGAACGTCCGAAGTGGACGGTCGCGGGGGCCCGGCCAGCTCCTGCAGCCGGCTGTAGTCGACCTTTCCCGACGGACCGCGGGCCAGCTCGGCGACCGGCACCAGCCGCGACGGCACGAGGTGGTCCGGCGCCTGCTTGCGCAACCGCCGGCGCACGTCGGCGACGTCCGTGTCCGCGGCGACGACGACGAACGCGACCAGCCGCCCCGCCACGGAGAGCACGGCGGCCTCCAGGACGTCCGGCAGCCGGAGCAGCGCGGCCTCGGCTTCCCCCGGTTCGACCCGGTGCCCGCGGATCTTCACCTGGCGGTCGATCCGGCCGTGGAACTCCAACTCGCCGCCGGCCAGCCGGCGCACCTGGTCACCGGTGCGGTAGACGCGGGCTCCGGCCGGGGCCGGCCGGAAGGCGTCGGCCGTCTCGGCCGGCCGCCCCCAGTAGCCCCGTGCCAGCCCGGCACCGCCGACCCACAGCTCACCGACCTGCCCGTCGCCGACTTCTTGAAGCCGGTCATCTCGCACCAGTGCCGCTACGCCCCCGATCGGGCTGCCGATCGGCACCGGGCCGTCGAAGCTCGCGTGCCGCCAGGCGGTGGCGTCGATCGAGACCTCGGTCGGGCCGTACATGTTGTACAACGTGGGCTGCCGGTACGGGGAGAACCGGTCCGCAAGCGCTTGCGGCAGCACGTCTCCGCCGCAGAACACGTACCGCAACGACGGGCAGTCCAGCAGGCCGGGTTCCTGCTCGGCCAGCAGGGCGATCTGGGACGGCACCGCGGTCAGCGCGGTAACGCCTTCCCGCAGGATCAGGTCGATCACGCCGGGCGGGTCGAGGTGGGCGTCCGGAGGCGGGAGCACCAGCCGCGCACCGCTGGTGAGCGCGCAGAAGATCTCCCACACGGACGGGTCGAAACTGATCGACGTGAGCTGCAGGACGGCATCCGCCGCCGAGATCGGGAACGTCGCCCGGTCCCAAGCCATGCGGTTGGCGATCGCTCCGTGCGGCACCATGACGCCCTTGGGCCGCCCGGTGGAGCCCGAGGTGTACATGACGTACATGAGGTTGGCGGGGTGCGGGTCGCCCGGCAGTTCCGTGTCCGGCTGGGCCGGCACCGTCTCGTCGGTGTCCAGGCACAGCAGCAGCCGGTCGGCGGGCAGCCATTCGCGCATCCACTCCTGCGTGAGCACCACGGCGGGGTCGGAGTCGCGGATCATGTCGTGCAGGCGTGCCGGCGGATACGCGGGATCGAGCGGAACGTAAGCACTCCCGGCTTTGAGCACGGCGAGCACCGCGACGACAAGGTCGGCCGACCGCTGCAGGCACACGCCCACCGGAACGTCCGGCCCCGCTCCGTGCCGGCGCAGGGCGTGCGCGAGCCGGTTCGCCCGTGCGTCGAGGTCCGCATAGGTCACGTGTTCGGTCCCGCAGACCAGTGCGACAGCGGTCGGTGTCCGCCGCGCCTGCTGCTCGAACAGCCGGTATTCCGGGAGCACCGACTCGTGCGCGGGCTCGAGGCAGTCGTGGGGCTCGGGGTCGGCGTGGTCGGTCCCGTCTCCGGTCAGCCGCACGTCCGCGGCTTCGGCGCGCACCGCGGACAGCGTGCCCAACGCCGAGGTGGGGTAGCGGGCAAGGCGGGCGAAGTCCTGCACCGGCCCGAGGCGCAGCAAGCCGCTCGCCCCGGACACGCGGGTCGCGAGCCGGATCACCTCGGTGGTCGCCTCGGCGGCGAGGACCAGAACCGCGGCGACTTCGTCGGCCGCGGCGCCCCGATCGAGGTCCGCCGCCACCCGTTCGGCGAGTGACCAGGCGGCGTGGGTCCGTCCCCAGGCGGCGGCCAGGGTGTGCCCGATCGACTGGTTCGCCGACAGCGGGCGGCCGAACTGGTGGCGGGTGTCGGCGCGGCGCAGTGCGGTGCGGAGCATCCGGCGGCAGCCGCCGAGCAGATATCCCGCGGCCACCAGCCGGGCACGGGCGAGAGCGGCCGGATAGCCGGACGGGTCCGGGGAACGGAGCACGTCGGCGGGTTCGACGTCCACATCGTGCAGGTGGATCCGGCAAGGCACCGATGGCACTGGTGGCTCGACCGTAGGTGCCGGTTCGACCACCACCCCGGGCCGGTCGGCCGGCAACAGGGCCACCGTGATGCTCGAATCGTCGAGTGAGATCGGGAGCAGCAGTTCGATCGGGTCCGTGCCCGCTGGCTGCACTGCCTGTGCCCAGCGGGTTCCGGTGACCGACCAGCCGCCGCCGGGACGGTTCTGGACCTTGAGCGGGCCGGGCCGCAGCGGACTGTCGTGCCCGCGTTCCGCCGATGCGATCAACACCGCCTTCTCTTCGGCGACAACGCGCTCGGAGTCGAGCTGGGCGAGTGCCACCCGGCCGAGGTCAGGCGACGCAAGACCCGCGTCACCGGCATTGTGGGCTGAGCGCAGGGCCGCGGTGAGACTTCCCGCCGTGTCGGCTGTGTTGGCTCTGTCGTCTGTCGCACCGCCGAGCAGGCCGCGGAGGTTCGCTTGCACGATCGTGAGCATCATCTCCGACGTCCCCGCCGCCAGGGTGAGGCCGACCGCTTCCCGGTGGGCCGCGACCAGCGGGGAAGACGACGCTCCGGCGGACAGCTCGCCATCGACCGCCTGGGCGAGGTCGGTGACATCGGCCGCGAGTTCGGTGTTGAACCACTTCGCCGTCGCCGCGGGCACCGCCGCGGCCTCCACGCCTTGTGCGGCAACGGTTCGCACCGCCTGCCAGGCCAGCTCGCGGCCGGCCCGCAGCCGACGCCACAGTGCCGACACCCGGTGGTCGAGCTCGGCGCCGGCCGGGCCGTCGAGGTGGCTCAGGTACTCGGCGAGCGCGGTGAGCCAGCGGCTTGCGCGTCCGTGGTAGCCCAGCCCGGCTCGTTCCAGGGTCAGCGCACCGACCAGCAGCGGCCACCCTTCACCGGCCGAACCGAGAAGCTGGTCCGCCGCCAGCGGCAGCTCGGTGAACGTCACCTCGTACAGCGTCTCGACATTGGTCGTGTCCAGTGCGGTGACCCGGATCTGCTCGGCCCGCAACGGCACCAGGAACAGGCTGATACCGGTGTATCCGTCGCCTTGGCCGGTGCGGGCCGCGCAGATCGCCACCTCCGCCAGATGTGCCTTGGCGTTCCAGATCTTGGTCCCGCTCAGCGTCCAGCCGGTGGCGGTCCGGGTTGCCGTGCTGCGCAGCGAAGCCAGATCGGAACCCGCTTCCGGCTCGGTGAGCAGCGCGGTGGCGAGCCGGTGTCCGGAAGCGAGCCAGGGCAGCACGCGCTGCCGCTGAGCCGGAGTGCCCGCGGTGAGCACGATCTGGCCCGTGTTGTAGATCCCGTTGACGATGGCCGTGTCCGGCACACCGTGCAGGGCCAGTTCCTCCGCGACGATGCCCGCCTCCACCCAGCCCAGCCCGCGCCCGCCGTAACGCACCGGCCAGTGCGGCGCGATCAGGCCGCGCGCGCCGAGCTGGCGGTACAGGTGCTCCGGATGGCGTTCCGGGTGGCCAGGGGTGGCCCCGCCGCCCAGTGCGGTCAGCTCGTCCTGGAGCTCGGGCCGTCCCAGCAGGGATCGCACCTCTTCGCGCAATCTCCGTTGCGCCGCGGTGAATTCAGTCATCGCGCCGCTCCGGACGGGCGTTCAATGCGCAGCGACACCCTGGACCGGATCTCCTTGAGCATGCGAAGCACCTCGTCGCGGTCGGCCCCGGAAAAGTAGAACCCGAGCGGAATGGTGAGATCGTCCCGGGTGACCGGAACCTGGTCTCCCGGCTGATAACCGATCAGCACCTCTTCGATGCCCGGAAGTTCGCGCACGGCGTCCAGGCCCTCGATCGCGACCAGGGTGCCCGGTTCATCGTCGTTGCGGATCGCGATGGCGCCGCAGCGCGCATCGAAGGTGAGCGGCGCTTCGAACATCGCCGGACGCTCACCGAGGAAACACCGGATCGAATCGTGGTACGGCCGCAGCGCGCTGTGCTCGGTCCACATGCCGACCATCGGGCCGCCCGGCAGCCGGGCGGCGACCTCCAGCAGGTAGACCTCGCCGTCCGAGCACTTGACCTCGGTATGGCTCGGGCCACGCTCGATGCCGTAGGCGTCCAGGACTTCGCGCACGTAGCCGTCGACCTTGTGCCACTCGGGGTGGCCGTCGTCGATCTGCATGTTGTCCCAGATGGGGAAGTCGTAGTCCCGGTCGTCGGGCTGGCGGAACTCCCACATGTCCACCAGCCGGTGCTCACCGGCGAAGCTGTAGTAGTTCGCCGAAATCTGCCGTCCCCTGATATAGCGCTCGACGAGCCATTCGGTGATGGGCATGTCGAAGGCGTCATGCGTTTCCAGGCCACCGAGATCACGCAACGCTTCGGCATCGGGAATCAGCGTCACGCCTTGCGAGCCCGCACCCGAAGTGGGCTTGAGAATGGCCGGAAACCCGATGTCGTGCGCCGCGGGCGCGATTTCGTCCAGTGCGTGGACAAGGTGGAACTCGGGAATGCGAAGGCCGGCGTGGCGGGCACGTTCTCGCATGGCGGCCTTGTTGCGCCGGGATCCGGCGAGTGCGTGCTCGTTGCCGGGCAGGTCGAGCAGTTCGGCGATCCGGTCCGCGATATGGGTGCTCACCTCCATCGCGGGCACCACCGCACGGAGGTCCAGCCCGGCCTCGGTGACCGCGTGCACCGCCTCTTCCGGCTCGCCGGCGTAGTACGACAGGTCGTCGCCCGCGGCATGATCCGGTGCCGTGGCGGTGTATTCGCAGGTGTACAGCGAGACCACGGCGAACCCGAGGTCGCGGGCCGCCGCCTTGTAGCCGGCCCCGTTGAGGGTCGGGTCCACCAGAAGAACCGCAGGTCCAGTAATGGTCATATCACGCGTTCTTTCTCGGTCTGGAAACAATTCCGTGTCAACGCGTCAGGCATTGCTGCCGCCGTGCTCTCGGAACAGGCTGTCCAGCAGGAGCTTGTCGTGCCGCTCGCCGGGCGCCAGCCGTTTGATCACCAGCAGGCACGGCACCCCGAATTCGCCACCGGGGAACGATCGGGTCCTGGTCGCGCTCACGCACACGGACCAGGCGGGAGCCTCGCCTCGTGGCAGCTCCTCGCCGGTCTCGGCATCGAAGACGCGGCTGGTGCCGGTCAGCAGGACACCGGCGCCGAGCTTGGCACCCCGTCGCACGCGGGCGCCCTCGACCACGATGGAACGGGACCCGACGAACGCGTCCTCCTCCACCACGACCGGCGCGGCCCCCGCCGGTTCGAGCACTCCGCCGAGGCCGACACCGCCGGACAGGTGCACGTTCGCCGCCACCTGGGCGCAGGAGCCGACCGTCGCCCAGGTGTCGACCAGGGTGCCGGCCCCGACGTGCGCGCCGATGTTCACGAACGACGGCATCAGCACCGCGCCGGGCGCGATGTGGCTGCCGTACCTGGCGATCGCACCGGGCACCACCCGGACGCCGGGAAAGGCCGACTTCAGCGGCAACCGGTCGTGCTGGTGGAACGGCCCGACCTTGCTCTCGCGCATCGCGAACAGCTTGAACGACAACAGGATCGCCCGGCGGGCCCGTTCGTCCACGACGACCTCGTCGCTGCCGGAGTCGACCCACGAGACCCTGGCCCCGCCGCAGTCCAGCAGGGCCAGCGCCGAGGACACGATCGGCAGCGCCTCGCGGTCACCGGCCGTGAGGTCGGCGCGGACCTGCCACAGCTCGTCGATGGCCGGGGGAATCGGGCTCGTCGTGGTCATCGTGACGAGTAGCCGAGCAACTCGGGGTGGTGCAGCGCGATGAGGTCGGGGAAGGCCCGCAGCATGCCGCGCAGCACGTTGGCGCCATAGCTGTTGGTCAACGGGTTGTCCGGATCGTGCACGACACCGCCCGCGTCACGGACGGCACGCGTCGGCAGCGGCAGCATCGTCGCGTCCAGCCGGGGGTTGTAGAAGAACGGAACGGAGTGGCGGTCCACCCCCGCCGGCGGGCTGACCACCCGGTGCGTGGTGGCGCGGAGGTACCCGCGGGTCGCGACCTCCAGCAGCTCACCGAGGTTGACCACGAACGCACCCGGAACCGGCGGGACGTCGATGAACTCGCCCTCGGTGAGCGAAACCTGCAGGCCGCCGTGGTGGTCCTGCAGGAGCAGGGTGAGCAGGCCGTAGTCCTTGTGCACGCCGATGCCCTGGTCTTCGTCCGGTCGCTCGGCCCGGCGGCCCGGGTAGTGCAGCAGCTTCAGGTGCACCTGCGGATCGGGCGACACGATCGGGTCCAGGAAGTCCTCCGGCGCGTCGAGGGCGGCCAGGATGAGCCGGAGCAGCCGGTGGGAGACCGCGGTCAGCGCGTCCATCGCGGCGGTGATCGCGGGCCGGAGTTCCGGCATCGCGGCCGGCCACTGGTTCGGGCCGACCAGCCACAGGTACGGCGCGGCGTCCGGATCGGCCGGGCTGGGATCGCGCTCCGGCCCGATGTCGAGCTGGCGCCGCTGGTCGGGTGCGCCCTTGGTGAGTTCGCGCCCCACCTCGGAGTAGCCGCGCAGGTGCGGCGACTTGAGGATGCTGAGTTCGGCGAGATCGCTCTCCGGCAGGGCGAAGAACGACTGGGTCAGCCGCAGGATTTCGGCACCGTTGTCGATTCCGTGCCCGACGAGCTGGAAGAAACCGATGTCGTGCACGGCGGCCCGCAGCTCGGCGAGGAAGTCCGCGCGGGTCGACGGCCCCCGGTCCGCGTCCCGCAGATCGAGGACGGGAAGGACGTTGGACATATGTTTTCCCTTCACTGAATGCACATCGACGCCCTGGTCCGGCCGGACGGCCGGGTGGACAACAGCTTCAAGCGCGATGCGATGACACTCCGGTCGTGCACCGCGGAAATCCGTACGTGTCCTCGCCCGGCCGGTCCGTAGGCATCGCCCTGCGCCAGCACGATCCCGGCGTGCACGGCCGCTTCCCGCGCGAACGTCGCCGCGTCACCACCGGGCACGGCCAGCCACAGGAACAAGCCGCCCTCCGGTGCGGTGCACCGCAGGCCGTTCGCGTTGCACTCCTCGACCAGCGCCTCGATCCGTGCCGCGTTGCGCGCCCGCTGCTCTTCGGCATGCCGGTCGTCGTCGAGCAGCAGCGCGGCGCCGGCCTGTGCGGTTTCGGCGGCGATGAGCCCGGCCTGACGCCGGAGCCCGGTCAGCTCGTCGACCAGCCGGGGGTCACCGGCATAGGTGCCGACCCGAAGTCCCGGCGCGTTGGACCTCTTGGACAGGCTGTGCACCGCGAGCACCCCGTCCAGGCCGCTGGACAAGACGGTGCGGGGCTCGTGCAGCCAGGTCGTGTCCGCGTACGCCTCGTCCGAAAGCACGACCACACCCCGGGCCCGCCCCCACTCGGCGATCGCCGCGAGGGGTTCGACGACTCCGGTCGGGTTCGCCGGGCTGTTCACCCACAGGCAGAGCGCCCTGTCCACGACCTCCGGCGGGAGCAGGTCCAGCCGCATCCGGAAGCCGTCGTCGACGGGTACTCGGTGCGACCGCAGCCCGGCGAGGCCGGCACCCATTTCGTAGGGCGGATAGCCGAGGGTCGGGATCAGCACGGTGTCACGCGGGCGTCCGGTGGCGGCCCGCGTCCGGCTCAGGAACAGCGGTGCGGTGGCGATGAACTCCTTGGCGCCGGCGCAGGCGGCGATCGAGGAGGTGGGCACGGTGACCCCGAACCGGCGCAGCAGATACCCCGCGGCCGCCGTCAGCAGCCGCGGGGTCCCCCTGCTGGGCGGGTAACGAGCCGGTTCCCGGTGCCGGCCACTCGCGGGAGCCGGTGCCGGTTCCGGATCGGCCGCCACCCCGAGCGAGAGGTCCAGCGGTACATGGCCGTGCTCGGCCGCCAGTGCCAGCAGTTGCTCCCGGTGCCACAACTGCCCGGCCTTCACGCCGCGCCCACCGACAGCTCACTCGGGGACAGGCGCAGCGGCGGGAAGTCCAGGGTGGCGAAGTAGTCGCTCTCGGCTTCCGCCCGGCGAATCCGCTCCACGCTGCCGTCCGCACGGAGCAGCAGTTCCTGCGGGCGCAGCCGTCCGTTGTAGTTGAACCCCATGGACAGGGCATGTGCCCCGGTGTCGTGGATGAGCACCAGGTCGCCCTCCGCCGTCGCGGGAATCTCCCGCTGCTGGGCGAACTTGTCGTTGTTCTCGCACAGCGAGCCGACCACGTCCACGATCTCGTGCGGCCGTCCCGCACCGCCGGGAACGGTGACGTGGTGATAGGCGGCGTACATCCCTGGCCGCATCAGCGCGCTCATGCCGGCGTCGACGCCGACGTACTCCCGCCCTTTGCTCATCCTGTTCAGCACGCGGGTGACCAGCACGCCGTGCGGCCCGGTGACGTAGCGGCCGCTTTCGAACAGCACCGTGGGGCGCGGCAGGCCGTGGCGCCGGGCCCACGACGACAACTTGTCCCCGATGGCCATGCCCAGCCCGGCCAGGTCGAAGACCGGCTCGTCCGGCCGGTAGGGGATGCCGATTCCGCCGCCGAGATTCACGAACTCGACGGTGATGCCCGACGACTCGTGCAGCCGAGCCGCCTGCTCCAGCAGAAGGTCGAGGCTGCGCAGGAAGGGTTGTCCGGACAGGAATCCCGAACCGAGCATCATGTGCAGGCCGAAGTGCCGCACACCGTGTCGCCGTGCGCGGGCGCACACCCCGATCAGCTGGTCGGCCGGGACACCGAACTTGGCCGAATCGGGGTTGCCGAGGTAGGACTCGCCGACAAGGGAACCCGCTATCCCGGGGTGCACCCGGAAGCACAGGGTGTCGGGCACGTCGCCGATCGCCACCAGCTTGTCGAACACCGTCACGTCGTCCACGTTGATCAACGCCCCGAGTGCCAGTGCGGCCGCGAGTTCGGCGCTGCTGGTGTTGTTCGAAGTGAAGCAGATGTCGTGGCCAACGGCCCCCGCCTTGGCGGCCAGTGCCAGTTCCGGCAGCGAACTGCAGTCGAAGCCCAGCCCGCGTTCGGCGAGCAATCGCAGCGGGATCGGATTGGGCAGTGCTTTGACCGCGAAGTGCTCCCGGTACGGGGTTCCTTCGAAGGCCGTATCGAACGCCGCGCAGGTTTCGCCGATACCTTGCTCGTCGTAGATGTGGAAAGGCGTCCCGAAACGCTCGACGGCCGGTTGCAGCACCGCATCCAGGCGCAGCGCGAAGTCTTCGCTCATCGGCATGATGTGTTTCCCTGCACTCAAGAAGTGGGTTCGAGGTTCGCGGTGATCACCGCGCGGGTCCGCCTTCCCGACAGGGGGCGGTCGTAGTGGAACAGGTCGGTGCTGATTTCGGTGAAGCCCCCCGCGAGGGCCTCGTCCCGCAAGTAGCCGGGGGACAGCCAGTGGAATCCGGGGACTCCGGGCGCGGCCTGTGCCGGATGCGTGCCCGCGGGGCTGTCGTTGGAGGCGATGAAGGTGCCGCCGCCGGGCCCATCGGCCAGCCAGGAGCGGATTCGCCGGAACACCGGCGCCAGACCGCGGTCGGCATCGTAGAGGTGACCGAGCAGGCCATCGGCGTAGATCACGGGCCAGGTGCCGTCGGGAGTCCACGCCATCACGTCCGCGCACACCGCGTCCACGTCCTTGGACCTGGCCAGGTCGACCGCTTCCTGGATCGCGTCGACCGCGAGCACCCGGTAGCCGTCCTGCACGATGCAGCGCTCCAGCGTCGCGTTGCCGCTGCCAAGGCTGAGCAGCCGGTCGGTCTCGTTGTCCTTGATCGCGGCCACCAGTTTTTCGTGCATCCAGTCCCGGTAGGCGGCCGAGTAGGTGGACGGTGTGACGGAGTCCCCACGCGCTTCACCTCGTTCCCAGATCTGGAACAGGCTCGACTCGCCGCTACTGCGCGGAAGGTAGAAGCCCTCCAGGGTGGAGAAGGTCGCGTTCACTTGGTCATCCCTTCTGCCGGCACGGCCCGGTATCGGTGCCTCGTCGCGCTGCGAACGCAAGACTCACCACCGGCCCGAGCGGTCGGGAGAATGCGCGAGCGTCATGAGCTGGGTCCGTTCCGGACCGTTCGACTCGAAAACTCCGCGGAACACGGCCGAGGTCATCTGGGCGCCGGTGCGAATGCCGCGCATGGTCATGCACAGGTGCTCTCCTCGGCCGATCACGGCGACGTCCGGCGAACCGGTTATCGTGGAGATCTCGGTGGCCACGTCCGAAACCAGCCGTTCCTGCACCTGCAGTTTGTGCGCGTGTTTGTGCGCGATCCGGGCGAATTTGGACAAGCCGAGCAGGCTGTCGCCGCAGCGGTACGCGATGCTCAGAGTGCAGTTGAACGGCAAGAGGTGGTGCTCGCACAGCGACCAGACCCGGATATCCGACACGAATACCAGCTGGCTTTCGTTGACCGTCTCGAACAAGGTCTCGATGCCACCGGCGTCGTACTGGGAGAACTCGCGCCACCACTGCGCATAACGGCGCGGTGTGTCGACGAGTCCCGCGCGGTCGGGGTCCTCGCCGATCGCGATGAGCAGGTCCCGCGCGATTTCTTCCAAAGATCCCGGCCGGCGCTCTTCCTTGGCCAGGTGATTCTCGGCCTGCTCCGGATCCAGAGTGACAGCCATTTCATACTCCTCGCTTGTCGCCCCAGGCCAGTACATGCAACCGGGTCGTGAGATTCCAGCCACGGCGCACCGTTTCGGCTGCGATCATTCGTAGGTTCCCGACGACTTCATGCTCGTTCCTTCCTTCGGGCATGATCCAGACAGGTTCGAATCCGATCCGGTTCTGCAGTTCGGCGACGTCGGCCAGGTCTTCGGTCGACCGGCAGACGAACTTGAACGCCACGCCGTTCGTGCCCTGCAGTTTGCGCAGTGCCGCCGGCTTGATTCTGCGGTGCTCCGGATCTCCGGAATGGGCCAATTTGGGGGACACGTTGAACCGCACCGCGAGTTCGACTATTTCGTCGGACGGGACGACGGTGCCGTTCGTCTCGATCTCGACCGACACGCCGTGGTCCAGCAGCGCGCGCAACAGCGGGAGAAGCCGCTCCTGCTGGGTCATCGGCTCGCCGCCGCTGACTACCACGAGCGGAACCTGCATCGCGAGCAGCTCACCCAGGATCTCTTCGACCGGGCGCCCGACCAGCTCCTTCCGCGGGTCGTGGGCCACACCGGTATCGCTGACGCCCTTCCAGTCCCAGGTGTAGGGCGTGTCGCACCAGCTGCACGACAGGTTGCAGCCGCCGAGCCGCAGGAACCCGCAGCGCCTGCCGGCGGCCGGCCCCTCACCTTGCACGGTGGGACCGAAGATCTCGTTGACGACGATCAACGGCTGGTTCCGTCTGTCCTCTTCGGCAAGGACCGTCGGCCGGCTCAAGGCCGGTACTCCGCCCAGGTCTTCGGTGTTTCGGAAACCCGCACCGCGGAGATCTCGGCGAAGCGCGCCGACCACAGGTCGAAAATCCAGACGGCAAGATTTTCCGCCGACGGATTGCGGTCGGGAACCACGTCGTTGAGATGACGGTGGTCGAGTTCGGCGTCCAGCCACTTCTTGAAATCCGCCAGCTCGCCGTAGTCGCGCACGAAGCCGGCCTCGTTGAGGTCGTCCGGCGACGACGCGGACAACTCCAGCTGGACGACGTAATTGTGCCCGTGCAGGCGCGCGCACTGATGGTCGTCGGGCAGGTGTTCCAGCCGGTGGCTGGCCGAGAACTGGAAGTCCTTGGTGATACGTAGCATTACTGCGAAGCCTCCGCGTAGACAGTGGGGTCTTTGACTCCTGCTTTGATGAAGGCGGTGCGGCGGTCATGGCAGGTCGCGCAGGTGCCGCACTGCGTCTCGCCGCCCCGGAAGCAGCTCCAGGTATCGCGCCAGCGAACTCCGAGCGATTCGCCGAGAAGGATCACCTCGGACTTTTGCAGGCCGATCAGTGGTGTCACCAATGTGACCTGCAGCGGTGCGAATTCCGCGGTGACCAACCGCTCCATCGCATTGAAGGCGGCGAAGAACTCCGCGGTGCAATCCCCGGTCCGCGAATCACCCGCTATCGAACCGATGGCCACCTCATCCGCTCGCACGCAGACCGCGACCGCGAAGGCGACCGTCAGCAGGATGGCGTTCCGGTTGGGCACCACATGATCCGTGCCGAGGATCGCGGGATCGTAGTCCGGCACGTCGACCCGGCGATCGGTCAGCGAATTCCCCGGCAGCAGGCCGCCGACCTCCCTGATGTCGAGCACATCGAGCGAGGCACCCAGCCGGTCGGCGGTGATGCGCGCGAAGACGTGCTCATTGCGATGCCGCTGCCCGTAGTCGATGGCCAGCAGGTGTAGTTCGTGCTCTTTTTGTGCCAATTGATGGGCAAGTACCGTCGACTCGACTCCACCGGAGAACAACAAAACCGACTTCGGCATTTCCACGCCCATTCGTGAATGAGAGATATAGCCCTAGGTCCAGGCAGTCCTCGACCGGATTTGCGCGCCGGCCGGATAGGTGGACGTCGATTCGGCAGTTACTTTTAGCTGCGCTCTAAGGAACCGCACGCCCCTCCCGAAAGCGCGTCAGGTTCACCTGATCGTGTACCGGAAGCTTTTTATCAGGCTACTACCGGTAGCACGCAAGACATCCCCGCAAACGAGATGGAACTAGCCTGGATGGCACAGTCTGGAACACCATGGGACAACGCAGGACGAAAAGATACGACTGGTTTACGCAACCTGGTGGCGGTGGCATAACTCGGGCACGGCGATCCCGGTCGCCGCGGCAGGTTGGTGCGGTGGATCTTCGCCTATTTGTCGGAGGGAAGGCTTCCGGCTGAGCTGTTCACCTCGTCCCGCAGGGCCAGCTTCCGCCAGGCATCCCGCCAGACCTGCAGCTGGTCTTCAGCCACGTCCGGCGGGATCTCCGCTTCTCGCAGGCAAGCCGACACGAAGTGATCGACAAAGCGCATTCGTGGCAGTGCGGGCAGGGTTCGTCCGCGCAGTATGCGAGAGATGGTGCTCGGCGGAATCGCGACGACAACGGCTCCGGTCGAGGAGGTCGTGTGCCCGCCAAGCCGGCTCAACCGCCGGATCGAAGGCCGGCCGACCCACACGCGGAGCACGTTCAACCGCCGTACGTACTCCTGGGCGTCCGCTGCGCCGACGGGATCCGGAATGTCCGCACCCGACTGATGCGCGAGCTCTTCCTCGTGCTTGTTTTCTGGCATTATCCTTCCCAACTGCTTTTCGCAGGAAAGCGAGACAACCAGGTTTCAGCGGCCGGCCCTCACGAATCGGGAAGGTGTCCGGAGTGAACCGGGCGGCCGGCCAGGCGCTTCATTCCAGTGGCGGGCTCCCGCCACGACAGCCAGCATGCCACAACGGTCCGCGGTTCTCGGGTCGTGCCGACCTGATCGGCGGCGTGCCGGGCATGCCCTACTCCTCGTTCAGCGGCTGAGCTGGTGACCTGAGGTGGCGCGACAAACTCTGGTTAGAGGGTATAACTAGAAGCCGTGATTGTCAATAGCAAAAGTGATAGGGGGTAACTCCTGTCCGCTTTTGTCCTGTTGACCGGGGAAGAAGGGCTGGTCACGGACCATCACTCTTCCCGGCGGTGATCAAGTTAGTGGGGCGCGGCAGGCAGTTGCATCGGCTGAAAGGGCAGGTCGAGGTCGGAGAATTGTCCTTTCGGTTCACAACCTGACCGTGTGCTAGGGCAACTCGGCCTCGGAGGCGAACTCGACCTCGGGGTATCGCGCGGACGGCCGGTCCACCGCTCCGGTCACCGCGAGCCGGCGCTTCCAGCCGGTCAGTTGCGGCCAGTTGCGGTCCCAGGACTCTTCAGCGTCTTCCGCGCCGAGCCGTGACAGCCCGGTTGCCGGTGGGTCCGTTGGCCGTACCGCTGGGGAAGACCTTTGCGCGCATCGCGGGTCGGGCGTCTTGAATTGGCTATTGATTGGTTTCGGAGCCTTGGTGTTGCTGCCAGGTGGTCCGGGCTCGCCGCACGGGAGGGCGGCCCGTCCGGAGAGATAGCGCCGCGGCGACAAAAGGCCTGCACTTTTCCCTCTTTCGTGTTTGGCCTCTGGCGGTTTTTGTCGGGGTTTGGCGGTATTATGGAGGTACATTCAAACTACGGGGGTTCGCATGTTGTATGTTGATTTCAGTATGTTACCGCCGGATTGGTTGGCGTCGATGAATGCGGCGTCGATTGAGCGGCTCGATGTGTCGCAGGCGGTGGGAGTGGTGATCTCGGCTCGGCGGGCGATCTGTCGTATGCAGGCGGTGCAGGCCCGCGCGATCGCGCAGGTCAGCCGGGCCCGTGGTGGTGCGCGGTGGGTGGCGGATGAGTTGGCGCCGGAGTTGCGGTTGTCCCGTGAAACGACCGCGACCCGGGTAGCCTTGGCGAAAGCGCTGGTGTCCCGGATGCCGTGTTTGCTGGCGGCGATGACCGAGGGCGAGTTGGATATCGAGAAGGCCCGTCAAGCCTTTGATGGGGTGGCGGTGTTGTCGGACGATTTAGCCCGCCAGGCCGACGAAATCCTGGCCGATCGCATCGGCGAAAAGAATCCCAGCAACTGGCGGAAAACGGTAACGCGCGTGGTGGCGAGTCTCGATCCCGAGGGTCAACGCGCCCGCGCGGAGGCCCGCCGTAAGCAGCGCCGGGTCGAATTGCACCACGAGCCCGACGCGATGGCCTCACTCTGGGCCTACCTCCCGGTCGAAATCGCGACCGCCGTGTATGCCCGCATCGACATGCTGGCCCGCAAACTCCGGGTCGGCGATGAAACCCGCACGATGGACCAACTTCGAGCCGATGTGCTCGCGGAGTTGCTGCTCGGCAAAGGCTGGGAAGGCTTGGCCGCTCAGGTGTTCATCCACATCCCGCTCGACACCGCCCTCGGTATCCGTGATGACGGGTGCGAGCTGGTCGGTCATGGCCCGATCCCGGGTGAGATCGGGCGCCAGCTCATGAACCAGCCCGGTTCGGTGTGGCGGAAAGTCCTGACCGATCCGGTATCGGGCACTGTCCGGGATATCGGCCGCACCCGCTACCGCCCACCAGCCGACCTCGCCGAACTGGTCCGAGTGCGTGACCGCACCTGCCGGGCACCGGGCTGCAACCGGCCCGCGCAACGCTGCGACGCCGACCACTGCACCGCATGGTCGCAAAACGGGGACACCTGCGAACACAACCTCTGCTGCCTGTGCCGCCACCACCACGGCTTGAAAGACGAGCCCGGCTGGACTTTCGAGTTCGATCCCGACACGGCCGATTTAACGGTCACCACTCCGACCGGACGCAGCTACTCGACCAGACCGGAGCCGCTGCTCGATCCGCCACCACCGAAGATCACCAACGGGCCACCACCCTTCTAGTCGCCTTGCGGGCGACGCGAGGCACTCACCCCGCCAGCCCACGCCCAGCCCGGGTAACCACTCCCCTCGTGGTGGTCCCGCAGCTTGTGGTCGGCATTGCCTGCGGGTGGAAGTTCGCACACCCGAGTGGTCGACTCGCCGAGCGCCAACGCGGGACTCGCCGGCCGGTGTGGCTAGCACTCTGTCCCGCGGCGCCGGCCGGAAAACGGTCACTCGCGTGGTGGCCAGCCTCACTGTGGGCGTATCTTCCGGTCGAGATCGCGACCGCGGTGTATGCCCGGATCGACATGCTGGCCCGGAAGCTTCGGGTCGGCGATGAAACCCGCACGATGGATCCCGCTCGATACCGCCCTCGGTATCCGCGATGACGGCTGCTAGCTGGTCGGTCATGGCCCGATCCCGGGTGAGATCGGGCGTCAGATCATGAACCAGCCCGGTTCGATGTGGCGGAAGTGTTGACCGATCTGGTGTCAGGCACTGTCCGGGATGTCGGCCGCACCCGCTACCGTCCGCCGGCCGATCTCGCCGAACTGGTTCGAATCCGCGACCGCACCTGCCGAGCGCCGCGCTGCAACCGGCCCGCGCAGCACTGCGACGCGGAACCACTGCACCGCGTGGTCGGACAACGGGGCTGGACCTTCGAGGTCGACCCCGAAACGGCCGATCTCACGGTCACCACTCACATACACCACCAGACCCGAACCACTGCTCGATCCGCCACCACCACCGAAGATCACCAACGGGCCACCACCCTTCTAGTCGCCTTGCCGGCGACGCGAGGCCGGCTAGGGCTAAGGGGAGACTCCCGCCAACCGGGCCAGTGCGGTGGCGCTCGGGCTGCCCGGTTCCGCGGTGTACAGCACCAGTCGCAGGTCGGTGCCGGGCAGCAGCAGGGTTTGGCAGTCCAGCTCCAGCTCGCCCAGCTCGGGGTGGTGCAGGTGCTTGCGCAGCGTCGGTATGGGGCGTACGTCGTGGTCGCGCCAGCCGGCGGCGAAGTCCGGGCTGTGCGCGGCGAGCTCGTTGACCAGCTCGCCGAGGGCGCGGTCGCCAGGGTGGCGGACGCCGGCCGCGCGCAGCTGGGCGGCGAACTGCCGGGCGAACTCGCCCTCCGCGCCCGCCGGTGCCGAGCAGAGGGTGCCGCCCCGCCGGATGGACAGCCGCACGGTGTTGCGCTCCTCGGCGGGCAGCAGCCCGAAATCGGTGATCAACGCGGCCGACGCGCCGTTCCAGGCCACGATGTCCTGCCGCTCGTCGACCAGGTAGGCGGGTATCGGCCCGAGCCGGTCCAGCAGCCGGCGGGCGTCGGCGGGCACCGGCTCCCGATCGGTGCCCGTGCCGGGCGGGACCTGCCCCGCCAGCCGCGCCAGGTGCTCGCGTTCCGCGGCGGTGAGCCGCAGCGCGGTGCCCAGTGCGGCCAGCACTTCCGGGGAGGGACGGGGTGCGCGGGCCTGCTCCAGTCGTTCGTAGTAGCTGACCGACACCCCGGCCGACGCGGCCACCTCTTCGCGGCGCAGCCCGGGAGTGCGCCTGGCGCGCCGGCCCGGCGGGTGGGTGACGCTGGCCGGCACCTGATCCGGACGCAGTGCTTCCCGCCTGCGGCGCAGAAAGTCGGCGAGATCACCTCTGCTCACACCACCCATGGTGGCACGAGGCGCCTGGCTTAGCCACGGACTGGCAGTCCGGGGCTCAGCTGTCCGTTCCCCGGCTGCGGGCCGGCGTCCAATCTGGACTGGTCACACCCGTTGAACAGTGGAGGACACCGTGCCGAGCACTCCCGAAGAAGCGTTCCGTCGGCTGCTGGAGCTGATGTTGGCCAAGGACACGGACGCCGTCGCCGCCTTGTGGGCGGAAGACGGCACCGCCGAGTTCCCGTTCGCCGTGGGAAACTCGCCGCGCCTGCTGACCGGGCGGGAACAGATCCGCGTCTACCTGGGCCGCCTGCCGGAGCTGATGGACGTGCAAGAGATCCCTGCGGTCACCGTGCACCACACGGAACGGCCGGACACCATTGTCGTCGAGTTCACCGGGACCGGGCGCACGCTGCGCACCGGAGAGCCCTACCGGCTGGACTACATCGCGGTGATCACCGCCCAGGACGGTCTGATCACCCGCTATCGGGACTACTGGAGCCCGCTGGCCACCGCCTCGGCGGCCGGGACGCTGCCCGAGCTGCTCGACTCGCTGCGCTCCGAGGCCGCCCGATGACCGGCGTGCTGGTGACCGGCGGCACCGGGAAGACCGGCGGCGCGCTGGTGGAACTGCTGCGCGGCGAGGGCGTTCCGGTCCGGGTGGCCAGCCGCAACCCGTCCGCCGGTGCCCCGGACGCGGTCCGGTTCGACTGGGGCGACCCGGAAACCCACCCGCCCGCGCTGCGCGGGGTGGATCGGGTCTTCCTGGTGCCCCCGGTGGAGAGCGTGGATCCGATGCCGTTGGTCGGGCCGTTCCTGGCCGAGGCACAACGGCTCGGCGTGCGCCGGGTGGTGCTCCTCGGTTCCGCCATCGTGCTGCCGAACGCGCCCAGCGCGCTGGAAATGGCCGCGCGGGTGCGCGCTCAGCCTGGGTGGGTCGTGCTGCGCGCGTCCGGGTTCATGCAGAACTTCCTGAGCCCGCACCCGATGGGCGAGCGGATCAGGCGGCACGGCGAGATCCGCACCGCCGCCGGCGACGGCCGGCTGGGTTGGATCGACGCGCGGGACATCGCGGCGGCCGCCGCCGCTCTGCTGACCGGGTCCGGCGAGCAGCGCGACTATCTGCTCACCGGGCCGAAGGCGTTGAGCTACCCGGACGCGGCGGCGATCATCACCGCCGGCACCGGACGACCGGTCCGGGTGGTGCCGATCGGGACCGGCGAACAGGCGGCCGGCCTCCGGGCCGCGGGCATACCCGCCGAGTTCGCCGCCGCCCTCGCCAGCGTGGAAGACGGCATCCGGGCCGGCCGGGAAGATCAGGTCAGCACCGCGGTACTGGACCTGACCGGCCGTCCGCCCCGGACCTTCGCCGAATTCGTCAAGGACCACGCGGCCGAATGGGGGAACGTCGATTCGGCCGCGAGCGACCGATGAGTTTCCGGCTCGCCGCTGGTCCATACCGGTAAACGGAAACCGGTACCATCACCGAAGGAGCACCGACCATGTCACTAGCCCGCGTGCACAACTTCTCCATCTCACTCGACGGCTTCGGCACCGGTGAGGGCCAGAGCGATCAGGCACATTTCGGGCACGCCGGGGACCGGCTGCACCAATGGATGTTCGCCACCCGGTGGTGGCAGCCCGGCGGTAGCGGCGGGGTGGACGACGCTTTCGTCCAGCAGCACGATCCGGGGATCGGCGCCGAGATCATGGGGGCAGGGAAGTTCGGTCACCCCGGATGGCACGAGGACCCCGAGTGGAAGGGCGCGTGGGGCCCCAACCCGCCGTTCCACACACCGGTCTTCGTGCTCACCCATCACGCACGCTCGTCGATCGAGATGGAGGGCGGCACGACGTTCCACTTCATCGACGCTTCGCCGGCCGAGGCGCTCGAGACGGCCCGCAAGGCCGCGGGCGGCAAGGACGTACGCATCGGCGGAGGTTCCACCGTGATCCGCGACTTCCTCGCTGCCGGGCTCGTCGACTACCTGCACGCGGTGGTGGTCCCGATCCTGCTCGGTCGGGGCGTGCGCCTCTGGGACGGGCTGGAGGGCCTCGAAAAGGACTACAACGTCGAGGCCACTTCTTCGCCCAGCGGAGTCACGCATGTGACGTTCACCCGCGTCGATGGCTGATCACTCACCGAGCCCGGCGGCCACGGCACGACCCAGGTATCCGCTGACGCCCAGCGCGTCGGCATAACCGAACAGTTCGGCCGGATCCTCGTTCGGACGGGCGAGATAGCGGCGCAGCGCGTCGATGGCGATCGAGCCGCCGAGCTGGTGCCGGAGGCGCAGGGCGTCGACCACCGCGCGGGCGGGGTCGTACACCCGCACCGGTTCGCCGGGCAGCACTTCGACGGTGCTCAGGCCGAGGTCGAAGGTTCGCGCGGCGAACAGCGAGACCCTGGTCGCCGGGCTGGTGATCCGCGGCCGGTTGCGGCCCTCCCGGATCGCGATCCGCACCACGGCGGGCACTTCGGCGGCCAGCCCGTGCAGGGCCAGCGCGGAACCGAGGCAGATCACCGCTTCCGGCGCCCGGTGCGCCACCGCGATCAGGTTCAGGTGTGCGCCTGCCGGGGCGTCCGCCCTGCGGTAGACCCCGCGCGAAAGCCGCACCACCGCCCCGGCATCGCACAACCGGCGCAGGTCACGGCCGCACAGCCGCACCCGTGCGGCCGCGGCGGCGGTGAAGGTCGGGGTCAGCGCGGCGAGCCGCCGTACCGGGTCAGCGCTTCGCACGGCGGAGCACCCAGGTGCGCAAGAGCTGCGTGGCGACCAGGGTCAGCAGCAGGGCGGCGAGCAGCACCGGCCTGTTGAAGCCGCCGGGGCCGGCATAAGGCAGCACTTCCGCGGACCCGGCCGCGCGGGTCTGGTTTCGCGACTCCTGCCGGGCGTCGGCCACGGTCAGCCCGATTTCCGGTACACCGCCGGCGTTGTAGCCGAACGAGATGCCCGCCGGCGGCAGCCCGGCACCTTCTGGCGCCGGCCCGCGGTCCCCGTCCGGGGCAGCGCCATCGGAGGTTCCGGGAGGAACCCCGGCCGCGGGCGGCGGCACCGCGGCGGGCGGGACTTCCGGTTCGCCACGGCCGGGCGGGACACCGGGATTCCCAGGCGGGGGCGCATCCGGCGGACCGCCCTCGACCACGATCGAGCAGCTGGCTGCCAGCACCGTCCGCAACGGCGGCGCGACCGCACCGAAGACCGGCGACAGCACCGGGATCTCGGCCAGCCGCAGCAGCACCGCGTCGGCGATGGTGACCCCGGTGATCACCCCGGTGCCCGCCGGCACGACACCGACCGGGATCGGCGGCATGCCGCTCCACACCTCGCGCACCGGCGGTACCAGCACGCCGAGCGGGTCCACCTTGGCCAGCACGTCCAGCACCGGCTGCGCCACCGCCGCCGGATGCAGCAGCACCTCGGCGCCAGGTTCACCACGCACGGTCGACGCGCAGCCGGTGGCGACCAGCGGCTGCGCGGCCGCGGCGGTACCGCTCAACGCGACCACGAGCAGCGCCGAGGCGGCGAACCGTCGCATGTGGACTCTCCCAACCGGCTAGTTCGGACCGGAGCGCAGGACCGAGGAACAGGAGACCGAGGATGCGCCGCCGGGCGCGGTGCTCTGCTGCACGACCACGCCGTCCACCCTGATCGCACAGGAGAGGGGGACCGTCCCGTCGTTCGCGGCCAGCACCTGGACCACGCCGCGCCCGGCGCCGACCTGGAGGTCGAACTCCTCGCGCCACGGCAAGGGCGCACTTTCCGCCCGCGCCGTGGTCGCGACGCCGTCCACCACATACCGGATCTCCGGGGAACTCCCGCCCCCGGTGATCTCGTAGGCGACCCGGTGCCGGCCGCCCGGCGACCGCAGCTGGTCCCCGCCGGCCGCCCTGCCGGAGTCGCCGAGGTACTGCGCCACGGTGACCGCGCCGGTGGTCAGTACCGCGGCACCGAGCAGCCAGGGCAGCCACCAGGTCTTCCTGGCCAGCAGCAGCCCGGGCCTTTCCGGTGGCGCTGTGAAGTCTTTCACCCGCGCTCACTTTCTTGGTGTTCTCTCAGGTGCCGGAGGAATTTTTGTAGGAACCTGGGGTCGCGACATACTCGCACGCTGCCGGCATTCCTGACCAGGTTCCACCGTTTCAGGGTCAGGGTGGGCTGGGGCGGCGCGTTCATATCGCGGAAACAGTCAGTGGTGACGTCAGGGCGCGCGACGTTCGTGCAGTTCAGCGTGCTGTGCAAGCAAGTTGGCCGGTTGGCCCTTGCCTTCGCCGCTGGGCGAGATGGCCGATGCAACCCCTGACGCTCGCAAGTCAAATAGGTGTCAGAAGGTTCTCATCGTATTGTTCTATTTGCGCCGATGGGCCGTCTTGAAGCCGTCGGATAAACTGCAACCTCTACTGGCTGAGTGAATCTCGCTGGAGTCTTGAATATCTCTGTCAATCACCTCTCTAATTGATTTGAATGTGCCGCTTGTTACCCTCGGTTAACAGTGGCGCGTTTTGCCGGAAACGCCTCGTTGCCGTAATTGGCCCACCACGAAGTAAGGAGATTTCATGCCGCGCTGGTTCCGCTCGATCGCGGTAGGGTTGCTGTCCGCCGCCGGAGTCCTGTTCGCCGGGCCGGCCGCCTTCGCGCACGTCTCGGTGTCACCGGAAATCGCCGAACCCGGCAAACGGGTGACGGCGGCATTCCGGGTGCCGAACGAAAGGGACAACACCTCCACGGTCGAGCTGGTCGTCACGATGCCCACCGAGCATCCGGTGTCTTCGGTCTCGCCGAAGGCTCTGCCGGGCTGGCACATCACGGTCGAGAAGCAGCAGCTGGCCAACCCGGTGAGCACCGAACATGGGGAGCTGACCGAGGCGGTCACCTCGGTGCGCTGGTCCGGTGGACAGATACCGCCCGGCCAGTTCCAGGAGTTCCCGGTCGGCTTCTCCACTCCCCACGGCGCGGAGTCCCTGGTGTTCAAGGCGCTGCAGACCTACTCCGACGGCGAGGTGGTGCGCTGGATCGACGCGGCCGAGCCCGGCAGTCCGGAGCCGGCGTACCCCGCGCCGTCCCTGCGGGTCGCGGCGACCGCCACCCCGGTCGTCGAGTCCGATGTGGACACAACGGCCAGGGTGCTCGGCGGTGCCGGGCTGGCGGTCGCGCTGGCCGCCGCCGGCTGGGTGGCGATCCGCCGCACCCGCCCGGCCGGTGCCGGCCGCCGGCAGGGCCGCGCCGCCGAGGAGACCATCCGGCTCTGACCGCGCACCGGGCGCGATGACGGCCCGAATCCGACCGTTCGGCGGCACGTGACAAAACGTTTACCCACGAGGAACGGACATGAATCGGACCACTCGTACAAACCAGGGTTTGAACAGTTTTGGCACCGACGCGCGCAGCCTGTCCGCGGACGCCCTGGAGGCGCTCCGCCGCAGAGCCGTGGCCGCGGTCGAATCGGGAATGTCCCAGGTCGAGGCCGCCCGGCTGTACGGCGTTTCCAGAAAGACGGTGGGGGTGTGGGTCCGTGCCCACCGCCAGGGCGGCGAACAGGCGTTCCGGGCCCGGCGGCGCGGCAGGCATCCCGGCGCGCATCTCGCGCTGGCGGGCTCACAGCAGGCCTGGCTGTTCAAGACGATCCTGAACGGCCCGCCGGACGAGGCCGGGCTGCGCTACCGGGTCTGGACCCGCGCCGCGGTGGCGGAACTGATCAACCGGGAGTTCGGCATCCCGCTCAGCGCGACCACCGTCGGGCAGTACCTGGTCCGCTGGCAGCTCGTGCCGGAGTCCAACATGCTCGACGTGCTGCGCCACGGTCCCGTCCCCGAGCTGCCGGTCCAGCGAAGGACCTCCGAACCGGTGGCCTGCCGGATCTCCGAGCCGGGGGCCGAGGTGCTGTGGGTGGCCTGGACGCGGGTTCGGCCGCCGCTGGAGATCTGCGTGGAGTACCAGCGCGCCGACGTGCTGCTCGCCGTCTCCAACCGGGCCACCCTGTTCTTCCTGGCGAACCGGCACGCCTACGAAGCGGAGCAGATCTTCGGGTTTTCGGCCAGGTTGCGCGATCAGCTCAAGCGAAACATCAAGATAGTGGTCTGCTGGTGGCCGGTGGAGAAGTTCGAACTGCTGCGGACCTGGATGCGTGAAGATCCCTGCGTCACCGTGCTGAACACCGATTCTCCGTTCAAGTGAGAGGTTTCTGCCGCCGTCGGCGGTTGATCGTGGTGAGCAGGCCGTCGACGAGGATGAATCCGACCAGGCTGACGCCGAGCACCGGCAGCAGCCAGCCGAGCGCGGCCGCGGCCGGCAGGGTGAGGAGCAGGGTTCGGCGGGGGAGCTGGCGCCAGGCCGGCGGCGGCAGCGAGGCCCAGCGGGCGCGGTAGGGGCTGCGCACCCACCACATCCGGTAGCCCAGCACGATCAGCACGAGCAGACCCAGCACCAGCGCCGTGACCAGGATCTGGTTGGCAAGGCCGAACAGCGTGCCGGTGTGGAACTCGGTGCCAAGGGTGCTGAGCGCGGCGGCCAGCGAGTAGTCGCCCCAGCCGATTCGCTCGGTCACCTGTGCGGTGTAGGGGTGGATCGCGATGCTGTCCCGCTGGACCGGCAGGCCCGCCGACCGCTCGGCGGCGGTGAACACGCCACCGGGTCCCTGCGGCAAGGTCAGGATCAGCTCGCCGGTGAGTCCTTCGGCCTCGGCCACGGCCAGCGCCCGGTCAAGGCCGATCGGCGCGGCGTTCGGCGGTATCTCGACCGGTGCCGCGACCAGTGCCGGCGCTCGCAGGTGCAGCGGGTCGACCTCCTGATTCGCCCGGCCACCGGCGTACTGGGACATGGCCAGGCCGGTGATTCCGACCAGGAGCAGGCCGAGCGCCAGCCACAGGCCGAGCGGTCCGTGCACGCCGCGCAGCCGGGACCAGCCGCCCTTGGCGCGGGCCGAGGGCACGAGCAGTTCTCTTGTGCGCACCCGTTTCCGGCGGCGGGGCTGGGCGAGCCAGAGCACCAGTCCGCCGACGATGATGAGTGGCAGCCAACTCGCCGCGAGTTCCGCGTACAGCCGTCCGGGCGCACCCAGGTGCAGGTTGCTGTGCAGGTCGCGGAGCCAGGTGTTGGCCGGCATCCGGTTGTCGGCTGTGGTCAGCTCGCCGTTGAGGTAGTTGGTGTACGGGTCCACGAACACGGTCCTGGCCTTGGCGGCGGCACCGATGCCCTCCGCACCGGGTACCGACAGCAGGACCCGGGTGGTGCGGTCCGGTTCGGGCCGGGTGATGACCGACCTCGCCGTCGCTTCCGGGTGCGCGGTGAGCGCCGCGGAGACCTGTTCGGAAACCGGCCGCCGCTCGCCGTTCTGGCTGTCCACGTAGAGCTGCGATGCATACAGGCTGTCGTGGATCTGCGGGCTGAACACGTAGACGAGCCCGGTCAGGCACTGCGCGACGAGGAACGGTGCGACCACGATCCCGGCCAGGAAATGCAGCCGGCGGGCGAGCACCCGCACGGCGCTGCCCCGGCCGGCGGCTGGCCGCTTCGCTTTGACCTGAGGAGCCGGGTCGCGGGACTGCTGGTCGGTGCCGGACGTGGCCAAGACATCTCCTCGGGTGTTCAGGTGACGTCGACGACGCCGTAGCTGGTCTGCTGCTTGCCGTCCGCGGACTGGAAGGTGAGTGCGAGTTCCCATTGACCGGGACCCGGGAGGTGCACCGAGCCGGTCGAATAGCCCTTGCCGACCCGGGTGAGCGGTATCGGTTTCCCGGACTGGTCCGCTGTGCTCAGCACGGCGGTGACCGCGAACTGGTCCGTGGCCGTGGCGAGCCTTCGGTCGAGAACCGAGAGGTGCACTTCGTTCTCGCCGACCTTGGCCGGTACCACGGCCAGATCCAGCCAGCCCCTGCCGTCCTGGCCACCGGTGTCGAACTCCAGCCGCGCGGGCGGCGCCTGGTGCCGGGCCGCGGCATCCGCGACGCGTGCGGGCCGGCTGATCGCCAGCACCGTGGTGACGGCCAGCAGCAGCCCGGCCGCGACGACCCCGGCCACGGCCGGACCCCTCCTGGACCTCCACCAGCGCACGGCCAGGACGGTTACGGCCAGCACCACGACGAGCCCGACCTTCGCGGCCCACAGCCAGCCCGGAAAGGTGGTCACCGCGGCGAAACCACCGACCTGCCGCCAGAACTCGTAGGCACCAGTGACCACGAGCAGCCCCGCGGATACCAGTGCGAGCCGCGAAAACCGAGGTACCTCGGCAAGCTCGCGTTTGCGGCGCGGGATCACGCACAGCATCGCCAGGCCACCGGCCAGCACCGCCATCGTGGTGAGGTGGACGATGTCGACGGCCAGCGAAAGCGGCACCGGCGCGCTGTGCCCGGAAAAACTCCAGGTCGCCACCAGCGCTGCCGCGCAGCCCAGCACCGCGCCACCGCGCAGCCAACGTTCGCCTGTCGTCTTCGCGGGCGCACTGGCGATGAACTGCACCGTGCTGATCCCGGTCAGCACGAGCAGGAGCAGCCGCGCGCGGAAGGTGGCGCCAACGCCGGACTCGAACGTGCCGGAAAGCAGCCCGCCCTTGAAGACGTCGGTCAGCGGTAGCTTGGCCGCATACGGCCCGAACAGCACCAGTGCCCCGAGCGTGCACCCGGCCAGTGCCGCCCACGCGTACTTGACCACCCGGCGCGCGACCTTGGACGAGGCACCGGCCGGCCAGCTCACCGCGACGAAGAACACCGCGCCGACCAGTAGTGCCAACGCGGCGAGCGCGCCGAACTGGGCCACCGCGTACAACACCGTCACCACCGTGCCGGGCTTGGTGGCGAGCTGCGGCGCGTCCTGCACCGAGCTGCGGGACGCGAGGTCGAAGGTGAAGGTCCCGCTGACGGACTCGAGCCGTTCGGTCGGCACGCTCCACGCCACGCTGTAGGTGCCGGCGTACTTCTGCTTCGGGATCGGCACCGAGATCGTGTCCGCGCGGCCGTCCGGGTGGGTGGGCACGCCGGGGTCGATCTCCCGGTGGTACGGGTCGGTCAGGCGCACCGTGGCCAGTCCCGCGGGCACCGGCCGGTCGAAGGTCAGCACCAGCTCGTCCGGTCGCGCGGTCACCCCGGCCCCCGGCGAGGTCGACCTCAGCACCGGGACCTCGGTGGACACCGGCGACGCCACCGCGAGCAGCGTCGCCCAGCAGGCCGCCACCAGCAGTGCGAAAGCGAGTCCGGCGGCCGACGTGCCGGTGCTGGTCTTCGTACCGCGCGGGCGATCCTTGACCAACGTCATGTGCTGACCACCTTCGAGGACTCCGGCGATTCAGCGATTTCCGGGTCCGTTTCCGGTGACCGCGGCCGGATGCGGCGCAGGTGCGCCCGGAGCCCGACGAGGGCGACGGTGAGGGCGGCGAGGATGAGCGCGCCCCACAGGACGGCGACCGTCGGCGGCGCATCGCCGGTGTCCTCGACCACGGTCTGACCCATCGGGTCGGACGCGGACCCGCCCTGGTTCGCGCGCGCGGACGGTGCCGGGGCCCCGGCACCGGCGCCGATGGTGATCGCCGGTGAGCCGGGCGCGGCGTTGGCCCACCGCTCGACGGCGCCGTTGGTGAAGCCCTGGCTGGCTTCGAACACCAGCCTGCCGTCCGCCGGGAGCGGCCCCAAGGTGATCAGGAACTGCTCGAACTGGCCGGGCCCGACCGGTCCGCCGGTCAGCACGATGGAGCCGGCGACCTCGCTGACCGTCTGGTCGCCGACCTGGACCGGCGGCTCCAGCGGGCGGGGGACGACAGTCGCGGTCCAGCCCCTGGCCGGCGCCACTTCGACGAAGGCGATGGGCAGGTCCTGGGGAAAGACGAGTTCGAGCCGGTCGCTCGAGGTGTCCGGCCGCTCGTTGGCCAGCCGGAAGGCGAAGGTCTCCGTGCCGCCGCCTTTCGCGGCACCGGGCACAATGGACACTCGGGCGCCGGCGGGTGCGGCCGTGACCAGCAGGCCGGTCGCGGTCGCGAGCACCGAGGCGAGCAGCACGGTCAGGAAGCGGCGGATGTTCGGATGATGAGC
The DNA here is from genome assembly GCF_000384315.1 of Amycolatopsis nigrescens CSC17Ta-90. Taxonomy (GTDB): domain Bacteria; phylum Actinomycetota; class Actinomycetes; order Mycobacteriales; family Pseudonocardiaceae; genus Amycolatopsis; species Amycolatopsis nigrescens. The sequence goes on along the minus strand of NZ_ARVW01000001.1, from coordinate 2,081,845 downwards.
CATGGGAGTCTCCGGGAGAGCCGGGATGGCGCGGCCCGGAGCCGGGGAAGGGGTACCCAGCTCCGGGCCGCAGTTATCGGGAGTGGACGGTCAGAACGAAATCGGCTCAGCCGATCGGGTTGAGCTGCTCGGGCGTCAGCTTCTCCCGCCATCCGGCCGGGACCTGCTGCGACCATCCGTTGTAGACCAGCGGAATCGGCAGCACGCCCTGTCCACCCATGCCGGATTGCCCGGTGAGGGTGTCCTCCATTTTCGTGTCGGCCGTCTGGTTGAGCACCAGCTGGCCGGCGATGGCGGCGTCCGAGATGTTGCCGTCACCGTTCGGGTCGATGTCGATGACCTGCGCGGCGTTGGAGAACTTGTTGGACACGTAGCCGTAGTAGCCGCCGCCCTTCTTGGCACCGAAGTTGATGCCGTGACAGCCGGCGTTGCAAGGCAGCTCCTTGAGCACCTTGTCGGTCTTCGGGTCGATGACCGAAACCGTGCCGCTGAAGGTGTTCGCGGCCAGCAGCGCCTTGTCGTCGGGGCTGACCGGGAGCTGGATGGTGAGGCCACCCCACGGCTTGGTGCCGTCCCGCCCGGCGACCGGGTCGTAGTTCTCCCACAGGTTGATGCTGGAGTTGTGCACCGCCTTGCCGTCCTGCATGCAGGCGTCCTCCGCGAGCGAGACACACGAAATGCTCGCCCCGAGGAAGTCTGCCATGTAGAACTTCGACTGGTCCGACATCATTCCGGAAGCGATCGGCAATTCGCCGGTCGGTTCCTTCTTCCAGGTACCTGTTTCGTTGTCGACCACACTGGCGTCGTACGGGTTGACGTTCGGCGTGATGGTGGTCTTGCCGTCACCGCTGAGCCAGAACGCGTGCGGATGCTGCGGGGCCATGTTCGCTCCCATCGGCCCGACCGGAATGCGCCGGTCGATCTTCGTGGCACCCGGTGAGAGCTCCACGACATCCGTACCACCGTTGATCGCCACCTGCACCTGGTCGGTATCGGTCCGGGTCATCACGTGTGATGGATCCGGCCCGACTTCGACAGTTCGGACGTGCGCGCCGGTATCTCGGTCGAACACCGACAGCTCGTCGTCGAACCATTGCGTCTGGTACAGGTACTTGTAGTCCTTGTCCGTCCACATGTTGTGCGGATTGTTCAGATTGATGCTCGAACCGGAGATCTTCCGATCGACCTTCCAGTTCTCCACGTTGACCTTCGTGGCCGCACCCACGTAGTCCTTACCGGCGTATTCCTCCATCTGGGTGTCGATCCAGACTTCACCCACCCCTGGTGTCTTCGGTGGGGTCAGCGCGTCCAGCGTCTTGGGATAGTTGAACTTCTTGTCGTAGTAGGCGTCCAGGATGGGAATCAGCAGCGGGTTGCCGTTTTCGTCGTACTGCAGGATCGGCGCCGGCGGGAACAGGGGGTTCCAGCTGGACGACTCGGTCGCGCTGTACTTCTGCCAGTTGTCCGGCACGGTGATCGTGAAGAACGACCGCACCAGCTGCTGGATGACGTCCGCGCTCGACGGAACGGTCATGTTCCGCGAGTTGACCTTGAGGCTCTTGCCGAAGTCGAGCCCGATGGTGAGCGGATCGTCGACGACGGTCGCGCCGAGCATGTACGGATGGATGGTGCACGTCCAGGCGTACAGACCCGGCTCGGTGAGCTGCGTGGAGTCCTCGCCGGCGAAAGCACCCATCTGCTCGAAATAGGGCGCGTTCTCCGGCCAGATCAGCGAGGTGATGTCGTGCAGCGACTCGCTGGCCGGATCCTCGATCTTGAAGTTCGCCGTGACCGCGGGGCCCTTCACGGCGAACGTGGCGAGGTCGTCCAGCGCCTTCTGGAGGTCGAGACCGACCGGAAGGCTGTTCAGGCTGATCGGCGCGTCGGCCGGCAGTCCGGCCATCACCGAGGAGAACTGACCGAGCAGCCCTTCGGCCTTGCCGGCGGCCGCTGCCGCCTCCGGCTTGGCCCCGGCGATCGACTTGACGGCGGACAGGGTGCTGTCCAGGTTGAGCATTTCACCGAGGTTCACCCCGGTCTCGCCGAGCAACGGAGCCGACTTGGTCGCGTCCTTCACCAGGCCGGTGAGCGAGTCGACCAGGTTCAGGTTCATCAGGCCACCGGACTCCTGCGGTGCCAAGCCGCCGAGGCCGAGGCCGAGGTCGGGCAGCTTGGGGATGATCCCGCCGTCCAGTGCGGTGGTGCCGAGCCGCGGCAGTTCCGCCACCGCGAGCGACTTGCCGCCGAACAGCTCGAGCCCGGAGTCGAACCAGTTTCCGTTGCTGTCGTTCAGGTTGAAGGTGATCGGCACCGGACCGACTCCGACCGGCAACGCGGTGGCGGGCACCGCGGCCACCGCCGAAGCCCCGACCGCTCCGATAGCCAGCAAGACCGCCCCCTTGAAGCGGTATCGCTTACTTCGGGCTCCCGGAGGAGCTTTTAAGGACATGGGCATTCCTTTCTTTTTCGTCCGAATTCGGACGAAAAAATTACAGCACGCTGAGTGTTCGACGACGGATGCGTGCGGGTTAATTGAATGTAAAGGAACGTGCTCGCAATTCTGGGCGCCTGGTGAAGAAATGTGTAAGTAATTGATTGCCGGTCGGCGAATCTGAATACTTCCCGAGGTGGATATGCGAATAGTGGAAGGTGCTCGGAAAATGTTTCAGTGCTGGGCGCGGAGCACCCAGGTGCGGACCAGTTGCGCGCTGACCACGGTGAGCAGCAGCACGGCGAGCAGCGCCACCGGCTGGGAAAGCTGCTTCCGCTCGGCCGGCAGCGCCACCGCCGTGCCGGCGGGCCGCCGAGCGTTCGCCACCAACGGGCTCGGCGCGTCCGGGCCAGGAACACCCTGTCCCGGGGCGGCACCGGGGGCACGGAAACCGATCGCTGCCCCGGCCGGAAATGGCTGCCCGAGGCGGGTACCGAACCGGGTGCCGCCGCCCTTGCCGCCCGCGATCGGGTCGTACGAAGCTCCCGTCGTATCCCAGTTCCACCGTGGACGACCTGGACGGTCCGACAGTCCCGGGGAGTCGCCAGGGGCACTCGGCCCGAGCGGGGGTGCCGGAGCTTCCGGGTCGGGGACATCGGGCTGGTCGGCGGCGCGGGCCAGAATGCCGCAGGCCGCGCCGAGCACCGAGCGCACCGGTGGCACCAGCAGCTCAAGAACCGGCGCCAGCAAAGGAATCTCCCGCAGCCGCTGGACCACGGCCTCGGCGACGTGTGTCCCGTCGATCATCAGCTCACCGACCGGGACGGTACCGAGGGGGACCGGCGGCAAGCCGTTCCACACCTGCCGGAACGGTGCCACCAGGATGCCGAGCGGGTCCAGTCCTTTGAGGACTTCCGTGATCGGCTCGCCCACCGCCCGCGGGTCCAGCACGACCGCCTGACCGGCCACCCCCTCCATCACGGTCGCGCAGCTCGAGGCTAGTACCGGGTCCGCGGGCACGGCCCCCACCGCCGTGCCCGTGAAGCAGACGAGCATCAGCACGCCGAACGAGAAGCAGCGGCGAATTCGCATGCTTGGCCTCCTGGTTTCAGTCATCGTGCTGCCAGCAGTCGAGCAGTTCGGCCTGTGCGCCGGGCCAGCCGCGGACGACCACGCGCACGTCCCGCGCGAGCTGCACCCGCAGCCTTTTCCGGAAATCGGTCAGTCGTTCGCGGTCGAAGGGTCGTTCGCTCACTAGGAACAGCAGCACCCCACGATTGGTGCGGGCCACCAGCGCGTTCAACCGGGCGGGGCTGGTGACCGGGCGCGGGCAGGTCCACGCCACCCACAAGGCAGCGTCCGGTTCCGCTGCCGGCGGGCGGGATTCGGTGATCAGATCCCATCGCGACAGGTACTGGTCGATCGTCGCCGTGCTGAGCGCGATCGAGAACTTCCCGCGGATCAGCTCGGCGACCGCCCGCCGCGTCCACAACAGACACGGCAGGCCAAGGTCGTCCGGCGGTCCGCTCGCGACGGTCTTGACCACCCACGCCTGCTGTGCCGCGGAAAGCGCCAGCCGATCACCGGCGCGGCGCCCTCGGCGTCTCGGCTGGAGCGCCTGTTCGCCGCCGGCCTGGTAGGTGCGGACCCAGGTGCCCACGGTCTTCCGCGAAACGCCGAAGACGCGCGCGGCCTGCTCGTGCGGAAAGCCGGACTCGACCGCGGCGACGACCTGGCGACGCAGCCGCTCCAGCGCGTCCGCCGGCAGGCTGCGCGCGTCGCCGTCGCGGATGTCCCTGTTCATCTGTTCTCCCCGTTTCGAGAATCAGCGCACGCCGACTGGAATCCGCACCACGGCCTGGTCGACTTCGGACGTGCGCACGGTGACGGCGAGCTCCCACTGCCCCGGCATCGTGATGGGCGCGTTCTGCGCGATCGCGTGATCACCGCTGATCAGCCGCATCTCGACGGGCAGCGGCCCGATGGACCTGGCCGGCAACCTCAGCTCCGCGCGCAACTCGGGTACCTGCTTGGGTTTCCCGTGCACGTCGAGCACCGCGAGGTGCACCTCGTTCCGGCCGACCGCACCGGGCATGACCAACGCCGCCAGCTTGCCGGCCCCCTGCTCGCCGCCCCCGGCGTCGAACGGCAGCACCACGTTCACCGGCCCGGTACGCTCCGGGATCGACTCCAGCGCGCGGATCCTGGTCAGCTCGGCCGCGGCGGGCTCGGCACTCACCAGCGACGCGGTCAACCCGAGCAGCACGCTGGCGACGGTGACCTCCACCGAGATCATCCGGCGGAAGCGGCCGACCTCACGTTCCGCCGGCCCTCTGCGCGCCCGCCGCTTGTCGGAGACCGTGACGACCTCGAAGGCGTAGTGCCGGCGCACCCAGTTGCGGGCCAGCCCGCCCAGCCCCACCAGCACGACGACCACGCCCACCTTCGCGGCGAGCACGAGCCCGTATGCCGTGCCGAACAAGGCCGCCGGCGTGCCGACTTCGCGCCAGGCCTGATAGGTGCCCGTCACCATCAGGACACCGACGCAGATCGGCGCGGTGGCCGAGAATCGGGGGATCGCGGTCCGCATACCGCCCACGTCACCCGAGCGCAGCAGAACGCCGAGCAGCACGGGCAGGCCGCCGAGCCAGACCGCCATCGCGAGCAGATGGATCGCGTCGGCGGGGATGGCCAGTCCGACCTGCGCTCCGGTCGCGCTGTGGTTGGCCAGGCTCCAGGTCACCGCCAGCGCGGCACCGGTCGCGAGCACCACCACCGCTCGGCGGCGGTGGTTGCGGACCTGGTACTGCCCGAAAGGCGTGCTGCGGCGCAGGTATCGCAGTCCCACGGCGATCAGGCCGAGCAGTACCAGCCGGACGGCGAGCGTCACGCCCATCCGGTCGGCCAGCGTCGAGCCGAGCAACGCCGGATCCGTGAGGTCGCCCATCGATCCGCCGGCCGCGTACGGGCCGTAGATGAGCAGCGTCCCCACGGTGGCTCCGGTCAGGGTTCCCCAGCCGGTCCACAGCAATCGGCGCGCCCCGGCCATCGCCTCGCCGCCCGGCCAGCACACGGCCACGAAGAAGGCCGATCCGATCAGCAGGGCCAGTCCGGCGTACGCGAGCCAGCGGGTGATGCCGTACAGCAGCGACACCGCTCCGCTCGCGGTACCGGCGTCCGTGCCGGCCGCGACGCCGCCGGTGACTTCGCCGACGCTGAACGCGAAAGCCCCCTGCACGGGATGGGAGTCGGCGGACACCACCCGGTAGGACACCGTGTAGGTGCCCTTGGCCAGCCCGGCCGGCAGGGTCGCCGCGACGACCTCGGGGCTGTCCGGTGGATGCGCCGGCTTCGAGACGCCCGCGACGTCGGCGCCACCCGGGCCGATGAGGCGGATCTCGGCCACGCCGATGCTGACGGATTCGTTGAACCGCAAGGTCACCTCGGACGGCGAGGTACCGAGCACCTCGAAACTTCCCGGTGTGCTGCCCACCAGCACCGCGTGCGCCGAGGCCGTGCCCTGGCTGGAGATCATCGCGATCACGAATACCCCGAGTGCGACGACCAGCCTGCGCGAACACACCGCCATCGATTTCTCTTTCCCAGCTTATTCTCAGGTGGCGAGTGCGCCGATATGAGAATGTTGGATTTGCCGAAGGGCCATGGTGGCACAGTCCCGGCGCTTCTGACCAGCGACGGCCAAAGGCGCTGGATTCGCGCTGTGAAATATTCGGACATCTGCGAGAAACATGGTGCGAGATGCCATTTTCGCAGTATGCGAGCGTGGGCCTCGCGGATTCGCCGAGGATCGCGTCGAGTGCTAGTTAATGGCCCGGACGGGCAAATACGTGCCACTGGCCTGACCGGTTCCGCGCAGCCCGGATGTCCTTGACAGCGCGCGCCGGCGTAACGTCTAATGCTTGCAGGTGACGCCACCGGTCGGGCTGATTCTCTCGAAATCACCGGCGAAGCTAGATCGCGAGAGATCTTCGCAATCATTAGTTAATGGGCGGGTCACGTGGCTGACATGATTTCCGGTGCGGATCTCTTCCGCACAGGAAGATCCCGGCTCGCGCGGCTGGACCTAACATTCCGGCAACACAAGGCTGCTAACTTTCCCTGGCAGAGCGGCATTCACCTCATCGTCGGCCTGAAATGGCCCTGGAGAAGATAGGTCGGAGCAGGACGATGTCGAAGATCACCTATGTTCAGCAGGACGGTTCGGCGGAGTCGTTCGACGTGCCCGCGGGGATATCGGTCATGGAGGCCGCACTGGAGGGCGGCGTCGACGGCATCCTCGCCGAGTGCGGCGGCAACGCCATCTGCGCCACCTGCCACGTCTACGTCGACCCGGAGCAGCTCGACTGGCTGCCCGAGCCGGGCAGCCACGAGGACGCGATGCTGGACAACACGGCCAGCCCCCGCGAACCCAACAGTCGGCTGTCCTGCCAGCTCAAGGTGGGCAGCGAACTGGACGGTCTCGTCGTCCTCGTTCCCGAGGAGCAGGTGTGAGAGCCGCGGTGATCGTCGGTGCCGGGCACGCGGGTTTCCAGGCCGCCGCCTCGTTGCGCGACAAGGGTTATCCCCACCGAGTGGTGCTCGTCGGCGACGAACCCGGCGTGCCCTACCAGCGGCCGCCGCTGTCCAAGGCCTACCTCACCGGCACCCTGCCCGGCGACAAGCTCGCGCTGCGTCCGAGGTTGTTCTACGACAAGCACGACATCGAGCTGGTCGCGGGCCGGGCAGTGGCCATCGACCGCGAGCACCACCGGCTCCGACTAGCCGGCGGCCGATCCCTGCCGTACGGGCACCTCGTGCTCGCCACCGGCGCGCGCAACCGACGGCTGCCAGGGCCCGGCGGCAACCTCGACGGCGTGCTCGGCCTGCGGACCATGGCCGACGCCGACCGGCTCCGCGAACGACTCGGCACGGCCCGCGACGTGGTGGTGATCGGCGGCGGTTTCATCGGCCTGGAGTTCGCCGCGTCGGCCGCCCGGCTCGGGGTGTCGGTGACCGTGGTCGAGTTGGCGGATCGGCTGATGCGCCGCGCCGTGTCGCCAACGGTGTCCCAGCACTACCGCGTCCTGCACGAGCGGCAGGGCAACCGCGTGCTGTCCGGCGTTGCCGTCGCGGGCCTGCACGGCACCGGGCACGTGACCGCCGTCGAGCTCGCGGACGGCACGGTGCTGCCGGCCGACCTCGTCGTCGTTGGCATCGGCGTGGTGCCCAACACCGAACTCGCAGCGGAGGCCGGCCTCGCCGTCGACAACGGCATCGTCGTCGACGAACATATGTCCACGTCGGACCCAGACATCTCCGCGATCGGTGACTGCGCCGCATATCCCAGCAGGCACGCGGGCGGCCAGGTGCGCTCGGAGTCGGTGCAGAACGCCGTCGACCACGCCAGGTGCCTGGCCGCCCGCCTCACCGGCGCGGCCGAGCCCTACGCGTCCGTGCCGTGGTTCTGGAGCAACCAGTTCGACGCCAGGCTGCAGATCGCCGGCATCGCCGCCGGCCACGACGAGGCGGTGGTGCACGGCAGACCGGACGACGGCGGGTTCTCGGTGTTCTGCTTCCGCGAACGGCGGCTGGTCGCCGTGGAGTCGGTCAACCGGGTGCCCGACCACATGGCGGCCCGGCGCCTGTTCACCGCGGGCGGCTCGTTGCGTCCTTCGGATGTCGGCGAGGACTTCGACCTCAGGCAGCATGTCGCCCGGATCGCTTAGGACTGGCGTGAGCCGTCTCTGGCGGTGGCGTGGAGACTGCTCAACAGCGCGAGAGCGTGGGCGCTGGGGGTGGCGGGCTCGGCGTGGTAGATGATCAGTTGCTGTCCAGGAGCGCTGCGTACGTCGAATGCCTGGTAGGTCAGGGTGAGTGGGCCGACGTCCGGGTGCACGAGGTGCTTGGGCTCACGGGTCTTGCCACGCACCTGGTGGGTTTCCCACAGCGCGCGGAACTGTTCGCTGCCCGCGCCGAGTTCGGACAGCAGCTGCCGCAGGCGCGGATCGTGCGGGTCGAAGCCCGCCGCTACCCGCAGATTCGCCACGGTGGCCTGTGTCGTCCAGTCCCAGCGTGCGTAGAACCGTCGTCCTGCGGGGTCGAGGAAGGTCATGCGGGCGAGGTTGTCCACCGCGCGGAACGGTGAGAACAGCGCGTCGGCCAGTGCGTTGGTGGCCAGTACGTCCAGGGCGCGGTCGAGCACGAAGGCGGGGGTGTGCGGGTAACCGTCCATGAGCTGCCGTAGCTCCTGGCTCACGGTCCGCGGCACCGGCGGGGGCCCGCTCTCGGGTGCGGTCCGGGCCAGCCGGTACAGGTGGTCGCGGGCGTCGGGGTCGAGATCCAGCGCGCGGCACAGGGCGTCGAGCACCTGCGGCGACGGATGCGTCTCGCGGCCCTGTTCCAGGCGGGTGTAGTAGTCGGCGTTCACCCCGGCGAGCACGGCGACTTCTTCGCGGCGCAGCCCGGTCACCTTGCGCCGTCCGGAGTAGAGCACGCCCGCGTCTTCGGGGGACCGCGCCGCGCGGCGCGCCCGCAGGAACTCACCCAGTTCACCACCGTCCATGACGCCAGGCTAGGTCACCGTCCGCGCGGCAGGGTGGGTGTGGCACACCCGGTCACCGCGCGTCCTGCCAGGTCCCCCGGCCGAGGGCGAGGCTGGGAAGCGCGACAGGACGCCCAGCACGGAAAGGCACGGCGATGAGCACACCCACCGATGACGGCAAGGCCGGGGAGCTGGAGGGCAAGGTCGCGCTGGTCACCGGCGCCGCCCGCGGGGTCGGCGCGGCCACGGTCGGTTGGCTGTGCGCCCGTGGCGCGCGGGTGCTCGCCACCGACCTCCGTCCAGAGGTGGACGACCTGGCGATGCGGTTCGATGGTGTGTCCACTTTGGTGGGTGAGGTGTCCAGCGAGGACACCGCGGTGCGTTCGGTGGCCGCGGCGCTCGACCGGTTCGGAGGCTTGGACATCCTCATCAGCAACGCCGGACGATCGGTCAACAAGCCGATCACCGAGACCACCGCGCTCGATTGGGACGAGCTGATGTCCGTCAACGCCCGCGGCGCGTTCCTGCATGCCAGGGAGGCGTTCCGGGCCATGTGCGAGCGCGGCGGCGCGATCGTCACCGTCGGATCGTTCGCCTGCACCGTCGGCTTGGCCGAGGCCGCGGCCTACAGCGCGTCCAAGGGGGCGCTGGCGCAGCTCACGAAGGTGCTCGCGCTGGAGGGAGGCCCGCACGGCATCCGCGCCAACGTCGTCGCCCCCGGCGTGATCGAGACCGACCTGCTGGACAACTTCCGCGCCGACAGCCGGCAGTACCTGCGCTCGTTCGGCGAGGTTCACCCACTGGGCCGTGTCGCGCAGCCCGAGGAGATCGCCGAGGTGATCGGGTTCCTGGCTTCGCCCCGGTCCTCCTTCATCACCGGCGCGGTCGTCGCCGCCGACGGCGGCTACACGGCCGCCTGACTCAGCACGACAGAGAACAAGGGAGGACCGAGTCATGACTGGACGGCTCACCGGCAAGGTCGCGCTGATCACGGGCGCGACCGGTGGCATCGGATCGGCCACCGCGGTCACGTTCGCCGGCGAAGGCGCCCGCCTTGTCGTCACCGACGTGGACGAGGACGCGCTGCGGGCGCTCGCCGCGCGCTTGGAGTCCGCGGGCGCCGACGTGCTGGCGGCTCGCTTGGACGTTTCTTCGGCCGGGAACTGGCAGGAGGTGATCGAGCTGACCCGGCAGCGCTTCGGCCGCCTCGACGTGCTGGTCAACGTCGCCGGGATCGTGGACTGGCCCGGCATCGAGAACACCACGCAGGACGCCTGGGATCGGGTGATCGCGGTCAACCAGACCGGCACCTGGCTCGGCATGAAGACCGCGATGGCCCTGCTGCGCGCCTCCGGCAACGCCTCGATCATCAACACGTCCTCGGTGCTCGGTCTCGTCGGCAGCGGGGCCGCCGCCGCATACCAGGCGTCCAAGGGAGCCGTGCGGCTGCTGACCAAGACCGCCGCCGTCGAATACGCCACCCAGGGCGTGCGGGTCAACTCCGTGCACCCCGGAGTCGTTGCCACGCCGATGATCCAGGACCTGCTCGACGAGCAGGGCGACCGGCAACCCGACATCGTGCGCACCCCGATGCGCCGTGCGGGCGACCCCGCCGAGATCGCGCCCGCCATGCTCTTTCTGGCCTGCGACGAATCCTCCTTCGTCACCGGGGCCGAACTCGTCGTCGACGGCGGGCTCACCGCGCACTGAGCGATTCCAGGCTGGTCAGCGGCTGGTCGGTGTCGTGGCGATCGCGTCGATGTCGTCGATGATCGCGGGCCAGAGCGCGGGTGGCAGATCGTGGCCCATGCCGGGATAGCTGACGAATCGCGCTCCCGGGATGGCGTCGGCGGTCGCTTTCCCCGCTCGCGGCGGTTGCAGCGGGTCGGCGTCGCCGCTCAGCACGAGGGTGGGGGCCGTGATGGTGGACAGCTCCGTCCGTCGGTCGCCGGACGCGCGAGCCGCGGCGGCCTGGCGCCGGGCGGCGGCGAAATCGGTGCGATGCGGATGGCCTTCGCTGCCGATTCGGCGCAGCCAGTCCTCGTCCTGCGGATGACCGGTCGAGCCGACCAGCCGGAGCAGCTTGACCAGCCGCTCGCCCGCGGCCTCCGGTCCGGCTGGTTTCCGCCAGTTCAGCGCGAAGTACCGCGCCATGACGCCGATCTTGGTGCGCCGCATGGACGCGTCCGGCGCCGAGCACATCGAGGTCAGGCTCAGCACCCGGTCCTGGTGCCGGGCGGCCATCACCTGGCCGATCATGCCGCCGAGGGACACGCCGACGAGGTGTGCGGCCGGCCAGCCCAGTGTGTCCAATACGGACAGCCCGTCGGTGGCCATGTCCGCGACGGTGTAGGGCCTCCTCGCGCGGGAGGAGCGGCCGGCGTCCCGGTTGTCGCAGCGGGCGACGTGGAAGCCCCGCTCGACCAGCGCCGCGCAGAACTCCTCCGGCCAGCCCAGCATCGGTGCCCCGGCACCGTGGATCAGCAGCAGCGGGCGCCCCGGCGCGGCGCCGAACGTTTCGTAGGCGATCTCGATGTCGCCGTTGCGGGCGAACTGGACGGTCACGATTTTCCCTTTCCTGAAGGCATCGGGAACACGGCGGCGATGACACCGGCCTCGACGGCCCGCACGTCGGTGGCCGGGTCGACCGCGCGGCGCAGGGCGAGGCTGCCGCCGAGCGCGCCGATCAGCACGACAACCTGCGGCAGCGGCAGGACGGGCCGGATGCCGAGGCGCGCGCAGTTCCGCTCCAGCAGCTCCACGATCCGTTCCTCGCGGAGCCGCTGGCCGGCGACCACGGTGCCGGCGAGCTCCGGCTGGCTGGCGATCCAGGCCGCGAACTCGTAGGTGGCCACGCTCCAGCGGGGCTCGCCTTCGCCGAACGCTGGCCCGCCGGGAATCAGCGCGGCGATCAGCTCGTCGCGATCGGACGCGTTGCCGAGGCGTTCCCCGAGGTGCAGGAGGTGCTGCTCGGCCTGTGCTTCGGTGATCGCCAGCCACAGCCCCTCCTTGCCACCGAAGTGCTTGTACAGCGCCCCTCGCGTGTAGCCGGCCTCGGCCACGATCTCCTCCACCGTCGCGGCGAGGAAACCGCGCCGGACGAACACCGACCGCCCGGCTGCCAGCAGCCGTTCGTGCGTCCGCTGCTGCTGCTGCGCCCGCGTCAACCTGGACACCCGGCCATCCATTCAGTAACAGTACGTTTCTAGAAACACGACGTTACCAGAAAGCGGCGCTGGTTAGGGTGAGGTCCGTGAACACGACGGGAGGGACGTGGCCGGTTTCCTGCTTCGGCGCTTCGCCAGCTATGTCGCGTTGTCCCTGATCGCGACGTTCCTGGCGTTCGCGCTCGCCGGCGCGACCTTCCACCCGCTCGATGAGCTGCGGCAGCAGAATCCGCCGCCGTCCGAGGCGGTACTCGCGGCCAAAGCCCACGAGTTGGGCCTGGACCAGCCGATCCCGCAACGGTTCGTGAGCTGGCTGTCGGGGGTGCTCAGCGGCGACTTCGGCACCACGGTGGCCGGCGCGCCGGTCAGCCAGGAGCTGTGGACCCGCGCGGGGGTCAGCGTCCGGCTGTTCCTGATCGGAGCCGTCGTCGGCATCGTGCTCGGCGTGCTGCTCGGCGTGCTGGGCGCCGTCCGCCAGTACCGGTTCGCCGACCACGCCATCACGATCCTTTCCTCCGCGCTGCTGGCCACGCCGGTGTTCGTGCTCGGCATGCTGCTGAAACAGGGCACGCTCGCGATCAACCAGTCGCTGGGCTGGAACTTGCTCGAGTTCACCGGCGAGGTGACCCCGAACTTCAGCGGGAGCTTCGGCGCGGAACTGCTCGACCGGCTGCGGCACCTGGTGCTGCCCACGCTGACCATCGCGCTCGGGCTGGTCGCCTTGTACAGCCGCTACCAGCGCGGCGCCATGCTCGACGTGCTCGGCAGCGACTACCTGCGCACCGCTCGCGCGAAGGGCCTGACCCGGCGCCAGGCCGTGCTCAAACACGGCCTGCGCACCGCGCTGATCCCGATGGCCACCCCGTTCGCCTTCGGCTTCGGCCTGCTGATCACCGGCGGCGTGTTCACCGAGCGACTGTTCAACTGGTACGGCATGGGGGACTGGCTGGTGGTCGGCATCAGCGGCCAGGACATCAACATCACCGCCACGGTCACCCTGTTCGTCGGGGTGTGCGTGCTGGTCTCGGGCTGGCTTTCCGACCTGTTCCACGTCGTGCTCGACCCGCGGATCAGGATCCGGTGACGCGATGACCGCCACACCTTCCGGGCCGAGCGAGCCGGGCCGGGTCGTCACCAGGCGGGGCGTGGTCCTGCGCCGGTTACTGGGAAGCTGGCCGGCCGTCCTCGGCCTGGTCGTGCTCGCCGTGCTGTTCTTCGGTGCGTTTCTCGGCGCGAAGCTCACCCCGTGGACCTATGACAGCCAGGACTACTCCGCGTTTCTGGAGCCGCCGAGCCCCCGGCACTGGTTCGGCACCACGCAGATCGGCGGCGACATCTTCGTGCAGACCATGGCCGGGTTGCAGCGCTCGCTGTCCATCGGGCTGCTGGTCGCGCTGCTGTCCACCGTGCTCGCCGCGGTCGTCGGCGCCTCCGCCGGTTACTTCCGCGGACGGACCGGCCGGGTGCTGATGTGGTTCGTGGACCTGATGCTGGTGCTGCCGGTGTTCCTGATCCTCGCGATCATGAGCCGGGTCTTTCCCGGCGGGAACTGGTTCGTCGTGGTGCTCGCGCTCGCCGGGTTCAGCTGGATGATCGCCGCGCGGATGGTCCGCGGGATGACGCTGACGGTGGCCGAACAGGACTTCGTGCGGGCGGCCCAGTTCATGGGCGAACGGCCGGGGAAGATCATCGTCCGGCACGTCCTGCCGAACATCTCGTCGGTGCTGATCGTGCACGCGACCATCAACGTCAGCTGGGCGGTGCTGACCGAGGCGGGCTTGAGCTTCTTCGGCTTCGGCGTGCAGCCGCCGGACGTTTCGCTGGGCACCCTGATCCGGGACGGCTACCCGTTCGCGCTCACCTCGCCGTGGTTGTTCCTGCCCGCCGGCCTGACGCTGATCGTCAGCGTGCTCGCGCTCACCTTCGTCGGGGACGGCCTGCGTGACGCGCTGGATCCGAACGCGAGGCGGAAGGAGAAGGGCTGGCAGAAAACCGCGGCAGCCGCCCCGCCGACGCCCGCGAGCGTCGGTACCGCGTCCGAGTCGAGTGAAGCCGCTCCGCTGCTCGAAGTCTCCGGTCTCGAAGTCTCCTTCCCCGGCGAGTCCGGCCAGGTGCACGTCGTACGCGGACTGAACTACCAGGTGCGGCCGGGCGAGGTGCTCGGCATCGTCGGTGAGTCCGGCGCCGGAAAGTCGGTGTCCTCGCTCGCGGTGCTGGGACTCCAGCCGGACCACGCGCACGTGTCGGGTTCCGTGCGGTTCCGGGGCAGGGAACTGCTCGGGCTGTCCGACACCGAGCTGTCCGCGATCCGCGGCAAGCGCATCTCGATGATCTTCCAGGATCCGCTGTCCGCGCTGACCCCGGTCTTCACGGTGGGCGACCAGGTGGCCGAAGCGTTGCTGGTGCACGGAAAGATCGGCAAGCGGGCGGCCGCCGAGCGCGCGGTCGAGCTGCTCGAACTGGTCGGCATCCCGGACGCGCGCCGCCGGGCACGGGCCTTCCCGCACGAGTTCTCCGGTGGGATGCGCCAGCGGGTGGTGATCGCGATCGCGATCGCGAACGATCCCGACCTGATCATCGCCGACGAGCCGACCACCGCGTTGGACGTGACCGTGCAGGCCCAGATCCTCGACGTGCTGAAGACCGCGCAGCAGGTCACCGGTGCCGGCATCGTCCTGATCACGCACGATCTCGGCGTGGTGGCGGGATTCGCCGACCGCCTGCTGGTGATGTACGCCGGCCGGGCGGTGGAAGCCGGCCCGGTCGACGAGGTCTACGCCCGCCCCCGGATGCCCTACACGCTCGGCCTGCTCGGCTCGGTGCCCCGGCTGGACGCGCCAGGGCACGGGCCGTTGGTGCCCATCGAGGGACAGCCGCCGTCGATGGCGGAGCTGCCACCGGGGTGCCCGTTCTCCCCGCGTTGCCCGATAGCCGTCAAGGCGTGCCGCGACGCCGAGCCCGGCATGGTCGAGGTCGGTGCCGGACATCGGGCGGCCTGCATTCGTACCGACGAGACAGCGGGTTCGAACGGCGATGCCGCCGCGATCTACGGCACCGAGACCACCGAGACCACAGCGCAGGCGGCCGTGCTGGCTCCCCGCGAGCGGCGCGACACCGTGCTCGAGGTCAGGGACCTGGTGAAAACCTTCCCGGTGACCAGGGGCGTGTTCCGGCGCAAGGTGGGCACCGTGCGCGCGGTGGACGGTATCTCGTTCGACGTGGCCGAGGGCGAAACGCTGGGCCTGGTCGGGGAGTCGGGCTGCGGCAAGACCACGACCTTGCTGGAGATCCTGTCGCTTTCCGCGCCGGCGGGCGGCGGCGTCAGCGTGTTCGGCGAGGACGTGGCGGAGCTGAGCGTCGCCGGCCGGCGGGCGGTGCGCCGCGACCTCCAGGTGGTGTTCCAGGATCCGATGGCGTCGCTGGACCCGCGGCTGCCGGTCGCCGAACTCGTCGCCGAGCCGATGCGGGTGCACGGTGCGGACCGGCAGGCCATCGCCGAGCGGGTGCCGGAGCTGCTCGAACTGGTCGGCCTGCGACCGGAGCACGCGAGCGCGTATCCGGCGGAGTTCTCCGGCGGGCAACGGCAGCGGATCGGCATCGCGCGGGCGCTGGCGTTGCGGCCGAAGCTGATCGTGCTCGATGAACCGGTCTCCGCGCTGGACGTCTCCATCCGGGCCGGGGTGATCAACCTGCTGGCCGAGCTCAGGGACCGGCTGGGGCTGTGCTACCTGCTGGTGACGCACGACCTGTCGGTGATCAGGCAGCTCGCCGACCGGGTCGCCGTGATGTACCTCGGGCAGATCGTGGAGATCGGCGAGGTCGCGCGCGTGTTCAGCGCGCCCGCGCACCCGTACACCAGGGCGCTGCTCTCCGCGGTGCCCATTCCCGATCCTCCGGTCGAGCGGCACCGCGAACGCATCGTGCTCCCTGGTGAGCTGCCGGACCCGGCCGATCCGCCATCCGGTTGTCGTTTCCGTTCGCGGTGTTTCGTCTTCACCGCCCTGGACGATAGGAAACGGGCACTGTGCATCGAACGGGAACCACGTTCGCGGCAACAGGGCGGTGACCACAGGCACTCGTGTCACCACGCGTAAGGGCTTGCGGACGAAGGAGGAAGCTGTGACGAGAACCCGGCACCGAGGACTGGCTCCGCTGGTGTGTGCCGTGGTCGCCGCGCTCGCGTTGTCCGCCTGCGGTGGTGGCACCGGTAACGGCCAGGGAAACAACATCCAGGTGCGTCAGCAGGGCACGATCGACATCAACGAGCAGCCGCCGGAGAAGGTCAAGCAGGGCGGTACGTTCACCTTCCCGCTCACCGGCGTCATCCAGCAGTACAACTACCAGCACGCCCAAGGTGCCTTCGGAGACGTCCAGCGGCTGCTCCGGCCGATCATGCCCCAGCCCTTCGTCGGGAAAGCGGATGGTTCGGTGGAGGTGAACAAGAACTACGTCGAATCCGCCGAGGTCATTTCCGGCGACCCCCAAGTGGTGGAAATCAAAATCAATCGCAGGGCCAAATGGTCCAATGGCACGCCCATCACCTGGCGGGATTTCGAGGCCGCCGTCAACGCCAACAGCGGCAAGACCCCCGGCTTCCAACCCGCGGTAACCGCCGGGTTCGAGAATGTCGCGAAGGTGGAACGCGGCGCGGACGACCAGGATGTGAAGATCACTTTCGCCAGGCCGTACGCCGAGTGGAAGGGCATGATCCAGTTCCTGTATCCGGCCGCCGAGATGGACACCCCGGAGAAGTTCAACAAGGGCTGGATCGGCAAGGTCCCGGTGACCGGGGGACCGTTCCGGATGAAGAACATCGACGACGCGGCGAAGACGGTCACCGTGGAGGCCGACCCGACCTGGTGGGGCGACAAGCCGAAGCTGGACGTCATCGTGTTCCAGGTCGCGACCCAGGACGCGGGTCCGCAGGCCTTCGCCAGCGGCGCGCTCGACGCCATCGACATCGGTTCCAGCGTCCCGTCCTTCCAGGCGATCAGCCAGACCCCGGGCGCGGTTGTGCGCAAGGCGTTGTCCCCCAACTGGCGGGTGCTGCACGTCGGGGCCCGCGAAGGCAGCCCGCTGCGGGATCTCAAGGTCCGGCAGGCGGTCTTCCAGGGAATCGACCGGACCACCCTGGTCAGGGCGATCCTCGGTCCCATCGTGCCGGACGCGACCCCGCTGCAGAACCACATCTACGTCGGCGGGCAGCAGGGTTACCGGCAGAACGGCACGGAATACGGCTACGACAAGGGCAAGGCCGCCCAGCTCCTGGACGAGGCCGGCTGGGTCGACGGGGGCACCGGTGTCCGGACCAAGGACGGCAAGCCGCTGGAGCTGCGGTTCGTCGTGCCGGCCGGGGTCAAGGTGAGCTCCGACGAGGCCCAGCTCGTGCAGCGCCAGCTCGGGGAGATCGGCATCAAGATCACCGTCGAGACGGTCGACCTGGACTCCTGGCAGAACCGGTACCTCACGGTCGGCAACTTCGACTTGCTGAACATGTCCTGGCTCGGCACGCCCTTCCCGCTCGGTCAGATCAGCGACATCTACACCTACGATCCGAACCTGGTGCGGCGGAACTACGGGCGAGTGCCGGACACCCAGGGTATCGGTGACCTTTTCCGGGTGGCGCAAGCGGAATTGGACGATCAGAAGCGGATGGAGCTCGGGAACCGGATCGACGATGCGATCTGGCGGGAATTCCATTCGATACCGCTCTACCAGCGTCCCGACGCGATCGGCGTGCGGTCGAACGTGGCCAATTTCGGCGCGTTCGGGTTCGCCACGCCGGACTGGACGAAGGTCGGCTTCACCGCCTGACCTCAGGTACTCTGCGTAACCTTGCGATTGGTGAGCCGGACACGGCCACTCCTGTCGTAAAGCTGTCTAGACTTGCTGTGGATAGACCTTGAATCACTTTCTCGTAGCTGCTATGCCAGTACGAGGGAGTGCTCACTTCCAGGGCGTCGAGGTGACGGTGGAGTTCCAGGTACTTGGTGATCTTGAGGTACACCACGACGGCCGGCTGATCGATGTTGGCTCCCTGCGGCAACGGTATGTCCTCGCGGCCTTGCTCGCCGACGCCAACCAGCCGGTTTCGGTCGACCAGCTGGTCGACCGGGTGTGGGGCGGCTCCCCGCCCCATCGGCCCCGCGAGACGCTGTACAGCTACTTGTCCCGGCTTCGCCGGATACTGGCCGTCGGCGATGTCCGGATCGCCCGCCGGCCTGGCGGGTACCTGCTGGCGGTCGACCCGGCGGCGGTGGACCTGCATCGCTTCCGGGAACTGGTCGGGCAAGCCCGCAAGATCGAGGGCGACGCTCGTGCTCTGGCGGTCTTCGACCAGGTGCTGGGACTGTGGCACGGAGATGCCTTCGCCACCCTGGAAACCCCGTGGTTCGCCGCGATGCGGGAGACGCTCGACCAGGAACGGCTGGCCGCCGAGCTCGACCGCAACGATGTCGCGCTTCGCCTCGGCCTGCACACCAAGCTGCTGGTGGAGGTGTCCGCGAGAGCCGTGGCGCACCCGCTGGACGAGCGGCTGGCCGGCCAGCTCATGCTCACCCTGTACCGCTGTGGCCGCTCGGCCGCGGCGGTACAGGCGTTTCAGACAGTACGGCGGGCGCTGGTCAACGAACTGGGGATCGAGCCGGGGGACGAGCTCCAACGCCTGCACCAGCAGGTCCTCACCGGGAAGGTCGCCGAGCGCCCGCAGGAAACCGCCCGGCCGGCCGGCTGCAACTACCTGCCTCGCGATATAGACGACTTCACCGGGCGCGATCTCGAGCTCGACCAGCTCATCGCCACGCTGCCGATGGTGGAGGGCGCCAACCTGGCCGTGCTGATCAACGCCATCGACGGCATGGCCGGGGTCGGCAAGACGACATTGGCCATCCACGCGGGCCATCAGCTCACCGATCGGTACCCCGACGCGCAGCTGTTCATCGACCTGCACGCGCACACCGCCGGGCACGAACCAACCGAACCGGCCGCCGCGCTGGACACCTTGCTGCGCCAGCTCGGCGTGCCGGGTGAACGGATTCCGGACGGGCTGGAGGAACGGGCCGGATTCTGGCGGGCGGAGCTGGCCAACCGCAGGACGCTGGTGGTGCTGGACAACGCCGCGAGCGCGGCCCAGGTGCGCCCGTTGCTCCCCGGTAACCCCGCGTGCCTGGTGCTGATCACCAGCCGGCAGCAGCTCAGCGACCTCGAAGCAGCGCACACCTTCTCCACCGACGTCCTCCGGCCGGAGGAAGCCGTCACGTTGTTCGCCCGTGCGGTGGGGAACGAGCGGGTCACGGCCGAGCGCGGCTGGGCCGACGAGGTGGTGCGGCTGTGCGGTTACCTCCCGCTGGCGATCCGGATCATCGCGTCCCGGCTGCGCACCCGCCCGACCTGGACGATCAGGCACGTGGCCGAGCGCATGCGGGGCCAGCAGCGGCTGCGGGAGCTGGCCACCGGCGACCGCAGCGTCGCCGCCGCGTTCACGCTCTCCTACCAGCACCTCGATGCGGGCCACAAGCGCCTGTTCCGGCTGCTCGGCCTGCACCCCGGCACCGACTTCGACGCCTACCAGGCCGCCGCGCTGGCGGGTATCGAGCTCGACGAGGCAGACCGGCTGCTCGAGGAGCTGCTGGACGTGCACCTGCTCCGGCAGCCGACCTCCGGCCGGTACCAGTTCCACGACCTGCTGCGTGCCTACGCCGCGCAGCTCGTCACCGAGGCCGAAACCGACGACAGCAGGTGCGCGGCACTGACCGGGATGTTCGACCACTACCTGCACGTCGCGTCCGCGGCGATGGACGCCGTGTACCCCAAGGAGAAACACCACCGGCCCGTCGTCAGCGCACCCGGCACGCCCGCTCCGCCGCTGTCCGATTCCCACGAGGCATGGTCGTGGCTGGAGACCGAACGGCACAATCTGCTGGCCGCGGCCGCCCACGCCGACAGCCGGGGCTGGCACGCCTACACCGGTTACCTGTCCACCATCCTGTACCGCTATCTCGACATCGGCGGCTACCGCGATGAAGCGCTGACCCTGCACACGCACGCCCTCACCACCGCCCGCGACACGGGCGACCGCGACCTCGAAACGAAGGCACTGCACGGCCTCGGCATCGTCTACTGGCGACTGGGGCGCTACGACCAGGCGCTCATCCACCTCGAAGAGGGGCTGGAGCTCACCCGCGAGGTCGGCGACCGGGTGCTGGAACGCCGCGCGGTGGGCGACGTCGGGCTCGTCTACTGGCGGATGGGGCAGCTCGACCAGGCGCACGTCTACCTCAAGCAGGCGCTGACCCTGGCCAAGGAGGCCGGCGACCGCGACGTCGAAGGCCGTGCGCTGGACAACCTCGGCCTCGTCTGCTGGCACGCGAAGCGCTATGACGAGGGCCTGATCTACCTCGAGGAGGGGCTGGCCCTCGCACAGCGCTCCGGCCATCGCCACATCGAGGGCTACGCCCTATACGGCCTCGGGCTCGTCAACGGGGGCCTTGGTCGGGTCGAGCAGGCGCTCACCCACCTCGAGCAAGCGCTTGCGCTCGCTCGCGAAGCCGGCAATCGCGACCTCGAATCCGAGGTGCTCAACGGGCTCGGCGAGACCGCCACCAGCAGTCCCACCGACGCTCTCGCGCACCACCAGCAGGCGCTCGCCATCAGCGGGGTGATCGGCAACCGGCACGAGGAGGCCCGTGCCCATCGCGGGATCGCCGACGCCCACCGCAAGTTCGGTCGGCTGCCGGCCGCCCGCCGCCACTGGCAACATGCACTCGGTCTTTACACCGACCTCGGGGTACCCGAGACTGAGGACGTACGCCGCCAGCTCGAAGACTGCAACAGCCAGAATCCGATCACCTGAACCACTCCGTACACAGGTCAGAACCGGTTCGTCGCTAATGGGAAGGAGGTGCGCGCGAAGTGGAGCAGGAAGCCAAGGCCACGGAGGTCCAAGCATTCGAGGCCTACCAGGGCGAGTATGACGACATCATCATCTGGATCCCGCACGTCTCAGGGTAGTCAGTGAGGCTCCGAGGCTGCTGCCCCGGAGTTCGGAGGAAGGCGGCATGCGAGTACGGGTCTCGGCGTGCGGGAGCATGTTCTGGGACGACGGCAGGCTGGTCTGGGACGACTATCTCGGGCATCGGCAGCTCGCGCTGACCGATGGCACCGAACGCGTTCTTCGCTGGTTCGTCTCGTGGCGAGAGGTGTCCTCGATCGAGGAGCTGGATCCCGACCCCGCTGCCCGTGCCCGCTTGCGGACCTTCACCGAGCAGATGCTCGGCCGCGAAATCCTGATCGAGGAGGACTCCCCGCGCCACCGCGCCGAGCAGCGAGTGCTGCGGTCATGGTCGGCCTGGGGTCCGTCCACCCGGGCGTTTCATTTCGCGACCCGTTCCCACCGGTCCACGCCGTTCGTCACCGTGGACGAGTCGCGCGCTCAGGTGCGGGAGAAGCTCCTCGAGGAGCCGCCGCCTCCACCTTTCAAGCCATACCCGGACGTTCCTCGCATTTCGCTGCCCTTCAGAGCCGCGGCGCGCTGGGAACTCCACGATTTCGCAGACGTGCTGTACCAGCGCCGCAGCAACCGGGAATTCGGCGACTCTCCGCTCGAGCTGTCGGCGCTGGGCGCGTTGCTGGACATCGCCGGGCGGCCGACGGAACTGCCCGACCGGCCGGCGATGGCCGAAAACGGGAACGTGTTCAAGACCAGCCCGTCGGGCGGAGCACGGCACCCCACCGAAATCTACGTTTATGCCCGGAACGTCGAGGGACTCGAACCTTCGCTCTACCACTACGACGGCGGTGGCCACGCGCTGGAACGGCTCGGTACCGGCGCCATTTCGGATGCCGAGATCGTCGCGGCGGCAGGCGACCAGGACTGGGTCGCCGGAGCCGCCGCGCTCCTGATCTACACCAGCGTGATCGACCGTTGTCAGTGGAAGTACCCGATCAGCCGCACCTATCGCATCATGATGATGGACCTCGGCCACCTGAGCCAGACGGTCTATCTGGCCGCCGCCGCGCTGGGGCTGCACATCACCTACACCGCGGCGTTACGCGACGAGTGCCTCGAAGACCTGATCCAGTGCGACCCCGCCGACGAGATCGTGCTCGGCATCTCGGCGGTGGGCCCGCCGACGGACAGGTCCTAGTCCCAGCGAACGAGGTCTTCGGTCGGCCTGCGCTGCTGTTTGAGGGTGTCCGTGTTCATGTGCTTTGGCTCGTCGGGGTCGGCATGGCCGATCAGGACGATACCGATCGTCGTGACGTCGTCCGGGATCTCCAGCAACTCGCGGTACGGTCCCCAGTCCGTCGGTCCGACGAAGGCCGCTCCCAGTCCTTCGTTGATCGCGGCCAGCTGGATCAGCATGGCAAGGCCGCCGGCGTCGACATACCAGAACGGCACCGGCCATGGGATCTCGGTGCCGTCCTCTTGCAGCTTGTCGGGCTTTTGGTAGCGATCGTGATAATCGCCTTCGCGAAAACCTATGACTATATGCGCAGCCGCATTCGAGAGCCAGGGTTTGACGAAGTATTTTTCCTCGTTTGAAAGCTTGGCGATCGCCCGTCGGGTTTCCTTCTTTGTCACTACGAACAACCGGTGCGCCTGGCAAAATCCGGCGCTGGGTGCGTGCCGGACCGCGCCGACGATCCTTTCCAGTTGCTCAGAGGTGACCGGGTCCGGCCGGTAGCTGCGTACCATGCGGCGTCGCCGCAAGATTTTCGCGAAGTCCACGCAATCACTCCTACCGGAAGCCCTGGGCGTACGACACCTCAAAATACAGCAACTTCAGGGGAGTTTCGATACCTGATGAGCTGGCTAAATCCTCGTCGTCCGGCTCAGCGGCTGACCGCGGTCTCCCGCTCCACACGTGACAGCTTCTCGGGATTGCGCACGTGGTAAGCGCCGGTGATGTAGCCGTTTTCGAACCGCACCGCCAGCACGCCGTCGATCTCCCCGTCGACTCGGACGAGCAGGCCAGGGCCACCGTTGATCTGCACCGGCTGTAGCGACCTTTCGCCGCCGCGCTTCCACCAGCCGGCGGCCAGCAGGCGAGCCACCTGGTCGACTCCCACCACGGGTCGAAGCAGGGCGTGTTTGATTCCGCCGCCGTCGCTCAGGGCGACCACGTCCGGCGCGAGGATGTCGAGCAGGCTTTGCAGGTCACCGGTTTCGACCGCGCGCTGGAAGGCCCCGAGCGCGGCCCGGGTCTCGGCCGGGGAGGCGTCGCCGCGTGGCCGGCGGGCGGCGACGTGCGCCCGTGCCCGGCGGGCGATCTGACGGACCGTTGAGGGAGTTTTGCCGACGGCTTCGGCGATCTCGCCGTAGTCCAGAGCGAATACGTCCCGCAGCACGAACACCGCCCGCTCGGTCGGCTGAAGCGTCTCCAGCACCAGCAGCATCGCCATCGAGACGCTCTCGGCGAGCTCGACGTCTTCGGCCACATCGGGTGCGGTCAGCAACGGCTCGGGCAGCCACGGGCCGACGTAGGACTCCCGGCGCCGGCCGAGCACCCGCAGCCGGTCCAGCGCCAGCCGGGTGACGATCCTTACCAGATAGGGACGTTCTTCGCGCACGACGTCGAGATCGACGCCCACCCACCGCAGCCAGGTCTCCTGCAGCACGTCTTCGGCGTCCGCGGCCGAACCGAGCATCTCGTAGGCCACGGTGAACAGCAGGTTGCGGTGCGCGACGAACACCTCGGTGGCGGCGTCCGTGGTTCGTCCGGTGCGCTCGCTCATGCTGGCTCCTGCCTGTTCGCCGTTGACCTTGTGTCACGCGCACGAGACGCCGGTCCCGGCCGCTTTGTGACACCCACGATCGATGGCTCACGTCACAAGACCGCGCTGTCACGGGGATTCGGACGCCAACGTCTCGTGGTCGCCAAGACGCCGAACGGCGACGCAACACGAGAAGGGAAGACCATGACCACACCCACGCCACCCGAGCAGGAGAACCTCCGGTCGCGAATGCCCAACCCCATCCCGTTCGTCCCTGAGATGGCGGAAGTCGCCGCGGGTTTGCACAAGGTCATCCAGGACGGCCCGATTCCGCGGACGACCGTCAGCCTGTTGCAGCTCCGCGCAGGGCAGCTGCTCGGCAGCACGTACTTCACCATCCGGGAAACCCGCAACCTCCGCGAGGCCGGGGAAGCAGAGGACCGCATCACCGCCGTGGCGACCTGGCGGGACGCCACCTACTTCAGCGACGCCGAACGGGTCGCACTGGAGCTCGTGGAGGCCGTCCTCTTGCCGAACCCGTTCCGCGAGCGCGTCCCCGAAGAGCTGTACGCCAAGGCGTCCGAGCACTACGACGACAAGGCGCTCTGGTCGCTCATCATGGCGATCGCTCATATCGGCTTCTTCACCCCGGCCGCCCTGATCGCGAAACCGATCCCGGGTATGCCGCCCGGCCGGAACTACCGCGACTGACCGGCAACCCCTTGGCACTGGAGAAAGGTAAGGAACATGAGCACCAGCAAGTTCGCCGTGGCCGGAGCAACCGGGCGGCTGGGACGCCACGTCGTCGACGTCCTCGTCGAACGGGGGCAGCAGGTCGTGCCCATCTCACGGGCCACCGGCGTGGACATCATCACCGGTAACGGTCTCGCCGAGGCACTTAGCGGGGTCGACGTCATCATCGACGTCGCGTCGTGGCACGCCTCGGAGGAGGACGCGGCGACGCAGTTCTTCCGCACGTCGGCCCGCAACCTGCACGAGGAAGGCCAGCGGGCGGGAGTCGCCCGGATCACCGTGGCATCCATCATCGGCATCGACGGGGCCACCGCCGGTTTCGGCGCCGCCAAGAAGGTGCACGAGGAACTCCACCTGTCCGGGCTGCTGCCGGTCCGAATCCTGCGTGCCGCGCAGTTCCACGAATTCGTCGGTCAGCTCCTGGAATGGCAGCAGGGCGACGTGGCCTACGTCCCGGCATGGCCCAGCCAGCTCGTGGCCGGTCGCACCGTGGCCGAGGAGTTGGTCGACCTTGCCACCGACCCGGATGAGCCCGCGCCCGGAACGCCGATTCCCGAGATCGCCGGGCCCCGCCGGGAGACCGTGGCCGAGGCGGCCCAGCTCCTCGGCGCCCGCCGGAACATCAAGGTCGTCGGCGTGGACAACCCCGATCTGCCCGATGCCGAGTACGCCGCCGCCGGCGGTCTCCTGCCCGGCCCGCACGCCAAGCTGGCCGGCCCCACCTTCCAGCTGTGGCTCGACACCCAGCCCTGACGAACGCATGCTCGGATGGACTGTGCATGGACAATGGCGGGATGGAGATCTGGCACAACCCGCGGTGCTCCAAGTCGCGGGCGGCGAAGAAGGCACTGGACGAGGCCGGCACGGAGTACACCGAGCGGCGCTACCTCGATACCCCACCGACCGCGGTCGAACTGACCGAGGTGCTCGGCAAGCTCGGCCGGGAGCCGTGGGACATCGCGCGCACGAAGGAGCCGGTCGCCAAGGAGCTCGGCGTCGCGGACCTGCCGCGGGATGCGGCGAACCGCGAACGCTGGATCAGGTTGCTGGTGGACAACCCGGTGCTCATCGAGCGGCCGATCCTGATCGACGGCGCCACCGCGGTTCTCGGCAGGGACGAGGACTCGCTCCGGCAGATCCTTTAGTGCCGAATTCCGGCACCGCGGCCCGATCTTGAAACAGTTCCTTTCGGGACCCCTCCCCGGGCGACTGGGTATAAAAGTCGAGTCATCGACGATGAGTCGAGGGATCGGCAGAATCGGAAGGGATGTGCGGTGCAAATGGTGGACAATTTCGGTGTTCGAGTATCTGTTGTCAAACGACGCACGCTGGCACTGGCCGCTTGTATCGGGGCGGGTGTCATCGCGGCGGCGCCTGCGCAAGCCGCGAGCGCCAATTCGGGGCAGGTGCAGCCAATGGCTCCCGAGGACTGTTTCTCGAATGAGCTGTGCGTCTGGACCGTGTACGACTACAAGAGCCCGGATCCTTGGCGGTTCAGGTGTTTGCTCGACGTGCGGCAGCCGCTGGCGAACGTGGCCGACTCAACCGGTTCCTGGATCAACAAGACGAATTACTACTGGCGCTGGTGGGACACGGACGGCGGCGAGCGGGTCACCTATATCTCGAAGCCGGGGGAATGGTTTGCGCGGGTGAACAACCCCACCGCTGACGAGGTGGAGTGCATCAAGGCTCCGTAGCGCTGCCGCTCAGCCACCCGGTGGACAGAGGACGAGGTGCACCGCGGTGGCGGCGGCGACGGGCAGGGCGCAGGCCGAGCAGAAGCCCACAATCGCCGAGCAGGTGAGCAGTTGCAGGCGGGCCCGCAGGTGGCTGGTCCACCGCTGGGGAGCGCCGAGCAGCCGCTCGAGCCGGACGAGCACGTGTACCTCGGCCGCGGCCAGCAGGTAGCCGGGCTCGCTGACCACTGTGGGGTGGCGCAGAGCCTGTTTCGCCAGTGACAGCAGGGCGGTGCCCACCGTCCTGCGCCCGTGGCGGCGGGCGGCGACGTCGTCGGCGCGCATTTCGAGCAGCGCGCGGATCGCGGTGGCCCCGGTGGTGAACAGCGGCAGCGGAAACGCGCGGGCCAGCGCGCCGGCGACGGTCGACGGGATGTGGTGGCGCTCGACGAGATGGGTGCGCTCGTGTCCGAGGATGGCGTTGAGCTCGGCACGGGTGAGTGCGTCCAGCGCCGCCCTGGTCACCACGATCAGGCGTTGCCTGCCGGGCAGGCAGTAGGCGATCGCCGGGCCGTGGTCGACCACGAAGCAGTCCAGCTTCTGGTGCCGTCGCCCGACGACGCGGATGCCCTCGGCATGGCGTCTGCGGTAGCGGTGCCCGGTGACGAGGGCCGCGGTCACGCACCAGCCGATGCGGCACAGGGTGGCCGCGGCCAGCAGCCCGCCGGCGACCTGCACCGCCTGGTGGGGGCCGGACACGGTCTCCCGCAGCGGGTGCGGGCCGAACCTGAAGACCTGGCCGAGCCAGCTCTCGACCAGCAGGTCGGGCACCGCCAGCAGCATTCCGCCGAGCAGCCAGCACACCACCACCGAAAGCTGGGCGATCAGCCAGGTGAGGATGCCGAGCAGGGGAGCACGCCGGGCGGCGCCCAGCGGTGGCAGCAGGCGGGGCCCGATCCACGCCAGGGCAAGGCCGTAGCCGAGGAGGAACGCCGCCACGATCATGCGTCGTGGTCCCGCTCGTAGTCGCCGAGTGCCCTGCGCAGCGCGTCGGACTCCTCCTGGCTCATCCGGCCGAGGAAGTGGGTGAAGGCCGTGTTGTGGTCCTGGCTCAGGGTGAGCGCTTCGTGCATCAGGTGCGCGGCGTACTGCTCGCGGGTGTAGGTCACCTCGTAGAGATAGGCCCGGCCCTGCTGGCGGCGGGTGAGCCAGCCCTTGCGGTGCAGGTTGTCCATCACCGTCATCACGGTGGTGTAGGCGATGTCGCGTTCGGTGCGGAGGTCTCGTTCCAGGTCGCGCACGGTGGCGGGCCGTCGCCAGGACCAGAGCCGGTCCATGATGACCGACTCCAGGTCCCCGAAGCTCCGCACAGTTTCTCCCCCGCTGGTGGTCACGGCTCGGCTGCCGCTGATTTTGGTCTATCCGCGCCCGAAGCGGGAGTGCGAAAGCCGGTCATGCCCGGAACGGCCAGCGTGCCGGTGCATGCGAGCAGCACGATGACGCCGGTGCCGGTCAGCGTCGGCTGCGTGCCGAGTGCGGTCACCGCGATCGGCACCAGTGCGAGGCCGAGCGGGCTCAGCGAATAGGAGACCAGGAAGTCCAGTGCCGAGACGCGGGCGCGCAGCCCGGCCGGGACCTCCCGTTGCACCGCGCCGAACCACGGGACGTTGAACAGCTCCATGCCGGCACCGGCCAGCACGTACGCGGCGACCACCGGCCAGGCGGATGCGGAAAACGCCAGTGCGAAGGGAATACCGGCGTAGAGCGCGAGCCCGAGAACGGCGACCAGGCCCTGGCGGCGAGGGCGCCAGCGCGTCATGACCACCCCACCGGCCAGCGCGCCGACCGCGTAACCGGTCAACGCGGCGGCATACACCGCGTCGGTGCCGAACCGGTCGTTGCTGATCACCGGCAGCAGTACGAGCTGGGTCGCCTCCCCGACGCTGAGCACCAGGGTCAGCATGGCCAGCCCGGCCATGAACCAGGGGTGGCGGCGGGCTTCACGGACACCGTCGGCGAACTGGCCGAGCACGGACTGGGAAACCCTTTCGTCTGAGATGGGGGCATGCGAGGCTTTTTGCGCATGCCTCCATCGATCGGGTGCGGGTGTCCCGCAAGATCCTGCGGGGTTTTCGGGCACTCTCGACACGGTCAGCGCGGCCAGGCACCAGAGCACGGCGGCCAGCACGACGACCGCCCGCGGTCCCGCCCACAGGGTGCCCGCCGTCGCCGCGGCAGGTGCGAGCACGAGCGCGAGCCGGAAGGTGATGGTGGACAGGGCGTTGGCGGACTGGCGTGCCGCCTCGGGCACCACGTCGCCGATCATCGCCTGGTAGGAAGGTCGATACGCGCCCTCACCGGCGCCGACGAGCAGTACGCAGCCCGCGGCCAGCCAGCTCGGGCCGTCGAGGGTGAGCAGGAGTGCGCCGGCCGCGCCGGTCCGGGCCAGGCAGGCGGTGACCATCGTCGTCCGGCGGGACCGCCGGTCGGCGAGCATGCCGCCCGGCACGGTCGCGATGATGAAGCCGAGCGTCTTGGCGGCCAGCACCGGGCCGAGGGCCGCGGCCCCACCGCCACCGTGGATCAGGGCGAGGGAGACCGCGATCGGCAGCAGTGAAACGGCCCAGGCGTCGGCGGTGTTGGACAGCCAGAGCCGGCGGAAGGCCGGTAGCGCCACCGCGCTGGTCCGGCCGGCCGGAAGCGTTGTCACCGCTGGGTCCCGCCGGAGACGGCGAGCCCGGCGGCGTAGGGCGATTCGAGCTCACCGGCCAGCTCGGGCCGGTAATTGGCCGTCTCAAGTGGACAGACGCTGTACGGCGTGAGCCGGTCCACTCGCCGGTGCAGCTCGGCCATCGAGGTGTCCGCGCTCAGCCCGCGCTCGGTGAGCCAGCCGTCGTCGAAGATCGTTTGCAGGTAACGCTCGCCGCTGTCCGCGGCCAGCAGCGCGACCGCCCGGTCCGGACCGTACTGCTGGGCCAGGTGCAGGGCGACGCAGAGCGCGGCGCCGGTGGAGCCGCCGACCAGGATGCCCTCGTGCCTTGCCAGCACCCGGCAGGCGAGAAAGGCGTCCTCGTCGGAAACCTTGAAGATGGAATCGACGCGGGAGAGGTCGTCGATGTTGCTCGGCGTCCAGCCGAGGCCGACACCGGGGATCAGGTAGGCGTGCGAAAGGTCCCCGAAGATCGCCGACCCGTACGCGTCGGCGGCCACCACGCGGACGTGCGGCGCGTGTTCGGCCAGGTAGCGCGACATCCCGCCGAGCTGGCCACCGGTGCTCACCGTCAGCACCACGGCGGCGAGGCCCGAGCCGGCCTGTGCGATCAGCTCCACCGCGGTGCCGGCGTAGTGCGCCTGCGCGTTGAGCGGGTTGAAGCACTGGTCGGGGCGGAAGGAGCCGGGGATCTCCCGGTGCAGCCGGTTCGCCAGCAGGATGCGGGTCTTGTGGTAAGAGCCGGTGTCGTCCTGCTCGTCGACCACGATCACCTCGGCACCGAAGGCACGCAGCATCGCGAGATTGGCCGCGGTCGTCTTCGGGTCCACGATGACGATCACCCGGTACCCCCTGGCGGCCCCGATCATCGCCAGCGAGATCCCGAAGTTTCCGGACGAGGACTCGATGATCGTGCCGCCAGGGGACAGCAGGCCGTTCTGCTCGGCGCGGCGGACGATGTACCACGCGGGCCGGTCTTTGACGCTGCCGCCCGGATTGCAGCGTTCGAGCTTGGCCAGCACCGCCGCGCCATGCGTACCGGCTAGCCGGCGCAGGCCCACCAAGGGCGAACCACCAATGGTGCCAACGACATCATCCACACAGCCCGGCAGGTCCAGCACGATGCCACCTCGCAGTTCACGCAGGGAATGGGCCAGCCCAAAAGGTAGCTTTCTACTAAGCCAACTAGTACGAAGCTGCTACGTTTCACTGGTATGGACCAATACCAACGGGTCATCGCACCGGTGCCATATCGGCCGGTTATCGGTGCTGTGCAAGGGATCGCTCGTCGATGCCGGGTGCTCAGGTGATCCGGTGCATGGTGGCGTCGTACGCGGCGTCGGCCATGTCCGGCCGGTCCGGATCGGCCAGCCAGGTGCCGGTGATGGTGGCGCCGTCGGGGCTGATGGTGCCGGTGTACGTCATCCCGTGGCCGGCATGGGTGAGGGTGTCCCCGTCGCGGCTCCACCGGTAGTTCAACGGGGCACCCGAACCGGAATACACGTGCGCGGCGAACTCGGAGGTGGGCTCGTCGGGCCAGATCAGTTCGAGGCTGTGGATCTCCGTGTCGCGGAACCGCATGCTGCCGCTGAGGTGCAGGAGCGGGCCGGGCAGAATCCGGGTCGCGGTGAGCTCTCCGGTGATGTCGTCGTGGTCGGCCTTGTGGGTGCGCCCGGTGAGCTTCCAGGAGCCGAGCAGGACGTCGAGGTCGGTGCTGGTCATGTTTTCCTCGTTCGGTAGGTGGTCCGGCCCGCTCGCGGGCCGCTCACCCCAAGGTCGAACGGGGCAGGTCGGGGATCGACACACTCGCCGATCTTTTCCGGAACTCGGTGCCGCGCGGCGCTGGTAGGCTGATCCACATGCCAGGTTGACTCTAGAATCATCGCGCTCGCGCGCCTCCTCGCCCAGGTCGCCATCAGCACTTCGACGACTGGGACGAGGAGAAACAATGCTGGAAATACGACGCATCCGCGAGGACGAAGGTCCGGCGGTCGCACGTCTGTGGGATCGGCTGGGCCGTGAGCTGCCCGGCGGCGATCCGATGACCTCCGTCGAGCTGCGGCGGGTCGAGCACATGCTGTCCGCTTTCGCTTGGCACGAACGGGCTTTTTGCTTGATCGCGGTGCGGGAAGGTCGCATAGCCGGTTTCGTCAATAGCGCGCTGAGCGCCGGCGACGGCCTGTTGCCCGGGCTGACCGGCGAGATCGAGACCTGCTACGTCACCCCGGAGGAGCGCCGCCGCGGCATCGGTACCGCGCTGGCGAAGGCTGCTATGGCCTGGCTGCGGGAGCACGGCGCCGGTGACCCGATCCGGCTGGAAACCTGGTTGCACGACGGCGATGCCAAGGTGTTCTGGGCATCCCTGGGTTTCGCGCCGGAAACGATCTGCATGACCCACTACGCGACGTAACTCGTGCAGCGCGGCTGAGATCCGGCGGGGAGAGACCACGCGCTCTCCCCGCCGGACTCGCTACGGTGGCTCTGGTGAGCCATGAGGAACTGCTGACCGAGAGGTTGTCGCTGCGCCGCCCCGCACCTGGCGACATCGATGCGATCTTCACCGTCCACAGTGATCCGCTGGCCTGCGCGCACAACCCGTCCGACAGCCTGGCGACCCGCGTCGAAGCGGAGAACCTCTATCGGCGATGGGACGAGCACTGGCGGAACTTCGGGTTCGGCTACTGGGTCATCCGACGTCATGCTGCGGAACCTCAGCTGGGATTCTGCGGCCTGAAGTTCATGCGGCTCCGGCAACGGCGAATTCTGAACCTGTTCTACCGCATCGCGCCACCCCGCTGGGGCGAGGGAATCGCCGGCGAGGCGGCGACCGAGGTGGTGCGGTGGGCGACCACGCGGTTTCCTGCCCATCCGGTGGTCGCCAGGGTCCGCCCTGACAACATCGCTTCCCAGCGAGTCGCCGTCCGCGCCGGTCTCGCCCGCGCGGAACACCTCGACGACCGGGGGTTCGACGGGTTCGACTTGATCTTCGTGTGCACCTGGCCCGGACAGGGTCTTTCATCCGTTGATCCTGCGGTCGATGTCGAGGGTGAGCCGTAGTGCGTCCAGCACGGTGGCCGGTCCGATCTCGTTGGCCTGCTCGCCGCGCAGGCAGGCCAGCACGTGGTCGATCATCGCGGTGTACTGGTCGGCGGGTGGCAGTTCCAGTTCGCGTGTTCCGTCGGGGGTGTAGGCGGTGAGGGTGCCGGTGGGTTTGCCGTCGAAGCCCATCGTCGAGGTGGCATCCAGGACGCCGTTGGTGAAGGTGGCGGTGTAGCCGCCGCGCGCGCCCCATGGCATCGGCATCAGCGCGGAGACCGAGTCGCGGGCGAACGCGCCGTCGAAGCCAAAGGTCGCCTCGATGCTGGCGTGGTCCTGGTCGCGGGCGACGACGGCGATCTCGATGGTCTGTGGCTGGCCGAGGGTGCGGGTGATGATGTCCATGTCGCTGTGCATGGCCTCCAGCGGCAGCGCCTTCAGTCCCAGGGAGGCCCCCGGCCACAGGGGCGCGGTGAGGTTCCACAGCGTCAACTGCTCCAGGCGGCCGTAGGTGCCGTCCTGGACAGCGTCGAAGAGTGCGCGGTTGGCCGGGATGAACCGTTCGAACATGTCCACGAATACCTGCCGGTCGTTGCGCTCGGCGGTCTCGACCACCCGGCGGGCGTCCTCCATGGTGCCGGCCAGCGGCAGCTCGACCAGCACGTGCTTGCCCGCCTCCAGCGCTCGTAGCGTCATCGGGGCGTGCAGCGGCAGCGGCAGGCAGATGTCGACCAGGTCGAAGTCGTCGTCGAAGGCTTGCTCCAGTGCCGTGGAGGAGGCGAAGCCGAACTGGCCGGCCACCGTGGCGGTCTTGTCCGGATCCCGGCCGAAGATCACCACTTCGACATCCTCGCGCGCGGCGTAGACGGCGGCGTGTGCCTGCCCGAATCCGGTTCCCAGCAAGGCGATCCTCATGACTGCTCCGATCCGGGCGCGGAGAACAGGCCGCCGCACGAGTCGGCCAGCCGGGCGAAAGTGGTCACGTCACCGACCGCGGTGGCGGGTACGACGACCTTCGCGCCGAGTTCCGCCAGCTGGCCGATCGAGGACTCCATTGATCCCATCGAAATACTCCTTGTGCGAGGGGTCGGTGACTTCCTCGACGATAGGGACCCACTAGGTCATCGAACGTCCTAGTGATGCGCCACACTGAATTCATGCGTGATCCATCCAGACGGCTCCTGCAGTTGCTGTCCCTGCTGCAGACCCCGCGCGAGTGGTCCGGCACCGAGCTGGCCGACCGGCTCGGCGTCACCCCACGCACCATCCGCCGCGACATCGACCGGCTGCGCGAACTCGGCTACCCCGTGCACGCCACCCAGGGCAACACCGGCGGCTACCGCATGGCCGCGGGTGCCGCCATGCCGCCCCTGCTGCTGGACGACGACGAGGCCGTCGCCATCGCCGTGGGCCTGCGCACCGCCACCGCCGCCCCGGTCACCGGCATCGCCGACACGGCCGTGCGCGCTCTGGCCAAGGTCGAGCAGGTCCTGCCGGCGCGACTGCGCTCCCGCGTGGCGGCACTCGCCGAAGCCGCCATCACGCTGCCTCTCGCCGACGGGCCCACCACCGACCCCGACACGCTCGCCACCCTGGCCGTCGCCTGCGTCGCGCGCGAGAAGACCCGCTTCGCCCACACCAAAGCCGACGGCTCCACCAGCCGCCGCCTGGTCGAACCCCACCAGCTCGTCGCCGCCGGCCGCCGCTGGTACCTCATCGCTCACGACCTCGATCGCGACGACTGGCGCAGCTTCCGCCTGGACCGCATCACCGGCGTCCACCGCACCGGCCTCCGCTTCCCCGGCCGCGACCTGGACGCCGCCGCTCAGCTGCTGGACTCCCTGACCGCCTCCCGTGGCGCCACCGTCCGCGCCGAGGTCCTGCTCCACGTCCCCCTCGACCACGCCCACATCCCCGCCTGGCAGGGCACCCTCACCCCGGTCGACGCGCACACCTGCCGCCTGCGGACCTCACCGGATTCCCCGCGCTACCTTGCCTACCGGCTCACCCAGCTGACCATGCCCTACACCCTCATCGGCCCACCCGAAGTCAGCACCCACCTCCGCGAGATCGCCCAACGCGCCCTCGCGTCCAGCTCGCGCCGGCAGGCTGCGACCGCCGAGCCCTAGCCGTGCTGTGGGGCGAAGTGTTCGAGCCGAAGTGTTCTGGTGCCCACTTGAATGGTCGTCGGTTTTACCTTGCCGGGCAGGAGGGACCACCGGTAGATGGCCGATCCCGCGACGCAGCGGGGTGAAATGCCTTGTGCGGTCACGTATCCAGCACCCCGGATGCTCGCGATCAAGGTGCCTTCGGTCGTTCCGGTGATCGCGACCCTGGCCCCGGGGTAAGCGCGGAGAACTGTGCGTGCCCATTGCTGAGCGGACTCCGCGGTGTCGTAGGTGTCGTCGTTCCAGATCACGGAGGCCCGTTCGAGCAGACCCGGTTCGAGAATCGCTTCGCATACGGTCAGGTGATCGGCTTCTGGCCAGTCCTCCCAGGTGGCCGGTCGTCGTTCCAGGGTGAGCACGAGCCGGTCGGCTTGGTGCACGGCCGTCCTGACGGCGACCTGGAGAGCTTCAGGGCGGGGGATCGCCGGTGCCGGAACCGGTACGGCGTACGTAGGTGCTCGCCACGGGGGCTCGGCCAGTTCCAGGATCCGGTACATCCGTTCGCGAAGTGCCTTCGCGGCCGCGCCCTGTTCGGCGAACATTCCGTCCACGACATCTCGGGCGACCGCGCCTCGGGCCACGGCGGCGTCGACCTGTTCGTCAAACGGCTCTCCGTGGCGGAGCGCGGGGAGACGTTGGAGCAAGAGCCGCAGCGGCGAGTCCGGCACGACTTCCGGACCACCGTCGGCGGCGATCAGCGTCGGTGTCGACGCTGCGACGGCGTAGCAGGTCAGGGACCCGTGATCGGAGATCACCAGATCGGCGGCCACGAGCGCGGCCCGCCACCCCTCTTCCGGTGGGATGACCGCCAGGCCGGCGTCGACCGCCGTCCGCAACCAGGACCGCACCTGCAGAGAACCGTGGTGCTGCCAGACATTGGGATGCAGGACCAGTGCGACGCGGTACTCGTCGACCGGCAGTGCGGCCGTTACCCGGCGGGGGAGGTCGGGGAGTCGGCCGAACAGCGACTGCGGGCCCCAGGTCGAGCAGAGCACCACCAGAACCCGGGACTCCGCGGCGAATGCCCGCCGGTACCGCCGCCGTTGCGGCCTGCTCGCGGTGATCCGGTCCAGGCAGGGGTCGCCCGCGACCAGCGTGCGGTCCGCCAGCGTGGAGTCGACCTGCCGGACCCGCTCGACCTGACCGGGATGGGCGACCACCAGCGTGTGCGGGACGGGACTGCCGTCATGGATCAGCGTGGAGCGGCGCACTCCCGAGATGGCGCCGGGCTCGGCCGCGGAGTAGCGGTGGTAGCCGGCACCGTGCGGCAGGAGCAGCAAGGGAGCGCGGAGCTGGTGCAGGCCGCCGTTGTCGCTGGCGGCGACGGCCAGGTCGAAGGGGACGTGCACGGCATCGGTCCAGGGCAGGATCAAGGCACCCGCTTCGCGAAGGCGAGTGTCCACCGCGGGGGAGAACACCGAACCGTGGTCGACCGCGAAGGTGACCTGAATTCGGGGATCTTCGCTCACCAGCGGGAGCACGTCCCACAGCCGGCTGACCGCGGCCGGTGTCCTGGCGACCATCAGTACCTGACGAGCCGGCTGGACCGTGCCCCATCGCGGCTCCCGGCTCCCGGCTCCCGGCTCCCGGCTCCCGGCTCCCGGCTCCCGGCTCCCGGCTCCGATTGCCTACCACAGGTGCGGGTGACCGCCATGGCCGGAAGGCGCGGTCGTGGTGGTACCGATCGGGGTAAGGACGGCTTCTGACAAGGTGTCACCTCCCGCGCGATCGGGTTGATTGTCGATCATCACGGTAGCAACGGGCCGGTGGAACGGGCCATGTCTTCCGTTACTTCGAGTACCGTGACCGCTACAGCCGCCATGTGAGCCGTGGGAGGGGAAACGCCGGATGGTCGGTGCGGGGCCGCGCAATGAGTTCTCCGGATCCGCCGTGCAGGTGGTGCAGGCCGGGAGCATCGGGACGGTCACCTTCGCCGCGCCTGAGCTGCCGCCGGTGGTGCCGGCGCAGGTCCAACCGCCGCCGGAAGGCTTTGTGGATCGCAACGAGCAGCGCAGGCTGCTGCGCGAGCTGGCGGAACTGACCGATCCGTCCAGGAAAAGCCCGGTCGTCGTGGTGGTGGGGCGTACCCCGGGTGTCGGGAAGACCGCGCTGCTGCGCATGGCGGCCGCGGAACTGGCCGGGCTGTTCCCCGATGGCGTGCTGCACGCCGCGTTCGGGCCGGAAGGAGATTCACCTGCCGCCGCGCTGGGACGGGTGCTGGCCGGGCTGAGGGTGCCGGAGGCGCTGGTCCCGGCAGGCTTCGAACCGCGGGTTGATCTGTACCGGTCGCTGACGAAGAAATCCCGGATCATGGTCGTGCTCGACGATGTGACCGAGGCGGCGCAGGTGAACGCGCTGTTGCCGAACTCCGGTGCGGCCATGGTGCTGGTCGCCGGGAACAGGGCGCTGGAAGAGCTGGTGGTGCACGGCGCCGTGCCGGTGACGCTGGATCCGCTGACCATCGAGGACGGTATCGCGCTGCTCAGCGGTATGTGCCAGGACGACAGGGTTGGTAAGTCCAAAAAGGACAGTGCGACGTTGGTCGAGCTGTGCGGGGGCTTGCCGTTCGCGCTGCGGGTCGCGGGGGCGTATCTCGCGGTCCGTCCCAACCGCAGCGTGGGCCGGTTGACCAGCGAGCTGCGTGCCGGCGCGGGCAGCGGAGTTCTCGACCGGATGCTCACCGTGTTCGACACCGTCTACCACGCCCTGCCGGACCGGCTGCGGTCGCTCTACCGGGCACTCGGTGTGCTGGTCGGTGCGCATTTCGGGGCCGAGGTGCTCGCCGCCGTGCGGGGCCGCCCGGTGACCGAGGTCAGCGCCGATCTCGACCAACTGTGCCTGAGCGGGTTGCTCGACGAACTGCCGGACGGGACGTACGGAATGCACCGTCTGGTCCGGGGGCACGCCTTGCGCGTTGCCGAGGAGGAGGACTCCGAAGACCTGCGGATCTCGATGCTGGCCCGTGCGGTCGACTGGTGGCTGCTCGGCGCCACGGCCGCCGACGTCGCCGCCACCGGGACACAACGGCTGCGCATCGCCGACCCGGTTCGCTTGCTGGGCACCGATCCTGTGCCGCTGGACCGGCGCGCCGCGCTGGACTGGTTCGACCGGGAGCTGGCCAACATCCTGGCGGCGATGGAGGCCGCCGCCGCGCGAGCCTGGCACGACCGGGTATGGCAGCTGTTCGAGGCTCTGTTCGCCTTCCTCGACGCCCGACGGCCACTCGACCTCTGGGTTCGTGCCGCGCAGCTCGCGGTAACCTCCGCGGAGCTGGCCGAAAATCCCGCCGCCGAGGCGCGGTGCCGCTGCCTGCTCGGCAAGGCGTACCAGGAGTGGGGCCGCTATCCGGAGGCGGGAGCGGAACTGGACCGCGCCAGGGAACTCGCCGCTCGATGTGACGACCGGCTGCAAGCGTCCACTTTCGACTTCACCGGCAATCTCGCGCTGCGCGAGCGAAACCCCGCCGCCGCGCTCGAGTGGTTCCGCGCGGCACTCGATATCAACATCCGTCTCGGTACCGGCCGCGGTACCGCGATGCAGACCTCGTTCGTCGGGCGCGCGCTCGCCGCCCTCGGCGAGGTCGACGAAGCGATAGCGACCTTCGCCGGCGCACGAGGTCTGGCCGAGGCGGCGGGTGAACCGAGCCTGGTGCCGAGAATCCTGCTCGACACCGCGCGAACGCACCTCGACGCTGGCGACCTGGCCGACGCCGGACGAGTGCTCGCTGACGCCAACGACCGTGCCACCGAGCAGGACCTCACGGCCCTGCAGGCCGATATCGCCAAACACCGGGCGACGGTCGCCGAACGCACCGGCGACCACCAGCAGGCCAGGACCTACCGGCACCAGGCGGCGGCGATCTACGAGCGGATGGGCAGCCCGAAGGCGGCCCGCATCCTCGCCGGCCTGCGCGAGGACGAAGACCTCCACTAGCGCCGCCGCAAGCTGGTCATGCTCACGGCCGCCGGGCACCAGGCCATCGCGACCGCCGACGCCATCCTGCTGCGCCCGCCGCCGGCGGTCGGAAAGCTCTCAGCAGCTCACCGGGCTCCTCACGCTTCTCCCTGAGGCAGAGCGCCCGAAGAGCCGAAGGTCAATCGCGCCAGCGGTTGTTGAGGAAGGCGTCGTCTTCGTCGTCCATCTCAGCCGGGCGAGGACGACGAGCACGGCGAGGAGCATCCGGCGTCGCGTGGGCAGGCCCCGCCGGGGCGAACGGGGCGTCCCCGCCGGGGAGGGGCGCTGGTTCCTCGAACGTCGGCGGCGGCGCCGGCTCCGCCTGCGACCGGTCGGTGCTCCAGCCCGACTTCGTCTTGCGCTGCCCCAGTTCGCGGCGGTGCTCGACGTAACGCTGGGCGGTCTGGACCTGTTTGGTCATGTACTCCTGGGCGCGGGCCTTGATCTCCTTGCCCCGCTGTTCCCGCATGGCCCGGCGGTCTGTCTGCTCGCGGACGAGGCCGTCCAGGTTCGTCTTCATGCCGGAGCTGTCATCGTCGCTCATACGCTCTCCCGTGCCGTGGCTCACCGCTTGCGGGTGACCGGCAGCTCCTCGTCGTCCAGTAGGGAACCGGTGATCCGGCCGGTGGGCGCGTTGACCTGATCGAACACTTCGCCCTCGATCCGGTATGCCCGGTTGGTGCGCTCCTGATCGCCGCCGCCGTTCGCGCCGCCGCCACCGCCGCCCATGCCGCCCATCGGTGGCATCGCGCCACCACCGACCGGCTGCCCAGGGGCCCCGCCCGCCGTCGTGGCCGCGGGCGCGAACGCCGAGGACGCGGGCTGCGGCTGGTGCGCCCCCGTCCCGCTGTGGGCGCCATCGGCCAGCGATGCCGGCGTATCGCTCGGCATCGCGGTCGCGTCGCCGAAGGGCGCTGCGACCGCTGGGCCGCCGCCACCGCCGCCGTGGCCACCGCCGCCGTTGCCGCCGCTGTCACTTTCGGTGAGGTGCGGGGTGAGGGCGGGACGAGGCTCTTGGTGTTCCGTTCCGGAAGGGCGGGAGGCCGGCGACGGCTTGTCCTCGTGGGAGCCCTTGTCGCCGTCGGATTTCTTGTCCCCGTCGGAGTCTTCCTCGCCGAGGGTGTAGGTGGTCGGCTTGCCGGTGCCGTCGTCGACGGTGACGACCGTCGGGCCGTTCGGGCCGTCGGGTCGTTCGGCGGTGATCTTCAGGTCGCCGTCCTGGACGTGGATCTTGCCGTCCGGGCCGGGGCGGTGGACACCGTCCTCGCCCGGCTTCCCGTCGTCCGCCCCTGGCTTTTCCCCGTCTTCGGGCCAGTCGAGCTTGAACTCCTTGGCGGGTCCGGAACCGTCACCGACCTTGATGTCCATCTTGCCGTCCTGGTCCGGCTCGGACATCTCGAAGCTCTTGTCGCCCTGCTTGACTTTGAGGACTTCGCGTTCGTCGTCCTTGGAGTCGCCGTCCTTGCCGTCTTCGCCGGGCTTGTGGTCGCTGCCCTGCTTGTCGTTGTCCTGGCCGGGTTTGTCGCCGCCTTCACCGGGTTTGTCGCCGGCCGGCTTGTCGCCGTCTTGGCCGGGCAACTCGCCGCCGATCTTGCCCAGCGCCTCGGACGCCTTCTTCTTCGCCTCTTCCGCGGCGGCCGCCGCTTCCTGCTTCTTTGCGTCTTCGGCGGCCTTCTCGGCGGCCGCCTTGCCGTCGCCGCCCTCCGACCCGGTGCCGCCACCGGGACCCGAACCGCCACCAGGGCTGCCACCGGGACCCGAACCGCCGCCGAGACTCTCGCCGCCGGGGCCCGAGCCGCCGCCGGACTTCCCCAGCGCTTCGGCGGCCTTCTTCTTCGCCTCTTCGGCGGCAGCGGCCGCTTCCTGCTTCTTCGCCGCCTCGGCCGCTGCTTCCTGATCGCCGGAGGACGGCGGCGGAGCCGAGCCCGATGGCGCGGTGTCACCCTTGCTCGAATCCGGCCCGGAGCCCCCGCCGGGCCCGCCGCCTGATGGCGAGGACACGTCCGGGACCGGGGGAACCGGGCCGCCACCGCCGCCCTTTCCGTCAGCGCCCTTCCCATCAGCGGGACCACCTGGACCACCACCTGGTGCGCCTGAGCCACCGCCGGGGATCTCCGGGCCGCCGCCGGGTCCACCTTTGCCGTCGCCGGGTCCGCCCTGGCCTTCGCCGGTCCCGTCCGAGTTGACGTCGGGGATCCCCTCGCCGTCGGTGCCTGAACCGCCGCCGCCAGGTCCGCCCGAGCCGTCGCCCTGGCCACCCCCGCCGTTGCCGGGGCCGTCCGCATTGATGTCGGGGATGTCCGGGCCGCCGGCACCACCCTTGCCGCCGCCGGGACCGCCCGAGCCGCCGGTGCCGGACCCGCCCTTGTCATCG
This sequence comes from Amycolatopsis nigrescens CSC17Ta-90, assembly GCF_000384315.1. Lineage (GTDB taxonomy): Bacteria > Actinomycetota > Actinomycetes > Mycobacteriales > Pseudonocardiaceae > Amycolatopsis > Amycolatopsis nigrescens. Next base: position 2,041,320 of record NZ_ARVW01000001.1, on the reverse strand, counting down.
CCGGGTGGCTTGTCCGCGCCTTCGAACTCGTTCTTGACCTTGCCCATCACCTTGTCGAGCTCGTCGTAAGCCTGGTCGACGAGTTCTTTGGTGTCCTCGCAGGTCTTGACGAATCCCTGGTAGATCCGGTCCCACATGTCCGGGTTGAACTGGTTCTGCACCCACTGCTTGGCCAGGTTCTGGCCGGCCTTCTTGTATTCGTCGTCGTCGCAACAGCCGTCCTGGCTGTTGAGGGTCTCGACCAGGTTGGAGCCGAAGTTGACGTCCATCCAGCCCGCGATCTCGGCCAGGTCTTCCACCCCGCTTTTCTCGCCGCTGGCGATCGCGACGACCTTCTGCGCCATCGCGAAGTCCGCGCGGCCCACCAGATCCGTGTGCAGCTCGATGACCGCGTCGGCTTTGCCCTTGCACAGCTCGAACACCGTGGTGGTGGTCTTCAGCGTCGTTTCACCGGCATTGTTGAGGGTCTCGGCGAGCTTTTTCGCTTTGGGCAGGATCTGTTCGTTGTACTCGTCCGATGCCGCGTCCGCGCCGTCGCCGCTCCAGCTCTGGCGCAGGGTGTTCAGCTGGGATTCGGTGTCCTTCATGGTCCGTTCGACCGTGGTCGAGCCGGTCTTGAAATGGGCGGCGTCGTCCACGAAGTCCCGGAAGATGATGCCGCGCTGCTGGTCGAACGGCTTCTTGATGTCCTTTTCGAAGTCGAGCGCGCGAGTGGTGCCGCGGCAGTCGTCCGGGAGCTTCGCCAGCAACGAACCGAAGGTCTCGAACACCTTGAGCGCGGGCACGGCGGCGTCGAACAGCTCGTCGGACTTCTCGGTCCCGCCGCCATCGGCGCCGGGCGCCTTGGCGCTGTCGAGCTTCTCGTTGCCCTTGTCGACGGCCTTCGACTCTTCGCGCCGGTTGTAGCTGGCCTGATCACCGGCACCCTTTGCGGCTTTATAGGCCCCGTCCACATCGTCGGTGGCCACAAAGGGATTGGCGTTGTACGAGTCCGCGTACTTCTCGGCTTCTTTCCGAAGCTTCTTGATGTCTTCCGGTTCCTGGTCCGACATGAACGGCGGCGGGGCCGGATGTGTCTTCATCCAGCTGCTGATCAGCACGGTTTTCGCGCCGGGAGGCACGCTCGGGTCGTCGAGGACCGCCTTGACGTCGCTCCATTTCGTGCCCATTACTGCTTCCCTGCCTGATCGATGGCGTTGCCCTGCTCATCCTCGTTGGCGCCGTATTTGGCGCCCGCAGTACTGAGTTTGGTGCCGAAGCCGCCGAGCGCGCCGCTGTAGCCCTTGACCGCGGCGCCCAATGCGTCCACCCCGGCGGTGTACTTCCCCGAGTGGTCGCCGTGCGCCTGGCCGAAGCCGGCCGCTTTCACCGGTGTTGGCGACAGCTCCGGATTGTCCTCCACCAGCTGCTCTTTGAGCTTGCCGATGTTCTTGGACGCCGACGACAGCGCATCGGTCGCCGCGGTGTAGCCTCCGCTCACTTCAGAGCCTTTCGTCAGATCCGCCGGCCTTGCCGCCGAGCGCTTCGGCGAGCACCTCGGATACCGAACGTATGTCGGTGAACCGGTCCAGCTGGTCCAGATCAATGGTCACGTCGTAGTAGATCTCCAGCGCGGACAGCAGCTTGATCCGCCCTTTGGAGTCGATGCCCAGCTCCTCGAGCAGCGCGTCGCGCTCGATGCCGGCAGGGTCGAGCCGGAAAGTTTCGCTGACGACCTGCACGACCTCGGCGGGGTGATCAACCACGGGCCCGACTATAACGTGCCTTAGCGGCCGACCGGGTGATCTTGCCGCTGGAGGTGCGCGGAAGTTCGCCGGACGGGACGAGGTGCACCGAACGCAGGGTGAGGTCGTACTCGCGGGACACGGCCCGGAGCACGGCCCTGGTGACCTCTTTTTCGTCGGCGTCGGCATCGCTGGTCCATTCGGCCGCCACCACCGCCCCTTCGCCGTTCTCGTCCGATACGCCGAAGGCGGCGACCCGGCCCCGGCGCACCGCCGGATGTGCCTCGCCCGCCACCGCTTCGATGTCCTGCGGGTGGAAGTTCCGGCCGTCGATGACGATGAGGTCCTTGAGCCGGCCGGTGATGTAGAGGTCGCCGTGGTGGAAGACGCCGAGGTCACCGGTGCGCAGCCAGCCGCGGACGCCGTCCAGCTCGGCGCCGAACACGGCGGTGTCGCCGCGGCCCCAGTAACCGGTCGCGACGTTCGGGCCGTGGATCCAGATCTCCCCGGCCTGGCCTTCGGGCTGCGCCGCGCCGTCGCGGACGATCCGTACCCGCTGGCCGAGGGGACGGCCGACCGAAATGAGCTCCTGGCCGTCCGGCACCTCGATCGCCCGGCCCTGCGCGAGGGCTTCGCGGTCGAACACCGCACCCCGCGGTCCCTCCGCGCCCGCGCTCGCGACGTAGACGGTCGCCTCGGCCAGGCCGTAGGACGGGCGGTGGGCTTCGGGGCGGAACCCGCGCGGGCCGAAGACCTCCTGGAACCGCGCGATCGTGCCCGGCCGGACCGGCTCGCTGCCGTTGAGCGCGATTCGCACGCCGGACAGGTCGAGGTCGTCCCCTGCCTGTTCGGCGGCGTCGGCGGCGAGGTCGAACGCGAAGTTCGGCGCGGCGGTGAACACGGCGGGATGATCGGCGAGCTGGCGCAGCCACCGGGCGGGCCGGTGCACGAACTCGGCGGGCGCCATGAACACCGACCGCGCGCCGGCGAAGACCGGCAGGCACAGCAGCTGGATCAGGCCCATGTCGTGGAAGAACGGGATCCAGCCGGCGCAGGTCGTGCCCTCGTCGACGGCGTAGGCGCGGCTGGCCTGCCAGCAGGCGGCGGAGATCGCCCGGTGCGGGATCACCGCGCCGGCGGGCTCCCGGGTCGACCCGGACGTGTACTGGAGGTAGGCCGGGCTCTCCGGGGTGACCGGCAGTGGATCGGAGCCTGGCCCGGAAAGCTCGTCGACCACCACGAGCTGTTCGGGCGTCCCGGCTTCGCGCGTCTTCGCCGCGGCGGCCGAGGACGTCAGCCAGACCCGCGCGTCGCAGTCCGCCAGCACGCCGGCGAGCCGGCCTCGCTGGGCGCGGCTGCCCGGCGCCATCAACGGCACCGCCACCAGGCCGGCAGCGAGTGCGCCGAAAAACGCGAGCGGGTAGTTCAGATCCTGGCCGGTGAGCACGGCGGCGCGGTCACCCGGCTCCGCGACCCGGCGCAGGGTGCCCGCCACCTCCCGCACCCTGGTGACGAACTCGGCCCAGCTGACCGTGTGGTCCATACCATGGCCGTGGTCCTGGTGCGTGAACAGCGGACGCGGGTCGGCCGCGCGGGCGAACAACCGCTCGACGATCGAGGTGCGCAGCACTTCTTCCGGCACGTCCCCCGGCAACGCGGTCATGCCCGGCAACCTACAAGATTTCGTGCACCCCGATAAAGCCACCCCGCTCTTCCGGTGAATCCTCCGCGTCGTATCCCCGAATCGCTGACCAGCGGTTTTAGCGTGGTGACATGACACCCATGGAGTCCACCACCAGAACAAGGGAACTCGGCATCGCGCTGCGCGGTATCCGGGAGGAGGCCGATCTGACCGGCGACGAGCTGGCCAAGATGCTCGGCTGGTCCCCGAGCAAGGTTTCGAGGCTGGAGCATGGAAAACGCGGCCCGGCCGAGATCGATATCGCCTTGTACGTGGCTTGTTGCGGTGTTCTGCGCGAGAAGCTGGACGAAGTACTGGCGATCGCGAGGGATACCGATGACGGCTACTGGCTCCGCCCGCACAGCCAGCGTTTGCCTGACGAACTCCACTCGCTGACCGTGCAGGAAGGTATCGCCAGCGGGATCTTCGAGTTCGAGCCGCTGGTGGTCCCAGGACTGTTGCAGACGAAGGACTACGCACGAGCGGTCTTCGAGTTGGTAGGACTTATTCCCGAGGAAGGCATCGCGCTCAGAGTGCACGCGCGGATGCGAAGGCAGCCTCTCTTGCATCGCTACAACGCGCCGCAGTTCACCTGGTTCATCCACGAACATGCCCTGCGAACCCCGGTTGGCGGGCCGGTGGTGATGTACGAGCAGGTTCTGCACCTCCTGCGAGTCAGCGAACAGCCGCACGTCCAAGTTCGAGTAGTACCTTCTGCCGCTGGTCCGTACAGCGTCATCGGCAACGGGTTCCGCGTGGTCTCCTACGCGGACCACCCGTCGAGCGCCTACGCCGAATGCCAGGGCGCTGGGATCTTCTTCGACAGGTCCGCGGACGTCACGATGTACCGCCAGCTCCTCGCCAGGCTCGCGGTACCGGCCATGGACGGTGAACAATCGCGGCAGTGGCTTGCACACCTGGCAAGCGAGTACGACCGTATGGAGTGATCTGGATGGATTCCGGGCTGGTGTGGCGGAAGAGCAGTTACAGCGGCGGTACCAACGGCGATTGCGTCGAGGTGGCCCTGGGCTCGGAAGCGGTGGCCGTCCGGGACTCGAAGAGCCCGTCAGCCGGTGTGCTGTCGTTCGACCGGCACTCCTGGCGTTCCTTCCTGAGGCGCGAAGCTACGACTCGCCGCTGATCCTGGCGGAGCCGATCGAGGCGGCGGTGATCGCCCTGGCGGCGGTCTGGGTCGACGAGCCGGAGTTCAGGTTGGTCAGCGACGCCTGGTTGAGCGCGTGCACGACGAACTCGTAGGTGTTCACCGTCGATGGCGAGCACGGTCCCTGGTAGCCGTAGAGGCTCGCGCTTCCCCGGTAGTAGATCTGCCTCGCTCCCGCGGGGACCGAGGGCTGGTAGGCGTGCTCGACGTTCTGGGGGAGCGAGGTCGCGCTTACCGGGATGTCGTAGATGACCCAGTGGATCAGGTTGGCGTTGTCGAGATCGCGCATGACGATCGCGTAGCTCTTGGCCTCGGCCGGAGCGTCCGACCAGGCCAGGGGCGGGGACTCGTTCTTCTTGGCCGGGTCGTTGCCGCCGCCGCTGGTGCACTCGTGGACCTTGGGGATGACGCCGCCGTTGGCGAAGGCGGTGCTGGACAGCGCGAACGCGCTCTGGTCCGCCGCCGACGCGACGGCGGGTGAGACGCTGACGGCGAAGGTGATGAGCAGGGCAGACAGCAGAATGCTGGTGCTTCTCACTGGAGGCTCCCGATTTTGATCCGTCCGTGGGACTAATGCGGTGCACACGTGGTGGAACCAGCGTATGCGTCCTGGATTCCGCCGGGTAATACCACTTTTCCATCTTCCGCGGAATTGATCGCTGACGGACAAGTGGTGTGCCCGCAGCGGCAACGGCGGGGCAGGGCCGGCTCCCATACTTGCGGCCAGGCAGTCGACCAGCGGACCAGGGAGCGTGGGATGAACCGACCGGTTCCAGCGCGGGACGGCACGTCGCTCGCCGGGAACGTGCTTGGCGTGCCCGGCATCGTCTTCCTCGTGCTCGCCGCGGTCGCCCCGCTGACCGGGATGGTGGTGATCGCGGCCATCGGCATCGCGGTCGGCAACGGTGGCGGCATGGTCGCGGCCTTCCTGCTGGCCACGGTGGTCCTGCTGCTGTTCGCGGTCGGCTACGCGCAGATGTCGAAGGTGCTCACCAGCGCGGGCGGCTTCTACGCCTTCGTGGTCAAGGGGCTGGGCAAGACCCCGGGCCTGATCGCCGGTTTCGTCGCGATGCTCGGCTACAACTGTTTCGTCGCGGGCGCGATCGGCACGAGCGGCTTCTTCACCTCCACCGCGATCAAGGACGTCTTCGGCCTCGATCTCGAGTGGATCTTCTGGAGTGCGCTGTCGGTGGTGCTGGTGCTCCTGCTCAGCCGCCGAGGTATCGCGGTCAGCGCGAAGGTGCTGGGCGTCTCGCTGATCCTCGAGGTGTCGATCCTGCTGATCATGGATTTCAGCGTGCTGTTCCGGCACGGGTTCTCGTTCGCCGCGTTCAGTCCGTCCGTGCTGTTCCAGGGCGCGACCGGGCTGGCGCTGCTGTTCGCCGCCAACGCCTTCATCGGCTTCGAGGCGACGGCGCTGTTCGGCGAAGAGGCCAGGGATCCGAGGCGGACGATTCCACGGGCGACCTACATCGCCATCGGCTTCATCGGTGTGTTCGCCGCGTTCACCACCTGGGCCGTGGTCAGCGCGATCGGTGCCGAGCAGGCGCAAGATGTGGCCGCGGCGCATCTTTCGACCGGCGACCTGGTGCTTTCGGTCGCCCAGGAGTACCTCGGCGGCCCGTTGACCAAACTGATGCTGCTGCTACTGGTGGTCAGCCTGTTCGCGGCGCTGCTGGCGCTGCACAACTCGGCCACCCGCTACCTGTACGCGCTGGGGCGGGTCGGCGTGCTGCCGCGTCCGCTGGGACGGACGCATCCGCGCAACGGTGCGCCGCGATCCGCCTCGATCGCCCAGCTGGCCTTCGGATCGGTGGTGGCGCTGGTGTTCTGGCTCGCCGGCCTGGACCCCGTCGCCGACCTCACCGCGAGCATGACCGGCTTCGGCACGCTCGGCATTCTCACCCTGCAGCTGTTCGCGGCGGTGGCGATCCTGGTGCACTTCCGTCGGACCCGCGACCGCCGGATCGTGCGGACGCTGCTCGCGCCGGGGCTGGGCGCGGTGGGGCTCGGGATCATCGTGACGCTGGCGATCCTCAACTTCCCGACACTCGCCGGTTCGAGCAACGGCGTCGTCCCGCTCCTGCCGTGGCTGCTGGTGGTCGTCGCACTGGCCGGGCTGCTGGTCGCCGGCTGGCTGCGCAGATTCCGCCCGTCGGTCTACCTGGCACTGGAAACCGACCTGGAACGCGACCCGGCGGAACCGTAGCCAATTCCCATTCTTGAGGTTCGGGTAGCTTGGTTCGATGCGCCTGACCCAAACCCGTGTCGGGTCCCGCCTGCCGGAAGATCTCACCATGACCGTCGACGTGGCCTTCCGCACCGGCGCGATGGGTTTTCTGTCGCTGCTCCATGGCGCGGAAGCGTTGCCGAACTAAGCGACCGCTTTCTCATCCCGGGGAATTAATCACCGAAGATCTGTGACGTTTTGTACTGGCAACGGTCGGCGAGGCGGGGGAAGCTAGCCGTTGCCGGGGACTTCCTGCGCGCCTGCCGCGAGACTTGTGCGAATGTGTCGACGGTCTCATTCGCGTAAGTGCCGTACCCGGCGCCGGTCTTTTGTTACCGGGGCAGGAACATTCAGGAGGGGCGGCTTTGCGGACCATCGAGCGGTCTGGGTATTTCGTGGCCGTCGTCGAGATCGGTTTTCCGCTGAGCCTGCTGGCGTGGCGGTTCTCACTGCGGCACGCGTCGCCCGCACTGGCCGAGCGGCTGGAGCCGGTCGGGCACATTTTGCCGTTGCTGGTGGCCCCGCTGGCGATCCTGATCTGGTCGACGCTGCGGCGGCTGCGCCGGGGGCTGCCCGCGTGGCGGTGGACGTTGCCGGTGCTGGCGGTGCAGCTCGGCTTCGTCATCTTCGGGGAGTGGCACGCGAACACGACCATCCTGACGCTGCTGTTCGGGTGCACGATGCTGGTCACGGTGCGCGAGCCGTGGTCGTGGCCACTGTTCGGTGCCGTCATTACCGGGAGCGTGGTGGCCAGCAGCTGGGCGTCGCCGTGGCCGGCGATGCTCGGGTTGTTGCTGCACAACCTGCTGGTGGGCGCGGTGATCTACGCGGTGGTCCGGATGGCCGAGATGGCCGTCGCCCTGCGGCGGGCCCAGGACCAGCTGGCCGGGTTCGCGGTGGTGCAGGAACGCGCGCGGGTGTCGCGGGACCTGCACGACACGCTCGGCCAGGCGCTCACCGCGATCGGCCTGCGGGCGGAGCTCGCGGCACGGCTGATGGCGGCCAGCCCCGGCAGGGCGGCCACCGAGATCCAGGTGGTGCAGGAACTGACCGAGCAGACCCTGGACGACGTCCGACTGGTCGCCCGCGGTGCGTGGCAGCCGGTGTTCGAGGACGAGCTGACGACCGGGACGGCCCTGCTGGAGTCCGCGGGCGTGCGGTGCGGCGCGCAAGTGGGAGCGATCCCGGACGAGCGGACCGCCAGGGTGGCCGGGTGGGCGCTGCGCGAGGGCATCACGAACGTGCTCAAGCACAGCAAGGCACGGCGCTGCCTGCTGCAGACCGAGATCCGGAACGGCAGGTTCCGGCTGATGATCGAGAACGACGGTGTCCGCCGGCACCAAGGGCAGCCGGGCAACGGACTCATCGGGATCACCGACCGGGCCGGCCGGCTCGGCGGCGCAGTGCGGTTCGGGCCGGCCGCCGGCGGGCGGTTCCGGCTGATGGTGGAGATACCGATCGGAGAAGACGATGACGGCGCCGATCAAGGTCGTGGTGGCCGAGGACATGCGAGTGCTGCGCGACGCCTTGATCGCGTTGCTGGTTCTTGAGGACGACATCGACGTCGTCGGCGAGGCCGAACGGGGCGACCAGGTGCTCGCGCTGATCCGGGACCGCGAACCGGACCTGGTGGTACTGGACATCGACCTGCCCGGCGTCGACGGACTGACCCTGGCACGGCAGATCGGCGCGGTGGCCGCGGGAATCCGGGTGCTCGTGCTCAGCGCACTGGACCGTCCGGGCGTGGTGCGGGAGGCGCTGGACGCGGGCGTGCGGGGCTTCCTGCCCAAGGGGGTCTCCGTCGACGCGCTGATCGACGCGATCCGGCGGGTGGAATCCGGTGACCTGGTGATCTCGCCCGCCCTGCTGGCCACCGCGATGCACGGTGGCCAAAACCCGCTGACCGAGCGCGAACAGGCCGTGCTGTGCCGGGTCGCCGCCGGGGACACCGCCAAGGACATCGCCCGCGAGCTGCACATGGCCATCGGCACCGCCCGCAACCACATGACCCGCATCCTGCACAAGCTCGGTGCCCGCAACAGGGTCGAAGCCGTCCGCCTCGCCAAGGAAGCGGGCTGGCTCTGACCGCGCTATTCGTTATTACTGGATCTATTTGCGTGCTACAAGTACGAGTCAGGTTTGAGCTAGCTCTCACCCGTGCGAGGTGAAAGGTGTGGCTGCGCATCGGGGTTTCTTTTATCGTGGAGCTCGTAGCTATCGTGCCGAATGTCGTGCGGCTCAAGTCGCTCAGTTGAGCGCAGTCCGGCGACGGGTGCCGTTCTTTTACCAGAGTCAGGAATATCGATGGTGATCTTCCCGGTCGAGCGGGATGGACATTTCTTGTCAGTGATCCGGGTCGTGTGTCCGGGTTCGCGGGCGTGATGGCCGAGGGTTCGGTTCAGCGGCCTGGAAGTACGGCATTCAGCAGGGAGCTGGCGAGGCTGCTGACACGGCGTGGCCTGTCCTGGCGGAAGCTGGCCGAACTGGTGGGTTACACGCCGAGCTGGCTGAGCAAGGTGAAGAACGGCGCACCGCCCTCGGCGGACCTGGCCCGGCGGTGCGACGAGGTGCTGGAGGCCGGGGGCAAGCTCGCGGCATTGGCGGTGGCGGACCTGGAGACGACCGTGTTGCCGGCGCAGCTGCCGGCGGTCACGGCCGGTTTCTCGGGGCGGTCGGAGCAGCTGCGCGCGTTGCACGCGGCGCTGTCGGCTCCGGAGCAGGTGGGAGCGCCCCTGGTGGTGACCATCGACGGTCCTCCGGGGGCGGGTAAGACCACACTGGCGTTGCGCTGGGCGCACGAGGTCGCCGCCTTGTTCCCGGATGGGCAGCTCTACGCGAACCTGCGCGGTTACAGCGGCGCTCAGTGTCCGCTGGGTGCCGACGAGGTGCTTGAGGAGTTCCTGTCCACGTTGGGCATGCCCGCGGACCGCATCCCCTCCGGGCTCGGCAGGCGCGCGGGGCTGTACCGGTCGCTGCTGGCCGGCCGGCGCGTGCTGGTCGTGCTGGACAACGCGGCCCAGGTGGCCCAGCTCGAGCCGTTGCTGCCGGGGTCGGCGGGGTGCGTGGTGGTGGTGACGAGTCGCAGTCCGCTGCCTGGTCTCGGTGTGCGGGTGCACACCCGGCGGGTCACCGTGCGCTCGATGCCGCCGGAGGAGTCTTTCGCGCTGCTGCGCAACGTGATCGGCCCGGAACGGGTGAACGAGGAGCCGGAGGCGGTGCGGGCACTGGCTCGGCATTGCGCGCATCTGCCGCTGGCCTTGCGGATCGCCGCGGAACGGGTGCTCTCCCGGCCGCCGGGCGGGGTGGCCGAAGTGGTCGACCAGCTGGCCACCACAGGTCTGGACCTGCTGGCCATCGACGATGCCACTGCGGTGCGCGGGGTGTTCTCCTGGTCCTACCGGGCGCTGGACGACGAGTCCGCCCGCATGTTCCGAGTCCTGAGCTCGCACCCTGGCCCCCAGTTCGGCGTCGCCGCGGCCGCCGCACTGGCCGGGGTGCCGCAGGGTCAGGCTCGCCGGCTGATCGAGGCGCTGGCCGACGTGCATCTGCTGGAGTCACTGGGGGATGGCCGCTACCGGCTGCACGACCTTCTCCGGCTCTACGCCGCTGAACGCGCTCGTGCCGAGGATTCCGATACCGACCGTCGCCAGGTGGTGTGCGGGCTCACCGAGTGGTACGTGCGCTCGGCCGCGGCCGCCGCACTGCAGATCGCGCCCTACCGTGCCCCGTTGCCGACGCTCTTCGACCTGCTCGAGGGGGCGGATCCCGAGGTGTTCTTCGAGGACGCCGCGACGGCGCTTCGGTGGTGTGAGTCCGAAATGTACAACGTCGTGCCGGTTATCCAGCAGGCCGTCGAGCACGGCATGCCGGAACTCGCTTGGAAACTCGCGGTCCTGCTGTACGACTACTTCCTGTTCCGCAAGGCGTGGTCCACCTGGCTGGCCGTGGACGAGGTCGCGTTGCGGGCGGCACGGGCCGCAGGGGACCGGCGTGCGGAAGGCTGGGTGTATGCCAACCTGGCGGCCTTCCACTTCTGGCGCCGGGACTTCGATCTCAGCGAGACCGAGTTCGAGCAGGCGCTGGCGGTCGCCACCGAGGTCGGCGACCCTCATGGCCAGGCGTGGGCGTTCTACGGCCTGGCCTGCTTGAGCTGTGAACGGAACCAGAACACGCGGGCCCGCGAGTACGCGGAGCAGGCGCTTGCCCTGTTCGACCGGCTCGGCGAGCAGGACGGTGAGGCCGCCACGCTGGCGACGATGGGCGATGTGTACCGGCAGACCGGCCAGTCCGACACCGCGATCAGGACCACCCAGCGCGCGCTGCGGGCGTGCGTGAAGCTGCACAACCGTTACGGGCAGGGCCGGAAACTGGCGAAACTCGCCGAAGTGCACCGGGCGCGAGGCGAACGGGAACGAGCCCTGCACTACCTCGACCTGTCCCTGCGGGTGCGCCGCGAGGCCGACGACCGGTGGGGCGTGGCTGATTCGCACGTCCGCCGTGGTGACATCCTGCACGAGCTCGGCAAGGTCGAAGCCGCCAGAGCGGAATGGCAGAACGCGCTGGACTTCTACACGACCATTGATGATCCGCGTGTCGTCGATATGCGTGAACGGCTCGGCATAGCGGGCTCGCCACGGCCCGCGCCGGTGTTTCCTGGAACTGTCCACTAATCAACACTGGTGCACGGGCGGTACGCCGGAGATAGTAAAGGTGTGCGCGTCACCGCCGCGCTGGCCTCGACTCCATCAAGGCTGTTTCCCGCCTGGCCATTGCCTTGTATGTCCCCGACACCGCCGACGCAGTGGCAGGTCGCGGCGGTGACGCGCGCGCAATTTGTTTCCGCTTGCGGTATTGACTGTTGAAGGAAAAATTGTGACCAAGCCTTTCTGGCTCGTTTCCCGTGGCGCCCTGGTCGGCGCCGCCGTACTGGCACTGGCCACGCCGGCCGCGTTTGCGGAGCCTGCCACTGATTCGCCGGCGACCACTTCCACCCCGTCGGCGCCGGCCAAGCCCACCGATGCACCGAAGCCGACGGACACGTCGAATCCGACGGGCACACCGAAGCCCACTGATTCAACGAAGCCCACGGAGTCGGGCAAGCCCAAGGAAACGGGGACGCCCGAGCCGTCGAAGCCCGGGGTTGAACCAGACAAGGCCGCGGGCGCCGTCTTCCTCGGTGACCTGGACGCCGGTGACGCGATCACGAGCACGGTCCGCAAGGGCGGCAACTACCGGATCGCGGCGTATTGCTCGGCCGGCAAGCCGACCGGCTTCAGCTCGCCGGTGCTGACGTTCGGCTCGTTGACCGCGGACAAGGACATCTGGCTGGCCAAGGCCACCGTGCGGACCGACGCGTCGCCGGGCCGCTACGCCATCACCGGTAAGTGTGGTGACCAGACGCTGAGCTGGTCGATCTCCGTGGTCGAGGGGGCCGCGAAGGTCAAGCACGGCAAGACCGTGGCCGCACAGCAGGCGAAGGCGAAGAAGCCGCAGGCCGCGATCAAGCCCAAGGGCAAGATCGAAACCGGCGGCGGTGCGTTGGTGCTGGGCTGACGGAGTGGAACGTCAGCGTGTGCGGGGTGGTCGTGGCCTGGCCGCGGCCACCCTGCTGGTGGCTGTTCTCCTGCCGGCCGGGTGCGGGGCGCAAGCCGGTGCCCCGCCCGCGGCCGTGCCACCGGTCCCGTCCGCCGTGGAGGTCGTCGAACCACCCGCGGCCGTCCAGATCCCGAAGATCGGCGCGGAATCCTCCCTGACCCAGGTCGGGTTCAATCCCGACGGATCGATGGAGATCCCGCCGGTCGACCAGCCACTGCAGGCCGCCTGGTACCGGCACAGCCAGGTGCCGGGCGAGCCGGGGCCCGCGGTGATCGTCGGGCACGTCGACGGCAACCACCGCCCAGGGATCTTCCACCGGCTGCGGGAGCTGAAGGAAGGCGACGAGGTCGTCGTGACCAAGGGCGACGGCACCCGCCAGCGGTTCACGGTCACCCACACCGTCCAGGTGGAGAAGGACCAGTTGCCGCCGGACGTTTTCGGTGGCACGGCGGAGCCGGAGTTGCGCCTGATCACCTGCGGCGGAACCTTCGACAAGACCGCGCGCAGCTATCGGGACAACATCGTCGTGTACGCCGGCCTCGCCGGGTAGTTCCGGGGTCGCCGGACCGGATTGGAGGAACCGTAATGACCATGACCGCGCCGATCGACGTCGCGGACGAGTTCGGCAGGCTCCGCGAGGTGTGTGTCGGGATCTTCGATCCGGACGCGGTGCTGGCGCCGGTGTCGTACTCGCTGCGGAAGTACCTGCCCGCGGAACTGGTGCGGCTGACCGAGGAGTCGGCCGGATGGTCGTTGCGGGAGATTGAGGGGCAGGAGCGGATCGAGGCGATTGGCCGCCAGCTGGACACTTTGGCCGCGCTCTATGCCGCGCACGGCGTACGCGTGCACCGGCCCCGGCGGCTGACCGAGTTCGAGGCCGGGTTCGTGGTGGCCGGCGGGGATCCGATGTTCGCGCGTGACCCGTTGCTGGTCATCGGGAATCGGGTGATCGAGACCTCGTTGATGATGCCGTCGCGGCGCAAGGAGATCTTCGCCTACCGCGACTTGCTCGCCGAGCGGCTGGCCGGGGACCCCGGGGCGAGTTACGTCGCGGTGCCGCATCCCGCGCCGGCTTCACCCGATCCGGTCATTCCCGATGGTGCCGGGCCGTTCCTCGAGGGCGGGGACGTGTTCGTGCTGGGGACGGATGTGCTGGTCGGCAACTCCGGGCTCGCCAGCAACCGGGCCGGGATCGAGTGGCTGGACCGGCTGTTGGGTCCGGCCGGCTACCGCGTGCACGAAGTCCCGCTGGCCGAGTGCTGGCTGCACCTGGACTGCGTGCTCGCGGTGGTACGTCCCGGCCTGGCGATCTGCCACCGCGACGGGCTGGCCGGGCGGGTGCCGGACGTGCTCGCCGGCTGGGACCTCATCGACGCCACTGCCGAAGAGGCCCATGCCATGGGCTGCAACACCGTCTGCCTGGCACCGAACACGGTGGTCATCCCGCAGGAGCACGGCAGGCTGATCGACGAGTTGCGGCAGCACCGAGCCGAGGTCGTCAGCGGATTCGGCTTCGACCTGGTCTCCGAGTTCGGCGGAGGAGTGCGGTGCGCGACCGTGCCACTGGTCAGAAGCCGGATGCCGGCGAACTGAGCACTATTCTAGTGCTAGAATAGTGAGATGGCTTCGGCGCTGACCGATGGGGAGTTGACGGTGCTCGGGCTGCTCGCCGAGCGGCCGCGCCACGGGTACGAGCTGGAACGGGTCATCGAGGAGCGGGGCGTGCGCGCCTGGACCGCGCTCGGCTTCTCCTCCATCTACTACGTGCTCGACAAACTGGCCAAGCGCGGCCTGATCGAAGCGGCCGGCGCTGCCTCGCCTGGGAAGTCGCGCGCCACCTTCCGGGTCACGGCGCTGGGCCGTGAGCTGTGCGCCGCAGCCACGCGTGACGCGCTGACGACGTTGACACCGATGCGCGCACGCGTGCTGATCGGGATGGCCAACAGCCAGGGCCTGCCGGACGCGGACGTGGCGACCGGGCTGACCCGGCGGCTGGAAGCGTTGCGAGAACAGCTCGCGGAAGTCCGGCTGACCCGCTCCGGGCAGGAACCCCTGCCCGCCTCCGCCATCGCGATCTTCGACTACAGCGAGGCCATGCTCGAGGCCGATATCGGGTGGACCGAGACCACATTGGACACACTCAGCACGGAGACCGCGATGGACAAGTACGACGTCAAAAAAGCCCATCGAGAGCTCTATTCGCCGCCGTCGAAGGAGTTCACCGTCGTCGAGGTGCCCGAGTTCCGGTACATCGCGGTCGATGGCCGGGGTGATCCGAACACCTCCGCCGCCTACGCCAACGCGATCGAAGCCCTGTACGGGGTGGCGTACTCGCTGAAGTTCGCCAGCAAGAAGAACCTCGGGCGAGACTTCGTGGTCGGCCCGTTGGAGGGACTGTGGCGAGCGGCCGACCCGACCGTGTTCGTCGCGCGGCGCAAGGAAACCTGGGAATGGACCATGATGATCGGCCAGCCGGACTGGATCAACGAAGACATGGTCCTGGATGCGGTCGCCGGAGTCTCCAAGAAGAAGGAGAACCCCGCGCTCGTAGACGTCCGGCTGCACACCCTCGTCGAAGGGACCTGCGTCCAGATCCTGCACCTCGGCTCCTACGACGACGAAACTCCCACCCTGGACCGCCTGCACAACCACTATCTCCCCGAGAACGGGCTCACCTTCAACGGTGACCATCACGAGATCTACCTCAGCGACGCACGCCGGACGGCACCAGCCAAGCTGAAAACGATCTTGAGGCAGCCGGTCAAGCCCGGGTAGCGGGTCATCCGTCCAGGAAGCGCAGCAACTCCCCGGTGACGAACTGGGGGTTCTCTTCGACGAGCCAGTGCCCCGCGTTCGGTACATCCACCGCGCGCACGATGTTTGTCAGGCGCGGGGCCGCGGTGGCGCGGATCGCGTCGAGCTGCCCCTGCGCGGTCATGAGCAGGGTCGGCACACTGGTCGGTGCCGCCGCCACCGCGTCGCGGACGTCCTTGTCGAGGGCGCGGTAGAGCTCGAAGCCGCCCGACAGTGCCTCGGGCCGCTGGTAGGTCCGTGCGAACTCGTCGATCTCGGCGTCGGTGAACGGGGACCGGTCCGAGGTGCCACCGAACGCCGTCCCGCCGAACGAGACCTGGGGGTAGAACAGCGCCAGGTAGTCGCGGACGTCGTCGCTGACCACCGTCTCGGGCACTCGGCGCTGGGCGTGGAAGGCGATGTGCCAGCTCAGCGAGCGGTAAGTGGACGCGTCGATCGCGGGCCCGGGGAGCGGTAGGTCCAGGTAGCCGAGGCGCGTGGTGTCGGCGGGGAACTGGGCGGCGTACTGGAACGCTACCGCGGCGCCGAAGTCGTGCCCGATGACGCGGGCATCCCGCACTCCGAGCTTGTCGGCGATCAGGGTGTGCACGTACCGCGCGAGGGTGGCTTTGTCGTAGCCGTTCGGCGAACCGGTGCCGTCGCCAAGGCCGGGCAGGTCGATGGCGTAGACGGTGTGCTGCTCGGCGAGCGCCGGCATGATCGGCCACCAGCCGTACCAGGTCTGCGGCCAGCCGTGGATCAGCACCACCGGCGTGCCGCTGCCGCCTTTCACGTAGTGCATGCGGACGCCGTCGACGTCGGCGAACTCGTGCCGGAAGGTCTTCTCGAACGCCGGGTCGCCCTGGGTGGCGGCGGCGTACGGGGGCACCTCGGCGGCCGGTGTGGAGCAGGCCGCGGTGGAGATCGTGAGCAGGATGGCGAGCGCGGCGGTAGTCACCGTGCGCGCGGATCGACGGGACGGTCGTGCTGCGGTGTTCATGTTTTCCTGTCCTGGAGAAGGGTTTTGGAGTCAGCGACCGGTAGCGCCGTCGATCAGCTCGCGGAGGATGTCCGCGTGGCCGGCGTGGCGGCCGGTCTCTTCGATCAGGTGCGTGAGTGCCCAGCGGACGCTGGGCGCGGGGCGTCCCGGCCGGGGGAGCGGTGCGCCGAGGTCGGTGCAGCCGTCGAGAACTTCGTTCGCCCGCTCGACCGCCTCCCGGTAGCGGGCGACGACCTCGGCCACGCTGTCCGCGGGTGCGGCCTGGAACGTCGCCTGCCAGTCGGTGACCTCGTCCCCGAGGAACATCGAGCACTCGACGAAGGTCAGGTGGTTGAGCAGGCCGAGCAGGTTCGTGCCCGAGGGCACCCCGGCCGTCCGGGCCTGCGGTTCGGGGGCGCCGTCGACCTTCGCGGCGATCGAGGCCCGGAGGTAGTCGAGGAAGCCGCGCAGGACTTCGGTTTCGCTGCTGCCAGTACGGGGTGGCGGGGTGTCGGCGCGGCGCTTGCGGCGGAAGGTGGTGGTGGGCATGGGTTTCTCCTTCTTGGCAGCAGGTCAGGCGGTGCGGCGGATGAGCAGGACGTGGTCGGTGACCTCGGCGATGCGCCCGCCGGGGCCGGTCGCGATCCGGCGGGGCGCGTCGGCCCGCTCGACCGTCCACTTCGCCGGGTCCAGCTCGATCTCCGCGGCGAGTTCCCGCGGGGTCTGGTAGCGGACGTCGGGATCCTGGTTCCACGACCACGGCGCGGTCGAGCCGTGCTCGACGACCAGCAGCAGCCCGCCACGGCGCAGCGCGTGCGCGGCCGTGCGCAGGACGGTCGTCCGGTCCAGGTCGAAGGACGTGTGCAGGTAGTGGGCGCAGATCAGGTCGAACTCGCCCGGCGGGAAGGACTCGTGCAGGTCGTGCCGTTCGGTGGTGACCAGGTCGCCAACGTCGCGGGCGCGGGCGAGGCCGGCGAGCCGCTCGACCGCCACGGCCGAGATATCGATCGCGGTGACGTGCCATCCTCGGCGGGCGAGCCACAGCGCGTCGCCGCCGTCGCCGCAGCCGAGGTCGAGCACGCGCCCTGGCGGCAGGTCCGTGACCGTCTCGGTGAGACGGTCGTTCGGCCGCGGGTCGGTGGCCGCCGGCCGGGCCGCGTAGACGCCGTCCCAGAACGTGACCGCATCGGTGGTGCTCATCGAGGCTCCTTCAGTCGGGATGCGCTCAGTTTCGCCAGGCTCACCGCGCTTTGGCACGGAATCTTGCGGTTATGGCAAGGTGGCGTCGTGGACCACGAAACGGAAGACGTGCTCGACGTGGTGGGGCCGCGGCTGCGCGCGCTGCGTCGCGACCGCGGCATCACCCTCGCCGACCTCGCGGCGACGACCGGGGTGTCGGAGAGCACCCTGTCCCGGCTGGAGAGCGGTCAGCGCCGCGCGACCTTGGAGCTGCTGCTGCCGCTGGCCCGTACCTACGACGTTCCGCTGGACGATCTCGTCGGCGCCCCGCGCACGGGCGATCCCCGGATCCACCTGAAGCCGATCCGGCGGTTCGGCATGGTCTTCATTCCGCTGTCCAGGCGACCGGGCGGTACCCAGGCGTTCAAGATGATCAT
The DNA here is from genome assembly GCF_000384315.1 of Amycolatopsis nigrescens CSC17Ta-90. GTDB lineage: Bacteria > Actinomycetota > Actinomycetes > Mycobacteriales > Pseudonocardiaceae > Amycolatopsis > Amycolatopsis nigrescens. The sequence continues at coordinate 2,023,540 of NZ_ARVW01000001.1, read as the reverse complement.
TCCCGCCCGTGGAGAACCGCTCGAACCGACTCCGCAGACGCACGAAGGCTTCGAATGGCTTTACGTGCTCAACGGCCGCCTGCGGCTGGTGGTCGGCGAGCGCGACCTGATTTTGCCGCCCGGTGAGGCGGCCGAGTTCGACACGTCCATGCCGCACTGGCTGGGCAGCGCGGACGGCGGGGTGGTCGAGCTGCTCATCCTGTTCGGCCTGCAAGGGGTGCGCGCGCACGTGCGCGCGCACCAGTGATCAACCCGCTGGCCGCACCGTGCCCCGGCCGGCCACCGTCGCGACGACCGCCTGTCCGGCCGCGGCCACGCAGAGCAGGATGATCGGTGCGGACCAACCGGAACTGGCGGTGTGCAGCAGCCCGAAGATCACCGGTCCAACCGCGGCCAGCAGGTAACCGACCGACTGCGCCATCGCGGACAACGCGCCCGCCGCGGTCGCGTCCTCGGCGCGCAGGCTTAGGAACGCCAACGCGAGCACCAGGCAGGCTCCGCCGCCAAGACCGAGGACGACACTCCACAGCAACGCCCATCCCGGCGCCAGCAAGAGCCCGAGGTAGCCGGCGAGCATCACCACCGAACACGCCGTCGCCAGCGCGCGCTGGTCGCGCGCCCGCCGCAGCACGGCGGGCACCGCCAGGCTGGTCAACACCGCGACCGCCTGGAATCCGAACAGCAGCCAGCCCGCCGCGGCCGCACTCACGCCACTGTCCTGGAACACCTGGGGCAGCCAGGTCACGACGACGTAGAAGCCCAGCGACTGCAGTCCCATGAAGGCCGTGACCGCCCACGCCAGCGCCGATCCCCACGGCAACCGGTGTCCGCGAACCGCCTCCGCCGCCGGCCGCGAAGCCCGCATCCGCGGGAGCCACAGCACGACGGCCACCAGCGCGAGCACGATCCAGCAGCCCAGCGCGGTGGACCAGCCGCCGGGGGCGACCTGGCTGATCGGCACCGCCACCCCGGAGGCGACCGCGGCGACACCGCCCATCACGGTGGCGTAGGCGCTGGTCAGCAGCCCAACCCTGGCGGGGAAATCGCGCTTGATCAGGCTCGGCAGCAGCACGTTGCCCACGGCGATGCCGGCCCCGATCAGCACGGTTCCGGCGAACAGGGCGATCGCCGCCGGTACCCACCGGACCGCGATCCCCAGCGTCAGCACCACGAGCGCACCGCCGAGGAGCCGCTCGGGTCCCCACCGCGAGGCCAGCCGCGGAACCAGCGGGGACAGCACCGCGAACGCCAGCAGCGGCAGCGCGTTCACCAGGCCCGCCACCGCCGGAGCCAGCCCCAGTTCGGCCTGCACGCGATCCAGCAACGGCCCGACGCCGGTCAGGCTCGCCCGCAGGTTCGCCGCCACCACCAGCAGCCCCCACACCAGCAACGCCTGACCGGACCGCGGTTTCGGCGACTTCGGCGACTTCGGCGGCTTCGCGTCCGGTGAGAGCAGCTTCTGCCTGTTCATGCCCACCACGATCGAGCCGCGCCGTGGCGACAACCAGGCCGTGCCGAGGGTGGCCCCCGCGCGGCCACCCTGAGCAGTGCGCGATCAGCGGGCGGCGTCGTACGCTCGTGGCGTGGGCAAGCCGTTGGGGGATTTCATCCGGGCCAAACGCGACAGCATCCAGCCGGAATCCCTCGGCCTGCCGGACCGCGGCCGCCGCCGGTCACCGGGCCTGCGCCGGCTGGACCTCGCCGCGCGGGCCGGCATCAGCGTCGAGTACCTGACCCGCATCGAGCAGGGCCGTGACCGCAATCCGTCGACGGCGGTGATCAAGGCGCTCGCCGACGCGCTCGGCCTCGTCCCCTCGGAGCGCAACCACCTGAGCTACCTCGCGAAGATCACCCGCGGCGAATGCGCCGCTCACCTCCGGCCAACCCCACCGTCCCGGCAGGTGCGGCCGTCGGTCCTGGAGACACTCCGGCTCCTCGAACCGGGTATCGCCATCGTGGCCAACCGGCTCGGCGACGTCCTCGCCCGCACCAGCGGCTACGAGTCGGTCACCGGCGGAACCGGCCTGCTCGACGCGGCCTCGCCGAACCTCACCCGCTACGTCTTCACCGACCCCCGCGCCCGGACGTTCTTCACCGATTGGGACGACGTCGCGGACGAGCTGGCCTTCGACCTGTGGCTCGCACCGTCCATTGAGAACGTCGAATGGCTCACCGCTGAGCTCACCCCCATCGCCGGCCCCGACTTCACCCGCCGCCTGAACCGCCATCTGGTGCCGCGACGGGGAACTCTCCGGCTCAACCACCCGACAGGGCAAGAGCTTCAGTTCCTCCGCGAGACGCTCGAATTTCCCGCGGACGCCCAGCAGCTCGTCGTTTTCCTGCCCGCGGACGAACAAACGGCCAAGGCCCTCGACCAACTGCACCAGCCCCACGGCCGGCTCCGATCGATTTCGTAGCGACGTCCTGCCTTCCCGTGTGTCGGCAAGTGAGCGACCATAGGCGGATGGATGGGTCCCGGGATGGAAACGCGACGAACCGGTTGGGTGGCAACGGCAGCGGAAATGTCGTCCAGGCCCATACGATTCACGGCGGTGTGCATTTCAACGACGCATCGCTCGGTGTTCCCCATGACCCGCCGATCATCGTCACGTGGGAAATCCAGTCACGACCCCGCCTCGGCGGTTACCGGGAGAACCGTCTGATCCGGGTACTCGTCGAGGCGCATGACGCGCGGGCCGTGGTGCTGCACCGGTTCCGGCCGATTGTGCTGAGCCGGCGGTCACGGCTGGAGGCCGACCTTCAATCAGGGCTCATAGTGCGTGGTTTCGACGTGTGCCTGGACCCCGGCCGGGTCGGGGTGCGGCCCCGGGAAATGGACTTTCCGTTCACCGTGACGGCCAGTGATCCGGAGATGTTCGCTCTGGTGCCGCTATCGCAGGACTGGGTCCAATGGCGACTGGAACTGGCCTGGACGTGCGCGGGCCGCTCCGGCACCACGGTCATCCCCAAGGGCCGCCCTTTCCGCGCCCCCGGCGAGTTCCTCGGCCACCGGGCTGGCCACCCTCGTCGCCCTTCGGCATAAGGGCAAAAAGCCGGCTATTTGCCAAGGGCAGTGGTGACGACGTGTGCCGGGGCGTGAGGTTGCGTTCGGGTGGTTGATCCCATCCGCACGCATCTTCCCGGGGTAGGTGTGCATCTAACGGTGTGAGAGCCAACGAGGTGATCGTTTCACCGACCGAGACTTGCTAGGAGAGCATCATGGTGAACTACCGGAAGTCCCTGACCCTGGCCGGCGTTACCGCGACGATCGCGGCGGGTGGCTTGCTGGCCGGTGCCGGCGCCGCACAGGCCAACCCTTCGGACACCAACACCTGCCAGCCGGGCCAGGTCACCGCCGCGGCCGAGGAGGTTCCGTCGAACTCCGTGGACACGAAGAACTTCGTCGTCACCTTCTACGCCACGCCGGGCACGCAGTGCCTGCTCACCGGAACTCCGCGCGATCTGGTGTTCCACAGCGCGGGCGGCGCGGAACTCGGCGTGGACAGCTACTCCACCGGCTCGGAGAACACCCAGGTCTGGCTCGACGACACCCACCCGGCCCAGGTCGACCTGCACGCGCCGTACGCGCAGGAGCCCGGTGCGCCGGCCGCCGAGGCGACGTTCACCATGGCCAACTCCACCGACGGCGTTCCGTTCGCCATCGCCTGGCCCGCCGACGTGAACGGCCCGGTCGAGATCGGCTCCCTCACCGGCGGCAACCCCGGCTGACCGCCACCCGGCCGGCGCCCGGTTCTGAGATGGGGGCATGCGAGGCTTTTTGCGCATGCCCCCATCGATCGGGTGCGGGTGTCCCGCAAGATTCTGGGGAGGACCGGGCGCCGGCCCATGTCCACAAGCGACTCGGCGGCTAGGCGAACGGGGAGCAGGAGGCGCGGCCGATCGCGGCGTGCCCGAGCGGGGTGTCGTCCGCGCCGTACAGGTAGACGTGCATGGCGGTCAGGTCGAGACCGCCCATACCGTCCTTGAGGGTTTCGCGGAAGACCACCTTCGCCTTGGCCGCCGCGCCGTACAGGGTGCCGAGGACCCAGACCGTGGCGTTCTCCTCCACCGGGTTCGGCGCGGTGACCCCTCGGATGTTGCGAATGGTGAACCGCGCGTAGGTGGTGCCGGTGGCGGTGCCCTCGCAGCTCACTTCGTACTCCCCGGTGCGGATCCGCTGCCTGCCGGCGGTCACGAACGCGTCCAACTGGAAGCCTTCGCCCTGCACCTTGACCAGGTTCTTCTCCACATCTTCGTCGTGCACGCAGGACGCGGTCGCCTCGTCGTAGCGCACGACGCCGGTCTGACGGATCTCGTCGGAGGTCGCCGTGTTCTCGCCGTAGACGTCGCATTCCGCGAGCGGTCCGACCGGGGTGACCTGCCCGCTGCTCGCGGGCACCGCGGCCACCCCGGCGTTGCCGACCCCGTCCTCACCGACCGCGTTGGCGGGTGCCCCGACGCTCAGCGCCGCGATGACGACCGCACCCGTGACCCCGATTCGCCGCATGAACATCCGGATGAACATCACAGCCCCTTCCGCCGAGTTCCTGCTCGCATTTCCCCAGTCCGAGTGCGGGCGGATGCTGTTACCGGTTTTCGCGACGGCCACTCGTAGGTGCCGGCCGGTTCACTCCTCCGGGCCGAACCAGGCCTGCAGGTTCTCCGGGTTGATCGGCAGTGAGACGTGCTCGTGCGTGATCAGCCACCGGTCGGCCAACCGCCGGAAGCAGACCGTCGAGCGCACCCAGATCGCGAGGTCGAGCCCGTTCGTGCGCTTCCCGGAGTCCAGGTGCAGCATGTGCGCGAACGCGACATCCCCGCTCACCGCGGCGGTGGCGTCGCGGGTCTCCAGGCCGATGGGGCCGTCGTACTCGCCGAACCACCGCAGGAAGTTGCCGCGGACCTCCTCGAATCCCGCGAACCGGAGCGGGGGGATGACGTCGTAGTAGACGATGGCGGGGGAGTAGCAGGCCATCAGCCGGTCGATGTCCTTGTCCCGGCAGGCTTCGATCCGGCGCTCCCAGCTCGCCGTGATCTCGGATTCGTTCGTCCTCATCGTGTCCTCCGCAGGCTTCGACGGTCTTGTGGATCTCAGTGGATCTCAGCGGTCCGACGACGCACCCCTCCGGAACGTGAGGTGGCTACTTTTCGAGTGCCCGGCGTTGCGCCGGACTCAGCCGGTCCGGTCTCGCGATCAGGAGGTACGTCTCGGGTCCGATAGCCCGCAGGGCAAGGGGATCGGCGACGGCCGGCTCACTTCGGAGCGCGGCCACGGCGGCGGTGATGCGGTCCCGTGGCCAGTCGAGCGCGGTGGCCAGTGTGCCCAGGGTGAGCGGCCGGCCGGCGTGCACGAAGGCGGCGAGCACGGTCAGCGCGTCGTACCCGACGGCCTCCGCGAGGGTGCTGCCGCTCATCTGCTCGCTGAGCCTGCCGAAGAACTGGCCCATCGTGGCGAGCCGGGCGCCCGCGATGGTGCCGGCGCCGAAGATCTCGATGCCCCGCTGCGCGGCGGTCGCGATCTCGCCGTGCGCGCCGGTGTCGGCCTGCCACGCCCGGAGCCAGACGTCGTCGTCGATGAGGTACCGCTCGCGGCGCCCACCGGAATCCGGCCGGCGCGCCACCAGCTCCATGGCTTCGAGGTAGCCGATGGACTTGGACACCGACGCCGGGCTGACCTGCAGCCGGCGCACCAGGTCGGCCGCCGTCAGGCCACCGGCGTCGGCGGTGAGCAGGCAGACGAACACCCGGGCGGTCATCCGGGGCATGCCGGTCGCGGCCAGCAGGGCCGCGAACTGGTCCACGAAGCCGCGCACCACGTCGGTCGGCTGCCCGTCGTCCGTCGGCTCGGCGGCCCGGGCCGGCTTGCGCCGGCGGGCGCGGTGGCCGGCGGCCTGGTGCGCGTCGTCGGCCAGGTAGTCGCCGGTCGCACCGTTGCGTGCGACCTCGCGGCTGATGGTGGACGTCGGCCGGCCGAGCCGCCGGCCGATTTCGGCGTAGCCGAGCCCGTCGGCCAGCCATACCGCGATCAGCCGTCGGTCCTCGTGGGTCAGCCTGCCTACTGGCACCGGTACACCTCCTCTTGCGTTCAAGCACAGTACATTGCAACGGCCGGTCAGGGTATTTGCATTTACTCACAACCCTGTTGCAACGATTGGCGCCAATAGCCACATATCTAGCTCAACCTCGTTGACGAGTTTTGAAACGCAACGTAGCTTTCGCGCATCTGGAAAAGGGAGGAAAAATGCACGTGCTGGCCGTGTCGACCGTCTCGGACGACGGCAAGTTCTGGAGTGGCCTGAAGAAGGCGCACGCGAAGCTCCCCAAGGGCGCCAAGTGGAAGCTGGCGGTGGCGAGCAAGGACGGGACCAAGGCGGTGAACATCATCACCCACGACTCGATCGACGGAGTCCGGGAGTTCTTCGAGGCGCACGCCGGCGCTTACGCCACGACGGAGTACTTCGAAGCGGACGCCGCGAACGCGGTGGGTCTCCCGCGATGACGATCGACGTGCCGCGGATTCGCGCCAGTGTCGCCGAACTCCTGGCGGAGTACGGGATTCCGAGCGCCGCGATCGGCGTGCTGCAGCACGGGGAGATCGTCGAGTTCGCGGTCGGGGTCAAGAACGTGGAAACGCGGGAGCCCGCGACGACGGACACCGTCTACCAGTGCGGCTCCATGACCAAGACGTGGACCGCGCTGGCCTTCATGCAGCTCGTCGACGAGGGGAAGGTCGAGCTGGACGAGCCGCTGCGGACCTGCCTGCCCGGTTTCACGGTGGCCGATCCCGCGGCGAGCGCCGAGGTCACTCCTCGGCACCTGCTGTTCCACACCAGCGGTATCGAGGAAGCCTACGGTGATCCCGGCGAGGACGACGACGTTTACCAGTGCATGCTCGAGAACAGTGCCGACGCACCGCAGGTTTTCCCGCCTGGCCACACCCACGGCTACAGCGCGGCGCTGGGTTACGCGACCCTCGCGCGGATTCTGGAGTTGCACGACGGCAAGCCCTGGGACGAAGTCATACGGGATCGTCTCTTCGACCCGATGGGGCTGACCAGCACGAACAGCCGGCGCGAGCAGGTGGACGAAACCAGGGCCGCGACCGGGCACCTGATCCGGTCACTGGCGGAGGGCCCCATCGTCACACCGATGGACTACCTGCCGTGTGCCTTCGGCCCCGGCGGCAACATCACCTCGACGACAAGGGAAGTGCTCGCGATGGCGCACGTCCTGCTGCGTGAAGGCATGGCACCGAACGGAAAACGCGTCGTTTCGGCCGAAAGCGTCCGGGAGATGATGTGTTCACGGGTGCCCGTACCGGATCCGTACCTGTTCGGGCCGGAATGGGCGCTCGGCCTGATCGTGTGCGACTGGCACGGCGAAACCGTCTACGCGACCGACGGCAGCACGATCGGCCAGAACGCCCGGCTGCGGCTGCTGCCGGACTCGGACACCGCGATCGTGCTGCTGACCAACGGCGGACCGCGGGAAAGCTTCTACCGCACCGTGTTCAACGAGATCCTGGCCGAGCTCGGCACGGTCACCATCCCGGACCTGCCCGCACCGGACCCGGCGCTGAACCTCGATCCGTCCTGCTATGTCGGCGTCTACCAGCGGCCCGGTGCGCGATACGAGGTGTCGGCCGAAGACGGGAAGCTGTACCTCACCTTGTTCCTCGACCCGATGCAGGCCGAGTTCCTCGGGAAACCGGACCGCATCCGCTACGAGCTGCTCCCGGTGAGCGAAACGCATTTCCTGATGCCGCCGTCGGATTCGCTGGAGGACACCCAGACGGTCGCGATCTACGACTTCGCGAACGGAATCGCCCGGTACCTACACACCAACTGCCGGGTGCACCCGCGGTCAGGGTGACCGTGCTCATTCGCTGATGGTGACCGTGCCCAGCGTGGTGTTCTGGTCGGGGAGCAGGCCGCATTCCGAGGTGAAGGTGCCCACCCCGGTCGGCCCGCCGTCCGCCTTCTTCGGAGTCAGGGTGACCGCGAAGTCGCCGACCGTGATGGTCGCCGTGCCCGGGGCGTCGAACGACAGCTCGGGCGAGGCGCCGTCCGCGACCACGTCGAAGGGGCCGGTTGCGGGCAGGGTGGTGACCGGCACGGTCAGCGGAACGGTGATGTCCAGCCGCTTGTCCACCGGGTAGGCCACGGTCGCCGCCGCGGCCGCGGTGCCTTCGAGGGTGGCCGCGTCGACAAGGTGCAGGCCGTCGTTCGCGCGGGCCGGTGCGGTGGCGATGGCGTGCACGGCGATCGGCGGGACCGGCTGGCCGACCTTGACCTCGTCCGGTAGCGCCGCGTCGATCGTCAGCTCGACCGGCTGGAAGACGAGTAGGGGGAACGGGCAGTTGTAGCTCAGCTTCAGCGATACCGGCCCGGCCGTGCTGCCGCCGGCCGGTGCGGTGCCGCCTGCCAGCAGCACGGCCGCGCCGGCGATCGCGACCAGTGTTTTCGTGAAGACAGGTCCCCGTGCACGAAATGGTTTCACCGGGCACTCCAGGATAGGTCCGGGCGAGGGCGGCGGTAATTGCGCGTCGAATGGACGTTAGCCGGTCTTCCGGTCTCCGGACAAGGGCATCGACCGTACAGAAATGGGGCAGTGAAGCGAAAATTCTTCGCGGTGCCGGCATTGTCAGTGGAATGAGCATGCCGGCGCGGGAAGTTGTATTCGGTCGTAGGTTCAGCACATCTGTACGAACGCGATGCGGGTGCACCCGGAGCCGGGTGACAACCTTCGAGGTCCTGCCCGCCGGAGCGTTGTCAACCGGGTGGCTCGTCCGCGACCATCGCGGCATGCGTGAATATCGCCATGGTGGCCGGGGTCCGCGGGCCTGGTTGATCCGGATGCTGTGCCGGATCTTCGTCAAGCCCACGCTGGCCTGGTGGCCGTTGCGCGGCCCGCTGTCGCGGATGATGCCGTTGGTGAACCTGGTGCTGCGGGTGGTTCCGCGGCTGCGGTCCACCGAAGTCGAGCGGGTGGACGGCGGGAGCTGGCGGGGTGAGCTGGTGAAGCCGCGCGGAGCCGGCGATATCACCGGTGCCGCCGGTGCGGTGCTGTACCTGCACGGCGGCGCTTTCCTCTTCTGCGGGCTGGCGACCCACCGGCGCGTGGTGGAACGGCTGGTGCTGCGCACCGGGCTGCCGGTGTTCTCGGTGGAGTACCGGCAGCTTCCCAAGGGGCGCCTGGACGCGTCGCTCGCGGACGCCACCGAGGCGTTCCGCTGGCTGGTGGCCAGGGGGATCAAGGGCGAGTCGATTGTCTGCGTCGGCGATTCCGCCGGCGGGCATCTGGCGTTCGCGCTGGCGCTGAAGGCCTCGGGCGCCGACCTCGCCCGCCCGGCCGGCGTGGTCGGCCTGTCGCCGTGGCTCGACTTCGACAGCGTGGCGAAGCAGGCACATCGCAATGTCCGCCGGGACGTGTTCATTCCGGCCAAACGGCTGTCCCGGGTGGGTGTGCTGTGCGCGGGGGACGGCACCGGTGTCGTCGATGCGGTGCTGTCGCCGGTCAACGGTGACCTGGCCGCGCTGCCCCCGGTGCTCATCCAGTGCGCCGAGGACGAGGTCCTGCGGTGCGACGCGGAGCTGATGGCGGACCGGCTCGGCGCCGCGGGCGTCCCGCACAAGCTGCAGATCTGGCAGGGGCAGGTGCACGCCTTCCCGGTACTCGGTCATGTGCTGCCGGAGAGCAGGGCCGCGCTCGACGAGATCGCGGCGTTCGTCGGCGAAGTCCTCGACACCGAGACCGCCCGCTCCGCCTGACAGCCCGCAGGCGTGACCTCGATGCCGGTCGGTGCGACAATCGTCGCCTTGACCGTGCTGCGGCTGGAGGAAACCGGATGGCAGGCTTGGACGAGCAGGTTCGGGCGCGGCTCGAGGCACCGAACTTCTGGCATCTGGCCACGGTGAACCAGGACGGTTCCCCGCACGTGACACCCATGTGGGTCGATGTCGAAGGCGACCACATCGTGCTCAACACCGCTGTCGGCCGGGTGAAGGACGAGAACCTGCGCCGGGACGCCAGGGTGTCACTGTCCTGTGTGGACACGGAGAATCCGTATGACCGGATCATGATCCGTGGCCGGGTCGTCGAGTTCGTGGAAGGTGCGGAGGCCGAGCGCTGCATGGACCGGCTGGCGAAGAAGTACGTCGGAACAGACCGCTACGAATGGCTCATTCCCGGGGAGCGACGGGTCAAGATCCTCGTCGAGCCGACCAGCGCCCGCCACATCGTCGGAGTCGAACCCTTCCGGTCCGCCTACCTCGGCCAGGCGTCACCTTAACGACCCCGACTACACGGATAGTTCTAGGTCCGCTGGCCGGCGAGGGCTTCGGCGACGGTGAGGCTGTCCTCGTAGACGGCGTAGCGGGTGATCAGTCCGTTTTCGACGGTGAGGTGGAGCGCGCAGAGGGCGCGGTACGGCTTGCCGGTGGTCCGCACCGTCTGCCGGATGTCGCCGAGCACGATCGCGTCCGTGCCGTCCACCAGAACGCGGGACGCCGTGCCGGCCGACTTTTCGGGGATGTGGAAGGCGGCTATTTCCCGGAAGTGGCCGGCGACGTCGGCGCGGGTGGAGCGTGGCCGGATCCACGGCACCGCCGGGTGACCGCCCTCCGGCCAGTTCAGCTGCCAGTCGACGTGTTCGGCGAACAGCTCGGCGATCCGGTCCGGGTCGCCTTCGCCGAGCCGGCGAAGGAACTCCTGTGCGGTGGCCTGCGTGCTCGTCTTCGTCTCGATGTCCATGAGCGGGAGGCTATTGCGGCTTCACTGACATCTTCTGTCAGTGTAATTTAGACAAGTCGAACTGACCCCAGTTCGGCATCTCAGCACATCTGCTCGCGGTGGTACCCGTTCAGCGGTACACCACGCATAGTGATCATTCTTTACTGAGTGTAGTAGTTTTCTCTTTGGTGTGATCCAAGGGACCCCGCCGCGTGGGCGTGGCCCTCCCACGTGGGAGCAGGGGTTGACGATGGTCGCTACCGAGGGCGTGGTCACGGGCAGGACGGCGGAGCAGATCCTGCGAGACGTCCGCGGCGCGGTGGATCGCCGGTTGCGGGTGGTGGTGGCGGATCGGCTGGCCGAGCCCACCCGTGCCGTCGCCGGGTATCACTTCGGCTGGTGTGACGTCCAGGGGCGCCTGACCAGGGGAGGCAGTGGGTCCGGTAAGGCGATCCGGCCGGCGTTGGTGTGTTTGTGCGCTCAGGCGGTGGGCGGCGTGGCCGAGCGAGCGGTGGATGCGGCGGTCGCGGTGGAGCTGGCGCACAATTTCACGCTGTTGCACGACGACATCATGGACGGCGACACCGTCCGTCGGCATCGGCGCACGGTGTGGTCGGTGTTCGGAGTGCCGGCCGCGATCCTGGCCGGGGACGCCCTGTTGGTCCTGGCCCTGGACGTGCTGGCGACGTCTCCCGTCCCGGGGGCTGCCGAGATGGTCCGCATGCTGTCCGGCGCACTGCTCAAGATCGTTGCTGGTCAAGAAGCGGACATGGCTTTCGAACAGCGCGATGTCGTGAGCTTGGACGAGTGCGTCGCGATGGCCGGGAACAAGACCGCCGCCCTGCTGGGGTGTGCCTGCGCGCTGGGTGCGCTGTTCGGCGGCGCCCCCAGTTCGGGGGTTGCGCGGCTGCACGAGTTCGGCACGCGCCTCGGGCTGGCGTATCAGCTGGTCGATGACCTGCTCGGGATCTGGGGCGAGCCCAGTGTGACGGGCAAACCGGTGCGCGCGGATCTGCGGGCAGGCAAGAAGTCCCTGCCCGTGGTCGCTGCTTTGACGTCGGGGACCGCCGCCGGCCGCCGATTCACCGAGCTGTACCGGCGTTCCGAACCCCTCACCAAGGCCGACCTGGATCTTGCCGCAGAGCTCATCGAGCAAGCCGGAGGCCGCCACTGGGCCCAAACGGAAGCCGATCAGCACCTGCGCCGGGCATTGTCGTGCCTACGGTCAGCTTCTCCCGAACCACGAGCCGCCGCCGAACTGACCACGGTGGCGGAGCTGATCACCCGCAGGAACCACTGATGAACGACTCACTTCCGGGCCGCGGGGATCTCGTGGTCACTCGAGCGGACATCGAGGATCCGAATCCCACAACCAGCCCACGGGCCAGTGAGGAACTGTGACGATGAACGAGGAGTTCGACCAGGAGCTGACGGAGTTCGTCGAGTTGCAATACACCCAACGACTCGCGCAATCGGATCTCGATACGTTCGTCGCGGCGCTCAACGATCGATGGCGCGATGTGCGGTTCGCCCTCGATATGGAGTTCTATTCGCGGGCATATGCCGATATCGAGCACGCGTTCGGCGAGTACGACCTGCTCCGGTACCTGAGGAAGGGGCACTACGATGCGATCGCGGCCGGGTTGGGATTCTGTGCGATCTGCCATGAGATGGGTCCGGACTCGGACTATCAGCGGGTGCTGGTCGACGGCATCTTGTGCGTGTACATGGCCATCCTCGACGACATCAACTACGACGCCGCCATCGACCTGCGCGACATCATCTATCCGTTCGACCCAGAGATCCGCACCACCCGCCACCGGCATTTCGTCGAGCAAACACGCGCCCTGCTCACCTCCGTCTTCGCGGCGCTGCCCGCCCCGTGGTCGGACCTCATCGTCGACATCCACAACATCACCTATTTGAGCTACTACAACGAGCAGTTCATCCAGCGCAAGCCAATCACTTTCTACGTCTACAACTATTATCGGATGTCGTCCATCGCGATCCCCTACACCAATGTCCTGAAGGGCTACCTGGAAGACCGCGCCGATTGGTACACGCACTCCGGACTACTGCGGCTCAAGTGCTTCGAGGTGGAGACCACGCTGCTGCTCGGCTACGCCCAGGACCTGGTGTCGACCAACCGGGAAGAAGCACTCAACGAAGTCACCAACCTGATGCGCCTCGTCGATCCCTGCGACGACCCCATGTCTTTGATCCTGCGGCAAACCGATCTCATGCTACGCCGCTACGACGAACTGAAACCCGACGAGTTCGCCGAATTCCTGTTCCGGCAGATCAAACTGATGTTCGCCTGGTACCTGGTAAGTCAGCGCTATTTCGACCACCAGATCAGCACTACGCACCGCAAGCTCCTTGCCGACCTCGACGTCGAAATCCCCGGCCCCCTCGTCGACCTGCGCACCGTATGACGCCAACACCCACCACGACAGGAGGTGGGCCGGCGCGAGGCGCCGTTCTGGCCGGGAGCCGGTCGACGATCGCGGCGCAGAGCCGCGGATCGGTGAACGCTGCCACGGCCATCAGTGAAGTGCGGCAGACTCACCGGCATGCGCGCGAGCCGACTGGTGTCCATCCTGCTGCTCCTGCAGGTAAGGGAGCACCTGACGGCACAGGAACTGGCCGACACCCTGGAGGTCTCCGTGCGCACCGTCTACCGCGACATGGAGTCCCTCAGCGCGGCGGGCGTGCCGCTGTACGGCGAACCCGGTCACGACGGCGGATATCGGCTGCTCGGCGGTTTCCGGACCCAGCTGACCGGGCTGACCGCCGAGGAGGCCGATTCGCTGTTCCTGACCGGGTTGCCGGCGGCCGCTGCCGACCTGGGCATGGGCGCTGTGGTCACCGCCGCACAGCTCAAGCTGATGGCCGCGTTGCCGGCCGAACTGCGCGACCGCGCCGGCCGGATCACGCGGCGGTTCCACCTCGACGCCCCGGAGTGGTACCGCGATGCCGACCGCACGCCGCGGTTGAGCGCGCTCGCGGACGCGGTGTGGAACGACCACGCCGTGCGGATCCGCTACCTGCGCTGGGCCGAACCCCACGAGATCACTCGGACAGTGGAGCCGTACGGGCTGGTGTTCAAGGCCGGTCGCTGGTACCTCGTGGCCGGCGCCGCCGGAGAGATCCGCACCTACCGCGTCTCGCGGATCGTGGAGCTGCACGTCCTCGATGAGCGGTTCGACCGGCCCGAAGGATTCGACCTGGCCGACTACTGGCGGGACTACCTGAAGACCTTCGACGCGCGCCGCCACCGCGACGAGGCGACCGTTCGCTTGTCTCCCAGTGCTTTCGACCGGTTGCCCCACTTGTGGGACTCGGCCATGGCCGACGCCGCACAGCGGAGCGCCACGACCGACGCCGATAGCTGGATCCGGGTGACCGTCCCGATCGAGTCCGTCGAACAGGCGCTTCCCGAACTGCTCAAACTCGGCGCCGACGCTGAAGTCCTCGCCCCGGCAGGACTCCGCGAGCACATCATCGAGGAACTCGACGCCCTGACCCGCAGCTACCGGCTGGCCGGCCTGACCTGAGCACGCGACATGCCCTCGTCGAGGTGCTGCCGCGCGGCTTCCACGTTGATGACCGTGTCCCCGGCGATGCTGCCGGTCGCCTGCGGGGGCGCGGTTCGCACTCGAGGCGATCGAGCTGGCGCACCGGCATCCCGACCCGCCCCAGGCCGTCGACACGACCTTCACCCTGCTCGAACACGGCTGGGCGGCCACCCACTCCGGCACTTGAACCCGCCGCGCGAGCGAGAACGCTCAATGGCAGGGGTTCGACCCGACGCGATCGCGGCCGACATGAAGCCGTCCGGAGAACTGCTCTCGGCGCTGGAGATCGCCACCGTGCTCGACCTGCCGGAACACGAGGCCGAACGAGTCCTCGCCACGATTCGCTCGTCCACTGGATGAGTCTCGGCTCGATGGACCGTTCGTCTATTGTGGACTATCCGGACGGCGCGTTGCTGAGGTCCACGACGCAGAACAGGTTGCCGTCCGGATCGGCCAGCACCACGAAATCCGGTTTCGGCGGATACCGGTCCCAGCCGGGGTCGCGCGCGCCGAGCCCGATCAGCCGCCGCACCTCGGCCCGCTGTTCCGCGGCGGTGTCGACGAGCAGGTCGAGGTGGATCCGCGGGAGTGCTTCGGCGGGTGACTCGCTGCGCATCAGGCCCAGCGCTCGCCCGGACCCGTCCGCGTGCTCCAGCGTCCGCCAGTTCTCGCTCGCCCACTCGGCGCTTTCCACCAGGTCCAGCGCCGAGGTCCAGAAGGCCGTGGCGCGCGGGATGTCCTGCACGCCGATCACCGGAAAACCGAGTCTGAGCACCGGTCGGTCCGCCTCCTTCAGTTCGGGTACACCGCTGCATACCCAGCGCGCGACGCGTCCACACCCCAACCTGGGCGAGCGATAGGTTGCCTGGCATGACCGAGCCCGTACCCGCCGCCTGGCCGCCTGCCCCGATCAGGACCGAGCGGCTCGTGCTCCGCGAGTCCGAGGCCCGGGACCGCGCGGCGTTCATCGAGCTGTTCGCCTCGGCTGAGGTGGGCACCTACATCGGTGGCGCTCGACCGCGTGCTGAGCTCGAGCGCACGGTGTCCGAGGTGCCCGGGCGGCGCTTCGGCCTTTTCGTGATCGAGTTGGACGGAGCGATGGTCGGCATGATCACGCTCGACCGGCGCGACGCGGAGCGCCAGGGTCACGTCCGTCCGGAGGCCGGGGAGACCGAACTCGGCTACCTGTTCCTGCCGTGGGCGTGGGGATGCGGGTACGCCGCCGAGGCGTGCGCGGCGGCACTCGACTGGTTCGCCGGCGCGCTTCCCGGCGAGCCGGTGGTGCTCTGCACTCAGGCCGCCAACGACCGCTCGATGCGCCTCGCGGCGAAGCTGGGGTTCACCGAGGTGGAGCGGTTCGAGGAGTACGGCGCCGAGCAGTGGTTCGGCGTGTGGTCCGCGGAATCAGGCATCCAGCAGTGAGCCGGGGTCGATCTGGCTGTAGGCGCCAGGGGTCTGGCCGGTGACGCGGCGGAAGGCGTTGATGAAGGCGCTGGGTTTGCGGTAGCCGACGGCTCGGGCGGTGGCGTTGACCGACGCTCCGTTGGCCAGGTGGTGCGCGGCGGCGCGGACGCGGATGTGGGTGCGCCACTGGGCGAAGGTGCGGCCGGTTTCGCTGAGGAACAGGCGTGACAGGGTGCGGACTCCGGCGTGCACCTCCTGCGCCCAGCCGGCCAGTTCGCGCGGGTCGGCCGGGTTGGCGAGGAGACGTTCGGCGATGGTGCGCACCCGGGGGTCGGTCGGCATGGACACGTGCAGGGTGTTGGTGGGCAGCGGGGTGAGCAGGTCGAAGACGAGCACTTCGGCATGCCGCCGGCCCGGCGCCTCGGGCCCGGTTCGCTGCAGGTGCAGGACGAGTTCGCGCAGCAGCGGTGTCATCACCACGCCGATGGGCTCGGACCAGGTGATCGGGCAGTGGCCGGGGGTGAAGCGCACGACGCACAGTTCGCCGGCCTGCAGGGTGGTCGCGGTGTGCTCGATGCCGCCGGGAACCCAGATTCCGTAGGCGGGCGGCACCAGCCAGTCCCGTGACGTGGTGGTCACCGTCACGGTCGCGGTGGCGGTCCACAGCAGCATGGGCTCGGCGTGGACGTGCGGCGCGACATACCGGCGAGGCTCGACCCCGGTCCGGTCGATGCTCAGGATCGGCGAGATCGGCGAGGTCACAGTTTCGTCCGAATTGATCATTGCCGTCCTAGGGGTTGGCCGTCGCGGGGCATCGGTTGGCCGTTGCGCGCCTGAAAACCAGCTTACGTTAGGTATGCCTAACTAGCCCAGAACGGTTGTCGAAGGAGCAGATATGGATTCGCTGACCACCGCACCGGTCGCCGATGTACTAACCCGCTTGTTCAACGAGGCGGAAGCCGCGGATCGGCAGTTGTACGAATCCCTCAGCGGCGAGAGCGTCACACGACTGCTTGAAGAGTCGAAGGACTACAAGAAGCGCTACAAAACGCTCGCGGGTAACTTCCTGAACATTTCGGAAGAATTCGGTCAATTCCTCTACATCTGCGCGCGGGCCTGCCAGGCGCGGCGCATCGTGGAGTTCGGCACCTCGTTCGGCATCTCAGCCATCTATCTGGCCACCGCGCTCAAAGACGGCGGCGGTGGCCGGTTGGTCGGGACCGAACTCGAACCCACGAAAGCACAGCGCGCGCGGAAAAACCTCGCGGCCGCCGGCCTGACCGAGTTCGTCGACATCCGAGTCGGCGACGCGCTGGAAACCCTCCGCGGCGGTGTCGGCGGGGCGGTGGACCTGGTGCTGCTCGATGGCGCGATCGGGCTCGACCTTCCCGTCCTGGAACTGCTCGAACCCCACCTGCGGCCCGGCGCGCTGGTGATCGCCGAAAACGCCATCGGGGAATCGACCGAGTACCTCAACTACGTCCGCGACCCGGGCAACGGATACCGCACCGTGTCCCTGCCCTTCGAAAAGGGCCACGGAAACGAAATGTCGGTGTTCGCCCGATGAGCAACCTCGACGGAAAGGTCGCACTGGTCACCGGCGGCAGCCGGGGCATCGGGCGGGGCATCGCCGAACGCCTGGCTCGGGACGGCGCACTGGTCGCCGTGCACTACGGCAGCAACGAGGCGGCGGCCAAGGAGACCGCCGCGACCATCGCCGGTGCCGGCGGCCGGGCGTTCGTCGTGGGCGCCGAACTGGGCGTTCCCGGCGACGTGGACACGCTCGTGGCTGGGCTGGAAGCCGGGCTACGCGAACATGGGGAATCGACGATCGACATCCTGGTGCACAACGCGGGGCTCAACTTCATGGGGCGGCCGATCGAGGTGCTCACCCCAGGGGAGTTCGACCAGATGGTCGCGGTCAACGTCAAGGCACCGTTCTTCCTCACCCAGCGGCTGCTGCCACGGCTACGCGACGGCGGTCGGATCATCAACATCTCCTCCGTCTCCACCCGGGTGGCCTCGGCCCACGGCATCGGCTATCCGCTCACCAAGGGCGCGCTCGACGTGTTCAGCCACACCCTGGCCAAGCACCTCGGCCCACGCGGGATCACCGTCAATTCCGTCGGAGTCGGCTTCACCCACACCGACATGACCGCCGGCGTGCTGGCCGATCCGGCGAACGAGGAGCGCGACATCGGCCTGACCGCACTCGGCCGGATCGGCCAGGTCCCGGATATCGCCGATGCGGTCGCCTTCCTGGCCTCCGACGACGCTCGCTGGATCACCGGTACCAAGGTCGACGTCACCGGCGGCGTCAACCTTTAGCGGCCGTTGGGAAGGATATGGGCCGCGGTCGCGGTGATGGTTTCCAGCGCGCGGGAGATGACGGGGCTTTCCCTGGCGCCCATGCGGGTGACCGCGAGGATCCGGCGGGCGGGGGCGGGTTCACCGCGCAGCGGGATGCGGGCGACCGGCCAGTGGCTGTGCAGCCGGGCCAGGCGGGGGACGAGGATGACCCCGAAGCCGTGTGCGACGAGCGCGGTGCCGGTGTCCCATTCGTCGGCGTGGTGGGCGATGTCGGGGGAGAAGCCGGCCGCCATGCAGGCGGTGACGACGAGGTGGTGGTAGGTGCTGCCCGGGGTGCCGAGGATCCAGGGTTCGTTCGCGGCGTCGGCGAGGGTGACGGTGGTGCGCCCGGCCAGTGCGTGTTCGGCGGGGGTGACCAGGTCGAGCGGGTCGTCGAGCAGCGGCTGCTGGTCGAAGCGCCGGTCCGACAGCGGCGGGGTGTCCGCGGTGACGATCACCAGCGCCAGATCGGCGTCGCCGGCCAGCAGCAGGTCGAAGCAGCGGGTGGGCTCGGCTTCGATCAGGCGCACGGTGAGCTGGGGATGGCTGTCGCGCAGCCCGGCCGCGGCCGGCGGCAGGAGATGTGTTGCGGCGGTGGAGAAACCGCACAGGGTGAGCGACCCGGCGGGTTCGTCGGCCAGTGCCGCCAGCTCGGCCTGCGCGCGTTCCCATTGCGCGTGCAGGAGTTCCGCGTGGCGCAGCAGGGCGCGAGCGGCGGCGGTGAGCCGGGTCTTGCGTCCCTGCGGCACCAGCAGGCTGACGCCGAGCTCGGCCGAGAGCTGGCGGAGCTGGTAGGAGACCGCGGACGGCGTGTAGTTCAGCGCCTGCGCGGCGGCGGTGACGGTGCCGTGCTTGGCGACCAGCTGGAGCACGCGGAGCCGGCTGTCAATCATGCAAGGATTTTGCACGGTTTTCTTCGTGAACGTTTGATTGCCCTCCAAGGTGTGCGGTCGCACCCTGAGGGAAGTCACCACCGAGACTTCCCGAGGAGCGGCATGCGCACCGAGGACCCGCTGCTTCAACCGTTCACGATCAAACATCTCACCCTGCGCAACCGCGTGGTCAGCACGTCGCACGAGCCCGCGTTCGCCGAGGACGGCCTGCCGAAGGACCGCTACCGGCTGTACCACCTGGAGAAGGCGCGGGGCGGGGTCGGGCTGACGATGATCGGCGGTTCGGCGGTGGTCTCCCCGGACAGCCCGCCGTCGTTCGGCAACCTGCTGCTCTACCGCGACGACGTGGTGCGCTGGCTGCGCCGGCTCGCCGACGACGTGCACGCCGAGGGTGCCGCCGTGATGTGCCAGGTCACCCACCTCGGCCGCCGCACCAGCAACTACTCCGGGGACTGGCTGCCGGTGCTGTCCGCGTCGCCGCTGCGCGAACCCGCGCACCGCGCCTTCCCCAAGGCCGCCGAGCACTGGGATCTGGACCGGATCGTGCGGGACTACGCGGACGCGGCCGCCCGCTGCCGGGCCGGTCACCTCGACGGCATCGAAATCCAGTCGTACGGCCATTTCCTGGACAGCTTCCTGTCCCCGACGACCAACCGGCGCCACGACGAGTTCGGCGGCAGCCTGGAGAACCGGATGGCGTTCCCGCGCCGGGTGATCCGGGCGATCCGGGCCGCGGTGGGACCGGAGTTCGTCGTGGGCATCCGGATGATGATGGACGAGGACCGTCCCGGCGGGCTCGGCCTCGACGAGGCGCTGATCGCGGCTCGGTGCTACCTCGACGACGGCATCGACTTCGTCAGCACGATCCGGGGATCGATCGAGAGCGACGCGACACTGGCGAAGGCGATCCCGTCGATGGGGACACCGGCGGCGCCGTTCCTGGAGTTCACCGCGGAGGTCAAGCGCCGGCTGGACGTGCCGGTGATGCACGCCGCTCGCATCGCCGACGTCGCCACCGCCCGGCACGCCGTCCGCGAGGGCCTGCTCGACCTGGTGGGCATGACCCGCGCCCAGATCGCCGACCCGCACCTGGTCGCCAAGGTCGCCGCCGGCGCGGAGGACCGGATCAGGCCCTGCGTCGGGGCGAGTTACTGCCTGGACGCGATCTACGACTCCGGCGACGCCAAATGCGTGCACAACCCCGCCACCGGCCGGGAGCGGTGGCTGCCGCACACCGTCGGGCGGGCGGCCGAGCGGAAGAAGGCGGTCGTGGTCGGCGGCGGCCCGGCCGGTCTTGAGGCGGCCCGCGTGCTCGGCGAACGAGGCCACGAGGTCGTCCTGTTCGAAGCCGGTGACGTACCCGGCGGGCAGGTGCGCATCGCCGCCTCGAACCCGCGTCGCCGCGATCTGCTCGGCATCGTCGACTGGCGGGTCAGCGAATGCCGCCGGCATGGGGTGGACCTGCGGTGCGGGGTGCTCGCCGAGCCCGAGGACGTCCTCGCCGAGGAGCCCGCCGTGGTCGTCATCGCCACCGGCGGCCTGCCCAACCCGACCTTCCTGGCCGACGGGGCGGACCTGGTGGCCGACACCTGGGACGTGCTCACCGGCGCGGTGCGGCCGAGGGGACCGGTGCTGGTCTACGACGACAACGGGGCCTACCCGGCCATGGACGCGGTGGAGGTGCTCGCCCGCCGCGGGGTGGCGGTCGAGTACGTGACCCCGGAGCGGACGGTCGCTCCGGACGTCGGCAGCATGAACTCCCCGGCCTATCTGAAAGTCCTCGCCGAACACGGGGTCGGCCTCACGCTGGCGTACCGGCTGCGGTCGGTGCGCCGGGCCGCCGACGGCTCCCTGATCGCGGTCCTGCGCAGCGAGTACGCCGACGCGGAGATCGAGCGGAGCGTCGCCGAGGTGGTCGTCGAGCACGGGACGCTGCCCAACGAGGATCTCTACCACGGCCTGGTTCCCGGCTCGGCCAACCTCGGCGAGGTCGACCACGGCGCACTGCTGGCGCTCCGGCCGCAGGACGTCATCCGCGATCCCGCCGGGCGCTACCGGCTGTTCCGCATCGGCGATGCCGTGACCAGCCGCAACATCCACGCCGCCACGCTCGACGCGCTGCGGCTGTGCCTGCCGATCTGATCAGGGAAGGGACGCGGAAATGACCACCTTCGTTACCACTTCGGACCTCGACGACCTGGTCGCCAGGCGGGTTCCCGGCCGCAGCCTGGACGCGCCGTTCTACACCAGCCGGGAAGTCTTCGACCGCGATATCGACGCGATCTGGGCCCGGCACTGGATTTTCGTTGCCACCGAAGGGGAACTGCCCGAACCGGGGGACTACGTCACCGCGGCGATCGGACCGTACTCGATCATCGTGGTGCGCGACGACGACGGGAACCTCGCGGCGATGCACAACGTGTGCCGCCACCGCGGTGCCCGCATCCTGCAGGAACCGCGCGGTTCGGTCGGCAACATCGTCTGCGGGTACCACAAATGGACCTACCGGACCGACGGCAGCCTGCTGCACGCCCCGGCCCAGGACGGTGGCTTCGACCCGGCCTGCTTCGGTCTCAAGTCCGTGCACGTGCGCGGGGTCGGCGGGCTCGTCTTCGTCTGCCTCGCCGAGCAGCCACCGGCCGATCTCGTCGAGGTCGCCGCCCGGATCGAGCCGTACCTGCTCCCGCACCGGCTGCGCGAGGCCAAGGTGGCCGCGCAGGTCGATCTCGTCGAGGACGCCAACTGGAAGCTGACGATGGAGAACAACCGCGAGTGCTACCACTGCGACGGCCATCCCGAGCTGGTGCGCTCGTTCTTCCCGACCTACGGCTACACCGAGGGGAACCTCCCGCCGTCGCTGCGCCCGGCCTACCAGCGGTACCTGCTGGCGGACGCGGACATGCGGGCCACCTACGAGCGGCTCGGCCTGCCGTACCGGACCGTCGAGGAGTTGGACACCCGGCCGACCGGGTTCCGGATCGAACGTGAGGCGCTCGACCTCGCCGGCGAATCCTTCACCCCGGACGGCAAGGCCGCGTGCCGTCGCCTGCTCGCCGACCTGCCGACCGCGCGCCTCGGGCACCTTTCCCTGCACCTGCAACCCAACTCGTGGTTCCACGTGCTCAGCGATCACGCGGTCACCTTCGCCGTGTTCCCGGTCGCCGCGGGCCGGACGCTGCTGCGCACGACCTGGCTCGTGCACCCGGACGCGGAGGAGGGCGTGGACTACGACCTCGGTGCGCTGACCAAGGTCTGGACGGCCACGAACGAGCAGGACGCGGACCTCGTCGCCCGCGCGCAGCGCGGTGTCGCCAGCCCGGCCTACGCGCCGGGCCCGTACGCCCCGACCGAGTACCAGGTCGAGGCGTTCTGCAACTGGTACCTCACTCGTCTCCGGGAGCACCTGCACCGATGAACCGATCCTGGGCCGACCGGCTGGAATGGGAAGGCGGCGTCCTGGTCTGCAAGCAGATCCAGGACATCACCGCCGACGTGAAGACGTTCGTGCTCGAACCCGTCGAGCCGCGGGGGTTCGGCCACGACCCGGGGCAGCACCTCACGATCACGGTCGACATCGACGGGCGCGAGGTCGACCGCTGCTACACGATCTCGTCCCCGCCGTCGCGCCCGCAGGTCGCCGCGATCACGGTGAAACGGGTACCGGACGGAGTCGTCTCGAACTGGCTGCACGATCACCTGGCGCCAGGACACGCACTGCGCGCCCGCGGCCCGCTCGGCACGTTCTCGATGGCAAGGCACCCGGCCGCGAAGTACCTCTTCCTCTCCGGCGGCAGCGGTATCACGCCGCTGATGTCGATGACCAGGACGTTGCACGATCTGGCGCATCCGGCCGACCTGGTCTTCGTGCACAGCGCCCGCACGCCAGAGGACATCATCTTCCGGCGGGAGCTCGAGTGCATCGCGGCGACCTCCCGGCACATCCGGGTGGTGCACGTCTGCGAGCGCGACGGGCCGCCGGGCGAGCGGTGGGGCGGCTACCGCGGTCGCCTGACCCAGGACGTGCTGCGCCAGATCGCTCCCGACTTCCTCCAGCGCGAGGTCTTCACCTGCGGACCGCCCGGCTATATGAGCGCCGTGCGTTCGATGCTCACCGAGGCCGGCCTCCCGGCGGAGCGCTACCACCAGGAAAGCTTCACCTTCGACGTCCCGGCGGGGGTGGAGTCCACTGTGGACACTGTGGACACTGGGGACGCACGGGAAACGTTCTCCGTCGAGTTCGCCCGCACCGGGCAGGCCATCGAATGCGGCACCGACACCCCGATCCTGGAGGCCGCGTCGGCGGCCGGCCTCACCCTTCCCTCGTCCTGCGGTCAGGGAATGTGCGGCACCTGCAAGACGACCCTGCTCAAGGGATCGGTCGACCTGCGCCACAACGGCGGCATCCGCCCCCGCGAAATCGCGGCCGACAAGATCCTGCTCTGCTGCGCCAGGCCGCTGGAGAACCTCGTCATCGACAGCTGACCGGGTCCCAGGTGACCGGGAGCTGCCACACTCCGTAGACGAGCGCGGTGTCGCGCAGGGGTATGTCGGCGGCGGGCGCCGCGAGGCGCAGCGTCGGGAAGCGGTCGAACAGTGCGCGGTAGGCGATGCGCATCTCGACCCTGGCGAGCTGTTGTCCAAGGCACTGGTGCACGCCGTGCCCGAAAGCCAGGTGTCGCCTCGCCTCGGTGTGGTCCAGGCGCAGCGCGTCAGGATCCGGGAACTGCCCGGGGTCGCGGTTCACCTCCGGCAGCCCCAGCACCACGGTCTCACCCTTGCGAACGAGCTGACCGGCGATCTCGACGTCCTCCAGTGCGGCCCGGTTGGGGCCGCCGAGGTGCACGATGGTCAGGTAGCGCAGCAGTTCCTCGACCGCGGTCTCGGTGAGGGCGGCGTCGGCACGGAAGGCACGGAAGGCGGCGAGCTGCTCGGGATGCCGCAGCAGGGCGTAGGTGCCCAGCGCGAGCATGTTGGCGGTGGTCTCGTGCCCGCCGATCAGCAGGAGCAGGCTGATGTTGGTCAGTTCATCGTCGGTCAGGTCGCCGGCGGCGATCAGGTCGCTCAGCAGATCGTCGCCGGGGTTGGTGCGCTTGTGCCGGACCAGGTCGGCCAGGTAGCCGGACAGGTTGCCCAGTGCGGTCATGGCTTGCGCCGCGGTGTTCTCCATGTCGACGGCCACGGTGGTCTCCGCTTCGAAGAAGGCGTGGTCTTCGTACGGGACACCGAGCAACTCGCAGATCACCAGCGAGGGAATCGGGAGAGCGAAGGCGGTCACGAGGTCGACCGGCGGCCCGGCCTCGACCATCGCGTCCAGTTGCTCCGCGGTGATTTCGGCGATCCGCGGTTCGAGAACCGTCATCCGGCGGACGGTGAACTGGCCGGTGAGCAGCCGCCGGTACCGGGTGTGCTCGGGGCGGTCCATGCTGGCGAACCAGCCGGGCGCGGGTGACTGGTCGTAGCCGCCGGGGCGGACGTTGGGCCGGGGCAGCGGCGAGTGCCGCAACTCCGGCCGGACGCTGAAACGGGGATCGGACAGCACGGTGCGCGCGGCGTCGTAGCCGGTCACCAGCCAGCCGACATGCCCGTCGGGGAAGGCCAGCCGGGTGAGCGGCCCGCCATCGCGGTGCCGTGTCAGCTCCGGGGGCGGGTCGAACGGGCAGGCAGGGTCACGCCGGGTGGGCAGGGGTACCGGGGCGTCGAGCTCACGACTGGTCATTGACACTCCACTCTGATTTGTTAGTCGGCTAAATTATGATAGCGCACTATCACTTGGTGTTGCGATAAAGTTCGTGGATGGGCAGCGGTGGACTACGCGAACGCAAGAAGGCCAGGACCAGAGAGGCGATCCTGCGCGAAGCGTTCCGGCTCTTCCGGGAACGCGGCTACACCGCGACCACCGTCGAGCAGATCGCCGAGGCCGCCGAGATCTCGCATGCGACCTTCTTCCGCTACTTCCCGGCGAAGGAGGACCTGATCAGCCTCGACCGCTTCCCGCCGCTCGTCGAAGCGCTGGTGGTCCAGCCCGCGGGCACCCCGGTCGCCGTTCTGCGCGGCGCGTTCCGCACAGCGTTCGCCAGCCTGTCCGAGGAGGAGATCGCCGCGGGGCACGCGCGGGAGGTGTTCGCTGCCACCGTTCCCGAGCTGGTCGCGGCCAACATCCGCAAGAGCCCCGCGCTCATCCGGGAGATCAGCGAGAACCTGGCGCACCGGACCGGACGCGCCGTGGACGACCCCGAGATACGGAACATCCTCGGCGCGGTCTTCGGCGTCGTGGCCATGGCCTGGCTGCGCTGGGCACAGGACCCGGAACTAGACGGGCCCGCCGAAATCGACAAGGCACTGGCGCACCTCGAGTCCGGGCTGAGCCTGCCCACGGCCACGACGGACGGGTGATCAGCCAGGGGCCGTGATCGCCTGCGTGACGGCGGTGATCGCCGGCGACGGCAATGGATGTACCCGCGCTCGGCGAACGTCGGCATGATCCGGCTGATCGAATCGGACGCCCTCGACCTCGAAGCCGAGCGCGTCCGAAGGTTCGGCCTCGACGAGGTCGGTAACGCGGTCGCCTACGCCGCCGCGCACAGCGGACCGTTCGACCGGACCATCCTCACGCCGGCGCTGCGGCCCTAGCCGGGTGGGACGGGGGAGAGGCGGTGCCCGGCGAGTTCGACGTCATGGGCCTGGGCTTCGAGTGCGGCGGCGACGCGTTCGGTATCGCCGATGCCGTAGCGCACGCGGATGGCCATCGCCCGCAGCCCGCGGACGAATTCATGATCGCTTTCCTGCGGTAGCCGCCGCACCAAATCCATTTCCGGGTCCCCTGTGGTGGTTCTTTTCCTGTCCCCACGGCTGATCGCGGCACACCCGGCGCGCGTTACGGCGCCGACACGATCGGGTGTCGCAGTGTCTATTATGGACAGACGTCGGGGTCGCGGGTGGCCGAGTCGGGCAGCTGGACGGGGCCGAGCCGGGGCCGCTGCTGGTGACTTCGAGGACGGCGGCAGCGGGGGTGCGGAAGGTCACGCGGACATCGGGCCCTCGACCAGATCCGGGGCGCGCACGGCGAAGGCCGGCTCCTCGACACGGCACCGTCTCCATCGGATACGGCAGCGCGTTCGGGCAGTCCAGGAGGTGTTCGAGCAGGCGACCGGGGTAGCGGCCGCCTAGACGCCGGTCAAGCCTGCCGGACGTAGACCTGGAGCATGCCGTTCTCGCTGGCCTCCTTGAAACCGAACCCGCATTTCTCCAGCAGCCGACGGCCCTCGTCCTCGGGGAACGTGCGGAACTGGCAGCGCTGGTGGGCCAGGACGTCGCCGTCCCGGATCACGTAGTAGTCCTTGACCAGCAGGTCGTCCGTGACGGCGCGGACCTGCTGGTCGTAGGTCAGCCCGCCGGGCAGTTCGCGCTGGAAGGTGCGGTGCGATTGCTGGACGGCCAGCAGGAACAGGCTGCCCGGTGCCAGCGCGCGGTGCAGGTTGGTGAGTGCGGTGACGTTGTCGCGATCGTCCACGAGGTGACTGGCGAGCGTGAGCCCGTCCCCGTCTTCGAGGTGGCACCAGACCCCGCCGACGGAAAAGGCGGCCTCGAAGGCCGCGGAGATCGTCATCCGCAGGATGTCCTGCCGGACCAGGTTCACCCGGTGTCCCAGCCGCTCCCGCGCCTGCGCGAGCATGCTCTCGGTGTGGTCGATACCGGTGATCCGCAGTTCGGGGGCGGATTCGAGCAGTCGCTGGCAGACCAGCCCGGTGCCCACACCCAGTTCCAGCACCCGGCGGCGTTCGCCGAGTGACGCGATGAGTGCCCGTACGTAGTCGTCGTAGTCGTAGTAGCCCGAGGTCATGATCAGGTCGTAGTACCGGGACAGCCCGGCATAGGAGTTGACCACCAAGGAACCCTCTTTCCCGGTCGAAGCGTCGGCACGAGTTGCGTTATCGGCCGGCGCCCGCCAGGTCCGTACCGCCGGATGGCGGGAACGGCGGCGCTATGACGGCGGTGCGGGGGCGGTTTCGCGCATGGGTTCCGGCGGGCAGGTGGGTGCACCGGCGGCGCGCTGCGCCCGCCAGTCGAGCAGCGGTCCGGCGAGGGTTTCCCGGGGAAGGTGCTGCAGCGCCAGTATCGCGTCGCCGATGGCGAGCGTTTGCCGGTGCGCCCGGTCGAAGTCGACTGCCTTGGCGCCGAAGCTGGGCGCCCACAGCGACCACGGGCCGGAGATGGTCGCCAGCGTCGGGATCAGGCGGCTGTTGAAGGTGCCGCCGATGCCACCGAAAGAGCAGAACCTGGGCACCCGGCCGGGGTCGGGGGTGTCTAGGCCGCGCATGACCATGGTGTTGTCCAGTCCGTGCGCGCGAGTCCGGTCGATGGCGGTCCGGACCAGCGAATCGGCCGGGGTGGCGAAAAGGTAGGTCGGCTCGCCTTCGCCGGAGAAAACGAGTTTCCGGCCGGCACCGTTCTCGCGCGGCACGGGGACGATCTCGCGGGCGCCGAGGTGCTCGATGGTGGTGGCGAAGGCGACCGTGCCCTGGTCGTAGTCCTTGTCGAGCTGCTCGGCGTAGCGGATGGTGCCTTCGCGGGAGATGTGCAGGTGCGCGGTGGCGAAGACGAATTCGACGGTGCGGGGACGGCAGGCGAGTGGCAGGCCGGCGAAGTACCTGGCCAGTGCGACCATGGCGGTGACGCCGTTCTCCTGCACCCAGGTGTTGCCGTCGGTGTTGGCGTTGATGACCATGCGCTCGCTGCTCCGGCCGGGCAGGGTCGCGATCAGGTTGCGGGTCTCGGCCTTGTCGATCGTCGCGTCCACCCTGACCCGCGCGGTCGCGCCCCGCTCGGCCGAGGCCGTCAGCCGCTCGCGCTCGTCGACGCCGACGAACACGGCGGGCACCCGGTAGTGGGTGCCGCGGTGCGGCTCGAAGTAGCCGCGGACCTGATGGCGCGGCACGTCGAACGCGACCACGACGCCGGCGGCGCGGGCGAGCCCGGCGTCGACCAGGATCTGGTCCAGGACGCGGTCGGCGAAGGCCGCGGTGTCGACCTTGGTGCCGGCGCGGTCCGCCAGGTCGGGCGTCGCGTAGTAGGACTTCGAGGCGAAGGTGTCGAACGGGATCGAGGACGTCGGGAAGTCGACCAGCACGACCTTTCCCGCGGCGTTCGCCTCGGTGATCGGCTCCCCGGCCGCGATCCTGACGAGCTGACCCGCCGTCCCGCGCCCGGAAGTCGGCGCCGAATACGGCACGGCACCCGCGACCGGGATGGTGCGGTCCGAAACGCTCAGTCCTCCCGCGCGGGCGAGGTCCTGATCCCGTCCGGTCGCGCCGCGAGGAGTGGGCCGCCAGCGCAGGATGTCGTACCGGTCGGAGCGGACGTCCATCCCGGGCAGGGCCCGCATCCGATCCTCGAGGAAGTCGACGGTGCGCCGATGGGCCGGGCTCGCGGTGGTCCGCGACCCGAAGCCGGTGATGGTGCGCATCATCGACTCCATGCCGCCGGCGCTGGTGAACGCCGCGGGATCGATCGAGGCTGCGCATTCGCCTGTGCCGCCGTCAGCTGCCCGGCTCGCGCCCCCGGTCAGCGGAAGGACGGACGACACGACCAGTGCGATCAGGCCGGTGCGCAACGGGCTTCGGACATGCCTGGCCATGTTTCTCCTAGGGCACTACGACGTCGAGAAAGCGTCTCGAGTGTCGACGCCCAGCGCGACGAGCGCCACCCCGGATCCCTAGGTGGTGTAGGTGGCCTTCGCCGGTGTGGTGATGGTGCGGTCGGTGTAGGTCCAGCCGGGTTGGTCTTTGAGTTTGTGGTGGCGTTTGCAGTAGCCGCGGAGGTTGGTTTTGTCGGTCGGTCCGCCGTGTGCCCAGTCGGTGGTGTGGTCGAGGTCGGCTAGTTGGGCTGGTCGGTGGCAGCCGGGGTGGCAGCATTCGCGGTCGCGGATGCGGATAAAGCGGTCGAGGGCTGCGGGTGGCCGGTAGCTGCTGCGGCCGACATCCACGGGGAGACCAGTAACGGGGTCGGTCACTACGCGGCGCCAGGTGGAGCCGGGGTTGTAGGCGATTTCCTTGGCGAGCCAGGCGGGGATGGGTCCGGAGCCGGTGAGTTCGGCGTAGTTGTCGTTCAAACCGGCCAGGGTGGTGAGGTCGACGTAGAGGTACACGTCGGCCTTCGGGTTGCGGGGTGTGCCGCGTTCGCGGAGACATCGATCCGCGAGCACATCGGCCCGAAGTTGGTCCAGTGTGCGGGGTTCGCCGGCGACCTTCAGCGCATGGGCTTCACGATCGGTGCGGGCGTAGATCGCGGTGCCGACTTCGACGGGTAGATCGACGATGAGGGTGGTCATGCCTTCGCCTTGGTGGACCAGTTCGACTTTGCGGTCGAGTCGGCGGCGTCGGGTGCGGGCGGCGTATCCGTTCGGGTCGATTCGGGCGACCACTCGGTTCACGGCCCTCCGCAGGCTGGAGGGGTTTTTGCCCGCCAGCCGATCGCTCATCACTGTGTCGACTTCACGGGCCTTCTCGTCGGAGAGCACAGTGGTGGCGTCGAAGATCTTGGATGCCTTGTACCCGTCGATGACCCCGGATTCCATGGCCTGCAACGTTTTCGGCAGCCGCGTCACCAACGCGTCGGCCAGCGCGATCTGCTTACCGGCCATGTTCTCCGTGACCGCCAGCCCCAGCGCCAACTCCGCTGGCACCCCTCTAGTTCTTTCTTCCACCTCATTCAACCGCGCCACCAGCCGAAGCTGCTCCGCCTCCAACTTGCATTTCTGCTCCTGAATAACCTGAATGTCCTTCAACAACTCACAAGCCTTGTCTCTGTTCATGCCCCGAATTCTATCGGCGACCCCCGACAAAACCGGGGACTCGAGTACGTTCCGTGGGGAAGGCGGGCCCGAAACCCAACCCCGAACAACCGACAAAAGCTAGGCAATCCCGATGCCGGACAGCTCCAACGCGATGGCGCGTCGCGCATCGGGAACGGCGAGCAGTCCGATGACGATCTCCCGCACGGCCGAGGCATCGGGATCGGGCACGCCGAGCACCGCCTGCGCCCGGGTGCTGAGCAGTACGCGGGCGGCGACCGGGTGACGCTCGTCGTGGTAGCTGTCGAGCAGCCCGTCGGGCGCGTGCCCGCGGACCTGTGCGGCCAGCTTCCAGCCGAGGTTCACCGCGTCCTGCAGGCCCAGGTTCAGTCCCTGACCGCCGACCGGGAGGTGGACGTGCGCGGCGTCGCCGGCGAACAGCACGCGGCCGTGGCGGTAACGCTCCAGCTGCCGTGCCGCGTCGCCGAACCGCGAGGCCCAGAGCACCTCGCCCACCTCGATCTCCGGTCCGTGCGCGGCGGTCAGCGCTCGTTGCAGCTCGCCGGCCGTGACGGGTGCATCGCGGCCGAGCCGCTGCTGCTCTTCGCCGAAAACCACTGTGCGGTAACGCTTATCGGAGAGCGGCAGCAGGAATCCCGGCGCGGGTGACGGCAGTTGCCAGTCGTCGGCGAGCCCGGCGGGCTTCCTGGCCAGCGTGAGGTCGGCGACGACCAGCGACACCCGCGCCGAAGTGCCGGGGAACGCGGCGCCCAGCAGCGTCCGGACCGTGCTGTGCCCGCCGTCGGCCGCGACCAGCCAGCCCGCCCGGTGGTCGCGCCTACCGGCGGTGACGGTGACCCCTTCGTCGTTCTGCGTGACGGCGGTGACGGCGGCACCGCGCAGCACCGGTGTGCGCAGTCGCGCCTCGATCGCCGCCGCGACGTGCGCCTGCTCGACGCCGAGCTGGTACGGGAAGCGTGTCGGCAGGTCGGTGTAGTCGATCGGGATACCGGAGAAGTGCCCGGCCGGCAGCCGCGCCCGCACGTGCGGCTCGATCGCGGTGAGCAGGCCGCGGTCCGCCAGCACCTCGATTGATCGCGGCTGCAGGCCGAGTGCCTTGGACTGCGTGGCCGGGCGGGTGTCGCGTTCCAGCACCAGCACGTCGAGTCCGGCGCGCTCCAGCTCGAACGCGGCCAGCAGGCCGGTCGGCCCGCCGCCCGCCACCAGGACGTCAGGCATCGAGGTTTTCCTTGCGCAGGTACCAAACGTGCCACGCGACCAGGCAGGCCAGCGCGCCGAGTGAAACCACGGTGGTGACCACGGAGATGAGGTCGATCGGCAGCGTGTAGACGAGCACCACGTGCACCACCGCGTTGGCCAGCAGCACGGCGCCCCAGACGGCCGTGTCGATGCGCAGCCCGCGCCGGAACCGGACGTCGGTGTCCCAGCGGGCCGCCCATGCGGCGGCACCCTCGGCACCGCGCTTGACCTCGGCGATGGTGCGGCCCAACGTCAGCTGGGCCGGCCTGCCGATGACGACCGTGACCAGCATCCACGCGCCGACCAGGCCGCCCAGCGCGGCGACCCAGCCCTCCCTGATGGCGAGGGTGCGCGGGTCGTCCGACAGCAGGCCGAGCACGACGGACAGCACCAGGATGCTCAAGGTGACCAGTGCGACGAGGTCGACCCGGCGGTTGCGCACGATCGTCCACAGCACGTACGGCGCGGCCACCAGGACACCGGCCATCAGTGCCCACCACTGGCTCACGCCCGCGGCGCGCAAGGTGTAGAACAGCGCCATCGGCACGACCAACTCGAACACCACGTTCAGCACGTTGGCGCGGATCACGCGGCGCAGGCCGGCGTCGGGCACCGGTTTCTGGTCGATCATCATCTGGATTCCCCCTCAGAATCTTGCGGGACACCCGCACCCGATCGATGGGGACATGCGCAAAAAGCCTCGCATGCCCCCATCTCAGGATCGGGCGCGGTGGCCCGGACGAACAGTTCGGCGAGCTCGTGGCCGAGGCGGGCGAGCTCGGTGGGTCCGGCTGGTTCGGGCGCGGCGGCCGCGGTGGCGACGACGGCGTCGAGACCACTGGCGAAGGCGATCGCCACGGTCCGCGGGTCGAACGGGCGGAAGGCGCCCGCCGCCTGCCCGGTGCGGAAGTGCTCCTCGAACACCGCGAGCCGTTCGTTGACGGCGGTGCTCTGCGAGCCGGCGTTCTTGACCAGGTCGATCAGCGCCCGGATGGCGGCGCGGTGCTCGCTGACGAGCGCCACATTCGACTCGACGTAGGCGCGCAGCTGGCCGACGTGGCCGTCGGCGGCGTCGATGCGCGGTTGCATGAACGCCCCGGTGACCCGCTCGATCTCGGCGACGCAGGCCGCGAGCAGGTCGTCCTTGCCCGCGAAGTGGTAGCTGATCATGCCGGTGCTGGACAGTCCCGCGTGCTTCGCGATCCGGCTGAACGACGCCTTGGCGTAGCCGACCTCGGCGATCACCTCGATCGCCGCCGTCACGATCTGGGCCCGCCGGCCCGACTCGGTGAACGTTTTTGCTCGCATGAGCAAAAATTAGCTCACTCAAGCAAATCGCGCAAGGCGGGGTCTGCTGGGAACCGTTTCGGGTTCGCCGGTGTAGAGAAGGTGTGGAGAGCGAGGGAGGGCGATCGGTGCGCAGTACGGAAGGGGAGGACGGTGAGCTGGCCGTTCGGGCGCGCGAGGGTGACCTGCGCGCGTACGAGCAACTGGTCCGACGGCATCTCGGGCAGGCGCGTCGGACCGCAGCCGTGCTGGCCGGCCCGGCCGAGGCGGACGACATTGTGCAGGAGGCGCTGACGAAGGCCTACCTGTCGCTGGACCGCTTCGACGGGGGCAGGGCGTTCAAGCCCTGGCTGCTGCGCATCGTGACCAACGAGGCGCTCAACACACTGCGGTCGGCCCGGCGTCGGGCCGGGCCGGCCGTGCGTCCGGGGGTGTCCTCCTCGGCGGAAGCGGTCCGTTCCGCCGAGGAGGACGTACTCGCCGGCGAACGGTATGCCGCGCTGCGGACCGCGCTCGTCCGGCTGCCGGAGCGGCATCGGCAGGTCGTGGTCTGCCGGTATCTGCTCGAGCTGTCCGAAGCCGAGACTGCGGACGTGCTCGGACTGTCCACGGGCACGGTGAAGAGCCGCCTGTCCCGTGCCTTGGCGAAGCTGCGCGATTCCGGTGGCATCTGGTCGCTGCCCGCTGTCGGCGTACCAGGAGTGGACGAGGTCTCGCGCGAACAGGCTGGTCTGCTCCAAACCGGCGCGCCGGGTCGAGACACGCTGCCCGTGATCAGCAGGTCGCAGGTGCTGCTGGCCTTGTCTTCGGCGGCGGTGCTGGTCACCGTGCTGACCGCCGTGTTGATCATCCGTCCCGAGTCGCCGGCTGTTCCGCCGCCGGTGCCCGTTTCCGGGGCGACGGCCGGCACCGGTACTCCACCGGCGCCACCACCCGCACCGCCGCCTCCGGCGCCACCACCCGCACCGCCGGCTCTGGCACCCATAACCCCCACCGCGCCCACCAGCCCGCCGATCCGGCCGGCCCCCACTCCTCCGCCACCGCCGGATGCGCCGGGCGCACGGTTGGCCGACTCTTGAAATGCAACGGGGGCGAGGAATGCTCCTCGCCCCCGTTGTCGTCCCGGAGTGTTCAGGTGACCTGTTCTCCGGAGCGCCGGCGCTGGACGTGGTGCGCGATGGCCACGGCAACGCCGGTCGCGACGAAGAGCGCGGTGGCGACGGGGCTCAGGTACTTCGACAGGCTCGGCGCGCTGCTCGACCCGGCCAGCCAGAGCCCCAGCGGGATGGCGTAGGCCGCGGTGAGGGCGGCGGTCCACCAGCGAACCGCGCGCAAGCGGGGATCGCGCAAAGTGCCGATCAGCACCACGGCGACCGGAATGCCGGCGATCAGGGCGAACTGGCCGAGCACGAAGACCGGGACGGCCCAGGCCGCGATCAGCACGGGCAGCGAAGTGCGGTTGGCGGTGCGGTCGCGTCGCGGAGTGGTGGTCGTGGTGGTGGTCATTGTTTTCTCCTCCGGATCGGATTGTCGGCTCAGCGGTGGCAGGAACGGGCTTCGGCGGCGGTCTTGAGTTCGGCCAGCCAGGCGTCCAGACCCGGGGCGAGGTACTTGATGGAGGTGGCCGGGTCGGCCTCGATCTGGTCGCCGGTCCAGCTCTCCTCGGTGCGCACGATGACCCCGCCCCTGACCTTGGTGAAGTTCCAGACGTGCACGCCCTCGTCGATGCGCAGGCCCTCGCCGATCGCGGGCCCGGTCCAGCGGATGCACTGGTTCTGCTTGACCTGCCCGACGGTCGAGGTGATGACCAGGGTGGTCTCCGGGGTGGTGGGGGTGGGCGGCGCCGGGGTGGTCCACCGGAACTGCGAACCCTTCCGCAGCGGGCCCGGATCCAGCCGCTTCATGCTGGTGACGGGCGTCTGCCAGGAGGGCCAGGCTTCCACGTCGGTGTGCAGCTTCCAGATGGTGCTCAGCGGCGCCTTGATGAAGGTCTCGGTCTGGTGGTGCAGCTTGGCGGTTGGGTCGATGCCCTTGCCCCGGCAGGTCAGCGAGTCCGGCGTGCGGCCGGACGTGCCGCCATGGTCGGCGGCCTGGGCCGGTGCGGCGGCGCCAAGGATCCCGGCGGCCAGCGGGATCGTCAGCAGGGCGGCACGCAACCGGGCGCGGCGGCGCGGGGATCGTGCGCTGGGGGTCTGCGAGTTCGGCTCGACCATGACTCTATCTCCTGGGTGTTAGTAGTCTTCACTGTAGTTAGAACCTATAACGCAGCTGATCTGGACGTCAATAGCGAAAGTGAGAAGTTCTAACTAGACTTCGCCGCTATCACGATGATCAGGAGGGAGTGACTGATGACGGACCCAGCTGGGCAGAGCCCGCGGGAGCGCTACCGGGCCCAAGTGCGCGCGGAGATCAAGCAACACGCGTGGGAGCAGATCGCCACGGCGGGGGTGTCCGCGCTGTCGCTCAATGCGATCGCCAAGCAGGTGGGCATGACCGGCCCGGCGCTGTACCGGTACTTCGCCAACCGCGACGAGCTGATCACCGCGCTGATCCGCGACGCCTACCGAAGCCTCGCCGACACCGTCCGTGCGGCGTTCGACGGCGGCGCCGATCTGGTCGGGCTGGCCCGCGTCTTCCAGGAATGGGCTAAGCGCGATCCGCACCGGTACT
Organism: Amycolatopsis nigrescens CSC17Ta-90; assembly: GCF_000384315.1. GTDB lineage: Bacteria > Actinomycetota > Actinomycetes > Mycobacteriales > Pseudonocardiaceae > Amycolatopsis > Amycolatopsis nigrescens. Next base: position 1,988,579 of record NZ_ARVW01000001.1, on the reverse strand, counting down.
TCCTCATCTACGGCACCCCCGTCCCCGGCTACCACGCACCCGAAGACATCACCGCGATCTCGTCCGAGGTGATGACGGTGCTGCTGGACGCCTGCGGTGCGCTACCCGCGGACAAGCCGGCCACCCCGTTCGACGCGCACCTGGAAGACCACCGCGAGTGGGCCGGCGACCACCCGGCCTCGACCACGACCCTGCATCACGCCCTGTCCTTCTGGACTCGCCTGCACGGCGTGCTTTCGCTCGAACTCGCCGGCCACTTCACCGGCATGAAGTTCGACCCCGCCCTGCTGATCACCGACGAACTGGACGCACTGCGGAAGCAGTGACCACAGTGGACGGTCGAGTGCTCAGCGGGCCTGGCGGCGCCAGATCGAAGGGCTGGCGCCGCGGGCGCGTTTGAACGCCACGCTGAACGCGAACGCATCCGTGTAGCCGACTTCGGCCGCCACCGCCGCGACCGTCTTCTCGGTGTCCCGCAACAGATCCGCCGCCAGCGTCATCCGCCAGGCGGTCAGGTAGGTGAGCGGGGGCTCGCCGACCAGCGCGGTGAACCTGGCGGCGAACGCGGCACGGGACGAACCTGCCTTGGCGGCCAGTTCGGCGACCGTCCACCGGTGCGCGGGATCGGTGTGCAGCAGGCGCAGCGCTTCGCCGACGGCCGGATCGCCCAGCGCCCGGTACCAGGCTGGCAGTGTCGCCGACTCGGCGCACCAGGCCCGCAAAGCCAGCACCAGCACCAGATCCAGCAACCGGTTGAGCACGGCGTCCTGGCCGGGTTCGTCGCGGGACACCTCGGTGGCGAGCAGGTCCAGCGCCGCCCCGGTCCGCGGCCCGGCCGGCACCACGGCCAGCGGCGGCAGCAGGGCGAGCAACCGATCGCTGACATCGCCGTGCAGTTCGTAGGCGGCCCGTAGCATGATCGTCGCCCCTGGCAGGCCGTCGCCGTAGGTGCGCGGCGCCAGATTTCCGTGGCCCTCGGTCGGTTTCCCGTCGGGGAGGTACTTCCGGCCGCCGCGGATCGTGACGTGGCGCGGGGTACCGGGATCGTCGGCGATCGTGTACTGGCCGGTCCCGGCGACCAGTGCGCTGTCCCCGGCAGCGAGGCGCACCGGCGCAGTCTCGGAGTCTTCGAGCCGGATCGACGCGTGGCCGTCGAGCACGGCCACGACGGTGAGCGCGGGAGCGTCGGCGTAGGTGACCGACCACGGCGGCCGCTGAATCAGCTGCCGGACCAGTGCGGTACTGGCCCGGGCCCGGTGCAGCAGATCGGTCAGCACGTCCATGCCCGCCACGGTAGACGTTCACAAAGCAATTCTCGACGATCACCCATGGATCGTCTTGCCCCGCCGGGGTTTGCTCAGGGCATGACCAACACGCCGCAGTCCATCGCAGTGTTCGGAGCCGGTCCCGGCGTCGGCCGGGCGGTCGCCCGCCGGTACGGGAAAGCGGGATACGACGTCGTCCTGGTCGGTCGCCGCCGGGAACCGCTGGAGCAGTTCGCCGGAGAACTGGCCGCGGAGGGCGTGCGCGCGCACGTGGTGCCGGCCGACCTGACCGAAACCGGCCTGGTGCCCGCACTCGCCGAGCGGATTCGCGAGAAGGCCGGTGACCCCACCGCTATCTACTACGGCCCCGCGCCCGCGGACCCGGGGTTCGTCAGCGCCGCCGACCTGCGCCCGGAGCAACTGCACGAGCTGATGCCGATGACCCTGTACACCCTGGTCTCGCTGGTCGGGGAGTTCCTGCCGGCCATGATCGAGCGCGGTGACGGCGCGATCCTCAGCGCGCAGGGAGCCGCCGCCGTGCACGGCCGCTCGCGGATGAGTGGTTGGTCGCCGGCGCTGGCCGCCCAGCGCAACTACCTCCAGTCCCTCGCGGCCGAGGTGGCCGGCCACGGCGTGCACGTCGGCCTGCTGTTCATCGGCGCACGCATCATCGGAACCGCCGCCGACGCGACTTTCCAGGCGGCACTGGCCGCCGGGCAGCCGATGCCCGACCTGCCCACCGCCGACCCGGCCGAGTTGGCCGAACTGCTCTGGACCATGCACGCCGAGCGGGAACCGCGGGAGCGGATCGTCCCGGAAAGCCTGCGAGCAGAACTCAGCTAGCACGCTCCGGGTACTTTGCGTATCCGCTACAGCCAGTCTTGTTCGCGCGCATATCGCGCGGCCTGGTGCCGGGTCCGGGTCTGGGTCTTCTGCATCGCGTTCGAGAGGTAGTTGCGCACGGTGCCCTCGGCGAGGTGGAGCTGGACGGCGATGTCGGCGACCGAGAACCCTTCGCGAGTCGCCCGCAGCACGTCGATCTCGCGGTCGGTGAGCGGGCAGTCGTCGACGACGGCGAGCGCGGAGACGTCCGGGTCGATCCATCGCTTGCCCTCGTGTAGGGTCCTGATCACGGACGTGATGTGGGCAGGTTCCGCCGACTTGCTGACGAAGCCCTGCACGCCGAGCTTCAGCGCCTTGCGGAGCACCCCGGGCCTGGCGTGCCGGGTCAGCATGAGGATCACCTGGTCCGGCAGCGTGCGGCGGATCTCCGCGACAGCACCGAGTCCGTCCACACCGGGCATCTCCAGATCGATGACGAGCACGTCGGGCCGGTGCTGCAACGTGGCCTGTACGGCGGCCTCGCCGTCTTCCGCTTCGGCGAGCACGGTGATCTCCCCTTCGAGCGGGAGCAGCGCCGCCAGCGCTTTGCGGAGCAGGGCCTCGTCGTCGGCGAGCACCACGGTCGTCATCGGTCTTCCTTCCCGTGCTTCACAGTGCCGTGCCGGGGCGAACGTGCGGAAATGCCGCGGCGGTCAGGAAACGGCCCGCTTTCTGCTCCACCGTCAGCTCGCCTCCGTTGTCCGCCAGTCGTTGCCTGAGCGTAGAGAGCCCGCTGAGCTCGGGCAGCGGAGCCTCCTGCGCGCCGTCGTTGACGATGGCGATGCCGGACTCCGAGAGCGTGATCCGCACCTGCCCGGCCTCCGCGTGCCGCAGGATGTTGGTCGTCGTCTCGCGCAGGACCTGGCCGAGCAGCTCGCCCGCGTGCCCGTCGACCTCGGCCTCGCGGTCGACGCGCACGCGGATGCCCGCGGCCTCGAAGAGGTTCTTCGCGTTCTCCAGTTCCGCGGACAGGTTGAGCCGCCGCTGCGCGTGCGCGAGCTCCTTGGTCTGGGTGATGGTGTCGCCGACCAGCGCGCGCACCTCCCGCAGTTCCTCCTGCACCCGCTCGAGGTCGCTGTGCACCAGCTTCTCGGCCAGCGTGACCTTCAGCTTCACCACGTGCAGCGTGTGCCCCTGGATATCGTGCAGGTCGCTGGCGAAGCGCATGCGTTCCCGGATGACGGCCAGCTCCGCTTCGCGTTCCCGCGACTGCTCCAGCTCCGTGACGAGGTCGTAGAACCGCTGTCCGGCGAACATGAAGGCGATCGTCACCACGGCGACGCCCGCGGGGATGAGGACGTACCCGGTCAGGACGTCGGGCACGTTCGCCGGTGACACCAGCAGCTTCGCCGCGCCTACCGCCGCCACGAAAGCGGTCAGCCCCAGTGACGCCGCACCCCGGTGGCGCGGCAGGGTGGGGATGATGATGGGACCCACGATGGTGATGCCGTAGAACGCCGTGTGGCTGTCGGTGACCAGCACCCCGAGCGGCCACACCGCCGCGGCGACGATCAGGCAGGGAAGCGCCACCCGGTTCAGCCGGCCCGTCGCCCACGCGGTGGAGGCGACCAGCGCCGCCACCACACCCAGGCTCAGGACCACCGCGTGCCACCACGTCTTGGCATCGATCACCACCAGCAGCGCCCCGACGGCGGCCAGCGGCGGGACCGTCGTGACGAGGTTGAGCCGGTGCAGCCGTGCCTGCGCCGCCGGCCGGGACGGCTTCACCGGTCGGCACCCGGCCGCTGGGTGACCAGCCCGAGCAGCGCGCTCGCCACGGTGAGGGCGGCGGCCGTCCACATCAGCCACTGGTTGCTCTCGAGCCAGGAGTCCATGCCGTCAGGGTAAAGGCCGACGCCGAGGTGGTGGAGCAGGAACGCCACGCAGACCAGGAGAAACACGGCCAGGTTGACCGTCAGCACGACGCGCAGGGTTCTGGTGTGCACAGGCGGCGCTCCGGGATCGGCAGCAGGGTCGCCCCAGTATTTCGTCGGGCCCGGCGGCGCCACCAGTGACACTGCGTCATGTCCGCACCCCCAAGAACGTCACGCCGAAGCGGTCGCTGCTGAGGCGGGCCGCCAGCTGCGGGACCACCACGAGGGGCGTGGCTACCGGGGCTGGGCGTGGGCTGGCGGGGTGAGGGGGTTGGGGTCGGGTACGGCTGGCGGGTGACCTGTGGCGTCGCCGAGTTGGCCAGTCCGGTCGGCGAGTTTGCCGTTGGCGTCGACTCCCGCCCACAGACGATGTCGACCGCGAGGGGAGTGGCTACTCACGTCCGACGCGGGCTGGTGGGGTGAGGGCGTGGATGCCGGGTACGGCCGGATGGCTAGAAGGGTGGCGGTTCGTCGGCGATCTTCGGAGGCGGCGGATCGAGCAGTGGCTCCGGTTTGGTCGAGTAGGTGCGGCCGGTGGGGGTGGTGACCGTGAGATCGGCCGTTCTTGGGTCGAACTCGAAGGCCCAGCCGGGCTCGTCTTTCAAGCCGTGGTGGTGGCGGCACAGGCAGCACAGGTTGTGCTCACAGGTGTCCCCATTGTCTGACCACGCCGTGCAATGGTCCGCGTCGCAGCGTTGCGCGGGGCGGTTGCAGCCCGGTGCCCGGCAGGTGCGGTCGCGGACCCGGACTAGTTCGGCCAAGTCCGCCGGTGGTCGGTAGCGGGTGCGGCCGATATCCCGGACAGTGCCTGATACGGGATCGGTCAGGACTTTCCGCCACACCGAACCGGGTTGGTTCATGATCTGGCGCCCGATCTCACCGGGGATCGGGCCGTGGCCGACCAGTTCGCAGCCGTCGTCGCGGATACCGAGGGCGGTGTCGAGCGGGATATGGATGAACACCTGGGCCGCCAAGCCTTCCCAACCCTTACCGAGGAGCAATTCCGCCAGCACATCAGCTCGAAGCTGGTCCAGCGTGCGAACCTCATCGCCACCACGAAGCTTCCGCGCCAACATGTCGATCCGGGCATACACGGCGGTCGCGATCTCGACCGGGAGATACGCCCAGAGTGAGGCCATCGCATCAGGCTCGTGGTGCAACTCGACCCGCCGCTGCTTCCTGCGGGCTTCAGCCCGCGCCTGCTGGCCTTCGGGATCGAGGGCCGCGACAACGCGAGTGACCGTTTTCCTCCAGTTGCTGGGATTCTTTTCACCGATCCGCGCCGACAGAATCTCATCCGCCTGACGGGCTAAATCGTCCGACAATACCGCCACGCCATCAAAGGCTTGACGCGCCTTTTCGATATCCAACTCGCCCTCGGTCATCGCCGCCAGCAAACACGGCATCCGGGACACCAGCGCTTTCGCCAAGGCCACTCGGGTCGCGGTCGTTTCACGGGACAGCCGCAGCTCCGGCGCCAGCTCGTCGGCGACCCACCGCGCACCACCACGGGCCCGGCTGACCTGCGCGATCGCGCGGGCTTGCACCGCCTGCATGCGACAGATCGCCCGCCGAGCCGAGATCACTACACCCACCGCCTGCGACACATCGAGCTGCTCAATCGACGCCGCATTCATCGACGACAACCAATCCGGCGGTAACATACTGAAATCAACATACAACATGCGAACCCCCGTAGTTTCGAATGTACCTCCATAATACCGCCGAACCCCGACAAAAACCGCCAGAGGACAAACACGAAAGAGGGAAAAGCGCATGCCTTTATCGTCACTGGCCGAGGTGGCCGTTGCTGTTGAGCCAGGCGCGGGTCCGGTCCATGCCCTCGGCGAGGTCGATCGCCGGCCGGTAGCCGAGCAGGCTGGTGGCCTTGCCGATGGCGTAGGTGCCGGTGCGGGCCAGGTAGTGCACCGCGTTCGGGGTGGTTTCGACGTCAATTCCGCGAAGCCGGCCCGTGCGTTCGAGGATTCCGGCCAGGCTGGACACGATGCGAGTCGGCGCGGTCGGTACTCGGCGCCGGCCGAGCATGCCGGCGTAGTGGTCGAAGAACTCGCTCGTGGTGACGCCGATGCCGTCGCTGATGGTCAGCACCTGGCCGGCGGTCGCCGCCGAGCTCGCCGCGGCGGTGAGGCCGTCGACGAGGTTGTCGATGTAGACCGGGCTGAAGATCCCGTTGCCGTGTGCGGGAAGGATGAGCTGCCGCCGGCGCAGCTGGTGCACCGGGATCAGCGTCCAGGGTTTGGAGCCGGGGCCGTAGACGTCGCCCGGTCTGATGATGGTGGCGGAGATCTTGCCCTCCGCGTGCGCCTGCAGGACCACCTGCTCACCGGCGATCTTGGTGTCCACGTAGGGGACTCCGCCGGGCCGGACCGGATGGTCCTCGGTGACCTGGTCGGGAAAGTCGTTGCCGAAAACGGTGACCGAGGACAGGTGCACGATCCGGGACGCTCCACCTCGGATCGCCGCGTCGAGCACCCGCCGGGTGCCGAGGGTGTTGACGCGCCAGAACGCGTCCATGCCCGAACGCATCGACACCATCGCCGCGGTGTGCACGACCACGTCGGCACCGGCCGCGTGCCGCTGCCAGTCCCCGGCCTCGGCGATGTCACCGGCGACCACGTCCAGTCCGGGATCGGCCAGCACGTCGACGCCGCGGACCTCGGCGCCCGCGGCCCGGTAGCGCTCCAGGACGGTCCGGCCGATGAAGCCCAGCGCGCCGGTGACGAAGACCCGCCTCGGCTCGGTCATGGGTTTCCTTCCGCACGGGCGGGTCGGGGTCGCGCAATGGGGTCGCACAATGATGCGGTCCGGAAGCGAGTTCGCTTCCGGACCGCACCTTTCCACGCGAGGGGCCGCCGAGGTGGACTCAGGGACCAGCCCGGGACGCTAGGAGTCCGGGCTGTCGCCCCGGCGGGTCCTCCGGCGTGGAGATCGTGACCACCGGCGCGGAGTCAGAACTTTCCGCAGTTGCTGGTGGCCGGCTTGCCGGCGAAGCGGTCGGCCAGCCAGTTTGCGGCGTTGCCAGAGGCGATCGGGGCGGCGATGGCGTGGGAGAAGACCGGCGAGAAGGAGATGAGATCCTTGAACTCGACGTTCGCGCCCTTGCCGCACCAGTCCTTGGCCATCTGCTTGCCCTGCCCGTAAGGCACGATGTCGTCAACCGGGCTGTGCTCGACCTGCACCGGGGCGGTGGGCTTGAGGTTGCCGATCTTCTGGTCTGCGACCACCGACTTGAAGGGCTCCTCGCCGAGGTAGTCCGACACCGGCCTGCCGTCCTTGGTCAGCGTTTTGGTCTGCTTGAAGGGGAACTGGAGGATCGCACCCATGGTGCAGGTCTTGCGGGCCTCCTCGAACACCTTCTTGCCCTCTTCGTTGGCCAGGTCCGTCGCGATCTTCGTCTCGGGGTAGGCGGCGTTGATGCCGACCAGCGCGTAACCGAGGAATCCGACGGCGTAGGCACCGTCCAGGCTCTTCGCGAGCACGCCGAGGTCGGCCGGCGGTGCGCCCGCGTAGGCGCCCTTCAGGTTGAGCTCGGGGGCGTACTCGGGTGCCAGCTCCGCGGCGGCGGCAGAGGCGCCACCACCCTGGGAGTAGCCGGCGATGCCGACCGGCGAGTCCTTGGACAACCCCGATTCGGGCAGCCGCTGGGCCGCGCGGATCACGTCGAGCGTGGCGTGCGCCTCCGCGCGGCGCATCACGTAGGTGTGGTCCCCGGGGGTGCCAAGACCTTCGTAGTCGGTCTGCGCTACCGCGAAACCCTTCTGCAGCAAGGCGTTGATGAACATCACCTGGAAGGCGCCGGCAACGTCGCCGCCACCTTCACCGGCGATCGTCTTCGACGGCGCGCACTGGTCGCCGAGGCCGGCGGTGAACACGGGGTAGGCCACGATCGGCCGCGGTCCTGGCCCGGCCCACGGGGTGTTCGGCACGGCCACCGTGCCGGTCACCGGGATCTGCTTGTCCTTGCTGTCCCGCGTCAGGTACATGATGCGGGTGGCCTTGGCATTGTCCAATTTGGACGCCTGGGACTTGATCACATCCCCGTTCTGCCCGGCGGGCAGCGGCGAGGGCGGGGTGTAGAACGCCTCGTCCGCTTGCGCGGAGGAGGCACCGACGGTCAGCGCGACCGCGGCGGTGAGCACGGCGGCCAGCGAGGCTGACGTTGTTCTTCCGATGCGATGGCGACCGGATAACCGCATGTTCATCTCCGTTGAGTGTCACTTTCGAACGTACTTAGGACAAGGAGAGTAAAGATATCCAACTCGGCTTTCGCAGGTGAGTTTTGAGCAGCGGGATCGAACTTGTCAAGCTTGCGCGCCGGTGTGCGAAAAAATGGCACCAAGGTACGAGGATGGCCGGCGTTCGTTGGCATCTGCGCTCAGGGTTGCCGGAAATGCTCACCGGAGTACTGGTCCACTGTGCACGCATTGGATCCGAAGTGAGTCATTCTTGGCGGCTCCATCAATCGCGGGAACCATCTTGACAATCTGTCATGTCTGTTCGATGATCTTTATCGTCAACCATGGCTTTCGAAGGCCAATAGTCATCCATTTCGTATCATTCTTCAAAGGAGAAGCGGTCAGGCTTCGGAGCCGTCGAGTTCGTCGCGGAAGACCTCGAACGTGCGATCGAGCAGGGTGACGGCGACGGCGGTGATCTGTTCGATCGCGACCGCCTGGTCGCCGAGTGCCCAGTCGACCAGCACCTCGGTGAGCCCGCCGGCGAAGATCATCGCGGCCAGCGACAGCCGCTCCCCGGGCTGGGTGCCCAGTTGCCCGCCCGCGATGCCGACGATGACCTGGGCGAACTCGCGCATGACTCCGCGCCGCCGCAGCTCGAGCGCCGGGCTGACCCCGACCACCTCGATGAAGATCACCCGCGCCCGCCGCGGATCATCGGCGACGGTGCGGACGAACGTGCCGACCCCGGCCGTGGCCAGTGCCCGGACGGTCGGCTCCGAGGTGGTCAGCGCGGTGAGGGTGGCGTGGCGGACCAGGTTGATCTGCTCGTCGTAGACGGCGGTCAGCAGGTCCTCGCGGTCGGTGAACGACTCGTAGAAGTACCGCTCGGTCAGCCCCGCCTGCACGCACACCTGCTTCACCGACACCGCCGCGTACCCGGCCGTGCCGAACAGTTCCAACCCGGCGGCCAGCAGCCGCACCCGCCGGTCGGCCTGCCGCTCGCTCGCGTTCTGCCCCCGATAGCGGCGAGAGCGTGGCGATGGGTCGTCGGTCATGGAGCTTCTCCTGGTCGGGGGTCGTGTTCGGGACCTCTGTAGACGGTACCGATCCGGTGGCCGGCGATGCGCCGCCCGATGCCGGGGAAGAACCGCTGTGCGGTGACCAGAAGGCGCGTTCGCGCGCCGGGGATGATGAGGTCGCGGTCGCGGTCGATGCCGCGGAGCGTTTCCCTGGCGACCTGGTCGAGGCCGAGTTTCGGGAGGAGCGACGCGTGCGCCCGGTTCTCCGGCGTCCGGGACCGGTTGAGCGCTTCCACCATCGGCGAGTCGAACTCGCCGGGGCAGACCAGCTGGACGCGGACGCCCTGCGGCCGCAGTTCGTGGCGCAGCGCCTCGGAGAACCCGACGAGCGCGTGCTTCGCCGCGCAGTACGGCGTATACCCGAAGGCGCCGATGAGGCCCGCCACCGAGGCGATGTTCACGATGCGTCCGCGACGGGCCTTCAGCTCGGGGAGTGCGGCCCGGACGGCGTTGTACACGCCGAAGAAGTTGACGTCCATCACCTCGCGGAAGTCCGCGGCCGCGAGGTGCTCGAAGTAACCCTCGCGCGCGATACCGGCGGAGTTGATCAGCAGGTCGATGCCGCCGGCCTCGGCGGTGATCCCGGCGAACGCGCGTGCCAGTGCGGCGCGGTCGCTGACATCGACCGCGCTCGTGCGCACCTCGGCCGACCGCGCGGCCTTGCGGACGGTGGCCGCGGCTTCTTCGAGCCGTTCGGGGTCACGTGCCACGAGCGTGGTGTGCGTGCCCCGGGACGCGAGGCGGACGGCCAGTTCGAGACCGAGCCCGGACGAACCACCGGTGATCACTGCCTGCAGGTCGCTCATGCGTTTCCTCCTGCTGGTTGGGCCGGGCCTGGAGCGCTACTGCTGGCCAACGGTAGCCGTGCCAGTGGATGGGTCCGGGGTGCGGTCGACGGGGTGGCCGTTCTTCCAGATCGCCGAGATCTCCCGCAGCGCGGTGACGTCCTCGGCCGGGTTTCCGTTGACCAGCAGCAGGTCCGCGCGGAGCCCGGTGGCGATGCGGCCCCGGTCGGTGAGCCGGTATTTCTCGGCAGGGGTGGCGGTGGCCGCGGTCAGTGCCTGTGCCGGGGACATGCCCGCGCGCACGAGGTAGCAGAGTTCGGCCAGCATGGTGGCGCCGTGCGCGCAGGAGCCGACGCCCGCGTCGGTGCCCGCGATGATCGGCACCCCGGCCGCGTGCAGCCGGCGCAGGTTCGCCAGTTCGCCCTCGGGCTGGCCCGGTGGGCAGTTGGGCGTGTTCTTCAGCGCCGCGAGCTGCGCGGCGGACAGGTACGGCCGAACCCGCGCGTCGTTCAGCAACTCCTCGGCGCCGAGGCCGCAGTCGAAAGTGGACAGGGTCGTGGTGATGAAGGCGCCGCCGCGGCGGATGGCCTGGATGAACGCGTCGTCGACCGGGTTGAGGAACATGTGGGCCAGGCCGTCGGCCCCGGCGTGCACCGCGGTCTTGGCCTGCTCGAGTTCGGTGGCGTGCACGATCGCCATCCGCCCGCGGCGGTGCGCGGCCGCGATGACCGCGTGGAGCTGTCCGGGAGTCAGGGTCGGCGACGGCAGGCCGAAGATCTCGCCGTTCTCGTAGAAGACCTTGAGGTAGTCGGATCCTTCCCGGAACCGGTCGGCGACGAACTGGTCCGGGTCGTCCTCGGTGCCCAGCTTCGGCGTTACCGGCAACTCGGGGTCGTCCTCGGGAAGCCCGCCCGGCACCTTGACGCCCCAGCCGGCCGACCACAGGTCCGCCAGGTCGGTACGGCCCAGCGACTCGCGCCGCCGCCTGGCCGCGGCGATCACTTCGGGCTCGCCGTGCAGGTCCAGTTCGGTGGTGACGCCGAGGCGCAGCGCGTCGCGGAGGTCGCCCGCGGTGTACGGCTCGGAGTGCCGGTGCCCGTCGATCAGGCCGGGTAGCACGGTCTTGCCGCGCCCGTCGTGCACCGGAGTTCCGGGTGGTGCGGCGGCCCGGCCGATCGCGGCGATCCGGCCGTCGACCACCAGCACCGAGCCGGTGCCGGTCACCCGGACCCCGTCGAAGATCCGGGCGCCGCGGATGAGAAACGTGTTGGACGGGTCAGCAGCCATGATCGCCAGCATCACCGGGCACCGGCCCGGCCGTGGGGCCGATGTCCGGAATTCTGCGCGGCGTGTCCGACCGCCGGACTCAGTCCAGGACCGCGGTGGCCTCCACCTCGATCATGAGGTCGGGCTCGGCCAGTGCGACTACGCCGATCCCGGTGAACGGCGGGAGCGGGGTGACGCCCAGCTTCGCCGACGCCCTGGCGACCCCGTCCAGGAACAGGGGCATCTTGTCGGGCGTCCAGTCGACCAGGTACACGGTCAGTTTCGCCACGTTGTCGAAGGAGCCGCCAACCTCGGCCAGCGCGGTGGCGACGTTGAGGTAGCACTGCTCGACCTGGGCGGCGAAGTCGCCTTCGCCGACCTTGCCGCCCTCGGCGTCGCGGGCGACCTGGCCGGCGATGAACACCAGCTTCGACCCGGTGGCGACCGACACCTGCCGGTAGAGGTCGATCTTCGGCAGTCCTTCGGGGTTAACCAGGGTGATGGCCATGCTGACTCCTTGTCGTGAGCGGTCTGCCAATACTATAGCGTTGAAATGCTATGTATCGTGGTGTCATGGCGAGGCCGAAGGATCCGGCGGTTCGCACCCTGCTCATCGAACGGGCCGCGCAGATGCTCCGCACGCGCGAGCCCATCACCCTGCGCTCGCTGGTGGCCGGGACCTGCGTGTCGACGATGGCCGTCTACACCTACTTCGGCGGCATGGACGGCGTGTGGAAGGCGTTGCGGCAGGAAGGTTTCACCCGCCTCGGGGCCAGGTTCGCGACGGTGACCACGTCCGCGGATCCGGTCCGCGACCTGGCCGCACTGGTCGCTGCCTACTTCCAGCACGCGCTGGAGCATCCCGACCTGTACCGGGTCATGTTCGACGCGAACTTCGACCTCGAAGACGCCAAGGCTGCCGACGGCACCCTCGAGTACCTGGTCCAAGCCGTCGCGCGGGGGAAGAAGGTCAAGCGCTTCCGCGCCGACGTCGACCCGCTGGAACTGGCGACCCAGAGCTGGGCCATCGGCCATGGGCTGGTCTCCCTCGTCGCCACCGGCCCGCTGCCGCGCCAGACGCTCGAGCACGGTGGCCCGATGCTGACCGCGCTGCTCGTCAGTGCCGGGGACCGGCCCGAAAGCTGCCGGGTCTCGGTCGAGCGGGGCTGGGAGTCCTCTTAGGACTGTGCCGGCTCGTTCTCACCCACTTGGTGCATAACGCGAGCCGATACCGGCCGAACGAACCTACCGGGGCTGAACCGGACCGCAGAGAATAGGTCTAGTCCATTCATGAGGTGCGTTCGACGATCGTCAAGGGAGACGGCAATGACCCTGCTTCGCAGAGTGGGGGTGGTGGCCGGCGCGTTCTGCCTGCTGCCGCTGCTGCTCACCACCGTCACCACCAGCACCGCCTACGCGCACGGTTCGATGGGAAACCCGGTCAGCAGGATCTACAACTGCCTGCAGGAAGGACCGGAGGAGCCGCGGTCCGCTGCGTGCAAGGCGGCCGTCGAGGTCGGCGAGAGCTGGCCGGTCTACGACTGGGACGAGGTGAACCAGCCGAACGCGAACGGCAGGCACCGCGAAATCATCCCGGACGGCAAGCTGTGCAGCGCCGGACGCGACAAGTACAAGGGCTTCGACCTCCCGCGGGCCGACTGGCGGGCGACCAACCTGCCCAGCGGCGGCAGCTACACCCTGCGCTACAAGTACACCGCCCCGCACCCCGGCACCTTCGAGCTGTACCTGACCAGGGACGGTTACGACCCCACGCAGCCGCTGAAATGGTCCGATCTGGACGCGAAGCCGTTCTACCAGCAGCTCAACCCGCCGACTTCCGGTGGCGACTACCTGCTCAACGCGCAGCTGCCAGCCGGGAAGACCGGCCGGCACCTGATCTACGCCATCTGGCAACGGCATCTGCCCGACAGCGCCGAGGCGTTCTACTCCTGCTCGGACGTCGTGTTCGGCGGCTGAACCCGCCAGGTCCTACACGTTGATGGTGGCGTAGGTGTCCATGCCGTAGTTCGTGGCGTAGGCGTTCTCGACCCCGACCAGAAGCTCGACCACCTCGAAGTAGCGATCCCAGAAGGAGGTCTCACGCAGCGCCTCGACGAGGAGCTGGTACGCCTGATGATCGCGGGCTTCCCACACCCACACGTCGGTCACGCGGGCCGAGTAGAACTCCGTGTCGAAGAAGCGGGACCGGACGCCCTTCGCCTTGTCCGTGATCGCCGGGAGGATCTCGGTCTTGAACACCGCCACCCGCTCCTCGACCGACAGGCCGAGCCACTCGGGTGTGGTCTTCACCAGCATGAAAGCCGTCACGCCGGGTTCAAAGGTCTCTTCAGGCATTGTCTTTCCCTTTCCGGTGATTTGTCAGCAGCGACTGCAGGACCACGAGCGCACCGAGTACCAGCACGGTCACGCCGATCACCCGCAGCCCGGTGTCCGTGCCCGAGACGAACGCGGCGATGACGTCGTGGGCGCGGCCGGGCGTGGTCGTGGCGAGTGCCTGTGCGACGGTGTGCGGATCTTGGCCGGCGCGGATGTCCGGCGGGAGCGCGGCGACGAACTGCGCGGTGAACACCGTGCCGATCACGGCGACCCCGAGTGCGCTGCCGAACTCGCGGGTGGTGGCCTGCAGCCCGGTGCCGACCCCGGCCTTGGCCGGCGGCAGCGAGCCCGCGATGACCCCGGAGAGCGTCGGTAAGGCGAGTGTCACGCCGATTCCGGTCACGACGAGCCAGGCGGCGTATCCGGCGTACGGGGTCTGCGTGTCGCTTGTGGACAGTCCGAGCAGTCCAGCGCCGACGAACAGGAACGCCAGCGCGATGGTGGCGTCGAGGCCGATGCGCTCTTTCAGGTGACCGACGTGCCGTCCGCCGAAGAGCAGCGGAACCGTCAGCGGGATGAGCCCGAGACCGGTCCACAGCACGCTGAATCCCTTGCCGTACTGGAGGAACGACGCGTTGACGTAGAACAGCGCGAACATGCCGAAGAAGACCGCGGTCATGCCGAGGCAGGCGCTGCGCAGGCCCGCGATGCGGAACAACCGGGGATCGAGCAGCGGGTGCTCGACCTTCAGCTCGACCAGCGTCCACACCGCGAACAGCACCGCGGAGCAGACGAAGCCGCCGACCACGACCGCGCTGCCCCAGCCCGCTTCCGGGCCTTCGACGATGCCGAGCAGCAGCGCGACCGACGCGCCGACGAGCAACCCCGCGCCGAGCCAGTCGAGGCGGCGGTCGTGGCGCGGCGACACCGGCGCGGTACGGGCCACGAGCGCGGCGAGGATCAGCGAAATCGGCACGGCGGCGGCGAGCAGCCAGCGCCACGATCCGCCGGACAGGACCGCCCCGCCGCCCACGTTGCCGACGACCCCGCCGATCCCGGTCATCGATGCCCAGGTCGCGATCGTCGCACCCCTGCGTTCGGCGGGGACGGCGTGCAGCAGCACGGCGAGCGTGTTGGGCAGCACCGCGGCGGCACCGGCACCCGTGATCGCCCTGCCGGCCAGCAGCACGGGCACGTTCGGTGCCACCGCCGACATCAGCGCGCCCGCCGCGAACAGCACCAGGCCGGCCAGCAGCACCCCCTTGCGCCCGAAGCGATCGCCCGCGGCGCCGCCGGGGATCACCAGGCAGGCGAAGAAGATCACGTAGGTGTCCACGATCCAGACCAGTGCCGACGCGGACGGGTGCAGCGCGCTCGCGGCCAGCATCGGGACGGCGAGGTTGACCGCGGCGACCATCCCGACGACGAGGGCGACGCAGGCACACATGACGGCGAGCAGGCCGCGCTGCGAGACCGGCCGGTCTCGCGACGCCGGGGCGTGCCCGCGGATCAGGACGTTCAATGGCATGACCACGACGTTAAGGAGGTCGATACCCTGCGTGCCACGCAACTTAGGCAATAGCTATTTGCGTAGAATGCAACTATGGCTGACCAGATCGACCTGAACCTCCTGCGCGTGTTCGACGCGCTGCTCCAAGAAGGCAGCGTCACCGCGGCGTCCGAGCGCCTGCATCTGTCCATCCCCGCAACCAGCCGGGCCCTCGGCCGGTTGCGGCGGGGCGATGGACGACCCGATCCTGGTACGCGCCGGCCGCGGCATGGCTCCCACCCCCTTCGCGCTGCGAACCGCCCCGCGGGTGCGGTCGCTGCTCGACGAAGCGTCCGCATTGATCAGCGCGGACCGCGAAGTCACCGCCGCCGAGCTCAAGCGCACCTTCACGATTCGCATCAACGACGGCCTGGCCACCACGCTGGTGACCGCGGCGGTCGAAGCCACTTCGATCGCCCCTGGCGTGGTTCTGCGCTTCGTCGCCGAAGGCAGCGAAAGCGTCGAAGCCCTTCGTGACGGCTCGGTCGATCTGGACATCGGTGCCGGCGACATCGCGGCTCCCGACATCCGGACAGCGCCGCTGTACCGCGAACGAATCGTCGGCATCGTCCGTGCCGACAGCCCGCTGGGCCGGCGCCGCCGCCCGACTTTGGCGCAACTGTGCCAGCATCCGCACGTCTCGGCCTCCCGCCGCGGACGCGCACGCGGGCCGCTCGACGATGCGCTCGACGCCGCGGGCCTGCAACGCCAGGTCGCCGCCGTCGTTCCCAGCCACGCCGTCGCCGCGCTGCTGGTCGCTTCGAGCAATTACGTCGGACTCGTCCCGCAACGCCTCGCCGAACAGCACGGCCCGGCGCTCGGCATCCGCTGGTTCCCGATCGCCGCCGCCCTCCCGGAAATCGACGTGCGCTTGCTCTGGCACGCCCGGCTCGACGCCGACCCGGCGCAGCGCTGGCTACGCGATACTCTCCGCGGCGCCCTCCTACCGTGATCTTGGATATGATTTGGTCAGGGGGGATAAGTGGTCGAACCAGTCATCGAGTCAGGTCCGGTGGTGCGGCCGCGCGCGAAACCGATGGTGACGTTGGTCGGCGGTTCGCTGGTGCGGTGGGTGCTGGCCCGGTTCAAGGGTGCCGACCGGACGGGCACGGCCATCCTGCACACCGCGGATCCGCAGCGGGCGATGATCGTGTTCGCGGCGATGGAGGTGCTGGTGACGCCGCTGGTGGGGAGGCTGCTGCCCGGGGTGTGGCAGCTCGTGCACCTGGTCGTGGAGGTGCTGGTCGTCGGAGTCTATTTAGGACTCGCCGCCTGCTGGCGAATCCACCCGCACCTGCTGGACGACCGGTCCCTGCTGCTGCGAACCGGCACCTTCGGCGACGTAGCCATCCCGCTCACCGCGATCGAGGCTGTCCGCCGGGACGAGCGGGCCGCCGGTGGTTATGGAATCCGCGGAGTGGCGGACGAGCAGGAGACCCTGGCCTGTTCGGTGACCTCGCAGACGAACGTCGTGATCGACCTGGTGCGGTCGTATCCCTTCCAGGCCAAGGACGGCGTGCTCTCAGCGCGGCACATCCGGTTCAGCGTCAACGAGCCCGGCGACTTCACCCGGCTGCTGGGCAAGGCCCTGAGCTGACGCCACGATCCCGTCGGGTCAGTAACGCGGCCGCCGCGCCGCGCGGGTCATCCGGGCTGCGAGCGTGCGGGCGATGTGGCCGGCGTCCCGGCCGACGCCGTGCAGGGTGGCGGACAGGATCGTGCGCTGGTACTCCAGGCCGAGGTAGGCGAGCCCGCGCTGGGTCCGGGACAGACCGAACCGCTGTTCGGGCAGCCCGGTCTCGTCGAGCACCCCGAGCGGGCGGAGGTAGTCGAGTGCGGGGCGGTACCCGGTGGCGAGGATGACCGTGTCGACGTGCTCGGCGTCTCCGGTCGGCCACCGCAGGGAACTGTCGCGCGCACCGGTGAAGAGCTCCCTGCGGTCGGGGCGGCCGGCTTCGATCGCGGCGCGGTAGCCGCCGGTGTCGAGCACCGGCACGCTGCCGTGGCCGAACAGGGGCCCCGCCGGAATGCGGGACGCGGCGGCCAGCACCGACCAGAACCGGGACCCGCCGGGCACCGGTTCGCTGGTGGCGTACCGGACCGGGGTACGACTGGCCAGGCTGACCCGCGCGTGCTCGGCCAGCTCCACCGCGATCTGCACGGCCGAGTTGCCCGATCCCACCACGACCACCCGCTGACCGGCGAACGGCGCGGGGCGGTGGTAGTCGGCCGCGTGCAGCACCGTTCCGGTGTAGCCGGCCAGGCCGGGCAGTTCGGGGCGGTGGGGCGAGTCGAAGCTCCCGGTGGCGGCGACCACGGCCGCGCCGGTGAACTCGGCACCCTGCTCGGTCCGCGCCAGGTAGCCCCCTGCGGTGCGGGTGACCGTGACGACCCGCTGGCCGGTGTGCATCGCGCAGTCCAGGGCCGCGGCGCGGGCACGCAGGTAGTCGGCCACCTCGTCACGGGTCGGGTAGCGCTCCGGGTCGCCGGGAAAAGGCAGCCCTGGCAACGTGTTGAAGTGCGCCGGGGTGAACAGTCGCAGGCTGTCGTAGTAGCGCGGCCACGACCCGGCGGTGTCCTGGCCCGCCTCCAGCACCACCGGCCGCAGCCCACTGGCCAGCAGCGCCCCGGCCGCCGCGATCCCGGACTGGCCCGCTCCCACCACGATCACCGATCTCATCCGGCACATTCTGGACAACACGCGATCAACCGGACAATCGAATATGCCGCGGTGGGGTCAGGGCAGTTCGGATTCGAGGCGGCGCTGCAGTTCGCCGAGGGTCTCGCGGGCGAGGTCGAGCCTTTCCGAGTCGAGCCCTTCGGTGGTGCGCAGCGCCAGCTGGGTGTAGGCCGCCTGCATCCTGCGCAGTGCGGTGCGACCGGTCGGGGTGACTTCGAGCAGCTTGGCCCGCTGGTGCGCGGGGTTGGGCCGATAGCGGGCGAGTTCGTCCTCGACGAGGAGGTCCGCGACGCGCTGGACGCTCTGGCGCGTGTGGCCGAGCTGGCAGGCGATGGCCCCGACCGGGGCAGCTTCGTCTTCGACCTCGGCGAGGACCTGCCAGCGCGCCAGGCTCTGGCCGGTGGGTCGGGCGATGCCGTTGCCGATCGCCTCGACGACGTTGGCGAGCCTGCCGACCTGGTCGATCAGTGCGGCGTAGGCATCGCAGGCTTGATCTCCACTCTTGACAGCATGCTGTCGTATCGCTAGCTTGTCGGACATGACAGAATACTGTCATGTGGCGCTTCGGCCCGCAACAGGCGAACCAGGAGAACCGAATGCCTTCCGCACCCCGTCCACTCCGGATCTCGCGTGACATCGTCATCGCCGCACCGCCGTCCGCGGTGTTCTCGGTGCTCGCCAATCCCCACCGCCACGCCGAATTCGACGGTTCGGGCACCGTGCAGAACACGGTCTCGGGACCGGACCGGCTGGGCATGGGCGACACCTTCAAAACAGCCATGAAGCTGTTCGGCGTGCACTACCGGATCGTCAACACGGTCGTCGAGTTCGAGGCGGATCGGCGCATCGCGTGGTGCCACCCCGGCAAGCACCGCTGGCGCTACGAACTCGAAGAGGTCGACGGCGGCACGCGGGTGATCGAGACCTGCGATCTGTCCACCTCGCCGGTGCGCGGACTGCTCGTGCGCACGCCGTGGCCCCGCTGGAATGCCGAGGGCATCGAGAAGACCTTGCCGCGGCTCAAGGCGCTGGCCGAGAACGTCGCCCGAACAACGGCCTGACGCCGCACGCACTGCACAACCGAGGAGAACCGAATGCCGTCCGCACCCAGCCCATTCCGGATCGACGTCCCCGAATCAGATCTCGTGGACCTCGCGGAGCGACTGGACCGCACCCGCTGGCCCGACGAGCTGCCCGGGGCCGGTTGGTCCTACGGCGTCAACAAGGCGTGGCTGCGAGATCTGGCCGACCACTGGCGTGCGGGTTACGACTGGCGGGCGCACGAGGCCGCGCTGAACGCGCACCCGCAGTTCACCGTCGAGCTCGACGGGCAGAACCTCCACTTCCTGCACGTCCGTTCCCCCGAGCCGGACGCGACGCCGCTGATCATCACGCACGGGTGGCCCAGCACGATCGCCGACTTCCACGCGATCCTCGGACCGCTGACCGATCCCCGCGCACACGGCGGCGATCCGGCCGACGCCTTTCACGTCGTCGCCCCATCGCTGCCCGGTTACGCTTTCTCCGGCCCGACCCACGAGCGCGGCTGGGGCGTCAACCGCACCGCCCGCGCCTGGGCTCAGCTGATGAGCAACCTGGGGTACGAGCGCTACGCGGTCCAGGGCGGGGATTTCGGCAGTCTCATCGCACCCGAACTGGGGCGGGTTGCCGGTGCACGGGTGCTCGGCGTCCACGTCAACGCGTTGGCGTTCGCCGCCTGGCCCATGTCCCCCGATGAGCTCGAGCCGCTCAGCGAAGCGGACCGCGAACGCGGGCTCGACCACGAGCGCTGGTGGTACGGGCGCTCGGGCTACCTGCACGAGATGAGCACCCGCCCGCAGACGATCGCCTACGCGCTCAACGATTCGCCGGTCGGGCAGCTCGCCTGGAACCTGGAGTGGTTCGTCGACTACGACCCCACGCAGACCAAGCAGACCCCCGTCGACCGGGACGCGATCCTGACCAACGTCACCATCTTCTGGCTGACCAGGACCGCGGGCTCGGCGGCACGCCTCTACTTCGAGGCCGGAGCCGAGCTGACGGCGGGGAGGCCGTCGCCATCGGGGGTTCCGACGGCGGTGGCGAACTTCCCCGGGGACAACGCTATTCAGGATCTGGCTCGACTGTCCAATGTGGTCACGCGCTGGCGGGAGTACGACCAGGGCGGGCACTTCCCCGCCCTGCAGGCGCCGGAGGTGCTCATCGCCGACATCCGGGAGTTCTTCCGCTCCCTTCCTGGCAAGCCCTGACTCGGGCTTGACCCAACCGCAGAGAGGCATCGCTGTGCAGATCGGCATCGGACTTCCGAATCAGGTACGCAACGTCACCGCGTCAACCATTCCACGCTGGGCGGCGCGGGCTGAGGAAGCCGGGTTCTCCACCCTCGCCACGACCGGGCGCTACGCGTACCCGGGCGTGAGCGACACCGTCGCGCTGGCGGCCGCGGCGGGAGCGACCAGCACGATCGGACTGCTCAGCGCGGTCCTGCTGGCCCCGGCGTGGCCCGGCGCCTTGCTGGCCAAGGAAATCGCGGGTATCGACGGTGTCTCCGGCGGCCGTCTCACGCTCGGCGTCGGGGTCGGGTCGCGCGAGGACGAGTTCACCGTGCCCGGGCACGGGCTGCCCGGTCGCGGTGCGCGGTTGGAATCCGACCTGGCGACCTACCGCGAGGTCTGGGGAGGCGAGCCGGTCGGCAACGGGCCGAACCCGGCGGTGCCGGCGGGGACCCGGCAAGTTCCCCTGCTGTTCGGCGGGTACTCCGCCCGCACGCTGCACCGCATGGTGCGCTGGGGCGAGGGCTACCTCGGCGGTTCGCTGCCGACGGCCATGACGGCGCCGAGCTTCGAGGCGGCGAGACGAGCCTGGCGGGAGGCAGGCCGCCAGGGAGCCCCGAAACTCGTCGTGCTCGCCTACTTCGCACTGGGCGACACCGAGGCCGGACGGGCGAACGTCCAGGACTTCTACCGGCTGGCCCCCGAGGAGATCGCCACCAACGCGGTGCTCTGCACCACCGGGGAGATGATCGAGCAGTCCGTCGCGGAGTACACCGACCTCGGTGTCGACGAGATCATCTTCGTGCCCGCCACGGACGACCTCGACGAAGTCACCCGGCTCGCCGACCTCGTCCCCTGAACCGATTCCTTCCCGGCTCGTCCGGGGTCTATCCGTCATGATCAGAACGACAAGGGACCCCAACCGCGAGCTGTGGGAGGCGCAGGCACGCGGTGAGCAGGGCCCAGCCTGGGAGACACTGGCCACCGAGCCGGACGGCGTTGACGTCGAGGCGGTGGACGCGCCGGCCGGCCTGTGGCTGCGTCCGCCGGCTGCCGCGGCCGGGCCGGTGATACTGGCGATCCACGGAGGCGGCTTCGTGAGCGGATCGGCGACCACTCATCGCCGGATGTTCGGCCACCTGGCACGAGCTGCCGGAGTGAGCACGTTCGCCGTCGAATACGGACTCGTGCCCGAGCACGTGTTCCCCAGTCAGCTCGACACCGTGACGGCGGCCTACCGGTGGCTGCTCGGCAGCGGAGCCGGTCCGATCGGCGTGGCCGGCGACTCCTGCGGCGCGATGCTGGCGCTCGGCCTCGCGGTACGTGCCAGGGAGGAAGATCTGCCGATGCCGGTGTCGTTGCTGCTGCTCTCGGCATGGACCGATCTCGACGCCGACGGTACCTCCTACGACACGGGCAGCGACCCGTTCTTCAGCCGGGAGCTGGTCCGCGGGCTGGCGGCCGGCTACCTGGCCGGGGCGGACCCGCATGACCCGCTGGCGGCGCCGACGGATGCCGATCCGCGGGGACTGCCGCCGACCTATTTTCAGGTCGGTGCCCAGGAGGCGCTGCTGGACGACAGCAGGCGGCTGGCGCAGCGGATGCGGGCCGCCGGCGTCGAGGTCCGTCTCGACGAATTCCCGGACCAGGTCCACACGTTCCAGATGGCGGCCGGTCGCACGACCGTGGCCGATGACGCGATCAGGGAGGCGGGATCGTGGCTGCGGTCGACACTGGTCCGGTGACGGATTTCGAGCGGGTGGCTGGCCCGCTGCGCGGCGAGCTGCTGGCGCACAGCTATCGGATGCTCGGGTCGTGGCATGAGGCCGAGGACGCGGTCCAGGAGACCTACCTGCGTGGCTGGCGCGCCTGGGACGGCTTCGAAGAACGGTCTTCGGTCCGGACGTGGCTGCACCGCATCGCGACGAACGTGTGCCTCAACGCCACCCGGGACCGCGGCCGGCGCGCCCTGCCATCGGGTATCGGCGCACCCACCGACGACCTGGCCGGTCAACCGGACGTGCTGCCCCCGGAGACGTGGCTCGAGCCGTTCCCCGGCGACCGCGCCGACCTGCGGCTGGCGTTGATCGCCGCGATGCAGACGCTGCCGCCCGTCCAACGGGCCGTGCTGCTGCTGCGCGACGTGCTGGCGTTCCCGGCCGCCGAGGTCGCCGAGATGCTGGAAATGTCCGTCGCCGCGGTGAAGAGCAGCCTGCAACGTGCCCGTGCCAAGCTGGCCGACGTCGACTTCGGCCTCGACGACGTGGTCGAGCCCAGCTCCCCGCAGGCGCGGCGGTTGCTCGACGCGTACGTGACCGCGTTCGAGACGGCGGACGTCAATGCCCTGACCACCGCGCTCCGTGCGGATGCCACGCTGGAGCTGCTGCCGAACCGAGCGTGGGTCGCGGGCATGGCCGCCTGTTCCCGGGTATTCGCCGCATCGGTAGGTCACCCTGGCGACTGGCGGATGGACCGCGTGACCGTCAACGGCCAGCCCGGCGTCGCCGCGTACCTGCACGGGGAACCGTTCGGCATCGCGGTGCTCGACGTTCGCCGGGACGGCATCGCCGGGGTGACCGTCTTCGGTGACCCTGCGCTCGTCGGACGCCTCGAACTCAGCGGCGCAGGGCGGTTTCCCGCTCCATGCGCGACAGCTTCTCGGGATTGCGCACGGCGTAGAGCCCGGTGATGAGGCCGTCGTCGAGGCGCACCGCCATGACCGTGTCGACCTCGCCGTCCAGCCGGAAGATCAGTGCCGGGTAGCCGTTGACCTCTGCCGGGTGCAGTGACCGGGTGGCGACGAGGGTGGCCATCCCGGTGGCCAGCACGCGGGCGACCCGGTCGGCTCCCACCACGGGTTTCGGGATGGCCTGCACGACTCCGCCGCCGTCACCCATCATCACGACCTCCGGTGCGAGGATGTCGAGCAGGTGCTGCAGGTCGCCCGTTTCGACAGCCCGCTGGAACGCCTGGAGCGCGTCCCGGGTTTCGGCCGCGGACACGATCCCGCGCGGCCGGCGTGCCGCGACGTGCTCGCGCGCGCGGTGCGCGATCTGGCGGACCGCGGCCGTGCTCTTGCCGACCGCTTCGGCGATCTCGTCGTAGCCGAGCGCGAAGACCTCGCGCAGGACGAACACCGCCCGCTCGGTCGGCTGAAGCGTCTCCAGCACCAGCATCACCGCCATCGAGACGCTGTCCGCCAGCTCGACGTCCTCGGCCACGTCGGGCGCGGTGAGCAGTGGTTCGGGCAGCCACGGGCCGACGTAGGACTCCTTGCGGCGGCCGAGCGTGCGCAGCCGGCCGAGCGCCTGGCGGGTGGTGATCCGGACCAGGTAGGCCCGCTGGTTCTGCACGGTGCCGAGGTCAACGCCCGACCACCGCAGCCAGGTCTCCTGGAGGACGTCCTCCGCGTCGGCGGCCGAGCCGAGCATTTCGTACGCGACCGTGAACAGCAGGTTGCGGTGGGTGAGGAACGCCTCGGTGGCGGCGTCCGGGCGGTCGTCCTGGCCGGCCATGGGTGGCTCCCCTTCGCTCTCGGCTGTCTCACCCCACCAGACACCGGGCCCCGTCGTTCTGTGACACCGGGATGGTGTGCCACTGGTCACGAAGCCGCGCTGTCACAGGGCTCGGGTGGCCGGCATCTGGTGTTCGTCCAGTGCAGCAGCACCCCACACCACAAGTGAGGACGAAGTCATGGAAGCCCGATTCAACCTGTTCGAGAACGAGCTCGCGGCCAAGTTCGGCAGGCGGTTCGCCAACACCAGCATGGTGATCGCCCAGTCGACACTGCCGAAGTCCACCCAGGAGCTGGTGTCGCTGCGCGCCAGCCAGATCAACGGCTGCGGTTTCTGCACCGACATGCACACCAAGGACGCCGCGGCCGCCGGTGAGACCGCGGTCCGGCTCAACCTGGTCGCCACCTGGCGCGAGGCCATCGTGTTCACCGAGGCCGAGCGGGCCGCGCTGGCACTGGCCGAGGAGGGCACCCGGCTGGCCGATCACCACAAGGGAGTGTCCGACGAGACCTGGGCCCAGGTGCGCAAGCACTACGACGACGACCAGATCGCGGCGCTGGTCTCCCAGGTCGCCCTGATCAACGCGGCCAACCGGCTCAACGTGATCGTGCGCAACCCGGCGGGTTCCTACGAGGCGGGCATGTTCGACGCCATGACGAGCTGAGCGGCGGCCGGACCCCGGCCCGGAGGTACGCGATCCGGGCCGGGAGCTCGACCGGTCAACGCCACATTCTCGGATCGTGCGTGGGGTCGGGATACATGGGCGGGCAGCCATGCTCGATCGCCTCGGGGCGCAGTTCGTAGTGCCATGGCTCGTTGCGGTAGATCTGGCACAGTCCGTACCTGGCGCCATGCTCCGACAGCCACGCCGTGGCATCGGAGGATCCGATGTCGACCGCGTCCCCCAGCACGTGCGCGGACGTTTCCGCGGTGGCCACCCACCGGGCGGCCTCCTCTTCGGATCCGTACTTGGAAACCGCTTTGCGCCGAATCTGATGCTGATATTCCGGGGAACGCCAGCCGCTATTGACGAAGAACTCGACCCCGTCGGCCGCGGCATCGGTCGCGGCCTGACGCAGGGCACCGAGAAGAGCCGGATCAAGATTGGCCACGGCCGGAATCCCGTCATCGAAGACCTTCACCCCGGCAGGGACGGCGCCATCGGCTTCGCCAAGCGCACCACGTTGCCGGATGCGATTCAGGGCTGTTGTTCGTACTGATTCACTGCGGGTCATGCCTCCAGCCAAGGCAAGGTGGTGTTGTCAGCACGTATCCGGTTTCCGGTATGCCGACGATATGCACCGGCTCGTAGCATCGGGAGCATGCGTGTGCTGATCGTCGAGGACGAGCCCTACATGGCAGAGGCCATTCGCGATGGGTTGCGGCTGGAAGCGATCGCGGCCGACATCGCCGGTGACGGCGACACCGCTCTGGAGCTGCTGAGCATCAACGCCTACGCCATCGCCGTCCTCGACCGCGACATTCCCGGGCCCTCCGGTGACGAGATCGCCGAAAGCATCGTCGCCTCCGGCAGCGGCATGCCGATCCTGATGCTGACCGCCGCCGACCGGCTAGACGACAAGGCCACCGGGTTCGGGCTCGGCGCGGACGACTACCTCACCAAGCCGTTCGAGCTGCAAGAGCTCGTGCTCAGGCTCAGAGCACTCGACCGCAGGCGCGCGCACAACCGGCCGCCGGTGCGGGAGATCGCCGGCCTGCGGCTGGATCCGTTCCGCCGCGAGGTCTACCGGGACGGCCGCTATGTCGCGCTGACCAGGAAGCAGTTCGCCGTGCTCGAAGTCCTGATCGCCGCCGACGGCGGTGTCGTCAGCGCCGAAGACCTGCTGGAGCGGGCCTGGGACGAGAACGCGGACCCCTTCACCAACGCCGTGCGCATCACGGTCTCGGCACTGCGCAAACGGCTCGGCGAACCCTGGGTGATCGCCACGGTGCCCGGCGTCGGGTACCGCATCGACCCTGGCGATGAACGTGGCTAGGGCACCTGGCCTGAGCGTTCGCCTCAAACTCACCCTCAGCTACGCGGGGTTCCTCATGGTCACGGGCGCCCTGCTGCTCGCGACGGTGTGGGTGTTCCTGCTGCGTTACGTACCCGAGGTGATCGTCACCCCGCGGCGCGACTCGCTCGATGCGCCAGGGGCGCCCGGTCCGATGTTCGTACCCGACCGCTCCGACCTGCTGGCCGCCTTCGGCCCGAAGGTGGCCGCGGTGCTGGCCGTCCTGCTGATCTTCGGCCTGCTGGGCGGCTGGATCCTCGCCGGCAGCATGCTCGCGCCGCTGACCCGCCTCACCAATGCCACCCGCCTGGCCGCGAACGGATCGCTCTCCCACCGGATCCAGTTGGAAGGCCGCAAGGACGAGTTCCGCGAACTCGCCGACGCCTTCGACACGATGCTCGCCCGGCTCGAAGCACACGTCGCCGAACAGCGGAGGTTCGCCGCCAACGCCTCGCACGAGCTGCGCACCCCGCTGGCGATCTCGCAGACCCTGCTCGACGTCGCCCGCAACGATCCGAACCGGAACCCCGGCGAACTCGTCGAACGCCTGCACGCCGTCAACGCCAGGGCGATCGACCTCACCGAAGCATTGCTCCTGCTCAGCCGCGCCGACCAAAGGTCCTTCAGCCGAGAACAGGTCGACCTGTCCTTGATCGCGGAAGAAGCCACCGAAACACTGCTCCCGCTCGCGGAAAAGCACGGCGTCACCATCGAGACCTCCGGCGACATCAGCCCCACCATCGGGTCGCAAGCGCTCCTGTTGCAGCTGACCACGAACCTCGTGCACAACGCGATCATGCACAACCTGTCCGCGGAGGGGGCGGTCTGGGTGAGCACCGCCGTGCACGCCGAGTCCGTCATGCTCTCTGTCGAGAACACCGGCGAGAAGCTCACGCCGCAGCTGGTTTTCACGCTTGCCGAGCCGTTTCAGCGCGGCTCCACCCGCATCCGGAACCACCACGCGGGCGTCGGTCTCGGCCTGGCGATCGTGAAGAGCATCACCCAGGCACACGGCGGCACCCTCTCCCTCACCCGCCGGGCCGCCGGGGGACTTCGCGTCACGGTGCAACTGCCCGCCGCGGCACCGCACCCCGGCGGCTGACGATCAGCGTCGCTCGGCGACCACGGTGAGCACGTGCCGAGCCAGGACGACGTCCGCGTCAAGGGCACCGGCCGCCGACGCGCGGGCCGACATCGCCGCGATCCGCCCGTGATCGGTGAGCACCGGGATCAGGGTGGTCTCGATCCAGGCCGGGTCGAGGCCGGCGTTGTCGACGAGCAGTGCCCCGCCGGCCGCGACGACCGGCTCGGCGTTCAGCCGCTGCTCGCCGCCGCGCAGCGGCAGCGGGACGTACGCGGCCGGCAGGCCGACAGCGGCCAGTTCGGCGCACGTCATCGCCCCCGAACGGCAGATCGCGAAGTCGGCCGCGGCGTAGGCGTACTGCATCTCGTCGACGTAGGGGAGGACGACGTAGGGCGGGTCGGCGGGGTCGGTGGGGTTACTGGCCGGCATCTCGACCACGTGCTGCGGCCCGGTGATGTGCAGTACCTGCACGCCGGCCGCCCGCAACGCTGCGGCCGCGCCGGATACCGCGGCGTTGATCGCCTTGGCGCCCTGCGAACCGCCGGTCACCATCAGTACTGGGCCGTCGGATCGAAGGCCGAACCGCTGCCGGGCGGCGTCGCGCAGCGCGGGCCGGTCGAGCCCGGTGATCGCCGGCCGCAGCGGGATGCCGATGGCGGTGGCGTGCGCCAGCCGGACACCCGGCGAGGCGGTGAACACGTGCGTGGTCATCCGGGCCGCCAGCCGGTTGGCCACTCCGGGCCGGGCGTTCGCCTCGTGCACGACGATCGGCAGGCCACGCCTGCGGGCGGCGACGTAGGCCGGCGCGGCCACGTAGCCGCCGAAGCCCACCACGACCTCGGCCCGGACGCGGTCGAGCACCGCCCCGGCCGCCAGCACCGAGTCGCGCAGCTTGCCCGGCGTCTGCAGCAGGGCCCGGTTCAGTTCGCGCGGCAGCGGCACCGGCGGGACGAGTTCGAGCGGGTAGCCGCGGGCCGGGATGAGCGTGGTGTCCAGGCCGTGCACGGTGCCGAGTGCGGTGATCTCGGCGGTTGGCTCCAGCCGGCGCAGCGCGTCGGCGAAGTTCATCGTGGGCTCGATGTGCCCGGCCGAATGGCCGCCGGCGACCACGACGCGCGGTGCCGTCACGCCTGCCCCGGTCCGGACACGCCCCGGACCTCCTTGCGGTAGGTATGCGAGGTCGTCGTCCGCTGGTACCCGATTCCCGCATAGAACGCGTGGGATTCGGGGCGCACGACATTCGAACGAACCACGACCGTGTGCAGGCCCTGCTGTACTGCCCACTGTTCGCCGGCCTGCACCAGAGTGCGGCCGAGGCCGGACCGGCGGGCCGCCGAATCGACCACCAGGCCGGTGATCTCGACGCGTTCGTCCTCTTCCAGCAGAAATCGCCGCTCGACACCTAGGTAGCCGTCGATGCGGGAGCCGTCGGCCGAAACGGAGACCAGCACCTGCTGGGTGGCCGAATTCAGCACGCCCGCCAGCCGGCTGGTCACCGCGTCGAGTTCGCTCGGGTACCCGAGCTGGGCCAGCAGTCCGGTGAGGCGCGGGGCGTCGGCCGCACGTACCGGACGGATCTCAGGCATGTATTAGTACCTTCGTGATGGGAAAATCGAAATAGGTGTCCGGATAAGGTTCGTCTTTCAGCGTGTAATGCCACCACTCGCAGTCGTACCGGTTGAAACCGCAGGCCTCCATGATGTAGCTAAGGTGCTGACGGTTACTCGCTTCGACTGGCGTGATTCCCTTGGCGCCATGATGTGAGAGCGGATCCATCAGGTCGTGGTCGCCGCCCATGGGGGCGAGCTCGCCGGTCGCCAAGTGGTAGAGCGTCAGGTCAACGGTGCTGCCCCGGCTGTGGCCCGACTTTGCTGCCACATATCCTTTTTCGAACATCTCGGCTCGGTCGATGTTGGGGTAGTGCCGTAGCTTCGTCTGGCCGTCCTCCGGCTGTTTCGACCAGCGCAGAAAGCTGTCCACGGCGCGTTGGGGGCGATAACCATCCCAAAGGAGCAAGCCGAAGCCGAGGGACGCGGCTTTTTCTCGCGCTGCTTCCAGTGCTGCGCACAACGTCCTCGTGCCGACAACTCGATTTACCAAGTAGCCGTCCACGGGTTTGCCGGTGAAGTTGTCCCAGGTGGCGTACTTGGCGTCCCATCGTATGCCGGGCACCAGCTCGTCGACAAAGACAAAATCGTCGTTCATTGGAATTTTCCGGTCAACGCCAACGACACCATCCTGTCGATCACTTCGGCCGGCGGCAAGCCGGCGGCGGTCATCATTCTCGGGTAACGGCTGTAGGAGGTCATGCCGGGAAAGGTGTTGACCTCGTTGAGGGCCACCGTGCCGTCCTCCTTCAGGAACATGTCCACCCGCGCCAGCCCCCGGCACCCCAAGGCGCGGTAGATGACCTTCGCCGTCTCCTGGACGAGCGATCGGGTCTCTGCTGGAATGTCCGCGGGAACGGTTATCGTCGAGTTTTCGGAACCGCTTTCCGGGTTGCTCTCCTGGTGGATCTTGAAGAACCCGTGAGATAACGAGATCTGATCCACCTCGCCCGCGATCAGGTCCAGCTCGTTCCCCAGGATGGCGCAGCCGACCTCGCTGCCGACGACGGCCTCTTCGATCAGCACCTTCGAGTCGTACTGCCTCGCGGTCTCCACCGCATCGAGCAGTTCTTCTTTGCGAGACACCTTGCTGACGCCGAAGGACGACCCCGAACGGGCCGGCTTCACGAAGACGGGATAGGTGAGCTGGTCGGGATCGATGTTCTCGTTCGCCGTGACGGTCCAGAAATTCGGCGTAGCGATTCCCGCGTTGGCGACGACGAGGTAAGCGAGGGACTTGTCCATGCACAGGGCGGAACTTTGGATGTCGCAGCCCGCGTAGGGGATGCCGGAGTGCTCCAGCAAGCCTTGGGTCGCACCATCTTCGCCGAGCTTGCCGTGCAGAACGGGCAACACCACGTCCAGGCTGATCGTTTCGTATCGTCCCTGCTCCAGGACCAGCAATCCGTGCACGTTCCGGTCCGGCGAAAGCATGACCGGACGGCTACCGGCGGCGTTTTCCCAGTCTCCGTCAGGGCCGTCGCAAAGCAGCCAGCCGCCGCTCTTCGTAATCCCGATCCAGAACGGCTCGTACTTGTCGGGGTCGAGGTGCTTTGCGACCTCTTGTGCGGACTTGACGGAGACGGGATGTTCTTCGGAACAGCCCCCGAATATAATTCCGATTTTCATATCCAGTGCCGCTTTCTACTTTCGAAGTTCAGGCAGTTGGCAATAGAGTTTTCAACAGCATCGCGCAGGGCGTGGTCCGTGTAATAGGCGGTATGCGGGCTGACGATCACGTTCGGCAGTTCTTGCAACCGCGGCAACAGGCTGCTTTCGATGGGTTTGTTCCGGCAATCTGCGTAGAATATTCCGTCTTCTCCTTCGAGTACATCCAGCGCCGCGCCGCCCAGTTCACCGCTTTCCAGTGCCGACACGAGGGCCTCGGTGTCGATGAGCGAACCGCGTCCGGTATTGACGATGTACGCGCTGCGCTTCATCTTCTCGATACGTTGACGGTTCAAGAGGTGATGGGTGTCGGCGTTGAGTGGCGTGTGCAGCGTGACAATATCGCTCCGCTGCAACAATTCATCGAGGCTAACATAGTCGGCGGCGGCTTCGGGGCGGGTGTCATGGGCCAGTATGCGGCAGCCGAAGCCCCGCAGCCGGTCCATGACCGCCGCGCCAATGCGCCCGGTGCCAACTATCCCGACAGTCAGGTCGCGCAGTTCTTTTCCCGGCGCGTCGGTCAGCCTGTAGTCGTGAACGGCCGCGCGCCTGACAATGGATCGGGCATTTCGCACCGCCATCAACATCAGCATCAGCGTGTAGTCGGCCACGCTGTCGGGTGAGTAGGCGACGTTCTCGACGGAGATGCCGATACTTTCCGCGTACTCCACATTGATGTGGTTGTAGCCAATGCTTCTGGTGGAGATATACGTTACGCCTGCCTGGCCGAGGGCAAGAAGGATGTTATCTGTGAGCCGAGTTTTATGACCAACGCTGATGCATCGATTTCCGGATGCCAGCTCGATATTGGCTTCGGATACCGCTGCCTCCGTGATGGTCGGCCTGACGCCGAAGCGAGGCGCCATCTCCCGGAACAAGGCGGCCTCGTCCGGTCCGCATCCATAGATCGTGATTCCCGTTCCCGGGGCGGCCGAGTAGGACCATGGCGCCAGCGATCGGGCGCGGCGGGCCGCCGTTCGTGCTGGTTCGCGGTAGGTCATGCCGCCCAGTCAAGGGAGTGCGGTGTTGCCAGCACGTATCCGGTTTTCGATATGCCGACGATATGTTACCGGCCGGTAATATGCGAGAGCGCGCGGGTGCACCGGTTTGTCGGTGAGCGCGGGTAACGTCAGCTGCCGTGAACGCACGGGAGCGCATCCAGGAACTCGCTGACCAGGTCGTAGTGCTGCGCGACGCCTACTACCGGGGTTCGCCGACGGTGGCGGACGCCGAGTACGACGCGATCGAAGACGAGCTGCGGGGCCTGATCGAGGCGAACCCGGAGCTGGCACCGGACCCGAACCCGCTGGAGCAGGTGGGTGCACCCGCGGTGCTGCACGCGCCGATCCGGCACTCGCGGCCGATGCTGTCGCTGGACAAAGCCACCAGGCCCGAGCAGGTGGAGGCGTTCTTCGAGCGCTTTCCCGGCCAGCCGGTGGTGGTGATGCCGAAGCTGGACGGGCTGTCGCTGGCACTGGTCTACGAGGACGGGCGGCTGGCGCGGGCGATCACCCGCGGGGACGGGACGACCGGCGACGACGTGACCATGCTGGTGCGGGTACTTGCCGACGGGATCCCGGAGCGGGTCGGCGCGGCGGGCCGGGTCGAGGTGCGCGGCGAGGCGGTCATGCTGCGCTCCACCTTCGCCGCCTACAACACCGAGCATCCGGACAAGCCGCTGATCAACCCGCGCAACGCCGCCGCGGGCACCCTGCGGGCCAAGGACCCGGCCACCGTCGCCGGTCGCCGCCTGCGGTTCTTCGCCTTCGACCTGGACATCGACCCCGAAGGCGCGGAGACCGACCTGGAGCGCGCGCTGCGCACGATCGGGTTCACCGTCGCCGACATGCGGCACTGCGCGGACGCGGCCGCGGCGCAGGCCGTGATCGCGGAGATCGAGCGGCAGCGCAACGACCTGGACTACGACCTGGACGGTGCCGTGCTGCGGCTGGCCGACCGGGACGCCTACGCCGCGGCCGGCACCCGCTCCAGTTCGCCCCGCGGTGCCCTGGCGTACAAGTTCGCCGCGGAGGAGAAGACCACGGTGCTCGCCGATGTGGTCTGGGACGTCGGCAAGACCGGCAAGATCGCCCCGGTCGCCTGGCTGGAGCCGGTGTTCGTGGGCGGGACCACGGTCACCCGCGCGACGCTGGCCAACCAGGAGGTGATCCGCGCCCGCGGCATCAGGATCGGCGACACGGTGCTGGTGCGCCGGGCCGGCGACGTGATCCCGTTCGTGGCCGGCGTGCTCGACGCCTCGAAGCGCACCGGCGCGGAGCGGGAGATCGTGCCGCCCACCACCTGCCCTTCGTGCGAGCAGCCGTTGACCGAGCAGGGCAACAGCCGCGAACTGTTCTGCACCAACGTCGCCTGCCCGGCCCAGACGGTGCGGCGGCTGATCCACTGGGCGTCGCGGGCGGCCGCGGACATCGAGGCCATCGGCGGGGTGTGGATCGAACGGCTGGCCGAGGCGGGCATATTGGAGCACCCCTCGGACTTCTACCGGCTGACCGAGGAGAAGTTGCTGGAGTTCGACCGCATCGGCGAGGTCTCGGCCGCGCGCATGATCGAGTCGATCGACAACAGCCGCCAGGTCGGGCTGCGCCGCGCGCTGATCGGGCTGGCGATCCCGATGGCCTCCGAGGGCACCGCCGCCCGGCTGTGCCGCGCGGGTTTCGGCTCGCTGGAGGAGGTCGCCGAAGCCGGGGTCGACGGGCTGGTGGCGGTGGAGGACATCGGGCCGAAGGTCGCCGCCTCGCTGATCGAGCACCTCACCCGGCTGCGGCCCGAACTCGAGCGGCTGCGAGCGCGCGGGGTCTCCCTGGATGTGCGCGAGGAGGACCTCCCGCCGGTCGTCGCGGCCGGCGCGCCACTGGCCGGCAAGACGGTGGTGGTCACCGGCGCGATCAACGATCCGCGCTCCGGGGAGAAGGTCGCCCGCCCGACCTTCCAGCGGTTGTGCGAAAAGGCGGGCGCCACCATCGCGTCCTCGGTCTCGGCGAGCACCGACCTGCTCATCACCGGCGCCGAGGTCGGGGCGAGCAAGCTCACCAAGGCCGAGAAGTTCGGCGTCGAGGTCGTCGACCAGAGCGTGATCTGGCCACAGTTGATCGAGGCCGGCGTCGTCTAGTGCCGCGGGCAGGCTGTTCTGCAGGGCTCCAGCTGTTCGCCGCTTCGGTAGTGCTGCGGCTGCGCCCGACCGAGGTCGCGCAGCTCATCATCAGCGCCGGCATCCGCGCGGTCGCGGACGCGTTCAACGAACAGTTCGCCAGGCCGATCCTGGAGGCCGTGCAGGTGCAAGACTTCGCCGATTGGCGCAGTGCCGGAGTGTGCGGAGGTGAGACCACGGATGTCGGACAATCCGGGAACATGGCCACAGGATCACGAAGGTGACCAGGAACCGGTTCCCTCCCGCGAAGACCTGGAGAAGGCGGTCGTACACCACCTTCCGTCCGATCCTGAGGAACGGCGGCGACAGGACGAATACTGGACGGAAGAACGGATCCGCGAGGCTCGCGGCATGTAACGAGCGAGCTTTGCCGTGCAAACCTGACGTGTTCGCCTTTGGATGGACCTAATGGGTTAGGGCATACGAGGGTCAGGTCGAGGACACTACGTCGAGCAGTGCCGCTTCGAAGATGTCCACTCCGGCATGGAGGTCCGCCGGCTCGATCGTCAGCGGCGGAGCCAGCCGGAAGATCCCGCCCATGCCGGGCAGCTGCACGATGTTCAGGTGCAGCCCCCGTTCCAGGCACGCGGCGGTCACCGCCGCGCCGAGACCGTCCGCCGGTGCCTTGCTTTTCTTGTCCGCCACCAGCTCGATCCCCTGGAGCAGGCCGCGCCCGCGCACATCGCCGACCACCTCGAAGCGCTCACGCAGCTCCACCAGGCGCTCGGTCAGCTCCTTGCCGAGCACCTGCGCCCTGTCCACCAGCGCGTCCCGCTCCAGGACGTCCAGCACGGTCAGCGCCACGGAAGCCGCAAGCGGGTCCGAGACATGGGTGGTGAAGAAGAGAAAACCCCGGTCGTGGCAGGTCTGCTCGATCTCCGCCGAGGTCAGCACCGCGGCGACGGGCAGCCCGGCGCCGAGCGTCTTCGACAGCGTGAGCAGGTCCGGGACGACGCCATCGCGTTCGAACGCGTACATGGTTCCGGTGCGCCCCAAGCCGGTCTGCGCCTCGTCGACGATCAGCAGCATCCCGCGCGCCGCGCAGTACTCCTTCAGCATGGCGAGATAGCCCTCCGGCAGCTCGATGATGCCGCCGGAGGACAGGATCGGCTCGACGAGGCAGGCCGCGAGGCTGCCCGAGGACTGCTGGTCCACGAGCCGGAATCCGTAGTCCAGCTCGGTTTCCCAGTCGTAGGAACCGTCCGCGTGCCGGAACGGTGAACGGTAGGCGTCCGGCGTCGGCAGGGTGAGGTTGCCCGGCACCGGGGGACCGTAGCCGCGACGTCCGGCCGAGAAGGTGGCGGCCGCCGCGCCGGAGGTCATCCCGTGCCACGAGCGGTCGAAGGCGACGATTTCGTAGCCGCCGGTGTACAGCTTGGCCATCTTGATCGCGGCTTCGTTGGACTCCGCGCCCGTGCTCAGCAGCAGCATGCGGCTCAGCGGTTCCGGAAGGGAGCCGGCGAGCCGCCGGGCGAGTTCGACCACGGGCCGGCTCAACATGCCGGAGTAGAGGTGGCTCAGGGTCGCCGCGGCTTCGCTGACCGCCCGGACGACGTCGGGATGCGAGTGCCCGAGCAGCGCGCTCATCTGCCCGGAGGTGAAGTCCAGGATCGCTTTCCCGTCGGCGTCGTACACGTGGCAGCCGGCGGCGCGTTCGATGATGCGCGGCGTGAAGGTGCCGCCGTACCTGACCAGGTGATCGGTGGCGTGCCGCCAGAAGCTCGGATCGTCCATCGCTGCTCCCGCTCGTTTCGACCTATTGATCCAGGTCAAAACTACGTGGGCGGAAGTACCTAAGCACGTCAGATTCCCCGTCGCTCCCGGCTGCCTAACTTGGTGATCACCAGAGAGCACGAGCACTGAGGAGAAAGCCATGAGCGACATGAACGAGCTGGTCCAGCGCTACCTCGCCGCGTGGAACGAGACCGACGCCGCCGCGCGCCGGGCCGTGCTGGCGGAGGTCTTCGCCGAGGACGCGGTGTACACCGACCCGCTGGTCTCCGTCCAGGGCAGGGACGGGCTCGACGCCGCCATCGCGGCGGTACAGGGACAGTTCGGCGGGCTGGTGTTCAGCCTCGGCGGCGCGGTGGACGCCCACCACGACATCGCGCGGTTCACCTGGCACCTGGGGCCCGAGGGCGCCGAGCCGGTCGTCATCGGCTTCGACGTCGCGGTGATCGGGGACGACGGCCGGATCAGCCAGGTGCTCGGCTTCCTCGACAAGGTGCCGGCCGGAGCCTGAACACCCCGCTCACCCCGCTCACCTCGGAACAGAGGAGAAACCATGACCGCCTACGTCATCGCCACCCTGCAGGACGCCCCGCCGCACGAGGAGATCGCCGAGTACATCGAGCGCATCCCCGGCACCTTCGAGCCGTACGGCGGTCGCTTTCTCGTGCACGTCACGCCGCACGAAGTGAAGGAAGGCAGCTGGGACGGGGGCATCGTGATGATCGGCTTCCCCGGCCTCGCCGAAGCGCGGGCCTGGTGGGATTCGCCCGCGTACCAGGAGATCGCGCCGCTGCGCTCGCGGCACATCGAAGGCGACATCATCCTGGTCGGCGGCGTCCCCGAGGACTACGACCCGGCTTCCACCGCCCGAGCCATCCGAGCCGCACTGGCCGTCTGACCCCCAACCGGCAAATAGCCGGCTTTTTGCCCTGACTCGAAGGGGCAAAAAGCCGGCTATTTGCGCGTTGTCACAGGCCGAGTCGGTCGGCGAAATCCTTGAGCTCGCCGCGGGAGGCGACGCCGAGTTTGGGGTAGGCCTTGTAGAGGTGGTAGCCGACCGTGCGGTGGCTGAGGAAGAGCTGCGCGGCGATGTCGCGATTGGACAGTCCCCGCGCGGCGAGCCTGGCGATCTGCAGCTCCTGCGGGGTGAGGCCGGCGGCCACGCCTTCGGCGGGTCTGGGGCCCTGGTCCTTGGCGCCGGTCGCGGTCAGCTCGCCGCGGGTGCGTTCGGCCCACGGCCGCATGCCGAGCCGGTCGAAGACCTCCAGCGCGTCGTGCAGCCACCCGCGCGCCTCGGCCTTCCGCCTGGCCCTGCGCAGCCACTCGCCGTAGAGCAGCGCGGTCCTGGCGTACTCCAGCGCGCGGACGTCTCCGTCGTGCAGTTCGAGGGCCGCCGTGTAGTGCGCCTCGGCCTGGTCGTCGGTGGCGAGCAGCCCGCGGCAGCGCAGCACGAGCGCGTCCGCCCACGGCTGCCGGACCGACCCGGCCCACCGCTCGAAGCGCGCCAGCGGCTCGGCGGCGCGTTCCGGCGCGCCCACCCGCACCGCCGCCTCCACCAGGTCGGGCGTGGAACGGGTGGCGCAGATGTGATGGCGCAGCGGCTCGCGGGTCAGGCGCTCGAAGCGGGCCAGCGCCGCTTCAGCCCGGCCGAGACCGAGGTCCAGCAGCCCGAGCGACCAGTGCGCCCACGGCGCGCCGGGGGAGATGGCCCCGGCGGTGGCCCCCGCCAGCCCTACTTCGGCGTGGCGCCGGCAGTCCGCCTCCGCTCCGGTGGCCGCGTCGAGGTAGGCGAGCACGCTGCTGAACTGGCTGACCCACTGCCGCTGGCCGGTGTCGCGGGCGAGTCCCAGCGCCTCGGTCGCGGTGCCGATGGCGTCCAGATGCCGCCCGGTGAACACCTCGCCCTCGGCCATGAAGAACAACACCGTCGGCAGCCGGCCGGCGCCGCCCCTGGCACGGTGTTCGGCGGCGAGCGCGGTCGCCAGCTCGTAGGCGTCGGCGTCCTGGCCCAGCGCGAGTGCCACTCCGCAGAGGATCAGCGACACCTGGTCGGGCACCCGGCCCCGCCGCCGCACCGCCGCGAGGGTTTCGCCCAGCGGCGGCGGTTGTTCGGCCAGACCCCGGTCGAGGTGGGCCAGGTAGGGCCCCACCGGCGCGAGCGGATCCGCGTCGGCCAGCGGCAGCGCGGCCAGCCGGTCGAGTGTCGCCGCGAGCTGGCGTTCCCCCAGGTACCACGAGGTGTGCACGGCCTGGATCAGCAGCACGGCGGCCTGGCCGGGATCGGTGTCGCTGATCAGCCCGGCGCCGTCGAGCAGCGACCGGTGGGCGGCGGGGTAGGAGCCCTGCCAGAAGTCCGCGAGCGCCCGCACCTGCGCGATTCGCGCGCTCACCGCCGGGTCCTCGGCCAGCCGCCGGGTCGCACGGCCGCCGAGGGCTTTGGCGCGTTCCAGGTCGCCAGCCTCCAACGCGGCCTCTGCCGCCAGTGCCTCGCGGTGCGCCCTGGTGTCGGGTTCGACGCTCAGCCGGGCGGCCCGTTCGTAGGCCGCCGCGGCGGCCTCGTGACCACTGCGTTCGCGGGCGCGGGCGGCGGTGCGCTCCAGCGCGGCGGCGGCGTCTTCGTCGGCCCCGGTGGCGGCGGCCGCCAGATGCCAGGCGCGGCGGTCGGCGTGCTCGGGCGAGCCGAGGGTGGCGGCGAGCGCGCGGTGCACGGCGAGGCGCTGCCCGAGCGGCGCCCGCTGGTAGACGGCGGCGCGGAGCAGCGGATGGCGGAAGCGGATCGTGGTGCCGTCGGCGTCGCCGCGGAGCACCAGGCCGGCCTGCTCGGCGGGGGACAGGTCCTCGACACCCGCGCCAAGTTCGGCGGCGGCGGGCAGGATCACCGCGAGTTCGCCGGTCTCGTCGGCCGCTGCCACCAGCAGCAGGCTCTGGCAGGCCGCCGGCAGCCGGCTGACCTGGCCGTGGAAGGCCAGTTGCAGTCGGCCGGTGAGCGGGAGCGCGCCCGGCGAGAACGCGCTGCCGCTTTCGGCGGCCAGCGCGACCGGCAGTTCCAGCAGGGCCAGCGGGTTGCCGCCGGCCTCGGCGAGCAGGCGGTAGCGCACAGCGGGGGCGAGCGGCTGCCGGTCGAGCAGGGCCGCGGCCGCCTCCGGCGCGAGCCCGGAGAGGCGCGACTCCGGCAGACCGGGAGCGGGGAAGGAACCCTCACCGTCCCGGGCGGCGAAGATCATCACCACCCCCTCGGCGTGCAGGCGCCGGGCGGCGAACAGGAGCGCGTCCCGCGACGCCCGGTCGAGCCACTGCGCGTCGTCGACGAGGCACAGCAGGCCCGTCTCGTCCGCGTGCTCCGCAAGCAGGGACAGCGCCGCCAGCCCGACCAGCATCGGCTCGGACCCGGCCGCCGGCCCGAGCCCGAACGCCGCCTCCAGCGCCTCGCGCTGCGGGCCGGGCAGCGCGGCGAGGGAACCGAGCGCCGGGCGCAGCAGCAACTGCAGCCCGGAGAACGGCAGCTCCGCCTCGAACTCGACCCCGGTGCCGCGGACCAGCCGGAGGCCCCCGGCCGTCGCGGCGGCGTGGTCCAGCAACGCCGTCTTGCCGATGCCCGGCTCGCCGCGCAGCACCAGCGACGAGCTGGTGCCCGCACGGGCACCAGCCAGCAGTTCGGCGATCGCGTCCTCTTCGGACTTTCTGCCCTGCAGTTCCCCCTCGCCCATGACCCCCATCCTGGCAGTTCTGCTCCGCCAGGCGGCTTGATCGCTACCGGAGCCGGGGTGCCCCATCGCGCAGCCAGCGGTAGGTGAGCAGGATGTTCAGCCGGTGCAGCGACCGCACCAGTGCGAGGAATTCCCCCGGCGCCGCGGCGGGCGGTTCGACTCCCCACATGGGCAGCTCGTCGTACAGCACCTCCACCGGGACGCCGTCGGACAGGCCCCGGTGCACGGCGGCGGCCAGGTGTTCGAGGTAGGAGATCCACACCGAGACGCCCGGCTCTGCCGGACCGAGGAAGCCGTGTCCCGGCACGAGGGTGTCCGCGGGGAGCATCGCCTGCATGGTCCTTAGGCTGCGCGCGTAGCCGAGCGGGTCGCCGATCAGCATCATCGGGGTCACCCCGGCGGGCATGGCGAAGTTGCCGGTGAAGGTCACCTTGGCGTCCGGTACGTGCACCAGGGTGTCGCCGGAACCGTTGCCGGGGCCCAGATGCCACAGCTGCACGACGCGGCCGCCGAGGTCGATCTCGCAGAACCGGTCGAACACGACGTCCGGCGCGCGCCAGGTGAGCACCCGATCCAGGGAGTCGTCGCCGTACATGCTTTCCGCGCGCAGCCGCTTCTCCGCGGCCAGATCGGTCATCGCCGCCTTGTTGATCCGCGAGGAGAACACCGTGACGTCCTCGCCGAACGCGGTGTTACCGAAGGTGTGGTCGCCGTGGTAGGTCGTGTTGACCAGGTACCGGATCGGTTTGCCGGTCAGATCCGCGGCGACCTCCTGGAGGTGCCTGCCGATGTCCGGGCTGACCCCGGAGTCGACGACCAGCGCCGCCTTTTCGCCGACGATGAGGCCGTTGTTGTCCTTGGGCATTTCGTTGGCCATCAAGGCATGCACCCCGTCGCCCAGTTCCCGCGGCAGCAACCGGAGACCGGCCGGGCTGAGGTTCGGTGCGACGAACCCCGGCGGGCGCTGGCTCATTTCGTGGATGACCGGGAGGTGTCCGTGCATCACCTGCTCCTTTCGGTGAGGACGCAGTTCAGGAAGAACTTCACGTGGTCGTCGACCAGCCGCCGCGCGGCGGCGAGATCGTCTTCGGTGGCTTCGGCGTGCAGGTGCAGC
Source organism: Amycolatopsis nigrescens CSC17Ta-90 (assembly GCF_000384315.1). GTDB lineage: Bacteria > Actinomycetota > Actinomycetes > Mycobacteriales > Pseudonocardiaceae > Amycolatopsis > Amycolatopsis nigrescens. Next base: position 1,948,780 of record NZ_ARVW01000001.1, on the reverse strand, counting down.
ATTCGGGGCACCTGGAGCGGGGCGAACAGCTCCCAGACCAGTTGCCGGGCCGCCAGGTCGGCGCGCACCAGCCCGGCCCGCTGCCAGCTCCGGAACGGCGCCTGGAGCTGGTCCCTGGCGGTCTCGATCGCGGCCGCCAGCCCGCTCAGCCCGCCGGTCCCGCTGCCTTCGCGCAGGAGCACGCTGGTGAACCGCCTGGTGCGCGGGCTGGACCAGCCCGTCATCACGCGCGCCACCAGCTCCGGCACCGCTTTTCGCGGCCCGGTCGCCACCAGCGCGTCGACGTCGATGTGCAGGAACTCGAAGGACGCCGGGCCGGCTTCGGCGAACAGCGCGTCGTAGATCGCCTGCTTGCCGGCGAAATGGCCGTAGATCGCGGCGTCGCGCACGCCGACCTCGGCGGCGATCTGGCGGACCGTGGTGGCCGCGAAACCCTGACGCGCGAACAACTCCAACGCCGCGTCCAACAGCAGCTCCCGGGTGGCGGGCCCGTCGCTCTTCGGCGGACGGCCCCGTCGCCTGCCCGCCGGTTGCCGTGACGTCTGGTCCATGCCAATATTTAATTGGCGCTCATTAAATTTGTCAACCGGTGCGAAATGGCCGTTGGTCGCACCGGCATAGACGAACGGCTGAAGACCCGGGGTACCGCCGCTGGGCACGCTGTGGGCAGGTCGTGGAAGGCGAACGTCGCGACCGTGAACCGGACAGCTAGGGAGGGCGAGGAGGGCATGGTGCGCAACGAGGGGATCAGCCGGAAGCGATTTCTGGCCGGAGCCGCCGCGGTGGGGGTCGCGGCGGCCACCGGGTCGCTGGTGGCGCCGGCTCCCGCCGCGAACGCCGCGGCGGGAGCGCGACGCGGGCTGAAGCACCGGGGGGTCTGCTACACGGTCGGTGCCGGGGAGACACCGGGGACGAGGTGGAGCACCGCCAGGATGCGCGAGGACATCCGGGTGATCGCCGAGGAGCTGCACGCCGATTCGATCGAGGTCACCGGGGACGGGGTCGAACGGCTCAGGTCCACGTCGTCGGAGGCGGCCGAGCGCGGGCTGCACGTCTGGCTCCAGCCCACCCTCGGGGACCATTCGGAACAGGAGATCCTCGATCACCTGGCGGAAACCGGCCGGCACGCCGAACGGCTGCGGCGTCAAGGCGCCGACGTCGACTTCAGCGTTGGCTGCGAGTTCTGGCTGTTCGTGCCGGGCATCGTGCCAGGGGCGAACGGCCGGGAGCGGGCCGAGAACGTGGCGAAGGGCAACTTCGACTGGGAGCTGATGACCCAGCGGCTGCGCGAGTTCACCGGGCGGGCCGCGGCGGTCGGCAGGTCGGTGTTCCACGGCCGGCTGAGCTACGCCGCGGCGCAGGACGAGACGATCGAGAACGTCGACTGGAACCTGTTCGACATCGTCGGCATCGACTACTACTCCCACCTCCCGCGCCGGGCCGACTACGTCCGGGAGCTGCGGAAGTATCTGCGCTGGGGCAAGCCGCTGGCGATCTGCGAATTCGGTACCTGCGCCTATGCCGGTGCGCCGGACACGGCCGGTATGGGCTGGAACGTCGTGGACCACGACAAGGTGCCGGAAGAGATCATCGGCGACCTGGTCCGCAGCGAGCGGACCCAGGCCGAGTACCTCCTCGAACTGCTCGACGCCTTCGAGTCGATGGGCCTGTACGCGGCGATGGCGTTCGAGTTCGTCACCCCGGACGCCCAGCACCGGCGCGACGAGCCGCGCTACGACGTCGACATGGCCAGCTACAGCATCGTCAAGCCGATCAAGGACCGGCCGGACGACCCGGCGTCGGACTGGCACTGGGAGCCGAAGCAGGCGTTCCACGCGCTGGCCAAGGCGTACGAACGGGCCCGGCGCTGAGCTCATACGCTGGCGGTATGCCTGGCGAAGGCGCTACTCCGGCACTGCGGTCCTTCCTGCCCGGCGAGATGGCCGTGGACGGGGGACCGCCGCGGCGCACCGTGCGGGACTGGGTGACCGACGTGCTCGTCTTCGCCGGCGCGGTGCTGCTCGGGCTGGTGGCCTACGGCCTCGCCCAGCAGTACGACCGGCCGCCGTTGTGGGTGGCCGCCCTGGACCTTCCGCTTGGCGTGCTGGCCTGCCTGTCGTTGTGGTGGCGGCGGCGCTGTCCGCTGGTGGTGGCGTTGCTCGCGGTGCCGGCGATGGCGATGTCCGCCGGCTCGTTCGGCGCCGGCATGGTGATCACGCTGAACCTGGCGCTGCGGGTCCCGTGGCGGCGTTCGCTGCCAGTGCTGGGGCTTCTCGTGGCGGCGTCGGCGCTGAACATGGTGCTGGTGGCGATCCCCAGCGAGGAGCTTGGCACGCAGCTGACCATGATCTTCGCGTACCACCTGGTGTTCTTCGCCTGGGGCAGCGCACTTCGAGCCCGCCGGGAACTGGTGCACCGGCTGCGAAAGGACGCCAGGCTGGAACGGGTCGAGCACGCGCGGCGGCTGGCGGCGACCCGGCGCACCGAGCGGGAGGCCATCGCCCGCGAGATGCACGACGTGCTGGCGCACCGCATTTCGCTGGTGTCCGTGCACGCCGGGGCGCTGGCCTACCGGAGCAGGCAGTCCGCCGCCAGCGCAGGGCCCGAGTTGAGCGGCGCCGAGGTGGCCGAGAGCGCGCGGATCATCAACGTCAACGCCCACCAGGCACTGGACGAGCTGCGCGATGTGCTGCGAGTCCTGCGCGATGACGACGAGACCGAGGCCGCCGGCCCGCCGCAGCCGCGGCTGGCCGACCTCCCCGGCCTTGTCGACGAGGCGCGGGCGGCCGGGCAACCGGTCGACCTCCGCGACGAACTCGCCGGCGACGCGGCGGATGCCTTGCGCCCGCAGGCACAGCGCACCGTCTACCGGGTGGTCCAGGAAGGACTGACCAACGCCCGCAAACACGCCCCCGGTGCGGCGACCACCGTGCTGCTGACCGGTGAGCCGGGTGGGCAGCTGACCGTCGAGGTCGGCAACCCGCTGCCCGCGGACCGGACGTCGCCCGAGATTCCCGGCGCCGGTGCCGGCCTGACCGGCCTCGGCGAGCGGGTGCAGCTGGACGGCGGCGTGCTCTCCCACCACGGCCGCGACGGCCGGTTCACGTTGCGGGCCCGGTTACCCTGGCCCCCGAACGCGAGGTGAGACCGTGATCCGAGTCCTACTGGTGGACGATGACGCCCTCGTCCGAGCTGGGCTGAAGCTGATGTTGCGGGGCGCGGACGACATCGAGGTCGTCGGCGAGGTCGAGGACGGCGCGGGCGTGCCCGTCGCGGTACGCAGGCACACTCCCGACGTCGTGCTGATGGACATCCGGATGCCGGTCGTGGACGGGATCGCCGCCACTCGTGCCCTGGCCGGAAGTGGCACCGCGCCGAAGGTGATCGTGCTGACCACGTTCGGCGCGGACAGCACCGTGCTGGCCGCCATCCGCGCGGGCGCGACCGGCTACCTGCTCAAGCACACCGAGCCGGAGGAGATCGTCGAAGCCGTCCGCCGCGCGGGAAACGGGGAGCCGTCGCTATCGCCCGCGGCGATGCGCGCGCTGATCGGCCAGGTGGCGGACGGGGACGAGTCCCGCCGACAGCGGGCCAGTAACCGGCTGGCGGTGCTCACCGAGCGGGAACGCGACATCGCGGCAGCGCTGGCCGACGGCCTCAACAACACCGAGATCGGGCAACGCCTGCACCTGTCCGTCGGCACCGTGAAGAGCCACCTGTCCGGCGCGCTGGCCAAACTGGACTTGGACAACCGCACCCAGCTTGCCCTGCTCGCCCACGACGCGAAGGTCCGTTGATCCGATGGGTGGCCAACAGGACCGCGAGCGGGCGGCTGCGATCCGTGCCGCCGCCATCGTCGAAGAACCCAGGCACCGGCGGCTGCTGCGATCGCCGAGGGACGGCCGCGTGCTGAGCGGGATCATGCTTCGGGCCCTCGCGCTGTCGACGCCGCCGGGGCACGCGGTGCTCACCACGGTCGGGTGCAGGAGCGGGCGGCAGCGCCGCAACTACGTTCGCGCGATCCGGCGGCGGGACAAGGTGTACGTGGTGATGCTCCGCCCGCCGGCGTTGGCGATCCGGCGACCGCTGGCCGTCTCGTCCTGGCTGTGGAACGTCCGGGCCGACCCCGGTGTGCGCCTGCGGTTCGGGCGGCGGACGTTCGCCGGTCGCGCGCGGGAGATCAGCGATCCGGCCGAACTCGGGCAGGCCAGGGCGGCGATCTGCGAAACGGTGCACCTGATGGACTACGGCGAATGCCTGCTGCACCTGCGGGGCCTCCCCTCGCGGAAGAAGATCGAAGACCTGCACCGCTACTGGTTCGACACCGGTGTCCCGCTGGTGATCGAGCTGGCCGGTCAGGACTCGCGGGCGTAGGCCACCAGCCGGTCGAGGACGGTGGCGGGCGGTGCCATGGCGGCGATTTCGCCGGCCATGGTGGCCGCCGACTCGCGCAGGGACGGATCGGCGCCGAGCGCACGGACGGCCAGCCGGAGGTCGTCCTCGGTTGGCTCGGCGAGCACACCGACGTGCGCGTCGGCGACCTGGTCCGCGATGTCGAACTGATCGGTGGCCAGCGGCGAGACGACCAGCGGCACGCCGTGGCCGAGCGCGCCGAGCACGGTGGCCGCGCCCGCGTGGCAGACCACGGCGTCCACCTGCGGCAGCAACTGTTGCTGCGGCACGAAATGCTCGATGCGCACGTGCTCTGGCCGGCTGCCGAAGCGCTCCCGGTCGCCGTCGCGGCCGATCGTCACGACCAGGTTCACCTCCTCGTCGCGCAGGGCCGAGACCATCGTCTCCAGCACCCCCGGTCGCGTGTTGTGCGTGGTGCCCAAGGTGAGGTACACCGTCCGCGCGAAGGGCAGGCCGTCCAGGACGGCGGGGCGTTCCGCGGTGACCGGCAGCGCGTCTTCCGGACGCAGGGCCCACCGGGTGGGGTACTCCCAGGCGACACCGTCCGGCCGCAGTCCCGCGGGCCAGATGTCGAGATAGGGCACGTCGTCGCGGGGCGGCAGCCGGTCGAGCCCGTGGCGCCGCACCAGCTCGCCGGCGACCCGCCACGCTTCGGCCATGGTCGTCGCGGCCTTGGGCGGCCCGATCGCGTGCATCGCGTAGGGCACGTCCACGATGGCCGCGGCCATCACGGCGGCCCGTTCGGCGAGGCTGCTCACCACCAGGTCCGGTTTCCAGCCGCGGACGAACGCCAGCACGTCGTCCAGCCGCGCGGCCGCCCCCATCCCGACCATGTAGTGCGCCATCAGGTGCGACATGCGTTCGTCCCGCGACAGCGTCTCCATCTCGGCGCGGGCGCGCTGCCACATGCCGTTATCGCCCGAGCCGCCGGGTGGTGCGCCGATCGCGACCGTGTACAGGCCGGCCTCCTCGGGATACCGCACCGCTTCGGGGCCGGTCACGAACACCACGTCGTGACCGGCATCCCGGGCGGCGACGGCCAGCGGCAGCATCGGCTTGATATGGCTGTAGCCGGCGCCGGAGGAGAACATCAGCCGCATCGGCTCACCGTATCGTCAGCTCCCGTAGAGGCGGAACAACTGGAGTCCGTGTGCGGGCACGGCCGCCTTCAGGTCGCCGGAGCGCCCGGTGACCTCGCCGGTGTGCAGGTCGCGGGCGGTGTATTCGTCCAGGCCCAGCTGTGCGGTGGTGGCGGTCAGGTCGCGGGCCGTTTCGGTGCGGTTGAGCAGTCCGACCACGATCGAGCCGTCCGCCATCGGCTTGCGGTAGACCTGCGCGGTGCCCTGCGAGTCGACCAAATCCGCTTGGCGGGCAAGGGAATCCTGGTTCACCGCGATGACGTCGCGGTTGTTCAGGATGCGCGAGATCTCCGGTTTCATGGCGCGCACGTCGTTCCCGGCGATCAGCGGGGCGGACATCAGCGCCCACATGCCGAAGTGCGCGCGTGCCTCGGTATCGGTGAGGCCCGGATAGCCCTCGACGTCGTACACGCCGACTTCCAGCATGTCCGGGTCGTTGTAGTAGCCGGGTTTCGCGCGTTCGGTCAGCGCGTTGTTGATGTCGATGATGTCGGTGACGCCCATCGGGTACTCGTTCGGGTTCCCGGTTTTCCACACCGGCTTGATGTCCTCGGTGGTGCGGGACAGGTGCGCGATCCCGTTCCAGTCGTGCACCTGGCCGTTCTTCGGGAAGTGGTAGCTGTTGGCGTTGATGCTGTAGACGATCGGCCTGCCGGTGGCGGCCAGTGCGTCGCGCATGGTGGTGAAGCCGCGGATCTGGTCGTCGAGGGTGCCCGCCGGGGAGCACCAGTCGTACTTGAGGTAGTCCACACCCCAGGAGGCGAACGTCCTGGCGTCGGCGTGCTCGTGGCCGCCGCTGCCGGTCTCGCCGGGGTAGGCGTTGTTGCGCTGGGCGCAGGTCTTCTCGGTGGGCACCTGGTACAGGCCGAACTTGAGGCCCTTGCCGTGCACGTAGTCGCCCACGGCCTTCATACCGCTGGGAAAGCGTTTCGGGTCGCCGCGCAGGGAGCCGTCGGCGGTGCGGTTCGGGTCGAACCAGCAGTCGTCGATCACCACGTACTGGTAGCCGGCGTCGCGCATGCCCGAAGCGACCAGCGCGTCCGCCATGGACTTGATCTTGTTCTCGTCGATCTCGCAGCCGAAGCTGTTCCACGAGTTCCAGCCCATGGGCGGAGTTGCCGCGGTGGCGGGCTCGGCGGGGGTGCCGGCTTCTGCGGGCAGGGCCACGCAGATGCCGGCCAGCGCCGTGACCGTGGCGGCGAGCACGAATGACCGTCGCATCTGTGGTACCTCACTTCTCGCGATCAACCAAGAAGCGTCAGTATCAAACATCAGCGAACAGAGCACAAGGATTTCATGTTCGGCCGCTTGCGGCGTTCACCACCGTGAATCTGACCTGAGAACCGACTTCTGGTGAGAAACCGGCACCGAGCGGACGCGAGTCGATCTGTTGATTGATGATCGATCGGCGGCCTTCCCCGGGCTCAGAACATGCCGTGCGGGTGGGGGAGCGGATCGGGCACCGGCTGGACCACGTCCCAGTGCTCGACGACCAGGCCGTCGCGCACGGCGAGCAGGTCGACCGCGGCGATCTCCGGCCCGCCGGGCGGAGAGATCCGGTTGTGCACCGCCACCAGGTCACCGTCGACGAGTACCCGCCGGATTTCAAACGGTGCGGCCAGCAGCCGCTGCCCGGCCTCGCTCCGGAAGAAGTCGACGAACGCCCGCTTGCCGGTGGTGACCGCGGGATCGTGCGCGACGCGCGGGTTGTGCGAGACGAACTCGGGATGCAGCAACTCGGCCATGCCGTCGAGGTCGCCCTCGGTCATGCGGTCGAACAGGGTGCTGACGAGCTCGCGCGCGTCGGTGGTGCCGGTCATGGGACAGCCCTTTCTCGATGGGGTTCGCCAACCAGACGTTTCCCGCCCCTTCGACGTCACACCTGAGGGCAGGATGGAGTTCGATGACCGACTTCGAGGAGCACCGGGAGGCGTTGTTCGGCGCTGCCTACCGGATTCTGGGCACCCGTACCGACGCCGACGACGTGCTGCAGGACGCGTGGCTGCGCTGGCGGCGGGTGGAGCGGTCCACCGTGGACGATGCGCGGGCCTACCTGTTCCGGCTCACCACCAACCTCGCGCTCGACCGGCTTCGCCAGGTCAAGGCCCGTCGCGAGACCTACCTCGGGCCGTGGCTGCCGGAACCGCTGCTGGACGGGCCGGAGGCGGACGCCGGGCGGGCCGACACGCTGTCGATGGGGCTGCTGGTCGTGCTGGAGACGCTGGCGCCGGTGGAGCGGGCGGTGTTCGTGCTGCACGAGGCGTTCGGGTTCTCGCACGCCGAGATCGCCGCGATGCTGGACCGCACCGAGCGGGCGGTGCGGCAGCTGGCCTACCGGGCGCGCCGGCACCTGGCGGGCCGCACGCCGCGGCACCGCCCCGCGCCGGGCCAGCACCGGGAGCTGACCAGGCGCTTCACCGCGGCCGCGGTGGGCGGCGACCTGGCCGCATTACTGGAGCTGCTGGCGCCCGACGCCGGCTTCTGGGCCGACGCGGACGGCAAGCGGGAAACCCCGCGCGAGCCGCTGTACGGCCAGGCCACCGTCGCCAAGTACTTCGCCGACGTGCGGCCGTTCTGGCCGTCCGGCCTGGGGTTCGAAGTGCGCGGGGTGAACGGCGGGCCGGGCGCGGTGGTGACCGCGCACGGCCGGCCGTTCCTGGTGTTCGCGCTGGAGCTGACGTCGGGCGGCGACCGCGTGGCCGCGGTGCGGGCGGTGCTCAACCCGGCGAAGTTGACCGGTCAGGTGGTGTAGGTCAGGCAGTTGGCCGCGTGGCCGCCGCTGCCCGGCCCGACGCGCACGCCGGACGCTGTGCACTCCAGGTCCGAGTTGTAGGCGCAGTCGGCCCTGGAGCAGGCGCCCACCTGCGCGACGACCTTGTCCAGGCCGCCCTTTGTGGACAGTGAGACGAAGGTGCCGCAGTCGGCGGCGCCGTTGTTGCCGCCGACGGTGATGGCGTACGCGTGGCAGCCGTCGTGGTTGTAGGAGCATCCGGTGACGGTGCATTCATGGACAACGGGCATGTCGGTGGTGGTCATGGCGCACCTCGCTGGTGATGTGGTGGGAATGCGTCAGCGCCGAAAACGCTGCCACCGCGATACCGCACCCGCAACCGGAGAATAATTGAGGTGAGCCTTACCTTTTGCCCATTTCTGGCGAGGTTCCCGCAGCTCGGAGCGCAGGGCGGTGCCGGTTGAAAAACGCTCGGCCGCGAGTGGGAAGACCGCAATGAGTGACGTGGCCGCTACGAATGGAATCGCGTGGTCTCGGCGAGTTCCGCGCGCGGGTTGCAGATGTGGTTGACCCTGGCCGACGGATCGCCGTAGCCGAAGGACACCCCGAACAGGAGCTTGCGATCACGGACGCCGAGCGACTCGCGGACCGCGTCGGCGTAGAAGCTCAGCAACCCCTGCGGGCAACTCGCGATTCCGTAGGCGGCCAAGGCCAGCAGCAGGTTCTGCCCGTACATGCCGACGTCGGCCGCCATCCGCGCTTCGGCGTTCGGCGGCAGGAAAAGCAGCGCGACGTGGGGAGCGCCGTAGAACCGCAGGCTCTCGGCGTCGTAGGCGGCACGTGCTTCCTGATCGTCCCGGCAGATGCCCAGCGCCCCGTACATCGTGGCGCCCGCTTTTCGGCGCCGCTGTGCGTGAACGCCGGTGTAGAGGTCGTCCCGGTAGGGGAAGTCCGTCGAGATGGCGCCCTCCGCGTGTGCCGTGAGCAACGCGTCGCTGAGCCTGTCCCGCGCGGGGCCGCTGACGACCTCGACCTGCCACGGCTGGGTGTTGGAGTTCGACGGTGCGGCTCCGGCCAGGGAGAAGATCGTGCGCAGAGTCTCGTCGGGCACCGGGTCGGGCCGGAACGCGCGCACGGCGCGTCGGCCACGGATCAGTTTTTCGGCATACGTCGGCAGCGCGTCGGTAGACATATTTCCCTCTGTGTGGCGGTTATGGGCGCGAATAGGAGTCGACAAGACGATCGGTGGCGTCCACCAGTGCGGCGGCCGACCGGCCGGGCGAGAAGATCTGGCCGGTGAGGTGCGCGCCCTCGACCAGCGTCTGGATCAGGTAGGCGAGGGTGTCCGGATCGTCCACGGGCAGCGGGGAGACCAGTTCGGTGAACAGGCCGAGATACTCCGTTTTCAGCGCCTGTGCCGCCTCGCGCACCGGATGCGTCCGGTCGGGGAACTCCACGACCACGTTCGCCAGCGGGCAGCCGCGGTGACCGGGGGCGGTGATCTCGTCGGCGATCTGCGCGACCACATACCGAAGCCGGGCCCGGGGGTCGTCCGGGTGCGCCGTTCGCGCGTCCCGCAGGATTTCCTGCGCGGGCACCGCTTTCTCGTGCAGGTAGGCCACGGCCAGCGCGTCCTTCGAGCCGAAGTTGCGGTAGATGCTCGGCTTTCCCACGCCTGCCCGCTCGGCGATCTCCGCGACACCGCACGACCGGACGCCGTCGCGGTAGAACAGCTCCCGCACGGTGTCCCAGACCCGCTGCCCGGCCGGTGTCCGGCCCTCGCTCGTCACGACCACTACCGTACCGATCGGTACGCGAGGACGTCAAACCTGTCGACGCGCCGGAGGCGTTCGGCGACGGCCTGGTCGCGGCGGGATCAGCTCGCTGGAGAAGGTGAGCATGCCCGCGCGCCGCATCTTGACCCTGGCGTCGCCGCCTTCGCGCTCGACTCGGGCCCGCACCTCATCGGTGCTGGCCCGCTCCCAGGTGTCGAGCATTTCCGTCAGCAGCGCGTTGGGAGCAGCACCATGACGGCCGGTTTCGTGGCAACCCAATATCCGCACGCCGCCCATCACGACGAGTTCGTGCGGCGCGTCCAGCTCGTCTCAGCGTAGGTAGGCGGCGCGGGCCGGGGTCGACAGGGCCGCGCAGGTCGTCGCGATGACCAGGAGTGCCGCGACCGCCGCGGCAACCAGGAGCAGGCCGTCAGCGGGGGTGGATGCCGCGAAGTAGACACTGCCGAGGCCCGCGACCCCGATCACCTCGGCGAGCACGGGACCGGTGGAGTTCATGGCCGAGATCGCCGAAGCGAACCGGGGTTCCACCAACGAGGTGACCTGTGCGATCAGCGGGCTGTACCCGGCGGCGTGCCCGGCCCCGGCCAGCAGCAACGGGAGGAAACCCCACGGGTGCCCGTCGTTCCGGACGAGGAGCACGACCAGGAGCACCCCCGCCGCGAGCACCAGCGGCCCCACGATCGGCATGGCCCGCTGCAGCCGTTGTGGACAGTGGTGCCAACTCAGGCTGAGCGCACCGAAACCGAGCGCGTACGGGACGAACGCGAGTCCCGCCTGGAGCGGGGTGTAGCCGAGTTCGGACTGCAGCTGCAGGGTCAGCGTGAGCACGAAAACGGTGTAGCAACCCATCACGATGCAGCACGCCGCCAGCCCGAGCTTCACCCCGTTCGGCTTCAGCGCCGCGAGGTCGAACACCGGGTGCCGTGCGGTGGATTCGTACCGGACGAAGACGCCCAGCAGCACCGCGCCGCAAGCGAGCACGATCCAGGTCCATGCCGGCCACCCGTGGTACTGGCCGAAGATCAGCGGAAGGGCGAGCGCGGTCATGGCCGCGGTCAACAGCGCTACCCCGGCGAGATCGAGGCGGGCGCGCTCGCCGGTACGTGAGCGCGGCAGAACGCGCGAAGCGATCGAAAGCACGATCACGCCGATCGGGACGTTGATCAAGAAGATCGGCCGCCAGGAGAGCCCGAACAGGTCGACCCCGGCGACCAGCCCGCCGATCAACTGGCCGAGTGCGACTCCCAGGGCGAGGACCATGCTGTAGACGCCGATCGCCCTGCGACGCTCGGCGCCTGCCCAGTGCCGGTGGATGAGCGAGAACACCTGCGGCATCAGCAACGCGGCCCCTACCGCCTGAGCGATGCGGGCGAGCACCAGCATGGTGGGGTCGATGGCCAGCCCGCACAGCAGTGACGCCCCGGTGAACCAGCCGAGCCCGATCAGGAACGCGCGCCGGTAGCCGATGACGTCACCGATCCGCGCGCAGGTGACGAACAGCACGCCGGTGGTCAGCAGATAGCTCGACACGAGCAACTGGATCTCGGCGTTGCTGGCGTGCAACCCGGCGCGAATCGTCTGCGCGGCCACGGACACGATCGATCCGTCCATGGAGACCATGACCTGCCCCGTGAGCAGTACCGCCAGCATCGGACCTCGACGGGTGCCGGTCACGACGGGACGAGCATGAGTGATCACGTCGTCGAGCATCGACCACGGGGGACCGAGCGGTCTTGAACGAATCTGCGGGTGGATTGTCGGTGCGCGGCGGTAGGTTCGCCGCGTGCGCAGGACGAGACGAGAGGTGGTGAATTCGCACTTCGTGCTTCGGGTGGTCGAATGCACGGACGATCACGCTCGCTGGTCCCCGCCTGAGCTGACTTCCGCCGCCCAGGTGGTTCTGGTCCGGCGGGGCCGGTTCCAGCTCGATTCGCGCGGCCGGCGCGTGACGATCGACCCGACCACCGGTTACCTGCACCCGCCGGGGCAGGAGACCCGCTTCGCGCACCCCGCCGGCGGCGACATGTGCACGTCGATCACGCTGCCCGGCGACGCTCTGACGGCAGGCATCGAAGCGGTCCGTGCAGTGGCGGTCCGCGTGGACGCGCGGCTCGAACTGGCCCACCGCACGCTCCTGCGCACCGGCGCGGACCCGGACTTCGCCGGCGTCGAGGCCCTTGTGGACCTGCTGCGGCTGGCTCTTCGCCGTCAACCCGGGGAGACATCCGCGCCGGGACGCCACGACCTCGCCGACCGTGCCAGGGAGGCGATGCTCGCGGACGAGCCGGGCGGCACCAGCCTGGTCGCACTGGCACACCTGCTGGAGACTTCGCCGTCCCACCTGAGCCGCACCTTCCGGCACCACGTGGGGATGACCATCAGCCGTTACCGCAATCGGGTGCGGATCAGCCGTGCCCTGCAACGAATCGACGAAGGCGAAACGAATCTCGCGGGTCTCACCTTCGCCCTCGGCTTCAGCGACCAAGCCCACTTCACCCGGACCATGCGGCGCGAACTGGGCCACACCCCCGGCCACGTCCGCGCACTACTCACCGCCCCGGGGTTATCGGGTGTGGGCGGTAGCGGTGGAAGGTGAGGGCGCGCACGCCGGCCACCGTTTCGATCCGGCGGGTGACCGCGCCTTCCGGGCCCAGCGGCCCGCCGGGGTCGAGCGCCACCTGGTGGGCGTTCTCGTCCGACCATTCGCCGTAGGCCAGCCCGTGCCTGCCATCGGTGCTGATGTGCAAGTGGGCGGCGATCATGCCGTCGATCGGACCGGCCTCCCGGTTGCCGGCGACGACCTCGTCGAAGAACTCGGGGGCCGCGCCTGCCCGGTCGAAGTCGATCCAGACCAGCACGACACACCCCGGCCGCCGGGATGCGTGGTCAGCTCGGTAGCTGCGGTAGTGGCGGTAAACCGGGCTGGCGGCACGGTCGCCGACCGCACCGTCCCACCGCGCGCAGTACAGCATCGAGCCGTCACGCAGGCTCTCCAGCGGAGTGACGGCGAACGGGCCGTCCGGGCCGGGTTCGGTGCTGTGCAGGGTCATCACGCCGGTTCCATCCATGGCCCCAGCATCGTGGCGCGCCAGCCGGTCCGGAGCGACGATGTCCGGAATCCTGCGATTCCCGTCTCCGTAAGGGCAAAAAGCCGGCTATTTGCCGAGGAGGCGGTCGGTGAGGAAGGCGAGGATCTCGTCTCGGGCCTTCAGGGTGGGATGGCCGTCCTGGTCGACCAGGTGAGCGGTGACCACGCTGTGCGGAGTCCCGACGACTTCGCGGAAGAACGGGGGCGGGCTGGTGTTCGCGGCACTGCCGGGGAGGACGCGGCCGTCGAAGGCGTCGCCGAGGAGTGCCCGGTAGGCGGCGAAGCGCTGGCCGGTGCACCAGCGGTCGTCGTCGAACCGGTAGGCGAGCACCTTCAGCCCATCGCGCTTGAGCCGGTCCCGGACCGCGCGCCCGTCCTCGTCGCTGAGCTCCAGTCCGGCGGGATCGTCCAGCGGCAGCGACGGATGGTTGACCACCGGCGCGATGACGGCGGGCTCGAGCGCCATGGTGAGGGCGAAGTTGCCGGTGAAGCACAGCCCGATCGCGCCGACGCCGGGACCGCCGCATTCGGTGTGGGCCAGCCGTGCGAGCCCGCGCAGCCACGCCGTGACGGGGCTGGTGCCACCTCCGGCGAACGCGCGGAACTCGGCACTGACGCAGGCGCGACGGGCCACCTCCGCGCCACCGGAGGCCGTGGGATAGGCGCCGTCGACCCCGAAAAGCGAGGGAAGATAAACGGTGAAGCCCGCATCCCGCACCCACCGCGCCAGGCGGAGGACGTCGGGGCTGATCCCGGGCATCTCCGGCATCAGCACCACGGCCGGTCCGGAACCCGCGACGTACACCGTCTTCGTCACGCCGTCCACCCCCAGGCGGCGGCGGGAGAAGTCGGTGATCGCGTCGTCGGCGTCGCTCATGCCGACAGCATGGCTCGACGGGGCCGCGGCAGGCGATAGGCTGGATCGCCAGGTTTAGGGGTAATCTCGCCATGAGCAAGGTGGGAGGCGAGCGTGAGCGCGCTGCGGATCGGTGTCCTGGCCTATCCGGGCTGCTTCGCGTCCGAGGTGTTCGGCGTGCCCGATCTCTTGACGATGGCCACGCACGTCGCCGGGCCCGATCGCGCCGGCTACCAGGTGTCGGTCGTTTCGCCTCGCCGTCGGGTCGTCGCATCGGGTGGGGTGGCCTTGACCGTCTCTCCGCTGCGCGAGGTCGATGTCCTTGTCGTGCCGGGGTTCGAGCTCGCGCCGGGCCTCGACCTGGACGCGAAGCTGGCGCCACTCACCGGTGAAGTCGCGGCGATTCGTGCACACGCCGCGGCCGGCAACGTCGTCGTCTCGATCTGCGTCGGCGCGTTCCTGCTCGCCAAGGCGGGGCTGCTGGCCCGGCGCCGGGCCACCACGGCGTGGCTCTTCGCGGACGAGCTGGCCCGCCGTTGCCCCGAAGCCGAGATCCGGCCCGAGCAGCTCGTGATCACCGATTCGGGGGTCACGACGACAGCGGCTTTCAGCGCCATGTACGACTTCGCGCTGGACCTGATCCGCGAGCACAGCGGTGCCGCCGTGGCACGGACGACCGCGCAGGTGGCGCTCGTGGACGATGCTCGTACGTCGCAGACGCCGTACGTCGACGCGCGACTTCTTCCGCAGCCAGGGGACGAGTTCTCCCGCCGGGTCATGCGGCGGCTCGACCAGAACCTCGCCGACCGCTACGACCTCGCCGCGCTGGCCGGCACGTTCAAGGTCAGCACCCGGACCTTGCTGCGGCGCTTCGCCGCCGAGACCGGCCAGAGCCCGCTCGACTACCTGCAGTCGTCGCGCGTGCGTCGCGCCCGCCATCTCTTGGAGACCACGGACCGGACGGTCGCCGGCATCGCCGCCGCGGTCGGCTACCGGGACCCCGGCACCTTCGCTGCGCTCTTCGCCAAGCACATGGGACGACGGCCGAGGGATTACCGCGCGGTCTTCCGGCGCGCCGCGGACCTGCGGCGCGGGTAGTCGCGCTCTCATCGTCTTTTCAGCCTCCGGCCAGGTTTCTCTCACTGGTTGCCTGGCACGGTGTGCCTGACCGTCTTGTTCCCTACCGAAGGGAGTTCGCGCATGGCCGCGGACAACCCGCCCCTGACGCAGTGGTCCCGGCGCGCCACTCTCGGCCTGCTGGCCGCCGGTGGCGTGCTGGCGGCATCCGGGACGGCCGAGGCGTCCTCGCTCGACCGGGTGCCGAGGGATCTGTTGCCCGGTGGCGAGTTCGACCGGTTCCTGGCGCGGCTGGCCGCCGAGGACGCGTTCTCCGGGACCGTGCTGCTCGCCCACCGGGGACGGCCGGTGCTGCTCCGCTCGCACGGGATGGCCGACAAGTCGGCCGGGAGACCGAACCGGCACGACACCATCTTCAACCTCGCGTCGGTGTCCAAGTGCTTCGCCGGGGTGGCGGTCGCGCAGCTCGCCGAGCAGGGCGCGGTGTCCTTCGCCGATCCGATCGGGCGCTATCTCGACGGCTTCCCGGCCGAGATCGCGAACACGGTCACGGTGCACCAGCTGCTCACGCACACCTCCGGGATGGGCGACTACAGCCAGTCCCCGGACTTCACGGAAGGGTTGCGCACCTGGGGCAGTGCGGCCGAGGTGTGGGACGGCATCATGGCGATCATCCGGAAGTCGCCGCTGCGGTTCACCCCCGGCACCAGGAACGGCTACAGCAACTCGGGATTCTTCCTGCTCGGTGCGATCGTGGCGGGTGTCTCGAAGCAGTCCTATGCCGACTACCTCCGCCGGCGGGTGTTCGGCCCGGCGGGCATGGCCGGTTCGGACTTCCGCACCAGGCCGCAGGTGCTCGCCGACGGCCGCATCGCCCACCCGTACTGGACGCTGCCGTCGGGGGAGCGCGCCGACTTCACCACGAGCGAGTACTTCGGGTTCTGCGGTGGTCCCGCGGACGGCGTGTACTCCACCGCGGCGGATCTGCTCCGGTTCGCCGGTGCACTGCGCGACGGCAGGCTGCTGTCCCGCCCGTTCGTCGAACTGGCGACCTCCGGCAAGGTCGCACTGTCCTCTTCGGACTCTCCGGCCGACCCGAGCCCGAACCGGTTCTACGGCTACGGGCACCGGGTGGTCATCACCGGGGGCCAGCACGTCTTCGGGCATTCCGGTCGCGGTGCCGGGGTGGCGACCAACATCGACAGCTTCCCCGACCTCGACTGGGACGCGGTCCTGCTCGCCAACTACGACTGCGATCTGAAACCCTTGGTAGACCTCGAAAGACGGCTCATCACGGGCAAATAGCCGACTTTTTGCCCGTCTTGGGAGGGCAAGAAGTCGGCTATTTGCCGGTATCGGGGCCGGGGTTACGGGGTGGTGACCGGGGTTTCCGGGGCGAGGGAGTTGCCTTCCGGGATCTGGCCGCAGTTCGACGGCGCCGCCTTCCCGTCGAACCGGTCGTTGAGCCAGGCGATCGCGGTGGGCACCCACGGCAGCGCCGCGCCGACGTGGCTGAGCGCGTCGTACTGGGTGTACTGGATCGACTTGTTGCCGGTGGCGCAATACTGCCTGGCCAGTGCCCGCACATCGCCGGCGACCATCACGCCGTCGCCGGTGCCGATACCGGGCGGGTTGTTGAAGGTGCCCTCCAGTACGCCGCCGTTGCCCTGGCCGATCAGCCCGGGAATCGTCGGGGTGGCCGCCTGGCCGAGGTTGACCCTGTTCACGGCTTCGACGAACTCCGGCACCGAGTTCGGGTTCGCGTACTCCGGCTTGACCATCTTCTGCCAGGTCAGCCCCGGGTATTGGGCGAGCACGTTGGCGATCGACGCGTGCTTCAACTTCTCCAGCACTTCCAGGCCGTACTCGTTCGCATAAGGTTCGAGGTCGATGTCGTAGGAGCGGGCGACCCCGATCAGCGCCATCGGGATGATGCCGGCCCAGACCAGGCTGCCGTCCACGTACTTGAGGTTGTGCGCCGGGGCCACCAGCACCCCGCCCTCGGCGAAGCCGACCAGGTTCCGGTTGACCTCGGGCGCGTAGCTCGGCGCCAGCGTGGCCGCCCAGTTGGTGGCGATGGCGCCGCCCGAGTAGCCGATCATGCCGAACTTGGTGCTGGAGTTCAGGCCGGTGCCCGAAAACCGGGTCACCGCGCGGATCGAGTCCAGGGTGTTGGTGCCGTACTCCGGTCCCGCCGCGAAGTTCGCCGACTGCCCTTCGGTATCGGGGATGACCACGTTGTAGCCCAGTGCCAGCGCGGGGGCCAGCACGAAGGACTCCGCGTTCGCGATCAGGCCACCGAGGCTGACGTCGCCGGCGATCGCCCTTGACGGGCCGTGCTCGGGGTCGAGCGAGTCGTAGAACGACTGGTACGAAATGGCTTTGCTGCCGTCGCCGCTGAGGTTGCGCACCACCGAGGTGACGTTGGCGGACGGGCGGCCCTGCGCGTCCGTGCTGCGGTAGAGCAACTGGATCGCCTGCAGCGGCGTCGGAATGCCGATCACGTGGTACGGCAGCGTCCTGGTTTTCAGCACGTCGCCAGGGGCGAACGAGGACAGCGGCGCACTGCCGTCGTAGGCGTAGAACGGGTCGGTCGCCGCCTGGGTGGCGGCTTCGGCGGGGGCGGCGGAGGTGGCCATGGCCGCCGGGGCGGCGACGAAGGCCAGCGTGCCGGCCACCGCGGCGGCCAGCAGGCGATTAGCTTTTCGGTACATGGCTCCCCTGAATCGTGAGCTGGATCACGGAATTGACCTCTGCGCAAGTTACCAGCGGGTAGTGATCGTGTACAGAAGTGTTCACAATTCTGTGACCGGGCCCAACGCCGACTGTGCCGGGGCACAACACCGCTGTCAGGACGACCGCCAGACGGTGCCACGTCGCTCGTATTCGAGCACCGTTTCGACGGAAAGGGCGGCTTCGGCGCCGTGGAAGCGCTCGACGAGCCACACGCCGAGGTCGATACCGGAGGTGACCCCGCCGGAGGTGACCAGGTCGCCGTCGTCGACCACCCGGCCGCTGACCACCTTCCCGCCTTGCGCCCGCAGGTCCTCCTTGGCGACGTGGTGTGTCGTGCACGGCCGTCCGGCGGTGAGGCCGGCCGCGGAGAGCAGCATCGTCCCGGTGCACACCGACGACAGCACCAGGCCCGGCCGTCGCGCGGCGGCCAGCGCCTTGGGCAGCACGCCGCGGCGGATCTGCTCGTCGATCCCGGAGCCCGGCCCATAACCGGCGCCGGGCACCACGATGATGTCGGCGGACCGCGGCGACCACGGCGTGCGGACCACGAGCTCGATGCCGGACGCGGTGGTCACCGTGCGCGGGCCGTCGGCGGTGACGAAGCTCTGCTCGGCCCCGATGATGCCGAAAACCTCGACCGGGCCCGCGAAGTCCTGTTCCTCCACCTCGTCGAAGAGCACGGTGTGCACGCGAAGGGGGTGGCGGCGCGGGGTGGCGGCCGATGCCGGCCCGGTGGCGATCAGGCCGAGGCCGAGGCCGGCGGTGGCGACTGCTCCGGAGCGGAGAAGGTCTCGTCTGCGCACGTCGATTCTCCCGAAAAGTGTTGTCGGACAAGGTGATTGCGCATTGAGTATGTCGTCGTCCCAGATCGTCGAACAGTGGCACGAACGCCCATAATGCGTAAGATCCAGTCACATGCACCTAGTCGCTGTTCTCGCCCTCGAAGGCGTGGTGGGCTTCGACCTGACCATTCCGTGCCAGGTGTTCGCCTCGGTGCGGCGTCCGGACGGGACGCCCGCCTACGAGATCCGGGTGTGCGCCGAGCGGACGGTTACCGCGACCGCCTGCGAACAGGAGTCCTTTCGGATCCAGTCGCACTACGGCCTGGAAGACGCCCGCGAAGCCGACACGGTGATCGTGCCCGGTGTCTCGCCGGAGCAGCCGCCGCGGCCGCGGGCACTGCGGCTGATCCGCGACCTGGCCGCCGGGGGCGCGCGTGTGGCGTCGATCTGCACCGGGGCGTTCGTGCTCGCCGCGGCCGGTCTGCTCGACGGCCGCCGGGCGACCACCCACTGGCAGGTCGCCGCCCTGCTGGCCGAAACCTTTCCGGACGTCGACGTGGACCCTTCGGTGCTCTTCGTCGACGACGGGCAGATCCTGACCTCCGCCGGTATCGCCGCGGGACTCGACCTTTGCCTGCACATGGTCCGGCACGATCACGGCGCGGCCGTCGCGGCGGACACCGCGCGGGCGATCGTGATGGCGCCGCAGCGCACCGGCGGTCAGGCCCAGTTCATCGAGCACCGCGACCCGGTCGGCGACACCGACGACCTCGGTCCGGTCCTGGGGTGGATGCAGGACAACCTCGGTGCCCCGCTGGCCATCGCCGATATCGCGGCCATGGCGGCGATGAGCCCCCGCAGCCTGTCCCGGCGGTTCCGCGCGCAGATCGGCACCACACCGCTGCGCTGGCTGCTCGACCGGCGCCTGCAACGGGCCAGGGAATTGCTCGAGACGACCGAGCTGTCGGTGGACCGGATCGCCGGCGCCACGGGTTTCGGGTCGGTCGAGACCCTCCGGCACCACTTCGCGAAGCACGTCGGCACCACCCCGAGGGCTTATCGCACCGCCTTCCACGGCTGAGCGGCCTGCCGCCGGAAGGGGGCTGCCCGGGGTGCCGAGCTGTGGCACTATTAACAGTACGTATCTAAATGATCTCTCACGGTGATCATTGTGCGATGCGCGCGCCCCGGCCCCCGGCGTATCCGACCTACCGGTCTGCGTCTGTGGAGGGCTGCCCGATGTCGATGCAGGACCGCTCTGCGCAGCCTGACCCTGAGCCGGTGCTTCCTGCCTTTCCGGAGGTCGCCGGGCGGGTGGGGGCGGGCGATGTCGCGCGGATCGAAGCCGTGACCGCCGCCTTGCGGATGGTGGATTACCGGTACGGCGGTGGCCGTTGCCGGGATACCGTGCTCGGCTATCTGCCACGGGCCCGCGCCCTGCTCGGGTCGCCGGTCACCGACCGGGTCGCCGCGCTGCTGGCGACGGCGGTGGCGGATCTGCACAATCTGGCCGGGTGGGCCTGTTTCGACACCGGCCTCGTCCCGGCGGCACGCCGCCATTTCCGCCGCGCACTGAGTTTGGCCGGTGACGCCAGGCGCGACGATCTGGTGGCCAACATCCACTACCGGATCGGCCGCGTTCACCTGCACCACCATTTGCCTGGCGCCGCCGCGACGAGTTTCCACCTCGGCCGGGTCGCCGCCCGCGCGAGCGGTTCGCACCACCCGATCGCCCTGCTCAGCGCGAACCAGGCATGGGCACAGGCCAAGCTGGGCCACGCCGACCGGGCCGCGGCGCTGCTGGGCCAGGCGGCCGAGGAGTTCACCGCCGCGCGTCCCGAGCAGCTCGGCCCCTGGGCGGTGTTCTTCGGCGAGACCGACCTGTCGGCCATGACCGGCAGTGTGTATGCCGACCTCGGTCAGACCGTGCACCCTCGCCACGCCCGCACCGCGATCCCCGCGCTGAGTGCCGCCGTGGCGGGTTACCGCGAGGAGATGACCCGAAGCCAGGCGTTCACCCTGACCGCGCTGGCCACCTGCCATCTCCTCGACGGCGACCTCGACGAAGGGGCCCGGATCGGCCACCGGGCCGCGATGCTGTGCGCCGGGCTCGAGTCCGTCCGCGTCACCGACCGGCTGCAACCACTACGGCAAGCGGCCGCCGCGCACCGCACCCATTCCGGCGTCAGCGGCCTGTATCAGCGTTTCGTCGCCGAAAACCGACGGCCCCACGACTATGCCGCGGCCGGTCGCCAGAGCGGGTAGCGGATACCGGCAAGGCGGTTGATGGTGGCGCCGAGGACGGTGAGCATGAGGACCCCGGCGAGCACGGTGAGCAGCTGGGCGGGGGTGTGCAGGAGGCCGAGCGCGACGATCAGGGTGGTGGCCCCGGCCGGCGGGTGCGGCACCGCGAGCAGGGTCATGCCGCCGCAGGTCAGCGCGAGGGCGACGGCGGTGGCTCCGGCCCGCTGCCAGCCGATGTGCGTGAGGTCGGGTCCGGTGTCGAGCAACCCGAAGGCGGCAAGGCCGATGGCTCCGGCCACTACCCCGATGAGGTGGCCGAGCAGGGTGTTGCGCGGGCACGCGGTCGGCTGCAGCGGGGTGGCGAACAGCAGGAACGCGGTCGGGCCGAGGGAGGGGAACAGGAACGGCTCGCCGGTGGCCATGGCCACCACCGCGATCAGGACCATCGCGGCGAAGGCGCAGGCCGAAGGATAGAGGGCCGCCGCCGTGCGGCTCCGCGCTCGCCGTTCGGCACGGCGCCGCTGCACGATCACGATTCGGCCAGGGGAAGCCGACCGGTCATTCCCAGCCGCGCCGGGGTGTCCGGTTGCCGACCTGGCCGGGGGCGCGGCGGCGGTAGACGATGTAGGGCCGCAGCAGATAGTGCACGGGTGCGCTGAAAGCGTGCACCAGCCGGGAGAACGGCCAGAGCGCGAACAGCAGCATGCCGAGCGCGGTGTGCAGCTGGTAGTCCAGCGGGGCAGCCGCCATCAGCTCGGGATGCGGGTCGAGCAGGAAGATCCCGCGGAACCACGGCCCGACGGTCTCCCGGTAGTCGTACCCGCCGCGCACCCCGTTGTCGAGCAGGGTGGTGGCCAGGCCGGCCAGCATGCCGATGCCGAGCACCAGGTACATGTACTTGTCGCTGTACGTGCTCGACGCGCGGACCGCGGGAGTACGCAGCCGCCGCACCAGCAACAGCGCGAGCCCGCCCACCGCGACCAGCCCGGCGATCGAGCCCGCCGTCAGCGAGATCAGGTGGTAGGCGTGCTCGTCGATGCCGACCAGCTCGGTCAGGTTCTTCGGGATCACCAGCCCGAGCACGTGCCCGCCGAGCACCATGAACAGTCCGATGTGGAACACCGGGCTGGCCACCTTGAGCAGTTTCGACTCGTGCAGCTGCGAGGAACGACTGGTCCAACCGAACTTGTCGTAGCGGTAGCGCCAGATCGTGCCGAAGACGAGCAGTGCCAGCGACGCGTAAGGGGCCGCGCCCCACAACAGCAAGGTGATACCGGTGCTCATGGCTCCTCCGCGGTAAAGAGTGCGTCGTCGGTGCTCATGGCCTGCCTCCGGCGCCGGTAGGGAACGGGTCGAGTCCGACGAGTTCGGTGGGCGGGCCGTTGCCCAGGATGGCCGCGGCGAGCCGCTCGGTGTCCGGTGTGGACGGTGGCATGGTGGCGAGCACGGCCGCGACGGCGTCCTGGTACGGGGTGCCGTCGAGGTTGCGGTGCAACAGGTCCAGCCCGGCCTGGAAGCGCACCAGCACCGCGTCGGCGGCGGCCGGGCCGGCGGCGGCCGCGAACTCGAGTACCACCGGCAGGTAGTCGGGCAGCTCGTTCTCCGCCGGCGCGAACCCGTGCTCGCGGTAGAAGGACCGCAGCCCGGCCAGCGAACCGCCGCGGCGCCGGGTGTCCCCGTCGAGGAACCAGCTCAGGTGCAGGGTGCGGCGTGGTCGGCGGTCGAACACCTCGACGTACCGCTCGGCCAGCGGACCGGGTTCGCCGTCGCGGAGGTAGCGCAGGGTGCGGGTCAGCTCGGCGTGACCTGGCGCGGCGGGGCCGAGTTCGTGCAAAGCCGCTTGCAGCAGACCGAGTTTGGCCAGTACCGAGTGGTCCGGGTACTGCAGGCACCAGCCGGCGATCTGGCGCAGCACCGCCCTGGTCCGCGTGTCGGTACCCGCCTTGGCGAGGCTCGGTGTCATCGGCCCTCTCCCTTGCCGAGCGTCGGGAACAACGCGTCCGGGCGGGTCTCGGCGGTCCAGCTGAACAGGTCCACCTGGCCGTTCGCCGGTGCGGGCGCGCCCATGCCCGGTCCGCCGTCCACGTCGAGGCTGCACTGGGTGGCGATGCCCTCGAGGTCGTGCGCCTGCCCGATGCCGGCGGTCGGGATGACGTAGCGCTCCTCGTACTTGGCCAGTGCGAGCAGCCGGTACATGCCGAAGATCTCTTCACCGGTGAGGCCGACCGAGCGCGCCGTGCGGGCGCTCGGTTCCTGGCCGAGGTTGACCGAGCGCATGTAGGAGCGCATGGCGGCGAGCCGGCGCAGCGAGGTGCGGACCGGCCCGGTGTCCCCGGCGGTGAACAGCTCGGCGAGGTACTCGATGGGAATGCGCAGCGAGTCGATCGCGCCGAACAGGTTGTGGCTGTCTTCGCCGTCGTAGCCGCTGCCGCTGACCGCGTCGACCACGGGGGACAACGGCGGGATGTACCAGACCATCGGCATGGTGCGGTATTCCGGATGCAGCGGCAGCGCGAGCCGGTAGTCGTGGATGAGCGCGTAGACCGGGGAACGCTGCGCCGCGGTGATCCAATCGTGCGGGATACCGGCCCGTTCGGCGGCCTTGACCACGGCGGGGTCGTGCGGGTCCAGCATGATGTCGAGCTGGGCGGGGTAGAGGTCGTGCTCCTTGGCGACCGACGCTGCCGCGGTGACCCGGTCGGCGTCGTAGAGCACCACGCCGATGTAGCGCAGCCGCCCGACGCAGGTCTCCGAGCAGACGGTCGGCTGCCCGGCTTCCACCCGCGGGTAGCAGAACGTGCACTTCTCGGCCTTGCCGGTCTTGTGGTTGAAGTAGACCTTCTTGTACGGACAGCCGGTGACGCACATCCGCCAGCCGCGGCACTGGTCCTGGTCGACCAGCACGATCCCGTCCTCCTCGCGCTTGTACATCGCACCGGAAGGACAACTGGCCACGCACGAGGGATTGAGGCAGTGCTCGCAGATCCGCGGCAGGTAGAACATGAAGCTCTGCTCGAACTCGAACTTGATCCTGACGCCGTGCTGGTCGCGGAGGCGTTCGACGAGCGGGTCGCTGGCGCCGTGCTCGGGGGAGCCGCCGAGGTCGTCGTCCCAGTTCGGCCCCCACTCCGGCTGCGTCGGCTTGCCGGTGATCGCCGAGCGCGGTGCCGCGGTGGGCACGTCGTCCCCGAGCGGGGCCTCGATCAGGGTGGCGTAGTCGTAGGTCCACGGCTCGTAGTAGTCGCCGATTTCGGGCAGATCGGGGTTGGCGAAGATCGACGCCAGCCGCTTCAGCCGCCCGCCCGCGCGCAGCCGCAGCCGGCCGCCCCTGGTGCGCTCCCAGCCGCCCTTCCACCGGTCCTGGTCCTCGTACCGGCGAGGGTAGCCCTGGCCCGGCCTGGTCTCCACGTTGTTGAACCAGGCGTACTCGGTGCCAGCGCGGTTGGTCCAGGCCTGTTTGCAGGTCACCGAACAGGTGTGGCAGCCGATGCACTTGTCCAGGTTCATCACCATGGCCAGCTGCGCCAAGACCCGCATCAGTAGGTCACCTCCTGGTCGCGGCGGCGGATCACGGTGACCTCGTCGCGCTGGTTGCCGGTCGGGCCGAGATAGTTGAAGCCGAAGGTCAGCTGCGCGTAGCCACCGATCAGGTGGGTGGGTTTCATCAGCAGCCTTGTCAACGAGTTGTGCGTGCCGCCCCGTTTGCCGGTGGCCTCGCTGCGCGGCACGTTCACCGCCCGATCCTGTGCGTGGTAAAGGAAAACCGTGCCGGTGGGCATCCGGTGCGAGACGATCGCGCGGGCTACCACCACCCCGTTGCGGTTCACCGCCTCGATCCAGTCGTTGTCGCGGACACCGATCGCGTCGGCGTCCGCCGGGCTCATCCAGATCGCCTGCCCGCCGCGGGAAAGCGTGAGCATGATCAGGTTGTCCTGGTAGGTGGAGTGGATGGACCACTTGCTGTGCGGGGTCAGGTACCGCACGGTCACCTCGGCCCCGGCCGGGCCGATCCGCGGCTCGCCGAAGAGCTGGTGCATGTCCAGCGGCGGCCGGTACACCGGCAGCGCCTCGCCGAGCTCGTGCATCCAGTCGTGGTCGAGGAAGAACTGCTGGCGCCCGGTCAGGGTGTGCCACGGCTTGCGGTGCTCGACGTTGATCACGAACGCTGAGTAGCGCCGGCCGCCGCTCTCGCTGCCGGACCATTCCGGGCTGGTGATCACGGCGGCGGGCTGGGTGCGGGTGTCCGCGAAGGAGATCCGTTTTCCTTCGTGCTCAGCGGAAAGGTGCGCCAGCTCCTGGCCGACCCGTTCGCCCAGCGTGCGGAACCCCTGGGTGGCCAGCCGCCCGTTGGTGGTGCCGGACAGCGCGAGTATCGCGTCCGCGGCCCGGATGTCCGTGTCGATCCGCGGCCGTCCCCTGGCCGGCCCGGACACCGCGGCGCCGTTCTTCGCGCGCAGCCAGTCGATTTCGTCGCTCACGTCGTAGGTGATGCCCTTGCTGGTGGTGCCGAGCTTGTCCAGCAATGGGCCGAGGGTGGCCAGTTTCGCGGCCACCGCGGGATAGTCGCGCTCGACGACGGTCAGCTGGGGCATGGTCACGCCGGGAATCGGCTCGACGTCACCGGTGCGCCAGTCGCGGGCGACACCGCCGGGCTGGGCGGTCTCGCCGGGGGTGTCGTGCACCATCGGGGTGGCGACCAGGTCCTGGCGGACGCCGAGGTGCTCTTCCGCGAGTTCGCTGAACTTCCGCGCGATGGTGTGGAAGGCGTCGAAGTCGGTTCTGGTCTGCCACGGCGGATCGACCGCGGCGTTGAAGGAATGCACGAACGGGTGCATGTCGGTCGAGGACAGGTCGTGCTTCTCGTACCAGGTCGCGGCCGGCAGCACCAGGTCGGCGAACAGGGTGGTGCTGGTCATCCGGTAGTCCAGGGCCAGCAGCAGGTCGAGCTTGCCCTCCGGGGCCTGCTCGCGCCAGCGCAGGCTCGACGGTCGGAGTGCGGCGGGGGCCTCGTCCGCGCGCAGGTTCGCGTCGGTGCCCAGCAGGTGGCGAAGGAAGTACTCGTGCCCCTTCGCCGAAGAGCCCAGCAGGTTGGACCGCCACACGGTGAGCACCCTCGGCCAGTTCTCCGGGGCGTCGGGGTCCTCGGCGGCGAACCCGAGGCGACCCTCCCGCAACTGGTCCACCACGTAGTGCCCCGGCTCGACGCCGACGGCTTCCGCCTCGTCCACCAGCTCCAGCGGGTTGCGGTCGAAGGTGGGGAAGGACGGCATCCAGCCCAGCCGGGCCGAAGTGGCCAGGGTGTCGGCCGCGGTGGTGCCGGCCAGGGTGCCCTTCGCGAGCGGGGAGAGCAGGGTGTCGTTGCGCATCGCGTCGTAGCGCCACTGGCCGGTGTGCAGGTACCAGTAGGCGGTGCCGATCATCTGGCGGGCGGGCCGGACCCAGTCCGTCGCGGCGGCCAGGGTGGCGTGCCCGGTCAGCGGCCGGACCTTCTCCTGCCCGACGTAGTGCGCCCAGCCGCCGCCGTTGCGGCCCTGGCAGCCGGTCATCGTGAGCAGCGCGAGAAAGGAGCGGTAGATGGTGTCGGAGTGGAACCAGTGGTTGGTGCCCGCGCCCATCAGGATCATGCACCGGCCACGGGACGCCTCGGCCGTGTTGGCGAACTTGCGCGCGATCCTGGCCACCCGCCCGGCCGGGACCGACGTGAGATGTTCCTGCCAGGCCGGCGTGCACGGCTCGCTGGGATCGTCATAGCCCGAGGGCCAGGAACCGGGCAGGTCACCGCGGTGCACGCCGTACTGGGCCAGCAGCAGGTCGAACACCGTGGTCACCAGCCGCCCGGCCACCCTGGCCGCGGGCACGCCGCGGCGCAGCACGCCGCCCTCGGTCTCGTCGAACCGCGGAAGCAGCACCTCGACGCCTTCGTGCGCGGAGTCGGCGAGCATGCTCAGCCGGGGCACCACGTCGCCGAGTTCGAGGTTCCACCGGCCGTGATCCCGTTCGTTCCAGCGGAAACCCACCGACCCGCCGGGCACCACCGGTTCCCCGGTGCTGTCGTCGATCAGCACGGTTTTCCACTCCGGCGACGCGCCGGCGCCGCCGAGGTCGGCCTCGGTGAGGAACTTGCCCGGCACCAAGGCACCGTCGTGCTCGGTCAGCGTCACCAGGAACGGCAGATCGGTGAACTTCCGCACGTAGTCGGTGAAGTACGGGGTTTCCCGCTCGACGAAGAACTCCTTGAGCACCACATGCCCCATCGCCATGGCCAACGCGGCGTCGGTGCCGGGATGCGGTGCCAGCCACTCGTCGGCGAACTTGGTGTTGTCCGCGTAGTCCGGGGAAACCACCACGACCTTCTGTCCCCGGTAGCGCGCCTCGACCATCCAGTGCGCGTCCGGAGTGCGGGTGACCGGGACGTTGGAACCCCACATCATCAGGTAGGCCGCGTCCCACCAGTCCGCGGACTCCGGCACGTCGGTCTGGTCGCCGAACACCTGCGGTGAGGCGACCGGCAGATCGGCGTACCAGTCGTAGAAGGACAGCATCGGTGCCCCGATCAACGCCATGAACCGGGAACCGATCGCGTGGGACACCATCGACATCGCCGGGATCGGGGAGAACCCGGCCACCCGGTCCGGCCCGTACCGCGCGATGGCGTGCACATGCGCCGCGGCCGCCATCTCGGCGGCCTCGTCCCAGGAGACCCGGACCAGCCCGCCCTTGCCGCGCGCCTTCTGGTAGCAGCGCCGCTTCATCGGATCGTCCATAATGGACGCCCAGGCCGGCACGGGATCGCCGTGGCGGCGCATCGCTTCCCGGTACATCTCGACCAGAACGCCACGAGCGTAGGGGAACTTCACCCTGGTCGGGGAGTAGGAGTACCAGGAGAACGACGCCCCGCGCGGGCAGCCGCGCGGCTCGTACTCCGGTTTGTCCGGCCCCACCGAGGGGTAGTCCGGATCCTGGCTCTCCCAGGTGATGATCCCGTCCGAGACGTAGACCTTCCACCGGCAGGAGCCGGTGCAGTTCACCCCGTGCGTGGACGGCACCACCTTGTCGTGGCTCCACCGGTCCCGGTAGAAGGTGTCGCCGTCGCGGCCACCGGTCCGGTAGACCGCGCGCAGGTCGGCCGAGTTCTCCCACCGGGTCAGGTACCGGCCGAGGCGGAGCAGGGTGTCGGAGGCGAGCGCGTCCACCGTCTCCCGTGCGTCGTCCGCTCGCTCCTTCATTCCACCAGCCACGTTCGCACGGCCTCCATCCATTCGACGGTGAGCACAGTCATGACCCGCGAGGAAAAGCGCCATCCTGCGGATTTCGGGAACAAGTCGATGCTAGCGCCGAATCGCGTACCGCGCTGCCGCGTCTGCTCAACTGTTTTGCGCATCACCCGATCCGGGTAACTCCAAAAAGGACGAGTAAAGAAAGGTAAGGAGAATGTCGATTCGGGGAGGTTGCGATGGTCGATGACCTGCGGACATGTTGTGGCACAACAGATTTAAACAGAACCGCAAGTGTCAGCCAGATCCGTTCCGGGTGTCATTTCCGGCGCTCAGGTGAGCGCTGGATGTCTTTGTGGAAATGGTCAGCCGGAGCGAAAAGGACATATCCAGTACTGTTGATAATTCGTTAAAAGTATATGGTCGGAAGAATGGTCTCAAGCCTGTGAAAAGGCTGCATGAGAAAAGGAAGAAATGCCGCGGTCGGCACGAGGCGGCGCGTATGTCGCGCGGTCGTGCCGGACACCGGGCTCAACGTTTGCCGAGTGGCAACAGTGACCATACGGCAACAGTGCGTGTTGCGGCAAGCGGCGCCGGGCTACCGCAGGCGTGGTCGCCGCGCGGTGGGCGGTGGCGTTCCCCAGGTGCCGTCCGCGACGGCTGCGACGTCGTTGTCGGCCTCGTTCTCGCCCCACACCACCGCATCCGCGGCGTCGGCGAACGAGCGCAACGCGCGCACGACCGTGCCCCGCCGTGCCGCCGGCAGCCGGTCGAGCGTCGCGCGCAGGCGTTCCAGCCGCAGCGCGTTCACCTCGGCGAGCACGGCACGGCCGTTCGCGGTGATGCGCAGCAGGACCTCCCGCCGGCTGCGCGGCGATGGGCCGCGGGTCACCAGGCCGGCGTCGACCAGTCGTTCGCACAGCCTGCTGGTCGCCGACGCCACGATGCCGAGGCGGTCGGCGAGCTCGCCGAGGTTCGCGTCACCGAGTTCGTCCAGCACGGTCAGGGTGCGCAGCTGTGCCGGGGAGACCCGGCCCTCCACGGCCGCGGTGGCCTGCACGGAGAAGGCGACCATCACCTTCGCGACCGCCAGCATCGTCGCGTCTTCGTCCGCGGTGGACCCGCCCATCGCCTACCTCGCTGCTCACCGGATGACCTTGCCCCCAACTGTAGGACAGCGCCGGTCCGGCGCCGTGCTCGGTGAAAGCGACCGCTCCACCGGCCAGCGCGCCGCTCTTCGCCCGTCGGCGGAGCAGGTCGGACGGGCCCGTCCCGTTCGCGCGGACGCCGGAACCGAGTCCGAGACCGGACCCGGCGAGCAGCACGGCGGCCTGCCGGCGCCGCGCCGCCCAGCGCCATACGCCGGGCAGCTCGATCGCTGCGTCGCGCAGTAGAGGAGAGGAATGCGGCCAGCCGACGGTCATCCCGGCGGCACCGAGGCTGATCCGCCACCCTCCCGGCCGGGACAGCCGCAACCGGTCGACGTCGGTGACCAGCTTCATCCCGCGCGCGAGCGCCACCGTCAGCAGAACGTCCTCACGCGACACCGTCAGCCCGGAAGTGTCAGGAGTTTCGCCTTCCATGACAAGAACCGCGATGCGATTGTCGCCTTGCCCCCACACCAGGGCCTGTGCGTACAACTGTGCCTCGACGCTCATTTTCCGCCTTCCCACCGTAGGCCCTGCCGATCTCACTGTAGGACTCCACGCCGCCGGCCGGTGTCCGCACAACGAGTGAACGGCGCGACAGAAGTCGGTTTCAGGTCTTATGGGGCGTAACAGACGCAGGTTCAGTACAAAGTAGACGGTTAGCTGGCTGTCGCCGTCTCGAACGTGGAACTCACGCTGGCGGAACGTGGAACTCGCGGAGTTCTGCGTTCGCGCTGGGCGAGTCGAACGTTGGGGGTCGGCGAGTTCCACACTCGGGCGTCTAGAAGGGTGGGGGCTCGTCGTCGGTTTTCGACGACGGCGCCGCTGGTTCGACGAGGGGTGCGGGGCGGGTGGTGTAGGTGCGGCCGGTCGGAGTCGTCACGGTGAGGTCGGCGGTGGTGGGGTTGAAGTCGAAGATCCAGCCGGGTTCGTATCCCGGGTTGCCAGGGCCCGCGCCGACCTCATCCGCATGGTCCAGCCCCTCGAAGACGAACCACCCCGCGCACGCCGCCTGCACGCCGTCCCCCCAGACACCCCGTAGTCTCCCGTCGCCGTTCTTCGACGACGGCTCGAACGCAGGACTCGCACCGCCGGAACGTGGAACTCGCGGGAGGCGTACGTGGGACTCGCGTTGCTGGAAGGTGGGACTCGCGGAGTTCTGCGTTCGCGCTGGGCGAGTCGAACGTTGGGCGTGGGCGAGTTCCACACTCGGGCGTCTAGAAGGGTGGGGGCTCGTCGTCGGTTTTCGACGACGGCGCCGCTGGTTCGACGAGGGGTGCGGGGCGGGTGGTGTAGGTGCGGCCGGTGGGGGTGGTGACGGTGAGGTCGGCGGTGGTGGGGTTGAAGTCGAAGGTCCAGCCGGGTTGGTCTTTCAGGCGGTGGTGGTAGCGGCAGAGGCAGCAGAGGTTGTGTTCGCAGGTGTCGCCATCCTGAGACCAGGCGGTGCAGTGGTCGGTGTCGCAGCGCTGTGCTGGGCGGTTGCAGCCGGGGGCTCGGCAGGTGCGGTCGCGGACTTGGACCAGTTCGGCGAGGTCGGCGGGTGGGCGATAGCGAGTCCGGCCCACATCACGAACCGTGCCCGTGACCGGGTCGGTCAGGACTTTGCGCCAGATCGAGTCGGGGTGGTTCATGAGGTGGCGGCCGACCTCACCGGGGATGGGGCCGTGGCCCACCAGTTCGCAGCCGTCTTCGCGGAGGCCGAGGGCGGTGTCGAGGGGGATGTGGATGAAGACCTGCGCGGCGACACCATCGATACCGCCGTGCTGGCCGAGCAGCAGTTCGGTGAACATATCGGCGCGAAGCTGGTCCATTGTGCGTGGTTCATCCCGGCTGTGGAGTTTGCGGGCCAGGGTATCCACTCGGGCGTAGACGGCGGTGGCGATCTCGGCGGGAAGGTAGGCCCATAATGAGGCCATCGAGTCCGGCTCGTGGATCAGCTCCAGTTTGCGGTCCTGGCGGCGGGCAGCGGCGCGAGACTTCTGGCCATCGGGATCCAGTCCCGCCACTACGTGAGTAATCGCTTTACGCCAATTCGACGGGCTCTTCTGGCCGATCCGCTCGGCCAGAAGCCGGTCGGCTTCGCGCGCCAAGGAATCAGGCAGAACGGCAATACCGTCGAAGGCCTGACGGGCCTTGCCGATATCCAGCTCGCCCGCGTCCATTGCCGCCAGCAGGCAGGGCATCCGGGTTACCAGCGTGGTCGACAACGCCACTCGGGTCGCGGTCGCCTCGCGGGACAACCGCAGCTCGGGCGCCAGTTCATCCACCACCGACCGCGCCCCGCCTCGAATGGCGGAAAGTCGAGCTATCGCACGGACTTCGGCCGCGTCGAGCCGACACCGCAACCGGCGCGCAGACACCACGGCATCCACCGAAGCGGCATCGTCGGGACGGCCGATCGTCTGGTTGGAAAACCCGAAGAACTGGGGCGGCGACAACAGCTCGTCTCCCGGTTCCGGACCTAATCGTCGTAACATGACCAACCCCCTGAAACGTTTCCCGTGGATAATCTCCATAATACTCGAAATGGCCAAAATGGCGGATTATCGATAGGGTGAGGAATTCAGGGAAGGCGGCGAAAGGTCACGCGGAGTTGTCAGTCGGAGCGGCGGTTTCCAGGAGGGTGGCCCAGGCGGAGATGGTGGGGTTCTCGGCCAGTTCGGCGAACGAGACGGTGATGCCCTCCGCCGCCCAGGTTTCCATCAGCTGCATCACCCTGATCGAGTCGAGTCCGTGGTCGAGGAGCTGGTCGAGGTCGCCGATCTCGGTCGGGCTCGTTTCGAGCAGTTCGGCGATCTGGGTCCGGAGCAGCTCGGTCCGCTCGGTCATACCTGGGCTCCTTCGAGTTGTTCGGCCAGCAGGCGGGCCGGGACGGTCATGGCGCAGCGCGACGCGGCGTAGTCCAGCGCCATCTCGTGGTGGCGGCGGGAGAAGTCGCCGACCGCGTCCGCGACGAAGAACGGTTGCAGGTCCTGCATGAACGCGTCGGCCGCGGTGAGCAGGCAGCCGATGTGCGCGTAGACCCCGGTGACGATGAGCTGGTCGCGCTGGTGCCGGCGCAGGATGTCGCCGAGATCGGTGCGGTGGAAGGCGTTGTACCGCCATTTCGTCAGCCGAATATCGCCATCGGTGGGGGACAACTCGCCGATGATTTCGGCGTCCGCTGGGTCGTCGCCGATCCCGCCGCCCCACATGTCCAGCTGCAGCCCGCGTTGCTCCGGGGTCTGGCCGCCGGGCTGTGCGGAGTAGACGGTGGGGATGCCCAGTTTCGCCGCGGCCGCTCGGAGCAGGCCGATGTTGGTGACCAGCTCGGTCATCGGGGAGCCGTGCGGGGGAAAGGCGCGGAGGAAATGGTTCTGCATGTCGTGGATGAGCAGCACCGCGCGATCGGGATCGCATTGCCACGACACCCGGTTGTCCGGCAGCTGCGACTCGGTCGGCATCGCGTAAGGCGCGATCTGTGGCAGGCCCATGGTCGGCTCCTGGTGCGTTCAGGTGGTTCGCTGGGACAGGTAGTTGCTGAGGTTTCGCCGGAGCTCCCGCCGGCTCACCTTGCCGACCCCGGTGTGCGGGAAGGCGGGCACGATCTCCACCCGGTCGGGCACCTTGAACAGGGCAAGGCCCCGCTGCCGCAGGAAGGCGCGCAGCTCGGTGCCGGTCGGTGCCGGTTCGCCGACGGGGATGACGAAGGCGCAGGTCCGTTCGCCGAGGAAGCGGTCCGGCATCGAGACCACGGCGGCGTCGTGCACGCCGGGGTGGGCCAGCAGGTGGTTCTCCACCTCCTCGGGGGCGACCTTCTCGCCACCGCGGTTGATCTGGTCCTTCGCCCTGCCCTCGACCACGAGATGCCCGGACGGGAGCCGTCGCACCACATCCCCGGTCCGGTAGAAGCCGTCCTCGGTGAACGCGGTGGCGTTGTGCTCGGCGGCGCGGTAGTAGCCGCGGATGGTGTAGGGGCCACGGGTGAGCAGTTCGCCCTGCTCGCCGGGCGCCACCTCGGTCCCGTCTTCGCCGACCACGCGGATCTCGTCGGCCGGTGAGATCGGGCTGCCCTGGGAGCTGTGCACGACGTCTTCCGGATCGTCGCGCCTGGTGTAGTTCACCAGCCCCTCGGCCATGCCGAACACCTGCTGGAGCTCGCAGCCGAGTTCGCCGCGCACCCGCCGGGCGGCCTCGGCGGCGAACTTCGCACCGCCGACCTGGAGCAGCCGGAGGCTGGAGAGGTCGTGCCGCTGCCGGGCCGAGGACGCCATCCAGGTCAGCGCCACCGGGGGAACCACCCCGGTCATCGTCACGCGTTCGGCTTCGATCAGCGGGAAGGCGACGTCGGGGCTGGGCGCGGGGGACATCACGATCCGCCCGCCGGCGTGCAGCACGCCCAGGATGCCGGGTGAGCTGAGCGCGAAGTTGTGCGCGGCGGGCAGGGTGACCAGATACCGGGTGTCCGGGCCGAGCCGGCAGATCCGCGCGCTTTCCCGGACGCTGTAGAGGTAGTCGTCGGCGGTGCGCGGGATGAGCTTCGGCAGGCCGGTACTGCCGCCGGACAACTGCAGGAAGGCGGGCTCGCCGGCGGTCCGCTCGGTCTTGGCCTCGCCGTCGGCGGGAATATCCGCCCACGCGCTGAACTCCGCCGCTTCGCCCAGCACCACCACGTGCCGAAGGCCGGGCACTTCCGCCCGGACCGTCCTTGCCAGCGCGCGGTAGTCGAACCCGCCGTGCCGGTCGGCGATGACATACGCGGCGGCGCCGGTGAACCGGCAGAAGTAGCTGATCTCCTGGTGCCGGTGCGCGGGCAGCGCGAAGACCGGCAGCGCACCGATCTTGAACAAGGCGAAGACCAGTTCGACGAACTCCGCGACGTTGGGCAGCTGGACCACGACCCGGTCGCCGTCGCCGATGCCCGTCGCGCGCAGGCCCGCGGCCAGCTTGCCGGATCGACGGTCCAGGTCGGCGTAGGTCCAGCGGTGGCGCTCGTCGCAGACCGCGATCCGGTCGCCGTGCCGCGCGGTCAGTTCGGCGATCCACTGTGGAAAGTTCTGTCCGAGCCAGTAACCCGAGGCGCGGTAGTGTTCCGCGAACTCGGCGGGCCACGGCGTGAAAGCGGTCATTTCGTGCTCCGGCCGAGATCTTCGTCCGGATAGCCCAGCGCGGACATCAGCGTGCGGAACTTCGCCGAGGTTTCGGCCAGTTCCTCCTCCGGCCGGGAACCGGGCACGATCCCGGCGCCGGCGAACAGCCGGACCGTGTCGTCGTGCACCGCACCGCAGCGGATGGCCACCACCCACTCGCCGTCGCCGGTGTCGTCGCACCAGCCCACCAGCCCGGTGTAGAAACCGCGGTCGAAGGTCTCGATCTCGGTGATGGTGTCCCTGGCCACCGACGGCGGCGTGCCGCAGACCGCGGGTGTGGGATGCAGTGCGAGGGCGAGATCGGCGGAGGAGACCTCGTCGTCGACCAGCTCGCCGGAGATCCGGGTGGACAGATGCCACAGCGCGCTGGTCGGCAGCAGCTCCGGCGCCGACACGGTCAGCTTGCGCACGAAGGGCCGCAGCCCGTCCGCGATCGCCTCCACCACGATCCCGTGCTCCAGCCGGTCCTTGGCCGAGCCGAGCAGGCTGGTCGCGTGCCTGCCGTCCCGCACCGGATCGGCGTGACGGGGCCGCGTACCCGCGAGCGGGTTGGCGAAGACCCCGTTGCCGCGCCGGGAAACCAGCAGCTCGGGACTGGCGCCGACGAGCGTGCTGTCCCCGAGGCCGACGGCGAAGGTGTAGCCGAACGGGTCCGGGCCGGCGAGCGCCCGCAGCACGGCGGCGACCTCCACCGGTGCGCCGGCGTTGACCGCGAGCGAGCGGGCCAGCACCACCTTTTCCAGCTCGGTGCCGGACATCCTGGCGAGCGCGGTCCGCACCCCCGCGGTGTAGACCTCCGGCGCCGGCTCGGCGTGCACCGAAACCGGGCCGGGATGCCGGGCCGAGCTGCGGGCCGCCCGCGGCGGCGGGCCGCGGTGGATCACCCTCGGCACGGTCAGGCAGGCGGGGCGGTTCGCGTCGAACGGGATGGCGCCGACCACGAGGGAACCCGGTTTGGCCGCGGCCAGCATCGCCCTGATCCGGCCGGCCGGATCGGCCGCCGTTTCCCCGGAAGCTCCGGCGTCCTCGGAGCCCGTGGCGAGCAGCATTCCGTTCCGGGAGGCGAGGAAGAAGTCCCCCGGCCGGTAGTCGCCGATGAGGTCCACCGGCGGTCGTGCCAGGCCGGTCGCCGCGGTTCGCCCGGCCTGTCCCGAACGTTCCACCATGGGTTCCCCTTTTCCCTTGTGCTGTCCAGAATTTCGCTGCTCAGGCGCGCAGGGTCGCGCCGCCGTCGACGTAGATGTCCTGCATGGTGATGTGCCGCGCCCGGTCGGAGACGAGGAAGAGCACGGCGTCCGCGATGTCCTCCGGTGCGGCGAGCCTGCCGAGTGGGATGCCGACCCGGAAGGACTCCGGCGAACCCTCGATCACCCTGCGCCCCTCGTCCTGCTCGGCCCACAGCGCGCGCTGCATCGGGGTGTCGGTGGAACCGGGGGAGACCACGTTGCACCGGATGCCGTGGCCTGCCAGCTCCAACCCGAGACAGCGGGTGAACATGGCGGCCGCGGCCTTCGAGGCGGCGTAGGCGGACATGCCCATTCTCGGGACCCCGGCGGCATTCGAGCCGACCGTCACCACGGTTCCGCGCTGTCGCGGGATCATCCGCTGCGCGACCGCCCTGGAGAAGTGGAAGACCCCGTCCGCGTTGACCGCGAAGGTCGCGCGCCAGTCGGCGTCGGTCAGCTCGGCGACGTCGGCTTCGCGCAGGATCCCGGCCACGTTCACCAGCACGTCGATCGGGCCGAGCTCGTCCTCGGCGCGGGCCACGATCCGTTCCACCGCAACGGCATCGGCGACGTCCGCCCGGTAGCCGCGCACCCCGGGGTCGAGATTCCCGGGAGCCTGGAGATCGATCGCCGCGACCCGCGCGCCCGCCGCGGCCAGTGCCGTCGCCACGGCCGCGCCGATGCCCTGGGCCGCACCGGTGACCAGGGCGACCCTGCCACCCAGTTCCGGACCGTCGCCGCAAGGATTCTTCATCGATCGCCCCACCAGATTCCGTCCACGTTTAGGTGAGGCTAGCCTAAGTAGTTAGGATTGCAAAGCAAGCAGACGTGTGACGAGAGCCGCCACTTAGGTGATGCTTGCCTAAGCTTACTGTTTGTGCTGAAGTGAAGCATCTTCGTAGTGAGGTGGCGCGGCATCGGCGGCCTTGCCCGCAAGATTCTGAGGGGATTGGTTCGGGAGATGAGCAGCCCAGCGCTGGTACCGGCACTGGACGTGGTGCGTCCTTATCGGGTGTGCCGAGTGCATGTGCTCCGCACGGCGCAGGTGACCCCGCGGATGCGGCGGATCACGGTGGGCGGGCCGGAGCTGGCCACGATCACCAGCGGAGGTCTGGACCAGCGGATCAAGATGCTGTTCCCGCTGCCCGGCCAGGACGAGCCCGTGGTGCCCAGCGGAAGTGCGTGGTACCAGGCGTACCAGGAGCTGCCGGACGAGGTCCGGCCGCCGATGCGCACCTACACCGTGCGCGGCTTCCGGCCGTCCGACGGCGAGCTCGACGTGGATTTCGTGCTGCATGGTGACACCGGCCCGGCATCCCGCTGGGCCGGTGCCGCGCGGCCGGGGGACCGGCTGGCGATTGTCGCACCGGACCGGCGGCACGACCCGATCGTCGGGTACGAGTACCGCCCGTCGCCGGAGCACGCCTGGTCGCTGATCGCCGGGGACGAAACCGCGCTGCCCGCGATCGGCGCGATCGTGGAGTCGCTCGCGGCCGGGCAGCGGGCTCTGGTGTTCGCCGAGGTTGCCGAGCCGTCCGAGATCCAGGTTTTCGCCACCGCGGCGGACGTTCGGTTCACCTGGGCCTGCCGGGCCGGCGCAGCGAGGCCCGGCAGTCTGCTCGACGCCGTGCGCGAGGCCGAGTTCCCCGACGGGACCCCGTACGCCTGGATCGCCGGCGAAGCAGGCGGGGTTCGGCAGTTGCGCCGCCACCTCGTCACCGAACGAAGCCTGGACAAGGAATCCCTGTACTTCTCCGGATATTGGAAGGCCGGTGAGCTGTCATCATGACCGGAGCGGGCGGTGTTCGGGCGGCGTGACGGCGACCGTTTCCCCGCCGGCGCCCGCGCCGCCGGCCGCAACCCGCCGGCGACGGACGGCCTTTCGGCTGGCCGGGCTGGTGTTCGCGGTGGCGCTGCTCGGGTTCATCTCATTGCTCAGCATCGCCGTCGGGGTGGAGAACATCCCGTTGTCCGCGGTCTGGCACGCGGTGTTCTCCGGCGGCGCGGACTACGACAGCAAGGTGATCCTGGATCTGCGGCTGCCGCGCACGCTGGTCGGCCTGGCCGCGGGCATGGCGCTGGGACTGGCCGGCGCCCTGATGCAGGCGCTGACCAGGAACCCGCTCGCCGACCCCGGAATCCTCGGGGTGAACGCGGGTTCCGCCTGCGCGGTGGTGTTCGCGATCGGCTTCCTCGGCGCGGCGTCCCCGCTTTCCTACGTGTGGTTCTCCTTCGCCGGCGCGGCCATCGCGTCGGTGGTGGTCTACCTGCTCGGCTTCCGGGGCACCGGCTCGGACAGCCCGGTCCGGCTGGCGCTGGCCGGTACCGCGGTGGCCGCGGTGCTCGGCGGGTTCACCTCCACCGTGCTGGTGCGGGACGCGGCCACCCTCGAGGTCGTCCGGCTGTGGCAGATCGGCTCGCTTGCCGGCCGCGAACTGTCCATTGTGGTCCAACTGGCGCCGTTCCTGCTGGCCGGTGTGCTGCTCACCGCGGGGCTGGCGCGTCCGTTGAACGCGCTCGCGCTCGGCGACGAGCTCGGCGAAGCGGTGGGCGCGCGGATCGGGCTGACCAGGGTGCTGTGCGGGGCGGCCGTGGTGCTGCTCTGCGGCACCGCGACCGCGATCGCCGGGCCGATCGGTTTCGTCGGGCTGGTGGTGCCGCACGCGGTGCGGCTGTTCGCCGGCAGCGACCAGCGGTGGTTGCTCGTCTACTCGATGGTGCTGGCCCCGGTACTGCTGGTGGCCGCCGACATCATCGGGCGGCTGGTCGCCAGGCCGGACGAGCTGGAGGTCGGGGTGGTGACGGCGTTCGTCGGCGGGCCGCTGTTCATCATGCTGGTGCGGCGTCGGAAGACGGTGCGGCTGTGAAGACCGACGAAATGCGGCGAGACGTTTTCGGCAGGCCGCTACGGCTGTGGGGGGAAGTCGTTTCGCTGCGCGTGCACCGGCGTTCCGTGCTGGCCTGCACCGGACTGGCGCTGGCGATCGCGGTGGTGTTCGTGCTGAGCCTGATGCTCGGCGACTACCCGATCCCGGTGCCGCGGGTGCTGCTGGCGCTGGCCGGCGAAGGCACCCGGCTGGACCTGTTCTTCGTGACCGGGGTGCGGCTGCCGAGGGCGCTGCTGGCGATCACCATCGGCGCGGCACTCGCGCTCGCCGGGGCGATCTTCCAGCGGCTGTCCCGGAATCCGCTGGGCAGCCCGGACATCGTCGGCTT
The DNA here is from genome assembly GCF_000384315.1 of Amycolatopsis nigrescens CSC17Ta-90. Taxonomy (GTDB): domain Bacteria; phylum Actinomycetota; class Actinomycetes; order Mycobacteriales; family Pseudonocardiaceae; genus Amycolatopsis; species Amycolatopsis nigrescens. The sequence goes on along the minus strand of NZ_ARVW01000001.1, from coordinate 1,909,985 downwards.
CAACGACGGCGCGGCAACCGGTGCGCTGCTGGTCACCCTGGCGCTCGGTGGTGCCGTGGTTTCGGCCCCGCTCGGCGCGATGGCGGGCGGCATGGTGGCCGCGGTGCTGGTTTACGTGCTGGCCTTCCAGCGCGGGGTGCACGGCCTGCGGCTGGTGCTGGTGGGCATCGGGGTCAGCGCGATGCTCGCCTCGGTCCGGTCCTATCTGCTCACCCGGTCCGACCTGACCGCGGCGCAGGGGGCGATGACCTGGCTGGTTGGCAGTTTGAACGGTCTCGGCTGGGAACAGGCGAGGCCGGTGCTCGGCGGGGTGCTCGGCGCGGTGCTCCTGCTGCTGCCGTTGAGCAGGCGGCTCGGCCTGCTGGAGATGGGCGACGATCTGGTTGGCGCGCTGGGGGTTCCGGTGCAGCGGACGCAGATCATGTTGCTGCTGCTCGCGGTGACGCTGACCGCGTTCGCCGTCGCGTATTCCGGGCCGATCCATTTCATCGCGCTCGCCGCCCCGCAACTTGCCCGGCGGCTCAGCAGAACGGCGGGTTCGGCGCTGCTCAGTACCGCACTGATGGGCGCGCTGCTGCTGGCCACCGCGGATCTGGTGGCACAGCACGCTTTCGCGCCCAGTCAGCTGCCGGTCGGCGCGACCACGCTGGTGATCGGCGGCGCCTATCTGGCCTGGCTGATGGCGAGGGAGCATCGCGCCGGCCGGGTTTAGTGGCGAGTGTGGCTTTGGTTGCACCGAAAAGCCCTACCGGTCTGCAAGTAATTAGGTTACCCTTACCTAACTTGCGAGTTATTGCCATGGGGGCGCACGCCGTTTCCTGGCGGCCTATGCGACGTGGAGGCGGTCATGACCAATCCCTTCGAGGACGAGAGCAAGCCCTTTCTGGTGCTGGTCAACGACGAGGGCCAGCATTCCCTCTGGCCGTCCTTTATAGACATACCGGCGGGCTGGACCCGGGTGCACGGCGAGGCGTCCAGGCAGGACTGCCTGGACTACGTCGAGACGCACTGGACCGACATGCGGCCGAAGAGCCTGATCGCGGCGATGGAAGAGTCCTGAGCAGATGGCCGCAGAAACGGGAGGCCAGGAGGAGTTCGTTCCCCGACGTGGCCTGAACCGCCGTGAGCTCTTCGGTGGCGCGGTCGGCCTCGGTTCGCTGGCCCTGCTCGGCTACGGGGTGGTGACCAACAACCCGGCGGGCTCGGCGAGTGCTGGTGCGGCGGGGCAGGGTGGGCATGCGCACGGCGGTGTGCAGCAGGCGGCGACCCCGGTGGACCCCGCACCTGTGCGGCCTGACGGCGACAGCGCGCCGACGGTCACCGAGCTGGAACCCTTCCGCGATCCGTTGCCCATCCCGCCGGTGCTCCCGCTGCGCGAACGGGACGGGATCTCCTACGGCACGGTCCGGATGCGCACGTCCTGGGTCCGGCTGCACTCCCAGCTGCCGCACACCAGGGTCTGGGCCTACGACGGCCGCTACCCGGGGCCGACCATCGAGGTGCGACGGGGCCAGCGGTTGCGGGTCACCTGGACCAACGAGCTCACCGGCGAGTACCCGCTGCCGGTGGTCGAACTGCCGTTCGTCAGCGGGAGCAAGCCCTACCAATGGGATCGTCCCGGTCGTGAGGGCGGGGTGCCGCGGGAGGACGTGGCCGCCCTGCCGCCCTGGGTAGCGGTGCACCTGCACGGCGCGCTGACCGGCGGTGGGCAGGACGGCTGGCCGGAGAACGCAGTGCTGCCGGGGGACTCCCAGCTTTCCGAGTACGCCAACGACCAGGCGGCGGCCACCCTCTGGTACCACGACCACGCGATGCACATCACGCATCTGAACGTGCTGACCGGGCTGACCGCCGGCATGTACCTGATCCGGGACGACGAGGAAGAGGCGCTCGGGCTGCCGTCGGGCCGCTACGAGGTGCCGCTGGTGCTGTCCGATCAGAACCTGGACGCCGATGACAAGGGCAGGCTCAACGGGGGACTGCTCTACAAGACGATCGTCACCGAGCCGGAGGGGGTCCGGCTGGTCCGCCCGTTCACCGGCCCGTACTCGGTGGTCAACGGCGTCATCTGGCCGTACTTCGAGGTGGAGCCGCGCTGGTACCGGTTCCGGCTGCTGAACGCCTCGAACATGCGGCCGTACAGCCTGCGGTTCGTGGACGAGGCCGGCAACCGGATCCCGCCGGGCACGATCCAGCAGATCGGCGCGGACGCCGGGCTGCTGCCCGCGCCGGTTCCGGTGGACACCGATCTGGTGGTGCTCCCGGCCGAGCGGGTGGACCTGCTGGTGGACTTCAAAGCCCTGCGCGGCAAGAAGATCAGGGTGACCAACCAGTACGCCACGCCGCCGGTTCCGTACGTGCTGGAGTTCCGGGTCGGCGGCGGTCCGGTCTCCGACGGATTCCGGTTGCCCGCCAAGGTTTCCACTTCGTTCACCAAGGTGACCGAGAAGGACCTGGCGGCGGCGCCCGAGCGGCTGGTGATGGTCACCCCGGTCGCCCCGCCGGACGCGCAGATGTGGGAGATGGAGCAGACCGAGCCGCCGCCGGGCCCGCTGCCGGTGGACGGCATCGTGCAGATCGCCGGGGACGACGGCACGGTGACCACCTACCGGCGGATCGCCACCCTGCCCACCGAGGCGGTCAACTACTACGTGGCGCGGGACAGCTGGGAACGCTGGTCCTTCCTCAGCCTCGAACCGGCCGCGGGCGCGTTCCCGCACCCGATGCACCTGCATGCCACCGCCTTCCAGGTACTGAGCCGGGAAGCATGGGACGTCACCGGTTTCCGCTACTTCCGGCTGCCGGACGGGGTGCGGTTCGGCGGCGGCACGGTGACCCCGATCAAGCGCAAGGGGCCGGGCGTGGTCAAGCCGGGTGAGCAGGGCTGGAAGGACGTCGTGTCGCTCTCGCCCGGCGAGAAGATCACCGTGGCGCCGCGTTTCACCGGAGTGAGCGGCCGGTACGTCTACCACTGCCACAACTACGAACACGAGGACATGGCGATGATGCGGCCCTTCGTGGTGATGCCGGCCGAAGTGCTGCAGATGGACCCGCACCGACCCGGCGGGCACGGCATGGGGCACTGAGTCCGTTCGCCAGCCCGCCACTGATCACCGAGACCGTGGAGCCCCGCCGATGACCGTCCCCGAGGAACCGACACTGGCCCTCACCGGCGCGCAGGCCGGAATCTGGCTCGCCCAGCAGGTGGACGAGCTGAACCCGACCTACAACACCGCCGAGTACGTGGAGATCACCGGAGCGGTCGACGAGTCCGTGTTCGTCACCGCCGTGCACCACGTGCTGGCGGAGGCGGACGGCCTGCGAGTCCGGTTCTCCGACGGCACCGACGGCCCTGTGCAACGGGTTCGGCCGCTGGCGGGATCCCCGCTGGTGCTGGTCGATCTGCGCGGCGAAGCCGACCCGGAAGCGGCGGCACGGGACTGGATGCGGGCGGACCTGGCGGCGCCGGTCGACCTGCTGGCCGACCGGCTCTACACCGAAGCCCTGCTGCGGCTGGGCGACGAGCGCTACTTCTGGTTCCAGCGGTTCCACCACATCCTGCTCGACGCCTACGGCTTCACCATGGTCACCGGCCGGGTCGCCGAGGTCTACACGGCACTGGCCGCCGGGGAAAGCCCCGGACCGTCACCGTTCCGACCGTTGCGGGAACTGGTCGAGGAAGACCTCGCCTACCGCGGCTCCGCGGACCTGGACCGCGACCGTCGCTTTTGGACAGAGCGGCTGGCTGGGCTATCCGGGGTCCCCGGCCTGAGCGACCAGTACGCCGCGCCGGATCACTCGTTCCACCGGAGATCGGTCGCGCTTGGCGGTGCGCGCGAGCTGAGCGGGCTCGCCGCGGAGCTGAAGTCGACCTGGGCGGAGGTGCTGATCGCGGCGGCCGCAGCCTATCTGCACCGGTGCGCCGGTGCCGACGAGGTGGTGCTGGGGCTGCCGGTGATGGGCAGGCTGGGCTCGGTCGCGGCCAGGGTGCCGGCGACCGCGGTCAACGTGGTGCCGCTGCGGCTGGCGGTGAGTCCATGGACGACGGTGGCCGAGCTGACCGCCTCGGTGCGGGCGGAGCTGCGCGCGCAGCGGCCGCACCAGCGCTACCGGGGCGAGGAACTGCGGCGCGACCTCCGGCTGCTCGGGGAACGGCGGCGGCTGGTGGGGCCGTGGATCAACATCAAGCCGTTCGACCCGGAACTGCGTTTCGGCGCGCATCGCGGGGTGTCGCACTACCTGGCCGCGGGCGCGGTGGAGGACCTCTCGTTCACCGTGAGCAAGTCGCCGGGGGACGAGTTGCTGGCCCAGCTGGACGGAAACCCGCGGGGCTACCGGGTCGAAGAGCTGGACCGGCACCTGCGCGCGTTCACCGGACTGCTGGGCCAGTTCGCCGAAGGACGCGGTTCGCTCCCGGTCGGCGCGCTGACCGTGACCGCCGGGGATGAGCCGGTCGCGACCAGCGAAGGGCCGGTTCGGGAGCTGCCCGAGGCCGGGCTGGCGGAGCTGTTCCAGGCCCAGGTCGCCAGTACCCCAGATGCGCCCGCACTGCTCGCCGGTGGGCTGGAACTGTCCTATCAGGACTTGAACGCGCGGGCAGACCGGCTGGCGCGGCGGCTGTCCGGCCTCGGCGCTACCGCTGAGCGGCTGGTCGCCGTGCTGCTGCCGCGGTCCGCGGACCTGGTGGCGACTCTGCTCGCGGTGGCCAAGACCGGCGCGGCCTACTTGCCGCTGGACCCGGAGTTCCCGCCCCGGCGGCTGGCCGCGATGCTGGCCGACGCCGGACCCGCGGTGCTGGTGACGGAATCGGAAACCGAGCTGGAGGTGCCCGCGGGGGTCGCCAGGCTCCGGCTGGACGACGAGCACCCGACGAGCGCCGTCGAGGCACCGGTACGCCGGAGGCCGGAACACGCCGCGTACGTCATCTACACCTCGGGTTCCACCGGGCGACCCAAGGGCGTGGTGGTGTCCTCGGCGAACCTGGCGAACTTCCTGCACGCGATGCGTACGCAGGTGCCGCTCGGGCCCGGCGACCGGCTGCTCGCGGTGACCACCGTCGGCTTCGACATCGCCGCGCTGGAGCTGTACCTGCCACTGGTCCAGGGCGCGACGGTGGTGCTCGCCGACCGCGAGCAGGTCCGCGATCCGGCCCTGCTGACCGAGCTGCTCAGACGCACCGACGCGGGGGTAGTGCAAGCGACCCCGTCGTTATGGGAAACGTTGGCCGGGCACGACGCCGAGGTGCTGCGCGGGCGGCGGGTGCTGGCCGGGGGTGAGCGGCTGCCCGCCGCACTCGCCGACCGGCTGCGCGGCGCCGGTGCGGTGGTCAGCAACCTCTACGGCCCGACCGAAACCACCATCTGGTCTGCCGCACATCAGCTCGATGCCACCGAGGGCGACCCGCCGATCGGCGCGCCGGTGCTGAACACCCGGCTGTACGTGCTGGACCGTGCGCTGGCCCCGGTCGGCACGGGCACCGTGGGGGAGCTGTACATCGCCGGGGCGGGGGTGGCCCGCGGCTATCTCGGCCGCGCGGCGCTGACCGCGGAACGGTTCGTCGCCGATCCCTACGGGCCGCCGGGTTCGGTGTGCTACCGGACCGGCGACCTTGCCCGCAGTCGGGGAGACGGCACCTTCGACGTACTCGGCCGGGCCGACCACCAGGTGAAGGTGCGCGGGTTCCGGATCGAGCCGGGGGAGATCGAAGCCGAGTTGCTGCGCCGACCCGAGGTGACCCGCGCGGTGGTGGTCGCCGACCCCGGCGGCCGGCAGCGGCTGGTGGCCTACCTGGTCGCCGCGCCGGACCTGGACCCGGCGGGGCTGCGCAAGGCGCTCGGCGAGGTGCTGCCCGATTACCTGGTGCCCTCGGCGTTCGTCGTGCTGGACGAGCTTCCGCTGACGCCGAACGGCAAGATCGACCGCGCGGCGCTGCCCGCGCCCACGTCCGCGTCCGGGCAGGCCGGTACCGATCGGGTCACCGGCACTCCGGCGGAGCAGGTGCTGTGCCGGCTCTTCGGTGAGGTGCTCGGGCTGGCGTCGGTCGGGCCCGGCGACGACTTCTTCGGCCTCGGCGGCGACTCGCTGTCCGCGATCCGGCTGGTGGCCAGGATCAGGGCGGTGCTCGGGGCCGCTCCGCCGGTGCGCAAGGTGTTCGATTCGCCGACCCCGGCCGGACTCGTCGGGGAGCTGACCGGCACGGCCGTCGCCCGCCCGTCGCCCGTGGCGGGTGCCACCGGCCGGGTCCCGCTGTCGTACGCGCAGGAGCAGTTGTGGTTCTCCGACCGGATGTCCGGCCACGGCGCCACCTACAACGTGCCGCTGGCGCTGCGGCTCACCGGTGCGCTGGACGTGCCCGCGCTGGCCGCCGCGGTGGCTGATCTGGTGGCACGGCACGAAAGCCTGCGCACCGTGTTCGACGGCGACACCGGCCAGGTGGCGCAGGTCGTGCTCGACGACGGCCCGGAGCTGGTCATCGTGGAGTCCGAAATGGACGGTTTCCCGGCGGCGCTGGCGGCCGCGGCCCGGCGGCCGTTGGACCTGGGTTCCGCGCCGCCGGTGGAGTTCCGCCTTTTCCACCTCGGGGACGAAGAACACGTACTGCTGGTGCTGCTGCACCACATCGTGGCCGACGAGTGGTCCCTCGACGTGCTGGTCGAGGAACTGGCCGAGGCCTACACCGCCCGGCTCGGCGGCACCGAGCCCGCTTGGCCGCGGCTTCCGTTGTGCTACCGGGATTTCACCCGCTGGCAGACCGAACTGCTCGGCGACCCCGGCGATCCCGGCAGCGTCGCCGCCGCCCAGCTGGACTACTGGCGCGGGCAGCTGGCCGGCCTGCCCGAGGAGCTGGAGCTGCCCGCCGACCGGTCGCGGCCCGCTCGTCCGACCGGCGCCGGTGACGCGCTCGCCTTCACCGTGCCGGAGGAGCTGCACGCCCGCCTGCGGGCTTGCGCGTCCCGGTACCGGGTGAGCATGTTCATGCTGGTTCACGCCGCACTGGCGGCCCTGCTGAACAGGCTCGGCGCGGGTACCGACCTGCCGATCGGGGTGCCGGCGGCGGGACGGACCGACGACGCCCTCGACCGCGTGGTGGGTTTCTTCGTGAACCCGCTGGTGCTGCGCACCGATCTGGCCGGCAATCCCAGCTTCGCCGAGTTGCTGGACCGGGTCCGCGACACCGACCTGGCCGCGCTCGCGCACCAGGACCTCCCGTTCGCTCGGCTGGTCGAGGCGCTGAACCCGGTGCGCTCGACCGCGCGTCATCCGCTGTTCCAGGTGATGCTCGACTTTCGCACCGAGGGCACGGACGGCCTCGGTTTCGGCGACCTCGGGCTGAACCGTGAGCTGGTCCGGACCGGCACCGCCAAGTTCGACCTCGCGTTCGCGCTCATCGAGCGGGCCGGGACGGCCGGGCTGTCCGGCGAGATCGAGTTCAGCACCGAGCTGTTCGACCGGGACACCGTGGCCGGGATCGCCAGGTGGCTGGTCACCCTGCTGGACCGCGCCACCGCCGAACCCGACCGTCCACTCGCGACACTGGATGTGCTGTGCGAAGACGAGCTGGCCGAGCGGGTCCGGCTCGGCAAAGGACGGATGGCCGGGTTGGCGCCGGAGACCACACCGTCGATCTTCGAACGGCAGGTGACGGCGAACCCGTCGGCGGTCGCGCTGCTCGACGACGAGACCGAACTTTCCTACGCCGAGCTCAACGCGCGCGCCAACCGCCTCGCGCACGCGCTCATCCGGCGGGGTGCCGGGCCGGAGCGGACCGTCGCGGTGCTGCTGCCCCGGTCCATCGACGTGGTGGTGGCGCTGCTCGCGGTGCACAAGGCCGGTGCCGTGTTCGTGCCGGTGGACCCGGACTACCCGGCCGAGCGGGTCGGGTACGTACTGGCGGACTCCGCGCCCGAACTGGTGCTGACCACGGGTGCCATCGAGATGCCGGTGGAGCTGCCCCGGCTGGTGCTCGACGACCAGGAAACCCTGGCCGAACTTGCCGGGCTGCCCGACTCCGACCCCACCGACGCGGACCGGCTCGCGCCGCTGCGCCCGGCGAACGCGGCCTACCTGATCTACACCTCCGGGTCCACCGGCCGCCCCAAGGGCGTGGTGTCCACCCACGAGGGCATCGCCGGGCTGGTGGAGACCTGGGACAGCACGGTGACCGCCGGCCCCGGCACCCGGCACCTCCAGTTCGCCTCACCGAGTTTCGACATGATGTTCTCCGAGCTGGCGATGAGCGTGTTCTCCGGTGGCGCGCTGGCGGTGGTGCCCGCCGAACAGCGGCTCGGCCCGGAGCTGGCCGCCTTCGTCACCCGGCATCGCCTCACTCATCTCGACGTGCCGCCATCGGCGCTGGCCACCGTGCCGGCCGGCAGCCTGCCCGCCGGGATGACCGTGATCGTCGGCGCGGACCACTGCCCGCCCACCCTGTTCGAGCGCTGGTCTCCCGGGCACCCGATGTTCAACGCCTACGGCCCGACCGAGTCCACGGTGAACTCCACGCTGTGGACCTGTCCGCGCGGGTTCGACGGCGGCCGGGTCGCGATCGGCCGCCCGGACGTGGACAAGACCGCCTACGTGCTCGACGACGGGTTGCGCCCGGTGCCGCCGGGCGTGGCCGGTGAGCTGTACCTCGGCGGCGCCGGGCTGGCGCGGGGTTATCTGCACCAGCCGGGCCTGACCGCGCAGCGGTTCGTGGCCGATCCCTTTGGCTCGGGCGACCAGGTTTACCGGACCGGTGACCGGGTGCGGTGGACGCCGGACGGGCAGCTGGAGATGCTCGGCCGGGTCGACGACCAGGTCAAGATCCGGGGCTTCCGGGTGGAGCCCGCGGAGGTGGAGGCCGCCGTGCTCGGCCACCCGGACGTCACGGAGGCCGTCGTGGTCGCCCGTGACCACGACCTTGCCGGCAAACAGCTCGTCGGCTATGTGGTTGGCGAGCGGTTGGAGCCGGCCGAGCTGCGCCGGCACACCGCGGCGCTGCTGCCCGCGCACCAGGTTCCGGCGGCCTTCGTGGTGCTCGACGAACTGCCGCTGCTGCCGAACCGGAAGGTGGACCGCCGAGCGCTGCCCGACCCCGAACCGGGCGGACAGGTCACCGGCACCGCACCGCGCACGGCGCTCCAGCGGCGGCTGTGCGAGCTGTTCGCCGAGGTGCTCGGCCTCCCCGAGATCGGCATCGACGACGACTTCTTCGCCGTGGGCGGGCATTCCCTGCTGGCGACCAGGCTGATCGGGTTGATCCGCGCCGAGCTGTCCGCGGCGGTGTCGCTGCGGGACGTGTTCGAGGCGCCGACGGTGCGGGAGCTGGCAATGCGGGCCGCCGACGGAACGCCACGACTCGCGCCGCGGCCGATGGCACGCCCGGAGCGGTTGCCGCTTTCCCCTGCACAGCACCGGCTCTGGCTCGCCGATCGGCTCGACGGCGGGGCGACCTACAACGTGCCGGTCGCGGTGGAGCTGAGCGGCCCGTTCGATCGGGCCGCCCTGCGCGCCGCGCTCGGCGACGTAATGGCCCGGCACGAGATCCTGCGCACGGTGTACCCGGAGCGCGACGGCGTGCCGTGGCAGCGGGTGCTGCCGCCGGGCGAGGACCTGCTCGCGCGGTGCTTCGACCCGGAGCTGGTGGTGGCCGGGCCGGCGTCGCTCGAGACGCTGCTGGCCCGACTCGGCCGGGAGCACCGGTTCGACCTGGCCGCGGAACCGCCGCTGCGGGCGCGAATCCTGCGGGCCGGACCGGAGGAGCACACGCTTTTCCTGCTGCTGCACCACATCGCCTGCGACGAATGGTCGCTCGAACCGCTGCTGGGCGACCTCGCGGCGGCCTACCGGGCGCGGGCCGCCGGCACCGAACCGCGGTGGCGGCCGTTGCCCGTGCAGTACGCGGACTACACGCTGTGGCAACGAGAACTGCTCGGTGACGGCGCCGACCCGGCGAGCCTGCTCGCCCGGCAGGCCGGTTACTGGTCGGCCCGGCTGGACGGGATGCCTGCCGCGCACGAGCTGCCGTTCACGCGCGGGGCGTCGAGTTCGTCCGACGGCGGGTACGTCGACTTCACCCCGTCCGAGCAGGCCCTGCGCGGGGTGCGGCGGCTGGCCGCCGAAACGGGAACCACGCCGTTCATGGTGTTGCAGGCCGCGGTCGCCGCGCTGCTCACCAGGCTGGGTGCCGGCACGGACGTCCCGCTCGGCACCCCGGTGGCGGGCCGGGGCGAGGCCGCGCTCGACGGGATGGTCGGCTTCCTGGTGAACACCCTGGTGCTGCGCACCGACACCGGCGGTGACCCCGCTTTCCGGGAACTGCTCGGCCGGGTGCGGGAGACCGACCTCGCCGCCTTCGCCCGGCAGGAGCTGCCTTTCGACCGGCTGGTGGAGGTGCTCAACCCGGACCGCTCGGAGGCGGCGAACCCGCTGTTCCGGGTGATGCTGGTGCACCAGAACCGGCCGGGAGACGCCGACTGGGGCGCGCTCGCCGCGCGGGTGACGCCGGTGCGGACGCCGACCGCGAAGTTCGACCTCACCTTCGCCTTCGCCGAGCACGGCGACGGCACCCGGTTGGACGGCACGATCAACTACCGGTCCGCCCTGTTCCAGCGGGCCGACGTGGCACGCCTCGCCGGCTGGTTCTGCCGGTTCCTCGAAGCGGTGGTGCACGCCCCGGAAACCCGGATCGGCTCGGTGGAGCTGCTTTCCGCCGACGAGCGGCGGCGCGTGCTGGTGGAGTGGAACAGCACCGGGCATCCCGAAAGCGAAAGCACCCCGGACGAGCTGTTCGCCGCGGGTGTCCGGCACCATCCGGACGCGATCGCGTTGGTGGCCGGTGACGTCCGGCTGAGCTATGCCGAGCTGGACGTGCGCGTCACCGCGCTGGCCGCCCGGCTGCGGCGGCACGGGATCGGCCGGGAGAGCCGGGTCGCGCTGGCCTACCGCCGGTCCGTGGAACTGGTGGTGGCCATGCTCGCGGCCGGCCGCGCCGGTGCCGCCTACGTCCCGGTGCAGCCGGACTTGCCCGCCGCGCGGACGGCCCTGCTGCTCCGCGAGACCGGTGCCGCGCTCGTACTGACCACGTCCGGTCATGGCTCGGTGCCCGGTGTCGGCGAGGTGCCGGTGCTGCATACCGACCTGCCCGATCCGGACCAGCGCGAGGTCACCTTCCCCTCCGGGCACCCGGCGCAGCTGGCCTACGTCATGTTCACCTCGGGCTCCACCGGCACGCCGAAGGGCGTGGCGGTGACCATGGGCGACGTGACCGCGTTGGCCGCCGACAGCCGCTGGCGCGGGGGCGCGCACGAGCGGGTGCTGCTGCACTCGCCGCACTCCTTCGACGCGGTCACCTACGAGCTGTGGGTGCCGCTGCTCACCGGCGGCCGGGTGATCCTCGCCCCGGACACCGAACTGGACGCCGGGGCGCTGCGCGCGCTGATCACCGAGCACGAGGTCACCGGACTTTGGCTCACCGCGGGGCTGTTCGCCGTGGTGGCCGAAGAGGCGCCGGAGACCTTCCGCGGGCTGCGCGAGGTGTGGACCGGCGGGGACGTGGTGCCGGCCGGGGCGGTGCGGCGGGTGCTCGCGGCCGCGCCGGAGGTCGCCGTGGTCAACGGCTACGGGCCGACCGAGACCACCACCTTCGCCGTCGCGCACCAGGTTTCCCCGGACGCGCCCCCGGCCGCCGTGGTGCCGATCGGCCGTCCGCTGGACGGCATGCGCGCGTACCTGCTCGACTCGGCGCTGCGCCCGGTCGGCGCCGGAGTGACCGGCGAGCTGTACCTGGCCGGGGCGGGGCTGGCACGCGGTTACTTCAACCGGCCCGGCCTGACCGCCGAGCGGTTCGTAGCTGACCCGTTCGGTGAGGGAGACACTGCGGCGCGAAGCGCCTCGTTGGGGGGTGGTGGTCGGGCGACGGGTGGGCTTCTTTACCGGACCGGGGACCTGGCCAGGTGGCGGCCGGACGGCACGATCGAGTTCGCCGGGCGCGCGGACGAGCAGCTCAAGATCCGCGGGTTCCGGATCGAACCCGGCGAGGTGGCGGCCGCGCTGACCGGGCATCCCGGGGTGCGTCGGGCCGCGGTGGCCGCCCGCGAGGACGCTCCCGGTGACCGGCGCCTGGTGGCGTACCTGCTGCCGGAGCCCGGTGTGCGTCCGGAACCCGGTGAGCTGCGCGCGTACCTCGGCGAACGCCTGCCGAAGCAGTTGGTGCCCGAGATCTTCCTGACCCTGGACGAGTTTCCGTTGACTGCCAACGGAAAGCTCGACCTGGCCGCCCTTCCCGCGCCGGAAGCTGGAGAAACGGCCGAGTCGCGAAGGCCGCGCACCCCGCGCGAAGAGCTGTTGTGCGAGGTGTTCGCCGACCTGCTCGGCCGCGAGCAGCTCGGGATCGACGACGACTTCTTCGCCTTGGGCGGGCATTCGCTGCTGGCGATCCGGCTGGTCTCCCGGCTGCGCTCGGCCTTCGACGCCCGGCTTTCGGTGCGGGCCGTGTTCGAGGCGCCCACCGTGGCCGGATTGTCCGCGCTGCTCGGCGCCGGCGGTCGCGACCGGCTCCCGCTGCGGGCACGGCCGCGTCCAGACCGGTTGCCGCTGTCCTTCGCCCAGCAGCGGCTGTGGTTCCTGCACCAGCTGGAGGGGGCCAGCCCGACGTATCACGTGCCGATCGTGCTTCGGCTGTCCGGCGAGCTGGACCACGCCGCGCTGGCCGCGGCGCTGCGGGACGTGCTCGCCCGGCACGAGAGCCTGCGCACCGTCTTCCCCGATGACGGCGGGCGGCCCCGGCAGCGGATCCTGCCCGCCGCGGACGTGCCGCTCGAAATCGAGGAGGTGGACGTCGCCCCCGGTCGTCTCGACGAGGAACTGGCCGCCGCCGCTCGGGTTCCCTTCGATCTGGCGGACGGGATCCAGCTGAGGGCGACCCTGTTCAGCACCGGGCCGCGGGAGCGGGTGCTGCTGCTGGTGGCCCATCACATCGTCGCGGACGAGTGGTCCCTGCGGCCGCTGGTGCAGGACCTGGCCACCGCCTACCGGGCACGGCTCGGCGGTGCCGCGCCGTCCTGGCCGCCGCTTCCGGTGCAGTACGCGGACTACACGCTCTGGCAACGGGAACTGCTCGGCGACCAGGCCGATCCGGACAGCGTGCTGGCCGGGCAGGTCCGGTACTGGCGGGACGAGCTGCGCGGGCTGCCCGAGGAGCTGACCCTGCCCTGGGCCGGGCCGCGCCCGGCCACCCCGTCGTACCGCGGCGAGGTCGCGGATTTCCGGCTGCCGCCGGAGCAGGCGAAGCAGCTGCGCGAGTTCGCGGTGCGCAGCGGCAGCAGCGTGTTCATGGTCTGCCAGATCGTGGTCGCCGCCTTGCTGAGCAGGCTCGGTGCCGGTACCGACATTCCGCTGGGCACTCCGGTCGCCGGTCGTGAGGACGAGGCGCAGGCGGAACTGGTCGGGTTCTTCGTGAACACCCTGGTGCTGCGCAACGACCTCGCCGGCGACCCGAGCCTGCGCGAGCTGGCCGAGCGGTCGCGGCGCACCGTGCTCGGCGCGCTCGACCACGCCGACGTGCCCTTCGAACAGCTCGTGGACGAACTGCGGCCGATGCGCTCGCTGGCGAGGCATCCGTTGTTCCAGGTGCTGGTGTCGTATCAGCGCCGCGGCGGCGATGCGCCGTCGATGCCGGGGCTGCGGTCCGAAGTGGACCTGATCGACACCGGCACCGCGAAGTTCGACCTGACCTTCGCGCTGACCGATGAGCCCGACGGCGCGGGCATTTCCGGCGCGGTCGTCGCGGATGCCGGGATCTTCGGCCACGGCACCGCGCGGCGGCTGGCCGAGGGCTGGCGGTCGCTGCTGGCCGCGATGGTCGGTGCGCCGGAAACCCCGTTGAGCCGGTTCGAGCTGCTTTCCGGGGATGAACGCGAGAAGGTGCTCGGCGACTGGGCCGGCGGCACCACAACCGGGGTCGAAGCGACCCTGGCCGAGCTGTTCGAGGCGCAGGTCGCGCGGACCCCGGACCGGACCGCGGTGCTCGCGGAAGAGTCGCCGCTGAGCTACCGGGAGCTGAACACCAGGTCGAACCGGCTGGCCAGGCTGCTGGTCGCGCACGGTGCCGGGCCAGAACGGTTCGTCGGGATCTGCCTGCCGCGCACCCCCGACCTGCTGGTGGCCGTGCTCGCGGTGCTCAAGTCCGGGGCCGGGTACCTGCCGCTGGACCCCGCCTATCCGCCGGACCGGCTGGCCTTCATGGCCGCCGACGCGGAACCGGTGCTGGTGCTGGGTTCCGGCCTCCCGCTGGAGGTCCCGTCCCTGCATCTGGGCGACGACCCGGACCTGCCGGGACACGACCTGGACCAGTCCGAGCGGCTGGTGCCGGTGCTGCCGGAGCACCCCGCGTATGCGATCTACACCTCGGGTTCCACCGGGCGGCCCAAGGGCGTCGTGGTGCCGCAGCGCGCGGTGGCCGGGCTGGCGGACTGGGCCCGTGCGGAATTCGGGGGCGAGGACCTGAGCCGGATGCTGGTGTCCACCTCGCTCAACTTCGACGTGTCGGTGTTCGAGATCTTCGCGCCGCTGCTCTGCGGTGGTTCGGTGGAACTGGTCCGCGACCTGCTGGAAACCGTGGAGCGGACGGACCGGGACTGGCGGCCGAGCGCGATCAGCGGGGTGCCTTCGGTTTTGGACACCGTGCTGGATGCCGTGTTCTTGGAGCCTGGGTTGCGGCTGGACACCGGGCTGGTGGTGGCCGCCGGGGAGGCTTTCGGGGCGCGGTCGCTGGAGCGGGTCCGCGCGGCGCTGCCCGGTGCGCGGGTGGTCAACGCCTACGGGCCGACCGAGGCCACGGTGTACGCCACCGCGTGGCACGCTCCGGCGGAAGGCGCCGCCACGCCTGCCATCGGCCGCCCGGCCGCCGGCACCCGGGTGTACATAGTGGACGGTGCGCTGCGACCGGTGCCGCCCGGTGTCGCCGGTGAGCTCTATCTCGGTGGGAGCGGGCTGGCTCGTGGCTATCTGAACCGGCCGGGGCTCACCGCCGAGCGGTTCGTCGCCGATCCGTTCGGCAAGCCCGGCGCTCACATGTACCGCACCGGGGACCTGGCCCGCTGGCGGGAGAACGGCGAGGTGGAGTTCCTCGGCCGGGTCGACGAGCAGGTGAAGCTGCGCGGGTTCCGGATCGAACCGGGCGAGATCGAGGCGGCGCTCGGCTCCGCGCCCTCGGTCAGCAGGGCCGTGGTCGTGGTCCGCGAAGACAGTCCCGGTGAGCGGCGGCTGGTGGCCTACCTGGTGCCGGAAAACGGTGCGGTGCTCGATCCGGTGCGGGTGCGCGCGCACGCCGCGGCGAGTCTGCCGGAGCACATGCTGCCCGCCGCGACGGTCGTGCTGGACGCGCTGCCGCTGAACCCGAGCGGCAAGCTGGACCGGGCGGCGTTGCCCGTCCCGGAACGGCCCGAGGTTGCCTACCGCGGTCCGGAGTCGCAGACGGAGACCACGCTTGCTGGGATCTTCGCCGAACTGCTCGGCACCGGGCCGGTCGGCCTCGACGACGACTTCTTCGCGCTGGGCGGGGACAGCATCGTGTCCATCCAGCTGGTCAGCCGGGCCCGCGCGGCCGGCCTGCTGGTGCGCCCGAAGGACGTGTTCGACCATCCGACCGTGGCGGCGCTCGCCGCTGTCGCCGGCCGCGTGGGGGCGGTCGGGGAGTCCGACGGCACCGGACGGGTACCGGCCACGCCGATCATGCGCTGGCTCGCTGACCGAGGCGGGGACTATCGACGCTTCGCCCAGCATGCCGTGCTGTACACCCCGGCGGGTCTCGGCCTCGATCGGTTGGAATCGCTGGTGGCCGCGCTGGCCGACCGGCACGACCTGCTCCGGTCCACCCTGGTCAAGTCCACTGTGGACGGAAGCTGGGTGCTGGAGGTGGCCGAGCCGGGTACCGTGCCGGCCGGTCCGATGGTGCGGCGTGTGGACGCGCGCGGGGCGGAGCTGGCCGAGCTGGTGGCGGCCGAGCACACCAGGGCGCTCGGCGAGCTGGACCCGGAGCACGGTGACCTCGTCCGGTTCGTCTGGCTGGACCGCGGCGAGGAGCGTGGCCGGTTGCTCGCGGTGCTGCACCACCTGGTGGTCGACGGGGTGTCCTGGCGGATCCTGCTGCCCGACCTCGCGGCCGCGTGGCGGGCGGCGACCGCGGGCGAACCGGTGCTGCTCGACCCGGTCGGCACTTCGTTCCGGGAATGGGCGCAACGGCTGCACGCGAAGGACTTCTCCGCCGAGCTGCCGCTGTGGCGCGCCCAGCTGACCGGGCCGGACCCGCTGCTCGGCCGCCGGGCGCTGGACCCGCGACGGGACACCGTCGCCGCTACCGGCCACGTCCAGCGGACGTTGCCTGCCGAGCGCACCGCGCCGCTGCTGACCACGGTGCCGCGGGCCTTTCACGCGCGGGTGCACGAGGTGCTGCTCACCGCGCTCGCACTGGCGGTCCGCGACCGGCGGCCGGCGCGGGCGCCGGTGCTGATCGCGGTCGAGGGACACGGCCGGGATGCCGGGGACACCGATCTGGCCCGCACCGTTGGCTGGTTCACCAGCCTGTACCCGGTGCGGCTGGACCTCGGCGAACTGGATCTCGCCGCGGCGCTGGCCGGCGGCGCCGAGGCGGGCCAGGCGGTGCTGCGGGTCAAGGAGCACCTGCGCGCGGTGCCCTCGGGCGGGATCGGATTCGGGCAGCTCCGGTACTTCGGCGGCGCCGAAGCCGCCGACCTTGCGGCTGCGGCGCCGCAGATCTCGTTCAACTACCTCGGCCGGGTCGCCGCCGGTGGCGCGGACTGGACACCGGCGCCGGAGGCCGGGGCCGGGGACGGGGTGGACCCCGGGATGGCCGCGGCCGCCGTGCTGGACATCAACGCGTCCACTGTGGATGGTGAGCGCGGGCCGGAGCTGCGGGTGCGGTGGTCCTTCGCCAAGGGGGTTCTCGACGAGTCCGAAGTGGAGGACTTCGCGGACGCCTGGTTCGCGGCGCTGGACGCACTGGCCGCCGCGGCCGCTGGGCCCGGCGCCGGGCTTCGCGGCCCCTCGGACTTCCCGCTGCTCTCGCTGACCCAGTCCGATGTGGACGAGCTGGGCAACGGCGACGACGAGGTCTGGCCGCTCACCCCGTTGCAGCAGGGACTGCTGTTCCACTCGCTGTTCGACGAGGGTGGCTTGGACGTCTACACCGTGCAGCTGGTGCTCGAACTGGCCGGGCCGGTGGACGCCGAGCGGCTGCGTGCCGCGGCGAGGGCCGTGCTGGACCGGCATCCGCCGCTGCGGGCCAGGTTCCGGTATCTGACGTCCGGTGCGGCCGTGCAGGTGATCCCCGCTGCGATCGAGGTGCCGTGGACGGAAGCGGACCTGACCGGGGACCCCGAGGCCGCGTTGACCGAGCTGCTGCGGCGGGACCGGACCGAGCGGTTCGACCCGGAAACCGGCCCGCTGCTGCGTTTCCTGCTGATCCGGCTGCCGGACGGGGCGCACCGGCTGGCGCTCACCAGCCACCACCTGGTCACCGACGGCTGGTCGAACCCGTTGCTGGTACGGGAACTGCTCGCGCACTACGACGGAACCGCGCTGCCGCGGCCGCGGCCCTATCGCGACTACCTGTCCTGGCTGGGCGCGCAGGACAAGGCGGCCGCGGAAGCAGCCTGGGCGGAGGCGCTCGCCGGTCCGGTGGAACCCACCCTGCTCGCCGGTGCCGACGCCGCGGTGCGCACTCCCGTGGTGCCGGAGGAGATCGTCACGGAGTTGTCCGAACCGGCCACCGCCGCGCTGACCGCGCTCGCCCGCCGGCACGGGGTGACCACGAGCACCGTGCTGCAGGCCGCCTTGGCGCTGCTCCTCGGCAGGCTGACCGGGCGGACCGACGTGGTGTTCGGCACCGTGGTCTCCGGCCGGCCCGCGGAGCTGGCCGGGGTGGAGTCGATGATCGGCCTGTTCGTGAACACGCTGCCGGTCCGGGTCCGGCTCACCGGGCGGGACACCGTGGCCGGACTGCTCGCCGCGGTGCAGCGCGAGCAGGCCGGGCTGCTGGCGCACCAGCACCTCGGGCTCGCCGAGGTGCAGCGCGCGGCGGGCACCGGCGAGCTGTTCGACACCCTGCTCGTGGTGGAGAACTACCCGCTCGACCCGGCGGAGCGCCACGATGGTGGGCTGTCGGTCACCGGGGTCACCGGGCAGGACGCCACGCACTACCCGTTGAGCATTCTGGTTGCGCAGCAAGGGAACCGGCTGCGGCTGCACTTCAAGCACCGGCCGGATCTGCTGCCGGCGACCGAGACCGCGCGGATCGCGGAGCGCCTGCTCGGGCTGCTGGCGGAGCTGGCGCGGCGGTCGGACAGCCCGCTCACCGAGGTTGATCCGCTAGCCGGTGAGCGGCTGGATGCCGGCGAATGCGGTGTGACGCTGCCCGTCCCTGAGAAGTCGCTGGCGGAACTCTTCGCCGAGCAGGTGGCCCAGCGGCCCGACGAGACCGCTGTGGTGGCGGGCGGGGTCCGGCTCAGCTACGCCGAGGTGGACCGCCGGGCCGCGGCGCTGGCCGGGCGGCTGGTCGCCGAGGGCGCGGGTCCGGAGCGGCTGGTTGCCGTCGCGCTGCCTCGCACGGCCGAGTTCGTGGTCGCGGTGCTCGCGGTGGCCAGGTCCGGGGCCGCGTTCCTGCCGATCGATCCGGGCTATCCGGCCGAGCGCATCGAGTTCATGCTGGCCGATTCCGCACCGGCGCTGGTCCTCGCCACGGAATCGACCCGCGGCGCGCTGCCCTCGGGTGCACGGACGTTGCTGATCGAGGAGGCCACTGCGCCAGGCCCGGTGCCGTCGCCGAGGTGGCACGCGGGCAACCTGGCCTACGTCGTCTACACCTCCGGCTCGACCGGCAGGCCGAAGGGGGTCGCGGTTTCGGCCGGGGCGCTGGCCAACCTGTATGCCGGGCATCAGCGGACGCTGTTCGGACGGGTGCCGGCTGGCCGGCGGCTCCGGGTGGCGCACCTGGCGTCGTTCTCCTTCGACGCCTCGCTGAACCCGTTGCTGTGGATGGTGGCAGGGCACGAGCTGCACCTGCTCGGCGAAGAGATGCGGCGGGACCCGGAGCTGGTGCTCGCCGCGTTCGCCGCGGTCGGGATCGACCAGTTCCAGGCCACCCCCTCGCAGGTCGAGCCGCTGCTCGACGCCGGGCTGCTGACCGGCCCGACCCCGCAGGTGCTGATCGCGCTGGGTGGGGAGGCGGTGTCACCGGCGCTGTGGGACCGGCTGGCCGCGGCCGTACCCGCGGTCAACCTCTACGGTCCGGCGGAGTCCACTGTGGACGTTCTGAGTGCGCCGGTGGAACCCGGTGTCCGCCCGGCGCTGGGACATCCGGTGCCCAACACGGTGGTGCGGTTGCTGGATCCCTGGCTGCGCCCGGTACCCGACGGCGTGACCGGTGAGCTCTACGTCGGCGGGCCGCAGCTCGCGCGCGGCTATCTGAACCGCCCGGGGTTGACCGCGGAACGGTTCGTGGCCGATCCGTTCGGTGCGCCCGGTGCCCAGCTTTACCGGACCGGGGACCTGGCCCGTCGGGACGGGCAGGGGCGGCTGGAGTTCGCGGGCCGGGCCGACCGACAGGTCAAGATCCGCGGTTTCCGGATCGAGCCGGCCGAGGTCGAGGCCGCGCTGGCCAGGCACCCGTCGGTGGCCGCAAGTGCGGTGCTGCTCAAGGATTCCCGGCTGGTGGCCTACCTGGTACCGAAGTCGGGGTCCACTGTGGACGAATCGGCGATCAGGGAGCTGGTCTCGGCCGCCCTGCCGGACTACCTCATACCGGCCGCTTTCGTGCCGGTGGACGAGCTGCCGCTGAGCCCGAACGGCAAGCTCGACGCCGGCCGGCTGCCGGAGCCGGACTTCGGCGGGACCGCCGCCAGGGAACGCCCGCGTGACGAGCGTGAGGAGGTCCTGACCGGCCTGTTCGCCGAACTGCTCCGGCTGCCCGAAGCGGGGGTGCACGACGAGTTCTTCACCCTGGGCGGCGACAGCATCCTGTCCATCCAGCTGGTCGCCAAGGCCAGGGCGGCCGGACTGCGGCTCACCCCGCGGCAGGTGTTCGAGCACCGGACACCGGCCGCGCTGGCCCAGGTCGCGACCACCACCGGCGCCGTCGCCGCGGACGGCCGGGATGCGGTGGGCGCGCTGCCGCTCACCCCGGTGATGGCCCGGCTGCTGGACCGCGGCGGGCCGATCGGCCGGTACTGCCAGTCGATGCTGGTGTCCCTGCCGGCCGGGATCACCCGCGAGTCGCTGACCGGCGTGCTGCAGGCGGTGCTGGACCGGCACCACGTGCTGCGGGGGCGGCTGGTACCCGAACCCGTTGGCGGGCACGGTTTCCGGATCGAACCGCCGAGTCCCAGCCTGGCCGCGACCCTGCTCGACCGGGTCGCGCACACCGGGGACGACCTGACCGGGACCGCCGCGCGGGAACTGGACAGGGCGGCCGGGCTGCTCGATCCGGAAGCCGGGACGCTGGCCAGGTTCGTCTGGCTCGACCCCGGCTACCTGCTGCTGGTGGTGCACCACCTCGCGGTAGACGGGGTGTCCTGGCGGATCCTGCTGGCCGACCTCGCCGAGGCGGACACGACGGGTGCAGCACTGCCCGCGACCGGCACCCCGTTCCGGCGGTGGGCCGGGCTGCTGGCCGCGGAGGCCGTCTCGGCCCGCCGGTCCGCCGAACTGCCGCTGTGGACCGGGATGCTCGCCGGTGCGGAGCCGTCACCGCGGCTCGATCCGCGGCGGGACACGGTGGGCGCCGCCGGGCACGTCACCAGGACGCTGCCGGCCGCCCGCACCGCCGCGCTGCTGACCGCGGTGCCGTCCGCGTTCCACGCCGGGACGCACGAGGTGCTGCTCACCGGGCTGGTGCTCGCACTGGGCCGCTACCGGCCGGCGAACTCCGTCCTGCTGGAGATCGAAGGGCACGGACGGGCGGAGGAGATCGCCGATGGCACGGACCTTTCCGCCACCCTTGGCTGGTTCACCACCGCGTTCCCGGTGCGCTTCGGCCTGGACGGGATCGACGTCGCCGGCGCGATGGCCGGTGGCGCGGACGCGGGTACCGCGCTCAAACGGGTCAAGGAGCGACTGCGTTCCCTGCCGGACGACGGCATCGGCTTCGGGCTGCTGCGGCGGCTCAACCCGGTCACCTCGGCGGAGCTGGCGGCTTATCCCGCGCCGGGCATCGCCTTCAACTACCTGGGCCGGATGGACGCGGCCGCCGCCGGTGGCGACTGGTCGCCGGTGCCGGGGAGCGGCGGGCTCGGCGGCGCGGCCGACGGCGCGCTGCCGTTGTCGCACGGGCTGACCGTCAACTCCTCCGCGGTGCCGGGGCCGGACGGGCCGGAACTGCGGGTGCACTGGGTGTTCGCGCCGGCGCTGTGGTCCGCCGAGGAGATCGACCGGCTCACCGAACTGTGGTTCACCGCGCTGGACGGTCTCGCCCGGCACACCGAAGGGCCGGGCGCGGGCGGGCACACCCCGTCGGACCTGTCGCTGGTTTCGCTCAGCCAGGCCCAGATCGACCTGCTGGAAAGCAAATGGAGGGACCAGTGACAATGCGGTCCGGTATCCAGGACGTCCTGCCGCTGTCGCCGTTGCAGGAAGGTCTGCTCTTCCACACGGTGTACCAGCGCGACGGGATCGACGTGTACACCGTGCAGCTCGTGCTGGAGCTGCACGGCAGGCTGGAGCCGGACCGCCTGCGCGCGTCGGCGGCCGCGCTGCTGCGCCGGCATCCCAACCTGCGGGCGGCGTTCTGGCACGAAGGGCTCGACGAAGCCGTGCAGGTGGTGCCGGTCGAGGTTGCCCCGGTCTGGCAGCACGTCGATCTGTCCGAAGTGGACGATCCGGCGGCGGAGTTCCGCGAGCTGGCCGAACAGGATCGCGGCACGCGGTTCGATCCGTCGGTGCCGCCGTTGCTGCGGTTCACCGCGGTGAGCACGGGTGCGGAAGAGCACCGGCTCCTGCTCACCCACCATCACCTGCTGCTGGACGGCTGGTCGGTGCCGCTGCTGGTGCGGGAGCTGCTCGCGCTCTACGCCGCCGGCGGCGACCCCGGCGCGCTGACGCCCGCACCGGCGTACCGCGACTACCTGGCGTGGCTCGCCGCGCAGGACCGCGAGGCGACCCGGGCGGCCTGGCGGGAGGCGCTGGCCGGGCTGGACGGGCCGACCCTGCTCGCGTCCGCTGCGAGTGCGCCGTCAGCGGCGCCGGAGCGGCACACCGCGGAACTGCCGGAGGGCACCACCGCCGCGCTGGTCGCACTGGCCCGCCGCGCCGGGGTCACCCTGAACACCGTGCTGCAGGCCGCTTGGGCGGTGCTGCTCGGCGGGCTCACCGGACGCGAAGACGTGCTGTTCGGCACCACGGTGTCCGGCAGGCCGCCGGAGGTGGCCGGGTCCGGCGAGATGATCGGGTTGTTCATCAACACCGTCCCGGTGCGGATCCGGCTCGACCCCGCGGAGTCCTTCGCCGACCTGCTGAGCCGGGTGCAGGCCGAACAGTCCCGGCTGCTCGGCCACCACCACGCCGGGCTGGCCGAGATCCAACGCGACGCGGGAATCGGCCCGTTGTTCGACACCCTGATGGTGTTCGAGAACTACCCTGTCGACGCCGGCGCGGTCGGCGACGCCCAGCGCAGTTCGGGGCTGCGCTTGGCGAACATCTCCGGCAGCGACGCCACGCACTACCCGCTCACCCTGATCGCCCAGCCCGGCACCCGGCTGCGGCTCGGGCTGCTGTACCGGCCGGACCTGCTCGCCGCGGCCGAGGCCGAGCGGATCGCCGGCCGTCTGCTGCGGCTGTGCGAGGAACTTGCCGTCGCGGCGGACCGGCCGCTGGCCGGGGTGGACCTGCTGACCGACGCCGAACGGGCGCTGCTGGTCCCGGATCCGCCCGCCGAAACCGGGGTGGCCGGGGCTACCGGTGTGGTCGAGCGGATTCGCGAACACGCGGCACGAACGCCGGACGCACCCGCGGTGGTGCACGGCGAAACCGTGCTGAGCTATCGGGAACTGCACGAGCGGTCCGGCAGGCTGGCGCGGCTGCTGACCGAGCGCGGGGTCCGGCGGGGTGCGCTGGTGGCCGTCGCGCTGCCGCGCTCGGCGGAGACCGTGGTCGCGCTGCTGGCCGTGCTCCGCGCGGGCGCCGCCTATCTGCCGGTGGATCCGGACCAGCCCGCCGAGCGGATCGCTTTCCTGCTCGCGGACGCCGGCCCGGCCACCGTGCTGACCGACCGGGCCACCGCCGCGCTCCTGCCCGCAGGGGCGGTGGTGCTGGAAGACCTGGCCACCGCCGGGCCGGAACTCGTTGCAGGGGAACGGCTTCCCGCGCCCGATGAACCGGCGTACGTGATCTACACCTCCGGTTCCACCGGCAAGCCCAAGGGCGTGCTGGTCACGCACCGGAACCTGGCCAGGCTGTTCGGCAGCACCGCCGCGCGGTTCGGGTTCGCGCCGTCCGACGTGTGGACCTGGTTCCACTCCTACGCCTTCGACTTCTCGGTCTGGGAGATCTGGGGCGCGCTGTGGCACGGCGGCCGGCTGGTGGTGGTGCCCTATCCGGTCAGCCGGGCGCCGGAGGAATTCCTCGACCTGCTGGTGCGCGAGCGGGTCACCGTGCTGAACCAGACGCCTTCCGCGTTCTTCGCGCTGGACCAGGCCGAGGCCGACCATCCCGCGGCCGGGCTGGCCCTGCGGTGGGTGATCTTCGGCGGGGAAGCGCTGGACCAGACCAGGTTGGACGGCTGGTTCGCCCGGCACGGGGAAACCCGACTGGTCAACATGTACGGCATCACCGAGACCACGGTGCACGTCACGCACGCCGACCTCGGGCCAGGCCGGGATGGCGGCATCGGCACCGCGCTCCCGGACCTGCGTGCGTACGTGCTGGACACCGCGTTGCGCCCGGTGCCGCCGGGGGTCGCGGGCGAGCTGTACCTCGGCGGGGCCGGGGTGACCAGCGGCTATCTGAACCGCCCTTCGCTCACCGCGCAACGGTTCGTGGCGAACCCGTTCGGCGCGCCCGGTTCGGTGCTCTACCGCAGCGGGGACCTGGCCAGGTCGAGGGCGGACGGCACGCTGGACTACCTCGGCCGCACCGACCAGCAGGTGAAGATCCGGGGGTTCCGGATCGAGCCGGGCGAGGTCGAGTCGGTGCTGGCCGCCCATCCCGCGGTGGCCGCGGCGGTGGTGGTGGTCCGCGACCATCCCGGCGGCGACCGGCGGCTGGTCGGTTACGCGGTTCCGGCGGGCCAGGACCCGGCGTCGGCAGAGGGGCTGCGCGGGTATCTCGCCGAGCGGCTGCCGACGCACCTGGTGCCTTCGGCCGTCGTCGTGGTGGACGAGTTTCCCTTGACAGCAAATGGGAAACTCGACACCGCCCGGTTGCCGGAGCCGTGGCATGAGCGCGACCAGTTTCCCGGCGCGCCGCGGAATCCCGCTGAGGAGCTGGTGGCGGGGCATGTCGCCGAGGTGCTCGGGGTGGCGTCGGTCGGGCCGGACGAGAGCTTCTTCGACCTCGGCGGGCACTCGCTGCTGGCCATCCGGCTGGCGTCGCGGCTGCGTTCGGCGTTCGGCACCGAGCTGTCCGTGCGGGCCGTTTTCGACGCGCCCACGGTGGCTGGGCTGACCGCGCTGCTCGGTGCCACCGGACCCGCGCGGCCACCGCTGACGCCGAGGCCACGGCCGGATGAGCTGCCGTTGTCCTTCGCCCAGCAGCGCCTGTGGTTCCTGCACCGGCTGGAGGGGCCGAGCGCCACCTACAACATCCCGTTCGCGGCCAGGTTCCACGGCGAGCTGGACTCCGGTGCGTTGCGCGCCGCACTGGCCGATGTCGCCGCCCGGCACGAAAGCCTGCGCACGGTCTACCCGGAGACCGGCGGGCGTCCCCGTCAGGTCGTGCTGCCGCCCGAGGCGCCCGAGCTGATCGAACTGCACTCCACGGAGGAGCGGCTGACCGGGCAGCTGGCCGAGGCCGCCGGGCACCGATTCGACCTGGAACACGAGATTCCGTTGCGCGCCTGGCTTTTCCGGCTGAGCGAAACCGAATCCGCGGTGCTGGTGCTGGTGCACCACATCGCGGCCGACGAGTGGTCGGCCGGTCCGCTGCTGCGCGACCTCGGTGCGGCTTACGCGGCCAGGCTGGCCGGGCGGGCCCCGGACTGGCCGCCGCTGCCGGTGCAGTACGCGGACTACACGCTGTGGCAACGGGAACTGCTCGGCGCCGAGAACGATCCGGAGAGTCCGCTCGGCGAGCAGGTGCGGTTCTGGACCGAGCGGCTGCGCGACCTGCCCGCCGAGCTGACGTTGCCGGCGGACCGGCCGCGTCCCGCCGCGCCGAGTCATCGTGGCGACAGCGTGCCTTTCCACCTTTCGCCAGCGACCCATCGGGCCCTGCGCGCGCTGGCCCGCGAGACCGGGGCGACCGCGTTCATGGCGCTGCAGGCCGCGGTCGCCGCGCTGCTCTCGCGCCTCGGCGCCGGTGCGGACGTCCCGCTCGGCACCCCGATCGCCGGCCGTACCGACTCCGCGTTGGACGAGCTGGCCGGGTTCTTCGTGAACACCCTGGTGCTGCGCACGGACGTCTCCGGCGATCCCGGGTTCCGCGAACTGCTGGGCCGGGTCCGGGAGTACGACCTCGCCGCCTACGCCCATCAGGACCTGCCGTTCGAGCGGCTGGTCGAGATCGTGCAGCCGGCCCGTTCGCTGGCGCGGCATCCGCTGTTCCAGGTGATGGTGTTGCACCAGCACGGCGACCAGGAGCCGCCCGGCCTGCCGGGGCTGGCGTCCTCGCCGGTCCCGGTGCGCGCGCAGGCGGCGAAGTTCGACCTGACCTTCGCCTTCGCCGAGCGCCGGGACACCGACGGGCTGAGCGGCAGCGTCACCTACAGCACCGACCTGTTCGACCGGGACACCGCGGCATCGCTGGCGAGCAGGCTGGCGCGGCTGGTGGATGCCGTGGTCGCCGACCCCGAGCTGCCGCTGGGCCGGATCGAACTGCTCGACGGTGCCGAGCGCGAACTGGTGCTGCGGACCTGGAACGACACCGGCGCCGAGCTGGTGGACGCCACGCTGGCTGACCTGTTCGCCGACCAGGCCCGCCGGGTTCCGTCGGCCGTCGCGCTGGTCGCCGAGGGAGTGGCGATCGACTACGCCGAACTAGACACCCGGGTCGAGCGGCTGGCGGAGGCGCTTCGGCGGCGCGGGGTCGGGCCGGAGGTGGTGGTCGCGGTGGCTGCGCCGCGTTCGGTGGAGCTGGTGCTCGCGCTGCTCGCGGTGCACCGCGCGGGCGGGGCGTACCTGCCGCTGGATCCCGGTCATCCGGCCGCGCGCAACGAGTTCCTGCTCGCCGACGCCGGACCGGTGCTGGTACTGGTCCCGGAAGGTTCGGAGAGTTCTGGCCCGGTGCCGCAGTTGCGTTTCAAGGCGGACGGCACCGTGTCCGGCGGCCCTGCCGAAGGCCCGCCGGCACGGGCTGGCGCGGCACCGGACAACGCCGCGTACGTCATCTACACCTCCGGTTCGACCGGCCGGCCCAAGGGCACCGTGGTGGCGCACCGCGCGATCGTGAACCGGCTGCGGTGGATGCAGGCCGAGTTCGGCCTCACCGAGGGCGAACGGGTGCTGCAGAAGACCCCGTCCGGGTTCGACGTGTCGGTGTGGGAGTTCTTCTGGCCGTTGATCACCGGGGCGACCCTGGTGCTGGCGCGGCCGGAGGGGCACCGCGATCCCGGCTACCTGGCCGAGCTGATCCGGGCCGAGCGGGTCAGCACCGTCCACTTCGTACCGTCGATGCTCAGGGCGTTTCTCGCCGACCCGGTGGTTCCCGAACGGTGCGCAGGGCTGCGGCGGGTGCTGTGCAGCGGTGAGGCGCTGCCTCGCGAGCTGTGCGACCGGTTCGCCGAGCTGCTGGACGTGCCGCTGTACAACCTCTACGGCCCGACCGAGTGCGCGGTGGACGTGACCTCGACCAGGGTTCGGCCGGGCGAGGGGCCGGTGCCGATCGGCGGGCCGGTTTGGAACACGAGCTGTCTGGTGCTGGACGCGCGGCTCAAGCCGGTTCCGCCCGGGGTGGTCGGCGAACTCTATCTCGGCGGGGTGCAACTGGCCCGCGGCTACCTGAACCGGCCGGGGCTGACCGCGGAACGGTTCGTGGCCGCTCCTTTCGGCCCGCCGGGCGCCAGGCTTTATCGCACGGGTGATCTGGCGCGCTGGAACGCCGACGGTGAGTTGGAGTACCACGGCCGGTCCGACGACCAGGTCAAGATCCGCGGCCTGCGGATCGAGCCGGGTGAGGTGGAGGCCGCACTGGTCGCCCAGCCGGAGGTTGCCGACGCCGCCGTCTCGGTGGTGGACGGCACGGTCTTGGTGGCCCATCTGGTGCGGTCGTCCACAGTGTCCGAAATAGACACAGTGGACGAATCGGTGCTGCGGGCGCGGCTGGCCTCGGCCTTGCCGGACTACCTGGTGCCGTCGGTGTTCACCAAGCTGGACGCCCTGCCGCTGAGCCCGAACGGGAAGCTGGACAGGGCCGCGCTGCCGGTACCGGACCTCGGCGCCCGCGCCGGTTCGGCCGCGCCGGACAACGAGCGTGAAGCGGTGTTCGCGCGGCTGTTCGCGGAGTTGCTGCGGCTGCCCGAGGTGGGGGTGCGGGACAGCTTTTTCGCCTTGGGCGGGGACAGCATCCTGTCCATCCAGCTGGTTTCCGCCGCCCGGCGGGAAGGTCTGCTGGTGACGCCGCGGCAGGTGTTCGAGCAGCAGACCCCGGCCGGGCTCGCCGAAGCCACCGAGAACACCGAGACCACCGAGAACACTGGGCAACCGCGAGACCTGCCGGTGCCGGAGGCGACCGGGGTGTCGCCGCTGACCCCGATCATGCACTGGCTGCTGGACCGGGGTGGGCCCATCGAGGCGTTCGCCCAGTCCAGGCTGCTCACCACGCCGTCCACAGTGGACGAGGAAACGGTGGTGCGGCTGCTCGGCGTCTTGCTCGACCGGCACGCCGTGCTGCGTTCCCGGCTGGACCGCGCGGATCGCACGCTGGTGATCGGTGCGCCGGGTTCGGTGGACGCACGATCGTTGCTGACCACGGTGAACACGGTGGACATATCGGACGGTGACGTGATCACCGAGCGCAGTGCGCGGGCACTGGCGGAACTGGCGCCCGAGCGGGGCCGGATGCTCTCCGCGGTGTGGTTCGATCCCGGGCGCGGCGGTACCGGGCGGCTGCTGCTGACCGTGCACCATCTCGCGGTGGACGGGGTGTCCTGGCGGATTCTGCTGGACGACCTGGAGCGCGCACTCGCCGAGCCCGGCGTCGCGCCCGAACCCACCGGCACCCCGTTCCGTGCCTGGGCGACGGGACTGGCCGAACGGGCGCAGGACCTCGTCACCGAGTGGCCATTGTGGACCGAAGTGCTGGACGGCCCGGCACGGCTGCTGACCGGCCGCGCGCTCGATCCGGCCGTGGACACCATGGAAACCGTCGGGCACCTGGTGCGCGAACTGCCTGTGGACGTCACCCGCGAGCTGCTCACCACCGTGCCGGCCGCCTTCCACGCCGGGATCAACGATGTGCTGCTGACCGGGCTGGCGATGGCGGTACGCGAGTGGCGCCACCGCCGCGGTGCGGCCGAAACCTCGGTGCTGGTCGCGCTGGAAGGGCACGGCCGCGAGGAGCACCTGCTGCCGGGCGCCGACGTCACCTCCACCGTCGGCTGGTTCACCAGCTTGTTCCCGCTGCGCCTCGACCTCGGCGGTCTGGATCTGTCCGATGCGCTGGCGGGCGGGCCTTCGGCGGGCCGCGCGCTGAAACGGGTCAAGGAGACGCTGCGTGCCCTGCCCGGCAACGGTTCCGGATACGGACTACTGCGCCACCTCAACCCGCGCACCGGCCCCGCGCTGGCCGCGTTCGCCGAGCCGCAGCTCGGTTTCAACTACCACGGCAGGCTTCGCACCGGTGATGCGCCGGCCACCGGGTTCACCATCGCGCCGGAGAGCGCGCTGCTGGCCCCCGGTGCGGGGCCAGGGCTGCCCGCGCCGCGGGTGGTGGACCTCAATGCGTCCACTGTGGATGGACCGGATGGGCCGGTGCTGCGGGCGGGCTGGTCCTGGGCCGGCCGGCTGCTGGGCGAGGCGGACACCGCGGAGCTGGCGGAGGGCTGGTTCCGCGCGCTGCGGGCGCTGGCCGGGCACGCCGGCGGGGGTGGGGCCGGCGGGCACACGCCCTCCGATCTGGCGCTGACCGGGCTGGACCAGGACGAGATCGACGAGTTCGAAGCAGAGTGGAGAACGGTGTGAGCACGGAGCAGGGCCTCGAGGACATCTTGCCGCTGTCCCCGTTGCAGCAGGGGTTGCTCTTCCACGCGACCGCCGGCACCACTGGGGAACCGGACGTGTACCTGGTCCAGCTCGCGGTGGATCTCGACGGCGAGCTGGACGAAGCGGGGCTGCGGGCCGCGGCGGAACGGCTGGTGACGCGGCATTCGGTGCTGCGGGCCTGTTTCCGGCGGCGGAAGAACGGCGAGCCGGTGCAGTTGGTGCCCCGCCAGGTGGAGCTGCCGTGGCACTCGGCCGACCTCACCGGGCTGCCGGAAGCGGACCGCGCGGCGGAGGCCGACCGCATCCGCGATGCCGACCGGACCCGCCGGTTCGACCTCACCCAGCCGCCGCTGGTGCGCTTCACCCTGCTGAAGCTCGCCCCCGCCCGTCACCGGCTGCTGTTCACCCATCACCACATCGTGCTGGACGGCTGGTCGCTGCCGCTGGTGATCCGCGAGCTGCTCACGCTGTACGCCGAGCCGGGCACCGAGCCGCCGCGGCCGCGTCCGTACCGGGACTACCTGAGCTGGCTGGCCGGCCAGGATGCCGATGCCGCGCGAGAGGCGTGGCGGGAGTCCCTATCCGGGCTGACCGAGCCGACGCTGCTCACCCCGCCCGGCTCCGCGGCCGGGGCGGTCCTGCCCGAGCAGGTCACCGTGGAACTGTCCGAAGAGGACACCGAGCGGCTGGACGCGCTGGCCAAGCTGGACCGGCTCACCTCGAACACGATCGTCCAGTGCGTGTGGGCGATCCTGCTCGGCGCGGTCACCGGCCGCGACGACGTGGTCTTCGGCAGCACGGTTTCCGGCCGTCCCGCCCAGCTCGCCGGGGTCGAATCGATGCTCGGGCTGTTCGTGAACACGGTGCCGGTCCGGGTCCGGCTGCCCGCGTCCGCCCCGGTGCGCGAGGTACTGGCCGGGTTGCAGCGGGAACAGGCCGGGCTGCTGGAACACCAGCACCTCGGGCTGGCCGAGATCCAGGCGGCGGCAGGCACCGGCGAAGCGTTCGACACCCTCTTCGTATTCGAGAACTACCCGCCAGGACAGGGGCCCGCCGAAGAAACCGGGCTCCGCGTCTCCGCAGCGGGTGGCCGGGACGCCACGCACTACCCGCTGACCGTGGTGGTCGTGCCGGGGCGAAAGCTGCGACTGCAGCTGAAGTACCGGCCGGATGTGCTGTCCGCGGCCACCGCCGAGGAACTCGCCGGCCGGCTCGGTGCGCTGTTCCGCACGGTGCTCGCCGACCCCGGCCGCAAACTCGCCGACCTCAGCGTGCTCACCGCGGCCGAGCGCCGGAACGTGCTGCACGAGTGGCAGGGCAGCGCCTTCGAAGTGCCCGCGGAGACGATCCCGGCGTTGTTCGAGGCCGAGGTGGCGCGGGACCCGGACGCCACGGCGGTGCGCTGTGACGGGGAGATGCTGAGCTACCGCGAGCTCAACGAGCGCGCCAACCGGCTCGCCAGGTTGCTGCTGGCCAGGGGAGTGGGGCCGGGGGGCTCGGTGGGGGTGGCGCTGCCGAGGAATGCCGGGCTGGTCGTCGCCCTGCTCGGGGTGCTCAAGTGCGGGGCGTCCTACCTGCCGCTGGACCCGGCGCATCCGGCCGAGCGCCTTGCCTTCGTGCTGGCGGACGCGAGCCCGGGGCTGGTGCTCACGCCGCTGATGCTCGACGACGTGGCTGCGGAACTGGCCGGATACTCCGCGGCAGACCTCACCGACGCTGAGCGCGTCCGTCCACTGTGTCCGGTGCATCCCGCCTACACGATCTACACCTCCGGTTCCACCGGCAGGCCCAAGGGTGTCGTGGTCGCGCACGAGAACGTGGCCGCGCTCGTCGCATGGGCCCGTGCCGAGTTCGGCCGGGACGGGCTGGCCTACGTGCTCGCGTCCACCTCGCTCACCTTCGACGTGTCGGTGTTCGAGATCTTCGCGCCGCTGCTCTCCGGTGGTTCGATCGAGCTGGTGCGGGACCTGCTCGAACTCGCCGAGGTTACCGGGCCGCGTGCTTTCAGCCTGCTCAGCGGGGTTCCCTCGGTGCTGGCCACGGTGCTGGACGACGACCGGCTGGAGCTTTCGGCCGGGATCGTGGTGCTGGCCGGGGAAGCGCTGCCGGGCAGCCTGGTCCGGCGGCTGCGGGAGCGGCTGCCCGAGGCCAAGGTGGCCAACATCTACGGGCCCACCGAGGCCACCGTGTACGCGACGGCCTGGTACGCCGAGGGCGCGGCCGAGGAAGAAGCCGCGCCGCCGATCGGCCGCCCGATCGGGAACTCCAGGGCCTACGTGCTGGACGCGGCACTGGCGCCGGTGCCGCCGGGGGTGACCGGAGAGCTGTACCTCGCCGGGCCCGGGATCGCGGCGGGCTACCGGAACCGGCCCGCGCTGACCGCAAGCCGGTTCGTCGCGAACCCCTTCGGTGCGCCGGGCACCCCGCTCTACCGCACCGGGGACCTGGCGCGGTGGAGCCCGGCGGGACAGCTCGAGTTCCTCGGCCGGGTGGACGACCAGGTGAAGATCCGCGGTTTCCGGATCGAGCTTGGCGAGGTGGAAGCGGCCCTGCTGCGCCATCCCGAAGTGGCCAACGCCGCCGTGGTGCTGGACGAAACCGGTGCGCTGGCGGCTTTCGTGACCGGACCCGGCGCCGGACCGGCCGCGCTCACCGCGCACGTCGAGTCGCTGCTGCCGTCGTACATGGTGCCTTCTTCGGTCGTCGTACTGGACGAGCTTCCGTTGAACGCCAATGGAAAGCTCGATCGCCAGGCGTTGACCCTGACGCGCCGGGTGGTGGAGAAGGCGGGCCGGGCGCCGCGTTCGCCGCAGGAAGAGCTGCTGGCGGAGTTGTTCGCGGAGGTGCTCGGCGTCGCCTCGGTGGGGATCGACGACGACTTCTTCGCCCTCGGCGGGCATTCGCTGCTCGGGGTCCGGCTGGTCAGTCGGATCCGCGCCATGCTCGGGGTGCAGCTGCCGATCCGGGTGCTCTTCGACGCCCGCACGGTCGCCGGGGTGGCCGGGCGGCTGGATGAGACCGCGGCGATCCGTCCACCGATCCGGCCGATGGCTCGCCCGGATGAGCTGCCGTTGTCCTTCGCCCAGCAGCGCCTGTGGTTCCTGCACCGGTTGGAGGGGCCGAGCGCGACCTACAACATCCCGCTGGCCGCACGGCTGCGCGGTGACCTGGACGTCACCGCGCTGCGGGCCGCGGTAGGCGATCTGGTGACCCGGCAGGAAAGCCTGCGCACCGTGTTCGCCGAGTCCGATACCCATGCCCGCCAGGTGGTGCTCGAAGCCGCTTCGCCCGAGCTGGTGGAGTCGCGCTGCACCGAGGACGAGCTGTCCGCGGCGCTCGCCGCGGCGGCCCGCCACGAGTTCGACCTGGAACGGGAGATTCCCTTGCGCGCCTGGGTGTTCACCCTCGGGCCGGGGGAGCACGCGGTGCTGCTGCTGGTGCACCACATCGCGGCGGACGAGTGGTCGGCGGGGCCGTTGCTGCGTGATCTGGCCACCGCGTACGCGGCGCGGGTCGCCGGTGTGGCCCCGGATTTCGCGCCGCTGCCGGTGCAGTACGCGGACTACACGCTGTGGCAACGGGAATTCCTCGGCACCGAGGACGATCCCGGCAGTGTGCTCGCCGGGCAGCTGGCGTACTGGGAGAAGGCGCTGGCCGGGCTGCCGGATGAGTTGGAGCTGCCACGGGACCGTCCGCGTCCGGCGCGGCCGAGCTACCGGGGCGCGTCGGTCTCCGTCCCGCTGCCGCCCGAACTGCACCGGCGTGCGCGCAAGCTGGCGCTGGAGTCCGGCGCGAGCGTGTTCATGGTGGCACAGGCCGCGGTGGCCGCGCTGCTGGCGAGGCTCGGTGCCGGGGAGGACATCCCGCTGGGCAGCCCGGTTGCCGGGCGCGGCGACGAGGCGTTGGACGAGCTGGTCGGGTTCTTCGTGAACACGCTGGTGCTGCGGGCGGACGTGTCGGGCGACCCGTCGTTCCGCGAGCTGGTGTCGCGGGTCCGGGAGTCCAGCCTGGCCGCGTATGCGAACCAGGACGTGCCCTTCGAACGGCTGGTGGACCTGCTCAACCCGGCCCGCTCGGTTTCGCGGCACCCGCTGTTCCAGGTGGGCGTGACCTACGAGAACCGCGCCGCCTCGGCGGTGGGCCTGCCCGGGCTGGTGACCGAACCGGTCGCCGCGGGCACCGGCGCGGCCAAGTTCGACCTCACGTTCTCCTTCGCGGAGCGCGGCGACGGAATGGACGCCGCGCTCAACTACAGCACCGACCAGTTCGACGCGGCCACCGCCGAGCGCATCGCCGGCTGGCTGGCGACCCTGTTCGGCGCCGCGCTGGCCGAGCCGAGCCGTCCGGTCGGCGGGCTCGACCTGCTCGGCCGGGACGAGCTGGCGGAGCTGCTGGTGTTCCGCAACGACACCGGGCGCGCGGTGCCCGAGGCCACCCTGCCGGAGCTGTTCGAAGCGCACGCGCGCCGCGGCCCGTCCGCGACCGCGGTCGAGTTCGACGGCACCGTGCTGAGCTACCAGGAACTCAACACCAGGGCCAACCGGCTCGCGCACGCGCTGATCGCGCGGGGGATCGGCCCGGAGCGCACGGTCGCGGTGGCACTGCCCCGTTCGGTGGACACCATCGTGGCCATGCTCGCGGTGCTGAAGGCCGGAGCCGCCTACCTGCCGGTGGATCCGTCCTACCCGGCCGAGCGGATCGGTTATCTGCTCTGGGACGCCGAGCCGTCCGCGGTGCTCACGACCGGTTCGCTCGCCGGAACGCTGCCCGAGGTGGCGCCGCTGATCCCGCTCGACGACCCGGAGACGGCGGGCCGGATCGCCGCCATGCCCGGCACCGACCCGACGGACGCGGAGCGGAGCTGCCCGCTGCGACCGGGTAACGCCGCTTACGTCATCTACACCTCCGGCTCGACCGGCAGGCCGAAGGGCGTGGTCGTCTCGCACGCCGGCCTGCCCAGCCTGTCCGCCACCATGACCGAGCGTTTCGCGGTCGAGCCCGGTTCGCGGGTGCTGCAGTTCGCTTCGATCAGCTTCGATACGTCGGTGTGGGAGATCTACATGGCCCTGCTGGCCGGGGCCGCCTGCGTGATCGTGCCGGCGGAACGGCGGCTGGGCGCCGAACTGGCCGAGTTCCTGACCGAACACCGGATCACCCATGTCACCCTGCCGCCCGCCGCACTGGCCTCCCTGCCGGGGGACGACGCCCTGCCCGCCGGGGTGACGGTGATCGTCGCGGGGGAGGCGTGCACCGCGGAGCTGGTGGACCGCTGGGCCGGCACGCACCGGATGTTCAACTCCTACGGGCCGACCGAGACCACCGTGGACAGCACGCTGTGGGAGTGCCGTCCCGGCGGGTCCGGCGCGGTGCCGATCGGGCTGCCGGTGGACAACACCGCGGTCTACGCGCTGGACACCGCGCTCCGGCCGGTCCCGCCCGGCGTGCTCGGCGAACTGTACGTGGGTGGCTCCGGGCTGGCCAGGGGCTATCTCGAACGTCCCGGCCTGACCGCCACCCGGTTCGTCGCGGACCCGTTCGGCAGGCCGGGCGCCCAGCTCTATCGCACCGGGGACCTGGTGCGCTGGAACGCCGAAGGTGAGCTGGAGTTCCACGGCCGGGCCGACGACCAGGTGAAGATCCGCGGTTTCCGGATCGAGCTCGGCGAGATCGAGTCCGTGCTGCTGCGCCATCCCGCGGTGGCGCACGGGGTGGTGATCGACCGCGAGGACGTGCCCGGCGACCGCCGTCTCGCCGCCTACGTGGTGCCTTCGTCCGCCGGGGACTGCGAACCGGCCGAGCTGCGCGGCTACCTCGCCGGGGTGCTGCCGGACTACCTGGTCCCTTCCGCGATCGTGGTGCTGGACGCGCTGCCGCTGACCCCCAACGGCAAGGTTGACCGCGCGGCACTGCCGGCTCCGGAGCACCGGGTCACCGACGCGGGTGCGCGGCCGCGCGATGAGCGGGAACGGGCGCTGGCCGGACTTTTCGCCGAGGTGCTCGGTGTGCCGGAGGTCGGCGTGCACGACGACTTCTTCGCACTGGGCGGCCATTCGCTGCTGGCCACCCGGCTGGTGTCCCGGATCAGGGCCGCGCTCGGCATCGAGGTGTCGCTGCGCCGGCTTTTCGACCAGCCCACGGTGGCCGGGCTGGCGGCACTGCCCGCCGAGACCGCGCCTGGCGGACCGGCCCTGGTGCCGATGCCGCGGCCGCGGCGGATCCCGCTGTCCTTCGCCCAGCAGCGGCTGTGGTTCTTCGACCGGCTGCAGGGGCCGCACCACACCTACAACATCCCGCTGGCCGCGCGGCTGCACGGTGACCTGGACGTCGCCGCGCTGCGGGCCGCCGTCGGCGATCTGCTGGCCCGGCACGAGAGCCTGCGCACGGTGTTCGGCGAGGAGGACGGCAAGGGCTACCAGTCCGTGCTCGAACCGTCCGAAGTGGACTTCGCACTGCCGGTGCGGCCGGTGACCGAGGCGGTGCTGGCGGACCGGCTCGCCGAAGCCGCCAGGTACCGGTTCGACCTGTCCGCGGAGATTCCCTTGCGGGCCTGGCTCTTCGACCTCGGCCACGGCGAGTCCGCGTTGCTGCTGCTGGTGCACCACATCGCGGCAGACGAGTGGTCGGCGGGGCCGTTGCTGCGTGATCTCGCCACCGCGTACGAGGCGCGAGTCGCCGGCGCCGCGCCGGAGTTCGCGCCGCTGCCGGTGCAGTACGCGGACTACGCGTTGTGGCAACGGGAACTGCTCGGCACCGAGGACGATCCGGACAGCGTGCTTTCCCAGCAGGTCGCGTACTGGCGGGAAGCGCTCGCGGACCTGCCGCCGGAGCTGGCGCTGCCACTGGACCGGCCGCGCCCGGCGTTCACCGACACCGCGGGTGCATCGGTGCCGTTCCGGCTGGCCGAGCCGGTGGCCGACCGGCTGCGCGCGCTGGCGCTGGAGTCCGGGGCGAGCGGGTTCATGGTGGCACAGGCCGCGGTCGCCGCGCTGCTCAAGCGCCTCGGTGCGGGGGAGGACATCCCGCTGGGCAGTCCGGTGGCCGGGCGCGGCGACCAGGCGCTGGAGGACCTGGTCGGGTTCTTCGTGAACACCCTGGTGCTGCGTACGGACGTCTCCGGTGACCCGTCCTTCCGCGAGCTGCTGGCCAGGGTCCGGGAGACCAGCCTGGCCGCCTACGCCCATCAGGACGTGCCCTTCGAACGGCTCGTCGAGGTGGTCGGGGCGGAGCGCTCACTGGCAAGGCATCCGCTGTTCCAGGTGATGGTCGTGTACCAGAACCGCGACGGTGGCGGGGTTTCGCTGCCGGGGCTGGTCACCACCGCGGTGGCGGCGCCGGACGAGGTGGCCAGGTTCGACCTCACCTTCGTGTTCACCGAACGGCGCGAGGGCGCGATCACCGGTTCGGTGAACTACCGCACCGGCCTGTTCGACCGCGCCACCGCCGAGCGGATCGCCGGCTGGCTGGTCCGGCTGCTGTCGGACGCGGTCGCCGAGCCGGACCGGACGGTGCGCGATCTCGACCTGCTCGCCCCGGCGGAGCAAGACCGGCTGCTGGTGGCGTGGAACGACTGGAACGATGGGAAAAGCGGGGCGATCCCGGAGCCGGTGACGCTGCCGGAGCTGTTC
Organism: Amycolatopsis nigrescens CSC17Ta-90; assembly: GCF_000384315.1. GTDB lineage: Bacteria > Actinomycetota > Actinomycetes > Mycobacteriales > Pseudonocardiaceae > Amycolatopsis > Amycolatopsis nigrescens. The sequence continues at coordinate 1,873,015 of NZ_ARVW01000001.1, read as the reverse complement.
GACGCGCAGGTGGCCAGCACCCCGGGCAACACCGCGCTGGTGTTCGAGGACGTGGAGCTGACCTACGCGGAGCTGGACGCGCGGGTGAACCGGCTCGCGCACGCGCTGATCGCGGCCGGGGCCGGCCCGGAACGGGTGGTGGCGATCGCGCTGCCGCGCTCGGCCGAGATGATCGTCGCGATGCTCGCCGTGCTCAAGTCCGGTGCCGCCTACCTGCCGCTGGACCCGGACTACCCGGACGCGCGGATTGCGACCATGCTGGCCGACGCCGGCCCGGTCGCACTGGTCACGGTCTCGGCGCTGACCGGCCGGATCGGCGCCCCGGCCGGGATGCGGCGCGTGGTGCTCGACGAAGATCCGCTGTCCGGCTTCGCTTCGACCCAGCCGTCCGACGCGGACCGCACCGCGCCGCTGCGGGTGCACAACGCGGCCTACCTGATCTACACCTCGGGTTCGACCGGCGCGGCCAAGGGCGTGCTGGTCACCCATGAAGGAGTGGCGAAACTCGTTGCCCTGCAACAGATCGCCTATGGTGCCGGCGAGTCAACCCGGATGCTGCACTTCGTCTCGATCAGCTTCGACCTGTCCTTCTGGCAGATGATGATCCCGCTGGTCTCCGGCGGCGCACTGGTCGTCGCGCCGGAGGACCGCCGAGTGCCGGACGAGCCGTTCGTCGAGTACCTGCGTGAGCACCGGGTGAACGTGATCAACGTGCCGCCGTCGTTCATCGGGATGCTGCCGGTGGAGGCCGAGCTGCCGGACGGCGCGATCCTCGCCGTCGGGGCGGAGCGGATGCCACCCGAGCTGGTCACCCGGTTCACCGGACGGCGGCTGATCAACTTCTACGGCCCGACCGAGGCCACGGTGAACTCCACGACCTGGATCCGGGGGCCGGGCTGGGCTCCGGGGCCGGTGCCGATCGGCCGTCCCGACCCCGGCACCCGTGCCTATGTGCTGGACGAGTTCCTGCGCCCGGTCCCGGTCGGTGTGGCCGGTGAGCTCTACCTCGGCGGGGCCGGGCTGGCCCGCGGCTACCACCGCAGGCACGGCTTGACCGCGACCCGATTCGTAGCCGATCTGTTCGGGACACCGGGCGCCCGGCTGTACCGCACCGGGGACCTGGTCCGCTGGCGGGACACCGGCGAGCTGGACTTCCTCGGCCGGGTGGACGACCAGGTCAAGATCCGCGGTTTCCGGATCGAGCCGGGTGAGGTCGAAGCCGCGCTGTCGGCGCAGCACGGGGTCGCCCAGTCGGTGGTGATCGTGCGCGAGGACCAGCCGGGGATCCGCCGCCTGGTGGGCTATCTGGTGCCCCGCGACGGAGTCCGGCTCGACCTCGGCGAGCTGCGCCGCCGGGTCGCGGAGGTGCTGCCGGACTACCTGGTGCCGGCCGCGCTGGTGCCGCTGGACCGGCTGCCGGTGACCACGAACGGCAAGGTGGACCGGGCGGCGCTGCCGGTGCCGGACTTCTCCGGGGCGGCCGACCGCAGGGCTCCGCGCGGCCCGCGCGAAGAGCTGGTGGCCGGGCTGTTCGCCGAGATCCTCGGCGTGGCACAGGTCGGCGCCGAGGACGGGTTCTTCTCCCTCGGCGGGGACAGCATCATCTCCATCCAGCTCACCAGCAGGGCACGGGCGGCCGGTCTGCGGATCACGCCCCGGCAGGTGTTCGAGGGCAAGACCGTCGCCGGGATCGCCGAGCTGGCCACCGAGATCGGCGATCCGTCCGAAGTGGACGATCCGGACGCCGGCACCGGCCCGGTGCCACTGACGCCGATCCTGCTGCGGCTGGCCGAGGACGGCCCGGTGCCGGACCGCTTCAGTCTGTCGATGCTGCTGCGGACCCCCGCCGGGGCCGAGCTGCCCCGGCTGATCGCCGCGCTGCGGGCGGTGCTGGACCGCCACGACGCCTTGCGCGGCCGGGTGCACGGGAGCCCGTGGCGCCTGGAGTTCCGGCCTCCCGGTTCGGTGCCGGCGGAGTCCGTGCTGACCAGGGTCGACTTCCGCGGCCTCGACGAACAGCGGCGGCGGGACGTGCTCGCCGACGGCGCGCGGGCGGCCTTCGACGGTCTCGATCCCGCCGCGGGCGTGCTGGTGCGGGGAGTCTGGTTCGACGCGGGGCCAGTGGAACAGGGACGGCTGCTGCTCGCGGTGCACCACCTCGCCGTGGACGGGGTGTCCTGGCGGGTGCTGCGCGAGGACCTCGCGGCAGCCTGGGAAGCCGGGGTCCTGGAGCGGACCGGCACCTCGTTCCGGACCTGGGCGACCCGGCTCGCCGAGCTGGCCGCGGCCCCGGAGCGGGTAGCCGAGCTGGAGCTGTGGACCGGCATGCTCGACGGCCCGCGGTCCCCGCTGGGCGACCGCGCGCTGGACCCGGCCACCGACACCGCTGCCGGGCTGGGACAGCTCAGCTTGACGCTTCCCGCCGAGCACGTGGAACCCTTGCTCACCAAGGTCCCGGCCGCTTTCCACGCGGGGGTGAACGAGGTCCTGCTCGCGGGTCTCGCGGTGGCGCTGGCCGCCTGGCGGCGGGACCGGGGCGGGCCGGCGGGGCCGGTACTGGTCGAGCTGGAAGGACACGGCCGCGAGGAGCAGGCCGTACCCGGTGCCGACCTCTCCCGCACGGTCGGCTGGTTCACCAGCGTCTTCCCGTTCCGGCTGGACGTGCATCCGACCGAGGACGCAGTACTGGACGAGGCACTGGCCAGTGGGCCGGTGCTGGGCACGATCGTCAAGCGGGTCAAGGAAAGCCTGAGGTCCATTCCGGACAGTGGGCTCGGCTTCGGCATGCTGAGGCACCTCAACCCGGACACCCGCGACACCCTGGCCCGCCATCCCCGGCCGGAGATCGGGTTCAACTACCTCGGCCGCTTCGACGCCGGCCGGGCGGACGAGGCGCCGTGGACGCCCGCGCCGGAGGCGGGCGTGCTGGGTGGCGCACTCGACCCGGCGATGCCCGCGCCGCACGTGCTGGACCTGAACGCGCTGACCAGGGATGGTGCCGGCGGCCCGGAGCTGGTCGCGCAGTGGTCCTTCGCCGGTGGCATCCTGCGCGAGGCCGAGGTGGCCGAGCTGGCCCGGCGCTGGTTCGACGCCCTGCGCGCGTTGTCCGTCCATATCGGACAAGAGGGCGCCGGTGGACACAGTCCGTCGGACTTCCCGCTGGTCGCCCTGGCTCAGTCCGAAGTGGACGAGCTGATCGGCGCGTACCCGCGCACGGCGGACATCTGGCCGCAGACCCCGTTGCAGCGGACCATGTTCGGCCTCGCCGAATCGGGGGAATGCGGCCGGTCGGTCTACACCGTGCAGCTGGTGCTCGATCTCGAAGGCGAACTCGACCAGGCCCGGCTGCGCCGGGCCGCCGAAGGGCTCGTCGCCCGGCATGCCAACCTGCGGACCGCCTTCGTGCGCACCGCGGCCGGTATGGCGGTGCAACTCGTGCAGCCCGACCCTGCGGTGCGCTGGCGGTACGCCGAACTGTCCACAGTAGACGAGGTGGATCGGCTGGTGCTCGACGAGCGTGCGCAACCGGTGCCGCTGGACGATCCGGCGCCGCTGAGGTTCGTGCTGGCCAGTACCGGTGCGACGCGGCATCGGCTCGTGCTCACCGGGCACCACCTGGTGCTGGACGGCTGGTCCAGCGCCCTGCTGGTCGGTGAGCTGCTCGCCCGCTACCGCGGCGTCGAGCCGCCCGCGGTGCGGCCGTACCGGGACTTCCTCGGCTGGCTGCGCGGCCGCGACCACCTGGCCGCGGAACGGGCCTGGCTGGCGGAACTGCGGGACCTGCCCGGCCCGACGCTGATCGCGCCCGACGCCGCGCCCGCGCCGGACTCCGCGCCGGCCCAACTGGCATTGGAGCTGGACGAGGAGGTGACCGGGCGCCTGGACCGGCTGGCCCGCGCCACCGAGGTCACCGCGAACGTGCTCGTGCAGGCGGTATGGGGCGAGCTGCTGGCCCGCCGCACCGGCAGCCGGGACGTGCTGTTCGGCGCCATGGTCTCCGGTCGTCCGGCCGAGCTCGCTGGCGCGGAGGAGACGCCGGGGCTGTTCGTGAACACCGTGCCGGTGCGGGTGCGCGGGATCGGCACGATCCCGTTCACCGGGCTGCTGACCGAGTTGCAGGCGGCACAGGCGAGGACGCTGGAGCACCAATTCCTCGGCGCGGACCGGATCGCGGCGGCGGCCGGATGCGCCAAGTTGTTCGACACGCTGGTGGTGTTCGAGAACTTCCCGCGCGGCGCCGGCCCCGATGCCGCGGGCCCGCGGGTCATCGCGACGAGCGGCTGGGACAACATGCACCATCCGCTGACCCTGTGGGTCACTCCCGGCTCCCGGCTGCATCTGCGACTCGCGTTCCGCACCGAGCTGTTCAGCACCGCCGATGCCAAGGAACTGCTCGACGAATTGGCCGAGTTGTTCGCCGCCGCCGCTCGGGGCGGTGCGGATTGACACCGGGACTCGCGCTACTGTTAGGTAAGGCTTGCTTTACATCCCTGGGGTTTCGTTCATCCGTCCGTTCGCAGGGCCCGGCAGGGCCGGAGCAGGAGTAACCGTGGCCTTGAAGCACGACCTGAGTCGACGTTCGCTGCTGGCCGGGGCGCTGGCGCTGGGACTGACCGCCTGCGGCACCAACACCGGTGGCCAGCAGGAGTCCGGGGCGCAGACCAAAAAGGTGGCCACCGACCTCGGCGAGGTCGAGGTGCCGCTGAACCCCCAGCGGGTGGTCTCCGCGGACTTCTATCCCGCGTTCATCCTGCAGGACCTGGGCATCACCCCGGTCGGGGTCTGCGAGTACACCGAGGAACTGGTGCCGCCGATGTACCGGAACCTGTTGCAGGTGACCAAAATCGGCCCGAACGGCCAGCCGAACGTGCAGCAGATCGCGACGCTGGCGCCAGATCTGGTGGTGTCCATGGGTTATGTGTCCGGACTGGCCAGGATGCAGCCGGTCTACGACCAGCTCAAGGTGGTCACCTCCACCGTCGTGCTGCTCTCCGACAGCCAGGCCAAGTTCTGGAAGGAGGGTGCGGACCGGCTCGCCCCGATCGTCGGCAAGGAAGCCGAAGGGAACCGGCTGCGCGACGAGTACAACGGCAAGGCCGCCGGGATCAAGCAGAAGCACGCCGAAAAGCTCGGCCGGACGAAATGGGCGTACGTGTCCCAGGGCAACAACACCGGGACCTGGACGCTGAACTTCGCCGGCTCCGCGTTCGGCGGGGTGCTCGCCGACGCCGGCGTCCAGTTCGGCCAGGCCGCGGCCGGGCAGACCAAGAACGGCCAGCAGTACTCCTACGAGCAGCTCAACGTGCTCGCCGACTGCGACGTGATCCTCTACCCGGTGACCTACGCCGGCCAGCCGCGCCAGCCGGTGCAGGACGTGCTGAACCAGTCCACCTTCCGCGACCTGCCCGCGGTCAAGGCCGGCAAGGTGCTGCCGATGCCGAACTACAGCGTGGCCTCCTACCGGCTCGGCATCGACGCGCTCGGTGACGTGGAAGCCGTTCTCGAGGGGCTGTAAGTGAAACGCCCCGATCTCGCGCTGCTCGCCTGGAGCCTGCGGGCGCACTGGCCGTCGGTGCTGTGGTCCGTGCTGGCCGGGGTGGTGTTCCAGGCCTGCTCCATCGCGCTGCCCGAGTTCGTCAAGCGCGGCCTGGACGCCGGAGTGGTCGCGGGTGACCGGGGCGCGCTGGTCGTCTGGGCGGTGGTCATCGTGACGGTGACCCTGGTGTCCGTGCTCGGGCTGATGGGCATGCTGTGGTCGGCGGTGTCCTACTCCACCTCGGTGGCCAACCGGCTGCGCGGCAGGCTGCTGGCGCATCTGCTCACCCTGGACAGGGCGGCCGCCGGCCGGTTCGGGCACGGCGACCTGGCCACCCGCGGTACCCGCGACGTGGACGTGGTGCGCAACTGGCTCGCCGGGGTCGCTTCGCTGGTGTCCGGGCTGTGCGGGTTCGCCGCGATCATCGTGGCGATCGCGCTGCTGGACCCGCTGCTCGCCGCGGTCGGATTGGCCGTGGTGCCGCTGATCGTGCTGGCCAGCGTGCTCTACCCCAAGTGGTTCGGCCGGGTCAACGGCGCGCTGTCCACCGCGCACGGGCAGCGCGCGGACGCGGTGGAGGACCTGCTCTCCGGCAGTACCGCGATGCGCGGCCTCGGCGCCGAGCGGGTGCTGCTCGAACGGCACCACCGCCGCAGCGAAGCCGTCACCGGGCACACCTTCACCGTGGCCAGGGTGGCGGCCAACTGGACTTCGCAGTCGCCGTTCATCCCGGCGGCCGGGGTGGCGGTCGGTCTCGCCGTCGGCGGTTCGGCGGTGCTGGCCGGGCAGCTCACCATCGGCGGCCTGGTCGCCTTCACCAGCTGGATGACCATGCTGTCGGGCTGGGTCACCATGCTCACCACCCGGATCAACCAGCTCATCCAGGCGGTCACCGCGGCCGGCCGGATCACCGAAGTGCTGCGGACCGAGCCCACGGTGACCGATCCCGCTGAGCCCACTGGGCCGGTCGCGCTGCCGCGGCGGGCGGTGCTGGAGGTGCGCTCGGTGCCGGTGCGGACCGGCGAGGTGGACCTCACGATCGAGCCCGGCGAGTTCGTCGCGATCACCGGGCCGATGGGGTCCGGGAAGTCGAGCCTGGCGCGGTTCCTCTGCCGGCTCGAAGACCCGGCGCGCGGCGACATCCGGTTCGGCGGGGTGGACCTGAGAACGGCCGCGCTGGCCGAAGTCCGCCGCCGGATCGTCTTCGTGCCGCAGCGTCCGACCATGCTTTCCGGCACCATCGCGGAGAACCTGACGCTCGGGCACCCGGCCGTCGACCCGGGCCGGCTGCGCGCGGCCTGCCGGGTGGCTGCCGTGCACGACGAGATCGAGGCGCTGGCGGACGGCTACCGGACCGCGGTCGGCGAGCGCGGGGCCACCCTCTCCGGCGGGCAGCTGCAACGGGTCGCGCTGGCCAGGGGACTGCTCGCCGGGGGCGACGTGCTGGTGCTCGACGACGTGACCTCGGCCGTGGACACCGACACCGAGCGGGAGATGTTGACCGGCCTGCGTTCCTGGGCCGGGCGGGAGTTGGCCGTGGTCTTCGTGACGCACCGGGAGGCGGTGCTGCGGGAAGCGGACCGCACGCTGACCCTCCAGGGGCCACGGGCACTGGTCGAGAGCGGGCGGGCGGTGGCCGGCGATGGCTGAACCACAGGCTGAACCGGTCGCGACCCTGTCCGACGAGCCGTCCCAGCGCGCCCTGCGCCGGCGGGCCTGGCCGTACCTGCGCCCGCACCGGTGGCTGATCGCGCTGGCGGTGCTGGTCACCCTGCTCTCCACGCTGTCGCTGGCGCTGATCCCGCCCGCGATCGGGCTGGCCACCGACCGGCTGCTGGCCGGCGACCGCACCGGCACGTTGGTGGCCGCCGGTGCCGTGCTGGTGCTCGCGGTGACCAGGATGCTGCTGCTGCGCAACTCCGAGGTGCTGCTGGTCCGCGCCGGGGAAAAGGTGGTGCGGCGGCTTCGGGACCTGGTGACCGAACGGCTGGCCGGCACCTCGCTGCGGTTCATCGAGAAGCACCGCTCCGGCGACCTGCTGCGCCGGTCCACCAGCGAGATCGCGGACCTGGCCGGTTTCGTCCGCTCCGACCTGCCCGACCTGCTCGCCGTGGTGGGCTATCTGCTCTTCGCCACGTCGATCCTGCTGTTCTACTCGGTGCCGCTGACCCTGCTGCTGGCCGTGGTGTTCCTGCCCGCGACGGTGTGGCTGCTGCGCTCGTTCAAACGTGCCGCGGCACCGGCCTTCGCCGCGCAGGCGGCCCGGCAGGCCGAGGTGGCCGCGACCTACCGGGAGGGGGCCGAGGCGCGGGAGCTGATCCAGACCACCGGCGCGGACGGCGTGCTGCGCGAGCGGATCGAAGCCGACCACGGCAAGCTCTACGACGCCGCGCGGGGCGCCCAGCTGGTCGCCTTCCGCAGCAGCGCGGTCACCATCGTGCAGGGCGTCGCGGATGCGGTGATCCTGCTGGTGGCCGGTTGGCTGGCGCTCAGCGGCGTGATCAGCGTCGGCACCGTGGTGGTGTTCGTGCTCGCGATGCGCCAGCTGTTCAGCTCGGTCACCCAGCTCACCCAGTTGATCACCCAGATGCAGACCTCGCGGACGGCGTTCGCGAGGCTGCTCGACCTGCTGAACGCGACCTCGGACGCCGAGGCCGGCAAGGAAACCACCGCGCCGGCGACCCCGGAACGCGGCGAGCTGACCGCGGAGGACCTGCACTTTTCCTATGTGGACGGTGTCGAAGTACTGCACGGGCTGAATGTTTCCTTCCCCGCCGGGGATCGCGCGGCGCTGGCCGGGCCGACCGGCTCCGGGAAGACCACCCTGTCGAAGCTGCTTTCCGGGCTGTACCAGCCGGATCAGGGCCGGGTGCGGTACGCCGGCACGGACATCCGCGAGATCCCGCCCGCGGAGCTTCGTCGCCGGATCGTGCTGATCCCGCAGCAGGTGCACCTGATCACCGGCACGCTCGCGGAGAACCTCGCGCTGGTACCGGGGGAGCCGGGACGCGCGGAGCTGGAACGCGCGGTCGGCGAACTCGGGCTGGCGGACTGGGTCGCCGGTCTCGACGACGGGCTGGACAGCGACACCGGCCCCCGCGGCGAGCACCTCTCCGCGGGCGAGCGGCAACTGGTCGGCCTGCTCCGGGCGGCGCTGGTCGATCCGGCGGTGCTGGTGCTGGACGAGGCGACCGCGGACGTGGACCCGGCCACCGCGCTGCGGATCGAAACCGCGATCGACCGGCTGCGGGGGGATCGCACGCTGATCGTCATCGCGCACCGACCCGCCACCATCGAACGGCTCCGGCACACCACCAGGCTTCGCGAGGGACGGCTAGACCAGCAGGGAGCGGACTCATGACCAGTGCCAGTACCGGGGAGTTCAGCCAGGAGGAGGACCGCTACGCCGAGGTGCTGCGGCGCCAGCGGGACAGCGCCACGCTGCGCGAGATCTACCGGAACGCTTATGGCGCCGACTATCCCGAGGAGATCGATCCGTTCGGTTTCGTCACCATGACCGACCTGCGCCGGCTCACCGAACTCGTCGATACGGAGCCGGGGCAGCGTCTCGCCGACGTCGGCTGCGGGCGCGGCGGGCCCGGGATCTGGGTCGCCAGGGCATTGGGCGCCGCACTGGCCGGGGTGGACGTGGTGGCCGCGGCCGTGACGGAGGCCGCCGGCCGGGCGGCCGAGCTGGGACTCGCGGACGCCAGGTTCGAGGTGGGCAGCTTCGAGCACACCGGACTGGAGACCGCGTCCTGCGACGGGGTGCTGAGCGTGGACGCGTTGTGGATGGTGTGGGACAAGCCGGCCGCGCTGACCGAGGTCGCCAGGGTGCTCAAACCGGGGGCCAGGTTCGTGTTCACCACTTGGGAACCCGGCTATCTCGACCACCGGCGGTTGCTCGCCGATGCCGGACTGGAGGTGCTGGTGCGCGAAGAGACCCCGGACTGGCTGCACCGCCAGCTCGCGGTGTACCGCGGCATCCTGGCGCACCGGCGCGAACTCGCGGACGAGCTGGGCACGACCGCCGCCGCGGTGCTGATCGCCGAGGCCCGCGAGACCAGGCCGGTACTGGCGACCACCCCCCGGCTGCTCGTCGCCGCAAGGAAACCGATCCCGGCGGAGTGATGGACGTTTGCGCGGGGTGATCCGGCCTGAAAGGCTGCCCGGATGACGTGGTCGCCGGATCCTGAAGCTCTCCGCGGCCGGGTGGCGGTGGTGGCCGGTGCCACCCGCGGTGCCGGCCGTGGCATCGCGGCCGCGCTGGGCGAAGCCGGCGCGACGGTGGTGTGCACCGGGCGCAGCAGCAGCTCCGGTGACCCCGCGATCCGATCCGATTATCAGCGCGGGGAGACCATCGAAGGCACCGCCGCGCTGGTGACCGAACTCGGCGGCCTCGGGGTTCCGATCCAAGTCGACCACCTCGACCCGGCACAGGTGCGGTCGCTGGCAGAACGGCTTCGCACCGACTACGGTCACGTCGACGTGCTGGTGAACGACATCTGGGGAGCCGAGGTACTGAAGGGCCCGCCGGCCACGTGGAACACGCCGGTGTGGCGGCATGATCTGGACACCGGGCTGCGCATCCTCCGGCTGGCGATCGACACCCACCTGATCACCGCGCACCACGTGCTGCCGCTGCTGGTGGACCGCCATGGCGGGCTGCTGATCGAGGTCACCGACGGGACGGCCGCGTTCAACGCGGACCAGTACCGGATCTCGGTGTACTACGACCTGGCGAAGGTGGCGGTGAACCGGCTGGGCTTCTCGATGGGCCACGAACTCGAACCGCATGGCGCGACGGCGGTCGCGGTGACGCCGGGCTGGCTGCGTTCGGAGCTGATGCTGGACAACTTCGGGGTGACCGAGGTGAACTGGCGCGCCGCGCTGGACGGCTCGGTCGAAGGCTTTCCCCCAGCGCCAGCGGGTTTCGCCGCCTCGGAGTCACCCCGTTACGTCGGGCGCGGGATCGCGGCCCTCGCCGCGGACGGGGAGCGGGGACGCTGGAACCAGCGGTCGGTGACCTCGGCGGAACTGGCCGCCGCGTACGGGTTCACCGATATCGACGGCACCCGGCCGGACAGCTGGGCCCAGCACTGATTCCGGCACTGATTCCGGCACTGATTCCGGCGCGCTCAGGCGGCCGGGCCACCGGCCGCGCGTGCGCGGAGACCTGCAGCGGCGTGCCGTCCGGATCGGTGCACGCCAGCACCCACTGCGTGGGCAGCCGCTCGATCTCACCGACCGCCGCGCCCGCGCCCACCATGTGTTCGCGGAGGTCCCGCAGTGTCGAAAGGGAGTCCACGGCCAGCCCGAAACGCTCGGTCACCGCACCGGAATCCGGCTCCGGGACGGCCTCGGTTCGCTTAGTCCGGTCTTCGACGACCTTCAGGTAGCGGGTGGCACCGAGCTCGACGATGGCCATCCGCGGGTAACCGTCGACCGCCGGCCCCTCGAACACCTTCTCGGCATCGAACATCTCCGAATAGAACCGCACCATCCGGTCGAGGTCCGCGGTGATCGTGGTGACGTGGTTGATTCCGACTGTGACGGGCATGGACCGATACAACCACCCGGCGGTCTCCGCACGAACAACCCCCCGTACTACTGATCAGCGGCCCGCTCGTCACGCAGCCGGACCACGTCCCACAGCTTCAGCCGTTTCACGGCATCAGGTGTTGTCTGAGCGCCGTTCGCAACCGAATGCCGAATCCCGTTGTAGACCAAATCCCACAGCTCGTTATTTGTCTGAACTCGTGAAAGTGTAGTATCAATTTTGTTGTCCTGGGTGTCCCGCAAGCCAAGGTTCCATCCCCCAGCGTAACCTGATACTTCCACCCATGTCAGCTCGTATGTCTTGACAAACTGGTCCTGGTCGCGAAACCAGTCGGCGCCAGCGGAAACACGGTGAGACTTGACGGCGAGATAGCCAAAGCCAGCTATTGCGACGAGAAAAGCCCACATGTACCACTTACTGGTCCAGTTCAGTGACCAGCTCGCGAGGGAATAGAACCCCGCCATGAGTCCACCGCCTAGCAAAGCGCCGTAGATCTGGTGCTTATGCGGCTCTGCGTACCACTCCAGGACCGGCCCCTCACCTTCTGGCGATGGTGGAACTCGTCGCGCGTCCCATGCGCTCTTATGTGAACGCCCTTCGCTGGACTCGACTGGAGCACGCGGGGGCCTGGGATCACCAGTGTTGCGGTCGGGCTTTGGGGGCAAGTCGGTCGGGCTCACACGCTTCTCATTCTTTATCGTAAAGGGTTGCGCAGGTGCCATGGGAGGTTGTCTTGTACTTCCGGTTTGTTAATCTGATCCAGAACACGTTGGCTTTCTTCGCTCATGAACGTTTCGATCGCCCAGCCCGTACCGGTGGACACGAGGAAACCAGCGGCTGCGCCAACTGGCCCGCCGACGGCGGCGCCCACGAGGACCCCGGCTCCGAGCCCTCCTAAATTGGACACCACACTCGTGGTCGGATCCTTTTTCTGGCTAATATCGATAAGTACACTTCCGCCTGTGAGAGCGGTTCCGGCGATAGGAATCTTTTTTAGTGCGGGCATGGCCCTTTCTAAGCCTGGTATCTTATTTAGTCCGGGTGTCTTTGCGATCTTATCCAGCTCGCCCAGTACGATGGTCTTCACCCAAGGTGGCATTCGCTCAAGAAATTTTCCGGCAATGGCTGCTTCGCCCTTGGCGAGATTGCTCAATGATTTCGCGTTGGCTTTGGTGCCTTGGATGATCATGTGTGCGCGTTGGGCGGCGGTCATGCCCACGTCGTCGGCTATCTTGAATGATTCTGCTGCGATGTTCTTGAAGTACTGGGCGTTGCTGGTGAATTTGACCTTCTGGGCGAGGGTGGCGGCGGCGAGGCCGGTGCCGAAGTCGGCGGCGTTGATGTGCCATTTCTCGCCGACGTTGGTCAGGTAGCTGAGCAGGACATCGATGGAGTTGTTTTCGATGTCGCGGGATCCGGAGACGGTGAGGGTGGCTTCGGTCCAGGCTTTCACCTGGCGCGCGTAGGCCTCCTTGGCGGCCACCATCTGCGCGCGGGCGCCGGCCTGGGCTGGGGTCTCCGGGCCATTGCCGGAGACAGGGGGAGGGTCCGGGGGAGGTGGTCCCGGTTCCAGGATTTCCTTTTCGGTCAGGGTGAGCCCGCCTTGAGCGGCCACATCGCGGGCTTGCTGCATTCGTGCTTTCACGGTTTCGAGGTCGGCGGCGTGGGCGTCGAGTGCGTCCGCGCCGCTGCTGTAGCCGACGAACCCGAGGTCGTCCATGCCCTTGCCGCTCTGACTCATGATCTGGCGGAAGGCCTCGGCGGATTGGCCGGACCAGCCCTCCATGCTCGTGGCACCGGCGTTGTTCGCGCCGGCGCCCGCGGCTCGGATGTTCTCGGCCATGCTGCGCATCCAGGCGCTGGTGGCTCTGGCGCTGGCCGGGTCGCCGGCCACCCAGGTGTTCAACGGCATGTCGTTCTCCTGGGTCAGCTCGGTTTCGGGCCCGGCTTGGGCAGGTTATCGGCGTTCCAGTGCTCGGCTGCCTCGTACTGGTTCTGGCTGTCGGTCACCGCGCCGGCGGCGGCTGCCATCCCCTGAGCGGCCGTTGCCGTTTGCTCGGTGAGCCGCGCCAGGAAGTCCGCCACCGCTGCGGTCGCGACTCCGAGCGCCGGGGCCGGTGGCGGTCCGGCCGAGCCATCGAGATCACTGCTGGCGCTTCGAAGCATTCCCGCGACGCTGCTCAGCGTGCCCGGGTCGGCATGATATCCCCCTGCTTGGTTCATCGCCCCTCCTCGTCGTACTCCCCATACTGACGTACCACCGGATCCACCAGCGGATCCCACAGCACCACCGACGCGCCGGCGGCGTGCTGAAGGTCGTGCAGCGCGTGGGCGCGGAAGCCCATCCACGGTTGCTGTTCACCACATCCGGCGGCGAGCAGGTCCAGCGACGAATAGACCAGCATCGCGCGCCCGCCGTCTTCCAGTTCGCGCAGCACCAGTGTCATGTCGTCTTCGGTGACGGCGCGGGCGGTGGGGGTGAACAGCTCGTCGGGGGTGTCGTCGTCCTCGATCATCTCCGAGCCGAGCACTGCAGGAGCGACTGACACCACACGATCGCCCTCGAACTCGGACGGCCTGTTCCGGCCCATTACATCCCCCGCCGCGATTACTCGAATCGTCCCACCCGAACGCCGACCGTAGCGAGCACGTGGAGAACAGGCGAGCAACTTGCGGGGCTATTTGCAATCGAAACCTGCTGGTCAGGGCTAGGTTTCTGACACATGGTCCTGAGCTAATCGTCGACAGCCAGGTAATGCAGCTCGACGAGTTGCCCTCAAGACCTGCTCATATTGCTAAGTGGCGTGGCTGAACCCAGCTCAATTGGAATAATCGTGATTGCTGGCCGAGTGGTGGTCTCGTCGACGGTGTGGGTGGTAACCACCCGTTCGGAGCATCGACGGTGCCCGGCTGGTGGTCAGTCGGTGCTGGTGTAGCAGGCGCAGCGGCGGTCGAGGTGGTCGTGCACGCGGCAGATCCGCACCGGCGGTAGCGGTGGGGCCGCTGGCTCGGCGGTTGTCTTCTTGGACTTCCTGCCTGCGGGGGTGAGGGGCGGTACGTCGGGTACGAGGTGGGGGTAACCGTTGCGGCGGAGCCAGCGGCGTGCGTTGGCGCGCTCGTTGATCGTCGGCGCTTCCGCGGCGCGCTGGGCGTAGTGGCGGGCTTTCCTGTCCCGGTCGGCGGGGGTGTCAGGCACGCTGATCACCACGTTCCTGGTTGATTTCGTCGCAGGCAGGGCAGTCGTGGTAGACGTGGGTGGTGTAGGTGCGGGAGCTGACCTGGTACCGCGCGCCGCACAGCAGCTCGACGGTCGATCCGGCGGCGGGCCGGCCTTGCCCCTCGGTCCGGTGCCGCACACCGCCCACGACCGGCCGGTAGAGGTCTGGCTCATTGCTCACAGGGTCACCGCCTGCTGGCTGGTGTGGTTTGCGGCGTCCCGCGGGATCAGTGCGATGTGGACGAAGAACCCGAGCGCTTCGGCGTAGGCCTGGACCAATGCGAGGTTGAAGTCCGTGCATCGCGCACAGGTCTCGACACGGCTCGCTGCCACGCCGATCCTGGCGGCGGCCTCGGCGAGCGTGAGTCCCTGGGCTCGCCGGATGGCACGGAACTTCACGCCCAGCACCTGTACCTGCTGCATGTCGCCGGGTGTCTGCCGGACAAGGCGGGATCTCATCTGCGCGTCCTGCCTTCGCTCAGGCCCGGCTGTGGAGGGTTGTCACCGCGTAGTTCGGCGGCCAGCGCTTCGAGGTCGCGGATCAGGCGAGCGCGCTTCTCGTCGTCGCTGACGATGGCATCGAGGTGGTGGAGCCGGAACTTCACGGACCAGGCGCGATCGTGGAAACTCACGGGCGTTCCTCTCGGGCGCCGATGGACAGTCGGACGGCCCGGACCATGGCCGCGCCGGTGTCGCCGAGCAGCAGCGCGAGCGGGCCGTCTGTGCCGTACTGCGTTGCGACCTCGCGATCAGGCCCAGTACGCACCACGCCCACCAGCAACGGAACCGTCAACCCAGCAGTGCTGACGGCCGGCACCTCCCACCGCGAATACCACTCGAACGCGCTCATGTCTGACTTCCCTCCGATGTTTCGTGCGCGACACTCCCGGCGGGAGCCGCCTGGGGAGCTGGGCTCAACCGCCCGGGAGTGCCGCTCCCGGGTCGGGCGCTGGTGGCCGCGGGCCACGCGCCTGCCGGGGCTGGAAACCCGGCAGCCGTGCAGGGTCGGGGGCATGCACGGCTGCCGGGCGGTCTAGTCGTGGTGCGGATCTATCGCGGCGTGTCTGCCGTAGGAGCTGGCGTATCTGGCTTTCGTGGCCTGCCGGAGCCGGCGGCGGACCTGGCGCAGGTGGTCGCGGGGCCGCCGGTCGATGTGCTTATGCGCGAGTGGAAGCCAAACGAAGATCGCGACGACCAGTGCGGCCCAGATGGCGGGAAGCCACATGTCGTCTCCTTTTGGTGTCAGGTGCTTTCGGGCCGGCGAGGCCGTACAGGGCTGACGTACAACACCTGACCGCGTCAGGCTCCCTGCGTGGAAGCTCGACCTCGCCGACAATGGACAATCTATCTGAGGACAATTGTCCAAGTCATCCTCCGATCGAGGGTAGTTGTCCGCGCGGTAGCCCGCGCTAGGCTTCCGGCCATGGCTGCTACGCCGACACGTGCAAAGAAGCGCCTCGGCGCGTACCTGCGAGGACTGAGGGAGCGGGCCGGGCTGATCCTGCGGGACGCCACCAAAGAACTACGGCTATCAGCGGACGCGGTGGTCAGCCGCTACGAATCCGGCCACAACCGCCCGCCGTGGTCCTCGGTCGCCGCCCTGCTCACCCTGTACGACGCGACCGCGGAGGAACGGACGAAGGCGGTCGCTCTGTGGGAGGAGGCCGGAGTAGCCACGCCTCAAGTACGCCTGCCCGCTGGCGCACCGAAGACCTTCCGTGAGCTGGTCCGCGCCGAACAGGAAGCCTCGCGCGCTCGAATCGTCGCACCCGTCGTGGTTCCCGGCCTACTTCAGACTGCGAACTACGCCCGCGAAGTGCACGCATCGGCACAGCAAAGCCTTGATCAGGCAGCGAACGTGGATGCCTTCGTTGCCGCTCGACTTGAGCGACAGAAGTTGCTGGAAGACGGGAGCTTCCGACTGCACGCGGTGCTTGCCGAAGCGACCTTGCGGCAACTGGTCGGCGGTGCCGAGGTGATGCGGGAACAGCTCGAACACCTGCTCACGATCGGCAAGAAGGCGAACGTCACCATCCAGGCCGTTCCGTTCAGCGCTGGAGCCTACGGCGGCATGTCCGGCGGATGCACGATCCTCGACTACGACGGAGACGACCCCTCTACGGCCTACCTGGAGTACCCCGCCGGCGGTGCATGGGTGGACAATGAAGGCGACGTACAACACCTCTCGGCCATGTTCACCAGCGTGAGCAAGAACAAGGCGCTTCCGCCGGCGGGCACGGTCGAGTTAATCCGCAGAGTGGTCAGGGAGCTATGAGGCACGAAACGGCGGGATGGCGTAAGAGCAGCTACAGCGGTGCGAGTTCGGGCTCGACGAACGACTGCGTCGAGGTGCGAATCGATACTCGCGGAGCCGCGGTGAGGGACACCAAGGACCGCCCCGCCGGGCATATCGAAGTCGGCCCGGCCGCGTGGCGTGCGTTCCTGGAGCGCGCGGCCCGCTGAACACCTGACCCCCTGATGCCTCCGAGAATCCGCCAGTAGTCGTCGGGGGCTCCGTCATGTCGGAGGCTAGCCGCCTACACGCCGGTCACCGTTGCTGCCCTGGCGGCGGGGTGTCTGCTTTCCTGCCACCGCCGCAGCACCCGCCGACCGTAGTTATTGGTGCCCACGACCCGGTCCAACTCCGCGCCGGTCGGCGTACGGCCCCCTTCGACCGCTCGGTCACGTAGTACGCCCATATCCGCTGCTCCGCGGAAGGCTCGCCCTGCCGGTGGGACTGTGCTCCGGGATCACCGCGAGACGCACGACCCGCGCGCTCTGGCCAGTCGCGGCGGTCTCGGCGCGGTGTCGCTTGAGCGCACGGTTGAGCCTCCGAGACACCACCACCTGCCAGAGTCGTCCACACAGATTCAGAACAAGCTGCTGACATGCGGAAACCGACTTGCCGGAACGATGGGAGGGGTCCCATGGGACTGGCCCTACCGTTCCCAGATGACTACCTACGTTCCTGCGAAACGCCCGCGGCAGCTCTGGACCGCGATCATCGTCCTGTACGTCCAGACGGCATTCAACGCTGGCGGAGGAGCCCTGATACTAGCTCTCGCAGCTGAGGAGACCGAGCACAACCGCGAAGCGCCGGAGCTGTACGTCCTCGGGTGGGTGTCGGTGGTGATCGGCATTGTGCTGCTCGGTGGCGCTATCCTGCTGACCCAGGGGGTTTCCTGGGCGCGCGTACCGGTGGCGGTCGTTGAGTTGTTCGGTGTCGTCAGCGGGGTGATCGCGGTCGCGTCCGGGGTGATCACCAACGTCGTCAACATCGCGTTGTGCGTGCTGGTTCTGATCAACCTGTTCAGCTACGAGGTCCGTGTCTGGTTTGCGCCGCGACATCGCCAGCCGATGGACGGGTCCGTGCCGTGGCCGAGCCCGCACCCATCGGTCGACCCGTCGCCGGGTTCTCCGGAGTGGTGGGGTACTCCGCCGGAGCGGGACGAACGACCCGGATCACGCTGAACATCGTGGGCACGCTTGTCCAGCGTGCCCCACCAGTTCCTGGTCGAACTCCGGTGGTGAGCACGGCGGTCTGCTGACCGGGTCCGGTGGCGAGATGTTCGCGCAGAGCGGCAATCCTTGACTCGGCCCGGGGGTGCGATGCGCACCGCCCGGTATGCACCTCAGGTGCAATGGCAGATGGCGCCTTGCCGGTGTTCCGGGTTGGCGATTCCGTGTACAGGACCTCTTGACCATGTTCGATTCCGTGTGCGCCAAGGCGCTTACGGCCGATGACACGGTCGAGTTCATTCGCCGTGACGCGGTCGGTGTTCGCGACGCTAAAGACCGGCTGGCCGGGCACATCGAGGTCGGCCCGGCGGCGTGGCGTGCGTGCGTCACGCGGGGGAAAGGCTCAGCACTGCCTTTCCGTCGCCGACGGCCACGGCTTTCACCTCGAGGCCGTTCATCACCGTGGACCGGCCGGTGTCCAGCGGCGACGTGATCGACCCGCCGTCGAACTTCGCGCCGACCTCCATCACGCCGTCGGCGATGGTGCGCACCCGGATCAGGGTGGCCCCGTACCGCCGGGGCGCCGCGACCGAGGCCGAAGGGGTCACCAGCACTTCGCACCTGCCGTCCCCGCAGGCGGCCAGGTTCTCGCCGTCCTTGGCCGCGGGCAGGTCGACCGGGGTGGCCGAGGGCTTGTCCTGCTCCACCGCCGGGCGGCAGTTCTCGGCTTTTTCGTGTGCCTCGGCGACGGTGCCGTCCGCGGCCATCAGCGCCGGCAGGTCGAGTCCCGCCGGTTTGAGCGCCTTCAACGCGGAGACGGTCTCGGCGACGTACCCGCGCAACGTGTCTTCGGCGGCGTCGTACTGGGTCGTGTACTCGTCGACCTTGGTGCCCAGCGGCTTGGCCGCCGTGGAGTAGGAGCCGATCAGCTCCACCCCGCGCGGGAACGCTTCCGGGGTCAGCGTCTGCCGCGTCACCTGGTCCAGCGCGGTGTCCACGGCGCTCAGGTACGACGACAGGTCCATCGAGACGAACTCGTCGTGCAGGTCCGGCGGCTGCTCCGGGGGAGTGGTGAACACCTTGGTCGCCTTGCAGAACTGGTTCAGCCAGTCCACCTGCTCCGGGGTGGGCGGCGGAGCAGGGGTGCTCGGTGCGGGCGGGGGTGGGCCGGCCGCTGAATCGGCCGGCCCACCTGGCGCGCCACAACCGGCTAGACCGCACAGGACCAGGGCCGCGGCGCCGAGCCGCATGTCGTTTCGCATGCCCTTGTCCTACCCGCCCGAGCGGGGAGCGGTCCCGTGCCTGGCAGGTTCCGGACGCCGGATCAGTGGAAGTACCAGCTGCGGTTCCCGTCGCCCATGGTGATGTCCTCGACGTAGAGACCGCGTGCGGTGTTCCACCACAGGCACTGCATCGGTTCGAACTTGAGGCAGAGCGCCTCCCCGGCGAAGGGACTCTTGTCGTAGAGCCAGTGCTGGTTGGCGCCACCCGTGCAGTCGAACATCTGCAGGTCCCGGAAGGACTGCCCCGGACGAGGGACAGCGGTGACGCACTTGCCGTTCCAGGCGCTCACGATGTCACCGTCGATGGTGGCTCCGCCGGCCCAGCGCTGGTTGTCCGCTCCGGTGCAGTCCCACAGGACCAGTGGGGCGCCATTGTTGTTGTTGTACTGATAGATGTCCGCGCACTTGTTCTCGTTGATCCTGGGGCGCAGGTCCGCGCCGTCCAGTGTCGAAGCGTGCGCGGTACCGGACAGCACCGTGGCCGCCATGACCGCGACCGCGGCGGCGATTCCCCGACCGAACATGATGGTTTCCCTCCTGTCTACGCGGTCACCGTGAAGGTGTTGCTCCAGACCAGCCTGCCGCCCTCGTACCGCTCGTCATGGGCGCTGAAATGCACCCGCTCACCGGGATAGGCGCCGTAGAGGTACTGGATCGGGTTGTCGCAGACCAGCAACGCCGGCAGGGTGGCCTTGGGATCCACCCGCACGGAGATGTTGCCCGCCCCGTCCGACGTCGTCTGCAACAGCACCGGGCTCTGCCGGAGATCGGAGAGCAGGATTCCTCCGCAGGTCGGTACCGAACCCGACACCGCGGTCCGCACCCACACCCGGTGGCTGGGCAGGAAACCGCTTCCGGTCAAGGTGAGGGACCCGATGTCGTACCCGGTCAGTACCGGTGCGGCCAAAGTGGTCTTCGCCCCGGCGACGGCCGGGCTCGTCAGCAGGAAGGCGCTCGCCAGCACCGCCGCGGCGACGAGGCCGACCACGCGACGCGCCATTGTCCTCAATGTATTGACTGCTTTCACTGTGTTTCCCCCGAATATCGCGATTCGTGTTTCCTTGGAAGGTTTCAAATTCCGCGGAGGAAGATCGCTCCGCACAGCGATCATGGCCTTGTCGATCTGTTCGCGTCCCGCCACAAGGGGCGGCCGGAAGGGCAGCGGATGCCACCGATCGGGCACCGGGGATCGCGGGTCTAGTCCGACTCCAGCGCCCCGAAGAAACCTTCCAGCGCCCGGCCGATCCGTTCCGCGGCCCGCTCGGGCTCGGGTTTTCCGGCGTCGAGCCACGCCATGATCGCCTCGACGGCCAGCGCGGGTGCGAGGTGCGAGGTCCAGACGGCCAGCGGTTCGCGGGCGCTGCCCCGGGTCAGGTCGCGGTACGCGGCGGCCACCATCTCCGCGCGGAGATCGTCGATCTCGTGCCGGAACTCGGGCTCCCGCGCGGCATGCTGGAACAGCAGCCGGAACCCGGCCGGATCCCGCTCGGCCCAGCCGACCATGCCGGCCAGCCCGGCCTCGCTGTAGCGGTGGCCGTCGCCGATGGCCTCCGCGAACCGCTCCCTGGCGCGGTCGAGCACCGCGCGGTAGAGCTCGTTCTTGGATTCGAAGTGTCGGTAGAGGATGACCCTGGTGATTCCGGCCTCGGCCGCCACGTCGTCGAGACCGGTGGCAGCGAACCCGGCGCGGGCGAAGGCTTCGGTGGCGGCGGCCAGGATCTGCTCACGACGCTCGGCACGGCGCAACCGCTTCGCGGGTGCCGTGGCGCCGGTGTCGTGGCCGCTGACCGCCATCGGTCCACCCTATCCGCCATCCTCGCGCCGACCCCCGGACACTTGTTGACTCTTGTGTGTATATTTCAAAGTATACTTATCCGAGTGCGAGGAGGACCCCATGCACGTCGCCGATGAACCGCCGATCGTCCGGGTGCGCACCCAGACCGGGGACCATGGCTGGCTGGTCACCCGGCACGCGGAGGTGCGGCAGCTGCTGCTCGACCGCAGGCTCGGCCGGACCCATCCCGACCCGGACAACGCGCCTCGGGCCGGGGAGCACCCGCTGCTCGGCGCGACCGACCTGTACGAGCACGAGACCGAGTGGGAAGAGCACGCCCAGATGCGCACGCTGCTCACCCCGTACTTCTCCGCCAAGCGGATGCGGGATCTGCGGCCGAGGGTGGAAGCGCAGGTGGAGCGGCTGCTGGACGGGCTCGCGAGCGAGCGGCCGCCGGTGGACCTGCACGCGGCGTTCTCGCTGCCGCTGCCGCTGCAGGTGCTTTGCGAACTGCTGGGCGTGCCGTACTCGGACCGCGAGCGGTTCATGGCGCTGGTGTACGAAATGGGCGACGCGGACGACCGGCGGCGGTCGGTGGCCGGACAGGACGCGCTGTTCGGGTACATGGGTGAGCTGGTCGTCCGCAAGCGCGCGGATCCCGGTGACGACGTGATCTCCGGCCTGTGCTCGGACGGCCTCGCCGACGAGGAGGTCGCCGCGATGGCCGGCATGCTGCTGTTTGCCGGGCACGAGAGCACCGCGGGGCAGATCGACCTCGGCGTCGTGCTGCTGCTGACCAACCCCGATCAGCACGAGCTGGTGCTGCGGAACCCGGACCTGGCCGGTACCGCGGTGGAGGAGATGCTGCGGGCCGCCGAAACGTCCGGGACCGGGTTTCCGCGTTACGCCCGCGAGGACATCGAACTCGCTGGAGTGACCGTCCTGGCGGGCGAGATGGTGCTGCTCGACCTCGGCACCGCCAACTCCGACGAGCGCGTCTTCGCGGCGCCCGGCCGCTTCGACGTCACCAGGAAACCCAACCCGCACCTCACTTTCGCGCACGGGATGTGGCACTGCCTCGGCGCGCCGCTGGCCAGAATGCAGCTGCGGGCGGTTTTCGCCGCGCTCATTCCGCGCTTCCCGGCGTTGCGCCTCGCGGTCCCACCGGCACAGCTGCGCATGACGGGCAACCAGTTCATCGGCGGCCTGGCCGAGCTGCCGGTCTCCTGGTAACGGGTCACCAGCCCCGGAACACCGCGGCCTTGCCGGGGGCCGAATTGAACATCGCGTCCGAGTCGTGCCCGACGCCGGGGACCGTGCTCAGTTCGTGCGGTGCCGACGGGAAGTCTTCGCGGATGGTGGAGAAATAGGCTTTCCCGCGTTCGAAGCGGTTTTCTCCCTGGGCTTTCGCCGCACAACTGTCGTCGATTCCGTGATCCTGGTGCACATCGTCTTCACCGAGCAGGTAGGTGACATTTCGCGTGGTGTACTGGCCGCGCAACTGGTCGTCGTCGAGCGCGCTCAGATAGGCGTTGCGATCTTCGAGGCCGTACTTGTAACGGTTGAATCCGGGGCAGGAATCGTGTTCGGCCGGCCGGTCGGCGTCGAAGTACAGATAGGACGACGGGTTCGCGGTCACGTAGGAGATTTCGACGCCCTTGACCTCGGCCGGTGCCCTCCCGCCGGCGGCGTAGCGCTGCGCGAACTGGCCGCCGGCGGAGTGCCCGGCGATGGTGATCCGCTTCAGGTTCGGGAACTTCGCCTTGTCCGCGAGCGTCCGCACCACGACGTCGAGTGCCTCGAAGGAGCTGAGCCCGTCCGGGTTTTCCGCGCCGCCGCCGTCCTTCCACGAGGTGTCGCCGCCGTTCGTCCAGTAGGCGTCGCCGTTCGCGGGGTCGTCCTCTTCGGTCTGGAACCACGGCGCGACGACCTCGGCCTTCGAACCGTACGCACCGGCGGCCTCGGACATGCGGTCGAAATAGTTCCGCGCGTTGCGGCCGGTGCCGTGGATGACGACGACCGCGCCGGTCGGCTCGGCGGAACCGGTCAGCGGCTGGCTCGCGTAGTAGGGCAGGTTCACCCCGGGGCGCAGGCTCAGTCGGTGCAACTGGTCGTCGGCCTGCGCGGCCGCCGGGACGGTCGTGGCGATGGCCACGGCAAGGCAGGTGGTGATCACAGCGCGTCGGCTCATGTGTCCCGACGGTAGCCGGGCCCGTGGGGACCGGTCCCGGCGCGGGCGGGGACCAGGACCTCACGCCGACCGACGACAAGCGGTACCTGCGCGGTTCCGTGCCGCTCAGGGTTTCGGTGCGTTGCTTTCGACGACCTTGGTGATGTGCACGGACACCGTGCGCGAGGGTTCTCCGGTGTCGGAACGGGGGTGCCAATGGATGGCGGCGCGACCGGTGACCTGCAGCATGGTGTCGGCCGGGTCGGCGAACACCAGCCCGACGGACGGGTGGTCTGCCAGGTTGCCGAGGGTGTTGAACAGGCCGTTGCCGCGGTAGTCCGGAAAGGATATTTCGGTTCCACTGTGCACGGTGACGAATCCGGGCGGCCCGCCGCGGTGGCTCGCGTCGGCCCCGAACCTCGGGTGTGCGGAGCCGATGAAGAACACCGGCGCCGCCTCGATGAGTCTCCGCTGCCGAGGGCTCAACACGGCCGCCGGCCGGTATCGCCGTTGTGCGCTGTGGTCTCGCAGGTGGTTCGCGGTGGGGTCGATGTACCGCGGGCAGTTGCCGTAGGCTTCGCGCACGGCGATGACCACTTCATCGTCGGTCACCGCTTCGGCCGTGCCGTTGATCCGGACGCGTCTGCGGTGCGCCATATCTATCCCGATGGCGCCGATGAGACCGCCGGCCCGTGGCCGAGCCGGGTCCGTCACCGGTGGGGGAGAACCGATGCGCAAACGCCGCGCCTCCCCGGCGAGGAAGCCCGGCGTGCCGGCGCACAGCGTGGTCCACCGGTTCCCGTCGTGGTCGATCGTGGCGATGGCGATGGTGCGCATTCCGGCGAGGAGCTCGCGGATGCCGGGACTGAGTTCCCGGTCGACCATGCGGCCGACGAGCTGGGCGCGTTCCCGCTCGCCCGCGCGTTGCTGCACGTGCAGTTCGCCGGGGTGGAACCCGGGTGTCACAACGATTCCACGGGTGCGCGCCGGGCGGGCTGGGCCAGGCAGACCACGGCTCCGGCCAGCAGGATGACGGTGGACAGGGTCAGCCCGGCCCGTACTCCGTCCGCGCCGTCGGCCAGCAATCCGGCCAGGATGGGGCCGATCCCCTGGCCGAGGGCGAACCCGGTGGTCAAGGCCGCGATCGCGGCGGCCCAGTGCTGGGGTCGCAGGGCGGTCCGCGCCACGGTGGTCACCGCGGCGACCACCGCGAGGAAGGAGATGCCGAACACGACTGCGGACCCGAACATGGCCACTGCGGAGCCGGAGGCCAGTGGGAGTGCCGCGCCGACGGTCACCAGCAGCATCAGCACCGCGGGGCCACGCCCGCCGCGGAGGCGGCCGAGCATCGGGCCCCAGACGAAGCCTCCCGCGATCGCGGCCAGGCCCAACGCCGCCCAGAACAACGAGACGGTGGTCGCGTCGGCACCGTCGGCCTGGAGGAAAGCGACGATGAACGTCATGTAGGCGATGTAGCCCGCGCCGAAAATCGTGTATCCGCAAAGAAGGAATGCGAGGCTGCTGGCGGGCCAGGGACGTCGCTCCCCGTTTGTGGCAGGGACCGGACTGCGCCGTGCCGCGGGTACGGCCGCGCACAAGGAGAGCAGGGTCAAGGCGCCCAACAGAACCCAGCCCCAGCGCCAACCCGAGTCCAGGCCGGCGGAGGCGAGCACCGGTGGCAGCGCCAGGCCGGAGACGGTGATCCCCAATCCGCCGCCGCCGAAGTACACCCCGAAGAGGGCGGCCACCCGCGCGGGCCGCTGACCTTGGCCGAGCTGGGCAGCGAGTGCACCACCGGTGATGAAACTGGCCGCACCGGACGCGCCCACCAGCAGGCGGAAGGCCATCAGGAGGACAACCTGGCCGGTGGCGGCGGAGGCCAGCAGCAGTACCCCGGTGACGGCGATGCCACCGATGAACGTCCGGCGCGTTCCCCAGCGGCGGCCGGCGGTGGTGGCCAGTAGCGCACCGGCCAGGTAACCGACCGCGTTGGCCGTGTTCATCGCACCGGCGGTCGAGTAGGACCAGTCCAGCGCTGTCCGCATCGGTGGCAGCAGGAGCGCATAGGCGAATCGGGCCAGCCCGAGTGCGACCGCGGGGCCGAGTGCCAAGCCGGCGACGATGCGCAACGTCGTGCCGAACGGGACCGCGCCGGTGTCCGTCGCGGCCGTGGCGGAAGACTCGGTCACCGGCTGTCCCGACGGTCGGTGACCTGGATTCCCGCCTCGGCCATGGCCAGTACCGCGAGCCGCTTGGCTCGATCCGCCGCCTTGCGGTCCTGCACGGTCAGCACCTGCGCGTTCGCGCCTTCGACCAGCAGCATCAACTGGGCACCGAGTTCGTCCGGCTGCCGCGCGCCGGCGTCGGTGCACAGCCCGACGAGGTACTTCCGCATCCAGTCCTTCTGCGCGCGAATCACCGCGTAGGCGGGTGCGTCCGGTTCGACGACCTCGACCGCGGCGTTGACGAAGGCGCATCCCCGCTTGCCGGGGCCGCGGTGCCACCGAGCCAGCCATTCGAACACGGTCAGGACCTGCTGCGCCGGATCGCTCGTTCGCTCGCGCACGAACCGGTCGAGCTGGTCGAGTCGCCGCTCATGGCGATGCTGGAGCACCGCGGCCACCAAATCCGCCTTCGACCGGAAATGCGCGTACAGCGTCGGTTTCGACACTCCCGATTCGGCGACCACCCTGTCCACGCCGGTGGCGGTGATGCCCTGGTTATAGAACAGTTCCGTCGCCGTATCGATGAGACGTTGTTTCGCGGTCGCGGGTGCCATAGGCGTATTTTACAGACCTGTCAGTATAGATCAAGGGTCGCTCGCACGAGCCAGCTCCGCGGCACCCCCTTCACCTGACGCGGGCGGCAAGGGTAGGGCCACCGGCCGGTGTCCGCGGCGAACTGCCCCGGTTCGAGGACCTCGTCGACCTGCCAGGAGCCGTGCCGGCTCAGGAAGCCCGCGGGGTCGTCCGTGCCGAACAGCCACGGCGTGCCGTCGTCGCGCAAGGTGGCCAAAAAGGACTGGGTCATCGGATGACGCAGCAACTCCTCGTTGATCATGTCGACCACCAGCCGGCTCCCCGAGGCGGATATCGCCGCGATGGTGTCCAGCAGGCCGGCCGCCTGTGCTTCGGTGAGAAAGAACAGCAATCCCTCGACCAGCCACAAGGTCGGTGCCGATGGGTCGAAACCGGCCTGCTCGAGCACGGGTGACCAACTGGTCGCGAGGTCTACGCCGACCGGAATGCAGGCCACCTTCGGACCGGCCGTCACCGGGGCCAGCCGCCGCTGCTTCTCCCGAAGCAGTGCTTCGTGGTCGAGTTCGAAGATCGTGCTGCCCGCCGGCCATTCCAGGCGATGCGCCCGGGTGTCCATGCCGCCGGCGACCAGCACGATCTGCCGTATGCTCGTGTTCTGCACGACGTCGACGATCGCCAGGTCGAAATAGTGGGTGCGCACGGTGACGAACTCCGCGACACCTCCTCCTCGATACCGTTCGAGTAGTTGATAGCCTTTCGGCTCCGCCAGAATATGCGCGTACTCGTCGGTGAACAGCCGGTCTTCCTCCCTGGCCGTCTCCAGGGCTCTGACCGCTGCCGTCCACTGCGCCGTATAGGAGACGTCCTCCATCATGTGCTCTCCTCGCGCGGAGGTTTCCGGAAAATACGACTGAAGAGCACCAGGCTCAACACCGGTACCCCGTCGGATCGGGTAAGAATTCCCTTTTCCTTGACGGTGATGATCCGCGGCTCGGTGAGCGATGGCATCTTTCCGACCGTTTCCGCGGTACCGGCCAGCGTGTCGCCGGGGCGAACCGGTTCCAGCCAGCGCAGCTCGTCGACGCCGGGCGAGCCATGTGCTTCGACGCAGGCCAAGGCCGTGCCGACGTAGAGCCGCATCCAGACGGCCGCGGTGTGCCATCCGCTGGCGACGAGTCCCTCGAACGCCGTGTCGCGTGCCGCCACCGCATCCACGTGGTAAACCTGCGGATCGTAGCTGGTCGCGAACTCGACGATCTCTGCCTCGCTCATTGTGTGCCTGCCGAGTTCGCGCCGGAGACCTACGGTGAAGTCTTCGGCGTATCTTGGACCGGCATTCGTGTTCATCGCCGAAACGCCTTGTCGATGGCTGCCAGGCTGCGGAAATCATTGAGGTCGATGTTGTCGACGTCGATCGACGCGCCGTACGCCTGTTCGATGACGAATACGAACTCGACAAAAGCGAGTGAGTCGACCAGTCGGGTTTCGATCAGCTCCTCCTCTGCGTCCAGCTCGCTGCGGTCGGGATGCTTGGCCAATATCCAGGACTTCACGACGTCACTGGAAGTGGGTTGCCCCGCCATCAAGAATCTCCTGTTCGTGAAAGGTGGCCATGGCCACCGCGACCACAAAGGCGCCCGCAGAGGACACACTTACTGATATCCGGCCGCGCAACCCGGCGTCGCCGGCCAGCTTCCTGGCGCGGCCGACAAGGGTGACCTCCGGCCAGCCTCCGGCGGATTTCCTGGTCTGGATCGTCAGCCATGGCACCATCGCTTGCGTCGTCTGAAAGGTCTTGAAGACCGCCTCTTTGATCGCCAGCTTGCCGGCGACCGTGCACGGGTCGGGGTGGCCGTGCGCGCGGCTGCTTTCGGTGATTTCGTCCGCGGTCAGTGCCCGCCGAAGCAGCACACCGGCGTCGGATTGGATGAACTCGTCCGCCCGGCTGACAAGGACCATGTCCACTCCGACTCTGGGGGACGGGTTCATTGCCGGACGGTGACTCTCGCCGCATCGAGGACCCGGTCGGTCGCCTTGGCAGCGGTGCCATGCCGGTCCACCAGCACGCTCAACCAGCGCTCCAGCCCGAACGCCACGCAGCTGGTGAAGGCGACCGCGCCATCGCCGGTGCGTATGTTGCATCTTTCGCCGAAGAAGTTGCGGTGCATGTTGACCGATGCGATGGCGAGCCCGTCCGACTGGAATTCGTGCTTGACCGCCTGCAGTTCCTGCATTCGGGATCTGGCGCCGGAACGTTCGAAGAACGGGTCGTGCGCCACCAGCTTGTCCAGTGAGATATCGACGTTTTCGGCGAACGCGGTGACTTTTTCGCCGAACTTCTCGAGGTGCTCCCGGGCGTGTTGATAGGACCCCACGGCGACGATCTCGCGCATCTGGAAGCTGAGCAACCTGCGCAGGCCGTCGTAATGGTCTTCATGCCGGAAACATCTGTTCACCAGGGTGATCAGGGTTTCGTCCGGTACCTGTCGGTCTTCCAAGAAGAGGTAGGCGCCGAAGCAGGTCGCGGTGGGCAGGCCGAGGTCGGCCGTTTGAATCTGGGCAGGGCTGAAGCTGCCGCTCTTCGACTGCGACTCCGGGGACGCGTCCAGCGGACCGGCCACGAACGACAGGTGCGGAAAGTTCACATACACATCGAACTTCGCCAGATCGGAAGTCCGGTAGACCGGTGGCGGGCAAATGGCCTGCGCACCGTTCTCGAATCCCCAGTCGCTGAAGGTCTGATCGAGGGCGTGCAGCAGTTCGGTAAGCTTCGGATCCAGGATGGCTATGCCGTCCAGTAGGCGAAGTTCGTCATGTTCGGTCATGCCGGAGAATTCGCCACCTTCCCGGACTCGTATTCGTCGCTGATCATTCCGATTTTCTGCAGGTAGGAACTTGTCTTGCGGAACACGTCGCGCTGAAACTGCGTTCGCCGAGGTGATTCGAGCAGACGCCGGCGGACGCCCAGCGGGTCCTCGAGTCCGGCGTCTCGGTACACCTGCGGGTTGAAGAGTGACTCAAAACTGTAGTCCAGGTACCGTCGGATGTAGTCGTGCACCTCAGCTCGTTCTGCCGTGGTTGCGTTCTCGCAGAAATCCGCAAAAAGCAGGCGCACCAGCTCCCGGCCGAACGCGATATGACGCGATTCGTCCTGGTGGTGAATTCTGTTGATGGCCCGGATGGTGTCGTGCAGCCGTTCGTCCTTGGCCATCTTGGAGTTGAAATGATCTACCAGCTCTTCGAAGATCAGAATCCGGGCGAAGACCAGCAGGCTCTCCGCGGAGCTTGGCGGTACGGTCTCGGCGCCGCCTCTGGGTTGTTTGTATATCTTACCTCCGTAGCGAAGGCAGAATTGGGCGAAGAACCACATGTGCTCGTTTTCTTCGCCGATGAAGTGGTGGAAGAACTCCGAAGGTGTCGCGAAGTCGGTCGTATGAATCCGGCGCGTCACCTCGATCAGGAGTTCGCGGATTCCGTGCACGTTGAGGCTGTAGAAGTTTACGCTCTCATAGCGGGAGAGTGCGTACTTCTGCGATTCACTCAGCGTCGACAGTTCGTCCGTGTCGAATGTGGTCATCAGTTCCGGGCTCATCCACCACGCTTCGTCCGGTAAGGCCTCCGGCCACTCGAACATGCGATAGGGGTTGTAATAGTCTTCGACGGACATCACGCTGAGGCGATTAAGGATTTCGCGGAGTCGTTCGCTGCTATCGAGCAGGGTTGAGGACACTCTGGCGCACCTCGCTACCTGTTATCGCGGAAATATGATCATTCGCGATGGTGATTTGCTTATGGCCTGATACTCCATAAGTCTCACAGACAGGTCTGTCAAGTGTCAACCAGTCGCAGAGGTGGTCGAAGCGGTATTCGAGGGTTGAGACGATTCTTGCCCGAATGCTTCGATGTGCTGGGCGCTACCGGCAAGGCCGGTGTACGATGCCTGGTTTCGTGTGCGCTGTCGCACGCCTGCCTCCGCGGCGGTGATGACAGCGCGGCGACAGCCGTGCATGAACCACCGGAAGCCGCCCGCGTTCGACCTGTTCAGAGCGGGTCCCGGCGGGCGCGTCGGAAGAATCTTTGCCCGAGGTGTCGTTTCCGGCGGCTCCCGTTCGACGCTCTGACGACAGCACGCCAGACCAACCAAGGAGTAACCAGTGCGCACCCTCATTGCCACCGCGTTCGTCTCGCTCGACGGCGTCATCGAGGCACCCGGCGGGGAGCCGGGCCACCGCAGCTCGGGCTGGACGTTCAAGGACATCGAGTTCGACGAGGCCGCCTACCAGCTCAAGAGCCGCGAGCAGGACGAGGCCACCGCCATGCTGCTGGGCCGGGTCAGCTACCAGGCGTTCTCGCCGGTGTGGCCGGGGATGACCGCGGAGTTCCCCCGCTACAACGCAATGCCGAAGTACGTCGTGTCCACCACCCTGCAGGAGAAGGACCTGGTGTCCAACTGGGGTGAGATCAGCATCCTCCGCTCACTGGACGACGTCGCCGCGCTGAAGGAGACCGAAGGCGGGCCGATCAGCATCCACGGCAGCGCCACCCTGAACCGGAACCTGTCTGACGCCGGGCTGATCGACCGCTACCACCTGCTCGTCTTCCCGGTCCTGCTCGGCGCCGGCAAGCGGCTGTTCAGCGACACCGACAAGGACAAGCAGAATCTCGAGCTGGTGGAGAGCGAGTCCTACCGCAACGGGATCCAGAAGCTGATCTACGACGTCCGCCGCTGACCGCGTGATCGGGCCGGCCGCCAGCTCCGCTTGATGATCAAGGAACGTAGATGCTCCCGCCCTCGACAACCATGCGTGAGCGTGGGTGCACGATCCCGGTCACATCGCCGTCGCAGGTGGTGTCCGAATAGACCGTAGCCGTTTCGTTGGTGAAGTTCCCCCCGGTCTCCATCGCACCGAACTCGGTCGGGTGAACTGGAGTTGCCGGGGGCGAGGGGCGTTGGTTGCCTGTGATCCAACTGTTCGCCGACGGGCCGGAGTGATGCTGTGATCTCGGTGGCTGGTGCCGGCCGACTCGGGCGGCGAGTGTGGTCTTCGGTGCTCGCCGTGGCAGTGGCCTCTTCGGTGCTGATGCTGGGCTCCGGGCAGGCGGACGCGGCGACCTGGCCGGTGGAAGCCGAGCAGAATCCGTCCACTTTCGACTGTGCGCACCTCTACCACAGCAACATCCGCTCGGGCATGCAGTTCCGCACCGACACCTCGGGTGACGCGACCATCGAGAACACGGTGATCAGCAAGCGGCTTGGCACCGGGCTGCCGGAGTACTGGGCGACCAACATGGCGATGGGCAAGGACCCGGACACCGGCGCGGCGGCGGCGTTCTACTCCAGCTACACCACCGGGAACCTGAAGCTGTACAAGCAAGTTTCGGGTACCGGCACGGTGACCGACGAGATCGCCGGCGGCGCGACGCGGGACCTGCCGTCCGGGGTGAACTGGGGTGGCCTCACCGCGGACCCGGACAGCGGAATGCTGTACGGGGCGCAGAACGGTGGCGCGCCGAAACTGTTCGGAATGGACATGGCGACCGGCGCGACGACGGTGTGGACAAGGGGTCAGAACCTGACGTCGGTGCCGTCGAACGATCCGGTCTTCGCGGGCGGCACCCTGGTGCCCGACCTGTTCGTGGACTCCGACGGGGGTGCCTACTACGGCATCAGCTACGGCGGGTCGACCTACGTCTACCGGCTGGACCCGGCCACTGGCACCACGACCCAGGCGGTGCGGGTGACCGGGCCGGGGTCGGCCAACGGCTTCAACAACTACGGCATGGCCTACTTCAACGGCTCGATCTACCTGGGCTACTACGGTGGTGCACTGTACAAAGTGGACCCGAGTACCGGGGTGTCGGTTCAGGTCGCCGGTGGTAACGCGCAGAACAACCAGGTCGGGCGCATCAAGTCCGAGTCCGGCGGTTCGTGGCCGATCACCGATCTGGCCAGCTGCTCGGTCGCGCCGAACCTGACCGAGAATCTGGTCGTCCGCAAGAGCGCGACCCCGGCGACCGCGAAGCCGGGGGATACGGTGCGCTACACGCTGACCGTGACGAACGAGGGCAACGGGCCGGCGACCGCCACGGTCACCGATGACCTGTCCGGGGTGATCGACGACGCCGGCTACAACAACGACGCCGTGGCCAGCACGGGCGGCACCGACACCCCCACCCAGCCCGGCTACGACAGCGGGTCGGCAAAGCTGAGCTGGACCGGCGATATCGCGCCGGGCGCGACGGTCACCGTCACCTATTCGGTTACCGTCGGCGCCCCGCCCGGCGGGGACAAGCTGCTGAAGAACACCGTGACGGCACCGGAGAGCAACTGCGCCGAGGGCGGCACCGATCCGGACTGCTCGTCCGAAACGCCGGTGGCGCTGCTGAAGATCGCGAAGAGCGGCACACCGGACGAGCCCGGCCCCGGCGACACCGTCACCTACACCGTGACCCTGACCAACGACGGCACGGCCGACTGGACCGGTGCCACGGTCACCGACGACCTGGCGGACGTGCTCGACGACGCCACCTACCGCGATGACGCCACGGCGACCGGCTCCGACGGCGCCCCGGCCGGCACGCTGACCTACGACGGCGCGGGCCGGAAACTGCGCTGGGCCGGCGATGTGCCCCAGGGCGGCACGGTCACCATCACCTACTCGGTGACGGTCGACAATCCGCCCGGCGGCAATCGGCGGCTGACCAACCAGGTGGTGGGCCCGGACGGCTCCACCTGCCCGCCGGGCGGCACGGACCCCGGCTGCGGCACGGACGAGCCGGTCAGCGGTCTGGTGGTGAAGAAGTCGGCGTCCCCGGCCACGGTCAAACCGGGGGACACCGTCACGTACACGATCACCGCGGAGAACGTCGGCGGGGCGGCCGCGAACGGGGTCACGCTGACCGACGACCTGTCCGGCGTGGTCGACGACGCGGCCTGGAACGACGACGTCACCGCGACGACGGGCAGCACGTCCTACGACCCCGCGGTGGCGAAACTGAGCTGGACCGGCGACATCCCGGCCGGTCAGACGGTGACCATCAACTACACCGTGACGCTGCACGTTCCACCGACGGGTGACCGGAAGCTGCGGAATGCGGTCACCGGCCCCGAGGGCTCCACCTGCCAGCCCGAGAGCACCGATCCGGACTGCACCAGCGAGATTCCGGTGGGCGCGGTCGAAATCAAGAAGGTGGCGGACAAGCCGGACGCGAAGCCGGGCGAACGGGTCACGTACACGGTGACCGTGCGCAACACCGGCGAGGCCGATTACCCGGGCGCGTCCTTCAGCGACGATCTGTCCGGGGTGCTCGACGACGCCGCCTGGGACGACAACGTCACCGCGACGACGGGCAGCACGTCGTACGACGCCGGTGCGAAGCGGCTTTCCTGGACCGGCGACGTCGCCAAGGGCGAGACCGTGACGGTGACGTACTCGGTCACGGTCGGCACCCCGCCCGCCGGGGACAAGCGGCTGCGCAACCTGGTCACCGGCCCGGACGGTTCCACCTGCCCGGAGGACGGCACCGACCCGGACTGCTCGACCGACACCCGGATCGGGCTGCTGGAGCTGGTCAAGACCGCGGACCCGGCCACCGCCAAGCCCGGCCAGCGGGTCACGTACACGGTGACCGCGCACAATCCGGGCACGGGCGCCTACCCGGGCGCGCGTTTCACCGATGACCTGTCCGGCGCGCTGGACGACGCCGCCTACAACGACGACGCCACGGCCACCGTCGGCACGGTGACCTACACCGAGCCCACCCTGAGCTGGGTGCACGATCTGGCCGCGGGCGAAACCGTCACCATCACCTACTCGGTGACCGTCGGGACACCGCCCGACGGCGACAACGAGCTGCGCAACGCGATCACCGGTCCGGACGGTTCCGGCTGCCCTCCCGGCAACACCAAGCCGGAGTGCAATCCGGTCACTCCGATCGCGGAGCTGAACATCAGCAAGATCGCGTACCCGGCGGACCCGCAGCCCGGCGACACGATCACCTACAACATCCAGGTGGTCAACGACGGCAAGGTGAAGTACACCGGCGCCCAGGTCACCGACGATCTGTCCGGGGTGCTTGACGACGCCACCTACAACAACGATGCGGAGGCGACCGACGGGGCCGTTTCCTACCGCGCGCCGGTGCTGACCTGGACCGGTGACGTGGAGGTCGACGAGGCGGTCAACATCGTCTACACCGTCACCGTGCACAGCCCGCCGCAGGGCGACAAGCGACTGAAGAACGTGGTCACCGGCACCGACGACACCAACTGCCCGCCGGGCGCAACCGACCCGGACTGCGGTACCGATACGCCGCTGCCCGCACTGAAGGTCACCAAACGCGGTTCGCCGGCCGAGATCAAGACGGGCGACACCGTCACCTACACGATCACCGTGGAGAACGTCGGCGAGGCGGATTACCGGGCCGCTTCCTTCAGCGACGATCTGTCCGGGGTGCTCGACGACGCGACCTACAACGACGACGCGCGCGCCGATTCGGGCACTGTCGCTTTCGCTTCGCCGAAGCTGACCTGGACCGGTCCGCTGGCCAAGGGCGCCACCGCGACCATCACCTACTCGGTCACCGTCACCAACGCCGGCGATCACCGGCTGACCAACGTGGTCACCGCGCCAGGCTCGAACTGCGCGAAAGACTCCACCGACCCGGACTGCCGCACCCAGCTGCCCGCGCCCAAGCTGAAGATCACCAAGTCCGCCGAGCCGTCACCCGCGGCCCCCGGCGGCACGGTCGGCTACACCGTGACCGTCCGCAACACCGGCCAAGCCGCCTACCAGGACGCCTCGTTCACCGATGATTTGACCGGGGTGCTCGACGACGCCGTCTACAACAACGACGCGAAAACCACCGGCGGCACGGTCGACTACCAGCGGCCGTACTTGAGCTGGACGGGCACGGTCGAGGCCGGGGCGGAGATCACCATCCGCTACTCGGTCACCGTTGGCCGCCCGCCCCAGGGCGATCAGGTGCTCGGCAACGCGGTCACCAGCCAGGACGACACCAACTGCCCGCTCCCGGAACCGGCAGCAACTGCACTGACGGCACTGACCGCGTTGACGGCAAGGGGAGAGCCCGATCCGGACTGCGGCACCGAAACACCGGTGCGCTCGATGGTCATCGCCAAGCACGCGGAACCCACCGCCGTGCAACCGGGCGACAAGGTCAGCTACACCATCACGGTCACCAACACCGGCAAGGCCGGCTACGAAGAGGCTGCCTTCACCGACGACCTCACCGATGTGCTCGACGACGCGAGCTACAACGGCGACGTGCAGGCCACCGCCGGCACCGTCGAACTGGCCGTCCCGCGGCTCGCCTGGCGCGGACCGCTCGGGGTCGGGCAGACGGTGACGATCAGCTACTCGCTCACCGTCAAACCGGACCTCACCGGCGACCGGCACCTGCGAAACGGGGTCGTCTCCAGCACGCCGGGCGCCAACTGCGTCACCGGCACCGAAGCGGGCTGCTCCACCGACACCGAGGTCGACCCCGAGACAACCCCGCCCCAGCCCCCCGGCACGAAACCCCCGGTTCCGCCCGGTCAGCCGGATCCGGGAGCGCTCGCCGACACCGGCGCCCGGATCACCGATCTGCTCATCGGCGCGATCGTGCTCCTGCTCGCCGGGGTGGCCCTGCGCCTCGCGGGCAGCCGGCGCAGCTCCTGAGCGAACGGATCGCTTGCGGTGTGGGCAAAAGTACGGTGACGGCTGCTCGCGTACGTGGCTACTTTGGCTGCGTTCGACGAGAGGGGTTCAATGCCACCGGCATTCGAAGGCGATGTCGACGACCAGGGGGAAGAAGTACAGGAGGCCGGCCGGAAGGCAAGGCGCGGCGTGCGGGAATGGGTCCGCGCGGCGGGCCAGGGCACCGGCCGCGGGCTGCGCAAGGCGACCCCGTACGGGATGTACGCCTTTCTCACCGCGGCCGCGGTGGCGCCTATCGCGGGTTCCGCGCTGGGCGGTGCGGACGCCTTCGGCACCGCACTCGACCAGCTCGGCGGGATGGGCGGCAACTACCTGGCGAACCTGCTCTCCGAAACCGCCGACCGGATGCGCCGACAGGGTGTGGAGCCGTCGGACGAGCAGTGGCGGGACGCGGTCGCCGAGGAACTGCTGTCGCGGCTGGAAGCCTCCGACGACGAGACCCTGCACCTGCGCGGCGAGGTGGGCCAGGTGCTGCGTGCGGTGGACGGTATCTCCGCGGCACTGACCGAATCCGCCACCCACGCGCGCGACCTGCACCAGCAGCTGGTCGGCGCGATCGCGGTGCTGGGCAACGACTTCGACGAGTTCAGGTGGATGCTCACCGAGCTGAAGCAGGCGCTGGCCGAGTCGACAAGGACACTTGGCGACGTGCAGCGCGAGCTGCTGCTGGCGCGCACCGAACAACGCGAGCAGGGCGACGTCACGCACCGTTTCCTGGTCGCGGTGACCAAGGTGCGGCAATGGCTCAGGCCCGGCGGCACCGACGAGCGGGAAAAGCCCGAGCCGCCGTCCGACGGGCCGTGCCCGTACCCCGGCCTCACCAGTTTCCAGTTCGGCGATGCCGAATGGTTCCACGGCAGGGAGAACGCGGTCGCCGAGCTGCTGGCCAGGCTGGCCGAACGGCTCGACGGCTCCGGCCCGCTGGTGCTCGTGGGTGCTTCCGGCGCCGGGAAGTCCTCGTTGCTGCGCGCCGGTCTGCTGCCCGCGCTCGCCGCCGGCGACCTACCCGCTGCGGACTCCGCGGCCTGGCCCCGACTGTTGCTGACCCCTGGCGCGAACCCGCTCGACGAACTGGCCGCCAGGGTCGCAACGCTGGCCGGCGTTTCCGCCGTCGCCGTGGCGCGGCAGCTGCGGGAGG
Organism: Amycolatopsis nigrescens CSC17Ta-90; assembly: GCF_000384315.1. Lineage (GTDB taxonomy): Bacteria > Actinomycetota > Actinomycetes > Mycobacteriales > Pseudonocardiaceae > Amycolatopsis > Amycolatopsis nigrescens. The sequence goes on along the minus strand of NZ_ARVW01000001.1, from coordinate 1,836,397 downwards.
CACCGGCCGGATTCGGCGCGCTCGCCAGGCAGGCCGCGCTCGCCAGCGGTACGGAGTCGGCCCGGCTGGTGATCGTGGTGGACCAGTTCGAGGAGTTGTTCACCCAGTGCGCCGACGCGGGCGAACGGCTGGCCTTCGCCACCGCGCTGGCCCATGCCGGGCCGGCACTGGTGGTGCTGGCGGTCCGGGCGGACTTCTACGAGCAGTGCACCAGGCTGGAGCCCCTCGCACCGGCGCTGCCGGACCAGTTCGTGCTGGGCCCGATGACCCCGGCCGAACTGCACCGCGTGGTGACCGAACCCGCCGCGAAGGCGGGGCTGGCGGTGGAATCCGGGCTCGCCGAACGGCTGGTGGCCGACCTCGGGGGTGCGCGAAGGGATCGACTACGACCCCGGCGCGCTGCCGCTGCTGGCGCACGCGCTACTGGCCACCTGGCGGAACCGGCGGGGTAAAACCCTTACCGCACAAGGATATTTGGAAACGGGCGGGATCGAGCACGCGGTGTCCGGCACCGCCGAGCGGATTTTCGATGCGCTCGACGAATCCGGCCGGGAAGCACTGCGGCAGGCCCTGCTGCGGATGGTGACCGTCGTGGACGGCGGTGGGGTGGTCCGCCGCCGCGCCGACCAGCGCGAGCTGGACCCGGAAGTGCTCGGCCCGCTGATCGAAGCCCGGCTGGTGACCGCGGACCAGGACAGCGCGCAGCTCAGCCACGAAGCACTGCTCACCGCGTGGCCGCGGCTGCGGGAGTGGGTGGAGCAGGACCGGCACGGCCTGCTGGTGCGCCAGCAACTCGACGAAGCGGTGCGGTACTGGACGGAAAACGGCCGCGACGAAGGCGCGCTGTACCGGGGCGCGCGGTTGGCGTCCGCGCAGGATTGGGCCGACGGGCGCACCGACCTGACCGACGGCGAACGCGAGTTCCTGCAGGCCAGTGCGCGGGCACAGCAGCGCTCCACGCGCCGGCTGCGCGGGCTGGTCGCAGGGCTCGCCGTGCTGCTGGTGGCCGCGCTGACCGCGGGGGTGGTCGCGCTGGTGGCGCGCAACGACGCGGAACGCGACCGGCTGAGCGCGCTGTCCCGGCAGTTCGCCGCGGAGTCGCTGCTGAACGCCGACGCCGACCCCGGCGAGTCGATGCGGAAGGCCCTGTCGGCGTGGCAGGCCGGCCCCACCGCGGAATCGCGCGGCGCCCTGCTCTCGGCGTCGATGCTGACCTATCCGGCGACCTTCGCCTCCGGGCTCAACTCGGCCTTGAGCATGGACCTCAGCCCGACCGGCGACCTGGCGGCCGTTGGCGGGCCCCAGGGCAGGGTCGTGGTGTGGGACGTCCGCGCCAACCGGCCGCTGGACGCCGACTTCGCCGGGCACACCGAAGAAATATCCGACGTGGAGTTCTCTCCGGACGGTTCAATGCTGGCCACCGCGTCGGCGGAGAACGACGGGGTGCGGATCTGGGAAGTGCCCAGCGGACGCCTCGTCCGCACGCTGCCGGGGGTCTTCCAGGTGGCCTGGCGTCCGGATGGGCGGGGCGTCGCGGCGGTCGGCCTGGACGGGGATCTTCCGGTGGTCACCTGGACTCCGCTCAGTGGCGACGAGCTGCAACGGTTTCCCGGCAACGGTGAAATAATCCAAGATCTCGCCTTCAACGGGGACTCCAGCCGGCTGGCCGTGGCACGCCAAGGCGGCACCGTGGAGCTGTGGCGGGCCGATAACGCCACAGCCGCCACCCTGGTCACCCAGCTCGCCGAGCATCCGGCCGAGGGCGCCCTCCGGGTCGCTTTCGGTGCCGGTCTGCTGGCCACCAGCAGCCAGAACGACGTCATCATCCGGCTGTGGGACAGCGAAACGGGGGAGCGCGAGGACCCGATCAAGCTGGGCGGCGGTTTCGGGCCGGGGACGCTGGCGTTCACCCCGGACGGGCTGCGCCTGATGGCGGGCAGCGGAGCGGAGATCCAGCGCTGGGACATGAGCAGCCGCCAGCGGATCGGCAACCAGGCGTGGGACCGGGACACGGTGATGGACATCGCGGTGTCCGGGGACGGCAGGACGGTGGCCGCGGCGGCCGGGAACGGGACGATAACCCGCTGGCAGCGCAACACTTCCTGGTACACCCGCCCGACCGGATCGGTGATCAGCATCGCGTTCGCCCCGGACGGGAAGACGGTCGCCGCCACCGACGGCGACGGCCTGGTGCACCTCTGGGATCCGGGCACCGGCGAGAAGAAGGAGCAGTTCCACTCGGCCGGCAGCCTCACCGGCACCCTGCGCTACGGCCCGGACGGCACCAGGGTGGACGCCATCCAGAAGGGCGCCCTGCGGGTCACCGAACCGGACGGCCAGGTGCGAGCACTTCCCCTGCCTGGCAGGGAACTGCGCGGCGACATGGTCGTCTCACCGGACGGGAAGCTGATCGCGGTGGCCTCCGGCCTGCCGCTCGCGGTCGGCGACGACACTCCGGACGACTACCGCATCCACATCCTGGACACCGCGACCCTCGCCGAACGCCAGACGATCGAACTGGGCGAGTTCTCCGTCCAGAGCATGGTTTTCTCCCCGGACGGCGCGAACCTCACCGCGACCACGGCCGATTCGCAGGTCGCCGACGAAGGGGTTTCGATCACCACGATGCTGCGGACCTGGCGCACCACCGACTTCACCGAGGCATGGGCGGCCTCCACCGGTTCGGAGCTGATGACCGGGCTTGCGATCAGCCCGGACGGGCGGATCATGGCCACCGCGGGCGGAGACCGGCAGATCCAGCTCCGCGACCCGGCCAACGGCGAAGTGCTGCGCGACTTCGGGGTCCGGCACCCGTCCGCCGTGCGCGACCTGGCGTTCTCCCCGGACGGCCGGACGCTGGCCTCGGGCACCACCGACGACGCGATCGTCCGGCTGTGGAACGTCGACGACGGCAGCCTGCTGGCCAACGCCACCGGGCTGGTCGGCGCGCCCAACGACCTGGCGTTCTCCCCGGACGGCAGCATCCTGGCCGCCGGCGGCCAGGACACCGATGTCGCGCTCTGGCGGATCCGGCCGGAACGCGCGGTCGAGGAGGTCTGCCGGAACCTCGCCGACGGCGGCGCCACGGACCTCGCCGGCCTCGGTTGCCGGTGAACTCGGGACCGGTCCCGCGCCTGCTGAGTAGCTTGCGGCAATGGCTTGGTGGCGAAGAAAGAAGGGGCCGATCTCGGTCGTGGCGTTCGATCCGGCGGTGCTGACCGGAACGTTCCACCGGCCGGGCCTTGTCGTCGGCGGGCGCCGGTTGCCGCCGATCGCCGAACCGAGCTTCACCGACGGGGCGGAGGCGCAGGTCCGCGCGACGTATCCGGCCGGCACCGGGGCGGTGCGCTTCAACGCGCCGTACTACACGTTCGCCGAAGCGGGCTCGGCGGTCTACCTGGGTTCCGGCGGGCGCGCCGCCATCCTCGTCTGCCTGACTCCGGACCTCCGGCCCGAGCTGGACGGACTGGACGAGGCGATCCGGGAGGAGGGCGCGTCGCTGTACCTCGACGCGCACGAAGGCTTCCTGCGAGCTTCGCTGCTGCTCCCGTCGATGGATTTCGACCTGGACACCGGCCTGCTGCTCGAATCGGGGAACACCCAGGAGTTCCTGCGGGCCGCCTATGCCACCGAAACCGTGGAACTGCACATCTCCCATACCGACACCGACCGCCTGATGGCCGTCACCTGCGCGGTGCCACGAATCCGCGCGATTCTGGACGCGGGCTTCGACCTGATCACCCGGCCCGGCCCTGCCGATCTCCCCGCCGGCCTGAAAGAGGTCAACGGCTCGTTGTGCTCGTCGGCGTTCGTCTCGTTGCGGGTCACCGGCGAGGCCGAGCTCACGATGGGGTTCGACGTGGAGATCTGAGCCTTCAGGCCAGTGGTAGCCGGTCCAGCACGGAGTCGCGCCGCCGCTCGGCGTGGCTGACGTCGTCGGGCCCGTACCGCTGGGTCGTCTCGGCGAGGGCCCGGTAAACCAGTTCCGCCTCGATCGCCAGGATCCGGGCCTCGTCCACGGCGTCGCGACGCCGGCAGGTCTCGACCTGGCACTTCCACACCAGCGTCTCGTCGAGGCGGTGGAACTTGTCCCGGGCGCGGAGGGTCGCGTCGATGGCCTCGGGGGTGATCTCGTCTCCGTCCGGGCGGGGCAGGAAATGCGCCAGCCGCTCGGCGAGCGCGAACCGCGCGTCCGCGGCGGCGGCGAGCCGTCGATCCGACTGCAGGTACCTGGTCACGCTTTCCCCCGGCACGAGCTCGGCCTTGACCGGCGGCGACCACTCCGGCGCCAGGTTCAGCTCCGGATCGGTGACACTGATCCCCGGCCGGTCCAGCGCCCACAGCGCGCCCCTGGCCGCGGTGATCGCGCCGGTGGCGGCCGTGCGGCCGGTGGCCTGCAGGCACGCCAGCGACCGCAGGCGCATGACCTCCCCGTACGTGACGCGAGGACCGAAGTCGTCCAGGGCGCCGCAGACGACGCGGAACAGCACGGTCTCCGCCCTGGTCGCCGCCTGCACGAAGCGGAACGCGTCGCCCCGGCCGGTGAAACCGCCCGGCCCACGGGCCGCCCAGGCCGTCTCGACCTGTTGCACGAGCTTCAGTGCCTTCCGCCGCAGCCGCGTGTCGTCCTTGGGCATAGCCGACCGTAACGGCCACCGGCCGGGACCGGTCCCGGTAGGCCGGAAGCTGCCAGCCCGCTGGGTTACTGTGCCGGGCATGCCTCTTGTCCGGCGTCGGCCCGATCCCTTTGGCAGACCGGGAAGTCCGGGAAGGCAGGCCGGGCTCAGCTTGCCCTTCCTCGTGCACATCGCGCTGTGGCTGCTCCTCGGCATGGCGCTGACGGCGGTCGCGGTCTGGTTCCTGTGGTGGGCACTCGGTTCGCCCGAGCTGACCGCGGACCCGAAACCGCTGGCACCGCGGGACAAGCTGGACGGGCTGAAGATCGCGTTCGCCGTGGTCGCCGGGATCGGCGGGGTGATCGCGCTGACCGTGGCCTACCGGAAGCAGCGGCTCGGCGAGGCCGCCGAGCGCCGGGCGGACACCACGGCCTTCACCGACCGGTTCGGCAAAGCGTCCGAGCTGATGGGTTCGGAGCGAGCGGCGGTGCGGCTGGCCGGGGTGTATGCGATGGCCGCGCTGGCCGACGACTGGCACGAGCAGCGGCAGACCTGCATCAACGTGTTGTGCGCCTACCTGCGGATGCCTTATGACCCACCCGGTGGCCTCGGACGCGGGCGGCCACGGGAACGACCGCACCGGTTGGGGCTGCGGAAGTCGGGCCGCCCGCGGCACGAGACCTGTTCGCCGGTCCGCCGGGACGAGGACCCGCGCGAGGAGCGGCAGGTACGGCGCACCGTGCTCGCGGTGATCACCGCCCACCTGCGTCCCGGCGCGGCGAATTCGTGGCAGGGCTGCGGTTTCGACTTCACCGGCGCGACCTTCGACGGTGGTGAATTCGTCGGAATCGTCGTGCCGAGGGGTACCGCGCTGATCTTCAACGACGCGGAGTTCGTCGGTGGCGAACTCAACTTCCGGCGGGCACGGTTCTCCGGCGGCATCCTCGACTTCGAGGGGGCGGAGTTCTCCGGCGGCACCGTCGATTTCGGCCGCGCGGAGTTTTCCGCCGGTGACATCGACTTCCGGCGCGTGAAATTCTCCGGCGGCAAGGTCAGCTTCCATTCGGCTTCGTTCGGTGTCCTCCCGTACTTCGACGCCTGGCCGGACGGGCCACCGAGCGGACTGACCCTGCCGCCCGCCGCGACCGACGGCTGACAGGACCGCGCACCCCTGGTGAGCCGCCCTGTTCGACGGACTACACGCACGTGTAGTAACCATCTCGCATGGGTAGTCAGGTACACGTGTGGATAGGCGGTCGAAGGTGAGCGAACCCGATCCGGAGGACCTCACCGCTCGCGCGCGGATCCGGGACGCGGCGCTGCGGCATTTCGGCGAGCACGGCTTCGACCGGGCGACGATCCGCGGGATCGCCGAGACCGCGGGCGTGTCCTCCGGGCTGCTGCGCCACCACTTCGGCTCCAAGGAAGCGCTGCGCGACGCCTGCGACGCCTATCTGGCCAGGGCCCTGCACAAGATCAACGACCAGGTCCGGGCCGATGGCGGCGCCGGTGAGGTCAACTACGTGGCGGTCGCCGGTACCGCTTTCGGCCCGTATCAGCGGTACGTCGCGCGTGCGCTGACCGAAGGCCGGGCGGCGCCGCTGTTCGACAAGCTGGCCGAGCTGGGCGCGCAGTGGCTGGCCGAGACCGACCGCGAGCGCCTGGGCGCTCATCCTGATCTTCGCGCACGTCATCGCGCTCTACCCGGTGCTGATGGTCCAGCGGCTGTGCGCGGAGGAGACCACCGGCAGGGCCGAGGCGGTGCAGGCCACCACGATCACCCGGCTCCGCTGGGCCGCCGGGCATCTGGTGGTGGCCGGCCTCGGCACCGCGCTCCTGCTCGCCGTCGCCGGGGGAGTGTTCGGCACCTTCTACGCACTACTCGTCGGCGATCCCGCGGACATCACCCGCATCCTCGCCGGGACGCTGGGCACCCTCCCCGCGGCCTTGCTGGTCGGCGCGGTCTGCACGCTCGCCTACGGGCTGCTGCCCAGTGCCTCGGTGGCGATCGCCTGGACCGTCTGGATCGCGGTGGCGGTACTGGGCAGGGCGGCCGGCCCGTTGTACGGACTGTGGGGCGGAACGGCTTTCGAGCCCTTCCACTACATCCCGAACACCGTCGCCGGAGCCTCCTTCGACCCCGTGCCCGCACTCGCCATGCTCGCGCTGTCCGCGGTCCTGCTCGGTGGCGGCCTGTTCGCCCTCCGTCGTCGCGACTTCGGCTGAACCGGCCGCTCTCACGATCTCCTCAGCTCGTTGCCAGGTCGCTCTAACCGGTCGCCCAGCACGATGTGGGCGTGCCGAGAGCCGAGCTGCGAGGAGAGTGAAACGGTGTTCGAAAAAGTGACCGGGAACGTGGACCGGCGCGGGTTTCTCCGCCGGACCGGGCTGGCCGCCGGTGCCGCCGCGACCGTTCCGTTGCTGGGCACCGCACCGGCGAGCGCGGACCCGCTCGCCGACCCGGACCGGCTGTTCAAGGCCGGCCGGTTCCGGGAGGCCGACCTCGGCTACCAGTACCTGCTGCACCAGGACTCCGGCAACGCCCACGCCGCAGGCAGGCGCGGCTACATCGCGCTCCTGTCCAACCGGTACGACCAGGCCGAACGGCACCTGGCCACCGCGATCCGGCTGGCTCCCGGCGACACCTCGGCGAAGCGGCGGCTCGCGGACTGCTTCGTCCGGCAGAACGACTTCGCCCGCGCGGCGCCGCTGATGCGGGAGGCCGGGCAGGACGCGTTCGCCACCCAGTACGCCAGTATCACCGGCACCCCGTACGAGGTGCACGGTGCCGAGTGCGCCCGGCTTCCGTTTCGTGGCATGGATCCCCTTCCGCTGGTCGATGTCGGGGTGAACGGGCTGGAGAACAAGCCGTTCCTGCTCGATACCGGGGCACCGTTCGTCACCGTCTCGATGAAGGTGGCCAAGGAGGCCGGGCTGCGCGCGGTGGCCACCGTGCAGGCCGGCATCCCAGGCCAGACGACGACCTTCTACCTCGGCGTCGCGGACTCGTTCCGCCTCGGCGGCATCGAACTGTGCAACGTCCCGGTCGGCTGGCACGACCTCACCATGCCGGCCCCGCCGGGGGCTGCCCAGCCCGCGGGCGTGTTCGGCACCGGGGTTTTCCACCGGTTCCTGACCACAATGGACTACGCGGGTGGGGCGCTGATCCTGCGCCGGAAGACCAGGGAGAACCTGCGGCGGTACCAAGCGCAGGCCCGGCGGGCCGGGGCGGAGGTGCTGCCGTTGTACTTGCCGTCGTCACCGCTGATCCCGTGCACCATGGGAAGTGTCAACGACCGGGGGCCGAAGCTGGTCTCGCTGGACACCGGCGGCGCCGGTCTCGGCGTTGTCACCACCGAAGAAACGGCGAAGCAGGCCGGGATCGAGCCGGACTACGAGCATCCGGAATGGTTCAACGGCACCATCAAGTGCTACCCGATCCTCGCCGAAAAAGTGAGCCTCGGCAAGGCGGTCAACCGGCGGGTGCGCGGTGTCGCCGGGCCGCTGCTGTTCGACGACGCCTATCAGTTCGACACCTTCGCGAACGTGACGCACAACTTCTTCAAGCCGTTCGCCATCACTTTCGACTATGCGGACATGGACTTCTACGTCACTGAAACGCAATTCATGGCAGACTAATGATTCGCTAAGAATGGTTCACCCCGTTGGAGTATTTCAACCGGGAGAAGGGTGCGGGAGCCTGACTGCGGGGAAATGAACCAGCGAGCAGGGGGGGCGGAATCATGATCGGATACCCGAATTTTCGCGAAGGAATTCGACCTTTGCGCAAGGCGTTGGTCGTCGCGGCGTCGGTAGCCGCGGCGACGGCGGTGGTCGCGACGGCACCGTCCGCGGCGGCCGCCGAGCCCGCCGCGCGCACCACAGCGCAGACATCAACGGCGCAGGCATCGGCTGGCCCGTCCACCTACCCGGATTGCCAGTCCGTGCGGATGTACGTGCGGCACACCTTCACGGTGCAGTACCGGTGCTGAGCCGGTTCGCGGGCGGCGCGCGATCGGGGCTGGTGATCGAGTAGATTCGGCGGTATGCGCGTGTTGTTCGCCAGCCTCGCGTCGGTGGGGCACACCTACCCGCTGATCCCGCTCGCGATCGCCGCGCGGGACGCCGGGCACGAGGTGCACTTCGCCGCCGGGGAGGGCGTGCACGCGCCGCTGGCCGCGAACGGGCTGCGGCCCTTTCGCCCGGCGGATTCGTTCTACGAGATCTACGCCGAGGATCTCGAACCCGAACTGGCGCGGTTGCGGCCGGACCTCGTGGTGCACGAATGGGGCCTGCCCGGGGCGGCCGTGGCCGCGCACCGGGCCGGAATCCCCGGCATCTGGCACGGGTTCGGCCGCATGGTCCCGGCAGGAATCGGGTTCGAGCTGCCCACCAGCAACGCCGAGGCCGGCGGCCGGCCGCATCTCGACATCTGCCCGCCTTCCTTGCAGGACAAGGACTTCCTTGCTACTGGCAACCGCATTGAACTGCGTCCGGTGCCGTACTCCACCCCGGGCCCGCTGGCTGTGTTGCCCAGACTGGACAGCGGGCCCGATTCGAAGCCGCTGATCTACCTGACCCTCGGTACCGCGTTCGGCACCCCGGAGCTGCTCAGCACGACGCTCGGGGGACTGGCGGCGCTGGACGCGCGCGTGGTGGTCGCCACCGGCCGGGTGGACCCCGAGCTGCTCGGTGACGTGACGGACCAGGTCACCGTGCGGACCTGGTGGCCGCAGGCCGACTTGCTGCCGCACGTCGATGTGGTCGTGCACCACGGCGGCAGCGGCACCACCCTCGGCGCACTCACCGTCGGTGCCCCGCAGCTGATCCTGCCCCAGGGCGCCGACCAGTTCGCCAACGCCGAGGCCGTCAGCGCCGTGGGCGCCGGAGTGCGCCTGCTTCCCGGCGAGCTGAGCGCGGAAGCCATCGCCGAACAGACCCGGAAACTGTTGCCGCGGCAAGGAAACACCATCCACCGCGACGCGGCTCGCGCGATCGCCGAGGAGATCGCCCGAATGCCCTCCCCGGACGAGGTCGCCCGCCGGCTGCCCGAATACGCCCAGCCGGACTGAGCCGGACTGGGCTGCACCGGACCTGGTCAGTATCCCTTGTACAGCAGGATCCTCCCGGTGAAGTTCTCCTCGGAGAAAGCGAAGCGCCGGCCGTCCGCGAGTTGCATCGCCGTCACCGCGTGCCGCATGTCGTGCCACCCCGACCGGTAGGCGACCTCCGGCCCTGGCACCAGCGAGCCCGCCCTGGACCCGGTGGCCGCGTCGTAGAGCCGGATCCGGCCGCGCAGCAGGTTCGTCGGCCCGGCCAGGTTGCCAACGTAGACCCGGTCTCCGGCCGCGGTGAGGGTGTAGAGCTGGCAGAACTTGTTCGGGTCGTAGGGACAGAACGCGACATCGTCCGGCATTTCGTTGATCCAGGTCGGTGCCGGTGTCTGCCCGGACTTCGTCTTCTCGTAGAACTTGTCGAACCTGGCCAGCCGCCAGCCGGTCCGCAGCTCGCGGTCGTCCACCGTCCGGCCCAGCAGGTACAGCGTGTCCGTCGCCGACTGGTACACGAGCGAGTGCGCGACGGCGAACGGCTGCGGCATCTTGAGGACTTCGACGTTCTTCGTGTCGTAGACCGGGCTGCCGTTCTCGAACGCCCCGGTGAACTGCACCCGCTTCAGCGCCCACTTGTTGGTGGGACTGTCCCAGCCGCTGATCCACAGGTCACCGGCGCGGTGGTTCGGCAGGTTGTCCTGTTCGGACACGCTCCAGTTCGACCGGCCGCCGAGGTACATCGGCGCGTCGTACTCCCCGGTGTCGAACTGGCAGTCGTTGTTCTTGTCCCGCCACGACCAGAGGAAGTCGTCCGTCCGGCCGGGTACCGGGTACTTCGTCGGCTCGTTCGGCGGCCAGACGGCGTTGTCCGCGTTCTCGGTGAACATCACCGACGTCTGGGTATGCCTGTCGTCGGTGAACTTGTAGACGCCGAGCCTGCTCACGTCGCCCTGCCCGGTGGCGAACAGGAACTTGTTCTTGTTCGGCCCCAGGTGCCGGACCGCGATCGCGGACTGCTGCCCCTGCGTGCCGGACACCCGCGCGTCGTTCGGGCAGCGCGCCCGGTCGGTCATCAGCGTCGTGTTCTGCGGCGACCATTCCGTGCCGGGCACCTGGCTGTCGAGGTTCAGCCCGTACCGGTGCGTGGGGGAGTAGACGGTGCTCGGTGACGCCGGGTCGTGCGCGACCATCGATGTGCTGATGTAGCTCTGCGCCTGACCTTCCAGTGCCTTCGTGCGCCCGTTGAAGCGCCGCACGTCGAAGTACTGGGGAGAGGCCGCGGCCGAGGCGCCGACGCCGTTGCCGGCCACGTAGTAGTTGCCGGCGTTGTCGACGGCCACCCCTTTCAGCCCGTCGAACCGCGACGGGCCGTATTCACCGCGGGCCGCCGAGACCCCGCCCGGGTCGCCGAGGCGCAGGGACGGAATCTCCGGCAGCGCCGGCTTCGTGGTGTCGAAAACCTGGATCTGCTGTACCGCGGGCGCGTCGTTGGCCACGTAGAGGCGCCCCTGCACATCGGTGGACACCGCGCTCGGCAGCAGGCCGGTCAGGCGCCGTCCCGCCACGAGACCACCAGCGGGGTTGACGAGATACTCCTGAACGGTGCTGCCCACGATCACCCACAGGCTCCCCGGCGCGCCGTACGCCATTCCCTTGGGGTCTTGGGCGGTGATCGTGGTGACCGGCGTGGTGAACTGGTCCTTGCGGTAGACGCGGATCTCGTTGAGCTTCCGGTGGGACAGGAAAAGGTACTGCGAACTGGCTGCCAGGCCGCGAATGCTCTGCGGCATCCCCGCGCCGGTCTGCGGGTCGCCCGACGGCGGCGAGTCCGGCAGGCACAGATCGCCGGGCGCGCCGACGCCGGGGAAGGGCACCGTTGGCACGGCCGCGTCCTGCTGCACCGCACTCCTGGCGTAGCGCGCCACACAGGACCTGTCGACCTTGTTGTCCGCGCCGTACATGGGGAAAGTGGCGTAGAGGTAGTCGGCGTCGCCGGTGACGGCGAGGCCGCCCAGGTTCCGGCCGTACGGGCCCAGCCTGCCGTACGGGCGGATCACTCCCTGACCGCCCACCGTTTCGTAGGAGTAGACACCGGTGGCATTACCGGCTTCCGACCACTGCGCGTTGGTGTAGATCAGCGTCCGGCCATCGGGTGTCGGCACGGGGTCGACCCACAGCGCGTGCACGTTCTGGCCAACGTGCCGTTCCTTGGTCGGGTTGTTGTCCGACGCGTACTTCGCCGAATCTTCGGGAAGCATCGTCTTCCCGATCCACGACGTGCGGAAGGGCATGTTCTGGATTTCGTAGACCGCGACGTTGTCGATGAACACCTCGGGCGCGTCGCCCTGCCAGCCTCGGGCGAGGCCGAACGCCGGTCCGAACCGGACGTCGCCCTGGCCGTCGCGCATCGCGGTGGTGTCGAGCTCGATCGTGTCCGCGGTGCCGACCTCGACGTTGTTCAGGAAGTAGCGGTAGCTGACCTGCCCGGTGTCGTCGGAGGTGTCGGCGCGCGTGCCGCCGTTCGTGACGACGTCGGCCCGGATCTGCAGCACGCCGAACTGGTCGGCCGACGGGCCGAGGTCGATCGTCCTGTTGCCGATTCCGCCCGGGCTGGTCAGTCCCAGCCCGCCGCGGTCGAGATACGGCTGCGGGCGGAGGTTGTAGCGCGCGCCGGCGTGCCGGGTGGCGACCACGTTCGTCGAGATCAGGAAGCTGCGCCTGGTCTCGGCGTTCGGCCGCACCGGGATCGGGACCAGGTGCTCGTTGTCGGCGCGCACGTCCGTGCCGGGGTCGGCGGGGCCGGTCGTCCCGTCCACCCTGGTCCCGGTGGCGGGCGGGCTGGCCGCGCCGTCCGGTGGCGCCCCGCCCGGCCGGAACCTGCTGTGCCCCAGCCAAAGGGCGGTGCCGTCGAACCAGCTGTAGTCGCCGAGGTAGCTTCCGGCCGGCGGGAGGCGGCTGGGGAAGTGCGTGTCCACCCGCTCGCCGCAGCACGTCGTCTTGTACGCGATGTCGTACATGCCGTCGTTCTGGGTGCCGCTGCGGTCACGGCGGTAGTCGAAGAGCCGCAGGCTCGGCCTGGCGGGCGAACCGTAGGCGCCGTGCATCCGCATACCGGTGCCGTCCAGGCTGTCGGTGCCCTTTTCGCTTTCCCCGAACCGGAGGATGTAGTGCGCCTCGCCGAGCGACTCGCCCGGCGCCAGGTAGGTTCGGGAAGGTTGCTGGTCCGCCGGCTCGGCCTGGATCAACGGACCCTGCAGCCCGGCCACTATCGCCACGACCGCCAGTACGACAGCACTCCGCTTAGCCATGCGCCCGAGCCTGCCGGTGATCATGCCCGGCCGGGAATGCCCGATGAGGCGGCAGGACGGGCAGGCCTTCGGTCACTGGCGAACAGGTGTTTCATCGGGATTTCATGGCCCGCCCATAGCCTCGCCCCTTGGAGCAAGCTATCCACCTGAGGGGAACCATGACCAGAACCATTTCTCGGCGCGCCCGCGTCGGCGTGGCGCTCAGCGCCGCCGTCGTCGTCACTGTCGCCGGCGTGGTCGGGACCACGATCGCCGTGGCGGACCCGGCCGAAGGCACCGTCGTCAACGCCGGAGCGGACGATGCGGTCGCCGGCAAGTACATCGTCGCGCTCAAGAACACCACAGACCACACAGCCACCGATCGGCTCGCCGAAACCTACGGCGCGACGGTCGATCACCGGTACCGCGCCGCGATTCGCGGGTTCTCCGCGCGGATGGACGAAACGCAGGCGAAGCGGATGGCCGCCGATCCCGGTGTCGCTTCAGTGGAGGCCGTGCGGGCGGTGCGGAGCGATGCCCCCGCTCCCACCGCCGCGCCGGCCGCCTCGGAGGTGTCCAGCTGGGGGCTGGACCGCATCAACCAGCGCGATCTCCCGCTGGACGGCGACGCCACGCGGTCGGACGCCGACGGTGGCGCGGGCGTCACGGTGTACGTGCTGGACAGCGGGGTGCGGGTGACCCACGAGGAGTTCGAGGGCCGCGCGGTGTCCGGCTGGGACTTCGTGGACAACGATCCCGACGCGAACGACGCCTGCGGGCACGGCACCCACGTCGCGGGCACGGTGGCCGGCAAGAACTTCGGGGTGGCCCCGAAGGCGGAGATCGTCTCGGTGCGGGTGCAGAGCTGCGACCTGACCCTGGTCGCGGCCGACTCGGTGCTGGCCGGGGTGGACTGGGTGACGGCCAACGCGAAGCGCCCGGCCGTGGTGAACATGAGCCTTGGTTACCCGGGCAGCTCTCCCGCGCTGGAGAACGCCATCCGCGGCTCGATCGCCTCCGGCATCACCTACTCGATCGCCGCGGGCAACTACTTCGTGCCGGCGTGCATGTTCTACCCGTCCAACGTCCGCGAGGCGATCGTGGTCGCCAACTCCAACCAGGGCGACGGCCGCGCGCCGGAGAGCCAGTGGGGCGACTGCGTCGACCTGTTCGCGCCGGGCACCGACATCGTGTCGTCGACCTTCGACAGCGACCAGAGCAGCGGCGCGAAGAGCGGCACCTCGATGGCGGCGCCGCACGTGGCGGGCGCGGCGGCGCTGTACCTGGCGCACAACCCCGGTGCGTCGCCGGAGGACGTGCGCGGCGCGCTGGTCGGCAGCGCGACTCCCGACAAGATCGGCTTCGCGTTCCCCGGCACGCCGAACCTGTTGCTGTACACCGGTTCCTGAACCGAGGACGTCCCGATGGGCGGTCCGGCCTCAGGCCGGGCCGCCCTTGGCGTTTAGCCGGCGAACCGCTTCGCGAGGTCCCGGAGCTGTTGCGCGGCCTTGAGCGCCTGCTCGCCGCTGATGTTCATGCCGGGCGTCCGGCCGAGGCGTTCGATCTGGTCGGCGTAGCGCAGGTGTTCCCGGTGCGCGTGCTCCCGGCAGGGCAGGCAGGTGACGCTTTCCGGGTGCGGGGAGGTCATCGCATAGGGCGCCCGTAGCCCGCAGCCGGTGGTGACGACGGCCGGCGAATCGGTGACGAGGCCGAAGGTGGACGCGATCGCGTTGCGAACGGCGGCGCCGGCGAGCAGCACCTTCCGCTCGACGTGGATGTGCGGATCGTCCTCGCTCATCGAACCAGGCTAGCCGGTGCGGGCGCAGATATGTTGCGCTGCGTGATCACCCGGATGTGCCGGTTTCTCATGCTTCCCAGCTGTCGACCGCGGGCCGGACGGCCTCAAGAATCAGAAAGGTCAGCTCATGGCCGAGGGGAGTCGAGGGGAGACGGTTGTGGCGCGAAGAGCGGTGCGTGCGGCGGCGGCGGTGGTCATGACGGCCGGGGTGTTGGTGCCGGGGACCGCCGCCGGGGACCAGGTGCCGGGCTGGCAGCGGGTCGGCGACGGCATCACGGGTGGGGTCAGCGGTGTCGCGGCGGTCCAGGACGCCCCGGTGGGCCCGCACCGGGCCGAGGTGATCGTGGTGAAGGACAACAAGAAGGACGGCCAGCCACGGGTGAGCGCGATCGAGCTCAGGCCGGACGGTCCGCCGGAAGTGCGGGACCTGAGGTGGGAGGATCCGGCCGGCCGGGCGCCGCCTAGGGACCTGGAGGCGCTGGACGCCGTACCCGGCCAGCGGGACCAGTACCTCGCGCTGGCCAGCGAAGGCACCGTGTACCGCATCGTCGTGACCGGCGGAACGGCCACCGTGCAGGGCGATCCCCTCTCCCTCCCCGGCAAGCTGCCCGGTGACGACTACGAAAGCTTCGCCGTCTTCCAACACACTTCGGGCCAGCTGTTCGCGGTGTGGGCCTCCCGCGGCAAGAGCGAGCTGGCGTCCCTCGTGCGCGCCGCGCCGCTCACCCTCGGCGTCGGCACGCCCATCGTCACCGAGGAGTTCGCGGTGCCGTTCCCGGACGAGGACGAGGTCCGGCACATCAGCGACCTCAAGGTGCGCCAGGACGGCACCGTGCTGGTGTCCTCCGCTTCGGACCCCAATGTGGACGACGGGCCGTTCAGCTCCGCGGTCTACGACGCGGGGCGGCTGGTGGTGAGCAGCGAGCGCCGGCCCGTACTGGAGCTGAAGACACCGGGACAGCTCACCGCGCTGCGCCAGTTCGACAAGCAGGACAACCGCAAGATCGAGGCGATCCTCTTCCTGCCGGACGGGCAGCAGCTCTGGGGGACCGACGACGAGAACAACGGCGGATCGGTCCGGTTCGACCAGGTCACCCGCTAGCCGAAAAAATCTTGGGGAAAGTTGTCGCGGAGGTGTCGATCCGGCCAAGGGGTGTTCGACGCGTTGGCAAGGGCACGCGAGAGGCGGCCGCGACACGGTAGGAGTCAGCGATGAAGTACATGATGATCGTCAAGGCCAGTGCGGAGTCCGAGGCGGGCGCGCAGCCAACCGAGCAGGAGTTCGCCGAGATGGCCAAGTACAACGAGGAACTGGTCAAGGCGGGCGTGATGCTTGACGGCAACGGGCTGCTGGACAGCGGGAAGGGTGCGCGGGTGCAGTTCTCCGGCAAGGGGCAGTCCACGGTGGTGGACGGTCCGTTCGCGGAGGCCAAGGAGCTCGTCGCCGGGTACTGGATCATCGATGTCCGGTCTCGCGAAGAGGCCATCGAGTGGGCCCGGCGGGTCCCGTTCGAGAGCGGTGAGCTGGAGATCCGCAAGGTTGCCGAAGCCGCCGACTTCGGCGAGAGCTTCACACCGGAGCTGCGTGCGGCCGAGGACCGGCTGCGCGAGCAGCTCACCGAGCAGCGCCAGCAGTAAGCGCTGGTACCGGTGGGTCCGGGGGTGCCGATCGTTTCGTGCGGCGGTCGGCACCCCGGCCCGGGAATAGCGACGGTGCGCGTCGGGTTGATCACGGGCATGGCCGACGACACCGCTGAGCTCAGCCCGATTGGCTGGGTCAAGGACCAGACCAACACCATCCTCGAGAACGGCACGACCGACGGCGTCGAAGTCCTCGGCAAGCCGACCGTGCTGCTGACCCTGCGGGGCGCGAAGTCCGGCAAGCTGCGCTACACGCCGGTGATGCGGGTGGAGCACAACGGCAGCTACGCCGTGGTCGCCTCCAAGGGCGGCGCCCCGGAGCACCCCGTCTGGTACTACAACATCAAGGCGCATCCGGAGTTCCCGCTGCAGGACGGGACCGTCACCAAGGACTACGTCGCCCGCGAGGTCGAGGGCGACGAGCGCGCGGTGTGGTGGGAGCGCTCCGTCGAGGCGTACCCGCCGTACGCCGAGTACCAGGCCAATACGGACCGGCAGATCCCCGTCTTCGTGCTCGACCCGAAGTCCTGACCCCAGCTCATTGACGCGTGCATAACGCACACATTAACGTGTGCGTTATGCACGCATTTGCGCCGAGTGGCGACCCCGAACCAGCCCGCCGGAACGTCGCGTTCGTGGCACTGCTGCTGGGCATGTTGATGGCGTCGCTGGATACCAACGTGGTGGTCGCGGCCCTGCCGTCGCTGGGCGCGTCGCTGGGGCAGCCGAGCGCGGTGGCGGGGGTGACCGCCGCGTATTTGCTGGCCGTCGCCGTCGCGACACCGCTGCACGGTGCGCTGGGCGACCGGTGGGGCAGGCGGCGGATGTTCGGCTGCTCGGTGCTCGTGTTCGCGGCGGGCTCGCTCGCGTGCGCGGCGGCGCCGTCGATGCCCGCTTTGATCGTGTTCCGGGCCGTGCAGGGGCTCGGCGGCAGCGGGCTGATCGTCGCGGCGGTCGCGGCGATGGCGGAGCTGTTCAGCCGGCATGAGCTGATGCGCAGGCAGGGCTGGATGACCGCGGTGTTCGCGGTGTCTTCGATCGGCGGCGCCCCCTTCGGCGGCCTGCTGGCGGGCGGCCCCGGCTGGCGGTGGATCTTCCTGATCAACCTGCCGCTCTGCCTGGTCGCGCTGGCTCTCGGCGCGCGGTCGGTGCCGGGGCGGCGGGCGGGTGCGGCCGCCGTGTGGCGGTTCGACGCCGCCGGTGCGGCGTTGATCGCGGTGGCCGGGGCGAGCGTGGTGGTGCTCGGCGGTGATCGTGCGCTGGCGACCAGTCCGGTGTGGGCTCCGGTGCTGGTGGCGGTCGCGGTCGCGGCGATGATCGCGCTGGTGCGGGTCGAACGCCGCGCGAGCGCACCCTTGGTCCCGCCGCGGATGTTCGCCGACCCCGGGTTGTCCCGCGCGATGGCGGCCACCCTTGGCACCGGTATCGCGCTGTTCGGGAGTTTCACCTTCGTGCCACTGGCCATCGTGGACGGCACCGGGCAGGACGCGGCCACCACCGGGCTCCTGCTGCTGCCGATGAGCGTCGGGCAGCTCGCGTTCACCAGCGGGTTCGCCGTCCTCGCGCGACGGTGGCCCGCGCTGACCCGGTGGGGGCGGCTCGGGCTGGGCCTCGGCATCGCCGGGATGACCGCGATGGCGATCGTGCCGGCGATGAGCCCCGGTGCCGGCCGCACCGCGCTCACCGTCGCCGGACTGGCGCTCGCCGGTGCCGCCCTCGGCCTGTCGATGCAGGCGTACACGCTGATCGCCCAGTCGCGGGCGTCCGCCGACATCATCGGCGCCACCATGGCCACGCTGACCTTTTCCCGGCAGCTCGGCGGGTCGGCCGGCATCGCGCTGTTCGGCTGGGTCACCCTGCTGCTGGCCGGTCCCGGCGGACTCACCGCCGTGTTCGCCATCGCGGGTCTCGCCATGGTCGCCGCGCTGCTGGCGGCGCCTCGCGCGGTGCACGATCCCGCGGAGAGGGCGCTCGGCACAGCGGTTCGATGAACCGGCGATGTGGTTTCCGCGCGGCCAACCCTACATGCAGTTTTACGGTAGATTTTGCTTGACGGAATTCGGCGGCGATAACTACTATTCCGCTAACTGTCGGTGACCGCCGAGGGGCGCGTTGTCAACGTTACTGGGGTTCTGGGGTGTAGCGGACGAAAAGACTTGAGAAAGACTTTCGCAAAATCGAAAAGCACACCGGAGTTTGTCAACTCTTTCGAACGGGAAACTCCGTCCTTCCTTCGCCTCGGTTCCGGACCTGAGGCGAAGTCGTTCTTTGCTGAGCCGAGGAGCTTTGACCATGAACCAGATCGCGGGAGCGGAGATCGTCTCCCTCGACGACGAGGCCGCCGCGGACACCGCCCGCGCCGGTGCGAAGGCCGCCGTGCTGGCCCGGATGCGGCGAGCCGGTTTCCGGGTACCGGACGGGGTGGTGGTGCTCGCCGACGTGCTGCGGGCCCAGCTCGGCTCTTCGGCGCCGTCCGCGGAGGAACTGCTCGCCGCGCCACTGGCACCGGAACTGCGGCAGGCGATCGTGGCCGCGGGGCGCACCCTGACCGGCCCGCTGGCGGTGCGCTCCTCCGGGATCGACGAGGACGGTGCGCAGGCGTCGCATGCCGGCCAGTACGACACGGTGCTCGACGTCGACGGCGACGACGAGCTGGTGGACGCGGTCCGCACCTGCTGGGCGTCCGGGCTCTCGGCCACCGTGCGCAGCTACCGGAACAGCGTTGGCCGCGAGGGTGACTCGCCGCTGGCGGTGCTGGTGCAGGACATGGTGCGGGCCGACGCCGCCGGGGTCGCCTTCACCGCGAACCCGGTCACCGGCGCGCGGGACGAAATCCTGGTCAGCGCGGTACCCGGCCTCGGCGAAAAGCTGGTCTCCGGCGAGGTCACCCCGGACGAGTGGGTGGTCCGCGGGGAGCGGGCCGACAACACCGCCGACCACCACGGCGCGCTGAGTGCCGAGCAGGTCAAGGAGATCGCCGCGCTCGCGGAACGGGTCGCCGAAGAGTTCGGCGGGCCGAGCGACCTGGAATGGGCCGTTGCCGGCGATGAGCTCTTCCTGTTGCAGGTGCGGCCGATCACCGCGCTCGCCGATCCGGAACCCGAGCCGGTGCCGATCCTGATCGACCCGCCGGAAGGGTTCTGGGTCAAGGAGTCCACGCACGCCCCCGCGCCGCTGCTGCCGATGACCCAGGAGTTCGTCCAGGACAACAACGACGCGCTGCTGAACAGCTACACCGAGTTCGGGTTGCTTGCCGGGATGCGGTTGAAGATCATCGGGGGCTGGCACTACCAGAGCATGGTGCCGGCGGGCCCCTCGGCGCCGTCGCAGATCGAGCGGTGCATCACCGCCTCGCGTACCGACCACCTCGGCACCGTGCTCTCGGACTGGTACGACGAGCAGCGCGACTCGTTCCTGCGGCGCATCGAGCGGCTGCGGTCGGCCGACCTGCCCGCTCTGTCCACAGAGGACCTCGTTGGTCAGCTCACGGACGCCAGGGAACTGCACCGCGACGCCGCCATCGTGCACTTCCGGCTCGTCGGCGCGGTGGTGATCGCACTCGGTGAGCTGGCGGTGCTGCTCACCGAGGAGCTGAAGTGGCCCAACGAGCAGGTCTTCGAGCTGTTCGCCGGCCTTTCCCCGGAGAGCACGAACCCCGCCAACCAGCTGCGCGGCCTGGTGGAGATCGCGGAGAAGCGGCTGGACGGTGCGTACGACCTCACCTCGGTGCGGGCCCTGCTCGAGACCGATGCCGAATTCGCCGCGACCATGGAGACCTATCAGCGGGAGTACGGGAGCCGGGCGCTGCACTACGAGCTGGCCACCCCGGCACTCGGCGAACGACCCGACCTGATCCTCTCCCTGGTGCGCGACCAGCTCGCCCGCGGGGCCGCCCCCGAGGTGTCTCCCGCGGAGGTGGCCGACCAGGCGACGATTCGCGAGGCTGCCGCCGCCCGTGCGCGGGCGGCGATCGAAGACTCCGCCGAGCTGCAGCGGTTCGAGCACCTGCTGGCCCGCGCGCAGAAGGCGTATCCGGTGCGGGAGGACAACGAGTACGCGACGGTGAGCGCGCCCTACGCCCTGCTGCGCTGGGCCGCGCTGGAGGCCGGCCGTCGGCTGGTCGACCTCGGCCGGTTGGACAAGCCGGAGCACGTGTTCTTCGCCGAGGTCAAGGAAGTGCTCGCGGCACTCACTCGGGAAACCGACCTGCGCGGGATCGTCGAGCGCCGCCGCGGGGAGCATCGGTGGGCGTTGCAGAACCCGGGACCCGCCAGCTACGGCGTGCCACCGGGGCCACCGCCCGCGATGGACGGGCTGCCCGTCGAGGTGCGGTCGGTGGTGAGCGCGTTGCGGTGGTCGATGCTGAACGCGGTCGGTGCGCCGGTGGCCGACAACGAAGCGGGGCAGTCCACCGTGCGAGGGCTACCCGGCTCGGCGGGCAGCTACACCGGGACCGTCCGGGTGGTGCTCGACGAGCACGAGTTCCACAAGATCCAGGTTGGCGACGTGCTGGTCTGCCCGTCCACGTCGCCGGTCTGGTCGGTGGTGTTCCCCAACATCGGGGCGCTGGTCACCGATACCGGCGGGGCGCTGTCGCACGCCGCGATCATCGCCCGTGAGTACGGCATCCCGGCGACACTGGCCACCGGGAACGGCACCGAGACACTGGTCGACGGCTCGACCGTGACCGTGGACGGCACGGCGGGCACCGTCGAGATCCACTCGGTGGGCTGAAACCGTTGTCCAGCGAGACGAACGACGCCGTGCGGGCGAGCCCGGCGGCGTCGTCCGGTCGCGACCGCAAGTGGTGGGGCCTGACGGCACTGGCTTCGGCGCAGCTGATGGTCACGCTGGACGCGACGATCATGGTGATCGCGCTGCCGTCCGCGCAGCAGGACGTCGGGCTCGGTGACGCCGGCAAGCAGTGGGTGTTCACCGCCTACGCGCTCACGCTCGGCGGCCTGCTGCTGCTCGGCGGCCGGATCGGGGACCTGATCGGGCGGCGCCGCGCGCTGCTGATCGGGGTGCTCGGGTTCGCCGCCGCGTCGGCGCTCGGTGGCGCGGCGACGAACCCGGCGATGCTGATCACCGCGCGGGCGCTACAGGGCGCGTTCGCGGCCGTGCTCTCCCCGTCCACCCTGTCGCTGGTCAGCGTCATGTTCACCGAGGCGAAGGCACGCGCCCGCGCGTTCGCGATCTTCAGCGTCACCCTGATCTCGGGCGGTGCCGTCGGCATGATCCTCGGCGGCATCCTGACCAGCCAGCTCAGCTGGCGCTGGTGCATGTACGTCAACCTGCCGATCGCGGCACTGGTCGTGGCCGGGGCACTGAAGTTCGTGCCGCGCACCAAACCGGTGCCCGGCGGACGGCTGGATCTGGTCGGCGTGCTGCTGATCGGGGCCGGCCTGACCGCGCTCGTCTACGCACTCGGCGAGGCGGAGCTGCACGGCTGGGGTTCCCCGCTCATCATCGGCCTGCTGGCGGCTTCGGTCGTGCTGCTCGCGGTGTTCGCGTTCTGGCAGACCCGGGCCGCCCATCCGCTGCTGCCGTTGCGGATACTGGCCGACCGGGCCCGGATCGGGGCCAACCTGGCCATCGTCACGTCGCAGTTCGCCGTGCTCGGCATGTTCCTGTTCATGACCTACCAGCTGCAGTCGGTGATGGGGTATCCGGCGCTGGAGGCCGGGTTGGCCTTCCTGCCGTTCGTGGTGGTGAGCTTCCTGGTCTCCACCCAGCTCACCGCCCGGCTGCTGACCCGCGTCGCGCCGTGGTGGCTGATCGCCGCCGGCCTGCTGATGCTCGGCATCGGGGACCTGCTGTTCACCCGGCTGACCCCGGACAGTTCCTACGCCGGCCTGCTGCTGCCCGCGCTGCTGGTGTTCGGGGCGGGCAGCGGCCTGCTGATCGCCCCGGTGATGAGCAGCGCGACACGGGTGGACAACCCGGCGGACGCCGGGGTCGCCTCCGCCCTGATCCGTACCTCGCAACAGATCGGTGGCGCGCTCGGGGCGGCGTTGCTGAACACCGTCGCGGTCGCCTACACCGCGGCCTCCCAGCACGAGGGCCCCCTGGCCGCCGCCGTGCACGGCTACACCGCGTCCAACGCACTGGCCGCGGCCGTGCTGCTGGCCGGTGCGGTCTGCGTCGTGCTGCTCCGTCCACGGCGCCAAGACGTGCCCGGCGACCGAATCCGGTAGCCGGGCACGCGCTGGCGCGTCTGTCTGAAGTGGACTAGGGCACGATCTCCATCTGCGCCATCATGCCGATCGAGGAGTGCTCCAGGAAGTGGCAGTGGTACATGTACTTGCCGAGATGGCCCTGGAAGGTCGCCTGCACCCGGACCGTCTCGCCGGCGACCAGCTGCACGGTGTCCTTGAGGCCCTTATCCTGTTGCAGCGGCGGCTTTCCGTTGCGGTCGAGCACCTGGAACTGCACCAGGTGCATGTGGAAGTTGTGCGGGGTGCCGACCGGGTCCGGGCTGGTGAGGGTCCAGACCTCGGTGTCCCCGTCCTTGATCTTGAAGTCGACCCGGTCGATGTCGAAGGGCTTGCCGTTGACAAGGCCCACCCGTGACCCGCCGACCGAGCCGAAACTCAGTGCCACATCACGGAAAACGGTCGGTGTCCGGAGCGGCGGCAACTCGCGCAGCTTGTCCGGGAGCCGGCTGTTGTCGGTGGCCGGCCTGGTCACCACGAACTGCAGCAGTTCGCCGGCGGTCGGGTCCTTGAGCACCAGCTTGGTGCCGATCGGGCAGACCGAGAAGTCGATCACCACGTCCGCCCGCTCGGCTGAGCTGAGCACCAGTTCGGACAGTGTCACCGGGGCGGGCAGCAGTCCGCCGTCGGAGCCGATCTGGACCAGCTTCACGCCGTGGATCTGAAGTTTGAAGAACCGCGAGTTGCCGGTGTTGAGCAACCGGAACCGGTACTTCCTGGCGGCCACCTCGAAGTACGGCTTCGGGATGCCGTTGACCAGGATCGTGGTGCGGTCGGCCGGTCGGCCGCCGACGACCAGGTTGCCGTCCTTGTCGAAGGCGCTGTCCCTGATCATGATCGGCACGTCGAACTCGCCGCTGGGTAGTTCGAGGGCCCGTTCGGCTTCGTCCTCGATGATGTAGGTGCCGTGCAGGCCGCGGTAGACGTGCTCGGCCTCGGTGTGGTGGCTGTGGTCGTGGTACCACAGGGTGGTGCCCTGCTGGGTGTTCGGATAGCTGTACAACTTGGACTGTCCGGGTTCGATCAGGTCCATCGGGTAACCGTCGCTGCTGGCCGGGGTGTGCCCGCCGTGCAGGTGGACGTTCACCGGCTTGGTGTAGTTGTTGGTGTAGCTGACCAGCGTCCGGCGGCCGGTCCTGGCCCGGATGGTCGGCCCGGCGAACTGTCCGCCGAAGGTCAGCACCGGCGTCTGGATCCCGGGCAGGATCTCCGAAGTCGCCGCCTGGATGGGAACCTGGTACATGTCGAAGTCCGCGCCGCTGGAAGCCGGGTCCAGTACCGGCACCACCGGCATGGGTCTGGCGAACGTCTGGATCTGCGGCTCCACCGGTGTTCCGGACGCCGCGGTCGCGACGTCGTGTGCGTGGCTGCTGTCCGCGGCGACCGCGGATTCCTTCGGGCCGAGCAGCCGCGGCATCGCGAGCGCTCCGACCGCAACCCCGCCGAGCATGAGTACGGTACGTCTTTTGGGCATGGTTATCCCCCGGAATCAATTAAAGAAAATCATTTGTGCCCCAGTGCACCGGCCGGGCAACCCCCATTGGTCAATCCGGCCGTTCGAACTGATCATCGTGAGGTTACACGGATCCGTTACGGGACAAGGAACCCGTGGTTCCGAAAAACGGAACAGGGCATCTTTCCGTGTCCTCGCGGACACGCTCAGCGCCGGTCAGCTGCGAGGCGGGGGAAACCTGACGGACTGGTGAAAGTTCTGGGCGCGCCTTGGAAAATCCCGGTATTGCGAGTTATCCGGCGATTGCGCAATCGGTCGAACACGCTGCCCGAATCGCGCCTTTCCTTATGGGCGCCATTTCACGGCAAGATCGTCTATCCGGTTAGAACATCGCGTTCACGCCGGTGAGGTCCCGGCCGATGAGCAGCTTCTGCACCTGGCTGGTTCCTTCGTAGAGGGTCAGCACCCTGGCGTCGCGCAGGTACTTCCCGGCCGGGAACTCGTCGATGAACCCGTAGCCGCCGAAGACCTGGAGGCAGTTGTTGCTGACCCGCACCGCGGTCTCGCTCGCGTGGTACTTCGCGATCGAGGCGTCCGTCGCGTAATCCTTCGGTGCCACACCGTGATCCGCGATGCGCGCGACGCGGTGGGTCAGCAGCCGCGCGGCCGTGATGTCCACCAGCGAGTCCGCCAGTAGTTCCTGCACGAGCTGGAACGAGGCGATTGGACGGTCGAACTGGGTGCGCTCGGTCGAATAGCGCACGGCGGCGTCGAGGGCCGCCTGCGCCAGCCCGACGGCGCCGGCGGCAACGGACACCCGGCCACGGGACAGCGCGCCGAGCGCGATGCCGAGCCCTCTGTCCACTTCGCCGAGCCTCGCCGAGTCCGGCACGCGCACCGCGTCGAAGTTCAGTTCCGCGGTCGCCTGGCCGCGCAGCCCGAGCTTGCCGTGGATCTCCGTCGCGGTGAAACCCGGCGAGTCGGTCGGCACCAGGAACGCGGTGAGGCCGCGGTCGCTGGTGCGCGCGAAGGTCAGCGCGACCTTCGCCCAGGTTCCGTTGGTGATGAACATCTTGCCGCCGTCGAGCACCCAGTCGCCGCCGTCGCGACGGGCGCGGGTACTGACCGACGCGGCGTCGGATCCCGTGCCGGGTTCGGTGAGCGCGAAACAGCCGAGTGCGTCGCCGCTGACCAGGCGCGGCAGCCAGTGCGCCCGCTGCTCGTCCGAACCGTGCGCGGCGATGGTCTTGGTGACAAGGCCGAGCGACACCGACACGATCCCGCGCACGGCCGAGTCACCGCGCCCGAGCTCCTCGGTGACCAGGACGTAGGACAGCATGTCCGCTTCGACGCCGCCGTACGCTTCCGGCACCATCAGCCCGAGGAAGCCCAGTTCCCCCAGTCGTTTCACGATGCCGCGATCGACCTGTTCGGCGCGGTCCCACGCTCGGGTGTGCGGCACGATCTCCTGGTCGGCGAACTGGGCGGCCATCGCGCGGAAGTCGCGCTGGGTCTCGGTGAGGTCGAAGTCGGGCGAGATCATGGCTGGCTCTCCAGCGGGTAGGCGGGGGTGGTCAGCGGGAGGCCGAGTTCGGCCCGTTCGCGCAGCCAGCGGGTCGGCCGGTAACGCGGGTCGCCGGTGCCGTCGTGCAAGCGGGTCTGGAGTTCGAGCAGGCGGCGGGTGCCGACGCGGTCACCCCAGGCGAGCGGTCCGGTCGGGTAGCCGAGCGCGGTCGCGACGGCGAGGTCGATGTCCGCCGGCGTGGCCAGCGAGCGTTCCGCGATCGATGCCGCCACGGAGACGATGGACGCGAGCAGCCGCTGCGCGACCGAACCATGGGTGTCGCGCACGACCGACACCGCACCGGAACCCGAAGCCAGCACGGCCCTGGCGTCGGCCACGGCGACCGGGTCCGACGCCGGGGTCGCGGCCAGCACCGGGCGGCGTGTGGACAGGGACAGCGGATCGACGCCGACGGTCCGTTCGGCGGGCAGCCGGTGCGCCGCCACGGCCGCCGACACCGCGGCGCCCCAGGTCGCCACCAGCACCACCGCCCGCGAGCCGGGTTCGCGGACCGCCTGCGGCAGTGCCGCTCGCAACGCGTCGGCGTCCGGCCCGGTCCCGGCGATCCACACCGGACGTGCGGCGTCGCCGGTGACGGGCGGCTCGGACGGCGGCTCGGCGCCGGGGCGGTGGTCGTAGAACCCCTGCCCGGTCTTGCGGCCGAACAGACCGGCGGCGACCCGGTTCGGGGTGAGGAACGACGGCCGCAGCCGGTCGGAATGCCGGAAACCGGCCCAGATCGAGTCGATCACGGCGGCGGTCACGTCCAGTCCGGTCAGGTCCATCAGCTCGAACGGGCCCATCCGCAGGCCGAGCACGTCGCGGGCGATCCGGTCGATCTCGGCCGGGGCCGCGACGGAGTCCTCCAGCAGCGCGAGCGCCTCGGTGACCAGCCCCCGCCCGGCATGGTTGACCAGGAACCCCGGGGTGTCGGCGACGACGACCGCGCGGTGCCCGGACGCGCGCACCAGTTCGGCCAGCGTCACCGGGATGTCCGGGCGGGTGGCCGCGCCCGGCACCACCTCGACGATCTTCATCAGCGGCACCGGGTTGAAGAAGTGCAGCCCGGCCAGCCGGGCCGGGTCGGCCAGTGTCGCGGCGATCCGGGTGACCGGCAGCGAGGACGTGTTGGTCGCGAACATCGTCGTGGGCGGCAGCGCCCGCTCCAGCGACGCGAACAGCTCCGCCTTGGTGTCGAGGTCCTCGCGGACGGCCTCGATCACCAGCTCCACCTCGTCCCCGCGCGCCGCCACCGAGTCCAGCGGCACCAGCCGGTCGAGCGCCGCCTCGGCTTCCGCACCGGACATACGTCCTTTTTGGACAGCCCGGCCGAACATGTCCCCGACGAAGCCGATGGCCTCGCCGACCGCCTCCGGCCTGGCGTCGGCGAGTTCCACGGTGTGCCCGGCGGTCGCGGCCCACTGGGCGATACCGCGGCCCATCACGCCGGTGCCGATGATCCTGATCCGCACGGGTTCCTCCTCAGAATCTTGCGGGACACCCGCACCCGATCGATGGGGGCATGCGCAAAAAGCCTCGCATGCCCCCATCTCAGCGCAGGTAGACGCGGCCGGGGTCGACCTCTTCGCGCAGCCGGTGCAGCTCGGCCGCGGCCGGGGGTTCGACGGTGTGCAGCTCGGCGGCGGTCTCCAGCGGCCAGCCGGTGGCCGCCCGTACCTGGTCCAGGGTGACGCCGGGGTGGATCGCGACCAGCCGCAGCGGCTCGCCGGCACCGGCGCGCGCCAGGATGCCGAGGTCGGTGATCACCCTGGTGACCCCGGCGCCGCGTGGCCGGATCCCGTCGGCCAGCGCCCGGTCCGGACCTGGTGACGTGCAGAAGTCCAGTTCGTCCACAAAGGACCTGGGGTCGTGCCGGCGCATCACCACGAAGACCTCGCGGGAGTTCGCCATCACCTCCATCGCGCCGCCGGGTCCTGGCAGCCGGACGTCGGGGCCGTCCCAGGCGCCGATCACCGAGGAGTTCAGGTTGCCCCAGCGGTCGATCTGCGCCGCGCCGAGGAAACCGACGTCGATGTGCCCGCCCTGCAGCACGTAGCCGAACAGCGCTGGCATCGGCAGCACCGCCTCGGCGCCGGTGACCAGCACCGCGTCCGCGATCGTCTCGGGCAGGTGCGACGGGTGCGCGCCGCAGACCCCGGATTCGTAGACGATCTCCAGTCCCGGCGCGACGGTCAGCTGGGCGAGCGACGCGGCCAGCGTCGGCAGCCCGATCCCGGCGAACACCGTGCCCTTCCCGGCCAGCTCGCGGGAGGCGACCACCGAAAGCAGCTCGGACGAGGTCGCTTCACCGTCCATAGTGGACTCCATCTGCGGTGCTCCTGTCACTGTCGCCGACCGTAGTTCACCGGCAGGCTCAGCGCCTCACCGACGGCGAGGCCCGCCCAGAACTCCTCGCCCAGTTTCGCCACGTAGTCCGCGTGGTCGCGGGTGCCGTAGACCCATTCCGCCAGCCAGGCCCGCAGCCGGTCCTGGTCCTTGCTGATCGCCGACCAGGCGCGGTAGAACGCGTTGTCCCGGTCGTAGTAGCCCTGCGCGAAGGACGGATGCGCGCCCCGAGGACAGGCAACCACGGCGTCGACCGCGTGCGCCGGGATGAGTGTGCGGTTGGGGTCGCCGCGGATCACCTCGTCCTCGACGATCTCCTCGACCACCACGATGGCTTTGGCCGACGCGTACACGGCTTCGGTCTGCACGCCGGTCAGCCCCCAGAGCTGGGTGTTGCCGGCCCGGTCGGCGCGCTGCGCGTGCACGATCGCCACGTCCGGGTTGAGCGGGGGCACCACGTACACCTGCTCGCCGTCGTCGTACGGCGAGGTCACCTTGCGGATCCCCGGGTTCACGGCCGGCAGGTCGCTGCCAGCGTAGGAGCGCAGCGGGTAGAACGGCAGCCGCTGCGCGCCGGCCAGGTAGCGGCAGATCATGCCGTAATGGCTGTACTCCTCGAACTCCAGGCGCTCGGTGCCGGTGCGCTCGATCCGGCGCCGCAGTTCGCCCAGCGATCCGGCGGACGAGTTGCCGACGAACGAGGACACCAGCTTCCGCACGCAGCCGCCGGCCAGCAGCTGGTCCACCACGATGTCCGCGGTCATCCTGGCCACCGTCAGGTCCCGCCGGCCCTGCCGGATGATCTCGTGCCCGGCCGCGGTCGGGATCAGGTGGGTGAACCCTTCGAGCGCGACGGTGTCGCCGTCGTGCACGAACGTCGCCACGGCGTCGGTCATCGTGCTCGTCTTGTCGGTCACCGGCCCCACCGTGCCAGCTCTCATTGATTACTGTCCAATACTGAATTAAGGTCGCATTGATATCGAGAGCAGATCAGTTGAGGTCGGGATGGAACTGCGCTATCTGACCGCCTTCCTGGCGGTGGCCGAGGAGCTGCACTTCGGCCGCGCGGCGAAGCGCCTGCAGATGGCGCAGCCACCGCTGAGCCAGCAGATCCGCCAGCTGGAGAAGGAGCTCGGCGTCCAGCTGTTCGAGCGCAACACCCGTTCGGTCCGGCTGACCAGCGCGGGGGAGTCCTTCCTGGCGCCGGTACGGGCCGTGCTCGACGACCTCGACCTCGCGACGCGGGCCGCGAAGGCTGCCGGACGCGGTGAGTACGGGCGGGTCACCATCGGCTTCGCCGGCGCGTCGAGCCACGAGTCGCTGCCGCTGCTCACCCGCGCCGTCCGTGCCGCACATCCCGGCCTGGAACTGGTGATGCGCGGGCAGACCTATGCCAACGTCGCGCTCGACCGGGTCGCGGACGGCTCGCTCGACCTCGGTTTCGTGCGGCTGCCGGTCAGCCAGCCAGGGGTGCGGGCCAGGGTCATCGACGACGAGGAGCTGATCTGCGCACTCCCCTCGGACCACCGGCTGGCGCGGCGCGAGCGCATCCCGATCGGCGAGCTGGCCGACGAGGTTTTCGTCAGCTTCCCGGCCAACGCCGGTTCGACCGTGCGGGAAGCCACCGTCAAGGCGTGTGCCGACGGCGGGTTCACGCCGCGCGTCGTCCAGGAGGCGCCCGATTCGTACACCATCTTGGCGCTGGTCGCGGCCGGGGTCGGGGTCACGCTGACGCTGACCTCCTGCCAGCACATCCAGCAGACCGGGCTGGTGTACCGGCCGCTCGCCGGGCCGGGAATCCGGCTGCAGGCGGCACTCGCCTGGCGCGCCGACAACCCGTCGGCCGCATTGCGAAGCGTTCTCGCGGTCGCCGAAGCGGCGTTGCCGACCCCTGCGCCACGCGTCGATTAAGACGCGGATCCAATCACTGGCGGGTCTATTCGGTATTGGACTTGTCTGGGTCGCGACTGGCACCGTTGCCGCCAGCACAGGGACGTGGGCGCCGGGGGGTCGCCGCGCCGATCCCTCTGGCCGGCGAATCTCAAGGGAGAGAACATGGCTGCGGCGACCGCACGCGACGCGAACGCGACCGCGAAACGCGCGGGCATCGGGGCGTTCATCGGCTCGACCATCGAGTGGTTCGACTTCTACATCTACGGCACCGCGTCCGCCCTCGTGTTCGACAAGGTGTTCTTCCCCGAGCTCGACGGCGCGCTCGGCACCCTGGTGGCGTTCGCGACCTTCTGGGTCGGGTTCCTGGCCCGCCCGATCGGCGGCATCATCTTCGGCCACATCGGTGACCGGCTCGGCCGCAAGAAGACGCTGGTCATCACCCTGTTGCTGATGGGCGTGTCGACCACCTTGATCGGGGTGCTGCCGAGCTACGCCTCGATCGGGATGGCCGCGCCGATCCTGCTGGTGCTGATCCGGATGATCCAGGGCATCGGCCTCGGCGGCGAATGGGGCGGGTCGGTGCTGATCGCGTCCGAGCACGCCCCCAAGGGCAAGTCCATTCTGTACGGCGCGTTCGCGCAGCAGGGTTCCCCGGTGGGCAACACGCTGAGCACGGTCAGTTTTCTTGCCATCAGCCAGTTGCCGGACCAGGCGTTCGTCAGCTGGGGCTGGCGGATCCCGTTCCTCGCCTCGGCCCTGCTGGTCGGGGTCGGGCTGTTCATCCGGCTGAAGGTCACCGAGTCACCCGCGATGGCCGGGCTGATCAAGGCCAAGAAGGTCGCGAAGCTGCCGCTGACCGAGGTGCTCCGCAACCATCCGATGCTGATCGTGCTCGGCATCGGCGCCTGCACGATCGGGCTGTCGGCGACCTATTTCAAGTCCACCTTCGCGTTGTCCTGGGCGACGTCGGACGTCGGCTTCACGCGGAGTTCCTTCCTCACCATCATCTTGGTCGCCAACATCACCCAGATCCTGGTCCAGCCGTGGGGCGCGGTACTGGTCACCCGGATGGACAGCTGGCGCAAGGCGGTGTGCGTGATGCTGCTGCCCGAGCTCGTGCTGATGCCGCTGATGTTCCTGCTGATCGGCACCGGGAGCTACAGCGCGGCGATGCTCGGCGTGGTCGTCGCGACCGTGCCGCACTGCCTGTATTACGCGGCGCTCGCCGGCATGCTCGCCAGCCGGTTCCCGGCGCACGTGCGCTACACCGGGATCTCGCTGTGCTACCAGCTCTGCGGCACGCTGCTCGGCGGCACCACCCCGATCGCCGGCCAGTTCCTGCTCAACCTGACCGGCTCGATCGCCGCGGTGATCGTTTTCGCGGTGTTCCAGGTGTTGTTGACGCTGGGCTGCATGCTGGCCCTGCTCAAGCGCCCCAACTACGACGAACGCGCCGGGGAACAGGCCGAGGCGCGGCCGATGATCTCCCAGCACCGCCTGTGAGAGTGTCGCCTATGCGCAACATCTACGTCGTCACCCATCCAGAAGCCACGCACCACGTCGATCGACTGGTGGGCGGCTGGTACGACTCCGAACTCACCCTGGCAGGAACGCGGGCGGCGGCCGCCATCGCCGGGTCGCTACGGGCCAGGGTGCCCGAGGGCGCCGAAGTGGAACTGTTCTCGTCGGACCTGCGGCGTACCTCCCAGACGGCCGAGGCGGTGGGCGAATTGTTCGGCGTGCGGCCGATTCTGGACGAGCGACTGCGCGAGAAGTCCTACGGCGATGCCGGAGGCCGGCCGCAGGAGTGGCTGGACCAGCGGTTCGTCCCGCCGCCCGCGACGGGGGACCGGATGCGGCACGACGAAGGAATACCGGGCGCCGAGACCAGGGCAGCGCTCGCGCAGCGCGTCTACGCGGCGATGGACGCGATCCTGGAAAGCCCCTGCGCGCACCAGATCATCGTGACGCACGGCTTCGCCCTCACGTTCGTCCTGGCGTCCTGGATCAGGATGCCGCTCGAATCAGCGGACTACGTTGGTTTCCGGGCCCCCTCGGGCAGCATCACGGTGCTTCGCGAGGACGACTTTTTCCACAACCGCCAGGTTTCCAGTCTCGGTGACACGAGCCACCTCGACACCGTTTCTGGTTAGCGCTTTCTTCCCTCTTTCGTGTTTGGGCACGGGCGTTTTTTGTCGGAGGTCGCCGGTATTCTGGAGTTAGGTTCGGAGCCTGGGAGGTTTCTGATGCTTTCTCTGGATTGGTTATGCTCGATGGACGAGGACGCACTTGAGGAGTTGGATCCGCCGCAAGTGGTCGAGGTGGTCGTTTCGACTCGGCGGGCGATCTGTCGGGTGCAGGCGGTGCAGGCTTTGGCGATCGCGCGGCTGAACCGTGCTCGTGGTGGTGCGCGATCGGTGGCGGATGAACTGGCGCCGGAGTTGCGGCTGTCCCGTGAAACGACCGCGACCCGGGTGGCCTTGTCGGAGGCGTTGGCGTCGCGGATGCCGTGTCTGCTGGCAGCAATGGTCGCTGGCGAGCTGGATATCGAGAAGGCCCGTCAGGCGTTTGATGGTGTGGCGGTGTTGTCGGATGAATTGGCCCATCAGGCGGATGAAATTCTGGCCGATCGTATCGGCGAGAAGAATCCGAGCAACTGGCGGAAAACGGTAACCCGCGTTGTCGCGGCCCTCGACCCCGAAGGCCAACGCGCCCGCGCGGAGACTCGCCGCAAGCAGCGCCGGGTCGAGTTGCACCACGAGCCTGATGCGATGGCCTCGCTCTGGGCGTATCTCCCGGTGGAAATCGCGACCGCGGTGTATGCCCGGATCGATATGTTGGCGCGGAAGTTGCGCGGTGGCGATGAGGTTCGCACGCTGGACCAACTTCGGGCGGATGTGTTGGCGGAGTTGCTGCTCGGCAAGGGCTGGGAGGGCTTGGCCGCTCAGGTGTTCATCCACATTCCGCTCGACACTGCGTTGGGTATCCGTGAGGACGGCTGCGAGTTGGTCGGTCATGGCCCGATCCCGGGTGAGTTCGGGCGTCAACTCATGAACCAGCCCAACTCGGTGTGGCGGAAGGTGTTGACCGATCCGGTTTCAGGCACTGTCCGGGATATCGGCCGCAAGAGATACCGCCCACCGGCCGATCTCGCCGAACTGGTTCGCGTCCGCGACCGCACCTGCCGGGCACCGGGCTGCAACCGCCCCGCCCAACGCTGCGATGCCGACCATTGCACCGCGTGGTCGCAAAACGGGGACACCCGCGAGCACAACCTGTGTTGCCTCTGCCGCTACCACCACGGCCTGAAAGACGAGCCCGGCTGGAAGTTCGAGTTCGACCCGGCCACGGCCGATTTAACGGTCACCACCCCGACCGGCCGCACCTACACGACGCGACCGGAGCCACTCCTCGACCTTCCAAAGACCGCTGACGAGCCTCCGCCCTTCTAACTTCCGGGTCGTGGTGGGTGGTCGCCTTGCAGGCGACGCGAGGCAAAATTTCGCTCCTGTACAACGTTGCGTCGTTGGTCGCCATACCAGACACTCACACCCCACCCCGCCGACCTGCGCCCGGCTGGGTAGCCCGTCCGTCGTTGTGGTCCCGGCGGTTGTGGTCGGCGGTGTCTGCGGGGAACCGGCACGCCCTGAACTCAGCCGAGGTCGGCGAGCTTGTGCGCCAGCAACGCTCGTTCGCGTTCGTTGCCGCACAATCCGATGGCGCGCTTCAGTTCGGTGCGCGCCTCGTCGGTGCGGCCGAGGCGGGTGAACAGTTCCCCGCGAACGGTCGGCAGCAGATGCGAGTTCGGCAGTGCGTCGGTGGCCACCAGTTCGTCCACGATGGGCAGTGCCGCGGCCGGTCCCTTGGCCATGGAGACCGCCACCGCCCGGTTGAGGTCGACCACCGGGGACGGGGCGAGCCGGCCGAGCGCCTCGTAGATGAGCACGATGCGTTCCCAGTTCGTCGCGTCCACCGACGCGGCGACGGCGTGGCATTCGGCGATCGCCGCCTGCAGGCCGTAGGCGCCGAGGCCGCGGCCGACCTGTTCGGCGCGGGCCAGCGCGGCTCGTCCACGGCGGATCGCGGTGCGGTCCCAGCGACTGCGGTCCTGGTGTTCCAGCAGCACCGGCCCGCCGTCCGGCCCGGTGCGGGCGGGAAAACGCGCCGCGGTCAGCTCGAGCAGCGCCAGCAGGCCGTGGACTTCGGGGTCGTCCGGCACCAGGCGGGTCAGCACCCTGGCGAACCGCTGCGCCTCGCTCGCCAGGTCGAGCCGGATCAGGTGATCACCGGAACTGGCCGAGGACCCCTCGGTGAAGATCAGGTACACCACGCTGAGCACCGAGCCGAGCCGTTCGGACCGCTGTGCGGCCGGCGGCACCTCGAACGGCACCCTGGCCGCCCCGAGGGTCTTCTTCGCCCTGGTGATCCTGGCCTGCACGGTGGCCGTCGGGACCAGGAACGCCTTGGCGATCTCGTCACTGGTCAGACCGCCGACCACGCGCAGGGTGAGCGCCACCCTGGCTTCCCGCGACAGCACGGGGTGGCAGGAGATGAACATCAGCGCGAGCACGTCGTCGTCGATCTGGTCCGGATCCCACAGCACGTCCTCGGCGTCCCTGGCCGGATCGGCGGGCGCGCTGCCCGAGACGACGCCGCCCTCACCCAGGTTGTGGGCGAGGGCGGCGTACCTCTCGTCGAGGGCGGAACGGCGGCGGAACGCGTCGATCGCGCGACGACGGCCGGCGGTGAGCAGCCACCCCGCCGGGTTGCCCGGTACGCCGTCACGCGGCCAGCTCACCAGCGCCTCGGCCAGTGCCTCCTGGGCGAGGTCTTCGGCCAGCGCGAAGTCGCCGGTGTACCGGGTGAGCGCACCGACGATCCGCGCCGACTCGATCCGCCAGACGGCGGCGACGGCCTCGCGGCCGGTGTGATCGCTCATCTGCTCGCCGATCCGCTCAGAGCTGGCCGGTGGCCTCGCGCCACGCCCGCTCCTTCTGGATCCACTCGTTGTCCTGCGGGAGCTCGTCGATCGAGGTGATCCGGCGGATCTCGGCCTTGCTGCCAGGGCCGGCCAGCGGCGCCCGCTTCGCCCACTCCACGGCCTCCTCCTTCGAGGCCACGTTGAGGATCCAGAAGCCGGCGAACAGCTCCTTGGTCTCGCCGTACGGGCCATCGGTGACCACGGGCGGCTCGGAGGAGTAGTCGACCACGACGCCCTCCGCGGCGTCGTCGAGCCCTTCCGCGGCGACCAGCACGCCGGCCCGGACCAGCTCGTCGTTGAACCGGCCCATCGACGCGACGATCTCGTTGAAGTCGATGTCCTTGAACTCCTGGTAGGTCTCGTCGGTCGCCCGCATGATCAGCATGTACTTCATGGTTCCGTCTCCCTGGTTGTCCGGGTCCCGTTCGGACCCTCTCACCTCTGGGTCGAATGGCAAGCCTGCGGATCGACAGACCCGCCGAATCTTTTTCCGAAGCTCGGTCGCGGCCGCCCGCGACCACTGACCACTCATTTGCTTCGGCGCAGGGACGCGAGATAGTCACGCAGGGTCCGGCCGGTGCGTTCGGAACTCCACAGCTTCAGCACCTCGGGATCGTCCGACGGCCGGGCGGCGTCCATCCGCTCGCGGGCGGGCCGGCGGAGCTGGCGCTTGGCGAGTGCGTACACATCGGCCGGTGCGACGCAGAGCCCTTCCGCTCGCCGCAGTGCCGCGGTGAGCAGCCGATCGGGCTCGACGAGCTCGTGCACCAGGCCGATCGCGGCGGCCTGGTCGGGGGTCAGCCTGCCGGGATCGAGCACCAGCGCGTCCAGCGCCGGGCCGACGGCGTGGCGCATGATCTCCAGCGGCACCGTGGGAAACGGCACGCCCGCGGCGAGCTCGGTGAGGCCGATGGTGCCGCCCGACATCAGCCGGAGATCGCAGGCCGCCGCCAGCACGCAGCCACCCGCCAGCGCGTGCCCGTTCACCGCGGCGACCACCGGCCTCGGATGCTCGAACAGGGTGAGCGTCGCCAGGTGCAGGGCCGGCAGGAACTTCTCGACATATCGCGGGCCGCCGTCCGCGATCCGCTTCAGGTCCACCCCCGCGGAGAAAGATCGCCCGCTGCCGGTCAGCACGACCGCGCGGGCTTCGGCGACGGCGGCCAGCGCCTCCGGCACGGCGGTGAGCAGCTCCAGGTCCAGCGCGTTCACCGGCCCGTGGTGCAGGGTCAGCACGGCGATCCCGTCGTGCTCGGCTGTCTCGATCATCCGGCCATCCTGGCCGGTGCGCGGGCGGGACGCCAGTGGCCGATCATCCGGCGTGCGGCGCTGCCTGAGCGTCGGGTTCGTGCCGGAGGACCGCGAGGTACTCGTGCTGTTCCCGCAGCAGCTCGCCGAGGCCCGGCCGCGGTTCGGGCGGCAGAACCTGTTCTCCCACCACGATTTTCGTCAGCACCAGGCCGGTGCCGGTGAGCAGCAGGGCCAGGTCGGCCGGGGTGTAGCAGCGCAGGACCTGGCTGATCCGGCGCTCGGGACTCGCGGTCTCCCACCAGGTGTCGGTGGCCGTGCAGGTGACCGGGTCGAACTGGGTCCGCTCGCCGAGTTCGTGGTGGTAGCCGGCGGCGGGATCCGGGGTCAGGTGCTCCTCGTCGCCGTCCCACCGGGCCCAGACGAACGGGTTGAAGACGTCGATCAGCGCGGCCCCGCCCGGCCGCAGCCATTCGGACGCGATCCGCATCAGCAGCCGCCGCTGGTCGGCATCGGAACCGACGCCGAACCCGTTCCAGTAGCAGACGAAGTCGAACCGTTCCGCCATCCGCACCCGGTAGAAGTCTGCTTTGTGGACGGTCAGCGACCCGGGGCCGACATCCTCGGCCAGCCCCTCGGTGAAGTCCGCGCGGTCGCTGATGTCGACCGCGGTCACCGCGTGCCCCGCCCGCGCGGTGGCCACGGCCGTCGCCCCGTAGCCGGATCCCAGCTCCAGCACCCGTCCCACCTCGCCGCCGTGGTCGTGCAGCAGCCGCACGCGGTGGTGGTCCCGGTCGGTGACCCGGGCGTCGGCCTCGGCCCACCAGTCGCCGGTCCTGGAGTAGAACTCCCGCACCCAGTCCATCGGCCAAGCCAAGCAGAGACCACGAACGTGGGACCACCGGTTTTCGCCACGGGGTGCTAGAACGGGGCGATGTCAACGCCGCCCGCCGTCGACGGGCTCGAACCGGACTGGCCGACCTGTCGGGAAGACCTCGTGCCCCCTTGTGCCGGAGTTCAAGCCATCGGTTTCGACCGCTGCCTGGCCCACCTCGCCCACGATGACCTCGGTGCGGTGCTGGGGCGGTTGCGTCCCGGCGCAGATCTGGACGCGCGTGGCACCACGTTCGACACCAACCTCCTCACCAAGTTGCTCTACGCCGTCAGTGGCGAGGACGGTGACGGTCCCCGATTCGGGACCCTGCTCTGCACGCACGCGTGGTTCACCGGAGACGCCGGGTTCGACGGCGCGCGGTTCGACGGGCATGCCTGGTTCGACGGCGTGCGGTTCGACAAGGACGCCGAGTTCGGTGACGCGCGATTCGGCGGGCGTGCCTGGTTCGGCAGTGCGCGGTTCGCCGGGCGTGCCTGGTTCGGTGATGCGCGGTTCGACGGGTACGCCGAGTTCGGTGATGCGCGGTTCGACGGACGTGCCAGGTTCGACCGCGCGCAGTTCGGCGGGGATGCCAGGTTCGACGGTGCGGTTTTCAGTGGGAACGCCTCGTTCGTCAGCGCACAGTTCGACGAGGTGGCGGATTTCGACGGCGCGCGGTTCAGCCGTGATTCCTTGTTCGACGGCGCGCGATTCGGCGGAGATACCCAGCTCAACGGCGCGCGATTCAGCAGAGACGCCGGCTTCGGCCGCGCTCAGTTCACGGCCGCCACGAAACTGGGGCCCTTCACAGCGGCGGCGCTGGAACTGGACGAGGTGGTGTTCGCCCGGCCGGTGGTGGTGGAAGTCGAGGCGGGCCGGGTGTC
This sequence comes from Amycolatopsis nigrescens CSC17Ta-90, assembly GCF_000384315.1. GTDB lineage: Bacteria > Actinomycetota > Actinomycetes > Mycobacteriales > Pseudonocardiaceae > Amycolatopsis > Amycolatopsis nigrescens. Next base: position 1,798,546 of record NZ_ARVW01000001.1, on the reverse strand, counting down.
CTGTGACCGCGCCCGGTTCGAGAGCGGGGCGACGCTGCAGGTGAAATACGCGACCGTGAGCCTCAAGCAGGTGGCACTGGGCGGGCCGTCGTCACTGGAAGGCCGGTCGCAGCTCTTCCTGCCGGTCACCTTCGCGACCGTGCAGGCTTCCTTGGAGCGCGCGGAGGCCTGGGATCGCCGTGCCGCGCAGTATCGCGACCGGGGCGAGCTGAGGCTGGGCGAGGAGTGGGTGCCCGGGCTGATCTCCTTGCAGGGCACCGATGTCTCCGAGCTGGTGCTGACCGATGTGGACCTGCGGTGGTGCCGGTTCGCGGGCGCGCACCACCTGGACAAGCTGCGGATCGAGTGCCGCTGCCCGTTCCACCGGCCACCTCGCGGGTGGCACCGCGCGCGTACCTGGCCGCCGGTGCGGCGGTGGACCCGCCGCCAGGTCCTCGCCGAGGAACACGCCTGGCGCCGCGGAGAGCTGGGCGGCATCGACGCCGGCTGGCAGTCGTATCCGTTCGACCAGGACCCGGCCGGGGTCGGGCCGGAGCGGCTGGCGGTGCTCTACCGCTCACTGCGCAAAACGCTGGAGGACGGCAAGGACGAGGCCGGCGCTGGCGACTTCTACTACGGCGAGATGGAAGCCCGCCGGCACAGCGGATCGCTGCGGGACCGGATCGTGCTGACCGCCTACTGGCTGCTCTCCGGCTACGGCCAGCGGGCCGGCCGTGCGCTCGCTGGCCTCGCCGTGCTCGTCGCGGTCATCACCGTCCTGCTGCTGGGCTGCGGACTGCCCGCGAACAGCGTGGCGCAACCGGTCACCGGCACCCTGCAGGTCGCCGGCCCGCCCACGCTGCCCCCGCCCGCGCAACGCTGGACCTGGAACAGGACGGAGAAAGCGCTCCAGATCGCGCTGGGCTCGGTGGCCTTCCGCGACGCGGGCCAGCAGCTGACCCCCGCCGGCACCTGGATCGTGATGACCGGGCGGTTCCTCGGCCCCGTGCTGCTCGCCCTCGCCGCCCTCGCCGTCCGCGCCAGGGTCAAACGATGACGGCGTTTGCTCAGGTCGCTGACCAGGACGGGGGTCTGCCGAGAAAAGCGGCCAGCCGGTCGAGAGCCGGGGCGTCTTCGGCGATCGGCTGAGCCGGTTCGAACCGCCCGGTGCGCGGCATCTTGGTGAGCTGTTCCCGGATGAAGAGCAGGGCCTGCTCGATCAGCTCGTCGGGCAGGTGGCCGACGGGCTGGCCGGTGGCGCGGCCGAGATCCCAGCCGTGCGCGAGCAGGTCCGCGATGCGGATCGAGAGCCGTACCGCGCCGGTGGTGGTGCCCAGCGCGCTGGTGAAGGTCCGGTCCAGCACGCCCGGCTGGTCGAACGCGGCCAGCAGTTCCGCGGCCGAGCGGCGGTAGGCGCCGGCCGGGTCCGCGCCGAGCAGCTCGCTACCGGGTTCGGGCAGTGCCTGGTCGCGCAGCAGCGCGGCGAAGATCAAGTTCACCTCGACCAGGTGGTTGACGAGGTCGCGCACGGTCCAGTCGGTGCACGGGGTCGGCGCCTGCCACTGGTCCTCCCGCACCCCGTCGACCAGGATGCCGACCGAGCCGAACAGCCGGTCCATTTGTTCGACGTTGAGGGGCATGAGCTGATTCTATCGCCGCGGTGCGGTCTGGTTTTCCAGCACGTGGAGCAAGATGCGCTTGAACGCGGTCAGCTCGGTGCGGCTGATGCCGGTGAAGGCGTGTTCGACGGAGGCAGCGATCGCTTCGCGGAGTTTCGGGTAGAGCTTCGCGGCGCGGGCGGTGCGGTGCACGATGACGCTGCGTCGGTCGTCCGGGTTCGGCACGGTCTCGATGAGCCCTTTGTGCTGCAGTCGGGCCAGCAGGCGGGAGGTGGCCCCGGTGTCGATGTTGAGGTAGGCGGCGATGGTCTTGGGGGTGTCCGCCTTCCGCTCGGAGAGCAGCCACAGGACTGTCCACTGTGCACCGGTGACGCCGTAGGGGGCCAGTGCCTTGTCGTTGCCGGTGTTGATGGCCATCGCGGTCAGGTTGGTCAGGAAGCCGGGACTGTCGGACTCGGAGAACTGTAGGGACATGACCGGCAGATTAGCTGCCTGGACAGTAGTTGTCCTAGCAGTAGCTGCCTAGGCAGTGATATGGTCGTGGCGTCTCACGAGGGAAGGGGTTTCGCCATGAACAGTCGGTTTCCGGTGCGGGTGACCTGGCCGCTGGATGATCTGGTCCTGCTGGAACACGCCGATCCCGGTGGTGCGCCGCATGGTCTGCCGACGAACACCTACGCGGTGCTCGCGGGCGACCGAGCGCTGATCGTCGACGCGTCGGTGGAGTACCTGTCCGGCCCGTTGGGCGAGCTGGCCGATGCCGGTTTCCGGCCGGCGGCGCTCGCCTTCACCCACCATCACCTGCCGGTGAACGGGGACGCCGATTTCATCCGGCGGTTCAGCGGCGAGTTCGGCATTCCGGTGCTGATGCACCGCCTCGACATCGCACATCCGCTGGCCAAGCGGACCGGGCTGGCCTTCACCGACGTCGAGGCCGGCTCGCCGCTGGCCCCCTTCGGGCTCGAGGTGCTGCACTTTCCCGGCCAGACCGAGGGCAGCGTGCTGTTCTACCGCGAACGCGACGGGCTGCTGCTCGCCGGCGACTCGGCGATGGGCCCGACCCAGGACCAGGCCGGAGACGGTCTGCGGCGGCTGGTGCGCACCCCATGGGACACCAGCGTCGATGACGAGGCCCTGCGGCAGAACTGGCAGCGGTTCCGGCTTCCGGTCCGCCATGTCGCGCCACTGCACGGGAAACCGCAGTTCCACCAACCGGACCTCGCCGAGTTGATGAAGCCGCTGGTCCGTGCCGCGGCGACGGAAGGAATGACCGGCGAGCCGGCGATCTTGCCGTAGTTTCCCCGGCCGGCGTCAGCCGTTCAGCCGCACGGTGAGCGTGACGCGGTCCTTGTCGTCGCGGTGCGCGACGGCCAGGCCCGTGCGCTCGGTTCCCTCCAGCTCCAGCGAGATCGGGCCGCCGTCGCCGGTGAAGTTGCGCCACCAGTTCTTGGCGTCGGGCAGAGCGACGCCGATCTTGACGGTGTCGCCCGCCCGCTTGTAGGCGACGGGTGTGCTGAAGGTGCGTCCCGAGCGCCGCCCGGTGTAGGTGACGACCGTGAGGTACTTACCGACCAGCCGGCCGAACCGTGGCGACGAGCGCAGCGCGTTCGCCCCGGCGTTGAACCCGCCGACCATTCGCTTCGTCAGCGTTCCGCCGTACCGCATGAGATCTCCCTGGTGCCTTCTTCGCTGGTAGTCGCCACGCTAGCAGGACAAGTGGAGTGGGTCGTCCACTTAATCTAAAGTGAGAAGAATGAGCACCGAGGTATCTCGTATGGGGCTGCGGGCCGACGCACGGCACAACCGCGACCGGATCATCGAGGTGGCCAGGGAGCTGTTCGCCGAACGGGGACTCGACGTGCCGATGGCCGTGATCGCCCGGCATGCGCAGGTCGGCGTCGCCACGCTCTACCGCCGCTTTCCCACGAAGGAGTCGCTGATCACCGACGTGTTCGCCGACCAGTTCGCGAACTGCGCGGCGGTCGTGCACGACGGACTGGCCGACCCGGACCCGTGGCGGGGGTTCTGCGGCGTCATCGAAAAGGTGTGCGTCATGCAGGCCACCGATCGCGGGTTCAGCTCGGCCTTCCTCGCCGCGTTCCCCGACGCGGTCGACATCGACCAGCAACGCGAGTGCGCACTACGCGGTTTCACCGAGCTGGCCGACCGGGCCAAGGCCGCCGGCCGGCTTCGCGCCGACTTCGCCCCGGACGACCTTCCCCTGCTGCTGATGGCCAACAACGGCATTACCGCTGACTCCGCCGAGGTCGCCAGAGCCGCGTCCCGGCGGCTACTGGCCTATCTGCTCAACTCCCTCCGCGCCGACCACGCGGATCCGGCCGAGCCCCTGCCGCCACCGGCCCCGCTCAGCCTGTACGACGCCCTGTAGCCGCGGGCGTCACCGCCGGTCCGCGTCCGCGATCAGTTCGAGGGTGAACTCACCGGCAAGGCGGGGGAGTGCGGCGGGCTCCGGCCGGGTGCCGGGGGCTGGCTCGCCGGTCCGGTCGGCGAGGGCGGTGCGAAGGAGGGGATGCCAGCGCGCCGCGAAGGTGTCCAGCGCGTACTCGACGGCGTGCTCCTTCGCGATCACCTTGCCGGTGACGATCGTGTGGTGCAGGCGTGGCGGGCCGAGCACGCGGGCGATGGCCACCCGGTGTGCGGGGACCAGCGGCTTGCGCGGCGGTTTCCCGGACAACAGCTTCTCCGCCCAGCTTCGCCAATGCCCGCGCAACTGGCCCAGGTTCCACTCGCGCAGCAGGTCCGGCTCCGGATCGAGGCCGAGCCGGTCCGTGGCCGGGCCGCGCATCGCGATTCCGCGTTCCCGCAACACCTTCCACATCACCGGGTTCACATCGAAGCCGGCGCCACTCTTGAACGACCAGCCGCTGTGCGAAGCCAGCGGGCGGATCCGGGTCACCGGCTCACCGAGGTCGCCGGCCGAGACGAAGGCGCCGTTCATCGTCCCGGGAATGGTCGGCTCGGCCCTTTTCAGCGCCTGCCCGAAGGTTGCCGCGTTGCCGGCCGCGTGCAGGACACGCAGCCGGCGCAGCTCCCCGGCGCTGAGGCCGCCGTCCACCACGGCGATGAAGTCGAGGTCGCTGCGCCGTGGCGACCAGGCGTCCAGTGCGGCCGAGCCGACGAGGTAGCAGCCGGTGATCTTCCCCGGCAGCAGCCGGTCGGCGATGGTCAGGTAGCGGGCGACGGTGCGCGCGGCGGCCGGTGGGAGCATCCGCGCCAGTCTGCCATTCACCGGCTGGCCTCGGCGGGGGCCGGGGTTTCGGCCAGTCCGGTCAAGGCCTGCGGCAGAGAACCGTGGTGCAGCACGCCGAGGCGCTGGGTGGCGCGGGTGAGCGCGACGTAGAGTTCGGCCGCGCCGCGTGGACCCTCGGCGAGGATCCGTTCCGGGGCCACGACCAGGACGGCGTCGAACTCCAGGCCCTTCGTCTCCGACGGAGGCACCGTGCCCGGCACACCCGGTGGCCCGATCACGACGCTGGTGCCTTCGCGACCGGCTTCGTCCCGCACGAACTCCTCGATCGCGGCGGGCAGTTCGTCCTCGGTGACCCGCCTCGACCACGGCCGCACACCGCACGCGCGGACCGACTCCGGTGGCCGGACCCCTGGTGCGAACTCGGCGAGCAGCGCGGCCGCGACGGTCATGATCTCCGCCGGGGTGCGGTAGTTCACCGACAGCGACCGGTAGAGCCACCGACCCGGCACGTACGGCTCGAGCATGGTGTCCCACGCCCTCGCCCCGGCCGCCGACCGGCGCTGGGCGAGATCGCCGACCACCGTGAAGGACCGGCCGGGGCAGCGCCGCATCAGCACCCGCCAGTCCATTTCGGACAGTTCCTGGGCCTCGTCCACCACGATGTGCCGGTAGGTCCAGTCCCGGTCCGCGGCGGCTCGTTCGGCGAGTTCCCTGGTGTCCTGCTCGACGAAGCGGTCCGCCAGGTCCTCGTCGTAGAGCAGGTTCTCGGCGGAGAGCATGATGTCCTCGTCCATTTCCTCGCGGTCCAGCTTCATGATGTCCATGACGCCGGCGGCGTACTCGGCCTCCGCCTTGCGTTCCCGTTCGGCGGCCTGCTCGGTGGACTTGCCGGCCGTCTTGTTACTGCCCAGCAGGTCGACCAGCTCGTCGAGCAGCGGCACGTCCGACACCGTCCAGGCGTCGCCATCGGCGCGCAGCAGCGCCTGGTCGGCGCCCGCCGCGCGCAGCCGTTCGGGGGAGCTGTACAGCGATGCCAGCAGGGTTTCCGGCGTCAGGATCGGCCAGAGCTCGTCGAGCGCGGCGGCGAACTGGTCGTTTTCCGCGAGCTCGGCGAGCAGATCTTTCCGCAGGTCCTCCCATGCTTCGCGGTCCGCCCTGGTCAGCCAACCCCGGCCGATCCGGGCGATCGCCCGTTCGGTGAGCACATAGGTGACGATCTCGGTGAACACCGAGCGGGCCTCGTTGTGCGGCAGCCCGCTCGCCCGCGCCTCCTGGACGGCCCACTCCGCGGTCTCGGCGTCGATCCGCACCGCTGCGTCCGACAGTTCGATCGGCAGCGGGTGCTCCGGCAGCCGCTGCCGATCGGCGATCGCCGCCGCGAGCATGTCCAGTGCCTGCAACGAGCCCTTGAACCGCGCGACCTCCGGGGCGTCCTCGGCGGTGACCCGCAGCCATGGCACGAGGTCGCCGGGGGTCATGAACACCACGTCGGACTCGCCCAGCGACGGCAGCACGCGGCCGATGTGGTTCAGGAACGCCGGATTCGGCCCGACCACCAGCACCCCGTGGCGTTCCATCCGCTCCCGCTGGGTGTAGAGCAGGTACGCGACGCGGTGCAGCGCCACCACCGTCTTCCCGGTGCCAGGGCCACCCTCGATCACCAGCACCCCCTGGTGGTCGAGCCGGATGATCTCGTCCTGCTCGGCCTGGATCGTGGCCACGATGTCGCGCATTCCCTCGCCGCGCGGCGCGTTGACCGCCGCGAGCAGGGCGGCGTCTCCCCGGCCGCCCCGCTCCGCGTCGTCGGGGCGGCCGAACAGTTCGTCGGTGAAATCGGTCAGCCGGCGCCCGCGGGTGTGGAACTGACGGCGCCGGCGCATGTTCTCCGGGCTCGCGGCGGTGGCCACGTAGAACGCGCGCGACGCCGGCGCCCGCCAGTCGAGCAACACCGGTTCGTACTCGTTCCGCTCGTCGAAAAGGCCGATCCGGCCGATGTACGAATGGTCGCCCGAAACGCTGTCCAACCGGCCGAAACACAGCCCGTCGTCCGCCACGTCCAGCCGTTTCGCTTCTTTCGCCAGCGCGCGCACCTCGACATCTCGTTCCATCGGCGTCTCACCGTTTCCCCGCAGTGACGCGTTGTACGCACCCTTCACCCGCGCGCGCTCGGCGTCGAGTCGCTTGTAGAGCCCCGCCACGTAGCTCCGCTCGGACCGCAATTCTTCTTCGTACCCCTGAGTTGACACATGCCCCTCGCAGCGTTTAAACTGAAGTTACGTTCGGCGGGTTCTCCATTGGTTAATGGAAGACACGCCGATTTTTTATTGTCCGCTACTTGTCAAGTCCCCTTCGCGGAACACGAAGAATGGGATCTCGCGCTGGCACTAGGCTGAAGGCCGTGCGGGCGACGGTGCTGAACGGGGCCAAGGCGAGACTGGAGGCTGCCCTCGCCAGTGCCGGGATAGGACTGCCCTGGTGGGGCGCGGTTTGCGCGACGGGGATGGGCGTGCTCTTCGGTCTGGTCGCGATCGCGCAACGGGCCGCGTTGATGCCGGCGCCGGCACTGGTGCTGGCCGGGGTGCTCACCATCGTGTCGCTGCTGGGCTACGCCATCACGGGGGAGATCGCGCCACCGTGGCTGAAGGCGGGCACCGTGCTGGCCGCGGTGGCGATCCTGCTCACCGCACCGGTCGTGCCGGACTTCGCGCCCATGTCGCTGGTGATCCTGACCGCCGAGGTGGCGGTGACCGCGCGTCCGGTGCTGGCCTTCACCGTGACCGGGACGAGCATCGTGGTGCTGGGCGCGGCCACGGTGTGGGCCGGACTGGTCGGCTTCCAGGTGTACACGGTCGCCGTCCTGGTCGGGCTGATCGGCGGGTTCATGCTCAGCTGGTACGTCCGCGCGCTGGACGCCGAGCGCGGCGCGCGGGAAGCCGCGCAGGAGCAGGCGATCCTGGCCGAGCGGCAGCGCATCGCCCGCGACGTGCACGACGTGGTCGCGCATTCGCTCAGCATCACGCTGCTGCACCTGACCGGGGCCCGGCGCGCGCTGGAAGAGGACGGGGACGTCGACGAGGCGATCGACGGGCTCACCGACGCGGAACGGGCGGGGCGGGCGGCGATGGCCGACATCCGCCGGACGGTCGCGCTGCTCGCCGGTTCGTCTTCGGGCACCCGCCCGCTGCCCGGCGTGGACGACATCGCCGTCCTGGTCGAGCGCACCCGCGCGGCCGGGCTGGACGTGCGTTACGAGCAGGAGGGGGACCTGACGGCGGTGGGCGCGTCGGACGGGCTCGGCCTGTACCGGATCGCGCAGGAGTCGCTGACCAACATCGCCAAACACGCCCCCGACGCCAGCGCCGAGGTGCTGCTGTGGGCGGACGCGGCGAGCACCAGGCTCACCGTCCGCAACGGCCTGCCCGCCGCGGTGCCGAGCCCGGTGGGCAGCGGGTCCGGGCTGCCGGGCATGTCCGCCCGTGCCGAGCAGTTGGGCGGTGCGCTGCACGCCGGGCCCAGCGGGGAGCATTGGGTCGTGGACATCATGGTGCCTGGTCCGCAGGCGCGCGCAGAGCCGGTCAAGTCGTGACCGCAGGCCACCCGGGCGTGCGCGTGCTGCTCGTGGACGACCAGGAACTGGTCCGCTCCGGGCTGCGCCGCATCCTGCGCCCGCGCGACGGGTTCGTGATCGCCGGCGAGTGCGCGGACGGGGCCGAAGTGCCCGGCGCGCTGGCCGCCTGCGACGTCGATGTGGTCGTGATGGACCTGCGGATGAAGGAGGTCGACGGGATCGAGGCGACCCGGCGCCTGCGGCGGTCCGGCGACCACCCGCCGGTGCTGGTGCTGACCACCTTCGACGACGACGAGCTGCTGGCCGGCGCGTTGCGTGCCGGGGCCGCCGGCTACCTGCTCAAGGACTCCACGGCCGAGGACCTGATCCGCGCCGTGCACGCGGTCGCCGCGGGCGACGCCTGGCTCGACGTCGCGGTCACCGCGCGCGTGCTCAGCACCTACCGGCAGGCCGCCGACCGGCACCCCGGCTCACGTGCCGAGCTGCTCGCCCCCGGCGAACAGGACGTCCTGCGCGCCATCGGCCGTGGCCTGTCCGACGCCGAGATCGCCGACGCGCTGGACATTTCCGAGTGCACCGTGCGAGGCAGGCTCGAGCGGATCCTCGCCGAACTCGGGCTGCGCGACCGGGCCGCCGCCATCGTCTACGCCTTCGACCACGGCATCGTCACCCCCGGCCGGAGCGCCACCGACGCTGCTGACGAGGAAACCGATCCCGCGCCGCGGCCGGTCGTCCGGGAGCCGCCGCCGGGCCCGGTCTCGACGCTCCGGTTCGCCGTGCTCGGGCCGCTGCGGGCGTGGCGCGGCGCGGAGCAGCTGGATCTGGGGCCGGTCCGCCAGCAGGCCCTGCTGGCCGCGCTGGTGCTGCGCCCGGATGTGACGGTCAGCCAGCAGGAGCTGCTCGACGACGTGTGGGGCCTGGAGCCGCCGGGCACCGGCGGCAAGGTGGTGCCGGTGTACGTGTTCCGGCTGCGCAGGTGCCTCCGGTCGGCCGAGGAGAGCACCTCGGACTCGGTGATCGTCCGCGGCCGCGGCGGTTACCGCTTCGCCGGCGACGGGGTCTGGATGGACGTGGTGTGGCTGGAGGAGCTCGTCACCCAGGCGGGCGCGGCCGAGCAGGCGGGTGAGCTGACCGCCGCGGTGGGCGCCTGCGCGGACGCGCTCGACCTGTTCCAGGGGGAACCCTTGGCCGGGCTGCCCGGGCCCTTCGTGGCGGGGGAGCGGCTGCGGTTGACGGAACGCCGGATCGCGTTGTCGCAGAAGAAGGCGGAGCTTCAGCTGCGGCTGGGACGGCACGCGGAGACGGTCGGCGAGCTGGCCGCGCTGACCGCGGCGCATCCGCACAGCGAACCGCTGGCCGCGTTGCTGATGCGCGCGCTCTACGGCGCCGGCCGTCGGACGGAAGCGCTTGCGGTGTACAGCGGCACGCGCGCCCGGCTGGTCGACGACCTCGGCGTGGAGCCGGGCGAGGAGCTGCGGCGAACGCACAACGCGGTGCTGTGCGAGGACGGCGAAAGCCTTGGCGGGTATCCCGGTGGGCTGGCTGCGCGACCGGGATACCCGCGTCCGGACTAACCGCGCAGTGCGTCCTGCTCGGAGCGGGCGGCCAGCCCTTCGCTGACGTGCAGGATCGCGTCGGCGGTGTCGACGATCGCGTGGTCGAGCGGGAAGTAGCCCATCCACTTGGTGATGTCGGTGCGCGTGCGGGCGGAAGCGACCGTGCCGGCCGGGGTCAGGCCCCAGGTGGTGGTACCGCGCTGCAGGAAGCCCTCATGGGTTTCCGGTTCGGGCTCGCCGAGGCCGATGCCTTCGCTGCGGCCAAGGCTGCCGGCGACGAAGGTGTACCGCTCGCCAAGCAGCGACCCCACGATGGCGCCGGCGGAGAACCAGTCGAGCTCCATCTCGCCAAGCCGCATGTGGCTCGGGTTCCGCTGCAGGTGGAGGTTGTGCGCGAAGACCAGCGTCGCTCCCCGCCCTCCCTCGGCTTCGCGGAGGTCGAGGAGGTTCTGTGCCATCAGCGAGTCCCTGGTGGCGGACATCCGGGTCCACCGGGCACTGTCCGCCATCGGCTGCGCCGCCTGCTTGTGGTAGCGCAGCAGGCTGAGGCCGCCGATGAGGTGCGTCCTGGCCCGGAACCATTCGGCGCGCGAGGTCGCCGCGATCAGCTCGGGTGCGCGCGCGTAGAGCGAGGTGAGCAGGTCGTCGGCGATCACGCGCAGGCTTTCGGCTTCGGCCGTGGCGCCGACCGACTCGGCCGCGTCCAGCACCGCCTCCGTGCGGCTCCACCGCTCGTCATCCCCGGCGAGGCCCGCGAGGTCGGCGTCGAGTCGGTCGAGTCGCAGGTAGTCGCGGGCGTGTTCGAGGTAGCTCCGCGGGCTTGGCGCGTTCATCATCTCCGTGGGCGCGTCGAAGCCGTAGAAGGCCAGTCGTTCTTCCGGCGGCCGGGCATCGTTGTAGTCGCGCATCCAGGAGACCAGCTCCCGGTTGGCGTCGAAGTCGCCGAAGTTGTGCGAGAAGCCTTCGCTCATCGCGGTGTCGAGGGTGCCGACGCCCTCCTGGACGAAGTCGTTCACGATGAGTGCGGCCACGTGATCGGTCTCCAGCGCGATCGACCGGTAGCCGCGGTCGGCCAACTGGACGAACAGCTCGTTGCGGATCCAGGCGAAGGCCGGTTCCCGGTGCGTCGGCTCACCGAAGGCCAGCAGCTCGACTGAGGTGGTTGCGAAGTCTCGAATGTCCTGACTCATGGGTCTCAATCGTATCGTTGAAAGGTCGGTTGAAACTTTCGCAGCGTTGGCCTTGGGAACGTGCGGTAAAGTCTCAAACCGGTGATCACCTTGCGACCAGCCGACCTCGCGCGCGAGCACGGCCTCTCCACCCAGGCGGTCCGCAACTACGAGCAGCACGGGTTCATCCCGCCCGCCGAGCGCACCCCCGCCGGGTACCGGATCTACACCGAGCTGCACGCGGCGGCGCTGCGCGCCTACCTCGCGCTCATCCCGGGCTACGGGTACGCGGTGGGCGGTCGGATCATGCACGCGCTCTCCGGCGGTGAACTCGACCGCGCGCTGACGCACCTCGACCGCGGCCACAGCCAGTTGCTCCGCGACCGGGAAACCCTCGATTCGGTCCGGAAAGCGGTGGGTCATCTGATGGCGGAGTCCGACGCCGCCCCGGAACGCGAGGTGGACGTCGAGACCCGGACCATCGGCGAACTCGCGCATCGGCTCGGGGTCACCCCGGCCACCCTGCGCAACTGGGAAGGCGCCGGCATCCTCGTCCCCGAACGAGACCCGGCCACCGGGTACCGCGGCTACCGGGCGAGCGACATCCGCGACGCCGAACTCGCCCACCTGCTCAGACGCGGGGGATACCCGCTGGCCCACATCTCCACCGTGGTCGGGCAGATCCGGACGGCGGGCGGTACCGGCACCCTGGCCAGTGCGCTGGACGACTGGCGGCGGAAGCTGACCGCGCGCGGCCTCGCCATGCTCGACGCGGCCACGCACCTCAGCCACTACCTGAGCCTGCTCGACCCCGCCGCGCCTCGGATCGCGGGTGACTAGGAGTCGGGTGGGGATTCGAGCGCTGTGGCGATTTCGTTCGCGATCCCGGCCGGCATCGGGCCGGGCGCCAGCGCCGCGGTGAGCTCGACCAGCGCGATGTGGCCTCGCCAGTCCTGGCGGAAACGCCCACCGGACAACAGGGTGATCACCTGCCGCGCGGCCGGGTTGAGCGGGTAGTGCTCCGGCGCGATCCGGCCGCGGTCCGGGCCCATCACCCGCAGCGCTGGTCGATGCCGCGGGTCCACGACGCTGGTCGCGGTGACCTCCGGTCCGTAGAACCCGCCGACGAGCCGGTCGACGAGGCGTTCCTCGGCGGCGGTGTACCAGGTCAGTTCCCCCGACGGCGCGATGACCACCCACACACTGTCCGGCCGGTACTCGGTGCTGCTCACGTTCCTCCCTCGAAAGCGGTTCCACTGCAAGCGGAACCTCTTGGCGCCCACCCCTGTATCGACCGGAACGGTGACGGCTTTGAGGGAAGCCGGGCGGCAGCAACGGACCGCGGGAAGAAAGGGCCGGTCAGCCGGCGTGCGTGGAACACCGGGGTCCCCGCGGCGGGTGAGGCGCCGGCCGGCGGTCAGCCGTGGCCGACGATGGCGGTCACGCGGATCTCGACGCGCATCTTCGGGGCACCGAGGGCGGGCACCCCGATCTCGGTCCAGATGGGCGCGCGGTCGCCCATGCGCTTGCGGAACTGCTCCACCATCACGCGGTTGTGGACCTCGCCGATGAAGTCGGCGGAGCCGGGCACGTGGTAGGAGTTCACCGCGACGACGTCTCGCCAGCCGGCGCCGGCGGAGGCGAGGGTCCGCTCGACGTTCTCGAAGGCCTGGACGATTTCGGCTTCGAGGGAATCGGGAAAGTTCCAGTCGTCGTCCCAGCCTCCCTGGCCTGAGGTCTCCACCCGGTCGCCGATTCGGACCGCCTGGCTGTAGTGCATCTCGGCCAGCTGCGTCTCGCCGTAGCCGGGCGTGGCGAAGAACTCCGGCTCAGTCATGGAGACCCCTTCGAATTGACTTCATGTGTGAAGTCAACCTAGCACCGTTTCGCTTCATGCGTAAAGTCATCCCGGCTCGGTAGGGTGCCGCCATGGCCGCAAGCCCGAACCCCGGTGAGGACGTCCCGGACGAGACGCTGTGGCTGACCGCGGACGAAAAAGAGGCATGGACCGGGCTGGTCTCACTGGTGCTGCTGCTGCCGGGACGGCTGGAAACGCCGCTGCAGCACGGCGCCGGCCTGACCCTGTTCGAGTACCTGGCCCTCAGCCACATCTCGGAGGCCCCGGAACGCCGCCTGCGGATGAGCGAGCTGGCCTACCTGGCCAACGGCTCCCTCTCGCGGCTGTCCAACGTGGTCAAGCGGTTCGAGCAGCGCGGCTGGGTGGAGCGTTCGCCCGACCCCGACGACGGGCGGTACACCATCGCCGCTCTCACCGACGCCGGCTATCGCGTGGTCGTCGCCGCCGCGCCCACGCATGTGCGCGCGGTGCGGCGGTTCGTGCTCGACCCGCTCACCGCCGCCGACCAGCAGGCGCTGGCCCGCATCGCCGCCAAGCTGCGGGTGCGGCCCGCCGATCTGGCTTAGTCGGGGGTCGCGCCGAACACGCGGAACAGGCTGGTGCGGAGTGCTTCCGCCGCTTCGGTTTCGGACATCCGGCGGGCGTCGACCTCTTCGCCCGCGGTGTGCGCGAGCGAGATGGTGACCGCGACCAGCCAGCCGGGCGCGAGCCGGTCGTCGAACTCCCCGTTCGCCTGGCCCCGCTGGATGACCTTTCGCAGCCGGTCCGCGACGGGGGCGTGGCGTTCGTGGTCGTCCTCCTTGCTCACCGGCAGCGAGCTGGTGTGCTGGAGCAGCACGGAGTACCGCCCGGCCAGCCGGCCGCTGGCGTCGAGCAGCCGCAGCAGCGCGTCCGCGGCCGGTCCCGAGTCGAGCTCCACGGCGTCCATCGCGGCGACGGTTTCCTCGGTGACCTGGTCCAGTGCCGCGGCCAGCAGCTGGTCCCGCGAAGGGAAGTGGGCGTAGACCGTCTGGCGGGTCACGCCCGCGGCGGTCGCGATGGCCTCGACGCTGACCTCGGGCTGGGAGTTCAGCAGCCGGATCGCCGCGTCCAGGATGGCGGACCTGCTGCGCCGGGCGTCGGCGCGGCGGTTCCGGGCCGGAGGTGGGCTCATCTCTTACACCTTGCCAAAGTTGTCGGATAGTGCATATCTTACAGGTTGTAAGAGATCATTCGGCAGGAGGACCATGAGACCACTCAGCGACACCGACCCGAAGCAGTTCATCGCCGACTTCTACGCCGGTTTCAACGAAGAACTGCTGCGCAGCGACGAAGATCCGGCGCTGGTCGTCGACCGCTACCACACGCCGGACATCGTCCAGGTCGCCGACGGGCACCGGATGGATCGCGCCAAGCTGATCGCGCACACCCGCCCGGTGCGCAAGAACCGGTTCGGTGGCCGGATGGAAGTGCACGACGCGATGGTGGACGGGGACCGGCTCGCGGCCCGGTACACCTTGTTCGTGGAGAACCACAAGAGGAACCTCACCATCGAGGTGTGCTTCTTCGGGCAGTTCGCCCCGGACGGGCGGATGCGCCAGGCGCACCTGCTCACCCGCACTCTTACCGCCGGCTCCGAGTCATGACCGAAAGTTCTTACGCCGTAAGCGGAATGACCTGCGGCCACTGCGCCGCCTTCGTCACCGAGGAGATCGAACGCGTCGCCGGTGTCACGGCCGTGACCGTGGACGTGGCGAACGGCGCGGTCACGGTGACCAGTGACCGGGAGCTGGACCTGGCGGACATCCGCGGCGCGGTCGAAGAAGCGGGCTACGAACTGACCACTGTGGACGATTGACCCGGCCGGGTGTCGAGGGTGCGGGTGCCGGTGGCGATGCCGGTGACCGCGGCGAGCGTGGTCACGGCGAACACCGCGACCAGCGCCGCCACCGGTACCCAGCCGGCCGTCTGGCCGTAGGCGATGATCGCGCCGCCGACGCCGGTGACCAGCGCGACGGACAGGGTTTCGGCGAGCTGGAGATTGCCGCTGGTGGCGCCCTTTTCGGCGTCGGTGGACTGGCCGAGGGCGAGGGTGGTGACCGAGGGGTAGACCAGGCCCATGCCCACGCCGCCGACCGCCCAGCCGGCGATCGCGATGGCGGCCGAAAGGCCCGTGTGCAGGTCGGTGTGCAGGGCCACGGCCACGGTGATCGCAGTGGATCCTGCGGCGAGCAGCACGAATCCGACGACGATGCGGCGCCGCCGGCCGAGATTGCCGCCGCGCTCGTCGACGCGGGCCTGCAGCCAGGCGCCGGCGACCCAGGACACCGCGCCGGCCGCGAGGGCGAGCCCGGAACGGTCGTGGAGAACGCGAACACGCTGGTCATGAGGAGGGGAAAGAACGCTTCGGAGCCGTAGTAGCCGGCGCTGACCAGGCCGCGCACCGCGATGGCGCTGGGCAGCCCCCTGCGCAGGGTCAGGGCGCCGGCCGGCAACAGGATCCGGAGCGCCGGCAGGGCGATGGCGGCACCGAGGACGACCAGCGGGACGAGCAGCACCAGGTTTCGGGTGTCCAGCCCGACCAGCACGGCGCCGATCCCGATGGCGAGCGCGATGGTCGCGAGCAGTCGTCTCGGCGAACCGGGCGCTCCGCTGCCGGGGCCGCGCAACCTGGGCAGCGTGGGCAGCACGGCCAGAACGGCCAGCGGAATGAACACTCCGAACACCGCGCGCCAGCCGATCAGGTCGGCCAGCGCGCCGAGCACCACCGGCCCGGCCAGTGCGGGCACGGTCCAGCAGGAGGCGACCAGCGCCAGCATCCGCGCGCGCAGGCGCTCGGGGTAGCCGCGCCCCACCGCGAGGTAGACCACGGTCAGCACCCCGCCGACGCCGAAGCCCTGTGCGGCGCGGCCGATCAGCAGCACGATCCAGGTCGGCGCCGCGGCCGCGACCACGCAGCCGGCGGCGAACACCACGAAGGACGCCAGGAACGGGCGCACCGCACCGGCGCGGTCGGCCCATTGGCCGATGGTCACCGCGGCGACCATGTTGGCGAGCATGAATCCGGTGAACGCCCAGCCGTACAGCGAAAGCCCGCCGAGCTCGTCGGCGATCACCGGCAGCACGGTGGTGACCCCAAGCCACAGGAACGCCACCACCGTGACCGATCCGGCCAGCCCCACCGTCAGTGCCCGGTAGCCGGGGCCGAGCAGCCCGCCGTCTTCTTCGCCGTCGCGCACGGTTCTCCTTATATAGGCCTTTAACAATTTAGTTATTTGGCAATATAGGCAGGCGGCGAACAAGCTGTCAACAAGGATGGGCCGCTACCGAACGGATGGTCATCAGGTGCCTGGAAAAGAGTTCGAGGTCGACGCGTTCCTGTCGCGACCGCTAACCGCCCGGATCGCGACGAACGGCCCGACCGTCCGGCCGGCCTGGTTCCTCTGGGAGGACCGGGCGTTCTGGGTGCTGACCGGCACCTGGACGAAACTGCTGCACCGGGTGCTGGCGGATCCCGTGCTCGCGCTCGTGGTCGACGAGTGCGACCTCGCCACCGGGCTGGTCCGGCAGGTCATCGCCCGCGGCCGGGCCGAGATCCTGCCGTTCGACGTGCCGCGCGGACGCCGCAAGCTCGCCCGCTACCTCGGCGCCGACGAGACGAGCTGGGACCAGCGATTCCGCTCGTACCTCTACGACGACCCCGCGCGGAGCGGGACCAACTGGCTGCGGCTGCGTCCGGACTCCCTGATTGCCAAGGACCTGAGCTACACCGTCTGAGCACGCCGGCGCTGACAGCTTCAGGTCAGCGGACCGGGCCGGCCCGCTCCAGGCCATACCGTGAGCGCGTTGCACGGTGACCGGAGAAAGCTGAAGAGACAGGGGCGCGAGTGATGGGGTCGGTAAGGCTTCTCAAGAGAGGGCAGCGGCGGGGTACAGGCGCCGTGGCCGCGACCGGGATGGTTGTGGTCGCGGTTCTCGGCATGCCCGGCGCGGTCGCTTCGGCCGCGAGTCCGCTGGAGATCGCGGGTGTCACCGCCAGTGCCGACGACGGCAACGTCGCGGCGAACACCCTGGACAAGGATCTGTCCACGCGCTGGTCCGCCGAGGGCGACGGGGTGTGGATCCGGTACGACCTCGGCTCGGCGCAGACGGTCGGCTCGGTGTCGCTGGCCTGGCACCAGGGCAACACCAGGAAGACGACGTTCGACGTGCAGCTGTCCGGCGACGGATCGTCGTGGTCCACGGTTGCCGCGGGCAGAACCAGCAGCGGGAGCTCGACCGGCCTGGAGAACTACGACCTGCCGGACAGTTCGGCGCGGTACCTGCGGATCGTCGGCCACGGCAACACGACGAACGAATGGACCAGCATCACCGAGACGACCGTCAACGGCGCCGACGGGACGGGAGGCGACTGCGAACATCCGGCGGATGTGCTGGACCTGACGAACTGGTACGTCGGGCTGCCGATTGGTGAGGACGAAAGCCCCACCAACGTCGAGCAGCCGGAACTGGACACGTACTCGATCGACCCGTGGTTCGTCGCCACCCCGGAATGCGACGCGGTCCAGTTCCGCGCCGCCGTCAACGGGGTGACCACGAGCGGCTCGAACTATCCCCGCTCGGAACTGCGGGAGATGAAGAACTCGGGCACCGAGAAGGCAAGCTGGTCCTCGACCTCGGGCAGGCACACCATGGTGATCGAGGAAGCCATCACCGCGCAGCCCAAGGACAAGCCCGATGTCGTGGCCGGGCAGATCCACGATGCCAACGACGATGTCTCGGTCTTCCGCCTGGAAGGCAGCAAGCTCTACATCACCAACGGGAACACCAGTGATCACAAGCTGGTGACCGAGAACTACGTGCTGGGCACGAAGTTCCAGGCGAAGTTCGTGGTCGAGGGCGGCAAGATCAAGGCCTACTACAACGGCGTGCTCCAGACCACCATCTCGAAGAGCTTCAGCGGCGGCTACTTCAAGGCCGGCGCGTACACGCAGGCGAACTGCGAAAAGTCGTCGCCGTGCGAAGACGGCAACTACGGCGAGGTGAAGATCTACGGGCTGAGCGTCACGCACGACTAGAAGACCACCGGTGGTGCCGGCCGTTCCCTGCCGGCACCACCTTCTTCGCTGTGACAAGCGAGACGCGTGCGTGCCTATCCCCGTACCTCGGACATACTGGAGTGATCAGCGGGAAGGGAGCGCACCGTGAGTAACGAACACGACCCGCAGCACGCCGCTTTGCACGAGCACCAGCCGACCTCCGCGATCGCACCGCCGCCCGTGGGTGACGCTCCGTCACCGCCGCCGGTACTGCCGCCCGATGCCCGCGGGACCGGCCTGCTCGTCATCGTCCGAGGGCCAGGGGTCGGTACCCGGTTCCCCCTGTCGGACGGCACGATCACCATCGGCCGGCACGCCGAATGCGACATCAGACTCGACGATCTCACCGTTTCCCGCCAGCACGCGGAACTCCACCGCAAGGGCGACGGGCTGGAACTCGTCGACCTCGGATCGCTCAACAGCACCTACGTCAACCGGCTTCCCGTGGACAGGGTGACCATCAATCCCGGTGACGAGATCTGGATCGGCAAGTTCCGGCTGGCCTATCTCGCCTGAGGATGTGGCTGGTACCAGTCGGATCGTTGTAGCTCGTATTCGACCTCGCCTTGCTCGGTACCGGGGAGCGGGTCGTCGAAGTGCAGGTGGAAGGTGCGCACGTACTTCAGGCCGGCCCGCTCCAGCACCCGGCGGGAGGCGGTGTTGACGGCCATGGTCTGGGCCCAGACCCGCTGGGTGCCGAGTTCGGTGAACGCCTTGCGGATCAACGCAAGCGATCCCTCGGTGGCGTAGCCCCGGCCCCATGCCGACGACTTGAGCCGGTAGCCCAGTTCCCGCTCGTCGGCCCGGCCGTCCTCCGGCGGCTGGAGCGCGAACCGGCCGAGGAACTCTCCGGTGGACCGTTCGACGGCGGCCCACCGGCCTTCCCTGCCGCGGCGGTAGTCGTGCAGGATCCCGGGCAGCACCTCGTTCTCGATCTCGGCGCGCGGTGTCGGCTCCCCGGTGAGGAAGCGCATCACTTCGGGGTCGCTGTGCAGCAGGACCAGGTTTTCCACGTCGTCCTCGGTGAACCGGCGCAGCACCAGCCGGGTTGTTTCCAGGAAGACGTGCACCGCTGTGCCTTTCTCGACGCCTTTCTCGACGGACCTGATCGTCCGCCATCCTGACCGCAGCCGCCCGCACCCGTCCACCGGTTATCCGCCGCCTTGGGTCAGCCGAGTTTGTCGGCCAAGTCGGAGAAATCGGCGGTGTTCCAGCGTTCCGGTCGCATGCGGAAGGCGATGTTGCCGGACTGCGCGGCATGGGTCGCCTTGACGTATCCGGCGGCGAGTTCCGGGCCAAGGTAGCGCGCGGCCATCTCGTAGCGTTCCTCTTCGGTGACCGGCCTGGTTTCGAGCACCGGCCCTTCCACCGTCACGTAGCGGTACGGGCCATCGGTCGCCTGGACGCACAGCGCGAACCGGCCAGCGTCGGTGATCAACCGGGTCTTGCGCAGCCCTGGTGAAGTCAGCACCTTGACATCACCGCCGGGGCGGTAGTCGTACCAGATCGGCGTGGTCAGCGGGGCTCGGCCGGTTTCGCTCGCGACGCTCAGTACGCCGACGTAAGGCTCGGCGAGGAAGCTCTCGCGCTGCTCGGGGTTCATCTTGCGGGACATCCAGGGCTCCTTAAGGCAATCAGGTTTGCTTTAACACTAGCCGCGACTAAAGCGAATGTCACGGCTTTAAGATGGGCGCATGACGACGACCAGACCCGGCGGCCGCAGTGCCCGCGTCCGCGACGCCGTGCATCAGGCCGTGGTCGAACTGCTCGTCGCCGGGGAGTTCGAGGCCGCGATCCCGAAGATCGCCGAACGCGCCGGGGTGAACCCCACCAGCATCTACCGCCGCTGGGGCACCCGGGAGAACCTCCTGCTGGACGCGGCCGTGACCCGCCTGCAGGCGACGTCGCCGATCCCGGACACCGGCTCCCTGCGCGGCGATCTGCTCGCCTGGGCCGGGCGTGTCGAGCGCGCGATGGCCGACCCCGGCGGCCAGGTGGTGCTGCGCGCGCTGATCGCGGCCATGGCGACCAGGACGTCCGGCGAGCGGCAGGGCGAGCGGCTCTTGGCCCGCGGCGCGGACCTGCAGGAGATGCTGGACGCGGCCGCCGCCCGCGGCGAACCCGTGCCGTCCGTCGACGAGGTGCTGGACTACGTGCTGGCGCCGCTCTACCTGCGGGTCCTGCTCGGCATCCCGGTCGAACCGGAAACCACCGCGGTGCTGGTCGGCCGCCTGCTCGGGCACCGGGCACCGTGAGTCAGCCGATCGGTGGACCGGCTCAACCGTTCGTCCGGGTTGGCGGCTCAGCCGTCCGCTCGGGTGATCGGCCGATGCGCGCCCGGTCGTAGTGTTGTCAGGCTGAGCGGATGTCATGGGGGAGGCGCGGATGAGTGCTCCGCTACCGCGTCCACGGCAGCGGCAGTGGTCTCCGGTGATCACGGTCGGGCCCTACCTGCTGCTGGCGGTACTGGTCGTGGTCACGGTGCTGGTGCGGCGCCCGGTGGACCGTGCGGTGCTCGCCGACCTTGCCCTGTGCGCGCTGATCGCGGCTTGCATGCTCTGGTTTTTCACCCTGCATCCCTCCTGGTGGGACCGGCCGCGGGTGATGGCGGTGTTCATCGCCGTGCTGATCGTGAGCACGCTGCTCCTGGTGCTCAGGAATCCCTGGTTCGGCTGCTTCGCGCCCGCTCTGTACGTCTACGTGTTCAGGCTGCTGCCATGGCCGTGGCAGCTGGCCGGCGTCGCCGGGACGGCGGTCGTGGCGGGTACCGCGCAGGCATACCCGGTGGACAAGAGCACACTCGTCGGCCTGCTGGGCTACTTCGCGGTGCTGGCCGTGAACGTGCTCCCGATGGGCGGGTTCGCCTGGTTCGCCTGGCGTGCCGACCTGCGGGACGCGCAGCGCGAGCAGGCACTCCGCGAGCTGAGCGAGGCGAACCGCAGGCTCGAGGCGACGCTCGCGGAGAACGCGGGCCTGCACGAGCAGTTGCTGACGCAGGCGAGGGAGGCCGGGGTGCACGACGAACGGCAGCGGATGGCCAGGGAAATCCACGACACGCTGGCACAGGGGCTGACCGGGATCATCACGCAGCTGCAGGCCGCCGTGCACCTCCACGGCGACCCGGCTGGATGGCAACGGCATCTCGACGCCGCGACCGGACTGGCCAGGGAGAGCCTGTCCGAGGCGCGGCGTTCGGTGCACGCGCTGCGTCCGGAGCCGCTGCGGAAGGCAAGGCTGGGGGAGGCGCTGGCCGGGGTGGCCGGGCGCTGGTCGGCACTGCACGGGGTCGCGGTCCAGGTCACCACGACCGGTTCGGCCTGGCCGATCCGGCCGGAGACCGAGTTCGCGCTGCTGCGAACCGCGCAGGAGGCGCTGGCCAACGTGGCCAAGCACGCGCGGGCCACCAGGGTCGGGGTGACACTGTCCTACATGGAGCATGAGGTCGCTTTGGACGTGCGCGACGACGGGACCGGCTTCGACCCGGTTCGGCTCGCCGGATCCGCGGACGGCGGCGGGTTCGGCCTGGTCGCGATGCGGCAGCGGATCGAGAGCCTGTCGGGGACGTTGCAGATCGAATCGGAACCCGGCTTCGGCACCGGGATCTCGGCCTGTGTCCCGGCGGAGGCGGGCGCGTGAGCCCGATCAGGCTGCTGATCGCCGACGATCACCCCGTGGTCCGGGACGGCCTCAGCAGCATGTTCGCGCGCGATCCGGAGTTCGAGGTGCTCGGTGAGGCGGCCGACGGCGCCGAGGCCGTCCGGCTCGCCAAGGCTGCCCGGCCGGACGTGATCCTGATGGACCTGCGGATGCCCGGAATGGACGGGGTGACCGCGATCGCCGAGCTGGCGAAGCGGGGCGTCGCCGCGCGCGTGCTGGTGCTGACCACCTACGACACCGACAGCCACGTGCTGCCCGCGATCGAGGCGGGCGCCACCGGCTACCTGCTCAAGGACGCTCCCCGCGACGAGCTCCTGCGGGCGGTCCGGGCCGCGGCCAACGGCGAGGCGGTGCTTTCGCCCTCGGTGGCGGCCACCCTGATGAACCGGGTCCGGGCACCCGGCGCCGGGCCGCTCAGCCGCCGGGAGCTGGAGGTCCTCGAACTGGTGGCGGCCGGGAACACCAACCGGGAGGCCGCGGCCGGGCTGTTCATCACCGAGGCCACGGTCAAGACCCACCTGCTGAACATCTACGGCAAGCTCGGCGTCGGCGACCGCGCCGCGGCAGTCGCCGAAGCGTTCAACCGGGGGCTGCTCACCCCTGGCGCACCGGAACGGCCGTAGTCTCGGGCTTTGCCTCCCAGTAAGGAAAGTTGGCCGAATTGAGCACCCGGCATGGTGCGGCGGACTGGTTCCGCGCACACACCCACACTTTGTCCACATTGGACGCCGACGCGCCGCTCGACGAGCTGGAGCCGGTCCGCGAGCTGGTCGGCGACGCCCGCGTCGTGGCGATCGGTGAAGGCGCTCATTTCGTCGCCGAGTTCGGCCATGCACGGCAACGCCTGATCCGGTTCCTCGCCGAGCGGTGCGGGTTCAGCGTGCTCGCCTTCGAGTTCGGTTTCGCCGAGGGCCATCCGCTCGACCGCTGGCTTCGCGGCTACGGTGCGGAAGGGGCGCTGGCCGGCATGACCGGCACCACCAGCTCCGGCCTCAACGGCGAAATGGCCCGCTGGCTGCGCCGGCACAACACCAACAGTGCCGCCCCGTTGCGGTTCGCCGGGCTCGACATTCCCGACGCCGGCGGCACGCTGCGGCCGGCGCTCGAGCCGGTGGCCCGGTATCTGAGCGAGGTGGACCCCGAGGCCGTGCCCGCGGTGGAGGAAGCGCTGGCCATCGGTGACCGCATCGCCGGACGGTCGATGGCCGTGGCCGCGCCGCGGTGGGCACGACTGGCGCGCGGCGAGCAGACCGCGCTGACGGCCGTGTTGTCGCGGCTGTCGCTCCGATTCCGGGCGATGGCACCGCATTACGTCGAGCGCAGCGACCAGGAGCGGTACGACCTGGCGAAGCACCATCTTGAGGCCGCGGTGCACACCGACTACATGTTCGCCACCCTGCACGAGGTGTTCGCCGGTGGGGGACTGCCCGGTGACGCGTCGGTCCGCGACCGGTTCATGGCCGACTCGATGCGCTGGCACCTGCGGCGCGGCGACCCGGACGCGCGGGTCGTCCTGGTCGCCCACAACAGCCACATCCAGAAGACGCCGGTCTCCTTCGACGGGCAGCTCGCCGCGCTGCCGCTGGGTTTCTACCTCAGCCGCCATTTCGGCCATGACTACCGGGCCATCGCACTGACGCACACCGCTGGGACCGTTCCGGAGATGTATCCCGACGAGAGCAAGGAACTCGGCTTCGAGGTCACCGACACCCCGCTCGGCCCACCGACGAAGGGCAGCGTCGAAGAAGCTCTGATCGAAGCGGGTTTCGGCCCCAGGTTGACCTATACCGACCTGCGGCCGCTGCGAACCGGGCAGGAGGACGTGCTGCTCGATCGCATCAGAATGCAGAGCACCGAGCTGCAAACCCCGGTACCCGAGGCCTTCGACGGGGTCCTGTCCGTCCCCACCACGACCACCGAAGTCACCCCCGCCCTCGGCTGATCGTTCAGCAGCGCTTATGTGGGACGGTTTTGGCCTCGATTTCGATTCGCGGCCACGGGCACAACCGGATCCTGATGCTGATGTCCCGTCCGGGGGACGCGACGATCTTGTTCAACAGCAGCAAGGCGATGCATGTTGCCCAGGCGAACAGGACCACAACCAGAACGAATCCACCCCAGGACAAAGCGGTCACGTCGGCTCCTTTGACCGCCCGGAGAGTGAAATCCCCCCGGCGCGGCGGTCCTGCGCCGCTTTCGATGGTACCCAGCACCGTCCCTCAACGGAACGGGTAGCACCGAAGTCGCCCTTAAGGGGCAAACGGTCAGAGGGCGGTGGTGACGTGGGTGACGCCGGGGCCGGACAGGGAGGGGAGGGCGGTGGGGCGGCCGGTCGCCAGCAGGAACAGTTCGCCGACCGGGCCCCGGATTTCGTGCTGGCCCTTTCCCGCCGACCAGGTCACGTCGGTGGCGACCAGCTTGGTGTCGCGCAAGCGCTTGCGGGCGCCGTAGAACGGGCTGGCCAGTACGTGGTCGAGTGCCGCGATCACTCGCTCCACCGGCATTTCCCGGGTTCGCCCCAGCGGCCGCGCGATGTCCTGCCCGTGCGCCAGCGCGTCTACGAGCGGGTCCAGCGGGGCGGCCAGCGGTGCGCGACGTGGCGAGCCCGCCGTCTCGCGGAGTTGCGCGATGAGCTCGGCGGGAGTGAAGCTCGCCGCCCGCTCCAGCGCCAGGTCGGCTTCCATCCGGTCCCAGTTGCCGCGTGCCTTGATCGCGCCCTTGAGCACGACCCCGATGGTGGTGCGGGTGGACAGGGTCAGGTGCGCGGCAAGGTCGTGCATCGTCCACTTGGGACAGAGGGAGGCCGTTGCCCACTCGTGGTCTTCGAGTTCGTCGAGGAGGTCGGCCAGGCCGAGTCTTTCGGCCTTCACCCAGGAAAGGATCTCGTCGCGGTCCATGTCAGTCTCCTTGCTCGGTGGAAAGTGCCGCGTCGAGCCTGCGGCGCAGGTGGACGCGGTCGGGTTCGGTGCCGGCCAGTTCGAGCGCCTCGCGGTAGGCCGCCGCGGCCTCGGTACGCCGGCCGAGCCGGTGCAGCAGGTCCGCCCTGGCGGCCGGGTACGGGTGGTACCCGCGCAGCCGCGGTTCGCCTGCCAGTTCGTCGAGCAGCGCGAGGCCCGCTTCCGGGCCGTCGCGCATCGCCACCGCCGCGGCCCGGTTCAGCGCGACGACCGGGGACGGCATGAGCTGGTGCAGCACGTCGTAGAGCGCCACGATCTGCGGCCAGTCGGTGCTCGTCACGTCGGCGGCTTCGTCGTGCAGGGCGGCGATCGCGGCCTGCACGCCGTACCGGCCGGGTGGGCCGCCGGTCAGCGCGACCTCCACCAGCCGGCTGCCCTCTTCGATCATCGCGCGGTCCCAGCGGCCGCGGTCCTGGTCGTCGAGCAGCACCAGCTCGCCGTCAGGGCGGGTGCGGGCGTCGCGTCGCGCGTGGACCAGCAGCATCAGCCCGAGCAGCCCGGCGACCTCCCGTTCGGCCGGCAGCAGCCGGTGCAGGATCCTGGCCAGCCGGATGGCCTCCTCGGCCAGGTCGAGCCGTTGCAGCCGCGGGCCCGAGCTGGCCGAGTAGCCCTCGGTGAAGATCGAGTAGACGACCTGGAGCACCCCCGGTAGCCGCTGCGGCAACTCGTCCGCGCCGGGCACCCGGAACGGGATCCTGGCTTCGCGGATCTTCTTCTTCGCCCGCACGATCCGCTTCGCCATCGTCGCGGGCGGCACCAGGAAGGCACGGGCGACCTCTGGGGTGGTCAGCCCGGCAAGGCAGCGCAGGGTCAGTGCCGCGTGATCCTCGGTAGGCAGGGCGGGGTGGGCGCAGGTGAAGAACAGCTGCAGGCGATCGTCGGGCAGGTCGCCGTCCGCGTCCGCGGGCGGCGGCGGATCGGCCCGGTCCGCCTCCACCTGCAGGACGGCCAGCCTGGCCGCGTAGGTCTTGTCCCGCCGCAGCCGGTCGACGGCCTTGCGTCGCGCCGTCGTCATCAGCCACGCCCCCGGCTTCGGCGGCACGCCCTCGACCGGCCAGGTCGCCAGCGCCGCCTCGATCGCCTCGGAGGCGACGTCCTCGGCCAGGTCGAGATCGCCGAAGCGGCGCACGAGTGCGGCCAGCAACCGGCCCCGTTCCTCGCGGAACACCGCTTCCACGGACGACCCGGCGCCCTGCTCGTCCATCGCGGTCAGCCGTCGAAGTCGGCGATCGGCCGCACCACGATCGACCCGCTGCCACGGGCGCCGGGGCAGCGGGCGGCCCAGTCGAGCGCGACGTCCAGGTCCGGCACGTCGATCACGTAGAAGCCGCCGAGCACTTCGCGGGTCTCGGCGAACGGCCCGTCCGTCACGGTCCGCTCGCCGTCCTCACCGACCCGCACCGTGGTGGCGGTGACCAGGTCCGCCAGCGACTCCGAGGACACCATGATCCCGGCGTCGGTCACCTCCTTGTCGTAGCGCATCCAGTCCTCGACCGTGCACTCGGCGGCCCCTCCCTGCTCGTCGATCGCACCGGCGTTGATCAGCAGCATGTACTTCATGAATCCATACCCCTCGTGTTCCGTTGTTTCCGCGCGGCGGGTTGCCGTACAGCATGACTACGAACGGGGTCCGCCAGGATGGACACGCCACGGAAGAATTTTTTCCGGGCGCTGGATAGGTTCGAGGAATGACCATCGACCTCGGACGAGTCCGCGCCGGCACGGAGCCGGCCGGCGACCTGACCATCGGCTTCCGCGAGACCGGCACCCCGTCCGGGACGCCGGTAGTGCTGCTGCACGGCCTCGGCAGCAAGGCGGCCACCTGGGACCTTTTCGCGGCCGAACTGGCGGAGGACAGCGGGTGGGCGATCGCGCTCGACGCACGCGGGCACGGCGCCAGCTCGTGGCCGGGGGAGTACTCGCTCGACCTGATGGTCGGTGACCTGCTGGCCTTCCTCGACCGCCGCGGATTCGACCGGGTGGACCTGGTCGGGCACTCGATGGGCGGCGGTGTCGCGCAACTTTTCGCCGGCAGCCATCCCCGGCGGGTGCGGCGGCTGGTCATCGAGGAGGCGGCGCCGCCCGCGCGCACGCCACCGGCCGAGCCCGCTTCGGAGCCGCCCGCCGAAGCACCGGGGCCGGTCGACTTCGACTGGCGGCTGGTCCGCCCGGTCTACCGCGGGCTCCGCACCCCCGACCCGGACTGGTGGGCCCTGCTGGCCTCGATCGCCGCGCCCACCCTGCTGGTCGCCGGCGGGCCGGCCAGTCACCTTTCCCGGGAACGGATCCAGGAGACGGCGGCCGCGATCCCGGACGCGCGGATGGTCGAGATCGAGGTCGGTCATCACGTGCACCGCGAAGCCCCCGCCGCGTTCGCCGAGGCCGTGCTGGACTTCCTGCGCTGAGCCCACCCGGTCACGGGCCCAGGGCCAGTGACGGCATGGGCGCTCCGGTGGGGCTCCACGTTTCGAGAAACCCGGGTTGCGCCGAGGCGTCGACCAGTTCGACACGGATGCCGAGGCTGTCCATCCGGTGGTAGGTGAAGGACCGTCCGTAGGGGCAGGAGTCGAACTCGACCGGTGCGCCGCGTTCGGCCAGCAGGTGCTTGTCCGCATCGACGTCCTCGGACCAGTATCCGATGTGGTCGAACCGAGAACCCGCCGTCGCATCCCACGGGCTGCCCGGTGGGCCCTGGATGACCTCGAAGAACGGCGGACCCTGAGCGGAGAAGACGATCCGGTAGTCCCAGTCGCCGAGCTGCCCGTCGCGTACCGGGCTCCAGGTCACGCCCAACGTGCGGGTGAGGTCGCTGGTGGCGCGTTCGATGTCCTGCACAACGAAGCACAGGTGGTAGAAGTCGCTCATGGGTCGATCTTCTCAGTGGCGGCCCGACCTGCGTGGATACGGCGAAGCTAGGCCGATCGGGTTACGGTCGACCCGGACGCCCGGACAGGAGGTGATCGGCATGGCCAACGCCCGCGATGCCAGGTCCCCGGTGCCCGAGTGGGTCAGGCCGATGCTGGCCAAGCCGGATGGCGGCAGGCTGCGCAGCGGGCCGCAGTGGGCCTACGAGCCCAAGCTGGACGGCTACCGGGCCTGCATGCGGATCGCCCCGGACGGCACTACCAGGCTGACCAGCCGCAACGGGATCGACTTCACGGGCGAATTCGCCCAGCTCGCCGACGTGCTCGGCGGCGCGCTCGACGGCACAGCGGCCGTGCTCGACGGCGAGATCGTCGTCTACAACGAAGCGGGCCAGGTCGACTTCGGGCTGTTGCAGGAACGGCGCGGCCGCTACCAGAAACAACGCGGTTCGCTGCGCGGCGACCAGCCGTTCGACGACGTCGCGGTCCGGTTCCTGGCCTTCGACCTGCTGCGCCTCGGCGACACCCGGCTGCTCGCCGAGCCCTACGACGAGCGGCGCCGGCTGCTCGCCGAGCTGCCGATGCCGGATCCGTACCGGGTCGCGGTGGTTCCGGCCTACACCTTCGATCAGCTCGCCGCCGACCGGCGCACCCCGCAGGACCTGCTCGACCGGGTCTCCGCCGCCGGTATGGAGGGCCTGATCTGCAAGCTCAGGACCTCGGCGTACCAGTCCGGCGAACGCCCGGAGACCTGGCTGAAGCACCCGCTGATCCGGACCCAGGAGGTGATCCTGTGCGGCTGGCGACCGGGGCAGCGCAGCTTCGCCGGCACCCTCGGCGGGCTGCTGCTCGGCGCGCACGACCCCGGCACCGGGGAGCTGGTTTACCTCGGTGATGTCGGCACCGGTTTCAGCCGGCGCGAGCGCGCGGACCTGCAAGCCCGCCTGGAGCCGCTGGAACGCCGGACCCCGCCGTTCGCCACCGCGCCACCGCGCGAGGACGTCGCCCGCGCGCACTGGATCGAGCCGGTGCTGGTGGGGGAGGTGGTGTACCGGCAGTTCACCCGCGGTGCCGGGCGGCTGCGGCACACCGCGTGGCGGGGCCTGCGCGCCGACCGCGAACCCGCCGAGGTGATCGCGCCGGAGCCTTCGTCGCCCGCGGTGTCGGACGGCCCGGCGGTGGCAGCGCAGCCCGAACCACCCGAGCCCGCCGTGGCGCCGGGCGGGCGAATCACCGTGCAGGCCGGGAAACGACGGCTGACGTTGTCCAATTTGGACAAGACCTTGTATCCGGACGGGTTCACCAAGGGCGAGGTGATCAACTACTACAGCCGCGTCGCGCCCGTCCTGCTCCCGCATCTCAAGGGCAGGCCGGTCACCACCATCAGGTACCCCGACGGCGTCGGGGCCCAGCAGTTCTTCGGGAAGAACGTCCCCAGGGGCGCACCGGACTGGCTGCCGACCGTGGTGCTGCCCAGCAGCGGTTCCCGCGGTGAGGCCGAAACGGTCCGGTACCCGCTGTTCGAAGAGCTGCCCGCGCTGGTGTGGGCGGCGAACCTGGCCGCGCTCGAACTGCACGTACCACAGTGGACGGTCGGGCCGGGACCGGCGCGGCGCGCGCCCGACCGGCTGGTGTTCGACCTCGACCCCGGCGAGGGTGCCACCATCGTCGAGTGCGCCATGGTCGCCGAGCGGCTTCAGGAGATCCTTGTCGGCGACGGGCTCACCCCGGTGGCGAAAACCAGTGGTGCCAAGGGAATGCAGGTCTACGCCGGGGTGCGGACCCGGCAGCCCGAGCGCCCTTCCGGCTATGCGAAGGCCGTCGCCGAGCAGCTGGCCCGCGAAACCCCGGACCTGGTGGTGGCCAAGATGACGAAGACGCTCAGGACCCGCCGGGTGTTCATCGACTGGAGCCAGAACAACCCCGCCAAGACCACGGTCGCGCCGTACTCCCTGCGCGGCCGTGATCAGCCGACCGTGTCCACCCCGGTCACCTGGGACGAGGTCCGATCCTGCCGGCGCGCGTCCCAACTGGTGTTCACCGCCGACGACGTTCTCGACCGCGTTGACCAGCTCGGTGACTTGTTCGCGGTACTTGCCGAAACCCGCGTCGCACTGCCCGCTCGATAGCTCACCCCGCGGGGTCGAGGGTGATTTCGAGCCCGACGGCGCGTCCGCCGCGCTTCCGTGCACGGCCGAGCAGCGTCACGATGGTGAACCAGCGGAACTTGTTCCGGTACTTCGCGGTCATCGCGCGTTTGGCGACGCGCAGCTCCGACGCGGGAAGCACCCGTGCGCGCCCGGTCCGCCACGGGCCGTGCGGTTCGCCGCCGAAATCGGAAGGTGCGAACTCGACCCTCGGGTCCCGCCGGAGGCGCAGCACCTTCCAGGAACGGATCGGTGTGTACGCGTACAGGCGCCCTTCGGCGGGCGCCAGCCAGATCGGCGCCGACACCGGCGATCCGTCCCGGCGGAACGTCCGCAGGGCGAAGTACTCGTCCCCGGCGAGGTCGACCTGTCCCGTCATGAGCACAGTTTCGCCAGTCCGGCCGGGAACGGCAAGTGTCCGCGAGGTCAGCCGGGTGCGGGGATCTCGTCGATCACCTCGGCCACGATCCGGGCGGTGCTGGTGCGGTAGCGCCCGTCCAGGCGGTGGAAGACCCGCTCGGCCCTGATGGCCGGCCAGTCGGCGGCCAGGTGCTCGGCGGGCAGGTGCGGGTCCTGGCGCACCAGCTGGAGCCAGTCGGAGTGCAGGAGCAGCTGCCGCGCCAGGTCGTCCGGGGCCGACGGGAGCGGACGGCGGGTGTCCCACCTGGCCAGGAAGGTCCGGTACCGCGCAGCGATGGCGTCGATGTCGAACGCCTTGCCGGCCAGGTCGGCGGATTCGGTCGGCTTGGCGTGCTGAGCGGTGAACACGGTGACGTTGTCGGTGAGCCCAAGCTCCGCCACGATCGAGGCGGCGTCCTTGATCCCCGGCGCGATCCACAACCCGTTCTGCAGCATGCCGAAGCCCGCCCAGATCAGTTGGGAGCGCAGGTCGTGCCGATCGCTTCGCCTGGTGTCGGGCAGGGAGAAGCTGACCAGCGTCCAGTTGCCGTCCCAGTCCCGGTTGACCGCACCGGTTTCGTGGATCCGCCGCTCGCCGTCGTAGAGCACCTCGGTGGCGCGCGCGGTCAGTCCGAAGTAGACACGACGGCCGTTGCGGTGCCGGGTGAGCAGGCCCCGTTTGGCCATCCGGGTGAGGGTCGAGCGGACCGCTTCCTCGGAGACGCCGACTCGGTCGAAGACGTCGATGATGCTGCCGGAGTAGACGGCCGTGTCCCGCCCGAGCACGTACAGCCCCAGGAAGCTGAGCATCAGGGACTGGGGCCGGGCGGCGGCCGGTGCGCTGTCGGGATGGCTGTCGGTCACCGGATCAGCGTAGTCCGCCGGCCTGAAGTTGGGCAAATCATTGACGGCCGCCACGAATTCGCCCTATGTTGTTGATGCTTCAACGTGGAGTTCGAGAGAGGACGACCAGATGGATCTGTCCGGCAAGGTCACCGTCGTCACCGGTAGCGGGCGCGGGCTCGGGAGGGCGTACGCCGAAGCGCTCGCCGCCGCGGGTGCGGCCGTCGTGGTCAACGACGTGGACGCCGAGGCGGCGGGGCGAACCGTCGAAGCGATCACCGCGACCGGCGGCAGTGCGGTGCCGGTGGTGGCGCCGGTCGGCCGGGCCGAGGTCGCGGAGCTGCTGGTGTCGACCGCGGTCGAAGCGTTCGGGCGGCTGGACGCGATGGTGACCAACGCGGGCGTGCTGCGCGACAGGGTGCTGTGGAAGATGACCGACGAGGACTTCGACGCGGTCATCGACGTTCACCTGCGCGGCACGTTCACCTGTGCCCGCTCGGCCGCGGCGCGCTTCCGGGAACAGGGCACCGGCGGTCGCCTGATCCTGGTCTCCTCGCCGGCCGGGCAGCGCGGGAACTTCGGTCAGACCAACTATTCCGCCGCCAAGGCCGGGATCGTCGCGATGGCCCGCACCTGGGCGATGGAACTGGCCAAGGCCGAGGTCGGGGTGAACGCCGTGGTACCGGTGGCGGCCACCGAGATGACCAGGACCATTCCCGCGTTCGCGCCGGTCATCGCCGAGGCCGAGCGCACCGGGCGGCCGCTTCCGGAATGGCTGCGTAAAGGCGAAGGGCTCGGCACCGTGCGGGATGTCGCGTCCCTGATCGTCTTCCTGGTCTCCGACGAGTCCGAGGGGGTGACCGGCCAGGCCATCGGGATCGGTGGGGACAAGCTGGCGCTGTGGTCGCATCCGCGGGAGAAGGCCACCGCCTACGCCGACGGTGGCTGGAGCGCGGCGGCGATCGCCGGGTCCTGGCACAGCGGTGTCGGCGCCGAACCGGAGTCCTACGGCATTCCGGCGCCCGCTGCGCCCGCTGTCCCGGGAGCGTGACATGGCGATCGACATCGAGGAACTGGTCGCGATCGACGTGCACACGCACGCCGAGGTAGCCCAGGACGGCCACGGCTCGCTGAGCCCCGAGCTGTTCGGCGCGTCGGAGCGGTACTTCAAGGCCGAAGGGCACCGGCAGCCGACGATCCCGGAAATGGCCGCCTACTACCGATCCCGCCGGATGGCCGCGGTGGTGTTCACCGTGGACGCCGAGCACGCCACCGGGCATCCGCGGATCAGCAACGAAGAGGTCGCGCGCGGCTGCGCCGAGCATCCCGACGTGCTCATCCCGTTCGCCAGCGTCGACCCGTGGAAAGGCAGGGCGGGTGCGCGGGAGGCGCGCAGGCTGGTGGCCGAGCACGGCGTCCGCGGCTTCAAGTTCCACCCCAGCATCCAGGGCTTCGCGCCCAACGACCCGCTCGCGTACCCGTTGTACGAGGTGATCGAGGAGCTGGGCGTGCCGGCCCTGTTCCACACCGGACAGACCGGGATCGGTGCCGGGGTGCCCGGTGGCGGCGGGATCCGGCTGAAGTACTCGAACCCGATGCTGGTCGACGACGTCGCGGTGGACTTCCCGGAACTGCGGATCATACTGGCGCACCCGTCCTTTCCCTGGCAGGACGAGGCGCTGGCGGTCGCCACGCACAAGCCGTACGTCTACATCGACCTGTCCGGCTGGTCGCCGAAGTACTTCCCGCCGCTGCTGGTGCGCTACGCCAACTCGCTGCTGCAGGACAAGGTGCTGTTCGGTTCGGACTACCCGGTGCTCACGCCGGACCGGTGGCTCGCCGATTTCGCCAAGCTCGAAATCAAACCCGAGGTACGCCCGAAGATTCTCAAGGACAACGCGGCCGGGCTGCTCGGCCTGACGAAGTAGGGAGAAGGCCGTGACCATCACCGTCAGCGGGATCGAAGAACTCGGGGCACTCGCCGGCCGGGATCTCGGGCACAGCGGGTGGCTGGAGGTCACCCAGGACCGGGTGCACACCTTCGCCGACGCCACGAACGACCACCAGTGGATCCACACCGATGCCGAACGGGCCAAGGACGGCCCGTTCGGGGGCACCATCGCGCACGGGTACCTGACCCTGTCGTTGCTGATCCCGTTGTTCGGCGAACTGCTCGACATCCGGGGCGTGCGGATGAGTCTCAACTACGGGCTGGAGAAGGTGCGGTTCCCGAGCCCGGTACTGGTCGGCAGCAAGATCCGGCTGGCCGGCAAGGTCGCATCGGTCGAGGAGGTCTCCGGTGACGGCGTGCAGCTGCTGGTCGACTTCATCGTCGAGATCGACGGAACCGACAAGCCCGCGTGCGTCGCCCGAGCCGTCTACCGGCACTACGCCTGAACCAGCGGAGGAGAACGCAGATGAAGCCTCGTCTGTACGGCAGGGTCCTCGCCGGTGCCTCGGTGGCAATGCTCGCCTTGGTCACCGAGGCACCGGCCGCAGTGTCTGAGGTGGCCGCCACCTCCGGCCACTACGAGGGACGGCTGGCCAGCGGAGCGACCTGGGTGATGGACGTGCCGGCGAACTGGAACGGCACCGTGCTGCTATTCAGCCACGGTTACCGGCCGTCCGGTGCGCCCAATCCCGCGCAGGACGCGCCGACCGGAGAAACCGCGGCGGCCGCGCTCGACCGAGGCTACGCCCTGATCGGTTCGTCCTATGCCACCACGGGCTGGGCCGTCGAGCAGGCCGTGCCCGACCAACTGTCTACTTTGGACGAGTTCACCGCGCGGTTCGGCAAGGCCGAGCGGACGTTCGCGTGGGGTCAGTCCTACGGCGGCCTGGTCACCACCACCATCGCCGAGCGGCACCCGGGGCGGATCGACGGTTCGGTGTCGATGTGCGGACTGGTGCACGGCGGCGTCGCGAACTGGAACAGCACCCTCGACGCGGCCTATGCGGCGAAGACCCTGCTGGCCCCCGGCGCCGAGGTGGCACTGACCGGTTTTCCCGACCAGGCCGCCGCGACCGAGGCGGCCGCGACGATGACGGGCGCGGTCGGCACCGCCCAGACCACCCCGCAGGGCCGGGCGCGGATCGCGCTGACCGCCGCCCTGCACAACATCCCCGGCTACAACGACCCCAGCCAGACCGATTGGGCAGAACAAGAGCGCAACCAGTACCAGGCGCTGAGCCAGTTCTTCACGGTGGCGATGAACTGGCGCCAGGAGGCGGAAAGCCGCGCGGGCGGCAATATGTCTTGGAACACCGGGGTCGACTACCGGCGGATGCTCGCCCGTTCGCCCTACTCGGCCGAAGTCGAAGCCCTCTACCGAGCCGCCGGCCTGTCCCTTCGCGACGACCTGGCAGCGCTGGCGAACGGCCCGCGGATCAGCGCTGATCCGGCGGCCGTCGGCTACCTGACGCGCAACGTGGCCTTCACCGGCGCGCTGACCAAACCGCAACTGGACCTCCACACCACCGGCGACGCGCTGGTGCCGGTGCAGGTGCTGCGCGCCCACCGCGACGCCGTCACGAAGGCCGGCTCGGCCGGGCTGCTGCGGCAGTCCACGGTCGAACGAGCCGGGCACTGCGCGTTCACCACCGGCGAGCAACTCGCCGCGCTGCACGCGCTCGAGCGTCGCGTCCGCGCCGGAACCTGGGGCGACACCGGACCGGCCGCGATGAACGCGTTGGCCGGCGCGGCCGAGCCCGGTGTCGCGCACGCCTTCGTCGACTACCGGCCGTCCCCCTATCCGCGTCCCTTCGACCTCGCCGGGCGCCGGCCGGGAAGCTAGTCCATTTCGGACCGTCCGCTATCCGCACGGCGCCGGTGGTGCCTGGAACGACGAGGGTTTCAGCCATGTCAGAGCCAGCACAGCTCCGCCGCGCCGTCGCATCGAGCTTTCTCGGCAGCGTGATCGAGTACTACGATTTCCTGCTCTATGCCACGGCTTCCGCCGTCGTCTTCAGCCAGGTCTTCTTCACCGGTCTCGACCCGCTGGTGGCGACCGTGGCCAGTCTCGGCACCTTCGCCACCGGCTACCTCGCCCGGCCGCTCGGCGGGGTGATCTTCGGTCACTTCGGCGACCGGCTCGGCCGCAAGCGCATGTTGGTGCTGACCATGGTGCTGATGGGCGTGGCCAGCTTCCTGATCGGGGTGCTGCCGACCTACCGGCAGATCGGTGCACTGGCGCCGGTCGGGCTGGTGCTGCTCCGGGTGCTGCAAGGGGTGGCCGTCGGCGGCGAATGGGGCGGCGCCGTGCTGATGTCGGCCGAGCACGCCACCTCCCGGCGCGGGCTGTGGGCGAGTTTCACCAACGCCGGCGCGCCCTGCGGGATGCTGCTGTCCACCGCGGCGCTCACCGGCACCGCCGCCGTGGTCGGCGAGGAGGCGTTCCTGGCCTGGGGCTGGCGGGTTCCGTTCCTGCTCAGCATCGTGCTGCTCGGGCTGGGCGTGTTCGTGCGGCTGAAGGTCGAAGAGTCCCCGGTGTTCCGTGCCGCGCAGCGGGAGCAGGGACGGTCTTCTCGACGGCCGCCGTTGTTCGAGGTACTGCGGAACCACCCGCGCCCCCTGCTGCTCGGCATCGGCGCGGGGCTGGCCGCCTTCGTCGCCCAGGCCACGCTGACCACCTTCGTGCTCGCCTACGGTGTGCAGGCCGGCTTCACCAGGCAGACCGTGCTGAACGGCATCACGGTCTCGTCGGCCTGCGCCGTAGTCGGCATCATCGGGTGGTCGGCGGTCTCCGACCGGCTCGGCCGCCGACCGGTCTTGCTGGCCGGGGTGGTGGTGATGGCCGGTTACGGCTTCGTGCTGTTCCCCATGATCGACAGCGGCGACCGCGTCCTGCTCACCCTCGCGCTGGTGCTCGGCCAGGCCGTGGTGCATCCCATGATGTACGGACCGCTCGCCGCGTTGTACACCGAGCTGTTCCGCACCGGAGCTCGTTACACCGGTGCGTCACTCGGCTACCAGCTCGCCAGCGTCGGCGGGGGACTGGCGCCGGTGTTCTTCGCCCAGCTCCAAAAGCTGGGCCTCGGTACCGGCGCGGTGTCCGGTACGATCGCCGCGTTCTGCGCGCTGGCCGCGGTATGCGTCCTGCTGTTGCCCGAAACCAGCCGGCACGACCTGGCCTCGGTGAATTCGGTGAATTCGGTGAAGGAGCCGTGATGCGGAACGAAGGACTGGGCGGCTGGCCCGCCAGGCGGGCGCTGATGACACCGGACCGGGTGGCCTTCGTGTTCGGTGACAGGTCGATCACCTACGCCGAATTCGCCGTCCGCACCGCCAAACTCGCCTTCCGGCTGCGGGCGGCGGGCGTCGGCCTGGGGACCAGGGTCGCCTATCTGGGGCCGAACCACGTCGCGTTCGCCGAGACGATGTTCGCCACCCACCTGCTCGGCGGGATCTTCGTTCCGCTGAACTTCCGGCTGGCCGCACCGGAGATCTCCTACCTGCTGGCCGACTCCGGCGCCACGGTGCTGATCTACGGCCCGGAATGCGCGGAGGTGGTGCGGGGGATAGCTGAACGGCCGGTGCGGGTGGTGGCGCTCACCGACCCCGCTCCCGGCGAGTTCGCGTACGAACCCTGGCTCGAGGAAGGCTCGGAAGGAGATGCCGCGCCGATCGACGTGCCGGTGCGGCTGGACGACACCGCGCTCATCCTCTACACGTCGGGCACCACGGGCCGCCCGAAAGGCGCGATGCTGACGCACGGCAATCTGGTGTGGAACACCTGCAACCTGCTGGTCGGCGTCGACCTCGCCGCCGACGACCGCACCCTGATCAGCGCGCCCCTGTTCCACGTCGCGGCGCTCAACCAGACCCTGCTCCCGACGTTCATCAAGGGCGGCTGCTCGGTGCTCATGCCCGGCTGGGACGTGGACACCTGCTATCACCTGATCGAAAAGCTGGGCATCACCTGGATGTTCGGCGTGACGACCATGTTCGCCGAACTCGCCGGCTCGCCGCGCTGGGCCGATGCCGACCTGTCCTCGTTGCGCACGGTGATGTCCGGCGGTGCCGCCGTTCCCGAGTCGCTCATTCGCACCTACCAGGAACGCGGACTGGTGTTCTGCCAGGGCTACGGCATGACCGAAACCGCGCCGGGCGCGACCTTCCTGGAAGCGAGCGAAAGCCTCCGCAAGGTGGGCTCGGCCGGTGTGCCGGTGTTCTTCACCCAGGTGCGCGTCGTGCGCCCGGACCTCACCGACACCGCGCCCGGCGAACCAGGCGAGGTGCTCGTCAAGGGCCCCAACGTCACCCCCGGCTACTGGCGGAACCCGGACGCCACGGCCGAGTCGCGGACCGAGGACGGCTGGTTCCGCTCCGGCGACGTGGGCGTGACCGACGACGAGGGCCACCTCTACCTCGTCGACCGGGTCAAGGACATGTTCATCTCCGGCGGCGAGAACGTCTACCCGGCCGAAGTGGAGAACGTGATCTTCGAACATCCGGCCGTCGCGGAAGTCGCGGTGGTGGGGGTTCCGGACGAGAAGTGGGGTGAGGTAGGCAAAGCGTTCGTGGTGTGCCGTCCCGGTCTGCGGCTGACCCGCGACGAGCTGCGCGAGTTCCTGCGCCCCAGGCTGGCGAAGTACAAGATCCCGGCCCAGCTCGAACTGCTCGACGCGTTGCCGCGGACCGGATCCGGGAAGGTCCGGAAAGCCGGGCTGCGCGGGGATGGCGGAACCGGGACCCCTCCCGGCTCCGCCGATCTAGGATCGCCCTCGTGAAAGGCCGCGTGTTGTTCGCCCTGCTCGCGGGCGCGTTGCTGGTGACCGGGGTCGTCTGCCTCGCTCTCCCGGTCGCGGTCGATCTGTCCAGAAGCACGGTGACCTGCGGAACCGGTTTCAGCACCGACACCGAACGGCTCGAGCTGTTCACCAGAGCGGGCGAGCTGAACAGGGAACTCGGGGTGAGCTCGGCACCGCCGGCCGCGGTGGAGTTCGCGTGCGAGGACGCGCTGATGATCCGGCGGCTGTGGGCGTGGCCGTTGCTCGGGCTCGGCGCGATCGGACTGCTCAGCGCACTGGCCCGCTTCCGCGGCCGCCGGCCGACCGGCTAACGGCCGGCGTCAGTATTTCCAGGCCGTTCCGGTGCCCCGGTACTGCTCGTCGGTGTCGTCGGCGGTCTCGATGATGGTCGGGTTGAACAGCTTCGAAGGCTCTCCCTGCTGCTCGTCCTCGTCATCTGTCACGCGTGGAAGGCTAGTCATCGGGGGTCGACCGCCGACGACGGATTCGGCGCGAAGACTTCACCGTCGCACCCGTCTCCAGCCCCGGGACATCATCGGCACGCTGCGAACACAGTTACTGCGCCGGGGTGACGGGCCTTGCCCAGTTCCCGCGATAACTGCATAAAGTGAACACCCCGACACGGGAGGTGGGCCATGGGCAAGCGCAGCGGGCCGGACGCGACCGGCGACGGGAAGGTCGACAACTACGAGGACCGCAACACCAAGGACGTCGACGAATCCAGCGGCGGCCGGCACAGCACAGACGATCGAGGCGACAGCAGCGACGATGACAAAAAGTGACCTGGGCGGGTGGCACGCGCTGCTCGCAGAGGTTCCTCGGGACGCGTTCGTGCCGGGGACGATCTGGATCACCCGGCCCGGCCGCCAGGATCTGGTCCGGCTCTCGCGGACCGAGGACCCCGACGGCTGGCAGGCCGCGATCGCTGAGGACCGGTTCCTGGTCACCCAGGTCAACGCCGGGGCCGATCCCGGCACCGAGGCGGTGAGCGCCACCAGCTCCTGCAGCATGCCCTCGGTGGTCGACGCGATGCTGACCGCGCTGGACGTGCGGCCCGGCCACGCCGTGCTGGAGATCGGGACCGGCACCGGATGGAACGCCGCCCACCTGAGCAGGCGCGCCGGCACTCAGGGCCGTGTCGTCACCATCGAGGTCGACCCCGCCGTCGCCGACCAGGCGCGGTCCGCCCTCGCCACCACCGGCTACTCACCGCACGTCGTCACCGGCGACGGGCTGCAGGGATACCCGGCCGACGGCCCCTACGACCGGGTGATCGCGACCGCCGCGGTGAACGACGCCGTCCCCGGCCCGTGGCTGGACCAGCTCCGCCCCGGCGGGCGTCTGGTCACCCCCTGGGCCACCGACTGGTTCAACGGCGCCATGCTCGCCCTGGACCTCGACGACCACGGCCACGGTACGGGCCGGTTCATCGACGATCTGTCCTTCATGCGCATCCGCTCCCAGCATCCCGCCCTCTTCGAGTGGGAACCCGACGCCGCCGACATCCAGCGCGCGGAATTCACCGACACCGGCTGTTACGGCAACGACTTCCACCGCATCGTCAGCCCCGGCCAGGCCCGGTTCGCGATCGGCGCACGGGTGCCGCAGGTCTACCTGCACATCGACTGGGACGCTCGCGGCGACCGGCACCACCGCCTCGAACTCGACGACGCAGCCACCAAGTCCTGGGCGCAAATCGATGTGGACCTCACCCAGTCCCGTGTCCCGTACCGGGCACGGCAGCTCGGGCCCCGCAAACTCTGGAACGAGATCGAGGGCGCCTACGACTGGTGGCACGACG
Source organism: Amycolatopsis nigrescens CSC17Ta-90 (assembly GCF_000384315.1). GTDB lineage: Bacteria > Actinomycetota > Actinomycetes > Mycobacteriales > Pseudonocardiaceae > Amycolatopsis > Amycolatopsis nigrescens. The sequence continues at coordinate 1,759,090 of NZ_ARVW01000001.1, read as the reverse complement.
CCGGGGAACCCAGTCAGGAACGATTCGGTTTCGCTACCGCCGACCATCGCCAGTGGATCTGGCTCGACGCCCCCGACCACGTCGTGCGCACCGTCCTGCCGAAAACAGCGCTATCAGCCAGCTAACCCCACTTCCCGTGAGGTGGCTCTGATCAGGTGTCGGTAGATCTGCGGCAAACCGCTGGTTAGACCATCCGTCGACTGCTTCGGAATGATCAATTTGTCTGGCGTACCGGGACCCACGACTTCCGCATCATCGGCTCCGGCTCGGTAAGAACGCCGGATCGGCAAGAGGCTGGATTGCCATTCGGCAACGGATTCTCGCCAGCGCACTTCGCGTCGGCAACCGGATCGATTTCGCAGGTCACCGCGTCGGGCCGGGATTCACCGCAGTCCTATGGTCTTGCCATGCACACCGTGGCCGTCCTCGCACTGGACAACGTCGTCGCCTTCGATCTGGCCACGCCGATCGAGGTGTTCACCCGCACCCGGCTCCCGGACGGGCGGGCCGCCTACCGCGTCCTGGTCTGCGCGGCCACCCCGGCGGTCGAGGCCGAAGCGTTCACCCTGCGCCCGCCCTGTGGGCTCGAAGCACTGGCCGAGGCGGACACGATCATCCTGCCCGGCTGCGCCGATGCCACCGCCCCGGTCCCGGACGAGGTCCTCGACGCGCTCCGCGGTGCCGCGGCCGACGGCACCCGGATCGCCTCCATCTGTTCCGGGGCGTTCATCCTCGCCGCTACCGGGCTGCTCGACGGGCACCGCGCGACGACCCACTGGTGCGGCGCCGACGAGCTGGCCGCGCGTCATCCACGGATAACGGTGGATCCCGACGTGCTCTACGTCGACAACGGCCAGTTCCTCACCTCCGCGGGTGCGGCGGCCGGCCTTGACCTGTGCCTGCACCTGGTCCGCCGCGACCACGGATCCGCGGTCGCGGCGGACACCGCCCGGCTGTCGGTGATGCCGCTGGAACGCGAAGGCGGCCAGGCCCAGTTCATCGTGCACGACCAGCCACCGGTGCCACGCGGGTCCGCCATGGAACCCGTGCTGCGCTGGCTGGAGGACAACGCCACCAGGGAACTCACCCTCGCCGACATCGCCGCGCACACCGGCATGAGCACCCGGACCCTCAACCGCCGCTTCCGCGAGCAGACCGGCAGCACCCCGCTGCAATGGCTGCTGCGCGCCCGCATCCGCCGGGCCCAGTACCTGCTGGAAATGACCGATCACTCCGTCGACCGCATCGCCGGCCAGGTCGGATTCGGTTCCCCCACTGCCTTTCGCGACCGCTTCAAGCGTGTCGTCGGCACCAGCCCGAACGCCTACCGCGCCACCTTCGTCCGCTATCCGGTGGCGCAGAAGCGGTCGCGATCCGGCATCCTGCCGTCGACGAGGTAGCTGGTCGCGAGCCTGTCCGAGCAGGCGTTGCCTTCGCCGAGGTAGACGCCGTGCCCGCCCTTGTCCACCGTGACCAGCTTGGCGCGGGTACCGAGCTGGTGGCGCAGTTCGAGACCGCCGGAGTAGATCGTGGCCGGATCGCGGAGGTTCTGCAGCAGCAGGATGTTCCGCGGTCCCTTGCCGGTGATCTCGGTCGGTTCCTCCAGCGGTGCCAACGGCCAGCGTGCGCACGGGGTGATGTTCGCGGTCATGCCGCCGACCATCGGGTACCGCTTCCGGTCCTGTTCGACCGCGTTCTGGTAGTGCTCGATGGACCGCGGCCAGGACACGTCGCTGCAGGTGACAGCCAGGTACCCGGCGACGAAGTTGTCGTTCGGCGCGGGCGGGCCGGACTGGGCGTTCCGGAGGGCTTCGGCGTTCCCGCCGGCCAGTGCCTGCCAGGTTTGCGCGAGCCCGGCGAAACCGGCATCGCTGTAGAGCGCGAAGCGGGTCAGCTGCCGGAACACGTCCCCGTTGACGCCGTCGACGGGCGTGCTGTCCAGTTTGTTGGCGAGTTCGAAGTACTTCGCCCGCACTTCGCCGGTGGTGCGCCCGAGCTGGTACTGCTCATGCCGGGCCGCCGCCCACTTCCCGAAGTCGGGGAACCGGATTTCGGTGCCCGGCCCCCAGCTCCGGAACTGCTCCCGCCAGATCCGCCGCGGGCTGGCCGCGCTGTCCAGCAGGAAACGATCGGCGCGCTGCGGGAAAAGCTCGGTGTACACCGCCCCGAGGTAGGTGCCGTACGAGGTGCCGAAGTAGGAGATCCGCTCTTCGCCGAGCGCGTCGCGGATCCGGTCCAGGTCGCGGGCGGTGTTGCGGGTGGTCAGGTGCGGAAGGCGGTCCCCGCCCTTGGCGACGCACTGCTTCGCGATTTTGTCGGCTTCTCCGGCTTGGCGCGCAACGTCTTCGGGCCCCTCGGCGTAGGTGCCGAACGCGGTGGTCAGCTGGTCCGGAGCCAGGTCGCAGGTCACCGGGCTGCTGCGGCCGATCCCGCGCGGGTCGAAACCGATCAGGTCGTAGGACTTCAGCAACTCCTCCGGCGCGCCCCGGTCCGCGATCGAAACGGGCAGGTCGAGCCCGGCCAGTCCGGGGCCGCCGGGATTGACGAGCAGGACGCCGCGCCGTCTCGCCGGATCGCCGCTGCGCAGCCGGGACACCGCGATATCGATCGTCTCCCCGGCCGGACGCTGGTAGTCCAACGGTACGGTCAGCGTGCCGCATTCGAGCGCGCCCGCCGCCGGTGAACTTCGCGCGGGCGGTGGAAACTCCGGGCACTCGCCCCAGACGATCCCGGAAGTCGCCGCAGTCGCCGCTGTCCGCGGTGTTTCCGCGGAACCGTCTCGCGCCGCCGCGGTGACCGGGACGAACCCGGTCATCGAAACCGCGGAAATCAGGCCGATTGTTCGTAAACGCATTGCCGCACCTCTCGGCTGTCGAATGTGCTCCCCGCCGCAAGCAGACCATCCGGTGCGGGGCCGAAGAATGCGGCTGACTCCCGGCCGCGGCAGGGGGACAGCCCCACCACCCGGTCCGGTGTCCGGTTCGGCGGGGCGGCTCCGACGTCTCTGGTGAGTGCCGGCGAACGGGTGCCGGCACGCGGACGAAGGAGGACCTGTGATCGACCTGAAGCCGGCCTGCCACCGGATGATCACCCTGCTGGACCGCATCGCCGACGACCAGCTCACCAGCCCCACCCCCTGCGCCGAGTACGACGTCGGCGACCTCATCGGCCACCTCGACGAGGTGTCGCTTGGCTTCACCGCGGTCGCTCGCAAGGAAGTCGGCGAACCTGCCGTGGTGGGCCTCGGCGACGGCCGGCGGGAACGCCTCGCCGGGCAGCTGCGGGTGCTCGGCGAGGCGTGGGACGACCCGGCGGCCTGGACCGGCCGGGCCACGGTGATCGGACTGGAACTGGCGAACGAACTGTGGGGCAAGATCGCGTTCACCGAGGTGGTGGTGCACGGCTGGGACCTCGCCAAGGCCACCGGCCTGCCCTTCGAGCTACCCGGCGAGACGCTGCGAGCCTGCTTCGACCACGTTGCCGCGTTCGTGCCGAGCGCCCCCGTCGAAGGCCTGTGGGGTACCGCGGTCGAGGTCCCTGCCGATGCCCCGCTGCTGGACCGGATAGTGGCCATCACCGGCCGCACCCCGTGACACGGTGGCCTACCGTGCCACCCATGAACGCGGACGGCTGGCTGGCGGACACCAGGACCTCCTACGACACGGTCGCGGTCAGCTATGCCGACCAACTGCGCGACGCCATCGCCGGGCAGCCGTATCTGCGCGCGGCGCTGGCGTTGTTCGCGGACCTGGTGCGCGCCGCCGGTGGCGGGCCGGTGGTGGACGTGGGCTGCGGACCCGGCCACGTCACCGCGCACCTGAACGAGCTGGGGGCCAACGCTTTCGGCATCGACCTCTCGCCGGTGATGATCGACGTGGCCCGGCGCGACCACCCCGGCCTGCGGTTCGAGGTGGGCTCGATGACGGACCTGGACCTGCCGGCCGCCTCGGTGGCCGGACTGCTCGCCTGGCAGTCGCTGATCCACGTTCCCGACCACGAAGTGCCCACCGTGCTCGGACACTTCCACCGGGCCCTGCGTCCCGGCGGCCCGCTGCAACTCCTGTTCCACGTCGGCAACGAGTCGCGGTTGAAGACGGAAGGCTACGGCGGCCATCCGATGAAGGTCCACGTCCACCGCCGCAATCCGGCCCGAGTGGCGACCTGGCTGCGCGATGCCGGTTTCACGGTTGAAGCCCAGCAGCTGCTCGACCCGGACGGGAACGCTCCAGCGGCGATCCTCAGCGCGCGCCGCCAGTCCTAGCCGGCGCTTGCTTGGCTTCGATCCGGCCGAGCGGGTCGGGCCCGGTCGTCAGCGCGTCACTTGCCGCCTGCCAAGCGGTGTCCCCGGGGTAGAGCTCGGTGCGCAGGTAGGCCAAGGTGAATCGCTGGACCGCGGCCACTCGCTCGGGGTTCTCGTCCGTGGTTTCGGCGACGTCGTAGCCGGAGATCCCGCCGAGCCCGTGCTCCGCGTCGAACAGGGTGAGCAGGGTTTTGCGGCCGGGGGACAGGAAGTACGGATCGGCGTGCCAGTCCGCGCCCCGGACCGTCAGGTGGGTCGAGGTGTCCTTGTCGCCGGCGACCACGAGCGTGGGCGTGGTCATCTCGGCGAAGTCCATGGTCGAGAAGAAGGAGTAGTTCTCGGCCACGAACTCGGTGACGGCGTCGCCGCCCCGGCCGGGCGCGGCGAGCAGCACCCCCGCCTTGATCCGGGGCTCGGCCAGGTTCACTTCGGTGCCGTCCGCCGGATCGGTGAGCCGCGCGCCCAGCAGCAGGCTCGCGGTGTGCCCGCCCATCGAGTGCCCGGCCACGGCGACCTTGCTCCGGTCCAGGCGCCCGCGGAGCTGCGGGACGGCGGTCTCGATCAGGTCGAGCTGGTCGAGGATGCGCTTCATGTCCTCGGCCCGCGACCGCCAGTGCATCGGGGCGTCCGGAGCGTCGGAATTCAGGTGGCGCAGCGTCGCCGAGCTGAGATGGGTCGGCTGGATCACCACGAACCCGTGCGCCGCCCAGAACTCGACCAGCGGCGCGTAGCCGTTCAGCGAGGAGAGGTTGTTCGAGGGGCCCTGGCCGTGCGAGAGCAGGATGACCGGCAGCTCGCTCCCGGTCATCGGCGCGGACACCCGCACCTGCAGATCGACGGCGCGGCCGGGAGACGGCAGTACGACCGGGCTGACCGAGAGGACCGGTGCGGGCGAGTAGGTCGGTTCACTCATGAGGCGTGTTCCCTTCAGAGGTCAAAGCGGAGCGTTGTTCCGGAACTATACGGAGCAAGGTTCCGCTTTGTCAACGGAGCTGGCGGCTCGGCTGGTTCCGCTGGCAGACTGCGGGGGTGCCCCGAGATTTCCAGGTCGTCGTCGATTGCCAGGATCCGGACCGGATGGCGGCGTTCTGGGCCGCAGCATTGGACTATCCCGTGGACAGTCCGGCGGAGGGGCATCCGAGCTGGCTGGACTACCAGCTGGCGAAGGGGTACCCGGTCGGTGAGCAGGTCCGGTTCGCGGCGGTGACGGATCCGAGCAGCGGCAGGCGGCTCTGCTTTATCGGTGTGCCGGAAGAGAAACGCGTCAAGAACCGGCTGCATCTGGACATACAGGCCACCGGCAGGGGCGATTCGCTGGAGACGAAAATGGAGCGCGTCGACGCACTGGTGGCGCAGTTGTGCGAGCTGGGTGCGTCGGCAGTTCGCACCGGTCGCGAGCGCGGGCAGTACTTCGTCACCATGGTCGACGTAGAGGGCAACGAATTCTGTGTCCATTAGCGCGCCAGGGCCGGATACGTTTCTGCTCAGCGGTGTTCGGCGTGCCGGGCGACGGCTGCTGCCGTTCATGGCGATTCTCTTTTTCGTGAACTACCTCGACCGCGTCAACGTCGGTATCGCCGCCGTGAAGATGAACGCCGACCTCGGTTTCAGCGCGACGGCGTTCGGTTTGGGCGCGGGTCTGCTGTTCGCCGGTTACACCGTGTTCGAACTACCCAGCAATCTCGTGCTGCGCCGGATCGGTGCCCGGCGGTGGATCGCGGCGATCACGTTCGGCTGGGGCATCTGCGCCACGGCCACCGCTTTCATCCAGGGCGAGACCAGCTTCTACCTGCTCCGGTTCCTGCTCGGCGCGTGCGAAGCGGGATTCCTGCCCGGGATGATCCTCTATCTCAACGACTGGTTTCCCCGATATCACCGAGGGCGTTTCACCGCCCTGTTCATGCTCGCGGTGCCGGTCACGGTGGCCGTTGGCACGCCGCTGTCCACGTTGCTGATGGACGTGCCCGCGGCCGGTTTCACCGGCTGGCGCTTCATGTTCCTGGTCGAAGGCGCGCCGGCCGTGCTGCTCGCCTTCCTGGTGCTGAAACTCCTGCCGGACCGTCCGGAAACCGCCCGATGGCTGCCTGCCGGAGAATGCGACGCGCTCCGCCGCACCCTCACCGCGGAGAGCGTCAGTGTCGTCCGGCATGGCCGCGGTTCCCTGCGCGCGGCGCTGGGGGACTACCGGGTGTACGTGGTGGCCATGATCGGGTTCGGCATCAGCGGGGGCCTCTACTCGCTCACCTTCTTCCTGCCCCAGATCGTGGCCGGCTTCCGGGCCGACTACGGGGCCGAGCTCAGCACGTTCCACATCGGCCTGATCACCGCGGTGCCCTCCGGCATGGCCGCGGTGGCGATGTGGTGGTACGCAAGGAAGTCCGACCGCGCCGAGGAACGCCTCCGGCACATCGCGGTGCCACTGCTGCCGGCCGCCGCCGCCCTCGGCGTGGCGCTCTACCTCCGGTCACCGCTGCTGGTGATGGTCGCCATCACGATCACCACGGTCGGCGCCTTCATCACGCTGCCGGTGTGGTGGCAGCTGCCCGGCCTGTTCCTGACCGGCCCCGCCGCGGCCGGCGGCATCGGGGTGATCGCCGCACTGGGGAACTCCTCCGGTTTCGTCGCCCCGTATCTCACCGGCTGGCTCAAGGACCTCACCGGCGACTACCGGCTGGGCATGCTCGTCATCGCCGGGTTCATGGTGGCCGCCGTCGTCGGCACCCTGCTCCTCGGCCGCGACCCCGCCTTCCGCGAACGACCGCTGGTGGACGTGCATGAGTGAGGACGTTCATCTTCGGCATCTTCGTTACTTCGTCGCGGTCGCCGAGGAATTGCATTTCACCATGGCAGCGGAGCGGTTGTTCGTCTCGCAGCCGACGTTGTCGAGGCAGATTCACCAGCTGGAGGCGCAGGTCGGGGCGGCGTTGTTCGCGCGCGACCGCAGGAGTGTGGTGCTCACCGACGCAGGGCAGGCGTTGTTGCCCACTGCGCGGGAGCTGGTGCGTGCCTGGGACGCGGCCATGGTGCGGGTGCGGGAGGCGTCCGCGGCCCGCCTGCGGGTGGGCATGTCCACCACGCTCGGCCGCGGTTTGCTGCGGCGGGTGCGGGCCGCCTACGCCGAAGCACGCCCTTCCGCCGAGCTGGTCGTGCGACAGGTGGGCTGGGAGGACGCCACGGCGGGACTGGCCGACCGGAGTGCGGACGTCGCCTTTCTCTGGCTTCCGTTGCCCCGGCCCGCCCCTTACGACTGGCTGCTGGTCGCCGAGGAACCCCGGCTGCTCCTGCTCTCCAGCGGCCACCGGTTCGCCGGCCGGGACGAGGTGGACTTCACCGAACTGCTCGACGAACCGTGGCTCGCGCTGCCGGCGGCCTCGGGCGGGCTGCGCGAGTTCTGGCTGGCCACCGCGCAGCGCGGTGGCCAGCCGGTGCGGGTGGCGGCGGAGATCACCACCACCGACGAGACCTATGAGGCGCTCGTCGACGGTGTCGGGGTTTGCCTTGCGGCGGCGGGAAACGCGCCCATCTTCACGCGTGACGGGGTGGTCGCGGTCCCGGTGCGCGGCCTGCCGCCCAGCCAGCTGGTGCTCGCCTGGCGCCGCGACGACCGGCGTCCGGTGGTCCGGGACTTCGTCGAGGCCGCCCGGCGGGCGGGTGATGCCCAGGGTGCATGACAGCGGGTATTGGACGGCGGTTTCCCCTGGTGGTTGCGTGGTGAACCACAGGAGAGGAGCACGTGGTGCACGAACTGCTGAACAGGGCCGCCTTCTTGCGCGGGGCGGGGGTCGGTGCGGCCGGGCTGGCCGCCACTTCCATACTCGGCGCCAGAGCTGAAGCCGAGGAAGCCACAGAAACCGCCGTACACCCGAACATCCGCCTGATCCGGGAGTACTACCAGGCCTACGCCAGTGGCGATCTGCGCGCGCTGGAGCGTTTCTTCGCCCCGGACATCCGCTGGACCATCCCGGGCCACCATCCCTTGTCCGGCACGAAGACCGGGGTCGCCGAAGTGCTCGCCTTCTTCCGGGAACTCGGCCGCGCGGGGTTCCGGGCCGAAACCTTCTTCCTCGCGGCGGACGGCGACTGGGTGGTCGACCTGCATCGAGGGTGGAGCACCACCCCGGCCGGGCTGGACATCACCTGGGCGCTGGCCTTCCGGATCACCGGGCGGAAGATCGTGGAGGCGGTCAACTTCGCCGCCGACCAGCACGCCGCGGACGCGTTCTTCTGGCAGCACTACCCGCTGGCCCCGCTGCCGGATCGGCTGGCACACCGATGATCCCGTCGCTGGAGTCCCATATCCTGACCCGGCGACACGTCCTGCAGGCGGCCGGACTCGGTGTCGTGGCCGGGGCTGTGACTTTGCCGGCCCCCGCCGCCGCGGCCGGGCGCCACGGCCGGTTCACCGGCCAGGTCGTGCTGATCACGGGAGCCACCTCGGGGATCGGCGCGGCGACCGCGCGGGCCATGGCTGCGGAAGGTGCCAAGGTGTTCTTCTGTGGGCGCCGGGAACAACTCGGCCGCCAGGTGGCGGACCAGATCCGCGCCGGCGGGGGAGAAGCCACCTACCGCCACGCGGACGTCCGGGTGGAGGGCCAGGTGCGGGACTTCGTGCGGGCCTGCGTCGACCGGTACGGGCGGATCGACGTCGCGTTCAACAACGCGGGGATCGAAAGTCCGCGGGCGGTGCGGCTGCACGAACAGTCCCTTGTGGACATGACGGAGGTGTGGCGGACCAATGTCGGCGGCGTCTTCCTCGGCATGAAGTACGAGATTCCGCAGCTGCTGCGCCAGGGCGGCGGGGTCGTCGTCAACACGGCGTCGATCTCGGCGGAGGTCGGTTTCGCCACCATCGCCCCGTACAACGCAAGCAAGCACGGGGTCGCGTCGCTGACGAAGGTCGCCGCACTCGAGTACGCCGCCGACAACATCCGCGTCAACGCCTTCGCGCCCGGCGCTGTGGACACTCCGATGCTGCGCCGCGCTGCGGAAGCCTTCGGTCTTACTTACGAGCAGATCGCCCAGAGCTATCCGATCAAACGCATCGTGCGGGCCGAAGAGATGGCGAGCGTGGTGATGTGGCTGGCCTCCGCCGAGGCCGGCGCGGTCACCGGCACCGACCTCGACGCCTCCGGCGGTTACCTGACCGGCTGATCGGATGATCCGCTACCAAGGGACGACTTCGCCGTCGCGGTCCAGGAACTGCAGGCCGGGGGCGCCGGCCTGTGCTTCGAGGACGTCGACCACGGCCGGGATGCTCTCCTGAGGTGTGAGGGGTGCGTCGGGTCCGCCGAGCCGGGTCTGGTTGTGGCCGGGGTCGATGAGCAGCTTGGTCTGCCCGTCGCCGCCGTGGCGGGTGGCGTAGCTGCGCATCAGCTGGTTGAGCGCGGCCTTGCTGGCCTTGTAGAGCTCGAAGCCGTCCTCGGTGTTCCGCGAGATGCTGCCCTGCTCGGAGGACATGACCGCGACGGTCCCGCCGGGCGCGACGAGGTCGCGGAGCGCTTCGAGGGCGCGCAACGGGCTCAACGCGTTGGTGACCATCACCTCGGTGAACATGTCGGTCGGGACCTCGTCGATCGGCAGGTTCCCCCGGTCGATCGCGGCGTTGACGAAGAGCAGATCGAGCTGGCGGCCGGCCAGGCGTTCGCGCAGCGCGGCCAGTTGCTCGGAGCTGGTCAGCTCCAGCGTTTCGATCTCCAGCCGTTCATTCCAGACCTGGGCATTGGCTTGCAGCTCGCCGTCGCTCTGGCGGGTCGTGGCGATGACTCGCCAGTCGCGGCGAGCGAGCTCGTCGGCGAGGACGAGCCCCAGCCCTCGGGAGGCTCCGATGATCAGGGCTTGACGTTCGGACATGTGCATTCCTTCGCAGTGAGGGGAATTTGTCTAGACGCGGCGTTGCGTCTAGACACTAGCACGGCACTGGCGGCGGATCACGGCGTCGCTGCTGGGTACTGTGTCCGGCATGCCCGAAGCGAACTCTCAGTCTCCAAGGGCGCGCTCTGGCAACCGGCGCGACGAGGCTGCACGGCTGGCTGTGCTTCATGCCGCGGACGATCTGCTCGTCGAGCACGGCTTCGGTGCGCTGACCGTGGAGGCGATCGCGCGTCGGGCCGGTGTCGCCAAGCAGACGATCTACCGCTGGTGGCCCTCGAAGGTCGAGATCCTGCTCGACACGCTCATCGAAGACAGCGACAAGCGCATTCCCGTCCCGGCGGACGATCCCACCGCGGAAAGCATCCGTGGCTACCTGCGGAGCTTCGCGCGGTTCGTCACCCGCGACCCCGCCGGAAAGGTCCTGCTCGCGCTGCTCGCCGAGGCGCAGCACGATCCCGGCACGGCCAAGAGCTTCCACCGGCGCTATCTCGGTCCACGCCGCGGCCAGGAACGCGACATGCTCGCGCGCGGAGCCGACGCCGGCGAGGTCTCGCCGAGGCTCGGCCCCGACGCCACGATGGACGCACTGGTCGGCCCGATCGTCTACTGCGCGCTGACCGGGTCGAGCATTCCCCGCGGCCTGGTGGACAACCTTTTCGAAGACCTGCTCAGGCCCCGTGCCGACTGAGCGTCCGTTCAGCCTCGGCGATCTTCGGGCTGCCAAGACCGGGGCGCAACGGCAACCGGAGCCGGCAGACCACGGCATCGGTGCTGCGGGACAGCCGGCGGGCGACCACCGCGCCGCGGTGGTTCTTGAGCATCCGTTCCCACCGGTGCGCTGGCTGGACCTCACCGATCAGCACGATCACCCGGTCCGCCCGCGCGTCGCGGACGAACCGCGTCAGCGGCGGGCCCAGCTCCCGCCGGCTCGAGCCGAGCACGGTGAGCGGGATCTCGGGACGCCAGTACAACCAGTCGGTCTCCATCGCGCGGGCGGCCGCGAACTCGCCGGGATAGCTGACGTGCACGGCCACCACCCGGTGGCCCATCGCCATCGCGGTGGACAGCAGCTCGGAGGTCAGCCGGGTGATGGCCACGACGGGCACCACGACCAGGGTGTCGAGCCGGCGCGGCCGGTCCGGCAGCTCGCCGACGCCGAGCTGGCCGCCGATCCGGTCGTAGGCGGCCCGCACCCGCCCGAACAGCAGGGCGAGCGCGGGTACGACGAGCACGATCAGCCAGGCGCCGTGGGTGAACTTGGTCGCGGTGACGACCACCGCCGCGGTCGCGGTGAGGACCGCGCCTAGGCCGTTGAGCAGGGCCCGCCCGCGCCAGCCCTGGCCGCGTTCGGCGCGCCAGTGCCGGACCATGCCGACCTGGCAGAGGAAGAACCCGATGAACACGCCAACGGCGAACATCGGCACCAGCACGCCGACCTCGCCACCGGAGAACAGCAGCAACCCGCCGGCCAGCACCGCGAGCACCCCGACGCCGTAGCGGTGCACCAGCCGGTCGGCCCGCAGCCCGAACAGATGCGGGGCGAACCCGTCCGAGGCCAGCCGGGCGGCCAGCACCGGCAGCCCGCCGAAGGAGGTGTTCGCGGCCAGCGCGAGCAGCACCACGGTGGCGATCTGCACGATCACGAACCCGGCGCCGTCGCCCAGCGCGCCTTCGGTGACCAGCGACAGCAGCGTCCGGCCCTGCACCGGCCGGACGTCGAAGCGCTCGATCAGCACCGCCAGCCCGATCAGCAGCACCCCCAGCAGCGCGCCGAGGCAGGCTTCGGCACGGCGGGCACTGGCCGCGCGGGGCGCGCGGAACGACGGGGTCGCGTTCGCGATGGCCTCCACCCCGGTCAGTGCGGCGCACCCGTTGGCGAACGCGGCCAGTACCAGCAGCACGCCGACCGAACCCACCGCGGCCGGCTGGGTGGTGGCGGGCAGTGGGTGGAGCGGTGCGCCCCGCACCAGCCCAGCGCCGACCACCACCGCGATCGAGGCGACGAAAACCGCCGCGGGCACGATGAACAGCCGCGCGCCGGCCACCACCCCGCGCAGGTTCACCGCGGTGATCGCGGCCAGCACCCCGAGGCACAGCTCCACGGTCCAGGGCAGCAGGGCGGGGAAGGCGGAGGTCAGCGCGGCGACCCCGGCCGCGACCGAAACCGCCACGTTCAGCACGTAGTCCACCACCAGCGAGGCCGCCGCGATCAGGGACGTCCTGGTGCCGAGGTGCTCCCTGGCGACGGTGTAGGCGCCACCGCCGTCGGGGTAGGCGGCGATCACCTGTCGGTAGCAGGCCACCAGCACCACCAGCAGCAGCACGATCACCGCGGTGACCGGCAGCGTCCACCCCATGCCGACGGCGCCCGCGACGGCCAGCGCCACGACGATCGCCTCCGGCCCGTATGCCACCGAGGCCAGCGCGTCCAAGCCGAGCCCGACGGTGCCGGTCACGGCCGTCAGCCGATGTCGCTCGTCCGACCCCGCGGTGTTTTCCCCGGTGTCTTCCCCAGTGCCCACAGCGACAACGCTAAGCGCGGCAGGGCGCCGCTGAAGTCAGCAAATCGTCAAGACGGGCCGCGGTGGCGTTCGGATTCCGCCAACGCCGTCGGCGCATCGAGCCGGGGTCAGGCTTCTGTTCATCCCCGGCATCGAGTAAGGTCTCCGCCGAACCAGCATCCGCCGGTCGCGGCGGATCGAATACTTTCCGGGGTGACCCCCAGGCCCCGGAAACCAGAGGGAGCGGGGCCTGCCCGGTTGGGCGGGCCCCGCTCCTTGTTTCAACCGAGGGAGAGCGGCTGCTGCGCGAGGGCGGAGATGCGACTCGACGCCCCGCGCGGCGCCTTCACTGCTGGAACTACGCGGACACCTGCGAGGAACGGCGGGTGAGCTTGCCCTTCTTCAGGCAGGACACGCAGACCTTCATGCGCACCGGGGTGCCCTTGACGATCGTCTTGATCGACTGGATGTTCGGGTAGAACATGCGGGCCGAGCGTCCCTTGATCCGCCGCTTCTGGGCGCGGACGCCAAGGCGTGACACCTGCCTGCCGAAGCTCGGCTCCTTGCCGCACACATCGCAACGCTTAGACATCAAACTCTCCGTATCGATACAAGTTCAGGACGCAGGAGACCACCCTCGCCATGGACGGGATGCCTGCTGCCAGGCCAGACCGGGTGTCATCCTAGCCTTAGCGTGCCGAGCCCGATTCGCCCCGGTCGGTAAGGCGGCCGCCGTGCTGGACGCGACCGTCGGGCAGTTTAACATCCGGCTTCTGGCCCGCCGCCGAGCAGGTCTGTGACTCAGCAACTCCGCGATTCAGCGCCGCTCCGCGACGACCGTCACTTCGTGCCGGTTGTGGTGCAGCTGCCTGGCGGCCCGGACCCGGTACCGCGGCGCGAGCAGGGCGAGGCAGTGCCGCACCGTATCGACCGGACGCTGCGGGGAGAGTTTCAGCGTGATGACGGCCATGCCGCCAGGACGCAGCCGCTCCGCCGCGTCCAGCACGATCCGGCAGGACAGCTCCGGAGCCATCTTCATGTCGTCGACCACCATGTCGAACTGCTGCCGCTCGTTCCTGAAGAACTCGCCCGCGGTCGTCCGGATGTGTCGCACACCGCGGTCCTGGCGCAGCCTGTCGTCGAGGTCGCCGGGGTCCACCGCGTACACCGTGAGCCCGTGCCCGCGGAGGATCCGGGTCCATCCGCCAGGGCTCGCGCCGAGGTCGACCGCCGTGCCGCCGGCCGGTGGCACGACGGCGAAGGTCTGGAACGCCTCTTCCAACTTGAACTCGGCGCGCGAGATCTGGTCGCGGCCCTTGGCCAGCCGGCTGCGGCCACCCGGCCAGTCGCTCAGCTGGTCCGCGGTGGTGGCCATGCCGAGCAGCAGTCCGCTCTGGGTGACGCACAGCGACAACGTCCGCGGCGCGCCGGCGCGCCGGACCGGCACCCCCTGCGCGGCCAGCACCGCCGTGCAGCGCTTGGCCAGCTCAGCGGTCTCGTAGGGCAACGGGTTCTGCCCGCTCACCCACGCCTGGAGGGCCAGCTCGCCGGGACCGCCGGCCACCCGCTGGACGGCCTCGGCCACGGCATCGAGGTCGGCGGCCGTCTCCAGCGGCAGCCGGGCGACCTCGGCGGTGAGGTGCTTGACGAAGGCCAGCGGCCGGTGCCGGCAGTCTTCCGCGACCTGGCCGAGCCGCACGTCCTCGCCGGACAGCCTGCCGAGGTCCGGCCCCAGCCGGTCCACGGTCACCTGCTCCGCGCCGTAGAGGTCGAGCAACTCCCGCTTGGCGGCCGGGTAGTACTCCTCCGAGGTGGAGAACAGCACCTGTTGTCCGGGCGACCCACCCGCGTGATCAGTCATGGCGGCCGGATCCTACCGAGGGCGCGCCGGGGTAGCCGTTCCGGTTAAGCTTCCGCGGGGGTCGATGTGGGCATATCCGGGCGAGACGAGTCGATGCGCCTGCTCGCGGACGCCGCGACGGCGGCGCGGGCCGGCCGTGGCGGACTGGTCATGCTGCGCGCCGATCCCGGTGCCGGGACGACGGCACTGCTCGAAGCCCATTCGGCGGCCATGCGGGACCTCGGCCTGCGGACGTACCGGGTTCCCGTGCTGCCGCCGCACGGCAGCACCACGCTTTCGGCCGGGCTGCCGGGCTGGACCGAGCCGGCCATGGTCGTCGTCGACGACCTGCACCGGGCGGACGACGCGACGCTGCTCGCGTTGCACGGGCTCGCCGAAGAGGTCCGCGACCGTGCGCTGCTGCTCGTCACCGGGCGCCATCGCGGGGTCGCGCCCGCCCGGTTCGCCGGGCTCGACCGGCTCGCGATCGTGCACGACCTGCTCCCGCTGGACGAAGACGCCGCGCGGGCCGTGCTCGCCGAGGCGGCGGGCGGGGAACCGTCGGAGGACCTGCTGCGGCTGGTCGACGGCGCGGGCGGCAATCCGTGGCTGCTGACCCGGCTCGCCGAGGACGACCACGCGGCGGCCGTGACGGACTGGGCGGCCGAGTTGGCCGGGGACGACCTCGCGCTGCTGCGGTTCGCCGCCGTCCTGGACGAGCCAACGTCGGTGGACGAGCTGGCCGCCGTCTCCGGCCTGGCACCGGCGGAGGTGCTGGCCGGGCTCGGCCGGCTGGCCGCGCTCGGGCTGGTCGAGGACAAGGACGGGCTGCCGCGGCTGCGGCAGCCGATGGTCCGGCACGCGGTGGCGACCACCTCAGTGGGCCTGCGCGGTCCGGTGGCGAAGGTGCTCGCCAGCCGCGAAGTCCCGCTCGAAGTGGTCGCCGGCCAGCTCGCCCAGCTACCCGTGGACGCCTGGGCGGCGTGGGCTGTGGCCTGGCTCACCGAGCACGCCGGCCGGCTGGCCACCCGCCCCACGCCCGCGGTGGTGGACGTGCTGGACCGCGCCGTCGCGTGGTTCCCGCCCGGCGACGCCCGGCAGCACGCGATCCGGGCGGCGCTGGCCGAGGCGCAGCTCTGGTCGGGCCGGCTCGACGAAGCCCGCCGCACGGCCACCGCCACCCTCGCCGCGCGTCCGGACGCGCACACCAGGCAGCGGCTGCGGGCCGCGCTGGCGCAGGTCTCGCTGGTCGAAATGGATCCCGCCGGTGCCGTCGCGGTACTCGACCCGGAACGGGCGGACGGGGAGCTGACCGGGCTGCTCGCCGCGGTCGGCGCCTACGCCAGCCTGTTGACCGGCGACCTGGCCGGTGCCGCGCGCGGCGTCGAGCAGGCGACCCCGGCGGCCGCGGAGAACCCGATCGTCGAGGTGGCCCTGCTGCACGTACAGGCGATCGGCCGATGCGTGTCGCGGGATCTCACCGGGGCGCTCGAACTGCTGGACCGGTCGGCGGCCCTGCTCGACATCGAGGTGGCCGACCGCGTGCAGTGGCTGTTGTCGCGGCTGCTGCGCGCGGTGGTCGAGGACCTCCGCCAGGATCCGGTGGCACTGGACACCGTCGAGCAGGCAAGGCCGGTCGCGCGGGAGCTCGGCGCGGGGCTGCTGGCCTGGCTGCACACGGTCGCGGCGCTCGCGTTGTTCAACAACGGCCGCTGGGACGAGGCGCTGGCCGAGGTCTCGGCCGCGATGGCGATGCCGGACCAGTACGGGATGGCGGGCGCGCTGCACGGGGTGGCCGCCACCATCCTGCAGCGCCGCGGGGACCTCAACGGTGCCCGCGTGCACGCCGAACTCGCCGACCGGGCCGTCGGCCGCGGGGTGGCGGTGTTCTACGAGCAGATCACCGTGCTGGCGCGCGCACTGGTCGCCGACGCGGAAGGGGACGCACAACGGGCGCTGAAGCTGGTGCGCGCCATCGCCGACGGCGGGGTCGGGGTGCACCACGGCCACGCGGTCGCCGCGATCGGCGCCCCGCTGGTGCGGATCGCGGTGGTGGGCGGCGACCGGGAGCTGGCCACCCGGCTGGTGGACCAGATCCGGCACTGGAGCAACGGCGATTCGCTGGGCGAGTACGGCGCGCTGGTGTACTGCCAGGGCCTTGTCGACGACGACGTGGACGTGCTGCTGGCCGCGGCCAAGCTGTTCACCGAGGGCGGGTCGCCGCTCGCCGCGGCCCGCGCTGCGGAGGACGCGGCGAGGGTGCTGGCCGCGTCCGGCAGGCCAGCGGACGCGCGGGCGACCTACCAGAGCGCGATCGACGGCTACACCGCGCTGGCCGCCGACGGCGACCTGCACCGGGCCGATGCCGCACTCCGCGCGCACGGCGTCCGGCGCGGGGCGACCGGGCCGAGGAGCAGGCCGAAGCGGGGTTGGGCCAGCCTGACCGACGCCGAGTACCGGGTCGCCGAGCTCGTCGCCAGGGGCAGCACCAACCGCGAGGTCGCCGCGCAGCTGTTCGTGTCGGTGCGCACGGTGCATTCGCACGTATCGCGGGTGCTGGCCAAGCTCGGCTACTCGTCCCGGATCGAGATCGCGCTCAAGTTCGAGCCGCGCGGCTGAGCGGCGCGCCGCATATCAGCACTATTGCCGATGATTCCCGGTCGTCGCACTGGTGTGGTTTTCGTACCACCTGACAACTGGGGGATCCTTGTTCCGGAAACTGATGTCGCTGCTCGCGGCGTTCGTGCTGTTCGCGGGCCTGTGCTCGGGCGCGGCGGCCGCCGATGCGCAGGCGAAGACCGTCTTCAACGGCATGAAGCTCGGGTTCTGGGATCTCCAGAACTCGGCACCGCCGCCGGACCTCGGCGAGGGTGAGCACGACTTCTGCACGCTCGGCCCGGTGGGCACCGACAAGTACGGCCGCCAGGTCGGGATCACCGCGGGCCACTGCGCCGACCCCACCGGAGCGCCTCCGCCGGAGCACGCGTACGAGTTCGCGGTCTACGACGTGGCCGCCAAGGACTTCGGGCCGATCGGGTACACCAGGTTCATCCAGCCGAAGGCGAACCAGGGCTATCAGGACTACATGGTCATCGAGTTCGTGCCCGGTGTGCAGCTCTCCGCGAAGGGGCCGCATCTCGAGATCACCGGCATCTTGGAGATCCCGCAGGGGCCTGGCGCGCCCAACCCGGATCCCCAGCTCAACCTGCTCGGTGCCGCACTGGGCAACACCAACGAGCTGGTGAAGTCGGGCGCGCGCACCGGCACGCACTACGGGCGGATCACC
Organism: Amycolatopsis nigrescens CSC17Ta-90; assembly: GCF_000384315.1. Classification (GTDB taxonomy): domain Bacteria; phylum Actinomycetota; class Actinomycetes; order Mycobacteriales; family Pseudonocardiaceae; genus Amycolatopsis; species Amycolatopsis nigrescens. The sequence goes on along the minus strand of NZ_ARVW01000001.1, from coordinate 1,741,292 downwards.
AACAACGGCGGCGGTCTCTACCAGTCGTGGGCGTATCTGGACAAGGGCGACTCCGGCGGCCCCGCGGTCTGGCATGTGCCGGGTTCGGCCTATCCCTCGGAGGCCAACGGCTTCCAGTCGACCGGGCCGTGGGCCGGGATCGTGACCAGGCTGGGTCTCGCGGTCCCGCCGTACGTGTACACCAGCTCCGCCAACATCCTCGCCGACCTCAAGGCGAGGGACGCCGCGAGCGGCTCCGACGGCAGCGTGATCGGCGCCGGGTTCGCCGTCGCCGCGCAGGGATAGACAGAGGACAGAGAGCATGACCGAGCCGGGAAACGTGATCGACACCGCGTCCGCCGGGGTGCAGGACCTGGCCGGCGCCGCCACCGCGGGCCTGGAGCAGGCGGGGCCGGTCGGCGCGCTGGTGCAGCCAGTGGTGGACACCTTGCGCAATGTCTGGGAGGGGTACTTCGGTTCGCCGGTGCCGCCGGACGGCACGAACTGGAACGCCTACACCCACCAGCAGCTGCACCAGATGCTGTGGCAGAACGCCGATGTTGGCGATGTCAGCGGGGTCGCCGCGGAGTGGGGGCGGCACAGCGAGGAGCTGACCGGCCAGGCGGACGCGTTGCGTGGTCAGCGGGACGCGCTGCCCGACAACTGGAGCGGGCAGGCGGCCGAGCCAGCAGGGAACCGGCTCGGCGAACTCGGGGAGCGGACCTCCGGCATCGGCACTCGGGCCGGCACCGTCGGGGACGCCACCCAGAACGCCGGTGACGCGCTCGCCGTCGCCCGCAACACGATGCCGCCGCCACCCGGCGACCCGACCGGGGACGTCGTGGCCGCCGCTGTGGCCGGGGCCGGTGCGGGCGCGGTGATCGGCGGTGTGGCCGGTGCGGGTGCCGGCGGGATCGGCGCCGGGCCTGGCGCGCTGATGGGCGCGGCCATCGGCGCCGTGGCCGGTGGCGGCGCCAGCCTGTTCGTCGCCAACGTCGCGGCTGCCGAGCAGAAGGCCGAGGCGGTGCACGTGATGCAGCGCTACGAGTCGAGCCTGCGGGACAGCAGCAACTCGATCGCGCCTTCCGGTGCGGCCACGGCGGGCACGTACGGATCGACTGGTGAGACGACCAGCGCGGCCGGATACGCGGGCGGCCGGGCGTTGAGCGGTGGCGGTGTGTCCGGCGGTGTGCCGTGGGGACGGCTCACCGGTGCGGGCCCTGGCCTGGCGGGCGGCCTGCTCGCGGGCAGTGCGCTGGGCAGCGCGCTGCTGGCAAGGACCGCCGGGATGATGTCCGAGCTCGCGGCCGCGCGTACGGCCGGTGCGGGCGGCATGATGCCGCCGGGTGCGGGCGCACGCGGCAGCGGAGATGGGGACGAGGAGCACCAGAACCGGCTGCCCACCATCGACCAGGGACTTTTCGCCGTCGAGGAGCGGGCCAGCGACCCGGTCATCGGCCTTTAGCGCAGACAGGAGTGATTCCGTTGACTTCTCAGGCTTCCCAGCACGGATACCAGGTCGCACCGCAGGAACTCAGCGCGCAGGCCGGCGCGCTCGCCGAAATCGGCGACCGGACCGGCGGCCTGGCCGCCTCCGCGAGCAGGCTGGCCGAGCGGCGGCCGATGCTCGGCACCGCGCCGCCCGCGTTGCACCTGGCCGTGCGCCTGTGCGAGGCGGCCGGTCGGGCCGGGCTCACCGGGGACGTCAGCGCGGCGGGCAACGACCTCGGCGACTTCCACCGGGCGCTGAAGGCGTCCGTCGACAGGTACCTGGAGCGTGAGGCCGACATCGCGCAGACGTTCCGCACCACCGGTGGCGCCGAGACATGACGGCGTTGCTCGACGACACGGAATCCTTGCCGCGCTTCGGTTTGGTCGAGCTGGACCTGCTCGCCGCGCACGCCGGGGTGCCATTCCCGTTCCCGCTGCGGGTGCCGTCGTTCGGGCGGATCGACGGCGAGCGCGAGGTGCTGCTGGCCACCGCGGGCGCGGCGCTGCGGATGCGCGGTCTCGCCGACGAGACCGGGCCGGCTGGTGCCGCGGCCGAGCTGGTCACGGCGTTGCGCGAGTACCGGGGCACCGTCGATCTCGTGCTGACCGGCCCGGACGGGACGATCGGCGTGGTAGCGATGGTCTACCGGTCGCGGGCGCTGCTCTGCCATCAGCCGCTGGACGACGACCCGGCCGGCACGGTGCGGGTCCGGCAGGTCGCGGAGACCGCGCTGACCGGTGAGCTGCTCGGCCTGGTGCCCGAGGTCGCTCCGGTCAGGTCGATGCCGATCGTGCTGCCCGAACGCGCGGTGAGCGCCGCGACCCGCCTGGTCGAGGACTTCGAGAACGACGCCGCGGAGATCACCGACGCGGAGCAGGAACGCCGGCTGCGGGCACTGGTCCGTGACTGCGGCGGCGACCCGGAGGTGCTCGACCAGCTCGTCGGCCTGCTGCCGGTGCTGACCGGCCGCGGCCAGCTCGGCGCGACCCGCCGCGCCGGCGACGAGCAAGTCCGGTCCGGTGTGGAACTGTCCTGGTTGGACAGTCCGCGCGGCAGGATGCGGGTGAACCGCGCGGCCGACGGCTGGATGAGCGTGAACCCGTTGCGGCAGAAGGAACTGCGTGCCGCGCTGGAGGACATGGCCACGATCGCCCGCGGTCCCCGATGAGCCTCGGGAAAGCACGGAAGGAAAGTTTGGTGGATCCAGCCAACTGGCTCGAGGACTATGACAAGACGCTGGCGACCGCGGCGGCGAACGCGCAGGCGGCCAGCGCGAGTCTGCGGCAGGCCGGCGGGCACGCGACCTCGCCGCGCGGCGAAGTCTCGGTGGTGGTCGGCGCCGGCGGCGCACTCGAAGACCTCATGCTGACCCCGGCGGCCCGCGCGCTCGAAGCAGGCCAGCTCGCCCAACTCATCCTGGCCACCGCGCGGCAGGCGCAGCAGGCGGCCGGCGCGCAGGTCGTGGAGATCATGACCGAGTACGTCGGCGAGGGGCCCGCGCTGGAGATCGTCAAGCAGAACCTGCCGTCCGTCGCGGCGGGCGACGAGCCCCCGGCCGATGACAGCTACTTCGCGAATCCACCGGAGATCACCAAATGACCGCACCGAACCAGTTCCAGGCCGAGCCGGGCGAGATCCGGAAGCACGCCGGCACCGTCGGCGGGCTCGCCGCGCAGCTGTCCTCCGCCGCGGGCGTGCTGCCGGGCGAACTGCCCGACAACGCACTCGGCAGCTTCGTCGGTTTCCTCACCGCCGGGCTGACCGAAGCCATGGCCAAGACCACGGAATCCATCACGCACGCATCCTCCGCCGTGCACGACCTGAGCACCGGCCTTGGCCGGGCCGCGGACGCCTACCAGCAGGTCGAAGACCAGCACACCACCCGACTGCGCGTGGAGGGAGCACAGTGACTTCACCAACGACTGCACCGATCACCCAGTTGCTCGCCGACCTGGAAGCGACCACCACGGCCGTGCAGAACAACGACTGGGTGACCGCCGGCCTCTACGGCGCGACCGCGGCGGCGGACGTCCTCGGCGCCGGCCCGGACCCGCTCTCGGCGCTGACCACGGCCGGCTTCGGCTGGATGACCGACTTCGTGTCGTTCCTGACCGCACCGCTGGAAACACTGCTCGGTGAGCCCGGTGCGGTCTCGTCCAGCTCCGGCAGCTTGCAGAGCACCGGGCAGAACGTCTCCGAGCTCGCCGGTTCCTACCAGCAGTCGAGCGGAACGGAGACCCCGAACTGGTCGGGCACGGCCGCGTCGGGATACCAGAACACCTCCGGCGAACTCGCCGACGAACTCCGTGCCATCGGCAAGGCGAGCGCCGGCGTGTCCAGCGCGATGGCGGGCGCGAGCGACGTGATCGGCAAGGCGCAGCAGATCATCACGCAGCTCGTCGGCGAGGCCGCCGGGAAGATCACCCCGATCATGACCCAGGCGATGGCCACCGCTCCGGCGACCGGCGGTGCGAGCGTCGCGGCGGCCGTCCCGCAGTGCGTGGCGATCGCCGTGCAGTACGGGCAGCAGATCGCCGAGAAGATGGGCGCCCTGCTGTCCAGCTCGCAGAACCTGGCGAAGCTCGTGCTGGCGATGCTGAAGTCCCTGCAGGTTATCGACAAGGCGATCACCAAGACCACCAAGAACAGCGCCGCGGCACGGTGATTTCTTTCGCCACGAGATATTGCCGACTAAATTGGTCCATGCGGTAACGGGATTTGACCGTTGGGCGATGATTACCGTCCCGCGAGAAACGGCTCATTCGCGGCGTACGCCACTAGGCTGATCAGGGTAATCCCAGTGCTGGTAAGGCGTAAGCCCCGCCTGATCATTGGCAGACCGGTGCGCGGGAACGTCAATTTCCGACCGTCCGAAATTGCGTGGCAAGGTGCTGCGTGCGCGTCTGGAAGTCGTTCTGCGGTAGCGTTTTGGTCATGCGGGTGGTGCTGGGGACGAATGCTTTCGCGGCGGTCGGTGGCAGTGAGACCTATGTCCTCACCATCGCCGTGGAATTGCAGCGGCTCGGTCATGAGGTGACGATCCACGCCGCCGAGCTCGGCGCGATGGCCGAACTCGCGGTGGCGCAGGGGATCGCCGTCGCGCCAGAACTCGACGACCTGCCCGCGCACTGCGACGTGGTGCTCGCCCAGGACGGCGGGATGGCCTACGCGCTGGCCGACCGGTTGCCGAAGGTGCCCCAGGTCTTCGTCGCGCACGGCACGCTGTTCGATCTGTCCATGCCGCCGCTGGTCCCCGGCGTCGCGAAGGTGGTGGTGGTGCTCAGCGACAGCGTCGGGCGGCGGGTGCGCGCACTGGACGTGCCGCAGGAGGTGGTCCGCCTGCGCCAGCCGATCGACGTGGACCGGCTGGTGCCGCGCGGCGCGCCGCGTCCCCGGCCGAAACGCGTGCTGCTGCTCGGCAACTACCTGCAGTCCGACGTGCGCCGCGTCCTGGTGGACGCCTGGTCCCCGGCCGGGCTCGAGTTCGTGCAGGTGGGTCGGGCGACCGCGTCGCTGCGCCCCGAAGAGGAGATTGCGGCGGCCGACATCGTGGTCGGCAAAGGCAGGGCGTTGCTCGACGCGATGTCCTGCGGTCGCCCCGCGTACCTCTACGACGTGTTCGGCACCGATGGCTGGGTCACCCCGGGGAGCTACCCGCTGATGGAGGCCGACGCCTTCGCCGGCCAGGCCCTTCCCGTCGTCGGCGAGCCCGGCCGGCTGCGCCGGGACCTGGACGCCTACGACCCGCTGATGGGGCAGGTGAACCGCGAACTGGTGCTGAACCACCACCAGGCGCACGCGCACGCCGAGGAACTGGTCGCACTCTTCCAGCGGCTCGCTCCCGCCGCCGCCCCGGTGACCACCGCCCACCGCGAGCTGGCCCGGCTGGTGCGGCTGCGCTGGCGGGACGAGTGCGCGCTCTACCTGCTGCGCGCGGAGTTCGCCGTGTTCGCCGAACGGACCGGCGCCGAGCTGGAGCGGACCCGCTCGGCACTGGCCGTCGCGACCGCTCGTGCCACCGAAAGCGAGCGGCGGTACGAGGAAAGCGAACGCCTGCGCGCGGAAGGCGACCGCGCGCGTGAAGCGGCCGAAATCCGGCACGCCCAGGAACGCCGCGCCACCCAGCGGCACTACGAACAGCAGGAGCGCCTGCTGGCCGACGCGCTGAACGTGGCGGGCGAATCGCACCAGCGGGAACTCGAAGCCGTTGCCGAACTGGCGGATCAGCGCGCGATCACCGGGCAGCGCCGGGTTCGGCTGGACGTGGTGATGGGCCAGGCGACCGACCGGGTACGCGGCCTGCTGCGCCGCTAACCCGGCCGTCGAAGCTGCGTTGTTTCGTGCTGCTCGCGGTGATTCGCGCGAGCTTGGAAAGCAGCACCTGTTCTTCCGGCACGTCGAGCTTCTCGTAGATGCGCAGGGCCTGGCGCAGGCAGCCGATGCCGTCGCGCAGGTTCGTCTCGTGCAGCAGGTGGTTGCCGATCCCTTCCAGCGCGCGGGCTTCCTCCAGCGGAAGGCCGGTGGATCGGCTCAGCTCCAATGCGCGTTTGTGGTACGCCATGCTGTCTCCCGCCTTCGGCCAGTCGGCGGCGAGCCTGCCGAGCTCGTTCAGCGCCTCGGTCTCGCCGACGCGGTCGCCGAGGCGGTGGCAGAGCTTGCTGGCCCGGCGGAGGTGGACGACCGACTCCTCGCAACGACCGCGGGCGTGCTGCACCGCGCCCAGTGCGGTGAGCGCCGTGGCTTCGCCGGGCCGGTCGCCGAGGCTGGCATAAAGCTCGCGGGCCCTGGCCAGGCTGCGCTGCGCGGCGGCCGCATCCCCGGTCGCGTGGTGCACCATGCCGCACACGGCCAGTGCCTTGGCTTCGCCCCGCAGGTTGTCCAGGCCCTTGAAGATGCGGTAGGCGTGGTCGACGTTCAGCGCCGCGTCCGTGCGGTTCCCGACGGCCAGCTGGGTGCGGCCGATGTGGGCGAGGCAGCTGGCCGCGCCCAGCGGGTTCTCGGAGTCCATGTAGATGTCGAGTGCCTTGTTCAGGCTGAGGATCGCGGCCGGGTACTCGCCCCTGGAGTGCAGGATGATGCCGAGGTTGTGCTTGGTCCTGGCTTCGCCGAGCGCATGCCCGGCGCCTTTGAACAGGTGCTGGGAACGGCGGAAGCTCTCGGTCGCGGCGGCCAGGTCGCCACCGGACACCTGAACGGCGCCGAGGGTGTTGAGGGCGCTGGCTTCGCCGACGGTGTTTCCGAGGCCGGCGAACAACGCGCGCGCCTGGCGCAGGTTCGCGGCCGCGGCCGGGTAGTCCTGTGCCATGAACTGGGCACATCCGAGGTCGTTGATGAGGGCGGCTTCGCCGTGCGTGTCGCCGGCGGCACGGGCGGCGGCGAGCGCGGCGGTGCTGGTCGCGAGCGAATGCTGCCACTGGCCGTCCATCTGCAGGAACAGGTTCAGCGCGGTGGCGAGCTGGATCGCGTGCGATGCCGATGTTGCGGACGCTGTCGCGTGGTCCACGCAGGACACGAGGTTCTCCCGCTCGACCCGCAGCCAGTCCAGCGCCGCCTTCTGGGAGTCCAGTGCGGGGGTGTGGCGCGGCCGGGTGGCGGCCGCGGGATAGGTCGAGGTCCGGTTGGACGGGTTCCAGTCGTTGGCCGCGATCGTCGTGTGCAGGTAGTAGCCGAACAAGCGGTTCATCGCGTCGTCGCGGCCGGCTTCGGTGTCGCGGGCGACCAGTGAAGCGGAGTACTCGCGGATCAGGTCGTGGAACCGGTAGCGGCCGGGGGTGGGTTCGTCGATCAGGTGGTCGAGGTAGAGCGCTTCGAGCCGGTGCTGGGTGCCGCCGTGCTCGCTGTCGTCGAGCGCGGCGGCGGCGTAGGCGTCGAAGTCGTGCCCGGGATGCAGGCTGAGTCGTCGGAAAAGCCGACGCGTGTCGTCCGGCAGATCGCGGTAGGACATGTCGAACGCGGCGGCGACCGCGATTCCCTTCGAGCGGAACTCGGCGATCCGCTGCCGTGCCGTGCACAGCTGGTCCACCAGATAACGCACGCTCCAGCACGGATGGCTGCGCAGCCGGCCCGCCGACAGCGCGATGGCGAGCGGCAGGTGCCCGCAGAGCTTCGTCAGCTCGTCCACCCCGTCCGGGTCATCGGCCACCGCCGGCGTGCGGACGAGCCGGCGGAGCATGTCGCCGGCCTGTTCCGGCGACAGCACGTCGAGCGAGATCGGGTGCACGTCGTCGGCGGAGACCATTCGCCGCCGGCTGGTGACCATCGTGAAACACCCCGCCGCACCGGCGAGCAGCGGCCGGACCTGGTCGTAGCTGGAAGCCCCGTCGAGCAGCAGCAGGATCCGCCTGCCCGCCAGCTGGTCGCGCCACATCCGGGCGCGGTCTTCGAGCGAGGCCGGCACCTGCTGGGGAGCGACGCCGAGTGCGAGCAGCAGGGATTCCAGGGCTTCGGCTGGTTCGACCGGCTGCCGGGTCGGGGTGTGGCCGTGCAGCTCCAGGAACAGCTGTCCGCCGGGAAAACGGTCGGCCAGCCGATAAGCGGCGTGCACGGCGAAGGTGGTCTTTCCGACGCCGGGCATGCCATCAATAACGCATACAGTATCCGACCATTGTTCCGGTGTCGAAATTCCCGGCACCAGCCCGAGCAGGTTTTCCAGCTCCGCTTCCCGGCCGGTGAACGCCGCGTGGTCGCGCGGCATCATGAAGGCAGGCGGGATCACGGGTGACATATCTTTCGCCGTTTCCAGCGGCGGTACCTGGCCGAGGGCGGGCGCCCGATGGGTCGGCCGTTCGGTCAGCACCTGGAGCAGTTCGGCGATACTGGCGGAGTTCAGCGCGGACAACTGGTAGTGGTCGGCGCAGGACGGCTGGAGGAACAGCGGGATATCGTCCACGGAACGCCCCGGTAGCACGACCGGCAGCAATCTGCGCAGCCAGGTCGCCCGATTGCTGTGCAGGAGATCGCGAAGCAGCGCCGCCTCGGTCTGCACGCCTTTGCTCATCCGGCCGGGGGAGCCGTCGCCGGCTACCCGGTACTGGGGCGAGGCGATCACGATGACGAAGTCGGCCCTGGTGATCTGGTCGGTCATCCACGCGTACCAGTCCCATCGCCTGCCGCTGTCGTACTGGTCCAGGCGCGCGTCGACCCCGTGCCGGCGCAGCAGCCGGCAGAAGCCCAGCACCTGGTTCTTGTGCTCTTCCGACTCGTGGGCGTAGGAGACGAACACTCGCGGCGCACCGGCGGACGATTCGCCGTCCTCCTCGGCTGCCGCGCCGTCCAACGTCATGTCGATCTTCCCCCGCTGCTCTCGTGCCGGTTCATCGAATAATTGATCTTGATCTGGTTATGGTCCACGGCGGTGATCCGGGACATGGTAGGTGCGGCGTGCGATGAACCGTTGTGCGGCTCGCCTATAGTCGCTTATCGCCATTGTGCCGTGCGGTGAAAGTGCCGGTCAAACCGCCTCGAAGAGACGAATTCGGAAACCGTCTTTCTTTTAACCGCGGGCGAGGTTTCCGGTCGGTAACTTCAAGCCGTGCACGGCAAAGGATGTTCAATCATGCGCGCGGTTGATCGGCGGTGTGTCCAATCGTGCCGCAATGAGCCGCGGAGTTCGAAATCGAAACCGGGCTGGGCGACGTACTGCGGGAATCTCGATTAACCTGGTCTTCGCGTATTCTCGGTATTCCCGGCGGATTGCCGAACCGGAAGGATCAGCCGCGACCGAACGCCTGCCGCGCGCGGGCTTCGGCGACGACGGCGGGGTTGAGATTGGGGTGCCGCTCCGCGGCCAGCCGCCAGTGCTGTTCGGCCTGCTCGTGCTGCCCGGCGGCGTAGGCGACATTGCCGAGGCCGGTCTCGGCGCGAGCGGCCTCGTAGCTACTTCCGCACTGCTGACTGCGATCGAGCGCGTCCCGGTAGGCGGTGGCGGCCTCGTGCCGGCGCTCCGCGCGGTGGTGCACCCAGCCCTGGGCGTTGAGCGACATGGCCGCGTCCAGGTCGAGGCCGAGTTCCTCGAAGGTGGCGAAGGCCGCGCCTGCGTTGTCCAAAGCCGGTGCGTAGTCGCCGAGTTCGGCCTGCACCAGTGCGATACCGCGCTGCGTGATGGCGATGTTGCGGTGCGCCTCGACGCGTTGGTAGAAGCCGAGCGCGGTCTCCATGCCCTTGAGCGCCGACGGGTGGTCGCCGCGGAAATGGGCGATCCAGGCGAGGTTGTTCACGGCGGTGTGCGCCCCGTGCTCGTCTTCGAGCTCCCGGAACAGCGCGTGCGCGGCGCGATAGTGCTGCTCGGCCTGGTCGAGCAGGCCGCGTTCGATGCTGGCGACACCGAGGTTGTTCGAGGTGGTGGCCTGTGCCCAGAGGTCCCCGTTGACTTCGGCGGAGGTCAGGGCCTGCCGGCAGGTCGCGATCCAGGGGTCCCACAGCTTGGTGAGGAAGAAGTAGCCGCGCAGCGCGAACGCGAGTTGCCAGGCCCGGTCGTGGAAGCCGTGTTCGCCGGCCGCGGTGCAGAGCGCGACGAGGTTGCGCCACTCGTCCCGGAGCCATTCTTCACCGCAGTTGTCCCGGGTGAAATCCGGTACGGCGGGCGGCAGGTGCCCGAACTCGATGTCGCGGCGGTGGCGTTGCGGGGTCAGGATCCGGTCGACCAGATCGGTGGCATACACGTTGAGGTCGAACAGCCGGGCGAGCGCCGCGCGCTGCTCCGGAGCCGGCACGGCGGGCAGCGCGATGGTGCGGGCGAAAGTGCGGATGAGGTCGTGGAACTGGTACCGGCCGGTACTTTCCTGGGTGATGAGGTGCGCGTCGTGCAGGCCGGCCAGCAGCCGCTCGGTGCTCGGCAGGTCGGCGCCGGCCAGCGCGGCCGCGCTGTAGATCTCCAGGTCCGCACCGGGGTGCAGGGCCAGCAGGCCGAACAGGCGTTGCTGCTGTGCTGGCAGCTCCCGGTAGGAGAGCTGGAAGGTGGCGGTGATGCTGCGCTCCCCGTCGTCGAGCTCGCCCAGCCGCGCGGACTCGTCGTCGAGGCGCTGGTCCAGCTCGGCAAGGGTCCAACTCGGGTTGGCCCGCAGCCTGGCCGCGGCGATCCGCAGGGCGAGGGGGAGCCGCCCGCAGCGGTTCACGATGCCGCTGACCGCGGTGCCGTCGTCGGTGCGGTGCGGGTGATCGTGGATGAGCTCGGTGAACAGGGCGGCCGCCTGCTCGTGGGGCAGGGTCGCCAGCGTGATGTGGCGGGCGTCGTCGAGCGCGGCGAGCCGGTGCCTGCTGGTGACCAGCACCCGGCACTGCGGCTCGGCCGGGACCAGCGGCAGCAGATGCCGGGTGGCACGGGCGTTGTCCAGGACGATGAGGAAACTGCGGCCCCGCAGCCGATCCCGGTAGAGCGCCGCGCGGTCGTCGGTGTCGGCCGGGATCTCCTCCGCGGGGACCCCCAGGATGCGGAGGAACCGGTCCAGCGCTTCCGCGGCGGTGACCTCACCGGCGCCGGGGGTGTGCCCGCGCAGGTCGAGGAACAGAACTCCGTCGGTGAAATGCGTTTGAAGGCGGTGTGCGCAGCGCACGACCAGTGTTGTCTTGCCGACACCGGCCATTCCGTGCACGGCGCACACCGCCGCACCCCCCTCTACTTCGCGCAGCACCGCTGCGCGAATCTCCTCCAGTTCGTCGGCACGGTCGGCGAAATGGGGCGTGACCGCGGGTAGCCCGGACCGCATCATGACCAGGGCCGCCCGTCGCTGCCGTCGCGGCGCATCAGTGGGCAGCAGCGCGGTCAGGGTGCCGCCCGTGCCGAACTCGGTGTCGCAGAGCGCCGCGAGTGCCGCGTTCGGCCCGGCCATACCGGTTTCGACCTTGCTCAGGTATCCCTTGCTGTAGTGCACCCTGGTCGCCAGCTCGGTCAGCGACAGCTTGGCCTCCTGCCGCAACCTGCGCAGCTCCGCCCCGAACGTCACGTCGGCACCTCTCGCATCGAGCCCATGAGTCCAGCCCAGTATGGCCGGAGACCGGACAACGCCGAACGAGCGGACCCTTGGCGAAATCGAAAAGGAGGTGTGCCGGCTGTAGGCATGCAGCCAATAATTGGCACCTCATCAGGAACCCAGAGCCAGCCCGATCAGCGCCGTCACCATGGCAAACCAGAACACGACCCGGCACAGGGTGGCCAGCCGTATGTATACCCTCATCGCCGCTCCCAAGATCAGGTGAACTCGAACCGTCGTGCTGTTCACCCAGGTTGGCGGGAGCGTTCTGGTGGCGGCAAGATGTTTCGTTTTTCCAGGTTCTACGAGAAACGAAACCTGGCCGTCGGGCCCCACCCGCGAGGCCGCCATCGAGGACCCGGTAGGGTGATGATGTTGGCGTCTTCACCGGATCTGCCCGGTGCCCGCGCATCAAAGCGGTGAGCACATCGAACGCCCCGACGTCCCCAACTGGTTCCAGTTTCTGGATGCGTCGCCCCTGCCTCGAACCACACGCCAAAGAACGGAGTAAAAGCCCATGAGCACGACCAGAATCACCAACGGCACCGAACGAGCGGTCATCGAGAACATGCTCGATCGCAACCGCGAAGCCCTGATCGAGACCGCGCGCGGCCTCTCCGAAGCCGACGCCCGCCGCCGGCTCGTCGCTTCACTTACGACGCCGATTTCATTGATCAAGCATGCCGCGGGCGCCGAACGGATCTGGTTTCAACGATTCTGGGCCGGCCTCGACGAATCCGAATGCGACGGGTACTCGAAACGGGACGAGGGTACCTTCACCGTCACCGACGACGAGTCCTTGGCCGACGTTATCGCCGAGTTCGAACGCGCAAGCCAACGATCACGTGAAATCGCCGCCCGCTTCAACCTCGACGACACCAAGGACAACCCCCGTGAAGGAAAAGTCAGCATGCGATGGACCCTGCTGGCCATGATCGAAGAATTCGCGCGGCACGCAGGACACGGCGACATCCTTCGCGAACAGCTCGAGCAGGACCCGCATCGGAAGCCGAACCCGTGAGACTTCGGCTCACAGTCCGGCTTCGAGTTCCGCGATCCGCCGGAGGTCGTCAGCCAGCTCCGGTCCGCTGACCCCGGTGGCCCTGGCGCGGGTCAGCAGTTCCCGTGCCAGGGCCGGCTCCCCTTGGCGGACCGCCACGTCGGCCCGAAGTACCAGCAGCTTCACGAGCTGGACCGCGGTAGGCTCCTCGTCGGTCCGGTGCAGCGCGCGGTCCAGGACTTTCACCGCCAGCACCAGGTCCTGCTTGGCATCGGTGAACAGCGAGCCCATGTGGATGGCCCGGTCGAACGTCCCCTTCGGCAACGGCCGGTGCCGCTGGTTCTCGCTGATCGGCTGGGCGATCTGGATGGTGTTCCCGCCGGGATCGATCACCAGGAACTGTCGCGACCCGTAGCTCATGTCCTTCAACGTGCCCACTCGCGGAAGTCCCTGGGTGGGCACTGATCCGAGTGCCTCCCGCAGCCCTTCGGTGAAGGTCGCATACAGGTAGTCGACGTCATCGGTGTCGACAAGGCAGCCATGCGCGGAGGAGGTCGGATCGAATTTCTTGTCTCCGTAGAAGTTCAGCTCGATACCCGCACGCTTAACGCTCAGAAACTGGTACGGCGCCGTCTGTCGGAAAGTGATCTCAAATCCCAATGCGGTGTAGAAGTCGGCCACCGGCTCAATCGACTTGGCCATCAACCTGGGAATCGTCTTCTCCGTCATTTTCACGAAGGTAGAGATCGGTCTCTCCGCTCGCACATGAAAGTGAGAACCCCGATCTTTCCTAGCCTTCGGTGGTTCAGTTCTATCTGTGGACGGTCGACCGGACCAGTGGGTCCCGCTGGTCCGGTCCGGCTGTGCTGCGACCGGCTCTGGGCCGTTGAGCCGTTTGTTGGATTGTGATCGAAGGTGTTGACATTTGTGCGGTGATCGTCGTGAAATGGGATGAACCGGTCGTCTGCCGGGGTGGGTCTCCCGCGAAGAAGGGTGTCCGACAGTGTCGTCTTCGATGTCATCGTTGTCAGCTGCGCCGTCATCTGCGCCGTCAGCATCATCGACCCGGCGGCGAAGAACCGGGGCTCTCCGGTTCCTGGTGTGCGCGTTCGTGTCCGCGTTGCTCGCCGCCGTCATGACGCCGGCCGCGTCGGCGGCCCCGCCCGGCTGGCGGATGGGCGAGCCGCGGATGCCGACGCCGTGGACCCACGAGGTCTCGCCGGGTAACGCGCTGCCCGAATATCCGCGGCCGCAGCTCGTCCGCAAGGAATGGCGGAACCTCAACGGGGTTTGGGAGTTCGCGGGCGCCACGGCCGGGGAGACGCCGCCGATCGGGCGCGGCTTGCCCGAACGGGTGCTGGTGCCGTATCCGGCCGAGTCGGTGCTGTCCGGGATCGAGCGGCACGAGGATCACATGTGGTACCGGCGGACGTTCACCGTGCCGCAAGGCTGGCGGGTCGGCTGGGGCAATTCGCTGCGGATGCACTTCGGCGCGGTTGACTACAAGGCCACGGTGTGGGTGAACGGCAAGAAGGTAGCCAGTCACCAGGGCGGCTACGGAGCGTTCTCCGCGGACGTCGGCGCGGCCCTGAAACCTTGGGGTGAACAGGAAATCGTGGTCGGCGTGGAGGACAGGGCGGACGCGACCTGGCAGCCGGTCGGCAAGCAGCGGCTGGTGCCCGACCGCGGCATCTTCTACGAGGGCGCGTCCGGGATCTGGCAGACGGTGTGGATGGAGCCGGTGCCGTCCGGCTACGTCGACACCCTCGGCATGGTGCCCGACATCGACAGCTCCACCCTGGGACTTACCGTGCGCACCGGTGGCGAGCGGGCTGGCCTGCGTGCCGAGGTGACCGTGCTGGACGGCAACCGGGTGGTCAGCCGCACCGACGGGCCGGTCGACCAGGCGTTGAAGGTGCCGGTGCCGCAGGCCAAGCTGTGGTCGCCGGACAAGCCGTTCCTCTACAACCTCAACGTCGTGCTGAAGAAGGGGCACCGCGCGGTCGACCGGGTGTCGTCCTACTTCGGGATGCGGGAGATCGGCACCGCCAAGGGCGAGGACGGCAAGCTGCGGATCACCGTCAACGGCAAGATCCTCTTCCTGATGTCCACTTTGGACCAGGGCTACTGGCCGGACGGCATCTACACCGCGCCGACCGACGAGGCGCTGCGGTTCGACCTCGAGCAGCACAAGGAGCTCGGCTTCAACACGGTGCGCAAGCACATCAAGACCGAACCCGACCGCTGGTACTACCACGCCGACCGGCTCGGCCTGCTCGTCTGGCAGGACATGCCGTCGATGAAGACCGGCGGCCGTCCGCCTGCCGACGCGCAGCGGCAGTTCGAGACCGAGCTGAAGGAACTGGTGGAGCAGAAGAAGAACTGGACCTCGGTGATCGGCTGGGTGCCGTTCAACGAGGGCTGGGGCGAGTGGTCCAAGGAAGCCACCGGCCGGATCGCCGACGAGGTCAAGGCGCAGGACCCGACCCGGCTGGTGAACGCGCACAGCGGGGTGAACTGCTGCGATTCGCTCGGCGACTCCGGCAAGGGCGACGTGATCGACTGGCACCAGTACGTCGGACCGGCGAACCCGGTGCCCGAAGCGGGCCGGGTGTCCATCGACGGTGAGCACGGCGGTTTCGGGCTCGAGGTGGACGGGCACATGTGGTTCGGCGAGGGCCACGCCTACGAGATGACCCCGGACAAGGCGACGCTCACCCGGCGGTATGTGGAGAACCAGCGCGATGTGCTGGCCACGGCGGAGCGCTGCGGTATCAGCGGGGCGATCTACACCCAGGTCACCGATGTCGAGCACGAGGTCAACGGCTTCTTCACCTACGACCGGCAGGTCGCGAAGATGGACTTCCCGCAGGTGCGCGCGATCAACGACGAGATCGTGCGCAATGCCGACGGCACCGGCCCCGGCGGTCCGGGTCCCGGTCCTGGCACGCCCGGCCTGGCCGGTGTGCACTCGTACCAGTTCGACGAGGGCGGCGGGTCGACGGCGACGGACTCCGTCGGCGACGCCGACGCGGCACTGACCAACGCGCGGTGGGGCGAGGGCGTCAAGGGCGGCGGGCTGGCCTTCTCCGGTGACGGGCAGGCGGACACCGGCGCCGCGCTGGTCGGCACGGGCGGCAGCTACTCGGTGTCGGCCTGGGCCAAACTGGACGAGGCCGGTACCGGTTTCCAGACGGTCGTCAGCCAGGACACCGGCCGGGACAGCGCCTTCTTCCTGCAGTACTCCGGCGCCGACCAGCGCTGGGCGATGAGCTTCTCCGGGCTGCGCGCGCTTTCGCCGGAGAAGCCGGAACCCGGTCGCTGGTACCACCTGACCGGCGTCCGCGACGCCGCGGCCGGCAGCCTGTCGCTCTACGTCGACGGTGCCAAGGTCGCCACGCGCAATGCCTGCACCACCCCGGAATCCACCGGCCACACGGTGCTCGGCCGCGGCCAGTACGGCGGCAACCAGGTCGACTTCCTGCGCGGCGCCGTCGACGACGTCCGCCTCTTCGATCGCGCTCTCTCCGACAAGGAGGTCGCCACCCTGGCAACCCGCTAACCGCTCGTGAGTGGAAAGTGTTGCCCCGGCAACACTTTCCACTCACGACGCCTGACCTGCGGTTATTTGCGCTTCGGCATCAGTTCGAGGAACGGGGCGAGGTCGCGCAGCGCCAAGGGATCCAGCATCACCCGGCACGCCTCGTCGACCAATCGCCCTGGCGACCGGTCGAAGACCCGGCACAGGCCGACGAACTGCCAGAGCGACATCGCTCGTTCGCCCCGCAGGATCCGCGACAGCCGCGTCGGGTCCAGGCCACCGCCCACGGCATCGCACACCGCCTTCAGGGACAGCCCGCTTCGCCACCGGAGCCTGGCCAGTTCGGCCACCATCGCGTGTTCCACGTCGCGGAGTTGTTCTTCGCTCGGCATAAACTCGTTCCCTCTCATCGTGGTTCGCTGTCCGCCTGGTCGGCCGTCTGCCGGATTTCGGCGGCGAGGGCTTCCATGTCGCCGGCGAGCCGCCGGGCCTTCGCCGTCTCGTCGCGTAGGAGGTCGATGCCGAGGAGGTGCAGGCGGTATCGCACCGAACGCGCGCGATCTTCGAAGGTCTCGTTCATCGTGGTTCCCCGGCAGGGGCCGGATCGGGGCCGGTGATGGCCAGGGGTTCGGTGCGGTTTTCGATCTCCGCTGCCCGGTGCGCCAGAAGCCCGCCTACTCCGAGGTGAAGGTGGGACAGCCTGCGAAGCAAGGCAGGGTTGAGGGGACCGCCGGGTGGGATGTTGGTGACCAGGTGCTGGACCGCCAGCCCGATGTCCCGGCCGAGCCGGTTCAGGTTGGCGAGCAACTCACGGTCCTCGCGCTTCATCGTCGGACCGCCTTGTCGGGAGCGGCGCGGTAAGTACGGTCCGCGCGGTGCCGGGCACGGGTTTCGGCGCGAAGCCATCTGTGGGCCCGGCGCATGTTGCGCTGGTGGCCGCGCGGCTGTCTGTCGAGATGCCGGTGCGCGACCGGCAGCACGGCGAAGAGCAGGACGACCAGTGCGACCCACGTGACCGATAGCCACATTCTCTCTCACACTCCGCTACTGGTTAAGACGTGTTGATCAGTTATACGATGGCATGCGGTCCACAACTGGTCAAGACGAGTTGGCATGAGGAGAATGGCGAGCATGGTTGATCGGACAAGCGGAGTTCCAGCCTTCCGGCAAGTCGCGGCAGACCTGAGGGAGAAGATCTCGGCAGGCACGTTCGCGCCAGGCTCGCGGCTGCCGAGCGAGCGGGAGTTGGTCGAGGAGTACGGAGTGTCGCGGCCGACGATCCGCGATGCCGTGAACGTTCTCCGAACCGAAGGCGTGGTCGTCGCCGAGCACGGGCGCGGCGTGTTCGTGAAGCCACCGGCCACGATCCACCGACTGTCCAGATCGCGGCTCTCCAGGTTGGCGCGAGAGCAGAACCGCGGCGCGTTCTTGGCTGACGCCGCGGACCGCGGCTTCAGCCCGTCTTCCTCCGTGAAGGTCTACTTCGAATCAGCCGGAGATCGGGCAGCCGGCCACTTGCAGGTTTCTCCGGACACTGAGGTGACGGTCCGCGACCGTGTGATGCGTGCCAACGGTCTGGTTGTTCAACTCGCGGTGTCGCGTCTTCCCCGTGACCTGACTCGTGGCACTGCGATCGAACAGGTCGACACCGGCACCGGTGGCGCATACGCACGACTAGAAGAAGCCGGGCACCCGATCGGCTCGTTCACCGAGCACGTCGGCGCCCGCATGCCAACACCAGAGGAAGCCAGCGCGCTCCAGTTGAGGGAAGGCGCGCCGGTGATCACCGTGACCAGGGTTGCCTACGGAGAAGACGGCAATCCGCTGGAGATGAACGACATGGTGCTGCCGGCCAACATGTACGAGCTGACCTACGAATGGCCCGCCGAATAAGCGACATCGCTGGGATCACCGCCCGGCGAGTCCCACGTTCGCGCCTGGCGAGTCCTACGTTCGCGCTCGGCGAGTCCCACGTTCGCGGTGGGCGAGTCGAGCTTGTGGGGCGTCACTGGTCATCGTGCTGGTCGAAGTCGAACATCCGTTGCGGGTGACGGAGAAACGTTTGCCACAGTCGCACGGCATCGAGGTCCGACCATTCCTGCTCGTGGATTCCGTCCTCGGACATTTCCAGGATCTGCGCGCCGGGGAGCGCGGCCACCAGTGGGGAATGTGTGGAGTAGATGACCTGGGCGTTGTGCGTGGCCACCAGTTCGCGCAGGTGATACAGCAACAGCAACGTGGACTGGAACGACAGCGGCCCCTCGGCCTCATCGAGAAGGTAGAGACCAGGTCCACTGAATCGTCCGGTGATGGCCTGCAGGTAGGACTCCCCGTGGCTGACCTCCCAGGACAGCCGGTCGCCATATCCCACGACCTCTTTGCCGGTCATGTAGGCCAACATGCCGTAGGCGGTTTCGGCGCGCAGGAAGAACCCGGTGGCCTTGCGCCCGGTGAGCTTCCGGCCGCGGGTCGTGCGATGTAGGCGAAGGGCCGCTCCGAGTGGGCTCTTGTCCAACGGGCTGACATAGTGCCGGCCGCCGTGGCCGCCACGAACATCCAACCCGTACGCCTCGGCAATGCCCTCCAACAAGGTGGATTTGCCACTACCGTTGGCGCCGACCAGCACCACGAGGTCGCTGGTGATCGGCAGGCCGTTCTCGGCCAGGTCGCGGATCGCGGGAACCGAAAGCGGCCAGGCCGACTCGTCACCTTCGGCGAAAGCGGTGGTCACCTCGATGTGGTCGATCAGCATGACGTCAACCGTAAGGTCCGGACGTGCCCCTCGTTCGGGGGCTATGCCGGGGTTGAGGTGTCGTTCAGAGTGGAGCGCACGAGGGAAGACGGGCGACACGAGAAGTGACCGGTCGAGCGGAGCTGGCAGCCAAGCTCAAAGCTGCAGGCAAGTTGCCAGAGGGCCGAGCTACGCCGGCACTTCGCCGATGGACCAGCCCAAGCGCCAGGAGCCGATCGGTTCGAGCCGGTGGGCCGGGTCCACGAGACCGCGGATCCTGAGGTGGTCATCTTCGAGTTCAGCTACGTCGGTTCGGCGAACGGCGGTCCCTTCACCGTGCCGTGCGTCTTTGTGACACGGGTGCGCGACGGCGTCATCGTCGAATCACGCGACTACGGCGACCACGTGGGTATGGCCCGCGCCTTCGGCCGACTCGACAACTTGGCCACTGCGCTGGCAGCCGATTCCTGAATCACTTTCGGGCAGGATGGCGGCTGAGGGGATTCCGGCCTCCTTGCGACGGACATGAGCGGCAAATTCGCTGACGCGGACGGCCAACACGGCGACGCGGGTGGCAAACACGGGAGCTGGGGGCGGGATGCAGCGGGTGGACGAGGTGTTGAAGGGGCATGCGGGAAGGCTCGGGGGGAAGGTGGCCTTCAGCGACGGGCGGCGGGAGGTGACGTACGCGGAGTTGGAGGGGCGGACGGCGCGGCTGGCGGGGCATTTGGTGCGGCTGGGGGTCGGGCGCGGGCAGCGGGTGGCGTTGTTGCTCGGTAACGGGGTGGAGGTTGTCGAGGGGGTGCTCGCGGTGACCAG
This sequence comes from Amycolatopsis nigrescens CSC17Ta-90, assembly GCF_000384315.1. Taxonomy (GTDB): domain Bacteria; phylum Actinomycetota; class Actinomycetes; order Mycobacteriales; family Pseudonocardiaceae; genus Amycolatopsis; species Amycolatopsis nigrescens. Next base: position 1,721,762 of record NZ_ARVW01000001.1, on the reverse strand, counting down.
GGCGGCGGGGGTGGGGGTGCCGCTGAACCCGAGTGGGTCGGACGCCGAAGTCGCGTTCCAGCTCGACGACAGCGCGGCCGTGCTGGTCATCACCGATCCCGCGCATCTGGCGCAGGTGCGGCGGGCCGGGGCGGGCCGCGAGCTGACCGTCGTGGTCACCGGCGGCGGGCAGCCGGGCGCGGTTTCCCTGGACCACCTCGCCGCCACCGACCCCGGCGTGCCGCCGAGGGACGACCTCGGGCTCGATGAACCGGCCTGGATCCTCTACACCTCCGGCACCACCGGACGGCCGCGCGGGGTGGTCTCCCAGCAGCGTGCCGTGCTGTGGATGGTCGAAGCGTGCTACCGGTCGGTGCTCGGGTTCGGCGAGCACGACAAGGTCCTGTGGCCGCTGCCGATGCACCACGCGCTCGCGCACACCATCTGCGTGATCGGGGTGACCGCGGTCGGCGCCAGCGCCAGGATCCTGCCGGGGTTCACCGCCGAGGAGACCCTGAACAGCTTGCGCAACAACGAGTTCACCTTCCTCGCCGGGGTTCCGGCGAGCTACCGCCGGCTCGTCCACGGCACCGACGGCACGGTGCGCGGCCCCCGGATCTGCCTCACCGGCGGGGCGCCGAGCACCGAAGAGCTGCGGGACTCGTTCGAAGCGGCGTTCGGCGTCCGGCTGCTCGACGGTTACGGCAGCACGGAGACCTGCGGCAAGATCACCATGACGGCGCCGGACGATCCACGGGTGCCCGGCTCCTCCGGCCCGCTGGTGCCGGGGCAGCAGGTGCGGATCAGCGATCCGGACACCGGCGCCGAACTACCCGACGGCGCGGAGGGTGAGATCTGGGTGCGCGGGCCCAGCCTGATGCTCGGCTACCACGGTCACCCCGACGCACTGGCCGACGGCTGGTACCACACCGGCGATCTCGGCCGCCGGGTCGAGCACGGTCAGCTCGAAATCACCGGACGGCTGAAGGAACTGATCATCCGCGGCGGTGAGAAGGTCCATCCGTCCGAAGTGGAGCGAGTGCTCGTCGGGCTGCCGGAGGTCGCGGACGTGGCGGTCGCGGGCAGGCCGGACGAGGCGCTCGGTGAGGTGCCCGTGGCCTACGTGGTCCCGGCGCCCGGTGGCGCGGACCCGGACCGCCTGCGCGCCGCCTGCCGCCGCGCGCTCGCCGCGTTCAAGGTCCCCGTCGAGTTCCGCGCGCTGGAAAGCGTGCCCCGCACCGGCTCGGGAAAGGTCATCCGGCATCGGCTCACCGCCATCGCCAGCACGGTTATGCCGTCCGCGACGGGCGACCTGCTCGAACTGGTGCTGCGGGAAACCGCGGCGGCCGCCGGGCTCACCGAGCACGACGAACTCGCCCCGGACCGGCCGTTCACCGAGCTCGGCATCACGTCGATGGGCGCCGTCACGCTGCGCGGCCGGCTCGGCGAGGTACTCGGGATCTCGCTGCCCGCCACGCTCGTCTTCGAGTATCCGACGCCGGAACTGCTCGCCGAACACCTGCGACCGCGAGCCCGCGTGGTGCCGGCGAGCCGGGCGCCGGTGGCCGGGGACCAGGTGGTGATCGTCGGGATGGCCTGCCGCTACCCGGGCGGCGTGCGCTCGCCGGCGGACCTGTGGCGGCTGGTCACCGGCGAAGTCGATGCGACCTCGACGTTCCCGGACGACCGGGGCTGGGATCTCGCCCGGCTGTTCGACGACGATCCGGACCGAGCCGGTCACTCCTACGTCCGCCGCGGCGGTTTCCTGCACGACGTGGCCGACTTCGACCCCGAGCCCTTCGGCATCTCGCCGCGTGAGGCGCTGGCCATGGACCCGCAGCAGCGGCTGCTGCTGGAGACCTCGCTGGAGGCTTTCGAGCGCGCCGGAATCGACCCGGACTCCTTGCGGGACAGCGACACCGGCGTTTTCGCCGGGCTGATGTACGACGACTACGCGTCCCGGATCAGGCGGGTGCCCGGCGAGGTGGAGGCGCAGCTCGGGCTGGGCTCGGCGGGCAGCGTGGCGTCCGGCCGGATCGCCTACACCTTCGGCCTGCGCGGTCCGGCGATCACGGTGGACACCGCGTGCTCGTCCTCGCTGGTGGCCATGCACCTGGCGGCGGCCGCGCTGCGGACGGGGGAGTGCTCGCTGGCGATCGCCGGTGGTGCGGCGGTGATGTGCACGCCGAACTCCTTCATCGGGTTCAGCCGCAGCCGCGGGCTCTCGCCGGACGGGAGGTGCCGTCCGTTCGCCGAGTCGGCCGACGGCACGGCCTGGGGTGAGGGGGTCGGTGTGCTGCTGCTGGAGCGGCTGTCGGACGCCCGGCGCCACGGGCACCCGGTGCTGGCCGTGCTCCGCGGGTCGGCGGTCAACTCCGACGGCGCGTCGAACGGGCTCACCGCGCCCAGCGGCGCCGCCCAGCAGCTGGTGATCCGGCGTGCGCTGGCCGATGCCGGGCTGAAACCGTCTGATGTGGACAGTGTGGAGGCGCACGGCACCGGGACCGCGCTGGGTGACCCCATCGAGGCACGGGCGCTGATCGCGACCTACGGCCACGACCGGACGGACGGCGCGCCGTTGCTGCTCGGTTCGGTGAAGTCCAACCTCGGGCACACCCAGGCGGCGGCCGGGGTGGCCGGGGTGATCAAGATGGTCGAGGCGATGCGGCACGGGCTGCTGCCGAAGACCCTGCACGTGGACGAGCCGTCGTCCTATGTGGACTGGTCGGGCGGGGTCGAACTGCTCACCGAGGCCCGCCGGTGGCCTTCGCCGGGCCGGCCGCGGCGGGCGGCCGTTTCCTCCTTCGGTATCAGCGGCACCAACGCGCACGTGATCCTGGAGGAGGCCGACCCGCCGGACGCGGTGCGGGAGGACGGGGCGGAACCCCGGCCGTGGCTGTTCTCCGCGGCCGACGACGCGGCCCTGCGCGCACAGGCGGGGCGGCTGGCGGCGGCTGATGCCTTGCCGGTGAACGAGGTCGGGTTCTCGCTCGCCGCCCGCGCCTCCTACCGGCGCCGGGCCGCGGTACTGGCCGGGGACGGCCCGGCCCGCGCGGCGGCGCTGCGGGCGTTCGAACGGGAGGAGTCGGACCCGCGGGTGATCACCGGGACGGCAGGCGCCCGCGCGCGCCTGGCGTTCCTGTTCACCGGGCAGGGTGCGCAGCGGCTGGGCATGGGGGAGGGCCTGCGCGACGCTTTTCCGGTCTTCGCCACCGCTTTCGACGACACCTGCACCCTGCTCGACCCCCTGCTGGAGCGCCCGCTCAGGAGGGTGCTCACCGGCGACGACCCGGCACTGCTCGACCGGACCGACTTCGCCCAGGCCGCGCTGTTCGCCTTCGAAGTGGCGCTGTTCCGGCTGCTGGAGTCCTGGCAGGTCCGGCCCGAATACCTGGCCGGGCACTCGATCGGCGAGCTCGCGGCGGCCCAGGTCGCCGGGGTGCTGTCCGCGCCGGACGCGGCCGCGCTGGTCGCCGCCAGGGGGAACCTGATGCGCGAGCTGCCACCGGGCGGCGCGATGGTGGCGGTGCAGGCGACCGAAGACGAGGTGCTGGCCCGCCTCGCCGGGCTGGAAGACCGGCTCGCGGTGGCCGCGGTGAACGGGCCGCGTTCGGTGGTGGTCTCCGGCGCGGAACCCGAACTTCTCGCGCTGGCCGGGGAGTTCGCTGCACTCGGCCGCCGCACCAAGCGGCTCAGCGTGAGCCACGCCTTCCACTCGCCGTTGCTGGAACCGATGCTCGACCGGTTCCGCGCGGTGGCCGCGGGCCTGACCTACCGGCGCCCGGCGATCCCGATCGTCTCCGGCCGCACCGGAGCCGTTGCCGCTGACGGTGAGCTGGAGAACGCCGAGTACTGGGTGCGGCACGCGCGGCATACCGTCCGGTTCGGCGATTCCGTGCGGACCCTCGTCGACAAGGGCGTCACCCTGTTCGCCGAACTGGGGCCGGATTCGGTGCTCACCGCGCTGGCATCGGAGGTCGCCACCGGCCAGGTGTGCGTCGCGACCACCAGGGCAGACGCCCCGGAAGCGGCGACCGTGCTGACCGCGGCCGCCAGGTTGTGGGTGCACGGCGCCGGGATCAGCAGGCGCGCGCTGTTCCCCGAGGACGCGCGGTCCAATGTGGACCTTCCTACCTATTCCTTCCAGCGCAAGCGGTTCTGGCTGGAGGACGGCCCTGCCGCGCCGGAGAACCCGTTGCGCCATCCGGTTCTGACCGACTTGCGGCCGATCGCGGACACCGGACGGCTGCTGTTCTCCGGTGCGCTGTCGCTGCGGGCCCAGCCGTGGCTGGCCGGACACCGGATATCCGGCGCGCTCGTGGTGCCCGCGGCCGTGCTGGTGGAGCTGGCGCTGCGGGCCGGTGACGAGGTCGGCGCCGGGGTGTTGGCGGAGCTGCTGCTCCAGGAGCCGATGATCCTGCCGGAGGACGGGGAGCTTTCGGTCCAGGTCATCGTGGGAGTGCCGGAACCCGACGGTTCCCGGACGGTCTCCGTGCACGCGCGAGGTGCCGATTCCGCGCCCTGGGTCCGGCACGCCACCGGACGCGTCGGCAGCCATGACTTCGCTGGCGGGGCCAGCGCGGTGCCGGCGGTCGGTAGGTCCGAAGTGGACATTGCGGCGGCTTATGCGGCCATGGCGGATCGTGGTTACCGGTACGGTCCGGCCTTCCAGGGCGTGCGCGCCGTCCGGCGGGCCGGTGACGAGTTGTTCGCCGACGTCCGGCTGCCGGAGGCCGCCGGGTTCGCCCTGCATCCCGCGTTGCTGGACGCCGCGGTGCACGCGAAAGCGCTCGCGGACAGCATCGACGGTGCCGGCCCGCTCCGGCTGCCGTTCGCCTGGACCGGGGTGCGCCTGTTCGCCACCGGTGCGACGGACCTGCGGGTGCGGCTGACCTCGCTGGGCCAGGACACGATTTCGGTGGACGCCACGGACCACGAGGGCAGGCCGGTCGTCAGGATCGACTCGCTGGTGACGCGCCCGTTGCCGGAAACATCGCTCGCGCCGCGTCAGGGCGACGACGCCCTGCTGCGGGTGGAATGGGCCGAGGTGCCGGCCGGCACTGGGGGCTCTGGGGGCACTGGGGGCACCGAAGCGTTCCGGGTCCTGGCCGACGAGACCGCCGACCCGGTGGCCAGAACCCACGCGCTGACCGGGCGGACCCTGGCACTGCTGCAGGACTCCGTCGACCGCGAAGAGAACCTGGTCCTGGTGACCAGGAACGGATCCGCGCCGGACCCGGACCCGGCCGCTGCCGCGGTGCACGGACTGGTCCGGGTGGCACAGGCGGAGCATCCCGGCCGGTTCGTGCTGGTCGACGTGGACGACGAGCCCGGTGCGCTGGAGCTGGTCCCCGCCGCCGCGGCGACCGGGGAGCCGCAGCTATCCATCCGCGACGGCGTGGTCCGCACGCCGAGGCTTGTGCGTGCGGGGCCGCTCGCCCGTGCGAAAACAGCGCTCGACCCGGACGGAACCGTGCTGATCACCGGCGGCACCGGCGCGCTCGGCGCGCTGCTGGCCCGGCATCTGGTGACCGGGTACGGGGTGCGGAACCTGGTGCTGACCAGCCGTCGCGGGCGGGACGCGCCGGGCGCGGCCGAACTGGAGCGACTCGACGCGAACGTGCGGATCGTCGCCTGCGATGTGCGTGACCGTGCGGAACTGGCCTCGCTGCTGGCCGACTTGACGTCGCCGCTGACCGCGGTGGTGCACGCGGCGGGGGTGCTCGACGACGGTGTGCTCACCTCGCTCACCCCGGCCCGCTGCGCGGAAGTGTTGCGCACCAAGGTGGATGCGGCGTGGCACCTGCACGAGCTGACCCGCGCACTCGACCTTTCGGCGTTCGTGCTGTTCTCCTCGGCGGCGGGCATCCTCGGCAATCCCGGCCAGGGCAACTACGCGGCGGCGAACGCCTTCCTGGACGCGCTCGCCCGGCACCGGCACGCGGCCGGGCTGCCCGCGCTGTCCCTGGCCTGGGGGCTGTGGCAGACGGCCGACGGGATGGCCGCGCCCGCCGGTGGTCGGTCCGCGGTGGCCGCGATCCGGCCCGGCCACGGGCTTGACCTGTTCGACGCGGCACTGGCCGGGAACGAGCCCGTGCTCGCGCCGATCGTGCTGGACCAGGGCGGGCTCCGACCGGGCGAGCCGGTGCCGCCGATGCTGCGCGGGCTGCTCCGGCCGGCGCGTCCCGTCGCTTCGACACCGGCACCGGAGCCGACAGCGCGGCGCCAGGACCGCACGCCGGTCGACGTGGTGCTCGACGCCGTGGCCGACGTGCTCGGTCATCCCGACCCGACCGCGCTGGACCCGAAAAGGCCGTTCTCCAGCCTGGGTTTCGATTCGCTCACCGCGGTGGAGCTGCGCAACCGGCTCAGCGCCGACCTGGAGGTGCGGCTCCCGGCGACCCTGGTGTTCGACCACCCGACCCCCGCCGCGCTGGCCGCCCATCTCACCGGTGCGGCCCACCGGCCGGTGCCGCGGCCGCAGCCGGGGAACACGCTGGTTTCGCTCTACCGCAAGGTGTGCGAGGCCGGGCAGGTGGTCGCGGCGATGCACCTGCTGGTCACCGCGTCCTGGGCGCTGCCGTCGTTCGGCGTCGCTGCCGGTGCGGCACATCGGCGGCCACCGGTGCGGCTGGCGAGCGGGACCGGCGTGCCCGCGCTGGTGTGCCTGCCGTCTTTCCGGCCGGATGTGGGAGCCAGCGAGTACGTCCGCTTCGGGGCGTGCTTCGACGGCGAGCGGGACGTGTTCGTGCTGCCGCATCCGGGCTTCGCCGACGGTGCCGCGGTACCGGAGGACCGGGAAAGCCTGCTGCGGCTGCACGCGGAAACCGTGCTGGAACTGGTGGGGGACCGGCCTTTCCTGCTCGTCGGTCGGTCCACCGGCGGCCTGGTCGCGGATGCCGTGGCCACCTGGCTGGAGCGGTCCGGAACCGCGCCGGCCGGGCTGGTGCTGATCGACACCTACCAGGTCACCGAGCAGAACGTGAGCGAGGACTGGTTGCTGGGGTTGTCGGCGCGCGGCGCGCTGAGCCTCGGTGCCGCTTTCGACAGCAGCGTCGAGGAAGGTGCGCTGGCCGCGATGGGCGCCTACACCAGGATCTTCGACGGCTGGGCACCGGAGGCGACCGCCGTGCCGACGCTGCTGTTGCGCGCCGGTGAACCCGCCGCGGAGCTGGCGGCTCGCGCTGAAGCGGGCGAGTGGCAGCCTTCGTGGCCACTGGCGCATCACGCGGTCGACGTGCCCGGCGACCATTTCACCGTGCTGGAGGACCATGCCGCTGCCGCCGCCGACGCGGTCCGCGCCTGGGCCGGTGCCTGAGGCCGGGCGGTCGAAGTGCCTGCGCGGCGGCAGCCGATGTCGCTAGGGTGCCTGGTGGTCAGCGAAACGGGCCGCCAGGGAGGGACGGACACGGATGAACGAGCCGGCCACGTTACGCCGGGTGATCGGCGAGCGCTACCTGCTGCTCAAGGAGCTCGGGCGCGGTGGCATGGGGGTGGTCTGGCTGGCCGAGGACCAGCTGATCGGTCGCCGCGTGGCGGTGAAGGAACTGCACGCGCGGGACCTGCGGCCCGGGCTTCCGGCCAGGGAAGAGGAGATCCTCGAACAGCGGATCCTGCGGGAGGCCCGCGCCGCCGGCAGGCTGAACCACCCGTCGACCGTCACCGTGTACGACGTGGTCCAGCAGGGCGGCACCACCTGCATCGTGATGGAACTGGTCGAGGGCATGACCCTGACCGAGCTGGTCGCGAAGCACGGTGCGCTGCCGGTGGAGCAGGTCCGCCAGGTGGCCTGGCAGGTGCTGGCGGCGCTGGAGGCGGCGCACGCGCTGGGCATCGTGCACCGCGACGTCAAGCCGAGCAACGTGATGGTGCTGCCGGACGGGCGGGTGAAGCTGGCGGACTTCGGCATCGCGCGGATGGCCGAGGAGACCAGCCTGACCTCCACCGGGGCCATGGTGGGCTCGCTCGCTTATCTGGCGCCCGAACGGATCCAGGGCGCGGGCGCGACCGCCGCCTCGGATCTGTGGGCGCTGGGTGCCACCCTGTTCTGCGCGGTTGAAGGCCGTCCGCTGTTCGAGCGGGACAACGCGGCGGCGACGGTGCACGCGATCATGAACCTGCGGGCGCGCTGCACCCGCTGCGACGGCCCGCTCGCCGAGCTGATCCACGGCCTGCTCGAATCGAACCCCGGGGAACGGGTGGACGCGGACCGGGCGCGCTGGCTGCTGAGCCAGGTCGGCCCGGCCAGTCCGGCCCTAGCCCGGACGGTGCCTCGGCGCCGGGTGCCGAAGCGGGTGCTGGCCGCGATGGCGGCCGCACTCGTGGTGGTCGCGGTGTCGGTCACCGTCGCCGTGCTCACCCGGCAGTCCGCCGGCACGTCCGCCGGTCAGGGCAACCAGCCCACGCCGGCGAGCGCGCAGCCTTCGCCCGGCAAGGTGACGGCGGCCGATTTGGGCGTCACCGTCACCAACGTGCCCAACGAGCGGCCGGTCATCGCCATCGCGCCGGGGAGCACACCGCCGCCGCAGCTGTTCATCGAAGACGTGTACCCGGGCAACGGTCCCGAAGTGCGGCCGGGCAGCACGGTCACCTTCTACTACGTCGGAATGTCCTGGTCCGATCGGCAGGACCACTCGTCGAGCGGGTACGTCGACCTTGCCGTCGAACCGGGCACCACGATCCAGGGCTTCACCGAGGGCATGATCGGCATGCGAGAAGGCGGGCGACGCTTGTTGGTGGTGCCACCCGGTAAGGCCTACGGCACAAAAGGCTACGAAACGGATGGACGCTCCGGCAAAATCGGGCCGAACGAGACCCTGGTCTATGTAATTGGTATGCGCACGGTGCGCTAGCGGCAATTCCGGAATGGTGAATTGGCAAGCAAGAGCACTATTCCTGCGTGCGGTTTCGGGCGTCCGGAGGTGGGCTAACCCGGCTGGGGGAGCGCCGCCCTTCGCTATCAAACCGTTACCCCGGTTGGGCTAGTCGACCTGTACTTTCGGCCTAGTGAAGTGATCGACATCACGCAACGGAGGCGAGGTAGCGCGTAAGGCTCCGCACTCGTTCCCCAACGGGTGACGGTCGTAAGGTGAAAAATGCTCAACACGACTGTCGGCATTGGTTTGGGCTGTCCGCTCCTCGTCGATAGTAATTCGCCAGTCTGCATATCTCACGGTTGATGCGGGGCGCATATGTGCCCCTAATGCCGACGTGTTCGTCGTCGCTGGAGATTGCTTTTCTGGGTCCCAAGTTCCGAAAGGGTGCCATCATGACGTCCGCGATCAGAGAACTGTCCAGTGTGGACGGTCTGGCCACGGCGGCCGTGCCGGACCGCCGGTTCCTGTGCCTGCCACCGGCCGGAGGCACCCTCGGCACCCTGCGCGAGGTCGCCGTGGCGGCGACCGGCACCGAGGTTTGGGGGGTGGAGTACCCGGGGCGCGGCAGCCGGATCGCCGTGCCGCCGCCTGCCTCGATCGAAGAGCTCGCCGAGCAGCTCGCCGGCGAGTTCGCCGGGTTGTTCGGCCCGCGGGGCGTCGCGCGCACGGTCGTGGCCGGGTTCAGCATGGGTGCGTTCGTCGCGCTCGAACTGACCCGGAGGGTGCACGCCCGCTCGGGTGCGGCCCCCGCCGCGCTGGTCGTCGTGGGGGCGCTCGCACCGCAGCGGCGGGTGCCGGGCAGGTACGCGGCGGCCGACGCCGACGCGCTCGCCAGGATGCTCGACCGCGACGGCCTGACCCCGGCGGCCCGCGAATCCGCCGAGGTGCGGGAGTACGCCTTGGGCCTGCTTCGCGACGACCTGCGGTTGACGTGCGCGTATCGCGGGCCCGCGACTGCGACGGTGCCTTGCCCGGTCGCCGCGCTGTGCGGCGCCGACGATCCCGCCTTCGCCGGTATCGAAGACGAGACCGAGGCATGGCGGGAGTGGGCGACCGGACCGTTCATGGCCGGGATCGTGCGGGGTGGCCACCTCGGGCTGCTGACGGCGGGGCGGGGGACCGAGTTCTGGGCCTGGATGCGTCGCGTGGAGCGGGCCGTGCTGGAACCGGAGGCCGGCGATGACTGAGCCACGACAGTCCATCTTGGACGGACCGGTCCGGCGGATACCCCGGCTGAACTGGTGCCGGCTGTTCGAGCTCCGCGCCGCGAAATGCCCCACGCGGACCGCGCTGGTCGCAGACCGCACCGCCTGGACGTTCCGGGAGCTGGACACTTCCGGCAACCGGCTCGCCCGGCTGCTGCGCGAGGCCGGTGCCGCGCCAGGGGCGGTGGTCGCCTGCGCGATGACGCGGTCCGCGCGGGCGGTGCTGAGCACGCTCGCGGTCGCCAAGGCCGGCGCGGTGTACCTCCCGATCGATCCGGGGCAGCCCGAGCCCAGGGTGGCCACGATCCTCGCCGACGCCCGTCCGTCGGTGCTGCTCACCGACGTCGCGAGGTTCGCCGAGCGGGCCGACGTCGTGCTCACCGCCGAGAGCCTGCCGCCGGCACTCGCCCGGTACGACGGGTGCCCGCTCCCGGACAGCGGCGCCGCAGGACCGGCTTACGTCATCTACACCTCCGGTTCCACCGGCCATCCCAAAGGGGTCGTGGTGGGGCACCGGAGCCTGGTGAACCTGTACGGCGAACTCGCGGCGCGGTTCTTCCCCGCGGGCGGGCCGGAGCGGGTGGCGCACGGGATGCCGTTCGCGTTCGACGCCTCGTGGAACCCGTTGCTGTGGATGGTCGGCGGGCACGAGCTGCACCTGGTGCCCGGCGAGGTCCGGGCCGATCCAGGCCGTTACGTCGAGTTCGCCCGCGCGCACCGGCTGACCGTGGTGGAAGCCGTGCCGGCGCACCTGTCGGCCCTGCTCGAAGCCGGGCTGCTCACCGGTGGCGCCCGCCCGGAACGGCTGCTGATGGGCGGCGAGGCGGTCGGCCAGGCGCTGTGGTCCCGGCTGCGGGCGGTGCCCGGACTGAGGTCGGTCAACCTCTACGGGCCCACCGAGTGCACGGTGTTCAGCACGGCCTGCCGGCTGGACGAAGACGGGGCTCCCGCGATCGGGCGGCCGATCGGCAACACTCGCGCGGAGGTCGTCGACGCCGAGCTGCGGCCGGTGCCGGTGGGCGAGCCTGGTGAGCTGCTGGTCAGCGGCGCCTGCCTGGCCCGCGAGTACCTCGGCCGCCCGGAGCTGACCGCCGCCAGATTCGTGACCGCGGGACGGCGCGCGTACCGGACCGGGGACCTGTGCCGCTGCCGGCCGGACGGGCGGCTGGAGTGGCTGGGGCGCCTCGACGAGCAGGTCAAGATCCGCGGCCATCGCGTCGAGCCGGGCGAGCCGGAGCACGTCCTGCTCGGCCTGCCGGGGGTGCGGCAGGCGGCGGTCCGTGCCGAAGGCGACGGGGACGCGCGGCGGCTGGTGGCCTACGTCGTGCTCGACACGGGCACCGGTGCCGAACTGCGGGAACGCCTTCGCCAGGTGCTGCCGGAGCACCTCGTCCCCTCGGCCGTGGTCACGCTCGGCGCACTGCCGGTCGGTGCCAACGGCAAGGTCGACCGCGCCGCACTCGCCGTGCCAGCCGGTGAACCGGCCCCGCCGCCGCTGCTGAGCCCGGCCGAGGAGCAGGTCGCGGCCGCGTTCCGGGCACTGCTCGGGATGGCCGAGGTGACCGAGGTGACCGCGCAGAGCGACTTCTTCGTACTGGGCGGGCACAGCCTGTCCGCCGCCGCGCTCGCCGGGCGGCTGCGGGCGCTGGGCGCGCGGTGCTCGCTGCGCGACGTGCTGCGCCGGCCGACGGTCGCCCAGCTCGCCGAACTCGTGCCGGCCGAGATGGAAGGAAAGGCGCGAAATGAACGACTATGAAAGCCGCGAAAGCGGCGAAAACTGTGACGACTATGACGTGATCGTCATCGGCGGCGGGCCAGGTGGCTCGACCGCGGCCGGGCTCACCGCCGCGGAAGGTCACCGCGTGCTGCTGCTCGACAAGGAAACCTTTCCTCGGTACCAGATCGGCGAGTCCCTGCTGCCCGCCACCGTGCACGGGATCTGCGCGATGCTCGGGCTGCGGGAGGAGATTGAGCGGGCGGGGTTCGTCCGCAAGCGGGGCGGCACGTTCAGCTGGGGTACCAGCCCCGAGCCGTGGACGTTCGCCTTCGCGGCGTCCGAGCGGATGGCCGGCCCGACCTCGTACGCCTACCAGGTCGAGCGCACCCGGTTCGACACCATGCTGCTCGGCAACGCCGAACGGCTCGGCGCCGACGTCCGGCAGGGACACCGGGTGCTCGGCACGGTCCGGGTGGGCGGCCGGGTGGGCGGCGTCCGGTACACCGACGACCGGGGACGCGAACGGCTGGCCACGGCGCGGTTCGTGGTGGACGCCTCCGGCCACGGCAGCCGCGTGCACCACGACGTCGGCGGCCGGCGCGAGTACTCGTCGTTCTTCCGCAACCTCGCCCTGTTCGGCTACTTCCTCGGCGGCCGTCGGGTCCCCGAACCCAACGCGGGCAACATCCTGTGCGCCGCGTTCTCCCACGGCTGGTTCTGGTACATCCCGCTGTCGGCGGCGCTGACCAGCGTCGGCGCCGTGGTCAAGGCCGAGGCCGCGGCCAAGGTGCAGGGCGATCCCGAAGCGGCCTTCGCCGGCCTGATCGGGGAATGCCCACTGATCAAGGACTTCCTCGCCGACGCACGACGGGCCACGGACCCGCCCTACGACCGGCTCCGCGTGCGCAAGGACTACTCCTACGACCGGACCGTGCTGTGGTGCCCGGGAATGGTCCTGGTCGGCGACGCGGCCTGCTTCATCGACCCGGTGTTCTCCTCCGGCGTGCATCTGGCCACCTACAGCGCACTGTTGGCCGCTAGGTCGATCAACAGCACCTTGGCCGGGCAGGTCGCGGAGGACCGGTGCTTCGCCGAGTTCGAAGCCCGCTACCGCCGGGAGTTCGCCCTGTTCCGGGATTTCCTGGTCGCCTTCTACCGGATGCACACCGACGAGCGGTCCTACTTCTGGCAGGCGCACCGGCTGACCCGGCAGCACGGCACGGACCAGCAGGCCTTCGTCGATCTGGTCGGCGGGGTGTCCTCGGCCGACTTCTCCCGCGGGCTCGCGGACGACGTGCTCGCCGAAGGGGCGCAGTTGCAGCTGCGCGGAATGCTGGGCGAGGCCGCGGGTGCCGAGCCGCCGATGTTTCCCGGCGGGCTCGTCCCCTCGCCGGACGGACGACGGTGGCTGGTGCCGGATGTCTGACATCGCGGTCCTGCTCGCCGCACTCGCCGTGCTGCTGAGCCTGGCGCGGCTGTCCGGCTCGGCCGTCGCCAGGCTGGGGCAGCCCGCGGTGATCGGCGAGATCGCGTGCGGGCTGCTGATCGGCATCGCCCTGTCCACCGGACCGGATCTGCCGGTGCAGACCGGGGTGACCCTGGACGCGATCGCCCAGCTCGGCCTGACGCTGTTCCTGTTCTGCGTCGGCGCCCGGCTTGCCCCGTCGATCACCGACCGGTGCGTCAAATCGGCGGTGGTGCCGGCGCTGGGCGCCGCGGTGGTCCCGTTCATCCTCGGCGCGCTGCTCGCGCTGTGGCTCGCCCGCCGCCATGCGCCCGCGGGCACGACGGCCTTCGTGCTGTTCGCCGCGGCGGCCATGTCGGTCACGGCTTTTCCCGTGCTGGCAAGGATTCTCGCCGAACGGGGGATGCTCGACGACGATGGCGGGCAGCGCGCGCTGAGCGCCGCGGCGCTCACCGACGCCGCCGCCTGGACCATGCTCGCGTTCGTGGCCGCGTCGCCGCTCGGCGAAACCAGGGCGTGGTCGCTGGTCATGATCGTGCCGATACTGGCCGGTCTGCTCGCCGTCGCGCGGCCGCGGTTCGGGCACTGGGTCGCGAGCCTTTCGCGGCCCGCCGCGACCACGCTGATGGTCGCGCTCGCCTGCGCCGGCGCGGCGGCCACCGACGCCATCGGGCTCCACTCGGCACTCGGCGCGTTCCTCGCCGGTGCCGCGATCGGCCGTTCCGCGCCCAAGGTGGACCCGGCCGCACTGGTCGCGCCGCTCGGCTCGTTGCTGGTCCCGCTGTACTTCGTGCTGGTCGGGCGGAAGATCGACCTCGGCGAGTTCGACCTCGTCCTGGTGCTGGAGACCGTCGCCGTCGTCGTGGTCGCCGTGGCCGGGAAGTGCGGTGGCGGCTACCTCGGTGCCCGCTTCGCCGGGCAGCCGCCGCACTCGGCCGCGGTGTTCGCGGCGCTGATGAACACCAGGGGCGTCACCGAGCTCGTCTTCCTCAGCATCGGGCTGGGCCTCGGCGTCATCGACAGCGCGTTCTACACCGCGATGGTCGCGATGGCACTGGTGACGACCGCGATGACCGGCCCGTTGCTGAACCTGCTCCGCCAGCCGAACGAGGTGCACTGACATGCCTGACATGACCGAATATCCGCCGGAACCGTGGCGCATCAAGATGGTCGAACCGATCCGGGCCACCACCAGGGAGTACCGCGAACGGGCGCTGCGCGACGCGGGCTGGAACCCGTGCCTGCTGCGCTCCGAGGACGTCCGGGTGGACCTGTTCACCGACTCCGGCACGAACGCGATGTCCGACCGGCAGTGGTCGGCGCTGCTGCGCGGTGACGAAGCCTATGCCGGGGCACGCAGCTTCTACGTGTTCGAGCAGGCCGTGCGCAGCTACTACGGCTACGAGCACGTCATCCCGGTCCACCAGGGCCGAGGCGGGGAGAACATCCTGTCCCGCTGCCTGATCCGCCCCGGCACGCATATCGCCGGCAACATGTACTTCCCCAGCACCCTGGCGCACCAGGAGCTCAACGGCGCGACGTTCCACGACGTGATCGTCGACGAGGCGCAGGACCCGGCTTCCGAACATCCCTTCAAGGGCAACGTCGACCTCGGCAAGCTGCGGGCGGTGATCGCCGAGGTCGGGCCCGCGGCGATGCCCTACCTGTCGATCGCCGCCACCGTCAACATGGCTGGTGGCCAGCCGATCAGCGTCGCGAACCTGACCGAGGTCTGCGAACTGGCGCATGCCAACGGAATTCCGGTGTTCCTGGACACCGCACGCGCGGTCGAGAACGCCTGGTTCGTCCAGCGGCGCGAACCGGGCTGGGCGGACCGGTCGATCGCGGAGATCCTGCGCGCCCTGTGCGCGCCGACCGATGGCGCGGTGATGTCGGCGAAGAAGGACAGTCTCGCCAACATCGGCGGCTGGATCGGGCTGCGCGACTCCGGCCTCGCCGAGCGGGCCCGCGATCTCGTGCTGCTCTTCGAGGGCCTACACACCTACGGCGGAATGGCAGGGCGCGACATGGAGGCCATCGCGCAGGGCATCGCCGAATCCGTCGACGAGGACCACATCGGCGCGCGGGTCGCGCAGGTCGAATACCTCGGCCGTCGCCTGCACGCCGCGGGGGTTCCGATCATCCGCCCGCTCGGCGGGCACTGCGTCTGCGTCGACGCGACCGCCACCCTGCCGCACATCCCGCGCACCGAGTTCACCGCGCAGACCCTCGCCGCCGCGGTCTACCTCGACGCCGGGATCCGCGGGGTCGAGCGCGGCGGCGTCTCGGCAGGACGCGACCCGGAAACCGGCGAGAACCGGTTCCCGCCACTGGAGTTCCTCCGCCTCGCCATCCCGCGCCGGGTCTACACCCGCGCCCACATCGACCTGGTCGCGGACAGCGTCATCCGGGTGCACCGGCAGCGCGACCGCATCGTCAACGGCCTCGCGTTCAGCTACGAACCGGACCACCTCAGGTTCTTCCAAGCCCGCTTCAAGCCCACGCAGGGCACGAGCATCTTCGCCGAGGGCGGGGTCGAGTAGGGCGCAGCACTGCGCTGCCCGACGAACGTCAGGCCGGAGGCGGGTTGTCGAGGAGCACTACGCCGTACTGAGCCAGGAGGTCGGCCTGCTCCGTGTCGTGGCGCGCGTCGGCGGATCCGACCGACTGGAAGTAGCCCTCGATGGCCCCGGGGTTGTTGATGACCAGCAGCTCCGCGGTCGTGGTGAGGGGCTGGAAGGTGTGCGGGACGAAGCGAGGTGCGTAGATGTAGGCGCCGGGCTCGGCGTCGTGCACCTCGCACTCCTCCAGCGAGTTCGACCCCACCCAGAAGCGGACGCGGCCGGCAAGTACCACCCAGCTCTCGTCCTCGCGGCTGTGGCTGTGCAGGGGCGGCGCGTCCTCGCGGTGCATGGTCAGGCGCAGGACGCTGACCGCTCCATTGCTCTCGGTGGTCGACACGACCTGCTCGTGCAGGAAGTGGTAGTAGCGGTAGGTCTTGCCGTCAGCTCTGTTGCGTATCAAGGCATTGCTCATGATGGGCTCCCTAGGAGAAGTTGCGCTGCCTCTTCATATAGTTGTCTGCGCAAGCAGCTATATCCACGAATTGTGCCGCACGTCATAGTTCGGCCAAGTAGCTACCTGCGCAGGCACCTAGGTGTGCGATCTCCGCTACAGTCCCGCCATGGCGACCGAGAAGTTGAGTCCTCTGGAAGACGAGGTGTGGCGGGGGGTCCTGCTCACCCATGACAGCATCACGCGCTCGATCCAGGAGGGGCTCGCGCCCCTGAACGTGAGCCTGGCCGAGTACAGCGTGCTCGCCCTGCTCGGCGAGGCCGGCCCGAAGGGCATGCGGATGTCCGAGCTGGCCGAGCGTCGCGTGATGTCCACCGGCGGGTTCACCCGCCTCGCCGACCGCCTGGAGCGCCGCGGGCTCATCCGGCGCCAGCGGTCTGGTGTGGACGGTCGCGGTTTCGATGCGACGCTGACCGGCGAGGGTCGCACCCTGCTGCGCAAGGCTTGGCGCCAGCAGTACCGCGACCTCCGCGGGCTCTTCTTCGACCGGCTCGACGACGACGATCTCCGTCAGCTCGCCGGCATCTGGGAGCGGCTCGCGGTCGAACCTTGACGTGTGAATCCCGGTTCACTACCGTGTGAATCCTGATTCACAAATTGACCTCCGGAGGCGACCATGCGTTCAGTGGTGTCAGAGGTGTCAGAGGTGCCTCAGGCGACCGGCGTGCCCGGCCGGTTCCCGCCGGGGCCGCGGCTGCCGGCCACCCTGCAGGGCGCCCGCTGGCTGCTCGGTTCCAGCTCGTTCCTGGAGCGCTGCCACCAGCGATACGGCGATCTGTTCACTTTGGACCTGGCCGCGAAGGCGGCACTCGGGCCCGCGGCCGACCGGAGCCAGGGCCGGTGGGTCTTCGTCGCGGATCCCGCGCACGTCAAGCGGATCTTCACCGCCGACCCAGCGGTGGTGCGCACCGGTGCCACCAACAGGTTCCTGGAGCCGCTGGTCGGTCCGCGTTCGATACTGGTGCAGGACGAACCCGAGCACCGCGACCAGCGCAAGCTGCTGCTGCCGCCGCTGCACGGCGAGCGCCTGCGCGGCTATGGCGCGGTGATGTCCGAGGCCGCCGAGGCGGAGCTATGCCGCTGGCCCGTCGGCGAGCCGTTCGCGCTCTGGCCCCGCATGCAGGCGATCACGCTGGAAGTCATCGTGCGCACCGTTTTCGGGATCACCGAACCGAGTCGGCTCGAACACGTGACCAGGGCGCTGCGCACCATGCTGGACCGCATGACCAACCCGCGCTGGCTGTTCGCGCAGGGCCTGCTCGCCACCATCGCCAGCCCGCCGTCGGACCGGCTCCGGGGAGCGGCGCGCCGCCTGGTGGGGCCGGTCGAGGAGGTCATCCTCGACGAGATCCGCCGTCGACGCGCCATGCGGGACCTCAACGATCGGACCGATCTGCTGTCCATGCTCGTCCAGGCCGAGTACCAGGACGGTTCGCCGATGAGCGACCGGGAGCTTCGCGACGAGCTGATGACCCTGCTCATCGCCGGACACGAGTCGACCGCCACCGCACTGGCCTGGGCCTTCGAACTGCTGCTGCGCCACCCGGAGAAGCTGGCGCGCCTGCGCGACGAGACAGGTTCGGACGAGTACGCCGACGCGGTGGTCAAGGAGACGCTCCGGCTGCGTCCCGTGGTGCCGTTCGTGCTTCGCTGCCTGAACGAGCCGATGGAGCTCGGCGGTCATTCGCTGCCGGCCGGTACCTGGCTCGCGCCCTGCGCGTATCTGGTGCACCGGCGGCCCGACTGCTACCCGGAGCCGCTGGCCTTCCGCCCCGAACGCTTCCTCGACCAGCCCGCCGGCGCCTACACCTGGCTGCCGTTCGGCGGCGGCGGACGCCGTTGCCTCGGCGCGGGTTTCGCGCAGCTGGAAATGACCAGGGTGCTCCAGTCCGTCGTCTCCCGTGCCGAACTCGTGCCGGCCAAAGTGAAACCGGAGGAGATCAGGGCCAGGTTCATCACGCTCGCCCCCGCCCGCGGCACCGAGGTCGTGCTGCGTCGCCGGATGGGGGTCCGGTGAACGGGACCAAGGGGGCCGGGACCAGGGCGCGCCTGCTCGCCGCCGCGGCCGAGCTGATCGCCGAAGGCGGTTACGCACCGGCCTCGGTCGGCGCCATCGCCGAGCGCGCCGGGCTGGCCAACGGGGCGCTCTACCGGCACTTCCCCTCCAAGGCCGAGCTGTTCGTGCAGGTGTTCCGCGACGCCGCCGAAGACGAGCTCACCGCGATGCGGGCGGCCGCCGCACGGTCCGAAGACTTCGAAGACCGCCTGGACGCGGTCGTCCGCACCTACGCCACCAGCGCGTTCGCCAGCCCGCACCTCGCGTGGGCGCTGGTATACGAACCCGTCGACCCGATCGTCGACGCCGAACGCCTCGCCTACCGGCGGCGGTACTGCGACGGCATGGCGGACCTGCTCCGGGACGGCGTCCGCGAGGGCGCGATCCCGGAGCAGAACGTCGAACTCGCCGCGGCGGCGGTGGTCGGCGCGATCGCCGAGGCACTGGTCGGCCCGCTGTCCCCGGCGTCGGGCCGGGTCCAGGCGCAGGACCGGATCGTCACGGAGATCGTCGGCTTCTGCCGCGGGGCGATCGGCCTGTCCCGCTGACCCGGTTCGGGCGAGATCAGAAAGAAGAATTGATCGACGGCCTGCCGGTTCAACGAATCTAATTGGTGACTTCGCTTGTCGAGTGGTACGGCGGTTGATAGCCTCGCCCGACCATAGTCCCTGTTGAGGAGGGGTCCGAAGTGGTCCGCTGGAGGGGTGGGGACTCGGCATGGCAGGAATAAACAAGGTCAGTCTCGGGCACATCGAAAATGCTCGTACGGAGACCGACAACGCGGCGGCGCACTTCGGTGTGATGCTCAAGAACTGCGAGAGCATCAGTTTGAATCTCGTCGGCGGGCACGGGGAAGAGGGTGTCTACCAGCAGAAGCTGGCCGTCTTCTCCCAGGAGTGGAACCGGGTGCTCGGCGAGTTCCTCGAAGACGAACGCAAGTTCGTGACGTTCCTCGGTGAGCTTCGGGAGCGACTTCAGCAGGCGCACGGCCTCTACCAGCAGAACGAGTTCCGGAACACCGAGGTCATCGGTGAGCTGGGCAAGCGACTGGACGAGCTGGGGGGTTGACGACATGGCACCGACGCCGGACCCGCAGCCTGGCCACGCCGACATCCAGCAGCTCGACCCCGCCTTCACCCACGCCCCGGAACTGGCCGGCTGGCTGGAGTACCTGGCGCACCCGGAAGACCACTACGGACCGCGGCGGGTCAGGGAGACCGACATCGGCACCGGCTACACCGGCGACCCCAAGGAGGTGAAGAGCAAGATAGGCGGCAGGACGACTGATGTCGGATCGGTCATGCAGGATCTCACCGTGCGTGGGTTCTTCGCTGCCGCGGACGTCCTGTCCGGACAGGATCTCGACTCCATCGGCAATGCGGTCGCCCTGATCGAGGAGCTGCGGCACCGCAAGGACGGTACGGTCGGGCCGTTGCAGGACACCGCTGATGTCTACGAGCGGATGGACACCGCGCTCGGTCTGGTGCTGCCCAACTGGACCGATGACGCGGGCGTGCTGGTCGGCGAGGTCTACGCGGACATGCATGTCTGGTACACCCGGCGCACCGAGGACCTCTTCGTGATGTCCAAGCGCCTGATCGAGTTCGGGGCCGCGATCGCGACGGCCCGCAAGAACCTCAACAATCTCATGAGCAAGCTGGTCGACTCACTGCACGCGCACACCGAGGACGATGTCTGGGACGACGTGCTGTTCTTCCTGCTCGAGCACGTGGTCGGGTTCGCACTGGGCAAGCTGGATCCCAGCGGCGCCACCGGGCTGGGCTACTCGGTGCTGTACGACAAAGCGATCAAACGGGCCGAGTCGGACACCGTGCGCGGTGGCCTGACCGGGGACCAGTACTACACCATTCTCGGGTCCTACCTGGTGGCCGCGCGTAGCGTGTGCGAGTCGGCGGCCGTGGTGGTGGACAAGGCCGTGACCGGCAGCAGCCTCGAAGTCCGCGCGCTCAAGGGGTTGCGTACCGGCATGCCGACCGCGCCCGTGCTGGGTTAGGCGAGCTCAGCGCTGGGCGTCCCAGTGCCGTCCGCGGCGGGCGCGCTGGTGGCGCCCGCGCCGAGGACCGGGGACGCGCGACACGAGGAAGTCCGGGTGGAGTCCGGCGAACTCGGGTGCGCTGATGCGCATCAGCACGAGGTACTTGATGCCTCCGTGCAGCAGCTCGGTGTCGCGCACGCGGCCCACTTCGCGGAAGCCGAGCGCGCCGTGCAGCGACAGCGAGGCCAGGTTGCCGCCGTAGACGCTGACCTCGCACTCGCGGTACCGGCGCTGCCCGAACATGTGCGCGAGCAGGACGTTGATGGCGTCGCCGGCATAGCCACAGCGCCGGTGCTGCGGCCCGATCCCGATGCCGTAGCTGAACCGGGCGGAAAGCGGGTCGGCCTCGATGGTGCACATCGAGCCGACCAGCAGCCCGCCGTGCAGGGTCTCGATCGCGAGCTGGAAGTTGTCGCCGGCCGCCCGATGCGCCGCCCAGTGCCGGTAGCCGCCGATCTGAGATGGGGGCATGCGAGGCTTTTTGCGCATGCCCCCATCGATCGGGTGCGGGTGTCCCGCAAGATCCTGCGGGGGTTCGCCACGTGCCGAAGCGCGGTCGAAGCCGATCAGCGTGCGGTGATCCGCCGGGCCGATTTCGCGCAACCGGACCTTCCGTCCCAGCAAGCCGGGCGAATCCGGCACCGGACCGCGAGGGCTCGCCAGGCCTGCACGGGCCGGGTGCGACATCATCAGCTTCGACGATACCGGGCCGCGCCGACGTACTTTCAGCGGTATGGCCCGTCCCGGCCGGACGGTGGGGCGCTGGTTCATCCGCCCCACCCCACCGTCCGACCGTCGCCGGGTCAGCTGCCGGTGCAGGCCACCGTGGAGAACGGCTCGCCGGTGCCGGTCTTGGTGGAGACCACCGCGCCGTCGACGGTGATCTTGCAGCTCACCGAGCCGCCGTTCTCGTCCGTGCTGATGGTGAGCGTGCCGCCCTTGTACACGCCCTTGTTCTCCACCTGCTTGTTCCACGGCAGGGACGCGACGGTCTCGGTGCTCGGGTTGAGCACCTCGCCGTAGATGATCTCGACGTTCTTGGCGTCGCCGGTGACCTCGTAGGTGACGCTGGCCGTCCGGTTGACCTCGTCGGTCACCTCGGTGACCGCCTTGTTCACCAGTACGGCCACCACGATGCTGACCACCAGGCCGAGCACGGACACGATGATGCCCGCGATCGAGAGTCCCTTGTTGGTGGCCTTTCCCTTGCCGACGAGGGAGAGCCCGACCGCGGAGAAGACAAGGCCGAGCACGACCAGCGGCCATGCGATGACCCCGATGATCGGGATCGGGGAGAAGACCAGGCCTACCAGGCCGAGCACGAACCCGGCCGTGCCGAGGCCGTTGCGGGGCGCCGGGGGTGTCGGCGGTGCCTGCGGCGCGTGCGGGGCCGGGGGGTAGGGGGTCTGCTGGGTCACGGGTGGTGTCCTTTCAAAGGGGATCTGCGGGGAGGGATGTAATCAGCGTGAGGTTTTGCACCGCGTCGTCCGCCGGCATGAAGCCAATACGACAAAAGTCGTCATTTCCAGCGTCGGACGGTCGAACGCACGCCACGGTGTGATGACATGTGCACCCAGCGTGATGATCACCGCGGTGCCGGGGTGTGCCGGACTCTCACGGTCTTCTCAGTCCGCGCTCAGGGTAAATACCAGAAGCGGCCATACGCTCACAAAGTGTCCGCAGATATCGAAGTTGTGCCCAGTACGAATCGGAAGAATGCTTTTCGGCGAAGGGGGCTGCTGGCCGCGGCGGTCGCGGTCGCGGTGCTGGCCAGGGTCTTCATGTTCGACCACCAGTCGCTCGACTACATCGCGTTCATCAAGCGCTGGTACGACTTCATCGCGGCCAACGGCGGATTCGGTGCGCTGAAGCACAGTTTTTCGGATTACAACGTCCCCTATTTGTATCTGCTCGCCGCATTGACGCACACGCCGATTCCCGTGCTCGCCGGAGTAAAGATCATTTCGGTGGCCTTCGACCTCGTGCTGGCGTTTTTCGTATACCGGATCGTCGCGTTGCGGCGGCCGGGCGGATGGCTGCCGCCGGTGGCCGCGCTGGTGGTGCTGCTCCTGCCGACCGTGGCGACCAACAGCGCGCTGTGGGGCCAGGCGGACGCCATCTACGCCGCGTTCAGCCTCGGCGGTATCTACTTCGTGCTCCGCCGGCGGCCGTGGCTCGCTTGCGTCTTCTTCGGTCTCGCGCTGGCGTTCAAGCTGCAGGCTGTCTTCGTGTTCCCGCTGCTGCTCGTGCTGGCGCTGCGGAAGTGGCTGCCGTGGCGTGCCCTGCCGGTGGTGCCGGCCGTGGTGCTGCTGCTGGACGTGCCCGCGTTGCTGGCCGGTGCGCCGCTGAAGCAACTGCTGTCCATCTACGTGCAGCAGGCCGGCTCGTATCAGGCGTTGTCGCTGCGAGCTCCTTCGATCTACCAGTTCTTCCCGGCCGGCGCGGACGCGGCGGTGATCCGGCCGATCGGGGTCGCGGTGACCGGGCTGGTGGTGCTCGGCCTGGTCGCCGCGGTGGTGCTCAGGCGCGCGACGCTGAACCCGGCGCGGATCGTGCTGATGGCGACCGTCTCGGCGATCCTGGTGCCGTTCCTGCTGCCGTCGATGCACGAGCGCTACTTCTACCTGGGCGAGGTGCTGACCGTGGTCGCCGCGTGCTACCTGCCGCGACGGCTCTGGTACGTGCCTGTTCTCGTTCAGGGGGCGGTGTTCCCGGCCTACCTGGACGTGTTGTTCCCCAAGGGGATGGGCAAGGGAGGGCAGCCCGGGATGATCATCGGCCAGGCCCCGCCCGGCGGCGTGGCGACGCCTCCACCCGGCGGCGGCCGGGGGCCGGTGATCATGGGCGGCGGGCCGGGAACGTCGATGTACGAGCCAACGCTGGAGTACCGCATCCTCGCCGCGCTGATGGCGCTCGCGGTGATCTCCGTGCTGTGCACGGCGTGGCGGGAGTTCCGGCGAAGTTAGCCGGGGAGCTTGCGCGGGCGCACCTGGTTTGCCACGTTGATCGGCGTGATGGCGAAGCGCCGGGGGCGCGGCAGGAAGACCGAACGGACCGCACTGTCCACCAGGGTGCGGCGGGTCTGGGAGACGGTGACCACCACGCTCGCGCTGCTGACCGCGGTCTACCTGATCCTGAACACCATCGAGCCAACCCGGCTGGTCCTCGAGCGGTACGTGATGAAGCTGAACGAGCAGGCACTCGTCGCGATGGTGGCGATCATGCTCGAAGTCGCGATCGTGGCCATCTACCAGCTCGGCCGCCAGGTGCGGTCGATGCGCGCCGAACTGACGCGGGCCGAACCGCAGATCTACCACGACCTCGCCAAGGTGCTGGACACGTTGCAGGTGATCGCCACCGAGGGGCGGCGCTCCGAGCGCACCGTGGAGATACTCGGGCTGACGCTGAACACCACCTGGCCGCTGCTCGCCGCGTGGCTGACCGCGCGGGAGCAGCCCTCGCACTGGCGGATCACGCTCTACTGCCTCGATCCGGCGTTCGTGGCTGGCTCCGGTGAGCTGCCAGAGCACTGGGCCGGCGAAGCGAGGCGATGCCAGCAGCGGATCCGCGAACTGCTCGCCGACGAAGGCGAGGAGTTGCGGCACCGGCGGGTCGAGGTGGACCTGAAGTCGTACGCGTGCCTGCCGATCGTGCACGGGTTCCGGTTCGGCAACGGGGACCTGTTCATCTCCTACCTGCAGTGGGCCGAGACCGGCGGGATCCGGCCGTTCACCTTCTACGAGCGGATCCCGCGCGCTGACACCTCGGCCAGGGCCAACCAGTACCGCGACCTGTTCGACAACTGGCTGCGCCGGGCCGGAGCGACCGCCGTGGAGAACGTCGCCGGATAAAGCTCAGGACAGCGCGGGTTCAGGACAGCGCGGCGTCCGTGCGCTCGACGCGCACCGCGTCCAGGTACTCGGCCACCGCGTCCCGGTTGCGGGTCAGGCACCGGACGCGTTCGGTCATGCGATCGCGTTCACGTTCCAGCATGGCGATCATTTCCGGGGTGGCGTCGGGGAAGTGGATCGTCCTTGGCTGGTCGAGGCAGGGCAGGATCTGCCTGATGATCCGGGTCGGCAGCCCGGCGTCGAGCAGCCCCCTGATCTGCATGACCCGGTCCACCAGGTGCTCGTCGTAGTCGCGGTAGCCGTTCGGGCGGCGCTCGGAGACGATCAGGCCCTGCTCCTCGTAGTAGCGCAGCAGCCGGCGGGAGGTGCCGGTGCGCTCCGACAGCTCTCCGATGCGCATGTGCCCGCCCTCATACTTCGCCGCGTTTGACCTTCACACCAGTGTGATGGTTCGAGCATAGCCGGGGAAGCACCCCACCAGGAGAGGACCGAATCATGGACAACGAGCTCTTCGACTACAGCCCGATCAGCAGTCGCCCGCCGATCAAGTGGCCTGGCGGTGCCAGGGTCGCCTGCTACGTCGGGCTGAACGTCGAGCACTACCAGGTGGACCGCCCTGCCACCAGCATCTTCGCGGGCACCGCCGGTCTCGCCCCCGACCCGCTCAACTACGGCTGGCGCGACTACGGGCCCAGGGTCGGCATCTGGCGCCTGATCGAGAGCCTGGACCGGCACGGCATGCGGGCCAGCGTGTTGCTCAACTCCGCGGTCTGCGAGCGGTACCCGCAGATCATCGAGGCCGGCCGGGCGCGGAACTGGGCCTGGCTGGCGCACGGCCGGGACAACTCGACCTTCCAGGCGGAGCTGACCCTGGACGAGGAGCGCCGCTATCTCACCGAGGTCGTCGAGACCATCGCCGCCGCCACCGGCACGCGCCCGCGCGGTTGGATGGGGCCCGCGCTGACCGAGACCTTCCGGACCCCGGAGCTGCTCGCCGAGCTCGGCCTCGGCTACCTGCTGGACTGGTGCAACGACGACCAGCCCTACCGGTTGAACGTGCCCGGCATGCTCAGCGTTCCGTACTCGGTCGAGCTCAACGACGTGACGCTGTTCGTGAACCGGAACCTCAGCGGTCCCGAGTTCCTGCGGATCGTGACCGACCAGTACGAGCAGCTGCACGCCGACGCCGAGCACAGCGGCCGGGTGATGGCCTTGGCGCTGCATCCGTTCGTGGTCGGCCAGCCGTTCCGGCACAAGTACCTCGATCAGGCGCTGGCCTACCTCGCGGCCCAGCCCGACGTCTGGCTGACCACCAGCGACGAGATCGCCGAGCACTACCGGCGGACCACCGGGACGAGCGCCTGAGTAGGCCGAACGAAACCCATTCATGTCCTTTGTGGACTCCGGTTCGCGATCAGTTCGGAAATAGCATCGACCATTTGTTTACGCGAAAGTAGTCGAACGCGGCGATGTCGTAGTATGTCTCCGATGCGAATGGGAAGATTCGCTTCGGTATCGACTAGCAGAGTCCAGCGGGGTCCGGTGTAACGGATACCGTCCGAACGGGTGGCCTATCGTCACCCTTACGGTGTAACAAGCATTCCACCTATAACAGTATTCTTGTATGCCCCAAGGAAATTTCGGAGAGGTGCTCCTCGTGACGCAGTGGCAGGGCTGGGTCCCGCAGAGTGTCCATAATTCGATGCAGGGTATGGCACGGTCGTGCAGTTTATTTTCCGGACGGGCAGGATGAGCCCGATGTCTGAGGCGTCGCAACAGCCGGCCTCCACGCCGGCCCCACGCGATGAAGCACGCGCGCGATCGGTGCTGGCCAGAAAGTGGGCGTACAAACTGCTCAGCACGGTCAGCCTGCCGCTGGAGCAGAACGAGCTGGAGCGCGAGCTGCTGGCCATGGTCGACGCGGTGTGCGAGTCGGTGCGTTCCGAGCCGTTCAGCACCACGCCCGCGGCGGAGGCGGGCGCTCGGCTGGTCGAGCTCGGCTGCACCGCGGACGAGGCCCTTCCGTGCACTGTGGACGTTCTCGGCCGCGGACTGCTTTCCAGGAAGGAGTTCCAGCCCACCGAACGGTTCGCCGAGCGGATCGTGCTCGGGGTCGGTGCGCTGGCGGGCGGCTTCGCGGCGGCGAACCGGCGCGCCACCTTCGAGCAGCAGGACGGCATGCGGCTCTCCCTGCTCAAGGCCATCCGCGACGCCCAGTGGAACCTCAAGGAAAGCGAAGCGCGGTTCGACGAGGTCACGACGTGCTCGGCGAGCGGCATCATGATCACCGGCCTGGACGGGAAGCTGGAGCGGGCGAACACCGCGGTCGAGGGCATTCTCGGCCACTCACCGGCGGAGCTGACCGGTACCAGCCTGTTCGACCTCGTGCATCCGGACGCCGCGCCGATGTTGCGGGACGACTACCAGAAGCTGCTCGACGGCACGAAGCTGCGGATCAAGCAGTCGCAGCGGCTGCTTCGCAAGGACGGCGACCTCGCGCGCGTCTCGCTGACCGTGTCGTTGCTGCGCAACGCCGAAGACGTGCCCAGCCATTTCGTCACCGTGGTCGAAGACGGCACCGAGCTCATGCTGCTGCAGAGCGAGCTGAACCGGCAGGCGCTGCACGACGTGCTGACCGGCCTGCCGAACCGGCAGTTCTTCAGCACGCATCTGGAGGTCGCGCTGCGCCGGGCGGACCCGGAATACGGCATCACCCTGTTCCAGCTCGAACTGGACGCGTTCGCGATGATCTGCAACGGCCTCGGCCGCACCGTCGGCGACCAGCTGCTGGTGCACGTCGGGCGTCGGCTGCAGGCGCTGCTGGCCGCGGAGAAGTCCATGGTCGCCAGGATCGACGGCGACGAGTTCGCCATCGTGGTGGAGAACTCGGCCAGCACGCCCAGCATCGCGGCGACCGTGGCGAACATCAACCGCGAGCTCGCCGAGCCGATCTACTCCGGCGGCACGGGCGTGGCCGCGCAGGCGAGCATCGGCGTGGTGCACCGCCCGTCCACCGGGCTGGACCCGGCCGAGCTGCTGCGGGCTTCGGACCTGACGCTGCGCCGGGCCACGGCCGCCGGGCGCGGTCAGTGGGAGCTGTTCGACCCCGACCACGACGGCCGCGACCGGCGTACCTACGGCCTGGCCGCCGCCATGCCCGGTGCATGGGAGAACGGCGAGATCAAGGTCGTCTACCGGCCGGTGGCCAAGCTGGCCGGCGGCCGGGTCACCGGCGCGGAGGCGTTGCTGCAGTGGGATCACCCCGATCTCGGCCAGCTCGCGCACGAGCGATGCGCGGAGCTCGCCGAGCAGACCGGCCTGATCCTGTCGCTCGGCGAATGGCTGCTGCGGACCGCGGGCAAGCAGGCCGGCTGGTGGCGTCAGTGGTTGCGGCACGGTCCGGCGCTGGTCGTCGGCCTCACTCCGCACCAGGTGGCCGACGCCGACCTGATCTCCAGGGTGATCCGGGTCCTCTCCGACACCAACCTGCCGCCGGAGCGGCTCACGGTCGGTATGCCCGTCCGGACCGTGCCGGCGGCGCAGGCCACCGACAACCTCAAGGTGCTGGCCGACATCGGGGTCCGCACCACGCTCGACGGGTTCGGCACCTCGCCGGGCGAGCTGGCGCTGCTCGAGGACCTGCCGGTCCGCTCGGTGCGCCTCGACCGCGACCTCGTCGAGCGCGGCTCGCGGTCGGCGCCGGATTCGCCGGTCGCCAAAGCGCTGCTGACTCTCCCGCGGCTCGTCCACCAGGCCGGCGCGACCGTGCTCGTCGATGGTGTGCACACCCGTGAGCAGGCCGCATGGTGGCGCCGGACGGGTGCGGACTCGGCCATGGGCGAGTTCTACGGCACCGCCTGCGCGCCCGCCGAACTCCCCGCCCACTTCGACCCGAGCTGACGCACACCGCGAGTCCCACCTTCGCGCAGCCCGAGTCCCACCTTCGCGCAGTGCGAGTTGTGCCCGTGCGGGCGAAAACCGGGCCCCCAATGCCCGACCGCCCCGCGCGAACGGTCAACTCGCCGACCGGAACGGTCAACTCGCCGAAGCGAACCGGGCACACCGGCGAGTCCCACCTTCGCCTGGTGCGAGTCCCACGTTCGCGTGGCGTGAGTTCCACGTTGGCGCAGTGCGAGTGCTGAACTGGGGTGCTCGTACCGTCCGAATGCTGTCCCTCGGGATCCTCGCGCGGTGCGCTCAGGCGGCGTCCCAGGTGACCGGGAGGCTGTGCAGTCCGGTGATGACCACGTTCTCGCGCAGCCGCACCTGCTCGGCCGGAACGGCAAGGCGCAGGTTCGGGAATCGCTTGACCAGAGCGGGAAATGCGGTGCGCATCTCGACGCGGGCCAGCTGCTGGCCAAGGCACTGGTGGATGCCGTGGCCGAAGGCGACCTGTCCGCCGGCCGTCCGGTTCAGGTCGAGCCGGTCGGGATCGGTGAACGTCTCCGGGTCGCGGTTGGCCGCTTCGATCGAGATCGTGACCGTCTCGCCCGCCTTGACCAGCTGATCGCCCAGCTCGACGTCCTCGAGTGCGCCGCGGACCGTGGACGGGACGATGCTCAGGTAGCGCAGCATTTCCTCGACGGCCTGGTCGGCGATGTCCGGCGAGTTCCGCAGGACGGTGAACTGCTCCGGGTCGCGCAGCAGGGCGAAGGTGCCCAGCGCGAGCATGTTGGACGTGGTGTCCACCCCGGCGCCCAGTAGCACGATGCCGATGTTGGTCAGCTCCTCGTCGGTGAGGTCGCTGGTGAGCAGGCCGCTGAGCAGATCGTCGGTGGGGTTGGCGCGCTTGGCCAGTACCAGCTCGCGCAGGAACTCGTACAGCGCGGTGTAGGCGGTGGCCATCTCCTCCATACTGGCGATCGAGCTGGTCATCACGATCGCGTGCTCCTGGAAGCGGCCCCGCTCGGAGTACGGCACGCCGAGCAGTTCGCAGATCACCAGCGAGGGAATGGGCAGGGTGAACGCCTGCACCAGGTCCACCGACGGGCCGTGCCGCTCCATCGCGTCCAGGTGCTCGGTGGTGATTTGCTCGATCCGCTCGGTGAGCTGGCGCATCCGGCGGACGGTGAACTGGCCGGTGAGCAGGCTCCGGTAGCGGGTGTGCTCGGGGGCGTCGAGGTTGGTGAAGTCCCCTGGCTGCGGCGGTGGGAACTCGGCGTCGCCGTAGCCGGGGAACGGGTTGTGCATGCGGTCGAGTCGCGCGCTGAAGCGGGAGTCGGCGAGCACCGCGCGGGCCAGCGAGCGGCTGGTCGCCAGCCAGCCGACGTGCCCGTCGGGGTAGACCATCCGGCTCAGCGGGCGCTCTTCGCGGAGCCGCGCCAGCTCGGCGGGCGGATCGAACGGGCAGCCCGGAGGGCGCTGGGTCGGCAGCGACACCGCGTCGGGAACGGATTTCGTCATGTCGGCTCCTCGTCGTAAGCCTGCTCTGAATGCCTGGCCTGACATCAGAGTGGCATCACTATGGCGCCAACGCAAGCCAATCTGGCTCAGCCTGGCGCCGTTGCGACGAGGAGGCTCAGGTCGTCCGCCAGCTTCGCCGGCCCGGCGCAGTCGATCGTGACACTCCACTTGGTCGCCATGCGCCGACGGTAGCGAGCGGGCCGGACAGTTTTCGCCGGGTTCAACGCCGGTCACCTGCGTTCGAGCAGCCCGCGGAGGAACGCCGCCTGCCCCACGTGCTGCAGGTCGTCGGCCAGCACGCTGACCAGCCGTGCGCCCATGGTCACCGGCGGGTCCCATGCCCTGTCCACGATCCGGTCGAGGTCCTGCGCACGAAGACCGGCCAGCCAGCTCACCGTCGTGCCGTGCACCGCGTCGTGATAGGCGGTCAGCAGGTCCGGCGACTCGACCCGGACCGCCGCCACCTCGTCCTGGCCATGCCCGTACCCGGTGTCGGACGGGTGCAGCGGCAGCCCGAACCGGTCGGCCCAGCCCTGCTCGGTCCACACCTGTTCGGTGCCTGCCAGCTCGGCCAGATGGTCGTCTTGCACCCGGGTGAGATGCCAGATCAGCCAGCCGATGGAGTTGGCCCCGGGGTCGATCCGCTCGGAAATCAGGCCGGCGTCGAGCCCGTCCAGCACCTGGTGCACCGACCCGCGGATCCGCCCGAAGCCGTCCGCCACCAAATCAGCCACAGCCATTCCGTTCGCCCCTTCCGCGTCGCTGCCGGGGAATACCCGGCTGGTGCGCGGAAGAAACGGCGGAACCGGGTCAGCGGCCCTGCAGTGCCTTGACGTTGTTGCCGAACGTCCAGTTCTTCGACCCGTCCCAGTTGATGGACCAGGTCATCAGGCCCTTCAGCCCGTTGCCGAAGTGGTTCCACGCCTGCGAAACCAGGCCCGTGGACATGTAGCCGCCCCCGGCGCCCGGTTGCGCCGGCAGCCCGGGAACCTGCTTGTCCAGCGGAACCCTGATCGTGGTGCCCTGCACGACCAGCCCCTTGTCCAGGCAGCTCGTCTGCACGGTGAAGCCCTGCACGGTGCCGGCCGAGTAGGAGTCGCCGGAGCAGCCGTACATGTTGCCGTTGTAGTACTGCATGTTCAGCCACCAGAGCCTGCCGTTGTCGGCGTACTTCTTGACGATCGGCAGATACGCTCCCCAGATCGAGCCGTAGGTGACGCTGCCGCCGGTCACGTACGCCGTCTCGGGCGCCATGGTCAGGCCGAAACCGGGGGGCATCGCGGCGAGCACGCCGTCGATGATGCGCATCAGGTTGGCCTGCGAGGCGGACGGCTGGTTGATGTTGCCGCTGCCGGTGAGGCCGGTCTCGATGTCGATGTCGATGCCGTCGAAGTTGTAGGTCTTCAGCAGCGGCACCACGGTCTGCACGAACCGGTCCGCGACCGCGCTGGAACCCAGGTCGATACCGGCCGTGGCGCCGCCGATCGACATCAGGATGGTCAGGCCCGCCGCCTTGGCCTGGCACATTTCGGCCGGGGTGGCGACCTTCACGGTCGCGTCCATCCCGTCCTCCCACAGCACCGTGCCGTCCGAGCGGATGACCGGGAACGCCGCGTTGATCACGTTGTAGCCGTGTTCGCGGATGCGGGGGTCGGTGATCGGGGTCCAGCCGAACGGCGGGTGCACCCCGTTCGCCGCACCGTCCCAGTTCTCCCAGTATCCGTGCAGCACTTTGCCCGCGGGTTTCGGCTTGACCGGGCAGGTTTCGGCCGGCGCCTCGTGCGGTGCGACCGCTGTGTTCGCTGTGTTTACTGTGATGGCTGTGTTTGCCTCGGAGACCGGCAGTGGCGCGGCGATCGCGATCGCCAGCCCGATCCCCAGCAGATGTGACATCCGGCGGAACATGCCCGGCTCCCTTCTCGGCGGAATCCATTTATTCAACCAGTAATGGCGGAAGACTTTCGTCGGTATAACGCTGCGAAACCACCGAACGGCCGAAGGCGACCTGACCGATACCGGACAGTGGTCTTGACCACTTGCGCAAGTGGTCCGTACCTTTTGTCGATCACCGGTAGCGGGAGAGGTCGACGATGACCCGAGCTCTGAAGATGTTGCCGCGCGCGGGTTTCGCTGCGCTGGCCCTCGTTCTGCTTGCCCTCCAGGCACCGGCGCTGGCCACCGCGGCGGACCCGGCGGGGCACGGCTGGCCGCGGTTGACCGTCCTTTCCGGACGGTCGGACACGGTGAGCGGAGGGGACGCGCTGATTCGCGTTGAGCTGCCACCGGGCATTCCGGCCGAGTGGGCGCGGATCACGCGCAATGGCGCGGATATCACCGGGCTGTTCCGGCGGGACCCGCCTTCCGGGGCGTTGACCGGGCTCGTGGACGGCCTGGCACCCGGGCAGAACACGGTGCAGGCCAGGATCCCCGGCCACCGGCCCGCCGGCCTCACGCTGCGCAACTACCCGGTGCAGGGGCCCGTCTTCGCCGGTCCGCACGAACAGCCCTTCGTCTGCGAGACCACGCGGTTCACCCTGCCGGTGCTCGGCGGGACGCTGGGCGAGCCGCTGGACGCGGACTGCTCGATCGAGACCAGGGACGACCACTTCTACCGCACCACGGCGAACACGTACGCGCCGTGGCCGGACGGCGCCACCGGTTATCCGGCCGATCTGGCCACCACCACGACCTCGCTCGGCAGAAAGGTCCCGTTCATCGTGCGGATGGAGACCGGCACCGCCAACCGCGGCATCTACCAGAGCGCCGTGCTGCACGACCCGATCGCCGAGCCGGACCCGACGCCCGCGGCAAGGCCGGTGGGCTGGAACGGGCGGGTGATCTACACCCTCGGCGGCGGCTGCACGGATGGCTGGTACCGGCAGGGCAACAGCACCGGCGGCGTGACCGACGCCTTCATGCTCGGTCAGGGTTTCGGCGTTGTCTCGTCCTCGCTGAACGTGTTCGGCGCGAACTGCTCCGACCTGACCGCTGCTGAGACGGCGATGATGGTCAAGGAGCGCTTCGTCGAGCGGTACGGGCCGGTGGCGCACACCATCGGCTACGGCTGTTCCGGCGGTTCGTACCAGGCGCACCAGATCGTGGACAACTACCCGGGCATCTTCGACGGGATCATCCCGGGTTGCTCCTTCACCGAGGTGGGCTTCGGCACCATTCACATGATCACCGACGCGTGGCTGCTCGACACCTATCTGAACAAGGCCACCATCGGCTGGACCGCGGAGCAGAAGCGGCGGGTGACCGGGTTCGTCAACTACGCGACCGCGCCCAACGTGGCCGTCGGGGCCCGCCGCATCGATCCGAGGGCGTTCTGCGGGGTGCTGCCGGAAGAGCAGCGCTACCACCCCGACACCAATCCCGGTGGCGCCCGCTGCGATGTGTACGACCACGCGATCAACGTCTACGGCGCCGATCCCGGCACCGGGTTCGCCCGGCGGCCGCTGGACAACGTCGGGATCCAGTACGGCCTTGCCGCGCTGCGCGACGGGACCATTTCGATCGGGCAGTTCCTCGACCTCAACGAGCACGTCGGCGGGTTCGACGCGGACGCCAACCTCGTCCCCGAGCGGACGGTGGCCGACCTGGCGGCCACCCGCGCCGCCTACCGGACCGGCAGGCTGACCAACGGCGGCGGCGGGCTCAAGGACGTGCCGATCATCGACTACCGGGCCTATTTCGACGACCGGCCCGGCGGTGACATCCACGTGCGCTACCACAGTTTCTCCCTGCAGGAACGGCTGGAGAAGGCCAACGGCACCTCGGCCAACCGGGTCAGCCTGCTCGAGGACGCCCGCAATGGCCTGCAGAGCACGGAAAGCCCGCTGCTGCGGCACGCGATCGTGCAGCTGGACCGCTGGCTGACCAACCTCGCCGCGGACACCTCGGTCACGCCGCGGATCGGCAAGATCGTCCGTGCGAAACCCGCCGAGCTGCGCGAGGGCTGCAACACCCGGGACACCGCCGCGAAATTCATCGCCCAGCCGCTCGACCGCGACCCGTCGAGCACCTGCGAACGGCTCTACCCGTCCGCGTCCTTCCCGCGCGAGGTCGCCGGCGAGGGGATCGCCGCCGACATCATCAAGTGCCGGCTCAAGGCGCCGGACCCCGGTGACTACGGGATCGCCTGGACGGCCAGGGAATGGGCGAAGCTGCTGGAAATCTTCCCCGGTGGCGTGTGCGACTACACGAAACCGGGGGTGGAGCAGCAAGGTCTCGCCGGCACCTGGACCCGGTTCTGACCTTCGCCGCGGCCGCCGCCGGAAAAGCGATTGACCCTGGGGCGGGGGCGGATACGGTCGGAGTCGATGTCAGCTTTCACGCCCGGTCTCGCCCTCGCCGAAGCGTTCTACGCCGACGTGGTGGCGCCGCTGGCCGAGGTGCCGCACGCCGCGTGCCTGCTCGGTGAGGGCTCCGAGGTGCTGGGGTACGACAGCGTCCGGTCCACCGATCACGAGTGGGGGCCGCGGGTCCAGTTGCTCGTCGCGGACGGGCAGGTCGAAGGACTCCGGGACCGCGTCGAGCGAGGGCTGCCGCCGGAGTACGCCGGGTACCCCACGGCGTGGTATTCGCTGGCGCACAACAAGGTCACCCACCACATCGAGGTCACCACCTTCGACGAGTGGATCGTCGAGCGGCTCGGGATGGACCCTCGGCAGGGTCTGGACCACGCCGACTGGCTCGGGCTGCCGCAGCAGCGGCTCCTGCAGCTCACCCGCGGCGGCGTGTTCCGCGACGACCCCGGCGAGCTCACCAGGGTGCGCCGCCTGCTGACCTGGTATCCCGACGACGTGTGGCGGTGGCTGCTGGCGAGCCAGTGGCACCTGATCGGGAACACCGAACCGCTGCTCGGCCGCACCCTGGAGGCAGGGGACCGGCGAGGTGCCCGGCTCATCGTGGCCAGGCTGTGCCGGCTCGTCATGGAAATGGCCCTGCTGCAGGAACGCCGCTACCGGCCCTACGACAAGTGGTTCGGCACCGCGTTCGCCGAACTGGACGCGGCGGCCGTGCTCGGCCCGCTGCTCGACGCCGCGATGGAGCAGCCGCCCGGCATGGACGGTGCGCTTTCCCGTGCGCTAGTCGAGCTGGGACACCGGCACACCGCGCTGGCGATCAGCGAACCGGTCACCCCGGTGCTCGGCGACTTCCAGGTGGGCATCAACGACGCGGTTCGGCCGTATCCGGTGCTGAACGCGGGGGACTTCGTCACCGGGACGACCGCCGCCATTGCGGACCCGGCGCTGCGCGGGCTGGTCGCGGTCGGCGGGATCGACCAGCTCACCCACGCCGACGACGCGATGGTCAACTTCACCTCCTGGCCTGGCCTGCTCACCCGCGCTTACCGGACACAGCTCGGAAAGAACTGATCCGGCTCCGGGAGGGGTCCCGGATCACCGGTCTACCATTCCGGCAGCCGCACGGAGGGTAGCCATGGGACAGTCGAACGAACGTGCACCGCTGAGCGAGCGCCGGCGGCGCCTGCGCGAAGAACACCGCGCGCGAGCCGAGAACGAACCGGCGCCGGCGTGGGCGCCGAGCGCGGTCTCCACCGTGCTGGCAGGGGTGTTCGCCGGGCTGCTCGGGGTGCTCTGCGTGGTGAACCTGGCGTCCGTGCTGCCGAAGACCGCCGAAGTCACGGTGCCCGGCTGGTGGCTGCTCGCCGTGCTCGCGCTGACCGCCGTGTTCTCCTTGACCGGCACGGTTTTCCTGATCCTGCGCAAGCCGTCGGCGATCAGCATGGTGACCGTCGGCAGCCTGCTGGGACTGCTGAGCACCCTGCTCATGACCGTCATCGGGTCCCTGCCGGAATACGGGGGCGGCTATTACGGTGCGGCCGGCGCCCCGTTCGCTTTTCTGTCCGTGTTCGCCCTCGTGATGGGCCTACGGAAGGACACCAAGAACTGGCTGGAGTGGTCCGGCTAGGGCGAGACGAGCCCGGCTTCGTAGGCGAAAATGGTCAGCTGCACCCGGTTGGACACGTCCACTTTGGCGAAGGTCCTGGTGATGTGCGTCTTCACGGTGGCTTCGCTGAGGTAGAGCTCGGCGGCGATGTGGGCATTCGGCCTGCCCTGCGCGACCGCGGTGACGATCTCCCGCTCGCGCTCGCTGAGCGTGCTCAGCTTCGCCAGCGCCTGCTGACGGCGCGGGCTGGTCCGCACCGCGACGTAGTGGCCGATCAGCTTTTTGGTGGCACGCGGGGAAAGCAGCGCCTCACCGGAGGCGATCACCCGCACCGCGTCGATGATCTCCTGCGGCGAGCCCTCTTTCAGCAGGAATCCGCTCGCGCCCGCGGCGAGCGCGTCGAACACGTACTCGTCGAGGTCGTAGGTGGTCAGCACGAGCACCTTCGGCGGTCGCGGCAGCGCCACCACGGCGGCGGTCGCGGCCAGCCCGTTCATCCGGCGCATCCGGATGTCCATCAGCACCACGTCGGGCGCGTGCGCGGTCACCTTCGGCACGGCTTCGTCCCCGTCGTCCGCTTCGCCGACGACGGTGATGTCGTCCGTGCTGCCGAGGATCAGGGACAGCCCGGTGCGGACGAGTGGGTCGTCATCGACGAGCAGCACTCGCAGGTTGTGCACCCGGACATGATAGTGAGGCCGGACCGGGGTCAGGGCAGCGGAGGTACCGGTGGCATCGGCCATGGCAGCCAGGCACGCAGCGCGAACACCCGCCCGTCGATCGGGCCGGCGCTGACGTTGCCGCCGAGCATCGCCACCCGCTCGGAGACGCCGGTCAGGCCGGTTCCTGAGCCGGGGGACGGCTCGGATGGCGCCATCGCGGCGAGCGGGTTGACCACCTCGATCGCCACCCCGACCCCCGGCCCGCCACGCACCGTCACCTCGGCCGCCGACCCCGGCGCGTGCCGCAGCACGTTCGTGAGGGATTCCTGGACGATCCGGTAGGCGGCGGTCCCCAGCGCCGGCGGCGCGCTCCCCGGCTGGTCGATCAGAACGGTGATGTTGGCGGGCAACCCGGCCTGGCGCGAACTGGCGATCAGCTCGGGCAGATCGGCCATGTTCGGCTGGGCCCGTGCTCCGGACTCACTGCCGGGGCCTGCGCTGTCGTCTTCCCGTCCGGTGAAGTCGCGGCCGTCGCGGAGCACGCCGATCACCTGGCGGAGGTCCTGCAGGGACTGGCGGGCGGTGGTGCGGACCGTCTTCGCCACCTCCGCGGTGCTGCCCTGGTTCACCTCCAACGCGCCGGCCTGCAGCGAGAGCAGGGAAAGCCGGTGCCCGAGCACGTCGTGCATCTCGCGGGCGATCCTGGACCGCTCGTCCTGCCGGGTCACTTCGGCGCGCAGTTCCCGTTCCTTCAGTTCCCGGCGGCCGAGGTCGGCCCGGACGCCCCTGGTTATCCCCACGGTGAGCGGGATCGCGGTCAGCACGGCGGTCATCAGCAGCACGCCGATGATCTGCCCTGCGGTGGACTCCGCGCCGACGAACCGGCCGGCCACGGTCACACTCGGGTCGCGGTTGGCGTCGCGCCACACCGCGAGCGCGGTCGCCGCGAAGACCGCGGCCGTGCCGGCCCACAGCACCCGGTCCCGCCGGTTCGCGGCCAGCGCGGCCAGTGCGATGAGCGCGGCCATCGAGTCCGCGGTGAGCAGAAGTGAAGGCACCAGCGCGATCCCGGCGACCAGCACGGGCCAGCGGTGCCGCCAGCACAGCATGACGGCGGCCCCGATCGCGGCGAGGAAGCTGAGCCCGGAAAGCCAGGTGGGATGCAGCGTCTGGTCCGAGGGCCGGTAGCCGTCGGAGCCGAAGACGTAGAAGCTGCTCAGCACGCTGACCGCCACCGCGATCACGGTGCTCACCACGCCCAGCGCACGCCGTCCCATGCCAGCAGAGCCTACGGACCCCCACCGACGCTCCCGCATCAGCGGATCCGCTCGTCGCGGGGGAACCGGTGACGACTTTCGGTGTAACCGCCAGGGCCCGGCGGCCTACTTCAGGTGTACCGGCAGCCGCGCCAGCCCGCGGAGCACGATGTTGTCCTTCCAGGACGGTTCCCCGGCCTGGCGCAGGCCCGGTGCGCGTTCGGTGAGCGCGCGGAACGCGAGCTGCGCCTCGAGCCTGGCCAGCGGCGCGCCGAGGCAGAAGTGCACACCCTGTCCGAAGGCGAGGTGGCGGGACGGTTCCCGGCCGATGTCGAGCCGGTCCGGCCGGTCGAAGGCGTCCGGGTCGCGGTTGGCGGAGCCGATCAGCAGGATGGTGATCGAGCCGCGGGCGATCGGCACACCGCCCACCTCGGCGTCTTCCAGCGCGGCACGGACGCTGAGCTGGACAGGGGAGTCGTAGCGCAGCAACTCCTCCACCGCCCGCTCGACGAGGCCGGGCTCGTCGCGGAGCCGGGCGTATTCGCCGGGATCGCGCAGCAACGCGAGCGTCCCGTTGCCGATCAGGTTGACCGTGGTCTCGTGGCCGGCGATGAGCAGCAGGATGCAGGTGGCGATGAGCTCGGCCTCGGTCAGCACGTCCTCGCTGTCGCGCACCTTGACCAGTGCGGACAGCAGATCGTCGCCGGGCTCGGTGCGGCGCAGCGCGGCCAGTTCCCGGATGTACTCGGCGAACTCGCCGCGGGTGCGCAGCTGTTCTTCGCGAAGTCCCGGCGGCAGCAGGAAGTCCGGGTCGAGGCCGCGGGCGAGCGCGTGCGACCAGCCGACGAACCGGTCCCGGTCGGCGGGCGGGATGTCCAGCAGCTCGCTGATCACGATCACCGGCAGCGGATAGGCCAGCGACTCGATCAGGTCCACCGGCCCGGGCTGCGCGACCGCCGCGTCGAGCAGTTCGGCGGTGATCTGCTCGATGCGCGGCGCGAGCTTTGCCACCATCGGCCTGGTGAACGCCTTCGAGACGAGCTTGCGCAGCCGCGTGTGGTCGGGCGGGTTCAGCCCGAGGAACGAGCGCACCGGCTTGCCGTTCTCGTCCACCAGCGCGTTCTCCACCGGTGGCGGCTGGCCGCGGAACGGGGTGGCCTGGTCGGGCTCGGTGTGTCCGAACCGCGGGTCGCGCAGCACCGCGGCGCAGTCCGCGTGCCGGGTCAGCACGAAGAGCTGGTCCAGCGGGTTGGCGATCGGTGTTTCGCGGCGCCAGCGCTGGTAGGAGTGGTAGGGATCCGCCCGCTGCGCCGGGTCGAACAAGGCCTGTAGCGAGGGCATTCCGGTGGCCGTGTCGGTCATTTCCGTGCCTCCTGCTCGTTCGCTTCGAGTCCGGTGAACAACCAGCGAAGGGATTCGCCGAACAGTTCGGCCGGGACACTGGCCGGGTCGATGCGCCGCTGCCGCACCAGCCCCTGGAAAAGGGCGAGGACCACGGTGGCCACCGTTTCGGACGGCACGACCGGCTGGTCTCTCGTGGTGTCCACCAGGCGCGCCAGTGCGTCTCGCGGTTCGCGCATCCGTTTCGCGAGGGTTTCCATCACGTCGGGATTGCGCACCGCGTAGAGCCAGAATTCGGCCTGCAGCGGCGCGAAGTCCGTGTCCTTGTCGGCCACGTCGACCAGCATCCGGCTCAGCGCGGCCAGCGGCTCGCCGGTCGTCGGGTCGGTATTGGCGTCGGCGTCGGCGAAGATCTCCGCGGCCGCCGTGACGCGATCATGGGCCCGTTGGGACAGCAGCTCCAGGAAAAGTTGCTCCTTGCTGGAAAAGTTGGAGTACAGCGCGCCAATGGAGAACCCGGCCGCTTCAGCGATCTCCTCCACCGAAGCACCGTGAAAACCCTTGTGCGCAAAGGTTTGTGCGGCGGCGTCGAGCAGCAACTCGCGCGTCCGCGCCTTGGCCTCGGCACGACTCAACCGCCGCTTCGGTGCACTCACATTGCCAACCCTATTCAGATAGCCCCCACTATGCAAACGCCCGCCGAACTCGCGATGCCCGAACGTGGGACTCGCCGGTGCGCTCGGCCCCGGGTCGGCGAGTCCCACGTTCGGCCTTGGCGAGTTGAACGTTGGCGCACGGCGAGTTGAACGTTGGGGCGGCGAGTTTGCCATTGGTGGCGCCGAGTTGGCTGTTCGCGCGGGCGGGTTGGGCGCTCGGGTGTCCCGGCTTCCGCCCGCGCGGACAGAACTCGCGGTGCGCGAACGTGGGACTCGCGGTGCGCGAGCGTGGGACTCGCGGTGCGCGAACGTGGAACTCGCGGTGCGCGAACGTGGGACTCGCGGCGCGCGAGCGTGGGACTCGCGCGACGTGAGAGCGAAAAACTTTGACGGTGTAACGGTGTCCCGCCCCGCCGCGACTCCTGGGCACACCCGCCGCGATGGCGGGCACCAGCTGGTGAAGCCGTGGCCGAGCTCCCCCCATCGGCCATGGCTTCACCAGCGCCCGTCGGTCCATATGGGATCCATATGCCGGACTTGAAAGAGTGGCCGGATGCGGTTGACCGCCCGCGCCCGGCTCACGATCCTCTACACGGCACTGGTGTTGGCCGCGGGGATCCTGCTGACCGCGCTGACCTACGTGCTGTTGCGGCGAACCCCGGTACGCCGGTCGGTCTTCGTCGAACTCCGCCCGCCGGCCGGTACCCCGGTGCCGGTCCCGGCGCCGACCCGGGAACTGACCGACGTGGCCGAACGGGCGCGGGACGCCACCCTCGCCGAGTTCTTCACCCAGGCGGCGATCGCGCTGGCCGTGGTGACCCTGCTGGCCGCGGTGCTCGGCTGGCTGGTGGCAGGGCGGGTGCTGCGGCCGATCCGCGCGGTTTCGGCCACTGCGAAACGGCTGTCCGCGGAGAACCTCTCCGAACGAGTGCCGGTGCCGAGTCCCGCGGACGAACTCGCCGCACTCGCCGAGACCATCAACGGCATGCTGGACCGGATCGAGCGCGGTGTCGCCGAGCGCGACCGGGCGCTGGAGGGCCAGCGGATGTTCACCGCCAACGCCGCGCACGAGCTCCGCACCCCGTTGACCACCATGCGCACCGCCATCGACGTCACGCTCGACGGCGAGCCCAGCACCGCCGAACTGCTCGCCATGACCGGCGACATCAAGACCGCCGTCGAACACAGCCAGCGCACCCTGGACGGACTGCTGACGCTGGCCCGCAGCCAGGTCACCCTGCGCGAGCCGCACCCGGTGGATCTCGGCGACGTGCTGCGGGGCGCACTGGACCGCGCGGGCCCGGAGATCGCGGCCCAGCGGATCACGCTCGCCGCCGACCTGCGGCCCGCGCCGGTCGGCGGCGAATCAGCGCTGCTCGAACGCATGGCGGGCAACCTGATCGGCAACGCCATCCGGCACAACCACGTCGGCGGCATGCTCGCGGTCAGCACGGGCACCTCAGGTTCGCAAGCACACCTGCGCGTCACCAACACGGGCCGCCCGATCCCGGCCGGCGAGCCGGACCGCCTGCTGGAGCCGTTCGTCCGCGGCGATGGCGACCGGATCCGCACCGACAACGGCACCGGCCTCGGTCTCGGCCTTTCCATCGTCCGGGCCGTGGTCGCCGCGCACCACGGCAGGCTATCGATCGCCGCCCGTCCGGCGGGTGGGCTCGACATCACGGTGCACTTCACCGCCCGCGTTCAGCCGGAACGGTCGTAGCCGGAGGCGGCGGGGAGGTCGATCCGCACGCAGGCGCCGCTCCCGGACGGCGGGTCGGCGAAACGCACGGTGCCCCCGTGCGCGGTGACGGTATTGGCCACGATGGCCAGCCCAAGGCCGGAGCCGGGCAGCGCGCGGGCGCCCGGCGCGCGCCAGAACCGCTCGAACACCTGGCGGCGCTGCCGTTGCGGAACACCCGGCCCCTGGTCGGTGACGGTCAGCCAGCCGGCGTCCGACCGCACGGTGATCACGGACCGCGCGGGCGAGAACTTCGCCGCGTTGTCGAGCAGGTTCAGCACGGTCCGCTCCAGCGCCACGGCGTCACCGGCGACCGACCACGGGGAGGTGTGCACGTCGAACGAGTGCTCCGGGGAGCGGCTGGCGGCCCGCCGGACGGCCCGGTCCACCACCGCCGGGATGGGCACCTCCTCGTTCGCCAGTTCCGTCCCGTCGCGGGCCAACTCGACCAGCTCGCCGACCAGATCGCTGAACTCCCTGGTCTGCACCTGGAGCCGGTCGAGGATCCTGGCCCGCGTCTCGACCGGGATGGCGCGGCCGGTGTACTCGCTGCGGGCCAGCAGGTCGACGTTCGTGCGCAGGCTGGTCAGCGGAGTGCGCAGCTCGTGCGCGGCGTCGTTCACCAGCTGGTGCTGGCGGTGCCGGGAATCGCGCAGTGCCACCGTCATCGCGGTGAACGCCCGGCCGAGGCGGCCGACCTCGTCGTGCCCCGCGATGTCCACCGGTGTCTCCAGGTCCTCGGTGCGCGCGATGTGCTCGGCGGTCTTCGTCAGCCGCTCCATCGGCGCGAGCGAGCGCCGCGCCATCAGCAGCCCGGTGACCGCCGCCGCGACCGCGCCAAGGAAGCACACCACGATCAGCACGTCACGCAGCCCGGCCAGGGTGTCGTCGATGTCGGCCAGGCTGCGGCTGATCACCACCACGTCGCCGTTGCCGATCGGGCGGAGCACCACCCGCACCGCGGCGCCGGACTCGGTTTCGCCGTCCCGCAGGGTGACCGCGGTGATGGCGTGGTCCGCCGGGTCCGCCTTTACCAGGTCCACGCCGGACGGGGCGCAGCTACCGCCGTTGGCGTGCAGCACCTGGATGCCTTCCAGGAACTGCCGCAGCAGGTTGTCGGACTCGGAGGTCTCGCAGAGCGCCGCCATGTCGACCGCGGGCGGTGGCAGCTGGCTGCCGTCGCCCAGCATGATCATCCGCCGTGGCAGCTGTTTCTCCAGCAGGGTCTGGTCAAGCTGGGCCCGAAGGTTGTACCGGGTCGCGAACCAGGTGACGGTGCTGAGGCCCATGATCGCGGTGGCCACGATGCAGGCCGTGGTGAGCGCGATCCGGCTGCGCAGCAGCAATTGCCTGCCGCGCGATCCGCGGCGAAGAGTCATTTGCCCGCGCGGAGCACGAAACCCACGCCGCGCACGGTGTGCAGCAGCCGCCCGCCGCCGCCTAGCTCGGTCTTGCGACGCAGATAGCCGAGGTAGACGTCCAGGTTGTTCGTGTTGTGGTCGTGCCCCCATACCCGCTGTTGCAGGAACGATCTGGTCAGCACCCGGCCGGGGGAGGCGAGGAAACAGCGCAGCAGGTCGAACTCGGTCGGGGTCAGTGCGATCGGGCGGCCGGCCCTGGTCACCTCGCGGGTGGCGGTGACCAGCTGGAGGTCCTCGAACCGCAGCACCTCCAGCTGCCCGCTGCGGCGGTTCTGCTTGAGCAGGGCGCGCAACCGGGCCAGCAGCTCCTCCAGCGCGAACGGCTTGACCAGGTAGTCGTCCGCCCCGGCGTCCAGCCCGGTGATCCGGTCACCGAGGCCGTCCCGCGCGGTCAGCATCAGCACCGGCATCCGGTCACCGCCGGCCCGTAGCCGACGGCAGGTCTCCAGGCCGTCCGTGCCGGGCATCATCACGTCCACGATGGCGAGGTCGGGCCGCTCCTCGCGGTCGACCTGCCGCAGCGCCTGCTCCCCGTCGCCGGCCGTGTCGACCTGGTAGCCCTCGAACTCCAGGCTGTGCCGCAGGCTCTCCCGCACGTCCGGGTCGTCGTCCACCACGAGAACTCGCATCGCTTTTCCGTCAGCCCATTGTTTCATCCGGATACCTGTCGAAAGCCGAGGCTACTACCGGAAGGCGGGATTTCCGGTTTCTCTCACGATGTTCTCAGTTTCCGGCCAGGGTCCTCTCACCGCCCGCCGGGCACTGTGACTGCTGTGAATGAGTGTTCCGTACTCGCCTATTCCGGTGCCGCCTCCGGCCCAAGCAGTTCTTCGAAAGGGAATACGAACATGACCGCACTCCAGTCGTCCCGTGACCTGCTGCCCGGCGGCGCGTACGACCGGTACCTCGCGCGACTGGCCGCGGAGGACAAGTTCTCCGGCACCGTGCTGTTGGCCCACCGGGGTGTCCCGGTGCTGTCCAGGGCCTACGGCATGGCCGACCGGGAACGGTCCGTGCGCAACGGGATGGACACCATCTACGCGCTCGCGTCGGCGTCGAAGCCGTTCACCGGACTGGCCATCGTCCAGCTCGCCCAGCAGGGAAAGCTCCAGTTCTACGAGAAGCTGGGCAGCTACCTGGACGGCTACCCGGCGGAGGTGGCGAACACCGTCACCGTGCACCACCTGCTCACGCACACCTGCGGGCTCGGCGACCCCACCAGGAATCCCTGGCCGGACAAGATCACGTACAGCGTCGAGGAGCACTGGGAGATTCTCCGCGCGTTCCTGCGCAAGGACCTGCCGACCTTCACCCCCGGTACGCAGAGCGCCTACAGCAGCTCCGGTTACGAGATACTCGGCGAGATCGTGGCCGCGGTCTCCGGTCAGTCCTTTTGGGACTACGTACGCGAGCACATCTTCGCCCCGGCCGGGATGACGCGTTCCGACTTCTACACCAGGCCGCAGTGGCTGGCCGACGAGCGCATCGCCCACCCCTACTGGCTCCGGCCCTCCGGCGAGCGGGTGGACGCCGTCCGCAACCTCGACGCCGGGGCGGGTGAACCGGGCACGGCGGGGCTCAACTCGGCGCGTGCCTTCATCGGAACCGGTGCGGGCAACGGGTTCTCCACCGCCGGCGACCTGCTCCGGTTCGCCCGCGCGCTGCTCGGCCACAAGCTGCTGAACCCCGCGTACACCGAACTGTTCCTGGGGGCGAAAACCACGACGCCGCCGATGGGCGAGCCCGATCCCGCCCGGCACCAGTCGGCCATGGCCTACGGGCCGACGGCGGGCATCTTCAACAACCAGCGGGTGGTCGGGCACGGCGGCGGAATCGCGGGCGGGTCCACCAGCTGGTCGCTCTACCTCGACCTGGACTGGACCGCGGTCATGCTCTGCAACT
Organism: Amycolatopsis nigrescens CSC17Ta-90; assembly: GCF_000384315.1. Taxonomy (GTDB): domain Bacteria; phylum Actinomycetota; class Actinomycetes; order Mycobacteriales; family Pseudonocardiaceae; genus Amycolatopsis; species Amycolatopsis nigrescens. The sequence continues at coordinate 1,677,184 of NZ_ARVW01000001.1, read as the reverse complement.
ACGACCTCGACCTGCAGTCGATCACCAGCCGGGAAAAGCACGCCGTCACCGACGGTGCGTCATGACCGCGCTCACGATGAGAACCGACAGAACCGGTCCGGCGAAGATCGCCACGGTGGAAATCGTGATCCCGGTATTCAACGAAGAACGGTCACTTCCCGGTTGCGTGCGCGTACTCCAGAAGTTCCTCACCGAGCAATTCCCCTTCGAATGGGCGCTCACCGTGGTGGACAACGCCAGCACGGACCGCACGCTGGACGTCGCCGGTGCGCTCGCCGCGGAGTTCGAACAGGTCCGGGTCGTGCACCTGGACCGCAAGGGCCGCGGCCTGGCGCTGCGCGAGTCGTGGGGAGCGAGCGAGGCCGACGTGGTGGTCTACATGGACGTGGACCTGTCCACCGGGCTGGACGCGCTGCTGCCACTGGTGGCGCCGCTGGTCAACGGGCACTCCGACATCTCGATCGGCTCGCGGTTGGCGCCCGGCGCGCGCACCGTGCGCGGCCGCAAACGGGAGTTCATCTCCCGTTGCTACAACCAGATCATCCGGCTCACCCACGGCGCGCGGTTCTCCGACGCCCAGTGCGGGTTCAAGGCGGCCAGGACGGAGGTCATCCGGCCGCTGCTGGGCCACATCCGGGACGAGGCCTGGTTCTTCGACACCGAGCTGCTGCTGCTGGCCGAGCACAACGGGCTGCGCGTGCACGAGGTCCCGGTGGACTGGGTGGAGGACGCGGACAGCAGGGTCGACGTGGCCGCGACCGCCCGCGACGACCTCCGCGGCCTGATCCGGGTCGCTCACGCGAAGGCGTCCGGGCAGGCCAGGGTGGCCGCGCTGCCCCGGCGGCCGGAGCCTCGTGCCGAGCATCCCGACGTGGTGCTCGGCCGCCGCGAGGGCGGGCTGTCCTGGCAGCTGCTGTCGTTCGCGGTCGTCGGCGCGCTCTCCACGGCGGCGACCCTGGCCATGTACGCGTTGTTCCGCCTGTGGTGGCCGGTGCTGCTGGCGAACCTGGTGGCACTGATCATCACCACCCTGTTCAACACCGAGGCCAACCGCCGCTTCACCTTCGCGGCGCGGGAAAGCACGTCCGGGCGGGTGCACTTCCAGGGACTCGTCGTTTTCGGCCTCTACTACCTGTTCACTTCGGCGGCGCTGCTCATCCTGCACGGGTTCGTCCCCGACCCCTCGCGGGCGCTCGAACTCTCGGTGCTCCTCGGTTCCTCGGTGATCGGTACCGCTGGGCGGTTCCTGTTGCTGCGCGGCTGGGTTTTCGCCGATTCACAAGGAAAGGACCGCTAGTGACCACGACGACCCCGGAGGCGGCCCCGGTCCGCGCACGTCCCGCGAACCGTTGGCGGGCTTGGACGTTGGCCGTCATCTGCCTCACGGCCGCGTTGTTGTACGTGTGGAAGATCGGCAACGGGCAGCTGGGCAACTCGTACTACTCGGGCGCCGTGAAGTCGATGACGCAGAGCTTCACGAACTTCCTGTTCGGCTCGTTCGACCCGTACGGCGTGGTCACCGTGGACAAGCCGCCGATGTCGCTGTGGCCGCAGGTGGTCTCGGTGTGGATCTTCGGCTACCACGGCTGGGCGCTGCTGCTGCCGCAGGCGATCGAAGGGGTGGCGGCGGTCTTCCTGCTGCACCGCACCGTGCGCCGGTGGGCGGGGGAGAAGGTGGCGCTGCTCGCTGCGCTGATCCTCGCGCTCACCCCGATCACGGTGGCGGTCAACCGGGACAACAACACCGACTCGCTGCTGGTGCTGCTGCTGGTCGCGGCCGCCTACGCGGTGACCAGGTCGATCCAGGACAGCACCGGCCGCGGCCGCACCGGCTGGCTGCTGTGCTGCGCGTTCCTGGTCGGCTGCGGGTTCCTCACCAAGATGCTGCAGGCGTGGATCGTGCTGCCCGCGTTCGTGCTGGCCTACCTGGTGGGCAGCACCGCGCCGGTAAAGCGGCGGCTGCTGGACTTGTGCGGTGCCGCGGTGGTGCTGTTCGCGGCCTCGTTCTGGTGGGTCGCGCTGCACGACTGGTGGCCGGGGGACAAGCCGGCCATCGGCGGCAGCACCGACGGCAGCGCCTGGGACCTGGTGTTCGGCTACAACGGTTTCGGCCGCGTCTTCGGCCAGGAGGGCCCCGGCGCCGCGGGTCCGCCGCCGGGGGCCCAGCCACCGCCCGGCGGCACCACCGGCGCGACGGTCACCGACCAGTCGTCCGGGCTCACCAGGATGTTCGCCGGCGAGGTCGGCGGGCAGATCTCCTGGCTGCTTCCGCTGTCGTTGTTCGTACTGCTCGTCGTGGCGGTCACCGGGGTACGGCGGATCACCGCGAAACGGCCCGGGCTGCCGGCCGAGCGGGCGGGCTGGTTCCTGTGGGGCGGCTGGCTGGTGGTCACCGGGCTGGTGTTCAGCTACGCCCAAGGCATCTGGCACTCCTACTACACGACCATGCTGGCGCCCGCGGTGGCCGCGGTCGCCGCCGCCGGGCTGGTCCGGTTGTGGCGTGCCTACCGCGACACCGACGCGCCAGCCTGGGTGCTGCTGCCGGTGGCGGTCGCGATCTCCGCGGCGTGGGCGTTCGTCCTGGTCTCGGTTGAGCCCTCGTGGTTCGGCTGGACGAGGTGGGCCGTGCTGCTGGTCGCGGCGGTCGCGATCGCCGGGCTGGTGGGCGGCCGGCTGTGGCCGGACCGGCGGCGCGGCCTCGGCCGTCCCGCTTTCGCCGCCGGGTGTGCGGCCCTGCTGCTCACCCCGGCCGTGTGGTCCGCCGCGGCGGCGAACGACGCCGTCTCCGGGATGCCGCTGGCCGGGCCGATGAAGAACCGGCCACAGGTGCAGAACCTCCCCGGCGGCGGGATGATCATGACCGGTGGCAGCGGTGGTGGTGACAACAGGACGCTTTCCGGGCTGCAGGAGCGGATTCTCGACTACGTCCAGCGCCACAACGGGAACGCCGGGATCGACCTGGCGGTGCACGGGGCGCAGGAGGCCGCTCCCTTCCTGATGCACACCGACGCGACGGTGGTCGGCCTCGGCGGGTTCATGGGCTCGGACAACACACCCTCGGTCGACCAGCTCCGGCGCTGGGTGGCGGACGGCACGCTGAAGTTCGTCATGGCCAACGCCAAGAAGGACCCGAACGCACCCGCGACGGCGCCGCGCCTGCTCGGTGGCACGGGACCCGCCCAGCAGGAACGTCAGCAGTGGATCGAGCAGAACTGCGCCGTGGTCGACCCCGCCGCGTACGGCGGATCGGCGGACGGCGACAAGGGCAGCGGCCCGATGGGCAGTGGTCCGATGGGTGGCGGCCCGATGGGTGGCGCCAAGTCGCTGTACCAGTGCGGCTGACTCGGCGGTTCTGAAGCCGTTCTCGTCGCGAAGGTCACCTTGGCTGGGGGTCGAGGTGACCTTCGCGGTGCGGCTACTGGCCGAGGACGGGCACCAGCTTCGGGTCGTTCTCCAGAACCTGGATCACCAGGTGCGCGATCTCCCTGCCCGGCAGTTTGGCGATGACGCTCAGCGCGTTCGTCCGCAGAGTGGACGTTTCTCCCTCCAGCATCCACTTCCGGAACCACTTCACGCCCTCCGGGCTCACGTGGTTGCCGAGCGCCACGTCTGTCTGGTGGGCGGTCGGCTGTGTCTTGAGAACTCCGGGGTCGCCTTTCTCGACAGCCGCAAGGAGTGTTGTCCGTGTTTCCCTGTCGACCTTTATGAGGCTCGGGTGAGTGATGTCCTTGCGCCACATGTCGGCTCCTAATCCGCGCGACACGCATTGCTGAGCCCACGTCGAGACTTGTGAGGTCGGCCTCGGCGTAAGCCACTCCGAACAGCGGGGGCTGGAAGAATCAAGGAGGATCGGAAGCATGGCCGACAACGGCGACAAGCACAGCGGCGAGGGTGACAAGCAGACCGACCACCTCGGCAAGGGGTCGGATGGTCACACCACGGAAAGCGGCGAAGACAAGTGAACCTTTCCAGCCTTGATGAGCTGGTTTCGGAGTTGCGCTCGGCCGGGGATTTCCCGGCCGGGCTCGGCCCGCTTCTGCGCGACGTACCTCGCGAGAGGTTCGTCCCTGACCGGGCTTGGGCTGGTGACGATTACGAGCCGATAGACCGGACCGCCGATCCGGGCGAATGGGCGAAGGCGGCCTACTCCAATACCCAGATCGTCACCCAGTTCGACGTTGGGGTGACTCAGTGGCCGGCCATCGGCAAGCGCCCCACTTGCTCGAACTCGATGCCGTCGGCGGTTCTCGGCATGTTCGCAGCCCTCGGCGCGGAGCGCGGGGACGAGGTGCTGGAGATCGGCACGGGTACCGGATGGACAGGTGCGATGCTGGCCCACATCGTGGGGTCCACGGGTGAAGTTGTCAGCGCGGAGATCGACCCCCGGCTCGCCGGGGAAGCTCAGGAGCGGCTCAACCGGACCGGGTACCGCCGCGTCCGGGTGATCAACCGGGACGGGACCACGGGCGTGCCGGATTTCGCCCCGTTCGATCGGGTTATCTCCACGATGGCCGTGCAGCTCGGCCGGATTCCGTACGCGTGGGTGCGGCAGACCAAGCCGGGCGGAACGATTCTCACCCCGGTTCGGGCCGACCTGTCTTCCGGTCCGCTTGTGCGCTTCACCGTGCATGAAGACGGGACGGCCACGGGTCGGATGATGCCGATGGGCGTCGGGTTCATGGAACACCGGCTGGACCGGACGCCGAGCAACCCGGACGAGCTTCCGGACTGGCAGGACGACTCGGCGGAACGGCGGACGACGAAGACGAAGCCGTGGCTGATGCTGTCGGACGCGGTGTCGCGCTGGGCGCTCGCCGTGGCGCTGCCTTCGTGCCGATACGGCATCGAAGAGGGCAGGCTTGCGTGGTTCCGTGACCCGCTGACGGGCTCGTGGGCCTCCGTCGTGCCCGATGCCGGGGAGGGCCGGTTCCTTGTGCGGCAGAGGGGAATCCGCCGTCTGTGGGATGAGGCCGAGGCCGCGCACCGATGGTGGATCGAGGCCGGGCAACCCGCCGGGCCGGACTGGCTGTGGACGGTGACGCCGGATCGTCAGGCGATCGAGATCGCGTAGAAGTGCTCTTCTCCCGTGCGGAACCTGCGATAGGCGGATGTGCGGCGCGGACGCGTGTGCGACGGTGTAGCCCTCGATCTTCCCGGGCTTGGAGTCGTGATGGCGCGCTGGACCAGAGGTATCGACCCCGAACACCGCCGCGTCGTGCTCGCCGCCATGGTTGGCACCACCATCGAGTGGTACGACTTCTTCATTTACGCGATTTGCGCGGGCCTGGTGTTCGCCACGCAGTACTTCGGGGGCCTCGGCCAGAACGCGTTGATTCTTTCCTTCGCCACGATCGGCATCAGTTTCTTCTTCCGCCCCATCGGAGCGGTGGTCGCCGGGCACCTCGGCGACCGCATCGGCAGGCGGGCCATGCTGATCGTGACGCTGCTGCTGATGGGCGTCGCCACGGTGCTGATCGGGCTGGTGCCGCCGGCCGCGTCCATCGGGGTGAGCGCGCCGATCATCCTGGTCGTGCTGCGGATCCTGCAGGGACTTTCGGCCGGTGGGGAATGGGGCGGCGCGGCGCTGCTCGCCGTGGAACACGCACCGGACGACCGCCGCGGGCTCTACGGCGCCTTCCCGCAGATCGGGGTGCCGATCGGGTTGCTGCTGGCGAACGGGGTGCTCGCGCTGGTCACCGCGCTCACCACCCAGGCCCAGTTCCTCGCCTGGGGCTGGCGCATCCCGTTCCTGCTGAGCATCGTGCTGATCGTGGTCGGCCTGCTGATCCGCACCAGGGTGGCGGAAAGCCCGGTCTTCGAAGAGGTGCGCAGGACAAAGGCCCGGTCCAGCCTGCCGCTGGTCCCGCTGTTCCGGAACCACTGGCGGCTGGTGCTCGCCGGTGCGCTGCTGTTCGCGGCGAACAACGCCGTCGGATACATGACCACCGGTGGCTACGTGCAGTCGTACGCGGTCAAGACCCTGGGGGTGGACCGTTCGGCCGTGCTGATCGCGGTGATGATCTCCGCTTTGGTCTGGCTGCTGAGCACCCTGTTCGGCGGTCTGCTGGCCGACCGGTACGGCCGGATCCGGGTGTACCAGCTCGGTTTCGTCATCCAGCTGGCCTGGATGTTCCCGTTCTTCGCGCTGCTCAACACCGCGAACTTCGCGCTGATCGTGCTGGCGCTGATGCTGTTCGCGGTCGGCCTCGGCTTCACCTACGGCCCGCAGCCCGCGCTGTATTCCGAGATGTACCCGACCAGGATGCGCTACAGCGGCGCCGGGATCTCCTACGCGATCGGCGCGGTCCTCGGCGGCGCCTTCGCACCGACCATCGCCGAAGCACTGCAATCGAGCACGGGCACGGTGTACTCGGTGGGCGTCTACCTCGCCGTGGCGACCGCTGTCGGCCTGGCCGCGAGTCTCTTCGTGAAGGACCGTCCCGGTCGTCCCCTCGACGCGATCGGCGCCGGGCCCGACTGATGGTGCGCTAGGGCAGCCGGTCGCGCGCCTCGCCGTACTCGGCCACGATCCGCTCGACGATTTCGGCGGCGGGCAGGACCTCCCCGATGATTCCAGCGGACTGGCCAGCCTCGACCTTGCCTTCGGCGATATCGCCCAGCGCGGCGTCGCGCAGGGTCGAGGCGTGGAACGCCTTGCGGCGGACGTCGAGGTCGGCGGCGGACTGTTCGAGTTCGGCCATCCGCGCGGTGAAGCTGTTCGCGATGCCGCGGATCAGGCCGAGGCCGTGCCCCACGGTCCGGGTGTCTTCGACGGACGCGCCGAGCACGGCCGCCTTGTAGTCCGGGTGCACGGTGGCCTCGTCACTGGCGATGAACCGGGTGCCGAACTGGGCCGCGCCGGCGCCGAGCGCGAGCATCGCGGCGAGCCCGGCCCCATCCGCCACTCCACCCGACGCGATCACCGGCACCTCGGGCACGGCCTTGACCACCGCCCGCACCAGCACCTGCGTGCCGACCATGCCGGGCGGGGGATGGCCACCGGCTTCGGCACCAACCACGATCAGCCCGTCGACCCCGGCCTCGGCCGACTTCCTGGCGTGCACGGTCCCGGCGACCACCTGCAGGCAGCGGATTCCGGCGTCGTGGAACCGGCGGAGGTAGCGGCTGGGACCGCCCTGGGACGCGATCAGCACCGGCGGTTTCCTGGCCAGCAGCAGCTCGATGACCTCGTCCACCCCGGCCCGGTTGAGCGGCAGGTTCACCGCCCACGGTGCGTCGGTGCCGCCGGCCATCTCGTCGAGCACCCTGGTCAGGTCGGCGATGCGCATCGGGCCGGCGGCGACCACGCCGAGCCCGCCGGCGCGGCTGACCGCAAGCGGCAGCGCGGAACACGAGGAGGCCCAGGACATCCCGGCCTGCACGATGGGCAGGTCGATGCCGAGCAGCCGGGTGAGGACGGTCGGGAGCCGGCTCATCCGCCCGCCCCGGCCAGCAGCTCGCGCGCGTGCGCGGCCAGCAGGTGCTTCTGCACCTTGGCGCTCGCGGTCATCCCGATGTGCTCGAACCCGGGCACGATCCGGAGATGGCGGGGGACCTTGAAACCGGCCAGCCGCGCACTCGCCCACTCGAGCAGCTCGGTTTCGGTGAGGTCGGCGGTGTGCACGGGTTCGTTCAGCACCACGAACGCGAACGGCACTTCGAGCAGTCGCTCGTCGGGCACCCCGACGACCGCGGCCTGCCGGATCCCGGGGTGCCGGTGCAGCGCCTCCTCCACCTCGGCCGGTGCCACGTTCTCGCCGCCGACCCGGATGATGTCCTTGGTGCGCCCGGCGAACAGCAGCCTGCCCGTCTTGTCGAGCGAGCCGAGGTCGCCGGTGCGCAGCCAGCCGTCCGCGTCGATCGCCTCCGCGGTCTGCTCCGGCGCGTCCAGATAGCCCAGCATCACGTTCCAGCCGCGGACCAGGATCGAGCCCGGTTCACCCGGCGCGCAGTCCCGATCCTCGCCCAGTGCCCTGATCCGGACCTCCACCCCCGGTTCGAGCTGCATCGCACCGGAGGCCCGCACCGCGTCCTCCTCCCACCAGCAGGACTGCGCCACATTCGGCGAAGCCTCGGAAAGTCCATACCCCGCAACACATTCGGTAGCGCCGAGTTCGTCGATCACCCGCCGGATGATCCCCGGCGACGCCGCGACCCACGCGCCGCGCAGCACCAGCCGCCGTCGCGCGCGGTCCGGGTGGTTCAGCAGCATCAGCGCGATCGTGTCGTTGCCGGAGAAATGGGTGCAGCGCTCGACCTCCATCAGCCGCAGCGCTTCGGCCGGCTCGAACCGGGGCATGGTGACCAGGGTCGTCGCGTGCTGGACGGACGCGAGCACCGACAGCGTGCTGCCCGCCACGTGGAAGAACGGCCGTGCGCTGTGGAACCGGTCGCCGGGGCGGAGTCCGAGCCGCGCGCCGGAGAAGAACGCGTCGGCGCACATGCTCCGGTGGGTCAGCAGCACCCCTTTCGGCCGGGACGTGGTGCCGGAGGTGTACTGCACGAGCAGGATGTCGTCCGGTGCCGCGGTGGCCGGCGTTTCGGCGCCGCCCGCCGCGACGAACTCCGGCCAGGAACGGGCCCACGGCGGGGTTTCACCGCCGAGCACGACGACGGACTTCAGCGCGGGCAGGGTGTCCGGGCCGATTTCGGCGAGCATCGCGACGAAATCGGTGCTGAGCACCCGATCGGCGGTGAACAGCGTGCTCACCTTGGCGTGGTCGAGGGTGTAGCGGACCTCGTCCGCGCGCAGCCGGGTGTTCACCGGCACGCTCACCGCGCCCACCGAGCCCAGCGCGAGGAACAGCGCCACCCAGCGCGGCTCGTTGCCGAGGCAGAGGCCCACCCGGTCGCCCCGGCCGATGCCGTTCGCCACCAGCGCGGACCGGATGCTGGCCACCTCGCCCGCCAGCTCCGCGTAGGTGATGCGCTCGGTGGCGGTGACCACGGCCTCCACGTCCGGGGCCAGCATGGCGGCCCGGTCCAGTGCTTTGTGCACGGTGAGCGGGCACGCGGTACTCAGCTCCATCGCTCGTCCTCCTGTGTCCTGCGGGTACTGAGCGTGAACGAGTCCACCCCGTCGCGCCAGCCGCCGTCGGCGAGGCACTGCTCGATCGCGGCCATCTCGATCCGGATCCCCCGGTCGAGATCGGTTTCTCCGCCGAGGTCGACCGAGCGTTTGGTGAGCGCCATCGCCAGCGGTGGCGCCTTCGCGATGGTGCGCGCGATCTCGGCGCCCGTCTCCGCCAGCTCGTCCGGCGGGACCACCCGGTTCACCAGGCCGAGGTCGAGCGCTTCGGCCGCGGGGAGCGGGCGGTTGGTGAACAGCAGCTCCTTCGCCCGCCGCTTGCCGATCGCGCGCTGCAGCCGCTGGGTGGCGCCGACCGTGCCCCAGTGCGGCTCGGGGAACCGGAAGCTGGTGTCCGCGGCGGCGATCGCGAAGTCCGCGGCCAGCGTGATCTCCCCGCCCGAGCCGACCACCGGCCCGTGCACCAGCGCGATCACCGGACGACGGCACCGTTCGATCGCGGCGTAGGCGGCGAAGGACGCGACCCGCCTGCGCCGGACCCAGGCCGCGTCCTTGCCCACCCGCTCCTTCAGGTCGGCGCCCGCGCAGAAGGATGGCCCCTGCGCGGAAAGGAGCACCACGCGGAGATCCTCGTCCGCGTCGAGCTCGTCGAAGACCGACCGCAGCCGCAGGCACATCGGCAGGTCGACCGCGTTGCGCGCGTCCGGCCTGGCCAGCGCCACACTGGCCACGCCGCCGGTGACCTCGCAGGAGACGCGATCGGTGCTGGACATCCGGCTCTCCTCGTCAGCTGTCATCTTCAGAGCACCCCGCCGGCGCGAAGGTCCTCGATCTCGGCGGTACTGAGCCCGAGCATGTCGCCCAGCACGGCCTCGGTGTCCGCGCCGAGCATCGGCGGCGGCCCGGTGGGCGGGGGTGCCCCGCCGGCCTCGCGAAGCGGGGTCCGCAGCGCCGGGAAGGTGCCCACGGTGGGGTGGTCGAAGCCGGCCACCATGCCGCGTGCCGTGGTGTGCGGGTCTTCCAGCGCCTCGCGGACCCCGCGCACCTCGCCGACCGGCACCTCGGCCGCCCGGAGTTCCTTGACCAGCGGGTCGCGGTCCCTGGCGGCGACGGCGCCGGTGAGCGCCTGCATCACCCTGGCCCGCTCGGCGACCCGGCCCGAGTTGCCGCGCAGTGCCGGATCCGCGGCCAGCTCGTCCAGCCCCAAGACGGTACACAGTGGACGCCAATGCTGGTCGCTTCCGCTGATGTGCAGCCATTTCGCGTCCGCGGTGCGGAAGGCGGCAGAGGGCACCCGGCCGGGATGCTCGGTGCCGGTGCGGCCGGGTTCCTCGCCGAGGGCGAACAGCCTGGCCGCGTTGAGCGCCTGCAGGCTGAGCTGGACGTCCATCATGGACACATCGAGATGCCTGCCCCGCCCGCTGTGCGCCCTGCCGGCCAGCCCGGTCAGCACCGCGATCACCACCCACAGCCCGGAGGTCAGGTCGGCGACCGGGACCCCGGCCTTGGCCGGTGCCCCGTCCGGCGCGCCGGTCATCGCCATCACCCCGGACAGCGCCTGGAAAACGGTGTCGTAGCCCTTGCGGTCGCGGTCCGGCCCGGTCTGCCCGAACCCGGTCGCGGAGACGTAGACCAGCCCGGGGTTGCGGGCGGCCAGGTCCTGGTAGCCGAGGCCGAGCCGGGTCAGCACGCCGGGCAGGAAGTTCTCGACGACCACGTCCGCCCGCTCCGCCAGCAGGCGCGCGGTGTCGCGGCCGCGCGGCTCCTTGAGGTTCAGCGTGACCGAGCGCTTGCCGCGGTTGAAGGCGAAGAAGTACGCGCTCTCGCCGTGCGGGAGCCGCGGCTCGAACTCGCGGGTCTCGTCGCCGACGGCGGGCCGCTCGATCTTCACCACCGTCGCGCCCAACTCGGCGAGGATCTGGGTGGCCATCGGCGCGGCGAGCACCCGTGAGAAGTCCAGCACGGTGATGCCGTCCAGCGGCGCCTGCCCGCTCATCGGCGGAACCCCCGCATCAGCGCGTTGACGTCCTGCCCGGCGCGCATCGCCGCGTCGTGGGGCAGGTCGGCGACCCGGTAGAAGAGATCCTTGGCGGCGTGCAGGGCCCGCGGCTCGACCTCGGCCCAGCGCTGCGCGATCCCGACCGCGGTCGCCAGCACCTCGTCGGCCGCGACCACCCGGTTGACCAGGCCGTGGCCGGCGGCTTCGGTGGCGTCGAGCAGCCGTCCCGTGCTGATCAGCTCGAACGCCAGCTTCCGGCCGAGCTGGCGTTGCAGGCCGGTCATCACCAGCGCCGGCACGATCGAGTGCCGCAGCTCGGGATAACCCAGCTTCAGGTCGGTGCCGGCGACCGCCATGTCCGCGCCGATGGCGAGTCCAGCCCCGCCGCCGACCGCGGCCCCGCGCACGGCGGAGATCACCGGCTTGCGGATCCGCTGCAGCCGCCCCAGCACCGCGGCGGTGAGTTCGGCCCTGTCCAGCACCGCGTCCGGGTTGGCCGGGGTGAGCGCGTCGAACTCGGTGAGGTCCGCGCCGGCGCAGAAACCGCGGCCGTTGCCGGTCAGCACCACCGCGCGCACGCCGGGCTCCCGGTCGGCCGCCACCAGCGCCCGGTCCAGCGCGCCGGTCAGCTCGGTGTTCAGCGCGTTGAGCTTGTCCGGGCGGTTCAGGGTCAGCACGCGCACGTGGTCGCGGTCTTCGACGAGCAGCACGCTGGTGTCAGTTGTCACCGAGCTCACCGGAGTTCTCCTTGCTGGGTCAGGGTTTCAGGCGGGGGACGCGGCCGAGGAGAAGCCGGCGCGGGCGACCATGCTGTGCAACTGCCTGCCGAGCGCGGCTTCGCAGGCGCGCGACGCGCCGGCGAGCGCGTCCAGGTCGAGGCCGGTGCGCACGCCCATCGCGTCGAACAGCCACACCAGGTCCTCGGTGCACACGTTGCCGGTGAGCCCGGCGCCGTACTCGATGGTCGCCGGATGCCCGCCGACCCCGCCCAGCGCGCTGTCGAAATGCCGGCAGCCCGCGTCCAGCGCGGCCACCGCGTTCGCGATCCCGGTGCCGCGGGTGTTGTGGAAGTGCGCGATCACCGGCAGGTCGGGACGGTCGCGTTCGAGCCGCCGGAACAGGGTGGCCACCGTCGCCGGCGTGGCCACCCCGGTGGTGTCACCGAGGGTCACCGCGGCCGCGCCTACTTCGGCGAACCGCGCCACGTCCTCGGCGACCCGCGCCGGGTCGACCTGGCCCTCGAACGGGCAGCCGAACGCCACCGACACCACCCCGACCAGGCGGAACCGCCCGCCGGCCAGCGCGGCCATCTCGGCGACCCGCTCCCACTGCCGGGCCCTGGTGCTGCGCAGGTTGCGCTCGGTGTGCGTCTCGGTGGCCGAAACGAGCAGGCTCAGCTCCTCGGCGCCGGCGCCCCGGTCGAGGTCTTCGAGCGCGCGACTGACCGCCCGCGGGTTCGGGCAGGTCGCCTTGAACGCGACCCCGGGCGGCCGGGGAATCCCGGCGAGCACCTGGCTCGCGTCGGCGAACGCGGGCACCCGGTCGGGGTGGCTGTAGCTCGTCGCCTCGATGCGGGTGAAGCCCGCGGTGACGAACCGTTCGAGCAGCTCGATCTTGGTCTCGGTGGGGAGGAAGACCGGTTCGTGCTGGAGCCCGTCCCTGGCAAAGCACTCGCAGATCGTGACCGCATCGGTCAAGGCGCCACCTCCTCGTCAGTGGCTACCATGAGTACGGCAGGGCGTTGATAAAGTCAACACCTGGCGGTGCGGGTCACTCCCCGGCCTGCGCCTCCCGCTCCTGCTGTTCGAGCGACAGTGCCAGGTCGGCCAGCTTGTCAAGGGCGCGTTCGAGCACCTCGCGCTCGTCCGGCGACAGGATGCCGAGGAAGGTGGTGTCGCGGTCGTTCGCGGCGCCGATCAGTCCGGCGTAGACCTTCTTGCCGGTGGCGGTGAGGTCGAGCTGCGAAGTGCGCCCCGAGCCGGGTGTGCGGCTCACCAGTCCTCGGTCGGTGAGCTTGGTGACCACCCGGCTCATCTGGGCCTTGTCCAGGCCGGCCCGCCGGGCGAGCCGGTTCAGGGTCAGGGTCGCGTCGGTGGCGATCAGCGCGATCGCGCGCCATTCGCCGAGGCTGACGTCGAACTCGCGGCGGTAGCGCAGCGCGGCGCTCCTGGACAGCGCGGACGACGTGCGGGACAGGCGGTAGGACAGCAGTCCGGAGATGGGTACGAGGTCGTCGCCGCCCCTGCGTCGAGTCATGGCCGTATGGTAACCGCGGGCCTCCAGGTATTGACAAAGTCAACACCTGATGTCGAGACTCAGCTCGCCACCGCCGCTCGGATGAACCGGACAAAGGAGTTATGGTGCCTGACGCCGAACCCAGCACCACCGCCGGCGAGCAGGAGTCCGCGGCCGCCGTGGACCGTCCGGCCACCTACCGCCGGATCGCGCTGCGGATCATGCCGTTGCTGGTGGTCTGCTACATCGTCAGCTTCATCGACCGCACCAACATCGGGATCGCTCAGCAGGGCTTGCGCCGCGACCTCGGCCTCGGGCCCGCCGTGTACGGGCTCGGCGTGACCCTGTTCTTCGTCGGCTTCATCCTGTTCGAGGTGCCCAGCAACGCGCTGCTGGCCAGGATCGGCGCCCGCCGGACGCTGGTGCGGATCATGGCCTCCTGGGGCGTGGTCACCATCGCCACCATGTTCGTGCAGGACGAGCTGACCTTCTACCTGGCCAGGTTCCTGCTCGGCGTCACCGAGGCCGGGTTCTTCCCCGGTGCGCTGTTCTACCTCTCCCGCTGGTTCCCTTCGGCGCGGCGCACCCGGATGACCGCCGTCTTCTTCATCGGCGTGCCGGTTTCCGGGGTGATCGGCTCGGTCGTCTCCGGCGCCGTCATGCATGCCTTCGGTGGGGTCGGCGGTCTCGCCGACTGGCAGTGGTTGTTCCTCGTCGAGGGCATCCCACCGGTCATCCTGGCGTTCGTCGTCTTCCGCTGGCTGGTCGACGAGCCGGAGCAGGCGCGTTGGCTGAGCCCGGCCGAGAAGGCGGCCGTCCGCGCGGATCTCGACGAGGACCAGCGGCGGAAGAACGAGACGTCCGGGCCGGCCGAAGGGCACGGTGGGCTGCTGGTCGCCTTGCGCGACCGGAAGGTCTGGATACTGGGGCTCTGCGCCTGCGGGGCCTACACCCTGGCCAACGCGGTGTCGTTCTGGACCCCGCGCATCATCGCCGAGGCCGGCGTCGGCAACGTGCTCAACCTGGGGTTGTTCTCCGCGCTGCCGCCGCTGGCCGGCATCGTGGTGATGCTGGTCGTCGGCAGGCATTCCGACCGCACCCTCGAGCGGCGCTGGCACGTCGCGGTGAGCTGGCTGGTCGCCGCGCTGGCGATGGTGGCGATCTCGTTCTCCGGTGGGAACGTGCTGGTCGTGGTCATCCTGCTGGCGGTGCTGGCCGCCGCGCACTACGCGGGACTGACGGTGTTCTACTCGATCCCGTCGATCTACCTGTCCGAGCGCGCCGCCGCCACCGGCATCGCGGTCGTGACGTCGATGGGCTCCTTCGCCGCCGCGGTGTCGCCGTCCCTGCTCGGCTTCATCCAGGCCAGCACCGGGAGTCTCGGCCTCGGCCTGCGGATCAGCGCCGGGATCGTGCTGCTCGCGATCGTGCTGGTGCTGCTCGGGGTCCGTGCCGGAGATTTACCCGAACGCCGCGATTCCTGACCTAACGCGTGCACCGTCGGTGAGTGATCCATTTCGTAAATGTACTTTGTGGTTCAAATGGACGATTGGGCCTGCGTCCGAACGGTTCTCCTATCTACTATCGCCTTGTTTGATAATCGCTAACTTGGAATAGATCAACTATTTCCTCCTTAAAAAGAATTCCTTGACTTCGGAGTCTTGGCGACGCAGGATAATCCCCGTCGGGGTGCGGTCCAAAGGGGGGCCAACACGGCGATTCCTGCTTCTGTGGTTCGAGGAGAACTGTGGATATGGCTGAGACTGCGGCACTGCCGCGTTGGCATTCGACTTTCATCGGCATTCGTGAATCGGACCTCGACGGTGCGCTGGGCATGGTTTCCGGAAGGCTGGATGAATTCTCCGGAAAATATCTGGGCAAGGTCGCCGGTATGGCGGCGGACGAGCTGGCGGAGGCGTTGCGGGACTACGAAAGCCTGCTCACCCCGCTGCAACAGGCGACGACCTATGCCGAGGCGAAGCTCGCGGTCGACGCCGAGGACCCCGTCTCGCTCGCCCTCTTGGACCGGTGTGAAGCGCTGTGGGACTCGGTGGTCGAGCGGGCGGAGTTCTTCGAACGGGAGATCGGCGAACTGCCGGATTCCGGGGCGGCGGACCTGCTGCGGAGTCCGGCGCTCGCCGAATACGCCAACCACCTGCGGAAAGTACGGGCGGCCGCCGGGCTTCAGCCGCCGGCACCGGTCGCCGGCGTGTTCGCCCAGCTGGACCCGATCGGCGGCTGGGAACGGCAGGCAAGGAGGCTGCTCGACCGGATCGTGGTGACCGACGGCGGCGAACGGCTCAGCCTCGGCAACGCGCTGCCGACGCTGTACCAGCCCGATCTGCGCCGGCGCCGCCGGATCTGCGCGGCGATCTCGGCCGCACTGGAGCCCGAGGTGGAGCTGCGGGCCGCCGCACTGGCCGAACTCACCCGGGCGCGGATCGCCCGGCACCGTGCCTGCGGCGTGGCCGGCTGGCTGCACGAAGAACAGCTGTCGAACCAGGTGTCCCACGGCGAAGTGACCGCGCTGCTCGACGTGGTGCACGCGCAGCACGACATCGTCCACCACTACTACCAGGCGAAGTCGGCCTTGTTCGGCGGCCAGCTCACCGACGCCGACCGATATGCGCCGGTGTCCGCTTCGGCGCCGCGGTTGGACTGGCCCGAAGCCTGCGCGATGGTGCTGAACTCGTTCGCGTCACTGGGAAAGACCGTGGCGGCGGTGGCCGCCGAACTGCTCGACCGCGGCGCGGTGGACGCCTTGCCGCGCCGCGGCAAGCGGCACGGCGCGTTCACCTTCAGCATGCCCGGCGGGCACAGCTGCGTGCTGGTCAACTTCACCGGCAGCCCGCGCGACGTGCTCACCCTGGCCCACGAGCTCGGGCATGCCGTGCACGGCCGGCTCTCCGGCAGGCAGGGGATGCTGAACTTTGCGGCCCCCACGGTGCTCGCCGAGACGGTGGCACTGTTCGCCGAAGCCGTGGTGATGGAGACCTACGGCCCGCAGCTGGACGCCGCCGGCCGGCAGTCGCTGCTGGCCAGGCGGTTGGAAGACCAGCTGGTCGCGATCTTCCGGCAGGTCGCCCTGCACGACTTCGAAGCCTCCGTGCACGAACTGGTCGGTGCGGGCGAGCTGCCCGGCGAGGCCGCGTTCGGGGATATCTGGATCCGAGGGCAAGCCGCCCTGTACGGGCCGGCGGTGTCGCTGGGGGCCGGCTACCGGCACTGGTGGAGTTACGTCGACAGCTTCTTCTTCACACCGGGCACCAGGTACGCCTATGCGTTCGGCCAGCTCGCGGCGACCGCGCTGCTGGTGCGCCATCGCGGTGACCCGGCTGGCTTCGCCACCCGCTTCGAGCGGCTGCTGCGGGCCGGTGGCAGCGGACCACCGGCGGCGCTGCTCGCCGACGTCGGGCTGCGCACCGCCGATCCCGGCGGCTGGCAGGCCGGCATGTCCGCGATCCGGCGGCAGGTCGAGGAGTTCGCCGACCGCGCGGCCGTGCGTTCTTCCGGCTGATCCCTTCGGCCGGAGAGTTTCCCAATCATCTTGAGGGGAGGTGAGTCCGCCATGACCGTTACCGTTCGCGTTCGCAAGACCAGCATCGCTTCCGGCGCCGTCGAGGGCTGAGAACCGTGACTGAACCGCTGGTGGACGGGTGGTCAGGACCGTCCACCAGCGGGCAGCCGACATTTTCTTCGTTGATTAGGGGTTCTCATGGCTGAACACGTTTTGCCGAAACTCAAACACATGACACCCGTCTTCCCGGTCGACGGAACGCTCTATGTCGGCGGGTACGGGCAGGTGTCCGAAATTCCGGACGAGGACGGCGCGATCCGCCGCCTGTTCGAACTGCTCGACGGCACCAGGACGGTCGGGCAGGTGCATCGCGAACTGGCCGCGGATTTCCCGAAGGTGACCGAGGCCGAGGTGGTGGCCGCGATCGAGCAGTTCGACGAGGCCGGGTTCCTACTCGACGAAGGCGCGTCCGCGGAGGGACTGCTCGACGACTACGAACTGGCCAGGTGGGCGCGGAACATCAACTTCTTCGGCTCCTACAGCCGGCTTTCCGACAACAAGTACCGCTACCAGCGCAGGTTGCTGGACGCGCGGGTCACCCTGCTGGGACTGGGCGGGCTGGGCTGCCACCTGCTGCTCGACCTGGCGGCGATGGGCGTCGGCCACGTCCGGGTGGTCGAGTTCGACAAGGTGGAGCTGTCCAACCTGAACCGCCAGATCCTCTACCGCGACGCCGACGTCGGGCAGCCCAAGATCGATCTGGCGGTGCGGCGGGTCAAGGCGTTCAACCCCAGGATCGACATCGAGACGATCCCGCGGAAGCTCAACTCGACCCAGGACGTGCTCGAGGCGGTGGCGGACGCGGACGTGGTGATCTCGGTCGCCGACCGGCCGAAGATGGAGATCAACCACTGGGTCAACGAGGCTTGCGTCAGCGCGGGGGTGCCGCTGGTGACCGGCGGGCTGGACACCCAGCGGCTGGTCTACTTCACCATGATCCCAGGGCAGACCGGCTGCATCGAATGCTGGCGGCTCGGCGTCTTCCGCACCGACCAGGTCTCGGCCACCTTGCTCTCGGAGAAGCGCGAGCGGCAGATCGGCGGGGACAACGCGGCCTTCGTCCCGCTGGTGACCATGACGACCGGGCTGCTGCTCGGCGAGACCGTCCGGCTGCTGACCGGGGTCGCCCCGCCGATCGCCGGCGGCAGGCTGATGCAGGTGCGGTTCGACGACTACCAGTCCACCGAGCACGAACGGTGGGAGCGGTTGCCCGACTGCCCGGTGTGCGGGGACAAGGCCGCGCCGGCGGCCGCCCGCCCCGATCGGCCCGCCGCGGTCGCGGCGGGGCAGTAAAGCCGAGTGGAGCCGAGTGGAGCCACGTTCAGTTTGGGGGGAGGTGAGTCCGCCATGACCGTTACCGTTCGCGTTCGCAAGACCAGCATCGCTTCCGGCGCCGTCGAGGGCTGAGAACCATGACTGGAACCGCTGGTGGACGGCGGTCAGGACCGTCCACCAGCGGGCCTACGCGACCCTGCCTTCCTCGGAAACGGATCCGGCGGGTCGACGACTGCTGGTGAGGGTAACAGGTGTGTGGGGAAGACAAATGCCGTCGGATTGCCTGCGGATAGGTGTGATCGGGGCGGGCCCGCGCGGGCTTTCCGTGCTGGAGCGCCTCTGCGCGAACGCGGCGGCCGGTGGTGGCCGCGCGCGGCGGGTTGTCGTGCAGGTCGTCGATCCGTGCGTCGGCGGCCGGGTCTGGCGAACCACCCAGCCGTCCAGCCTGCTGATGAACACGGTGGCCTGCCAGGTCACCATGTTCACCGACGAAAGCGTGGAATGCGCCGGGCCGAAGGCGCCGGGGCCGAGCCTCTACGAATGGGCCAGGCTGGTGGCACGGAACGGTTCCCCCGGTGACCATCCGGCCGAGGTACTGGCCGAGGCCGCCCGGCTGGGGCCGGATTCCTATCCCTCACGGGTTTTCTACGGGCACTACCTCGGTTGGACACTGCGCCGGACCATCCGGGCGGCACCGCCGCGGGTTCGGATCAGGATCATCGAACGCACCGCGGTCGCGCTCGCCGACGAGCCGGGCGGCACCCAGGTGGTCACCCTCGACGACGGTGTCGAGTTGACCGGACTGGACGTCGTGGTGCTCGCGCAGGGACACCTGCCGATGCCGCCCGGCGAAGAAGAACGGCGGCTGCAGGCGTTTTCCGCGGAACACGGGCTGTGGTACTGCCCGCCGGGCAACCCCGCGGACGCCGACCTGGACGCGCTCGCGGCTGGCGGCAAGGTCGCGCTGCGGGGCATGGGGTTGAACTTCTTCGACTACCTCGCCCTGCTCACCGTGGACCGCGGCGGCCGGTTCACCCGGCGTGCCGGCCGGCTCGGCTACCGGCCGTCCGGCCGGGAACCCTTGCTGTACGCCGGTTCGCGAAGGGGAGTTCCCCATCATTCCCGTGGCGAGAACCAAAAGGGCGCGAAAGGACGGCACGAGCCGCGTTTCCTCACCGCCAGTGCGGTGTGGCGGCTGCAGTCGCGGCAGGTGGGTGGCGGGCGGCCGGAGTTCCGCCGTGACGTGTGGCCGCTGATCGCCGCCGAAGTCGAGACCGTCTACTACCACACCCTGATCGGCGAACGGCTGGGATCCGCCGCGGCCGGCCTGTTCCTCCGGCAGCGGCTCGCCGGCATGCCGGATCTGCTGACCATGTTCGGCGTCGAGGAGCGGGAGAAATGGGACTGGGACCGGATCGCCCGGCCGTGGGGGACCCGCGGGTTCGGCAGTTCCGGCGAGTTCCAGGACTGGCTGCTCGGCTATCTCCGGGCCGACGTGGCGGAAGCGAAACGGGGCAATGTCGGCAGCCCGCTGAAGGCGGCATTGGACGTCTTGCGCGATCTCCGCAACGAGATCCGGCTCGTCGTCGACCACGGCGGGCTGCCCGGTGACTCGTACCGCGATGAGCTGACGAGCTGGTACACCCCGCTGAACGCGTTCGTCTCGATCGGGCCGCCGGTCAGCCGGACCGAGGAGATGATCGCGTTGATCGAGGCGGGGGTGCTCCGGGTGCTCGGGCCCGGCATGCGGGTCGAGCCGGCGCCCGGCGGTACCGGGTTCGTGGTGAGTTCGGCGAGTGTCCCGGGATCCGCGGTGGAGGTGCCCGCCCTGATCGAGGCCAGGCTGCCGGTGACTGACGTCCGGACGACCACCGATCCACTGCTGCGCTACCTGCTGGCCAGCGGCCAGGCCAGGCCGTACGAGATCCCGGACGGAGCCGGGGTGCCGGTGGAAACCGGCGGGCTGTTCGTCACGGCACGGCCCTATCACGTGGTGGACGCCCGAAACCGGCCGCATCCGCGCCGGTTCGCCTTCGGGGTGCCCACCGAGACCGTGCATTGGGTGACCGCGGCGGGCATCCGGCCAGGGGTGAACTCGGTGATCCTGGCCGACGCCGACGCGGTCGCCCGCGCGGCGTTGTCCGGCGGATTTCGGGCCGCACCGAACTTTTCCGGACGTACGGTGTCCCGCGTCGGTTCGCAGACCTTCGAACCGACCTTGCAACCAGCGGAGGACCGCCAGTGAACCCGTCACCACGGACCGGCCTCGGTGGCCGCTACTTCCTGCTGCTCGCCGCCTACATCGTGTCGAACGCGGGCACCTGGATCTACCGGCTGACGCTGCCGCTGCTGGTGCTGCACCTGACCGGTTCGGCGTTGCAGACCGCGGCGTTGTACGCGCTGGAGTACGGGCCATTCCTGCTTCTTTCGCTGCCGGGCGGGGTGTGGGCTGACCGCTTCGACCGCAAACGACTGCTGATCGCCGGTGACGTGCTCGCCGGGGTGATCGCGCTGGCGCTGGCGATCCTGACCTCGGCCGGTGCGGCCGCGCTGCCCGCGATCTTCGTGGTGGCCTTCCTGCTCGCCTGCGTCGAGCCCGTCTACCACCCCGCCTTCCAGGGGCTGCTCCCCGACATCGTCGAAGACCGGGAACTGGACCGGGCCAACGCCCTGATGCAGTCCAGCGACCAGATCCTGAGCATGGCGGGCCCGGTGCTGGCCGGTGGGCTGGTCGCGTTGTTCGGCTACCAGGCGGCGATCTACATCGACGCCGGCTCGTTCGCGGTCAGCGCGACGATCCTGCTGTTCCTCCGCGTCGGCAAGCGACATCTCGTAGCGGAACGGGCGCCGAAGCCGAGTTTTCGCGGCGACCTCGCCGAAGCGTTCCGGTACATCGTGCGGGAGAACAGGACCCTGCTGGCCGGCAGCCTGCTGTTCACCGGTACCAACTTCGGCATCTGGCTGATCCAGGCCAACCTGGTTTACTACCTGTCCACCTACCTCGGGCTGACCGCCGCGCTGGTGGGTGTCGTGTTCGCGGCGCAGGGCGTCGGTGCCCTCGCCGGTGCCCTGCTGGCGCCGGTGGTGATCAGGCGGCTCGGCAACGGCAGGACCATCGTGTACTCGACGACGGCCGCCGGGGCGCTCACCGCGCTGCTGACCGTGTTCCGCGACGTGGTCGGGATCAGCGCGGTCTCCGCGGTGGTGTTCGCCCTCGGCTCGATGAACGTGGTCTCCTGGTTCACCCTCCGCCAGCGGATCGTCCCGCCGGCGCTGATGGGCCGGGTGGTGGCCGCGACCAGGATGCTCGCCTTCTCCAGCATCCCGCTGGCCGCGCTGGTGGCCGGCGCGCTGGAAGACGCCCTGCACAACATGTACCTGGTCATCCTGCTCGGCGCGGCACTCCGGTTCCTGGTCGGCCTCGCCGGTGCCCGTACCTCGCTGGCCCGCGGTGGACTGCCCGCAACCGCCGCGACGGCGCGGTGAAAGGCACGGGGAACAAGGGTTAGCTGCGGGACCACCGCGAGGGGAGTGGCTACCCGGGCTGGGTGCGGGTCTGCGGGTGCGGGGAGCGAAATTTTGCCTCGCGTCGCCTGCAAGGCGACCACCACCCCGACTTCGAACGCTAGAAGGCCGACGGCTCGTCGACGATCCTGGCCACCGGTTCGCGCAGCGGCTCGGGCCAAGTGGCGTCGGTGCGGCCCAGAGAGTTTGCCGTTGGCGTCGACTCCCACCCACAGACGATGCCGACCTAACGGGAGTGGCTACCCACGTCCGACGCGGGCTGGTGGGGGTGAGGGTGTGGATGCCGGACACGGCCGGATGGCTAGAAGGGTGGAGGCTCGTCGGCGGTCTTCGGTGATGGCGGCGGATCGAGCAGTGGTTCGGGTCGGGTGGTGTAGGTGCGGCCGGTGGGGGTGGTGACCGTGAGATCGGCCGTTCTTGGGTCGAACTCGAAGGCCCAGCCGGGCTCGTCTTTCAACCGGTGGTGGTGGCGGCACAGGCAGCACAGGTTGTGCTCGCAGGTGTCCCCATTGTCTGACCACGCCGTGCAATGGTCGGCGTCGCAGCGTTGCGCGGGGCGGTTGCAGCCTGGTGCTCGGCAGGTGCGGTCACGCACTCGGACCAGTTCGGCGAGATCAGCGGGCGGACGGTACCTCTTGCGGCCGATATCCCGGACAGTGCCCGATACGGGATCGGTCAGCACCTTCCGCCACACCGAACCCGGCTGGTTCATGAGCTGACGCCCGATCTCACCCGGGATCGGGCCATGACCGACCAGCTCACAGCCGTCATCGCGGATACCCAACGCGGTATCGAGCGGGATATGGATGAACACCTGAGCGGCCAAGCCTTCCCAACCCTTACCGAGCAGCAACTCCGCCAACACATCCGCTCGAAGCTGGTCCATCGTCCGGGTTTCATCGCCACCGCGGAGCTTCCGGGCGAGCATGTCGATGCGGGCATACACGGCGGTCGCGATTTCGACCGGAAGGTAGGCCCACAGTGAGGCCATCGCGTCGGGCTCGTGGTGCAACTCGACCCGCCGCTGCTTCCTGCGGGCTTCAGCCCGCGCCCGCTGCCCCTCCGGATCGAGACTCGCCACCACCCGAGTCACCGTTTTCCGCCAGTTGCTCGGATTCTTCTCACCAATCCGATCGGCCAAAATCTCATCGGCCTGACGGGCCAATTCATCCGACAACACCGCCACACCATCAAACGCCTGACGCGCCTTCTCGATATCCAACTCGCCCTCAGTCATCGCCGCCAGCAAACACGGCATCCGGGACACCAGCGCTTTCGCCAAGGCTACCCGGGTTGCGGTCGTTTCACGGGACAGCCGCAGCTCCGGCGCCAGCTCGTCGGCGACCCACCGCGCACCACCGCGGGCCCGGCTGACCTGCGCGATCGCGCGGGCTTGCACCGCCTGCATACGACAGATCGCCCGCCGCGCCGAGATCACCACCCCCACCGCCTGCGACACATCGAGCCGCTCAATCGACGCCGCATTCATCGACGACAACCAATCCGGCGGCAACATACTGAAATCAACATACAACATGCGAACCCCCGTAGTTTGAATGTACCTCCATAATACCGCCGAACCCCGACAAAAACCGGCCACGTCCAAACACGAAAGAGGGAAAAGCGCGGGCCTCAGCCCGTCCAGCTGATTCGGTCGAACATTTCCCGCAGCTTCGCCGCGCGGGCCGGGCTGGACGCGCCGGCCCAGCCGATCCGGCCGAGCAGGTGGGCGCGGAAGTCGGGGTGGCCGTGCCGGTTCTGCACGCCGGGGCCGGTGCGGGCGCAGTTGTGCAGCAGGGCGCGCAGCTCGTCGTACTCGGCCCTGGCGATGGCGGGGGAGGAGTTGACCACCAGCCCGGCGACGCGTTGCCGTTGGTGTGCGGCGGTGACGGAGGTCTTCGAGTCCCGGATCCGGAAGCCTTCGTCCCGTGCGATCGCCCGGACACCGGGCAGCAGCCGGTGCAGCGGCAGGCCGGTGTCACCGGAGAAGACCAGATCGTCGGCGTAGCGCGTGTATCGCGCGCCGAGTACGTTGGCTAGCCCGGCGAGCCGCCGGTCGAGATGATGGGTGACCGCGTTGGCGACCGCGGGTGAGGACGGTGCACCCTGCGGCAGGTGGGTCGCGGCCAGGTTGTTCAGCAGCCGCGTCCGCGCGGAGTCCCGGCGCCCGTCCGGCGCGGCGGTGAGCACGTCGACCGGGGCGGCGGTGGTGAGCATGCCGGCCAGCGCGCCGGCGACGGCCTCCGGATAGCCGGCGAGCAGGAGCAGCGACCGCAACCGGCGGGCGGACACCGTGGGGAAGAACCCTTCGAGGTCCATCCGGACCACGAGGTCACGGCCGGCGTGCGGTGCGGCGCAGGTCATCGCCGAACGGCCGGGCCGGAACCCGTGCGCCGCCTCGTGCACCGGCAGCGCGTCGAGCACGTGCCGGCGGAGCCGGCGCTGGAGCTCGGCCAGCCGTGGTTTCGGCTGCTCGATCAGCCGGATCCCGCCGGACGCGGTGGGGATCCACCGGTACCGGTAGTGCCGCAACGGCCCTGCCGCCCGGCGGTTCCAGCTCTTCGCGTCGGCGAACCAGCTCAGCTCGTCCGGGGTCAGGTCCAGTGCGGCCGCGCATTCGTCGAACGTGGTCCAGCGCGCGACCGGCCACCGCCATACCGGCAGTGGCCCGAGGGGCGACGCGGAGGTGACCTTTTCTCCGTTCATCCGCGCGGTCTTGTACGCGAAGCGTGCCGCGTTCGCGCGGGGCGCGATGCCTGCGTGTCCTCGTGCTCCCCGGGGTTGCCCCGGAGTGGGTGGTGTTCCACCTGCTCACCTCCGCGTCGCTCGGCCCACTCTAGAGATCTCGCCGCCCGGGACCTGTCCCGGGCATCCGGCCTTAACGTCCGCGACCTAGCCGAGCAGAGGAGTTTGGATGGGAATGAGAGCGTTCGCCGTGGCCGCGATGATCGCGGCGGCGACGATGACCGGGCAGGCATCGGCGGCCGAACCGGTCACCGGGGCCGGACTGGAGTGCACCAGGCACGTGTCGGGGCAGGTGGACGCGCGGTCCGCCGAACCGGGGGACGTGGTCTGCATCGACGGCCCGCTCCAGGCGGACCGGCTGGAGATCACCAAGGGCGGCACCCCGGAGAAGCCGATCACCTACGCCGGCAACGGGAAGTCCGTCGGCGGCATCACGATCGAAGCGGACAACGTGATCGTGGACGGCTACCTGATGGACAAGCCGGAGGCGCCGGGCATCTGGCTGGAAGGCAACAACGTCACGGTGCAGAACAACACGGTCACCAACCCCCGTGACGGCGACGGCGACGGGCTGCGCTTCTTCGGCGAGGACCTGCGGATCCTGAACAACAAGATCAGCGGGACCAGCAACGACAACGGTCACGCCGACTGCATGCAGACCTACGCCAGCGACACCCCGCCCAGCAAGAACGTGCTGATCGAGGGCAACCGCTGCGAGCGGATCGACA
The DNA here is from genome assembly GCF_000384315.1 of Amycolatopsis nigrescens CSC17Ta-90. Classification (GTDB taxonomy): domain Bacteria; phylum Actinomycetota; class Actinomycetes; order Mycobacteriales; family Pseudonocardiaceae; genus Amycolatopsis; species Amycolatopsis nigrescens. The sequence continues at coordinate 1,652,072 of NZ_ARVW01000001.1, read as the reverse complement.
ACATGTGCCTGATGGCCGAGGGCCCGAACGACGGTGAAGGCGACGGCGAGGGTCACACGTCGGACTTCACCATCAGGAAGAACTTCTGCGAGACGCTGGAAGCCTCGCAGAACCTCATGTTCGAGGACGTGCAGAACCTGGTCATCGAAGGCAACGAGTTCGCCGGCGACCCGGTCAAGGCGATCGGGCTGGACAAGGGTTCCACCGGGGCGCACGTCGGTTTCGACAACGTCAAGGGCCCGGAGATCGAGTATCTGGTCGGCATCGACGAGAGCTCCAAGCCCGGCTACGTGGGACCCGAGCCCGGCGGCGGCCCCTGACCCTCGTGAGTGAAAAGTGTTGTTCCGGCAGCACTTTTCACTCACGACCATGACAGCGTCCGGATCGCCCCGTCCTCGGGCCGACCAAGATCGCCCCGCCGGTGGTTCACCCATTGCGGTGGCTGATAGCTTCCACACGTGCATCTCGTTGGCGGTCGCTTGCGCCCGGTTAGGTTGATCACCGTGCGCTACCACGCATGGGTACCCCTGAACGAGTGAGCATGTTCGACCGATGGCCATCTGGGGGTCGTATCGCGTTGCCTCGGCGGTCACCGGCGTCATCACGGAGCGGCCTAGCCTGCTGATCCGCTCTTGGTCGCCGGCCCGCGGGTGTGCCGGCGGATCCGGTTGGTCCTGGTGGTGGGCGATGTCGGCCCGAGAAGCTGTGGAGCGCTGTGAAACGAGTGAAAACCGGTCCTGGGACGAACCACCGGACCATCCGGTCGCGCTTGACCGGTGTGGTCGTGGTGCCCAGCGTCATCCTGTTCGTGATGTGGGCCGTGTTCTCGTCCTACACCGTGTTCGACGGGTTCTACGTGCGGGCCGTCGCGGTCGGTGTGCGGGAGGCGTCGATCCCCGCGGTGAACAGCTTCGTGGCGATCCAGAACGAACGCCAGCTCACCATGATCAACCTGAGCCGCCCGGCGGCCGACACGGCGATGCTGCGCGCCCAGCAGGCGGAGACCGACCGCGCGGTGCGGGAGATGAGAGCGGCGCTGGACTCGCTGTCCTCCAGCGCCCCGCCCGAGATCCAGCAGCGGATCCAGCGGATCAACGACCTGCTCGCCCAGCTTCCACAGCGCCGTGCGCAGGTGGAGGCGCGCAGCGTGCCGAAGAACGACGTCTACGGCTACTACAACGGCCTCGTCGACGCCGGAACCGCGCTGTTCGACACCCAGGCCAGGGTGGTGCCGGACGCGCCAGCCGGTCATGCCGGGGTCACCGCGGCGGAGCTCTTCCGCGCCGCCGACCGGATGTCACGGGCGTCTTCGCTGGCATCGGGCGCGCTCGCGGCTGGCCAGTTCACCGTCGACGACCACCTCGCCTTCGCCGAGCTCGTCGGGGCATACCGCGCTTCGCTGGTCAGCCTGGTGCCGGTGGCGACGGATCGGGTGAAGGACGCCTACCAGGGACTGCGCGACGGTGAGTCGTGGGCGAAGCTGAGCCGCTTCGAGAACCAGCTGATCACGGCCACGCCCGCGCCCGCGAACCCCGGCCGCGGTGGCAACAACAATCCGCTGCCGGTATCCGAGGTGGACTGGCTTTCGGTGAGCGGGCAGGTTTCCGGGTCACTCATCCAGCTGGCAAAGGACCAGGCCTCCGACGGCGCGGATCTGGGCCTGCAGCGCGGAAACGACCAGTTCCGCCAGGTGATCATCGGCAGCCTGGTCGCGCTGCTGGTGGTGATCGTCGGCATCGTGCTCGCGGTGCGGATCTCCCGGCGGCTGGTCAACCGGGCGCTGCTGACCCGGCTGGCGGACCTGAAGGACGACGCGCTGCGGATGGCACACGTCCAGCTGCCCGACATCGTGGAACGGCTCCGGCAGGGCGAGCGGGTGGACGTGCAGGCCGAAGTCCCGTCGCTGCACTACGGCCGGGACGAGATCGGGCAGATGGCGGACGCGTTCAACGCGGCGCAGCAGACCGCGGTCGCCGCCGCGGTGAAGGAAAGCCAGGCCCGCGAAGGGGTGAACCGGGTGTTCCTCGGTATCGCGCACCGCAACCAGGGCCTGGTGCACCGGCAGCTCAAGATCCTGGACCGGATGGAGCGCGAGGAGGAGAACCCGGGGAACCTGGACTCCCTGTTCCAACTGGACCACCTGTCCACCAGGGCCAGGCGCAACGCGGAGAACCTGATCATCCTCGCCGGTGAGCAGCCCGGCAGGCAGTGGCGGAAACCGGTGCGGCTGCTGGACATCCTGCGGGCCGCGGTCGCGGAGACCGAGCAGTACGCGCGGGTACACGTGCACCCGGTGCCCGATGTCGGCCTGATGGGCGCCGCGGTCGCCGACACCATCCACCTGATCGCCGAGCTGGTGGACAACGCCACCTCGTTCTCCCCGCCGCGCTCCCAGGTGCAGGTCTATACCAGCATCGTGGGCAAGGGCGTGGTGGTGGAGATCGAGGACCAGGGCCTCGGGATGAGCGCGGACGACCGCGCGCAGGCGCAGGAGATGCTGGCCAACCCGCCGGAGTTCGACGCGATGGCGGTGCGCGGTGACTCGCGGCTCGGCCTGTTCGTGGTGGCCAGGCTGGCCCAGCGCCGGGGGATCAGGGTGGAGCTGCGGGACTCGCCGCAGGGCGGCAGCAAGGCCATGGTCTACCTGCCGCTGTCGGTGGTGGTCACCACCGTCTCCGAGGACACCGATTTCGACACTTTGACGCAGCTGCCGAAGCCGCGTTATCGCACCGGCCAGACCCGGCAGCCGTCCCCCGGTCCCCGGAACCGGGGCGACGAGCCGGAAAGCGCGGCGGCCGGCTGGGCAGCGGCCGGACCGGAGACAGGGCGGCAGGACGGCGAAATGGACAACCCCGGCGGTGACGGCCGGTCGGCGAGCGGGCGCGCGGCGGACGACCGGCCGAAACTACCGCGCCGCCGCCGGCAGCAGCACCTGGCGCCGCAGCTGTACGAGGAGTCGGAAAGCACGCGGTCGGAGCACGCGGACGAGGGCGCGCGCACCGCGGAACGAGTGCTGGACACGGTGTCGGCCTTCCAGCGCGGCACCAGGCAGGCCCGCCAGGCCGACAACCGGGCCGACAACCATGCCGACGAACATGCCGACACGGACCGGACGGCCAACCCATGACCTACCTGAAAGGCAGCTACCGGTGAACGACGACATCGGCCGTGACCACGAGCTGAACTGGCTGCTGGAAGATCTGGTCCAGCGCGTGGTCGGGATCAACCACACCGTGGTGCTCTCCGCGGACGGTCTGCTGATGGGCAGGTCGGGCGAACTGTCCGAGGACGACGCGGAGCACCTTTCCGCGATGGCGTCGGCGTTCCAGAGCCTGGCCCGCGGCACCGGCCGCCATTTCGGCGGCGGGCGCGTGCAGCAGACCCTGGTCGAGATGGAACACGCCTTCCTGGTGGTCACCGCAGCCGGGCACGGTGCTTGCCTTGCCGTGCTCGCGGCCGAGGACGCCGACATCGGCATGATCGCCTACGAGATGAACATGCTGGTCAAGCGGGTCGGCAACCATCTCGCGTCGGCGCCGAGGGTGAGCGGGCAGGCGGCACGGGCCAGCCGGGGACCGTCGTAATGGCCGAGCAGGACGACCAATGGTTCGACGAAGCGGCCGGTCCGCTGGTGCGGCCGTACGCGATGACGCGCGGCCGTACCCGGCCAGGGCGCACCGAACTGGACCTGGTCACGCAGGTCAGGGTTGCCCCGCGGCGGCCCGATCCGGCTTCGCTGACGGTGGACCATCTGGAGATCATCGAACTGTGCCGCCGGCCGCTGTCGGTGGCCGAGGTGGCGGCCTACCTCGACGTCCCGCTGTTCGTGGTCAAGGTGCTGCTGAGCGATCTCATCGAACGCGGCGACATCGTCTGCGGGCCGACCCCGCAGGTCGAGCCGAGCGCGGACATTCCTCTACTGCAGGCGGTGCTCAATGGTCTCCGTAACCTCTGACCGCGGCGCGGGCTCGCTCGCGGTGCCGACCGCGATCAAGGTCGTCATCGCCGGCGGGTTCGGTGTCGGCAAGACGACCATGGTCGGCGCGGTGAGCGAGATCCCGCCGTTGCGCACCGAAGAGCTGCTGACCGAGGCCGGGGTCGGGGTGGACGAGGTGGCCGGGGTGGAGACCAAGGAGACCACCACCGTCGCGCTGGACTTCGGACGGATCACGATCAACCCGGAGGTGGTGCTGTACATGTTCGGCACCCCGGGGCAGAACCGGTTCTGGTTCATGTGGGACGAGCTGGCCGACGGCGCGCTCGGCGCCATCGTGCTGGTGGACACCCGGCGCCTGGACAGCAGCTTCCCGTCGATCGACTTCTTCGAGCGGCGGAAGATCCCGTTCGTGGTCGGGGTGAACTGCTTCGACGACGCCTACCACTACACACCGGACGAGGTCCGTGAAGCGCTGGACATCGACCCGGGTATCCCGATCGCGCTGTGCGACGTGCGCGAGCGGGACTCGGGCAAGGAGGTGCTGGCCGGGCTGGTCGAGTACACCCTCGGCAGGTTGCGCGCCGCGGTCGGCTGAGTTCACGGCGCCCTTCGCCGGGCACCGGCCGCGCGCTCGTCCCTGATCGCCCGTAGGTAGGCCGCGAAGTCGACGTGGATCGAGTCCATCGGCTTCTCCCCGTACCGGGCGGCCGCGGCGGCCAGGTGCCCGTCGATCTCCGCCCGCATGTCCTCGGCCGGCGGCAGTGCCGCGGCCCCGGTCACCAGGTCGGCGACCCATTCCGCCTGCGCCTCCATCGGCCGGGTGGTGGAGCCGACCACCCGGAGCAGGCCGACGAAATAGAGACCGGGATGCGCCGGCGCGGCCACTCTCCGGTAGAGCGAAACCTGGCCGCCGCTGGCGAAAACGCATTCCTTGGCCAGGAACGGGAATTCGATCCGATAGCCCGTGCAGTAGATGACGGCGTCGATTTCCTCGGTCGTGCCGTCGGCGAAGTAAGCTGACCGGGCGCCGAGTCCGGTGAGCACCGGCTTGACCGCGATATCGCCGTGGCCGATCCGGCTCAGCAGTTCGTCGGAGATCGTTACCGGTGCCGAGAAGATACGATGATCGGGTTCCGGGATTCCGTATGCGGTGATCGGCCCGCGAATGATACGCAGCAGTGTCTCGATGAACCACCGCTGCATTTTGAAAGGCATTTTGGCCCACCAGCGTCTCGCCGCGATCTCGTCGATGGGAATGCCCATGAGCTGTTTCGGCACCACGTGCACCCCGCGCCGGATCGCCAGTAAGGTTCGCGCCGCGACCCTAGACAGTTCGGTTGATATGTCGCAGGCGGAATTGCCGATACCGACCACCGCGACGCGTTTTCCGGCGTAGTCGAAAGGCGCCAGGTAGTCGAAGGAATGGAGTTGCTCCCCGGCGAAGGCGTCGCTGCCCGCGATCGCCGGTTCGGGCAGTACCGGCCGGTGGTGATGCCCGGCCGCGACCACCACGCCGGCGAAGATCCGCCGCCGTCGCGCGCCGCCGTCGCGGTGCACCGTGGTCACCTCCCAGCGACCGTCCGGCATCGGTGTGGCGAATATCACTTCGGTGCTCAGCTCCAGGTGCTCGCGCAGTTCGAAGTGGTCGGCCACGGTGTCCAGATAGGCCCGGACCTGGTCATGACCTGGGTAGCGGGGGTAGTGAGCCGGCATCGGCAGCTCGCGGTAGCCGGTCACGTCCCGTGATGTGTTCAAGTGCAAAGAACGGTAGGCGGCACCGGGCTCACCGTTCTCCGGAAGCCGCCATAGCCCGCCGACACCTACGGAGCGTTCGATACAGGTGAACGGCACGCCTCGCTTTTTCAAAGCCTTGGCCACCGCCAGGCCCGCGAAGCCTGCGCCGATTACGCAAATGTGACTGTCAATCGACTGTTCGGGCGAAGTACTCTCTGCGTTGTCAACCAATGCCGGAGTCTCCTCGATACGCGGGTAATGGGGGCGATTATCGGGGCTGCCGTCCGCACTTCTCATGAGCGAAGGACCCTCCATTGTGTGCGACCCTTCGCAGGGTAGACCCATGCGGCGGAGGTATGGTAATGTATTGTTTTCCTGCGGTGTCGAATTCGCCGAATCGCGATTCGCTATTCGCGGTGGCAGATCAGTCGTACGGCGGCTTTCTTGCCGGCAAGTGGCTGGCTATCTGCGGGGCCCTCGGTTTTGTCCGATCGGATGCGCAACCTCCACTCGATATCCTGTTACGCCTGATCGATTCCTGGGGCGACCGGCGGATCGGCGCGCACAACGGGTACCGTTCCTTTGTTTCCGGGGACGGCTTTCCGGCGGAGTTCTCGGTGAGCTGGCGACTCGGCAGGCCTGAGGTGCGCATTCTTTTCGAATCGCTGGGGGACGGGCCGACCGCGCGAAGCTGCCAGGACGCCGGGCGAGCGCTCACCCGCGAGCTGGCGGCCGAACCCGGGGTGTCGATCAAGCGGTACCTGGCGGTGGAAGATCTTTTCCTTGCCGCCGAGCCCGCGCCGTACCGGCCGACGATCTGGCATTCGCTGGCCTGGCGGCCCGGCGAAAAGCCGCGTTACAAGGTCTACCTGAACCCGCAGGTGTGCGGTATTGATCGGGCCGCCGACCTGGTGACCGAGGCAATGCGCAGGCTCGGCCTGGAAATGCCGTGGCGGACCGTGCTGGCCGAACACGTGGCGCTGATCGAAAGGGGACATCGGCTGGAGTTTTTCGCACTCGATCTCGACGCCGAAGAACCGTCCAGGGTGAAGATCTACTATCGCCATCCGGAAGTGGACCTGGCCGAGCTGGACCGGGTGGCCGCGCTGGCCTGCCGGCACGACTCAGCCCGCGCCCGCGCCGCCTACCGGGCCGTCTACGGCACGAACGGCGCGATCGGCAACGAGCCGATGACCTGCCTGTCCTTCCAGCGGGGTGCCGGCTCGCCGGTGGAGGCCAATGTCTACCTGCGGCTCACCGAAGCCGCCAGGTCCGACGCGGAGGCCGCCGACCGGGTGCGCGCGGTGCTGGCCGCCGAGGGGATCGATCCGCACCGGCACACGGCCATGCTCCACGCGCTCGCCCCGGCACCGCTCGCGGAGACAGCGGGGCTGCAGGAACTGCTGAGCTACCGCACCACCGGGCCCGGCGGCCCGGCGGACGTCGCGGTGTACTTCCGGTTCAGCGTGCACGGCCCTCGGTCCTGACCGGTGTCCTTTGTTGTCAGTGAGGTGAGTTCCGGGCGGGCCGCCGCGCATGGTGCCGTGACAGAAATCGCGGTCCGGCTCGTTCTTCAGTAATTCGTGGTACTGGCATGGGTGAATGGAGTACTAGGCTGAGCCGGTTAACGGAGCCCACTCGAGGACGGCGGCCGGATGAATACTGCCCAGCTATCGGAAACCGGCGGCGACGGTGAACTCCCCGATCTTCCCGATCTCCGCCAGGCGGTCGCGGCCCTGTTCGACCGGTCTTCGGAAACCTACGACGCGGTGGATGTGGAATTCTTCCCGGTCTTCGCCAGGCAGCTGCTCGCGGACGTCCGACTGGTGCCGGGTGAGCGCGTTCTCGACGTGGGCTGCGGGCGTGGCGCGGTGCTGTTCGCCGCAGCGGAGCAGGTCGGCGCGGAGGGCACCGTCACCGGCATCGACCTGTCGCCGCGGATGGTCGAGCGCACCGCGCGGGACATCCGGCAGCGGGGGCTGACCGGCGTCGCGGTGGCGGTGATGGACGCGCAGGAGCCGAGCCTGCCCGGCGGCTTCGACGCGGTGCTGGCTTCGGCCGTGGTGTTCTTCCTGCCGGATCCTCTCGCCGGCTTGCGCGCGTGGCACGACCTGCTGGTACCCGGCGGCCGCCTCGGCGTGACCACCTTCGGCGGGAATGATCCCAGGTGGGCGGGGGTCGAGGAGGTGTTCCGGCCGTTCGTGCCGCCGGCCATGATCTGGGCCATGGTGAACCCGGCGAGCCCGTTCGCCTCGGTCGAGAACTTCGAGGCGGCCAGTGCCGCTGTCGGTTTCGCCGACATGTCCTCGGTCGTGCGCGAGCATCCGATCACCTTCCGCGATCCCGAGCAGTGGATCCGGTGGTCGTGGTCGCACGGCCAGCGGGTCTTCTGGGAGCTGGTGCCCGCCGAGCACCGGGAACACGTGCGCGCCGGGGTGACCGCGGCACTTGACCGGCTTCGTGGCGACGACGGCAGCATCGTGATGATCCAGACCGTGCGGTACACCGTCGCCAGCCGCGCGCCGGCCTGAGCCGAACTCGTCCTGGAATTTGTTATTCCGGGACGCTTTTTCGCGCATTGTCATCCGCATGAAGGTGGGCCGGACGCGGTTTCGTTCCGGTTTAATAATTTGCCGGCCGTGTGTTTCCGGACACTGCCGCGAATATGTGTGCTGCTGCTACTGTCGCCGAGTCGCGATGATTGCTGGAGGTTAATCGATGGAGCGTTCGGACATGAGCGGAACGGTAAGGCGCACTACGGATACCCTGCACAGCCTTCGCGTGATGTTCCGTTCCGGTCTGGCGCCCTTTCCCCGGGTCGACGAGGGCCTGCGATCGCTGGTGGAGGTGCGCAGGTTCGGCCCGTTCGTCGGCGCGACCCGGCACGCGGCCCGGCGCGACGGCCGCGCGATCGCACTGGTCGACGACCTCGGTGCGGCCACCTTCCAAGAGCTGGACGACCGATCCAACGCACTGGCGAGGGCCTGGCAGGAGCGTGGGATCGGCGCCGGCGCGGTGGTCGCGGCCCTGTGCCGTGACCACCGCGGCCTGGTGACGGTGATGCTCGCGACGGGCAAGATCGGGGCCAGGCTGGTGCTGCTGAACACCGGCTTCGGCCGGGCGCAGCTGGCCGACGTGATGGCCAGGGAGAAGGCCGTGGCGCTGGTGTACGACCAGGAGTTCGCCGAACTGCTCGCCGCGGTGCCGCTGTCGGTCGACCGGTATCCGGCCTGGGTGGACGATCAGGCCGCACTGGGTGAGTACGACGGTGTCCCGGTGGACGAGCTGATCGGTGCCACCGACGACAGCCCGCTGCCGCCGCCCGCGAAGCCGGGTGGGTTCGTGCTGCTGACCAGCGGCACCACCGGCACGCCGAAAGGCGCCCCGCGTGAGCGCACCTCGGCGCTGGCCTCCGCGCAGTTCCTGGACCGGGTCCCGCTGGAGAGCGGGGGCCGCACCTTCCTGGCCGCACCGATCTTCCACGGCACCGGGCTGTCCCAGTTCGTGCTGGCCTTCGCGCTCGGCTGCACGGTCGTGGTGAGCCGGAAGTTCGACCCCGAGGCGACCGTGCGGAGCATCTCGGAGAACCGCTGCGACACGCTGGTCGTGGTGCCGACGATGTTGCAGCGGATCGTGGACCTCGGCCCGGAGGTGCTCGGGAAGTACGACACCGACTCGCTGCGGATCATCTTCGCCGCGGGCTCGGCGATCTCGCCGGACCTGTGCCGGCGGACCAGCGAGGCGTTCGGCGAGGTGCTCTACAACCTGTACGGCTCAACCGAAGTCGCCGTCGCCACCGTCGCGACGCCGGAGGACCTGCGGCAGGCGCCCGGCACCGTGGGCAGGGCACCGGTGACCTGCCGGGTGCGGCTCTACGACGACAACGGCGCCCCGGTCACCGGGGTCGGCGAGGTCGGCCGGGTCTTCGTGGGCAGCGGGCTGAGCTTCTCCGGCTACACCGACGGCCGGTCCAAGGAGATGATCGACGGCCTGCTCGCCACCGGCGACCTCGGCCACTTCGACGCCGACGGCCTGCTGTTCATCGACGGCAGGGACGACGACATGATCATTTCCGGCGGGGAGAACGTGTTCCCGCTGGAGGTGGAGAACCTGCTGGCCGAGCGCGAGGACATCCTGGAGGCGGCGGCGGTCGGACTGCCCGACGAGGAGTTCGGTCAGCGGCTGCGGGTGTACGTCGTGGCGGCCCCGGGGGCCCGGCTCGACGCGGAAGAGATCAGGCAGTACGTGAAATCGAACCTCGCGAGGTTCAAGGTTCCGCGCGAGGTGGTGTTCCTGGACGAGCTGCCCCGCAACGCCACCGGAAAGCTGCTGCGACGGCAGCTCACCACCGAAGAGCCGGCCGAACCGGCCGTGCAGCCTGCAGACAAGGGGCGTCCCGTGCACGAAAAAGACCTCGGCTTCCCGTCCTACATCGCCGACCTGTCCATCTTCAAGACGCTGACCCCGGCCGAGATACGCCAGGTGCTGCGCGCGGGCCGCCGGGTCACGCTGCCATCGGGCTGGCCGCTGATCTCCGAGGAGACCCCCGGCGACCTCGCCTACATCGTGCTGGAGGGCACCGTGTCGGTGTGGCTCGGCCGCACGGACGTCGCCGAATTGGGGCCGGGCAGCATCATCGGCGAAACCGCGCTACGCGAATCGCGGCTGCGCACGGCCACCGTGTCCGCGGTGACCGCCGTGCGGGTGCTGCGGCTCGACGGCGCCGCCCTCGCGGGCCTCACCCAGCGGCTGCCCACCTTCGCCAGTGCGGTGGAAGCACAGATCGCGGCCCGGTCTTCGCAGGGCTAGGAGTGCACCTGCGAAGACCGGGCCGCGAGCTTCTAGGACTGGCGCCGTGCTTCGTTGAGCCGCTCGGCGCGGAGGGTGATCTCGAGGTTGAGCCGCTCGTCGGAGTCGTTGAGGCGGTCACCGAAGAGCTCTTCGAGCTGGCGCATCCGGTAGCGGGCGGTCTGCGGGTGGATGTCCAGCAGTGCGGCGAGTTCGGGCGCGCCGCCGCGGGTCTTGAGCCAGGCGAGCAGCGTTTCGCTCATCCTGGTGCGCTGCTTCGGGGTCAGTCCTTCCAACGGGGCGAGGCTGCGCTCGCTGATCGCGCCGACCAGGAACTGGTCGGTGAGCAGCCAGTGCGTGGCGAGGTGCTCCGACCAGCGGCTGACCGGGAGGTTCGGCAGGACCCCGTCGCGCACCAGCTCCAGGGTCCGGCGCGCCCAGCGCAGCGAGACGGTCGCCTGGTCGAGCGGGACCGCCGGACCGACCGCGGCCCGCATCCCGCGTCGGGTCAGCGCGGCTTCGATGCCGCCGAGCTCCTCCTCCGGGACGAGCAGGCACGGCTCCGGGCTTTCCAGGTCGATCAGCACCTTCGCGCCGAGGTCGAGGAAGCCGAGCTGGTGCTCGTCGTCGCAGGGTTCCAGCGCCACCAGGCTGACCTGGTCGGGCACCTTCCACTCGGCGGAGCGGGCCAGTTCGGCCAGCGCCCTCGGCGACCTGGGGGCGCCGGAGAGGATCTGCTGGAGCAGCCGGCGCCGGTTGTCCGCCCTGCCGCCTTCGGCCTGTGCCTGCGCGGCCGCGTAGCCGGCGATGGACAGGGTGGAGATCTCGTCGACGTAGGCGAAGATGGCTTCCGCGCAGACGCAGACCACGTCCGCGGACACGCCGTTGCGCTGGGCGAAGGCGGCGACGTGACGCCAGGCGACCCGGCCGCCGACCCGGTAGGCGCTCTGCAGGCAGTCCAGGCTGCGGCCCTGCTCGAACTCGGTCTTGCCGAGCTGGCGGAACATCCCCACCCAGTCGTGCCGCATCGCGCCGGGGTCGCCGAAGTTGTCCACGGCGCACAGGATCGCCTGCCGCACGCCGTCGATGATGGCCTGGCCGAACGGGCCGTCCAGCGGACGGGCGTACTCCGGGACCGCGCGCTGGATCTCGCGGATCATCGCCTTGGCCATGCCCTCGGCCTGCGGCCGGAACCGCTCGGCCAGCTCGCGCGGCACCGTCGACCACAAGGGGCGCGACCTGGCGAACTCGCTCGGGGCCGGCGGCCCGGTGCGTGCGGGTGGAATGGCGTTCACCGATTTCGGCGCGGACAGCTGCTGGGGGTGTGGCCGTGTTCCCTGGCGGGGTACGACGTGGTTATCGGTGATGGTCATCATTGACCTCCGCGACGGCAGAACGGGGCTGCTGTCATGTCGAAGTCGAGCACAGGTCGGTTGACGCGATCGGGGCCGGCCCGGAAAGCGGGACTTTCGCACGGGAAACTGTGAATGGCTTTCACGTCAAGGGTTCTTGGGTACCGCGAGATCGCCTCCTTGGCCTGCGTGGCGGCCCTTTCGGCCGTCCTCGGCAGGATCCAATCGTGTCCTGGATCTCACTGGCGAACATCGTGAGAAGTACGTATGTGCCCTACGTACTTCACCCGGTTCCCGAGTCCGGAGGCTCGTTAGCCGGCGATGGTGAAGCTGCCCAGAGTGGTGTTCTGGCCGGGCAGCAGGGTGCACTCGGAGGTGAACGTGCCGATTCCGGTTGGCCCGCCGTCGGCCTTTTTCGGGGTCAGCGTCGCCCGGAAGTCGCCGACCGTGACCGAGGCCGTGCCGGGGTCGCGGAAGAGCAGCCGTGGCGCCTTGCCCTCCGCGAGCACGTCGAAGGGGCCGGTCGCCGGCAGTTGCGCGACCGGCATCGTCAACGGCAGCGCGATGCCGATCTTCCGGTCGGTCGGGTAGTTCAGCGTCGCCGCCGCGGTCGCCGTGCCTTCGATCGTGGCCGCGTCCACCAGGTGCAGGCCGTCGTTGGCCCGCGGCGGCACGGTTGCGGTGGCGTGCACGGTGATGGCGGAGGACAACTTCCCGACGGCGGCATCGTCCGGCAGCACCGCGTCGATCTTCAGCTCCAGCTGCTGGTAGCCGAGCAGGGGGAACGGGCACTGGTAGCTCAGGTTCAGCGAGACGGGCCCGGCCAGTGCCGGGACGGCACCGCCCAGCATCAGGACCGTGGTGCCGGTGGCCGCGGCCAGTGCCCGGCGGAACTTGCGCGCACGAGGTGACTTCACCGGGTTCTCCTGAGGTAGCCCGCTCGGACCGCGGGGAATCTGCTGGGGCAGGCAGCCCGCCGGAACCGCGACATTATCCGCTCGGACAATTCCGGGCAAGGATCCGGCGGTTCGGAAAACGGCTCGGCGAACTTGTCTCCATTTGTTGTCAGCGGAGTGAGTGCGCGTGCGGGCCTGCCGTGCACTCGGCTGATATTCCAGCGCTGCCAAGGAAAGTCGCGGGAACGGCAGGTTGACCGACGACGCCGTGGTGTCTACGGTTGGGCTCGGCGCACCCCGGGATCAATATCAATTCTCTGAGGCGTGCGCCGATTTCACGACCGGCCCCGCGGAATCGAAAGACGCCGCCGGATCATCGGCTTTTCGGAAAGGTTGTGCGATGCGAGTTCGTGTCACCCGCCGCGGTGTGGCCGCCGCCGTGGCCGCACTGGTGCTGACCGGGGCCGGGCTCGTATCGGCCGCCGCGACCGGCCCGGCGCAGGCCGCTCCCGCACCGGCGGCAGCCGACCCCTGGCCGCCTGACGACAGCTTCTACGTGCCCCCGAGCCCGCTGCCCGCGGGCAAGCCGGGTGACGTGCTCCGCTGGCGTCCGTCGAAGCCGGGGCCGTCGAGCAAGACGGTCAACGCGTGGCAGGTGATGTACCTGTCCACCGACGCGCTGGGCAAGCCGAACGCGGTCACCGGCACGGTGCTGCTGGCCAAGAACGCCGACCCGGCCACCGCCCCGGTCGTCGCACTCACCCCTGGCACGCACGGCCCCGCGTTCCAGTGCGCGCCGTCGAAGATGCTGTCCATCGGCGCGTTCTACGAACAGCCCGCGCTCGACGGCCTGCTCGGTGCCGGCTACGCGGTCGCGATGACCGACTACGAGGGTTACCAGCCGGAGCCGAAGACGACCTACATGGTGGGCCAGTCCATGGGGCACGCGACGCTCGATTCGGTGCGTGCCGCGATGCGCCTGCCCGAGGCCGGGCTGTCGGCCGACGCGAAGGTGGCGGTGCGCGGTTACTCCCAGGGCGGGGGCGCGGCGATGTGGGCCGGGCAGCAGCAGCCGGAGTACGCGCCGGAGCTGAAACTGGTCGGCGTGGCCGGCGGCGGGGTCCCGGCGGACCTGGTCCAGGTCTCGCTGTCGCTGGAGGGCAAGCGCGGCTTCGGTTTCCTCGTCTACGCCCTGATGGGCCTGGACGCGGCCTATCCCGAGCTGAAGCTGGACAGCTATCTGAACGACCACGGGCGCACCGAGTTCGCCAAGATGCGCGCCGGTGCCTGCACCGCGGACCTGCTGCTGGACTACTCGAACCGCAAGCTGATCGAGTTCATGGCGAAGAGCCCGGTGCTGGAACCGGCGTGGCTGGCCAGGATCAAGGAGAACAAGCTGGGCGCCACGCCCATCAAGGTCCCGGTCTTCGACTACCACGGCACCCGCGACGACATCGTCAGCTTCCGCCAGGCCGAGACGCTGCGCAACGACTACTGCAAGCTCGGCGTCGCGGTGACCTGGAAGACCTACGACTCGGACCACATCACCCCGATCTACACCGGGAACGCCGACGCACTCCAGTTCCTCGCCGACCGGTTCGCCGACAAACCCGCCGCGCCCAACTGCTGAGTCAGGGGCGGCGGGACTCCACCACCCAGGCGGCGATCTGCGCGCGGTTGGTGAACCCCAGCTTGGTCAGGATGTGGTCCACATGGGTCTCCGCGGTGCGGCGCGCGATCACCAGCTGGTCGGCGATCTCGCGGTTGGTCATGCCCTTGGCCACGAGCTCGGCGATCTGGGTCTCCCGTCTGGTCAGCGGGGTGTCCGAAGGCCGGACCGAGGTCTCGGACTCCTCGCCGAGGGCGTACCGCAGCGCCTGCTGGGGGGACAGCGCGGTGCCGGCGGTGAACTCCCGCAACGCCGTTTCCTCACCGAGCCCGCCGGTCACCAGCGCGATGTCGCGCTGCATCGGCTCGACGAAGGCGGCGTAGTTGGTCGGCGAGGCGCCGAGCAGCTGCCAGACGGCGGTGGCCGCGCCGAGCAGTTTCGCCGCCCTCGTCAGCTTCCCGCCATGGGTCGCGCAGCCCGCCAGCACGGTCAGCGCGAACGCGAGGATCGTCTGGTCGTCCACCCTGCGCTGCAGCCGCAGTAGTTCGAGGCTCGCATCCAGTGCCTGTTGGAGGTCGCCGTAGAGGTACTCGGCGGCGCTGCGGGACCACAGCGCCCACGACCGCCAGAACACTTCGCCGCGCGCGGTGCAGGTTTCCACGCACTCTTCCAGCACCTTGCGGGCGCGGCCGAGGTCGCCGGCCAGCGCCAGTGCGAGGCCGTAGTTGTAGGTGGCCCACAGGTCGCCGCCGAGATCCTGCTGGGTGCGGAACATCGTGGTCGCGGTGTGGAACAGCTCGGCGGCCTGCTCGCCCTTGTTGCCGATCAGCGCGGCGTAGGCCCGTACGTGGTGGATGTAGGCCGTGCTCCGCTCGTCGCCGGTCTGCTCGGCCAGCTCGGTCGCCGTCGCCAGCGCGCTTTCGTAGGCCGGCATGTCGCCCTGCACCAGTGCGAGGAAGCCGGACATCCACTGTGCGTCGGCCCGGCCTGGAGTGTCGGCCGGGGCGATCTCCAGCAGCTTCGCCAGCCAGAGCCTGCCCTCGGTGTTGTTGCCGCGCAGCAGCCAGTACTCCTTGAAGGTGGGGATCATCAGCAGCCCCGCCTCCGCCTCGACGGGATCGCTGGCGCAGAAGTCCAGCGCCCCGCGCAGGTTGGCGTGCTCGCGTTTGAGCCGGTCGATCCAGGCGACCTGGTCCGGCCCGAGCCATTCGGCCTGGAACCGCCTGGTCAGCTCCTGGTACCAGTCCCGGTGCCGCCGCTTCAGCGACCGCACCTGGCCCGCCGCGCGCAGCCGGTCTTCGCCGTACTGCCGCACGGTCTCCAGCATCCGGTACCGCACCACCCCGTGCTGCTCTTCGCGCACCAGGATCGATTTGTCGATCAGGCCGTCCAGCACGTCGAGCACGGCGTGCCGGTCGAGGCCGTCGCCGGAGCAGACCGCTTCGGCCGCGTCGAGGTCGAAACTCCCGGGGAACACCGACGTGCGCGCCCAGAGCAGCCGTTCCTGCTCGGTGCACAGCTCGTGGCTCCAGTCGACCAGCGCCTGGAAGGTCGCGTGCCGGCTCGGGCCGGACCGGCGGCCCCCGGTGAGCAGGGTGAACCGCTTGTTCAGCCGGTCGGTGAGCTGGCGGACCGACAGCGACCGCAGCCGCACCGCGGCCAGCTCGATGGCCAGCGGCAGGCCGTCCAGCGCCCGGCACAGCCTGGCCACGTCCTCGGCGCTGTCCTCGGTGATGGTGAAGGACGGCACCACCGCGGTCGCCCTGTCCACGAACAGCCGCACCGCGTCGTACTCGCTCTGGCCCGTCATCGGCTCGCCGGCCTCGGGCACCGCCAGCGGCGGCACCGGCATCACCCGCTCGCCGGCCACCCCGAGCGACTGACGGCTGGTCGCCAGCACGACCAGGTCGGGGCAGGAACCCAGCAGGGCGCCGACCAGCCGCGCGCACGCCTCGATCAGGTGCTCGCAGTTGTCCAGCACCAGCAGCAGCCGCCGGGTGCGGAGCTGGTCCACCAGCCGTTCGATCGGCGGCCGCGCCGACCGGTCGCCGAGGCCGAGCCGTTCGGCGACGGTGTTCACCAGCAGGTCCGGCTCCCGCAGTTCGGCGAGCCCGACGAAGACCACGTCGTCGTGGAAGGTCGGCCGTGCCGCGGCTGCCACCCTGGTGGCCAGCCTGGTCTTGCCGACCCCGCCGGGGCCGGTCAGCGTGACCAGCGAGCCGGTGCTCAGCAGGCGGGTGACCTCGAGGATCTCCGTGTGACGGCCGACGTAGGAAGTCAGCTCCGCAGGCAGAGAATCCGTCGGAGCGTGCTCCGTAGCCATGCCGTGCACCGTCACATCACCACCCAGCCAATTGGGGGAATCATAGTGATGCCTCGCCGGTCACCGCCCGGCGAAACCGCCGCCCGACCGGCGCCGGCCCAGGTCGGGCGGCCCTCCGGTCAAGTCTCTACCGCTGGTCAGAGGTTCATCTCCGGCCGACCATCGATCTTAAGTGATCATCCAGGTCGGCCACAGGCGGCGTCGGTTTGTTGCCCTCTAGTCCGGTTCAGGAGTTGTGAATGTTCCTCCGTCGGTTGAGCAGTCCGATACCGCCGAGAACCGCATAACTGCCGGTCAGCAAGGTCATCGCGAGGGCGGAGCCGCGCCGCACGTCCCCGCGCAGCAGGTGGCCGAGTCCGCCGGCGGTGTCCGCGGTGTCGACGAACAGGCACACCCGCTGCCAGCGGCGGCGTGCCGGCTCGTCGCCGCCGAGGTACCCGAGCCCGAGCGCGATCGCCCTGGCGCCGAAGATCCTGGTCAGGTAGACCACCTCGGGTGTGGCGCGATCGCCGACCCCGGCGAGCCGGGCGTTCAGCCGCGGCGCGGCCAGCGCCAGCGCACCCCAGGCGATCCGGCCCGCCGCCGCGGTCAGGAACGCCCGGTCCAGCAGGGCCGTCTTGGCTGTTTCGTCCTTCATGCCACCTCCACGTCGGTCTGGCCGGAAGCGTGGCGCGGGCGGCGCCGCACTGTCGATTACTTGCCAGGTAATGGCGCCGCCCGGGAAACTCCGGCCGGCGCCGGTGCGTGTACCGGCAGAGAACGAACAACTCGGGGAGGGTCTGTGAAACGAACACCGACAGCGATCACGGCGTGCCTGTTCATCGCGGCCATGGCGGCCGGCACCGCTTCGGCGAGCCCAGTCGACGAGCCGCGGCGCGCGGACGTCGCACTCGTCGCCGCCCCCTCGGCGGTGGAGTTTCCGGCGCAGGGCGGCAACGGGCAGGTCCGGCTGAACTACTACAACCCCGGCAACGTGACCAAGGAAGGCGCCACCATCAGCGCGGAAATCCCCGCCGGGCTCACCGTGCGGGCCACCGCTGCGCCCGGCTGGCAATGCCACATCGACGAGTGGCCCGCCCTGATCTGCAACACCGCCACCGCGCTGGCGCCCGGCCAGTCGACCTATCCCGTCGAGGTCGAGCTGCGCGCGGACGCCCCGCTGACCACCCGGATCGAGTTCGGCACGCTCGGCTTCTACCGCGACCCCACCGAAAACCCCGCCGACAACTACTCCACCGTCACCGTCACCGCCGGCTGACCGTGACTCAGCGCAGGTAGCCCAGCTCGGGGAAGGCGCTCAGGTAGTCCTCGAGCAGGGCGGCTGCGCAGGTGACCGAGTCGACCAGCGGATGGCAGGCCAGCGCGAGCAGCGCCTGCTCCCTGCTGGCGGTGGTGGCGGCCAGGACGGTGCTCCGCTCGACCGCCGCCACCTGCCGGGTCAGCGCGAGGCAATGCGGGTCCAACGGGTTGGCGGCCAGCGGCCGTGGGCCGTTGCCGTCCACCTGGCAGTGCGTCTCGACCACGGTGTCCCGGCCGAGTTCCGGTACCGCGCCGCGGTTGCGCACGTTGAGGATAAGGTTCGCGTCGCGGACTCCGGCGAGGGCGGCGGTGAGCGAGAGCGCGACTTCCTCGTAGCCGCCCCCGGCCAGGTCCTCGTCCGCCCGCTCGCCCGACCCGGCGACCGCACGGCCCTCGGCGAGATAGGTCTGCTCCCGCTCGGCCCTTGTCGCCTGCCAGAGCCCGAGCGCCTCGCCGGGGTCGCCGGCCACCCGTTCGAAGAACCCGGCCTGCTGGCGGTGCAGGAACTGGCCGCGGGTGTCCGGCTGCGCCAGCGACTGCGCGAGCACCTCGCGGGTGAAGTAGTAGTAGTGCAGGTACTCGTTCGGCACCGCGCCCAGCGCCCGCAGCCAGCGCGCGCCGAACAGCCTGCCCTCCTCGAAACCGGCCAGCGCGTCCTCGTCGGCGAGCAGCCCTGGCAGCCGGTCGTGGCCGTCCACCAGTACCGCGCGCAGCCAGCCGAGGTGGTTCAGGCCGGCGTAGTCGAACCGGGCCTTCGCCATCGGCACGCCCAGCGCGCCGGCCACCCGGCGGCACAGGCCGACCGGGGAGTCGCAGATGCCGATCACGCGGTCGCCGAGCACCGCCGACATCGCCGCGGTGACCACCCCGGCCGGATTGGTGAAGTTGATCAGCCAGGAGTCCGGGGCCAGCGCGGCGACGCGTTCGGCAATCCGCATCGCGACCGGAATGGTGCGCAGCGCGTAGCAGATTCCGCCTGCACCCACGGTCTCCTGGCCGAGCACTCCGTGTTTCAACGCGATGCGCTCGTCCAGTTCCCGGCCGCGGAGCCCGCCCGCGCGGATCGCGGAAAAGACGACGTCCGCGCCGGTGAGCGCGTCGTCCAAGTCCGTGGTCAGGCGCAGCCGGGGACGCCGGGACGCACCCGCCGCCTGCGCTTCGAGCACGGCCGCGATGGCGTGCATCCGGGACTCGCTGACGTCGTACAGCACCAGTTCGTCGACCAGCCGGTCCGGGTCGGCCAACAGCCCGGCGTGCACCAGTGGCACCCGGAAACCGCCGCCGCCGAGCAGTACCAGTCGCATCAGCCCGCCGCCGGTGCCGGTGCCGGGAAGTGTTTCGCCGCGTCCGAAATGGGCATCGGGCGACCGTATCATTTCGCGCTTTATATTCGGTAGAAGAGTTATGTGAAATCATCACTTGCGATTGCCGATGGCCGGGTGGAGACTGAGTTGATGACTTGGGAAGCGTGCCGGGACGGAGAGGCGCCGTCGGTCGACGTTTTGCTTTACGGCACGGTATTTCTCGACATCATCATGACCGGACTGTCGCATCCGCCCGCCGCGGGCACCGAGGTGTGGGCGAGTGGTCTCGGCTCCAGCCCCGGCGGCATCGCCAACCTCGCGGTGGCGTTGAGCCGGCTCGACCTGCGTACCGCGCTCGCCGCCGCGTTCGGCGAGGACGCCTACGGTGACTTCTGCTGGGACGTGCTGGTCAACGAGCGGGTGGACCTGGCCCATTCCCGGCGTTTCTACGGCTGGCACTCACCGCTCACGGTGTCCATGGCGGTCGCCCGCGACCGGAGCATGGTCACGCACGAGCATCCGGCCCCGGTCACCGCGGACGAGATGCTGACCCCGCCGCCCCGCGCGCGAGCCTGTTTCGTGGACGCGGGCCTGGAAAGCGACGAGTGGGTGCGCACGGCGAAGAAGAACGGGTCGCTGGTCTTCGCCGACATCGGCTGGGATCCGACCCGGCGCTGGGGCCAGGCTCTGCTGCGCAAGCTCGAGGGTTACGACTTCTTCCTGCCCAACGCGGTGGAGGCCAGGGGGTACACGGGCTGTGACGACGTGCCCGCCGCCGCGGCCAAGCTCGCCGAGCGGGTGCCCGTGGTGGTGGTGACCCGCGGTGGCCACGGCGCGTACGCGCTCGATGCCGGCACCGGCGACGAGGTGGAGGTCGACGGGCTGAACGTGGCCGCGCTCGACCCGACCGGCGCCGGTGACGTGTTCAGCGCCGGCTTCGTGCTCGGCACGCTGGCGGACTGGCCGCTGGCGGACCGGGTGCACTTCGCGAACCTGTGCGCCGCGTTGTCCGTGCAGCACTTCGGCGGTTCGCAGTCCGCGCCGGGCTGGGGCGACATCGCGGCCTGGTGGCGGCATGTCAGCCAGCGCGACGAGCAGTACCTCGGCGGTTACCGGTTCCTGGACGAGCTGCTGCCCCAGCCGGGTTTCGCGCCGGTGGGCCGGGCGAGCGCCACGATCGGCCTCCGCTGCACACGGTGAGCTAGGCGCCGCCGGCCACGTGGAACCGGAGCCGGGTGATGGCGACGTCCGTGTCGGGCGGATACCGGTCGCTCTCGGTGACGGTTCCCGTCGCGACCGAGCCGGCGACGGAACGCCACAGGGCGGCCGCGGCCGGGTTGCCGTGGTCGAAGGACAGCGTCCACGGCCCAGGATGTTTCGAGAACAGCTGGCGGGCCGCGTCCCGCGCCACACCCCGCCTGCGGTGGCGGCGGACGACGAAGAACTCCGCGACGTTCCACGAGCCGTCCTCGTCCGCGTCGTGGCGTGCCATGGCGAAACCGGCGAGTTCACCGTCGACGGTGATGAAGTACGCCTCCCTGGCGTCTTCGGTGAAGTACGGATCCAGGTAGCGGTAGGTAAAGGTGCCATGCCGGGTCAATTCGAGGTCGCGAATCTCGGAGAAGTCGTACTGGTAGAACTGCACCAAGTTCGCCAGCACGGGTTTGTCCGGCTCGTCGACGGCGGTGAGCGCAATGGTCATGAGATTTGCCGCTTCACTTTCTTTCGGCCTGGTTCAGAATGCGGGGAATGCCGCACCGGAAGGATGGAACGGCTCCCGTTCACCGCGGAAGGCGCGGGTGCAGGCGGCCACCGCGCCCGGCCGCAGTTCGGTCACCCGGCCCGCGGCCGCCAGTGACGCCAGCGTCGTGCCGCCGAGGTAGGCCGCGCCCAGTTCAGCCGAGGACAGCCGCAGATCGGCGCCGGCACTGGTGCGCTCGCAGCTGACCGAGTCGTCGTCGGCCCGCAGCCGGTAGCGCCCGGTGTTCCACGGGCAGAAGGCGTCCTCGACCTCCAGGACCACGTCCAGCGCGGTGGCGTAGCGGCGCGCGGCGAGTGCCCTGTCCACGTCGACCAGCCGTACCCACAGGTTGGGCACCACGGTCGAGCGCACCGCCGCCGCGTCGACCAGCAGGTGCGGCAGCGGCTCGTCCACCGCGCCCTCGTAGTCGAGTCGGAAATGCCCGTCGATGTCGACGAGGAAACGCCACAACGCGGCGTAGGCCTGCTCGGTCTCCGTCGCCAGCTCGATCACCTGCACCGAGCTCACGTCGCCGGAGTCGTCCCACTCGGGCTTGAGCCGGTAGATCGCGTACCCGGTGGTCGCGCCGTCCGGTTCCCGGTGCACGGCGAACCGCAGTGCCGTCGCACCTTGACGCACGTGCTCCTCGTCGTAAAGGCGGGCATCCCAGAACCTGTCCGCTCGCTCGACCCACCCGACCGCGCCGGCGCGCGCCGTGTCGTACACCTTTTCCAGCAGCGGGCGGGCCTCGTCCCGATCGAGCAGCCGGATGGTGCCGTCGCCGGTATCGACGTCCGTGCGCACCCCCATCGCCCGCTTGTCCCCGTGGAACCGCACCAGCCGCGAGGCGATGCCGTACCCGTACCGGCCGTAGATCGTCGCCTCCGCCGCGTTGAGCGCCGCGATCGCTTCGCCGGACTCGTGCAGCCCGGCGAGTTGCGCCCGCATCATCGCGGTGAGAATCCCCCGCCGGCGGTGCGTGGGGGAGACCGCGACCAGCGTGACCCCCGCGACCGGCAGCACGGCCCCGGGAACGGTCATGGACCGCGAGAAGATCGCCGCGCCCCCGACCACCGAGTCCCCGTCGAACGCCGCCAGCGTCCGGTCCAGCTCGATGGTCCTCCGCACGTTGCGAAGCCCGCCCTCACGCCAGTCCTGCCCGTACGTATTGCAGGTCATGCGCGCCCAGTCGACGAACTCGGCAGCACCGAGAGCCCGGAGCGGATACAGGTCGTCCACGCCCGCCTGTGTACCCGACTCGCCCTTCCCCCGCGATCCATTTAGCGCCCGGCTCGCGTCGCGAACGCAGAACTCGCACTGCCCGAACGTGGAACTCGCCGGTGCGCCCGGCTCGCGTCGGCGAGTCCCACGTTCAGCCTCGGCGAGTCCCACGTTCAGCCTGGGCGAGTTGACCGTTGGGGGCGCGATTTCGGCTGGAAGGAAAATCCGTGAAACGATTCAACGGCGAATTCGGGTGGAATCGCGCACCACGAGTTCCGGGGTGAACACGACGGCCTGGTGCTCGACCGGGTCGCCGTTGTCGCCGCCGGTTTCGGCGATGAGCAGTTCCGCCGCGGTGCGGCCGAGCCGTTTCGCGGGCTGGCGGACCGAGGTGAGCGGGACCGCCGCGGCGCCGGCGAACTCGATGTCGTCGTAGCCGACGATCGCCATGTCCTCGGGCACTCGTACGCCCGCACCCACCATTGCCTGGAGCACGCCGAGGGCGAGCAGGTCGTTGGCGCAGAACACGGCGGTCGGCCGCGGGCTCACGCCGAGCAGGCGCGCGCCGGCGTCGCGGCCGGAGGGGACGTCCAGCGCCGCCGTCTCCAGTATCGACAGCTCGGCGCCGGAACCGGCGAGCGCGGACCGGACGCCCGTCTCGCGTTCGCGGCACTGGGTCAGGATCGCGGGGCCGTTGACGAACGCGATCCTGGTGTGCCCGGTCTCCAGCAGGTGCCGCATCGCCAGCCCGCCGCCCGCGACGTCGTCCACGGAGACGGAGCTGGCTTCGGCCGAAGGTGCCTTGCGGTCGACGAAAACGTACGGGATGCCGCTGCGGCGAAAGCTCTGCAGCGCTTCGCCGGTGGTGCCGACCGGGCTGAGCAGCACGCCGCGGACGCGCTGTTCGGCGAGCATCGACAGGTAGGAGCTTTCCGTGTCGACCCGCTGGCGGCTGTTGCAGGTGATCACGTTGAGACCTTCGCCGTGCGCGGCTTCCTCCGCGCCGTGCGCCACGTCGACGAAGAAGGGGTTGCCGAGGTCGAGTACGAGCAGCGCCATGATCCGGCTGTGGCCCGCGCGGAGCTGCCGGGCGGATTCGTCCCGCACGTAGCCGAGCTCCTCGATCACCGACAGCACCCTGGTGCGGGTAGCCGCCGAGACCACGTGCGGCCGATTGACCACATTGGACACTGTGCCGATGGAGACGCCGGCCCGCCTTGCCACGTCCTTGATGCCGACCATTTGCCCCCTTGCTCCCTGCCCGAAGGCAGCCTACCATGCGGATGAAACGTTTCAAGCCTCTCGGTTTCGTAAGGGGGAGACGGATATGAGCGCTCCAGCGGCGGTCAGCCAGCGTTTGCGCACGCAGCGGATCGAAACCCCTTCCTGGGCGTACGGCAACTCGGGTACCCGGTTCAAGGTGTTCGCACAGCCAGGCGTGCCGCGAACGGTCCAGGAGAAGATCGACGACGCGGCGCAGGTGCACGCCTTCACCGGCGTGGCGCCCAGCGTCGCGCTGCACATTCCCTGGGACAAGGTAGACGATTACGGCAAACTCGCCGATTACGCCGAAGCCGCCGGAATCCGGCTGGGCACCATCAACGCCAACGTTTTCCAGGACGACGACTACAAGCTCGGCAGCGTGACCAATCCGGACCCCCGCGTCCGGCGCAAGGCGCTGGACCATCTGCTGGACTGCGTGGACATCATGGACGCCACCGGATCGCGCGACCTGAAGCTGTGGTTCTCCGACGGCACCAACTATCCGGGACAGGACGACATCCGCGACCGCCAGGACCGGCTCACCGAAGCGCTGGCCGCGGTCTACCGCCGGCTCGGCGGGCACCAGCGGCTGTTGCTGGAGTACAAGCTGTTCGAGCCAGCCTTCTACACCACGGACGTGCCGGACTGGGGCACCGCCTACGCGCACTGCGTCGAACTCGGCGACCGGGCGCAGGTCTGCGTGGACACCGGGCACCACGCGCCGGGCACGAACATCGAGTTCATCGTCGCCTTCCTGCTGCGCGCCGGAAAACTGGGCGCGTTCGACTTCAACTCGCGGTTCTACGCCGACGACGACCTGATGGTCGGCGCCGCGGACCCGTTCCAGCTGTTCCGCATCATGTACGAGGTGGTGCGCGGCGGCGGATACCAGCCGGAGACCGGCGTCGCGTTCATGCTCGACCAGTGCCACAACATCGAGGCGAAGATCCCCGGCCAGATCCGCTCGGTGTGCAATGTCCAGGAAGCCACCGCGAAAGCCCTGCTGGTGGACGTCGAAGCGCTGGCCGCGGCGCAGAAGTCCGGCGACGTGATCGCCGCGAACGACGTGCTGATGGACGCGTACAACACCGACGTCCGGCCGCTGCTCGCCGAACTGCGCGAGGAACTCGGCATCGACCCGGATCCGGTGGCGGCCTACCGGCGTTCGGGCTACGGCGAACGGATCGTGGACGAGCGGGTCGGCGGTAGCCAGGCGGGGTGGGGCGCGTGATCCCCGAACTGCTGGCCAGGTCCAACCGGTTGGGGGCGGATCCGGCGAACACCAACTACGCCGGCGGGAACACCTCCGCGAAGGGCACCGCGACCGACCCGGTCACCGGGGCACCGGTGGACCTGTTGTGGGTCAAGGGTTCCGGCGGTGACCTCGGCACGCTTACCGAACAGGGACTGGCGGTGCTGAGGCTGGATCGGCTGCGCGCGCTGGTCGACGTCTATCCCGGCGTGGAGCGCGAAGACGAGATGGTCGCCGCGTTCGACTACTGCTTACATGGAAAAGGTGGCGCGGCGCCGTCCATCGACACTGCCATGCACGGCCTCGTGGACGCGCCGCACGTGGACCACCTGCACCCGGATTCGGGGATCGCGCTGGCCACTGCGGCGGACGGCGAGCGGCTGACCGAGCGGTGTTTCGGCGACCGGGTGGTCTGGGTGCCGTGGCGGCGGCCGGGTTTCCAGCTGGGCCTTGACATCGCCGCGATCAAGGCGGCACACCCGCGGGCGATCGGCTGCATCCTCGGCGGGCACGGCATCACCGCCTGGGGGGAGACTTCGGACCAGGCCGAGGCGCATTCGCTGGAGATTATCCGCACCGCGGCGGAGTTCCTCGCCGAGCACGGCCGCGCGGAACCGTTCGGCCCGGTCGTGCACCGGCCGCTGCCCGAGGCCGAGCGCAGGGAGCGGGCCGCCGCGCTCGCCCCGGTCATCCGCGGCCTCGCGTCCACCGACCGGCGCCAGATCGGACATTTCACCGACACCGAGGTGGTGCTCGACTTCCTGGCCGGCGCCGAGCATCCGCGACTGGCCGCGCTCGGCACCTCCTGCCCGGACCACTTCCTGCGCACCAAGGTCCGTCCGCTGGTGCTGGACCTGCCGCCGGCCGCGCCGCTGGACGAGGTCGTCGAACGGCTGAAGGAACTGCACGCGGACTATCGCGAGCAGTACCGCGCCTACTACGAGCGGCACGCCGAGCCGGACTCCCCGGCGATGCGCGGGGCGGACCCGGCGATCGTGCTGGTGCCGGGGGTGGGCATGTTCTCCTTCGGCGCCGACGCGCAGACCGCAAGGGTGGCGGGGGAGTTCTACGTCAACGCGATCAACGTGATGCGCGGCGCGGAATCCGTGTCCTCGTACGCGCCGATCGACGAGCGCGAGAAGTTCCGCATCGAGTACTGGTCGTTGGAGGAGGCGAAGCTCCAGCGGCGGCCGAAACCGAAGTCCCTCGCCACCAGGGTCGCACTGGTCACCGGCGCCGGTTCGGGGATAGGCAGAGCGATCGCGCGGCGGCTCGTCGCCGAAGGGGCCTGTGTGGTGGTCGCCGATGTCAACGCCGAGGCCGCGCGGGAGGTGGTGACCGAGCTCGGCGGCCGGGACAGGGCCATCTCGGTGACCGCGGACGTCACCGACGAGGATCAGATAGCGGAAGCCTTCCGTGCCGCGTCACTGGCTTTCGGCGGCGTGGACCTGGTGGTGAACAACGCCGGACTGTCGATTTCCAAGCCGCTGCTGGAAACCTCGGTGCGCGACTGGGACCTTCAGCACGACGTGATGGCGCGCGGCTCCTTCCTGGTCTCGCGTGAGGCGGCCCGGGTGATGCTGGCGCAGGGCTTCGGCGGGGACCTGGTTTACGTCGCCAGCAAGAACTCCGTGTTCGCCGGGCCGAACAACGTGGCCTACAGCGCGACGAAGGCGGACCAGGCGCACCAGGTCCGGCTGCTGGCCGCCGAACTCGGCGCGCACGGCATCCGGGTCAACGGGGTGAACCCGGACGGCGTGGTGCGTGGCTCCGGCATCTTCGCCGGCGGCTGGGGTGCGCAGCGGGCGGCGGTGTACGGGGTGCAGGAGGAGGAACTCGGCGCGTTCTACGCCCAGCGCACCCTGCTCAAACGCGAGGTGCTGCCGGAGCACGTGGCGAACGCGGTGTTCGTGCTGACCGGCGGCGAACTGGCGCACACCACCGGACTGCACGTGCCGGTGGACGCCGGTGTGGCGGCTGCGTTCCTGCGATGAGGTTCGCGGCGGTAGACCTGGGTGCGTCGAGTGGGCGGGTGATGGTCGGCGACCTGGCAGGTGGACTCGAACTCACCGAGGTGCACCGGTTCGCCAACCGGCCGGTGCGGATCCGGGGCACCCTGTACTGGGACATTCTCGCGCTGTACCAAGGTGTCCTGGACGGCCTGAATGCGGCGGGCGAGGTGGATGCGATCGGCGTCGACTCGTGGGCGGTGGACTACGGCCTGCTCGACGCCGGCGGCGCGCTGCTGGGCAACCCGGTGCACTATCGCGACGACCGCACCGGCCCGGTGATCGGCGAAGTGCTCGCGAAGATCCCCGCCGACCGGTTGTACGCCGAAACCGGCATCCAGTTCCTGCCGTTCAACACGCTGTTCCAGCTGGCCGCAGACGCGCGCGCCGGGCAGGCGGACCGGCTGCTGCTGATCCCGGACCTGATCTCGTACTGGCTCACCGGCACGGCGGGCACCGAACTGACCAACGCCTCCACCACGGGGCTGCTCGACCCGCGCACCGGCCGGTGGTCGGCGGAGGTTGCCGGCCGCACCGGGGTGGACGTCGAACTGTTCCCGCCGTTGCGAAAACCCGGCGACCTCGCCGGGACGCACCAGGGAATCCCGGTGTACGCGGTGGGGTCGCACGACACCGCCTCGGCGGTGGCCGGGGTGCCGGCGGAGGGCCGCGACTTCGCCTACATCTCTTCGGGCACCTGGTCGCTGGTCGGCCTGGAACTGGACGCCCCGGTGCTCTCCGAAGAAAGCCGCGAGGCCAACTTCACCAACGAGGTGGGCGTCGACGGCACGATCCGCTATCTGCGCAACGTGACCGGGTTGTGGTTGTTGCAGGAATGCCAGCGGGCCTGGGGGATCGACGATCCGGCGGCGCTGCTCGCCGAGGCAGCCACGTTGCCGAGGAGAGCGGTGATCGACGTGAACGACCCGGTTTTCCTGCCACCGGGCGACATGCCGGCCCGGATCGCGGCGGCCTGCCGGGAAACCGGCCAGCCGGTGCCGGGCACCCGGGCCGAGTTCACCCGCTGCGTGCTGGACAGTCTCGCGCAGGCGTACCAGCGGGCCATCGCGGACGCGGTGCGCCTTTCCGGGCGGCGGGTGGAGGTGGTGCACGTGGTCGGCGGCGGCGCGCGCAACGAACTGCTCTGCCGGCTCACCGCCGACGCCTGCGGGCTGCCGGTGCTGGCCGGACCGGTGGAGGCCACGGCACTGGGCAACGTGCTGGTTCAGGCCAGGGCACACGGTGCGTTCAGCGGCGATCTGCACGGCATGCGCGAGCTGCTCCGGCACACACAGCAGCCGCGCACTTACCTGCCGAGATAAAACGATTCATTTTCAGCGAACTTTGTGCCAATAGGGCCTTGTGTCACGCAAAACCGCTCGTTACCCTCACCGATTAATACGTTTCAAAATGTGACCTACGTCAACGTTGACTAGGAGACCTCATGACAGCCTCCACGCTTGCCGACGACAGCGGCGCCATTACCCGCCAGCAGTGGAAGTGGTCGGTACTAGCCGGGATGGCCTCCTATCTCGACGCCGGCTCCATCGTCGCGCTCGGCTCCGGCCTTGCCCTGTTCCAGACCTACCTCGGCCTCAGCAGCGGCGCGGTGGGTGCGCTCGCGGCCATCGGGCCGAACGCGATCGGCTGCGCGCTGGGTGCCCTCATCGGCGGCAGGTTGGGGGACAAGCTCGGCCGCAAACGCATCTACAAGTACGACCTGCTGGTCTACGCGGCCGGGATCCTGTGCATCGCGCTCTCCTTCAACGCGCCCATGTTGTTCATCGGCACCTTCGTCGTCGGGGTCGCGGTCGGCGCCGACGTGCCAACCTCGCTGGCGCTGGTCGGCGAGTTCGCCCCGTCGAAGGCGCGCGGCAAACTGCTGAGCTTCACCCAGATCACCTGGAACCTCGGGCCGGTGGTCGTGCTGTTGATGGCGCTGGCGCTGTCCTCGCTCGACCTGCTCGGTATCCGGATCGTGTTCCTGCACCTGTTCGTGGTTGCGATAGTCACCTGGGCGCTGCGCCGGGGGCTGGCCGAATCGGCGCGCTGGAAGTCGGCGTCCGCCTCGGCCGGCGGCGTCGCGCACAAGGTGCGCACGCTGTTCAGCGGCGCGAACCTGCGGGCGCTGGTGTGGACCGGCACGATCTACCTGTTCTGGAACATCGCCGCCGGTACCAACGGCATCTTCACCCCGTACATCATCAAGACGCTCAACGCGGGCAGCCAGGCTGCCAGCGTGGCGCTGTCCTGCGCCGGGTTCGTGATCGGCATCCTGGCGACGCTCCCGTTCATGCGGCTGGTCGACCGCGGGCACCTGACCCGCAAGCGGATGTGGGCCGCAGGCGCGGTGATGCAGGTGGCCGCGTTCCTGGCCTACCTGGTGTTCCCGTTCAACATCCCGGTGATCATCGCCAACATCCTGCTCTTCGGTGTCGGCACGGCCTTCGCCGGTGAAGCGGTGTACAAGATTTTCAGCCAGGAGCTGTTCCCGACCATGCTCCGCGGCACCGCGCAGGGCCTGACCTTCGGGGTGGCCAGGACGTTCCTCGGGATCTGGAGCTTCTTCGTGCCCGCGCTGGCCGATGCCGGGATCGGCCCGGTGGCCGCGCTGCTGGCCGGCTGCCTGCTGATCAGCGGGGTGGTCGGCTACTTCTTCATGCCCGACACTACCGGCAAGTCACTGGAGCAGATCGAAGCGGAGCGCGCCATCCCATGAGTGCAAGTGAGTTGCTCCGGCGGTTCGCCCACCCCGGCCCCGAGTACAGCCCGCTGCCGATCTGGTGGTGGAGTGGAGCCAAGGTGACCGCCGAAGGACTGCGTCGTCAAATGGAACAGCTGGTAGCACAAGGCGTCCGGCAGGCGGTGGTGATGAGCCTGGCACCCACCGGCCCGATGTTCGGCTCGGTGGCCGACGACCCGCCGTTCCTGAGTCCACAGTGGATCGGACTGCTGGACGGGGCCTGCGCAGACGCGCGGGAGCTCGGATTCCAGCTGTGGATGTACGACCAGATCGGCTTCTCCGGGGCCAACTTCCAGGGCAGGCTGACCTCGGCGAACCCGGAGTTCGCCGGGCTCGCGCTCTACCGCGGGGCGGACGGGACGATTCGGCACCGGGTCAGCGGGTTCGACTACTTCGGGGTGGCGGCCTGCGCGGCGCTGCTGGACCAGGTGCACGGCGCGCTCGAACGCGGCGTCGGCCACTGGTTCGGCAGCGTCATCCCGGGGTTCTTCCAGGACGAGCTGCCCGCGATGCCGACCTGGGGCCGAGACTTCGCGGAGACCTTCGCCGAGGAGTATGGCTACGAGATCGTGCTCCCCGCCCTGTTCAAAGGCAGCGAGTCGGCGGTGTCCGCAGTGTCCGCTCAAGTCCGCCGGGACTACCACGAGCACCGGGCCCGGCTGGCGCGGCGCGCGTTCTTCGACCCGCTCGACAACTGGTTCGCCGAGCGGGGCCTGATCTGCGGGTTCGACCAGCCGACGCCCGCCCGCGAGGGCGACCCGATCGGCGGCGTGCGGGTGTACGGCGACTACCTCGGCACGCACTCCGGTTTCGGCGCGCCGGGCAGCGACCACTGGGGCGACCCGAAGGTGCACAGCTCGCTGGCGCACGCGCACGGCAGGCCGCGCACCTGGCTCGAAGCCTTCCACTCTTCCGGCTGGGGCGGCACGCTGGAGGAGACCTACGACTGGTTGGCGCCGTTCCTCCGTCGCGGCGCCAACCTCTACGACCCGCACGCGGTGTACTACTCGACGGCCGGCGGCTGGTGGGAGTGGGCGCCGCCGTCCACCTGCTGGCGGCAGCCGTACTGGCCGTCGTACCACCAGTTCGCCACCGCGGTGACCAGGTTGTGCTCGGTGCTGAGCGCGGGCACGCACGTCTGCGACACCGTGCTGCTCTCCCCGACCACGACCGCGCAGGCCTACCTGACCCTGGACGGCCCGCTGCCGCCGGCCGAACGGGCCGCCGCCTGCTACCACCGGCTCAACGGCGTCAGCGCCTGGTTCGCCGAGGAACGCGGGGTGCTGGAGCGCGCCGGGATCGACCACGACACGCTGGACGAGAACACCATCGCCGCCGGTTCGGTCGGCCACGACGGGCTCACGATCGGCGACGAAACCTACCGCGCGGTGGTGCTTCCCGACGTGGAACTCCTGCACCCGGACTGTGCCGCGAAACTGGCGGAGTTCGCGCGGGCAGGAGGGCAGGTCGTCTGCGTCGGCAAGGCCCTGGTGGACGGGGCGACCACCGTGGCTCGCGCGGAAGACGTGCCGGACGCGATCGCCGCCGGCGCCGTACAGGCCGACGCGCCGTTCTTGTTGCGGCGCCACGGTGACGCGTACGTGCTGATGCTCACCGGGCACGACGACCGCAGCGGCACGCTGGCCCCGATCATGCACCTGGAAGCGGGCGACTGGGCCACCACCGGCTTTCCCTGGGAGCAGTACTGGAGGCAGCTGCGCGAGGACGGCTACCAGTTCGTGTCGCCGGCCGATCGAGTCGCGCGGGTCCGGATCGGCGACCTGGCCTCCCGCGCGCAGCGGTGGGATCCGCGCACCGGCGCGCGCACCGAGCTGGCGCTGACCGGCGGTACCTTCGAAGTGTCCTTTGCGGACGGACCGATCTCGCTGGTGGTACTCGGTGACGACCTGCCGGAGGCCGACCGCACCCCGCCCGGCGAGGTCACCGGGAGCACCCCGGTGACCGGGCCGTGGCTGGTGCTGGCCGAATCCACTTTGGACAACAACCACGGCGATCTCGCGGCCGCGGACCGGGCCGGGGTGCTGCCCGTCGAAGTGTGGCGGTTCCAGCACGAAAGCGGCGAAGTGCTGGCCAGCTACGGGCCGTTC
Organism: Amycolatopsis nigrescens CSC17Ta-90; assembly: GCF_000384315.1. Taxonomy (GTDB): domain Bacteria; phylum Actinomycetota; class Actinomycetes; order Mycobacteriales; family Pseudonocardiaceae; genus Amycolatopsis; species Amycolatopsis nigrescens. Next base: position 1,620,493 of record NZ_ARVW01000001.1, on the reverse strand, counting down.
GCCGAGGTCCGCGACCCGGACGGCACCTGGCGGCCGGCCGAATGGTCGCTGTCCCGCGGCCTGCGCAAGGATCCCGGGCACAACGAAACCTTGGGCCCCAAGGGTTACGTGCCCGAGGAGTTCCTCGACTGGCGGCGGGTACCTGCCGGTGCCGCGGTCGCTGTGCGCACCCACCTGACGCTGCCCGGGCGCACCGGCCTCCAGCTCGCCGTCGGCTCCGGCGCGGCCCGCCGGGTGGTGGTGGACGGCGTCCCGCTCCCGGTCGAGGGGGAGGGTTACCAGTCGTTCAGCCCGTTGCCGTCGGAGACCGCCGGGCGGACCGTGCCGGTGGAGATCGAGCTGACCGCCGAAGCGGACGGCCCGCTGCGGGCGTCGTTCGCGGTGGTCACCGGGCCGGCGGCCTACCGCAGGCCGGAATGGCTGGCCGGCGCGGAACTCCGCCGCACCTTCGAGCTCGGCGAGCTCCCGGCCGACACCACCGCGCAGGTGTCCAGCCAGGGCGCGTGCGGCGTGCTGGTGAACGGGATCGAGGTCGGCAGGCAGGGCGACTTCAGCCCGTACCCGGGGCATCGCGAGATCCGGGTGCACCCGTACGACCTCGCGGAGTTCCTGCGCGTCGGCGAGAACACGATCGTGCTGCAGCTGCCCGACAACACCGCTGCTGCCTTCGACGCGCCTGGACTCGGCCTGATCAGCGGGCCGGAGTGGGAGTCGGCCGGGCTGCGCCGCGAGCACCTGCGCGACCCGCGGTTCCTCTGCGCCCGGCCCCGGCCGCATCCGTTGCCGGGGGCGTTTTGGCTCGATCCCGGTGCCGCGCAGGCGGAGGTGGTGCTGCCGCTGGTGCCCGACCTGGCGCCGGGGGAAGCGCGCACCGAAGAACTGCGCTTTCCCGCACCACTCGGCTTGATCGCGCTGCGCATCCCAACCGGGCTGGACGTGCGGGTGCGGATCGGCGACGCCGAGTACGAGCCGGTCGACGGGGCCGTCCGGCTGCCGGCACCGCTGCCCGCGGGTACCGAGGTGCGGCTGCGCTTCCACGCGGTGGACGGCCGTCGCGGCGGCGCGCTGCTGGACTCGGCGGTCGAGGCCGAGGTGGCCGAGATCGAGACGGACCTGCTGAGCTGGGAGGACCTCGGCCTGCGCGCACTAGGCGGCCAGGTCCGGTACCGCACGAAGGTGAGCACCGCCGGGGACGGGCGGACAGTGTTGGACCTCGGTGAAGTCCGGGGCACCGCGGACGTGCTGGTCAACGGCGAGCTGGTGGACCGGCTGGTGTGGGGGCCGTGGCGCGCCGACCTCACCGAAGCGCTGCGCCCCGGCGGCAACGAGCTGGAGATCGTGGTGCGCGGGACGCTCGCCGGCTATCTCGACGACGCGTCGCCGACCACCGCCGTGGCCGCCGGCCAGGTCCGCACCGGACTGTTCGGCCCGGTCCGGCTCATTCGACACGGGGAGGCATGAGATGACACGAGTCGGTCTCGTCGCGGGCGGTCTCGGCGCCTACTGGCCGCAGTTCCCGGAGCTGTTGCCGCAGCTGAAACGGTCCGCCGAGCGGGTCACCGAGCGGCTGCGGGAACTCGGCTGCGAGGTGGTCGACGCCGGGTTCATCGCGGACCCGCAGGAGGGCGACCGCGCCGCCGAACGGCTGCGAGCGGCGGGCTGCGACATCATCGTGGCGTTCCTGGCCACCTACCTGACCTCGAACATGCTGATGCCGGTGGCGCAGCGCAGCGGCGCGCCCGTGCTGCTGCTGAACCTGCAGCCGACCGAAGCCATGGACCACGCCACCTTCGACACCGGCGCCTGGCTGGCCTACTGCGGGGCATGCCCGCTGCCGGAGATGGTCAACGCGTTCCGCCGCTGCGGGGTCGAAGCGCGTTGTGTCAGCGGCTATCTCGAGGAACCCGCCGCCTGGGAGAAGGTCGGCCGCTGGGTCCGTGCCGCCGGAGTGCGCGCGAAGCTGCGGCACGGCCGGCACGGGCTGATGGGGCACCTGTATCCGGGCATGCTCGACGTGTCCACCGACCTCACCCTGGTGCCGAGGACGTTCGGCGGGCACGTGGAGGTACTGGAGATCGACGACCTGCGGGTGCGGGTGGAAGAGGTCGGCGAAGGCGAGACGGACGCGCGCGTGGCTCAGGCGCGCGAAGTGTTCACAGTGGACGAAAGCGTGGCCGGCGAGGACCTGCGCTGGGCCGCGCGGGTGTCGGTGGCGCTGGACCGGCTGGTGGCCGACTTCGGGCTGGACAGCGTCGCCTACTACCACCGCGGGCTGAACGGGGAGACGCACGAGCGCCTCGGCGCCGGGCTGATCCTCGGCGCGTCCCTGCTCACCGCGCGCGGCATCCCGGCCGCCGGCGAGTACGAGCTGCGGACCTCGCTGGCCATGCTGATCATGGACCAGCTCGGTGCCGGCGGCTCGTTCACCGAGCTGCAGGCGCTGAACTTCCGGGACAACGTGGTCGAGATGGGCCACGACGGCCCCGCGCACCTCGCCATCAGCGACCGGCGGCCGACCCTGCGCGGGCTCGGCGTGTACCACGGGAAGCGCGGCTGGGGCGTGTCCGTGGAGTTCGACGTCAAGCACGGCCCGGTCACCGCGTTCGGGCTCGGCCAGGAGCCGGACGGTTCGTTCCAGTTCGTGGCGTCGGAAGGCACCGTGGTGGACGGGCCGTTGCTGCGGATCGGGAACACCACCTCGCGCGTCGACTTCGGCCGCCACCCCGGCGAGTGGACCGACGCGTGGAGCATGTCCGGCATCGGGCACCACTGGACGCTGGGCACCGGGCACCGCCGGGCCGAGCTGCTGGCCGTCGCCGACCTCTGCGGCCTCGAACTGGTCGCCGTCTAGCAGAAGGAGCATCCGTTGATCGTGCGCCCGGTTCGTTTCGAGCACCTCGACGCCGCGGATTCCACCCTGGGCATCGGCACCGCGAGCCCGCGGCTGTCCTGGCAGGTGGACACGACCGACCCGGACTGGGCGCAGACCGCCTACGAACTGGACCTCGACGGCACGGTGGTGCGCGTCGACTCCGCCGAGCAGGTGCTGGTGCCGTGGCCGTTCGCGCCGCTGCGCTCCCGGACCCTGGCCGCTCTGCGCGTGCGGGTGGCTTCGGGCGACCGGTGGTCGGACTGGAGCGAACCGTCCACTGTGGAGACCGGCCTGCTGGCGGCGGAGGACTGGGCGGCGCGGTTCATCAGCCCGGTCACCCTCGGCGCGATCGACGCGCCGGCACCGATCCTGAGCCGCACGGTGACGCTGCGGCCGGGGATCGCCTGGGCGCGGCTGTACGTGACCGCGCATGGCGTCTACACGGCGACGATGAACGGCGCCCCGGTCGGGGACGAGGTGCTCGCCCCCGGCTGGACTGCCTACCAGCACCGGCTGCGCTACCAGACGCACGACGTCACCGCACTGCTGCGGGAGGGCGAGAACACGCTCGACGTGCTGCTCGGCAACGGCTGGTTCCGCGGCCGCCTGGCCTGGATCGGCAAACGGGCGTTCTACGGCGAGCGGCTGGCGTTGCTGGCGCAGCTCGAAGTCGGTTACCAGGACGGGTCGGTGGACGTCATCGGCACCGACGAGCTGTGGACCGCCCGTGCCAGCGGCATTCTCGCCGACGACCTGTACGACGGCCAGCACACCGATTTTCGACCAGCTAAGTCCACAATAGACACTGTCGAGGTGGTCGAAGCAGACCTGGGGCGGCTGGTCGCACCGGAAGGCCCGCCGGTGCGGGTGACCGAGGTGCTGCCCGCGGTCGAGGTGTGGCGGTCGCCGTCAGGGAAGACGCTGGTGGATTTCGGGCAGAACCTGGTCGGCCGGGTCCGGCTGCGCCTGCGGAACGCGCTGGCCGGCACGGAGGTCACCGTCCGGCACGCCGAGGTCCTGGAGCACGGTGAGCTGGGGGTGCGCCCGTTGCGTTCGGCGAAGGCCACCGACACCTACGTGCTGGCCGATGCGGCGGAGGTGACGTTGGAGCCGGCACTGACCTTCCACGGTTTCCGGTACGCGGAAGTCACCGGGGCCGAGGTGAGCGCCGAAGACCTCGATGCCGTGGTGATCGGCACCGACCTGCGCCGCACCGGCTGGTTCGGCTGCTCCGACCCGGACCTGGAGCGGTTCCACCGCAACGTGGTCTGGGGGATGCGCGGCAACTTCGCCGACGTGCCCACCGACTGCCCGCAGCGTGACGAGCGGCTGGGCTGGACCGGCGACATCCAGGTCTTCGCACCCACCGCGACCTTCCTGTTCGACACCGCCGGATTCCTGAGCACCTGGCTCGCCGACCTCGCCGCCGAGCAGCACCACGACGGTGCCGTGCCGTTCGTGATCCCGGACGTGCTCGCCGAAGGCTCCCCGGCGGCGACGGCGTGGGGCGACGCGGCGACCGTGGTGCCGTGGGTGCTCTACCAGCGCTTCGGCGACGTCGGGATTCTGGAACGGCAGTTCGACAGCATGCGCGGCTGGGTGGACAAGATCGCCGGCCTGACCACCGACGGGGTCTGGGCGGGCGGGTTCCAGTTCGGCGACTGGCTCGACCCGGACGCGCCGCCGGACAACCCGTTCGCGGCCAAGGCCGATCCCGACGTGGTGGCCACCGCCTACCTGGTGCGCTCGGCGGAGATCGTCGCCGATGCCGCCCGCGTGCTGGGCCGGGACCCCGGGGAATACGCGAAGCTGGCCGCCAGGACGAGGGCGGCCTTCGCCCGGCATTACGTCACCGGTGCCGGGCGGATCCTCAGCGACGCGCCCACCGTCTACGCGCTCGCACTGGAATGGGCGCTGCTGCCCACCGGCGAGCAGCGCGCGCACGCCGCCGGCCGGCTGGCGGAGCTGGTGCGCGCCAACGAGTTCCGCATCTCCACCGGGTTCGTCGGGACCCCGCTGGTCACCGACGCGCTGTGCTCCTCCGGCTACCCCGACCTGGCCTACCGGCTCCTCCTGGAGAAAAGCTGCCCGTCGTGGCTGTACCCGGTCACCATGGGCGCCACCACCGTCTGGGAGCGGTGGGACAGCATGCTGCCCGACGGTTCGATCAACCCCGGCGAGATGAACTCGTTCAACCACTACGCGCTCGGCGCGGTCGCGGACTGGATGCACCGCACCCTGGCCGGTCTCGCCCCGGCGGCCCCTGGCTACCGCGAGATCACCGTCAAGCCGGTCCCGGACGCGGCACTCACCCACGCGTCGGCCCGGCACAGCACGCCCTACGGTGACGCCTCGGTGGCCTGGCGGCGGGACGACGGCCGGTTCACCCTGGACGTCGAGCTGCCGCCGGGCACCCGCGCCACGGTGCACCTCCCCGGCGGGGAGACCGTCGGTGTCCGGCACGGCCGGCACAGCTGGACCGTCGCGGATCCGGTGGCCGGAGAGGCTGAGGCGAAATTCGGGTGACAGCGCGCGGCTTCGGCGGCGACGCTGTCCGGTATGGACGACGTCGGCGAGCACCGGCTGCGCGAGTGGGTGCGGGAGGACTTCGCGGTCGAGCTCACCGCACTCGACCGGGTGCGCCACGGCGCGGATGTGGACGCGGCGGTCTGGCACGGGGTCTCCGGTGACGCCCGGTACGCGGTCAAGCGGAGCGGGGGCGGCACTCCGGCCGGGCTGCTCGTGCCCGCCGGTCTCGCGGCGCGCGGGGTGCCCGGCGTCGTCGCCCCGGTACCGACCCGGCTCGGCAAGCCGTGGAGCGAACGGCGGGGCCGCCGGCTTTCCCTGGTGCCCTGGGTGTCGGACGTGGGCGCGCTGAACGGCGGGATGACCGCGCGGCAGTGGACGCGCTACGGCGCGCTGCTGGCCAGTGCGCACGCCACCGCGCCGAGCGGCCCGATGGTGGAGGCCCTGCCGCGAACGGCGTACACGGCTCATCGGCGCTGGGTCTCCGAGGTGCGTGCCCTCGACTCCCGGTTGCGCGCTGGCGTCCCGGCCGATCCGCTCGCTCGTGCCGCCGCGGAGGAGTGGCGTGCCGCGGCCGGTCTCGTCTCGGCACTCGTCGAGCGGGCCGGCGAGCTCGGTCGGGAGCTGCGTGCCAAGCCCGCGGCGGACGTGCTCTGCCACGGGGACCCGCATCTCGGCAACGTGCTGGTCCACCGGGACGGGCAGGTCTGGCTGATCGACTGGGACGACGCGGTGCTCGCCCCGCGTGAACTCGACCTGATGTTCGTGATCGGCGGGGTGCTCGCCTTCGCCCCGGTGGGCCCGCGTGAGCGGTCCTGGTTCTTCGACGGGTACGGGCCGGTGGACGTGGACCCCGCCCGGCTGGCCTACTTCCGCTGCACCCGCGCGCTGGAGGACCTGGTCGTACCGGCCGCGCACGCAGTGCTGTCAGTGCCATCGGTGCCGTCAGCGCAGGACGGCGGCTGCCCGGAGCACGAACGGGCGGAGGCGCTTGCCCTGTTCCGCGGGGTGCTCTCGCCGACCGGGCTGGCGAGCTACGCCGTCTAGTTGCGCGCGGCCCAGTGGAAGAGTCCCTTTTTCGTCTCCCGGGAACGCACGAAAAGGGCGTGGCCGCTCAGCGACATGACAATACTGATGGGGTGATTGACGGGGTGGTGCGAGACACCTTACCGTCCCTTTCCGTTGCGCGATAAGCCTTCTACGACAATAGATTCCCGTAGCACGGATATTCTGGAGTTCCATGACGAGCGCAGAGGATTTCGTAACTTCCGAAGAGCGCCATCGGCGCCGTTTGCTCGCGGGTGTGCTACGGGCGGCGGCGCGCAAGGGATATCCGGAGGCCACGGTGGGTGACATCGTGGAGGAGGCCAAGGTATCGCGGCGGACGTTCTACGAGCAGTTCGCGAACAAGGAGGAGTGCCTGCTGGCCGCCTACGAGGCGGCTTCGGTGCGGGTGCTGCGCCAGGTCGCCAGTGCGATCGACAGGCGGCGGACCTGGGAGGACAACGTGTGCGCCGTTGTCGACGCCTATCTCGCCGGCATCACCGCGGATCCGGCCGTCAGCAAGGTGATCCTGATCGAGATCGCCGGTGCCGGGCCAAGGGCGCTGGCGCTGCGTCGGCGCGCCTACCGGCAATGGGCCGCCACCCTCACCAGGCCGGGCGTCCGGCCCAGCCTCGAACTGCGGCAGGCCGTGATCGCTGCCGTCAACGAACGGGTGCTCATCGCGGTGGAACAGGAAAGAATCGATCTTCCGGTGCTGCGGAAGGACATCATCGACCTCATTGTCTCGGCGATGTCCGTTCCGGTTGGCACGGATGCTTAGCCCGCTTGCCAGTGTTACTCGGATGGGTTACTTTTAACTCATGCAGGTAGAGGTGGATCTTCAGCCCGAGCTGGGCCTGAGCGTCACCGAGGCCGCCCGGCGCGCGCAGATCATTTCCGCCACGATCGCGACGATCGCCGAACTCGGTTATCGCAAGGCGTCGTTCGCCCGCATCAAGGAAAGGGCGGGACTGAGCAGCACCCGGATCATCGGCTACCACTTCGGCACCAAGGCCGGGCTGATCCAGGGGGTGGTGACCGCCGTGCTCGGCATCAAGGAGAAGTTCCTGGAGGAACGCGCGGCGGGCACCAGCGATCGCGTCGAGATGCTGCGCGCGCTCATCGAGACCGAGGTCGCATTCCTCCGTGACTGCCCGGAGTGCGTCCGGGTGCTGCGCGAGGTCGCCGCCAATGCGAGCGATCCGGAAGGCTGGGCGGTCTCCGGGGCGCTGCTGGAAGGTTTCCTGGTCGGAAAGTTCGAACGGATACTCCGGCAGGGGCAGCGCGAAGGGGCATTCGGCGAGTTCGCCCCGGAAATCGTGGCGCGGACCATCGCGCACGGTATCGATGGCGCCGCCGAAGCCTATGCCGCCGACCCGTCGCTGGATCTGGACACCTACGCCGGCGAACTGGCCGCCCTTTTCGAACGGGCGACCGCGCCGAGGTCGTGACCGGAACGGCCGTGGGGCAATACTTTCCGACCGCGTGAAGGTGCCGGCGGGAATGGCACCGATTCCGGCCTGGGTATGCGGTGGCGGCGCGGCGTAGTGTACGGCTAGGGTCTACGCGGTCTCGCGAAGATCCATAGCTTGCACATCGTTCAAAGGATTCATTGCTCATGGCGCAACAGGTACGTGTGGAAATGCTCGACGATCTCGACGGCAGTGTGGCCAGCCAGACCGTCCCGTTCACTTTGGACGGTGTGCACTACGAGATCGACCTGTCCGACGGCAATGCCGCCGAGCTTCGCGACGAGCTGGCCAAATACGTGGCCGCCGGGCGTCGCACCGGCGGCCGGAAGATCCGCGGCGCCGGCAGCAAGCCCGCCGATCCCGGTCAGCGCGACCGCAACCGGGAAATCCGGGTCTGGGCGAATGCCAACGGTTACCAGCTGGCCGAGCGCGGCCGGATCGCGGCCGAGGTGGTGGCCGCGTTCGACGATGCTCAGCGCAAGCCCGTCGCCGCGAAGAAGACGGCCGCCAAGCGCGCGCCGAAGAAGAAGGCAGTGAGCAAGAAGGTGAGCTGACGCGGGTCGCCGTTCGTTGTGCCCTCGGTCACATTCGGTGGAATCTCCAGCCGGATGGAGCTTCTACGGTGCAGGCCGGACCAGGGAAAAGGACGGCGAATATGCGGACACTCGACTTCGGGCGGCTGACGGACGGGCTGCGGGAACAAACCGGCGCTTTCGCCGAAACTGTGCGCGGCGCGGACCCGGGACTGCGCGTGCCCACCTGCCCGGAATGGCTGCTGCGCGATCTGGTCGGGCATATCGGCCAGGCGCACCGGTGGGCGGCGGACCGGGTGCGAGCCGGCGAGGCCGCGCCCGTGCCGGATCCGTTGGAAGCCGATTCCGGCGATCCGGCGCGGTGGCCGGAATGGTTGCGCGCCGGTGCGGACGAACTGGTGGACGCGGTGCGGCAGGCCGGTGCTGCGACTGGTGCTGCGACTACGGTGTGGACCTTTCTCGGCCCGCTGCCCGCCGCTTTCTGGCTGCGCCGAATGCTGCACGAAACCTCGGTCCATCTCGTCGACGCGGCGCTCACCACGCACACCGCGTTCGCGATCGCCCCGGACCTCGCGGCCGACGCGATCACCGAAGGACTGGAGCTGCTGTCCGCACCGGGCATGACGGCGCTCAAGCCAGGACTGGTGAAGCTGCGTGGCCGCGGCGAGAAAATCCTGCTGCTGCCACGGGAAACGGACCAGCCGGGCTGGCTGGTCACCCGCACCCCCGGCGGCCCGGTCTGGGAACGCGGGACGACGGGCGGAGACGTGGTGGTGTCCGGGCAGGTATCGGACCTGCTGCTGATTTTCACCAGGCGGCTCGCCGTCGGTGACGGCCGGATCGGGATCACCGGGGACCATGCGCTGCTGGACCACTGGCTGGCCAACACCGCGGTCTGAGCCGGACGTCCGATCAGGACGGGTCAGCCGTCGAGCTGCTCGATGGTCGCGATCGACGGCGACTCGGTCCGGCGCAGCCCTTCGGCCACCTGTTCCGCTTCGCGCAGCACCCGCACGGCATTGCCCCAGGTGAGCTTGGCGAGGTCGGCCTCGGACCAGCCGCGGCCGAGCAGTTCGGCGACCAGGTTGGGATAGCCGGAGACATCGTCGAGCCCGGCCGGGGTGAAAGCGGTCCCGTCGAAGTCACCACCGATTCCGATGTGGTCGACCCCGGCCACCTGGCGCAGATGGTCGAGATGATCGGCCACGGTCGCCGCGGTCGCGATCGGCCGTGGACTGGTCGCTTCGAACGCCCGGTGCACCGCCATCGCGCGGGCCGAGGTGTCCAGCGGGTCCAGCCCGTTGGCCCGCATGTTCTCGTCGGCCGCCGCGGTCCAGGTGGTGGCCTCGGGCAGCACGAACTTGGGCACGAAGGTGGCCATCGCCACGCCTCCGTTGGCGGGCAGCGACTCCAGCACGTCGTCCGGGATGTTGCGCGGGTGGTCGCAGACCGCGCGGGCGGAGGAGTGCGAGAAGAGCACCGGCGCGCGGCTGGCCCGCAGCGCGTCCCGCATGGTGTCCGCGGAAACGTGCGAAAGATCCACCAACATGCCCAGCCGGTTCATCTCGCGCACCACCTCCTCGCCGAACCGGGTCAGGCCGCCGGCGGCGGGCTCGTCGGTGGCGGAGTCCGCCCACGGCACGTTGAGGGTTACGCACTATCCAGTCGACGGGGGCCGCCCGGAGGGTGGCTCGCGGCGGCTGGATGCGGGTGACGCACGGACGCAAGCCGTACCCAAGACCGTGCGTAACGCTCATTTGAATTAGACGTTGTCGTTGTGCGTCAAGGTCAGACACCGGACACCGAGCTCGTGCAGCGCGCGCAAGGTGGCCAGCGAGCAGTCGATGGAATGCCCGCCCTCGGCGCCCATCAGCGAGGCGATCCGCCCGGTCGCCCGCGCCTGTTCCATCTCGTCCGCGGTGCGGGCGAACACCAGGTCGTCCGGATAGCGCGCCACCAGCGCCCGCACGCAGTCGATCTGCTCGAGCGTGGCGCTGACCGCGCGGTCACCCTGGTAGGAGGACCGCACGTACACCGACCAGAACTGCGCGCCGACCCCGCCCGCGCGCAACCGGGCCAGATCGGTGTGCAGCTGGGCCGACTGGTCGGTGGCGAGGTCGCGTTCGTCCAGCGCGTAGCCCACCTGCTCGCGCAACGCCCACGGCAGGTCGTTGTGCCCGTCGACGACCGGATACCGGGTCAGCAGGGCGCGGGCGCGTTCGAGAAGTGCGGATTCCATGGGCCCATGATCGCAGCAGTGCCGGCCGGAACGCTGCGGACCGGCGCCCGAACTCGTACGGTGCTCGGATGGGAATCATGCGCACCATGGACGTCGACACGGTGCTCCAGCGGCAGGAATCCGGTGACCTGAAACGCCGCCTCCGCGGTCGTGACCTGGTCGGGTTCGGGGTCGGCATCATCATCGGCACCGGCATCTTCACCCTGGCCGGCGTCGAAGCCAAGACCCACGCCGGACCCGCGGTGACCCTGTCTTTCGCCATCGGCGCCGTGGTCGCCGGCCTGGCCGCGCTCTGCTACGCCGAGCTGGCCTCCAGCGTGCCGACCGCGGGCAGCGCCTACACCTACGCGTTCGCCACCCTCGGTGAGGTCTTCGCCTGGATCATCGGCTGGGACCTGCTGCTGGAGTTCGCGCTCGGCGCGGCGGTGGTCTCCCGCGGCTGGTCCGGCTACCTGGCGAACCTGCTCGGGCTGCCGGCGGAGTGGTTCGGCGAGGACGCGACCGTGAACCTCGGCGCGGTGCTGGTCATCGCCGTGCTGACGGTGGTCGCGGTGGGCGGGATCCGGCTGTCCGCGATGGTGACCAACGTGCTGGTGGTGGTGAAGGTCGCGGTGTGCGTGCTGATCCTGGCGGTGGGCGTCTTCTTCGTGAAGAGCGCCAACCTCACCCCGTTCCTGCCGCCGGCGCGGCCGATCGAGGGCGGCGCCGACGTGCTGCACCAGCCCGTGGTGGAGGCCGGTCTCGGCCTGGAGCAGTCGGCCTTCGGGATCGCCGGGGTGCTCACCGCCGCGGCGATCGTGTTCTTCGCCTACACCGGTTTCGAGGCGCTGGCCAACCTCGGCGAAGAGACCGTGAACCCGCGCCGGGACCTGCGGGTCGGCATCCTGGGCGCGCTCGGCATCTGCGCGCTGCTCTACCTCGGCGTTTCGCTGGTGCTCACCGGCATGGTGCCGTTCGCCGAGATCGACGAGGGCGCCCCGCTCGCGGCGGCCTTCGACTCGGTGGACATGCACTGGATCAGCGCGCTCATCTCCCTCGGCGCGGTGACCGGCCTGACCTCGGTGATGATGGTCGAGCTGGTCACCATCGGCCGGATCGGCTTCGCGATGGGCCGGGACGGGCTGCTGCCGAAGCGGTTCGGCACCGTGCACCCGCGCTGGGGCACCCCGCACCGGGTGACCATCGTCGGCGCGGTGCTGATCGCGCTGCTCGCCGCTTTCGTCCCGATCACCGAACTGTCCGACATGGTCAGCATCGGCGCGCTCTCCGCGATGATCATCGTCGCGATCGCGGTGCCGGTGCTGCGCCGCAAGCGCCCGGACCTGCAGCGCCCGTTCACCGTGCCGTTCTCGCCGGTGCTGCCGATCGTGGCCGCGCTGGCCTGCCTCTACCTGATGCTGAACCTGGACGTGCTGACCTGGATCCGGTTCGCCGCCTGGATGCTGTTCGGGCTGATCATCTACTTCGCCTACGGCCGCAAGCATTCCCGGTTCCGCTGAGGCGCCGTGCACGGTGGTCGCGCCGGAGGCCGCCCCTCCGGCGCTTCCCACCTTGGTCAGGCGACCTTGACCGCCACCACGCTGACCTTCGCCGAAACGACGACCTGGCCGTTGTTGTCGTAGAAGGTGCCGGTGCCCTTAGAGGTCCAGCCCTGGCGGTCCGCGTTCAGCACGGCGTCGTGCGCGGCGCGGACCTCGCCGATCTGCGTCCCGCTGCCGTCGTAGACCGGCTGGACGAACTTGAACCCGAACTTGCTGTTCCCGGCCGGCCACCACCTGCCGTGCCCGGTGCTGCCGTCGTCGACCTCCAGCCCGAGCTTGCCGTCCGCGAAGAACCTGAAGTAGGCCTTCTCGCTGACACCGTCGTCCCGGGTGATGTCCGCCCGCCACACGCCGACGGCGTTCGCCCACTGCGTGGAAACCGTGCTGTTGTCCGGTTTTTCGGCCGCCGTCGCGGGAACCACACCGGCTCCGGCGATGGCGAGGCCGATGCCCGCGGCGACGAGCAGACCGCGCGCCGTATTCGGGAATGATTTCACTGAGCCCTCCAGGTTTTCGAACCCGGCCACACCGGTGGCCGGGGGGTTACAACCTGCGCAGGCCCGCTCGAAGCGGCCTCGAAGCTCCAGCAGCAGCACGGTCAGTGATCGGATGAGGGCGTTGCTCACACTGAGTTGTCCCTAGTGGTTAGCAAAACTAAGCTCCCTCGCCGAGGTTCAGCGTGATGAGGGGAGACAGCTTGAAGACGAAACGGTGTGTCGCGATCGTGGTCGCGGCCACGCTGGCCGCGGTCGGGATGACCGGTGCGGTGCCGGCGCTGAGCCAGGGCGTGGCGCCGGCACAGGCGCAGGAGGACCCGCCGGAGCCGGACCCGGAGCCAGGGCCGAACCCGAACCCGACCCCGCCGGAGAAGAGCGACTTCCAGCTCAATCCTTCGAAGTACAACTCGTTCGCGGCCAGCCCGCCGGCGAACAGCTTCCCCGGCCGGGTGGCCAAGCTGGACAAGGAACTGCCCAAGCTCGGCGTGCAGAACCTGCTCGAGCAGGGCAGCCGCACGGCGACCTTCGGCGACAAGTGCAGCTCGGCCGCGTTCAAGGACATGACCCCACCGGCGCAGCGGTACTGCTTCGACAAGTCCGACACCAGTACCCCGGACGCGAAGAACCTGGAATGGATGCCGCAGGGCGTCACCACGGTCGCGGACGCCCAGCAGGACCAGAAGTGGGGCACCAAGAAGCCGATCCTGGTGAGTTGGTACGACAAGGGGAACACCGGTGCGGAGAAGGGGGTCCGGGTGTCCTTCCTGGACCCGGACACCAAGAAGTACCAGCACGTGCTGCTGGTCTACCCGTACATCAACTCGAAGGACAACCCGTCCTACGAGATCGTGAGCAGCCCGCAGTCCGGCGACCACGCCGGGATCCACGCGGGCGGCATCATGTGGTACGGCAACTACCTGTACGTGGTGGACACCAACCGCGGTATCCGCGCGTTCGACATGCGCAAGATCTTCGACCTGAAGGCGGCCGGCGACAAGGCCGACCTCGGGGACAAGAAGCAGGTCGGTCGCCAGAACGGCAAGTACTACTCGTTCGGCTACCGGTACGTGATGCCGCAGGTCGCGTCCTGGGAGAACCCGGGTGGTCTGGCGAAGTTCCCGCCGGAGTACAAGTGCAGCGGCAAGGGCGTCCCGAAGTACTCGTTCATCTCGCTCGACCGCAGCGACGCGGACAAGCTGATCACCGGCGAGTACTGCGCCAAGGGCAGCATCCCGAACGAGAACGGCCGGGTCGCGCAGTGGCCGATGGACGCGTCCACCGGCCTGCCGAAGCTCAGCGGTGACGGCAACTGGCACGCCAGCAAGGCGTTCCGGCTCCCGGTGTCCAACGTGCAGGGCGCGGTTTCCTACGAGGGCCGCTGGTACCTGAGCCAAACCGGCGGTGGCACCGAAGGAAACGCGAAGCTGGTCGAGGCCAAGGATTCGAGCGCCGAATCCGGTGTGCTGAAGTTCGAAAAGGACCGCAAGGCCGCCATCGGCACCGAGGACCTGTCCTACTGGCCGGGCCGCAACGAGATCTGGACGGTCACCGAGCACCCCGGCAAACGCGTGCTATACGGCGTCCCCCGCTAACCCGTCGTGAGTGGAAAGTGTTGCCCCGGCAACACTTTCCACTCACGACCCCTGACCTGGGTTCACCTGGTCCTGAATATGACGAATCCCCCGGCGTAGAGCGCTCGCCGGGGGATTCGTCGTGTTCGCGGTCAGCGTTCGCGGCTGACCTGTTCCAGGAAGGCGGACCACGCCGGTGCCGGCACGGTGAGGTGCCCGGCGTCCCGGTGCTTCGTGTCCCGGACGGCGACCTGGTCGGCGCCGAGGCGCACCTCGACGCACTCGCCTTCCTTGGTATCTGATCCGCTGTAGCTTGATTTTCGCCAGCGGTCTTCGATCATTGTTTACGCTCCATCTCATCTGCAATCTTCGCGATGAGCCTCGTTGTGGAATCAGGGCTCATCGCATCACGGCGGAGTGTGGCCGCCGCGGTCTGGTAGTCCCGTACATCCCGGGAGTCGGTAAGCATCGTGCTCGATCGATACCTCTCCAGGTGCACGACTGGGCGAGCCGTGCTGGACTCGATCAGCACGAAGGCGCCTTCGGCAAGGTGGCTGTAGCCGATGGTCTGCCGGACAACTTGGATGGTGATGTTGTCTGCTTCGGCGTATTCGAGTAGTTGACGCAGTTGACGTTTTGCGACTTCTGGTGGGCATGCCGGGTATCGGACTGCCTGCTCTCCCATGATCGCGAAATACTTGACCCGGTTGAGTACATCGCGACGGCCTGATCGCCGGGCCTCGGCGGAGTCGGCACTGTCCTCTGTGGCGCCACCGCTGATCATCAGCGAACGGGCGTAGTCCGGGGTCTGCAGCGGGCCGGGAACCAGACTTGGCTGCACATTGGTCACAGCGTCGGCGGTTCGCTCGTACTCCATCAGTACCGCTAGTTGTTTGCCCACACCGGGTGCGAGCCAATTCGGATCTCGGGCAGCACGAGCAAGTTCGAGTAGGCGTTCTCGTTCGTCGCCGATTACCCCAAGAGCGCCAAGGATTGTTGCGACCTCGGTCTCGGTAGCCACGATCTTGCCGGTTTCACGACGGCTCACATATGAGCTGTCTTTGCCGAGTAGATCACCAAGCTGCCTGGTCGTGAGGTTGCGAGCCACTCGGGCGTGACGAAGTTTCGCACCCAAGAGTCGGGCGCGGGGTGTCTCAGCGCTGCTGGCCATGCAGCAGATCTTATGGCGTCACCCTTTGTGAACCAGGAGGTAACCCGATCGGGCTCTTGTCCTTTGCTGCATGCATCATAATTATCGATGCATGCAGCAAGAGCCAACTGCGGTCAGCTTACTCCGTGCGGAGCACACTGTGGACACCGCATCGCGGCGGCGCCTGGCTATCCGCCTGGTGGTCCGCAGGTGGTCGGGTGATGATCAGTCGCATCTGTACCCGGCGGACGAGCTCGACAAC
The DNA here is from genome assembly GCF_000384315.1 of Amycolatopsis nigrescens CSC17Ta-90. Lineage (GTDB taxonomy): Bacteria > Actinomycetota > Actinomycetes > Mycobacteriales > Pseudonocardiaceae > Amycolatopsis > Amycolatopsis nigrescens. The sequence goes on along the minus strand of NZ_ARVW01000001.1, from coordinate 1,604,786 downwards.
TTCGCGGTACCGCACCTCATCCCGGTCTGTGCTGCGGATTGGCGATACCCGGTCCGGCACGACCGCGAGGAACTCAGCACGCCGGTGCAGGGGGCGCTGTTCGACGGATGCCGCCGCTGTCACGAATGGGCGCGCGTCAACCGGCACCGGATCGTGCTCAGCGGGGCGATGAGCACGGGTGCCTGAACTGTCCACTCGCTACTGGCGCTCGGCAAGACCCCTGGCTCGGGCGGGTTCGCCCGCACGCGCGAGCCAGGGGCCAGCTTCGCCCCGCGGTAGAGCGCCGGGGCGAAGTCCGGCGAGCACGATGCCGGAGCAGGACCCCGCCGGTCGACGCCCCAGGCGCCGGCGGGGCCCTGCACTCATCACCGGGTCCGGTGCGGATCGTGCTATTCGGAGGCGAGCAGGTCCTGGAGTTCGGTGATCGCTTCCCGGAGCTTGCCGGCGAAGGCGTGCATCTCGTCGGCCACCGCGAGCGGGGTGCTCAGGTAGATGTTCAGCCGATCGGGCAGCAGTACATAGGCGACACCGATGCACTGGCTGCTGGTCGAGCCGAAACCGAAGTACCGGATGTTGGTGGACGGCGCGGAGCTGGTGCTCAGGTAATCGTCCCGCATCTTGAGCCAGCCCGGGGTCTCGTACAGGGCGAGCGGCTCGGTCACGCCCAGTTCGGCACCGCGCCGCTGCTGGATCAGCTGCAGCTCCCACAGGTGCTGCTCGGGTACCTGTCCCGCCTGGCACGCCTTCGCCCGCGCCACATGCTTCTCGGCCGCCGCCCGGAACGCGGCCCGGCGGGTCTCCGCATCCGCGTTCTCGTCGTCCATCGCGGCCACGAACCGCAGCACTTCGGGCGTGACCACGCGCATGGCTTCGGTGCGCCCGTTCTGGTACTGCCTGGTGGCGATCGACTCGTAGGTCGCGCCGGTGAGGCCCTTGCTGCGCTTGTGCGCGAGCTGGTAGGCCAGCTGCGCGAAGGCGTCCGGCGACATCCGCAGCTGCTTGGCCCGGTTCCCGCCGAAGTCCTCGAACGACACGGTGGACGTGCCGGTGCCCGCCGCGTACGCCGCGAACGACTCGGAGGCCGCCAGGACGTCGGCCCGCAGCTCGTCGTCGAGCACGAACTCGACCGGCTCGACCACGGGCAGGCCCTGCGAGCTGGCGCCCGAGCGCGCCGACTGCTCCTCGGCCGGCGTGCCCAGCAGTGCGTCCACGAAGCTGAGTATCGTGGTGCCGTCCAGGCCGCAGTGCTCCACGTTGATGCCGGCCGTGCCGTCCTCGAAGACGATCAGGGACACCGCCTTGTCGAACCAGCGGTTGCCGCTGTCACCGTGCAGCAGCTGGTCGCACGCCTCCTGGGTGTCCCGGGGCGTGAAGTCCTCCAGGCAGACACAGAACAGCGCGCTCTCCACGGTTTCCAGCGCCGCCGCGTTGCCGGGGTCGAGTGCGAGCAGCGCCTGCCTGCTGGCCGCCCACTCGGCCCTGGCCTTGGTGGTGAGGTGGCCGACGGCCTCCTCCCGCGCGGCCCGGGTGGCGCCCGCTTTCTTGATCGCGCTCAGCCCGGCGGCGAGGTCCTCCAGCGTGTGCGGGTGCCCGTCCGGCCCGAGCACGTCGAGCCGGAACAGGTTCCCGCCGGCGAACACCACGATGTGCCTGGCCGGGGACGGTCCCGGCCATTCCTCGCTGTAGGGCGCGCGCACGGTGTCCTGGACGGCGCCGGGTATCCGGGTGGCGGAGAACAGGAACTTGTTCTGCTCCATCGAAAGCGGCTGCCCGCGCTGCACGATCGGCGGAATGAGCTCCTGGTCGAGCAGCAGCTTGTAGTTGACGCCCGCGGCGATCAGCCCGGCCGCCCGCTCCACCTGCGGCCGGTCCGATTCGGAGAACAGGAAGAAGAAGTTCGCGTTCAGCGCGATGCGGTCGCGGCGGCCGAGGTACCGGGCCGGCCAGAAGGTGTCCAGCCAGCTGCGCACGCCGTCTTCCGCGTCGTACCGCTCGAGCGCCGCGTGCAGCTTGCGGCCGTCGCCGCCGGGCCGCAGGAACGACGCCACCGCGGCCTCGGTCTCCGCCAGCTCGTCCGCGGTCAGCAGCGGTGCGCACCACTCGACGAATCTTTCGCAGCTGTCCTCCAGGCTGGGCAAGGGCACACGCGGCAGGCGGTCCTCATTGCCGAAGGTACGGGTGGACAGGTCCTCGCTGCTGTTCAATTTCATCCTCGACTTCGATGGTGTGGCACGCCTAGTCCAGCAGTTGGTCGGCCCGCACGGCGTGCCCTTCCGCGGCCAGGTGTTCGGGCAGCACGCGGCCGAAGAGCTGTTTCGTCCGCGCCACGCTACCGATGACTCCGGGGCGTTCGCTATAGGCGAAGATCGCCGAATGGCGGGCCGTCTCGCCCCGCACGGGGGTCACCCGGTGCAGCGAGTAGCGGCCCTTGAAGAGCTGGAGATCGCCGGGTCGCAGCGAAAGCCGGCGGGTCAGGTGCTCGTCCTGGCCGGTCAGCACGGCCTGCACGTCTTCGAAGTTCTCCGCCTGCGCCGACCTGATGTTCGGCCGGTACTCGAAGATGCCACCGCCTTCGGACTCCTGCGTCAGCATGCTCACCGTGTACTCGTTCTTGTCGAAGTGCCACGGATGCGACATACCGGGGGAGACGACATTGAGGCAGAGTCCGGCCAGCGGGTCCGCGAGCTCGTGAATCCGGGGCAGTTCGAAACAGCGGGCGATGAAATGCCGGAACAGTTCGCTGGTGTAGAGCTGGTGAATGATGAACCGTTCCGGGATGCGGTCACGGGCGACGAAGGCGTTACCGCGCTCCATGGTGGTCCGGCCTGGATGACCGGCCGGGAGGGTGGAATCCGTGGCGATGTTGTAGACATTGACCACTTCGACGTCATAATGTGCCAGCGGGGCGATTTCAGCGCATTCCTGTTGCAATACGTCGCACTGGGCGGCGCGAATAAAATTGGGTAATACGCTGCAGCCCACTTCGTGCAGTTCGCGCCGGGTGCGGGAAACCACTTCCCGCCAGGCGGCGCCATCCGGTTCGGCCAGTGGGTACCGATCGGTGTCGACCACCTGTTCAACCGTCCGAGCTTCAACTACCCGAGCTTCTGTCATAGGGATCCTCTCCGCGTGCAAAGCTCACCCGCCTTTGGGGTTTAGCACATGCGGTGCGTTCCATTCGTTGTCACGAGTCGTTTGTGACACGGGACACGGCGAGTTGGCCGGACTTCGCAATCGTAGCCAGGAAGCGCGGACGGGCCAAGATCGCGGATGAAGGGTGCCATCACTCCTTGAATTGCCCGTTATTTCACACGATTGGAGTCTGGTCGCGGGGTGTGTACTCATGCATGCCCGCTCACGCCGGAAGGAAACGTGAGTTCGGATTCCGATCCCTATCCGAAGCCGCACTTGGCCGTCCGTGGCTGTACGCTTGCATAGCCTCCTGTACAATCGGCTGTCCCGGAGGGGGACCCGCTCGTGACGAGCTGCTGATTTTCGAGGTGCACCGACTGCCGGTCACCTGGTAAGGCGGACATATGCGTATCGAGATCGACCGCGAGAGCTGCATCGGCGCCGGCATGTGCGCGCTCACCGCGCCGGACGTGTTCGACCAGGACGACGATGACGGCCAGGTGGTGGTGCTGCAGCCGACGCCCCCGGCGGATGCCGAGGACCAGGTGCGCGAGGCCGTGGAACTGTGTCCCGCCAGCGTGATCAGGGTGGCCGGCGGCTGAGCCAGGTCACCACACGATGGCGAGCAGGGTGGTCGCCGCCGCGCACAGGCCGGGGTCGCCCCGCAGTTCGGCGCGTTGCCGCGCCTGCTCGACGCCGATCCCGCGGCTGGCCAGCCGCCAGAGCACGTCCTGGTCCATGGTGATCCGCGCCGCGGGCGACTCGACCGTGCCCAGCGCGAGCCGCCACCGGTCTTCGGAACGGACGGCGGACCAGATTCCGCCCGCGGGCCCGGTGACCTCAAAGCTCAGGCCGGTGCCCGCCGGCCGCGTCTCGGTGCGCAGCGCGTGCGGCAGTGCGCGCAGGAAGGTGTCCACCACCGGGCCGAACAGTCGTGGCTCGTCCGCGCCCCGACGGGCCACCGCGTCGCGGATCTGCTGCTGGTGCACCCAGAACTCGGTGTAGTCGCGGGCGATGTCCAGCCAGGTGGGGCTGACCTGCTCGGGATCCGCCCAGGAGACGCCGAGGTCGGCGGGCTCGTCCAGCACCTTGCGCGACCACAACTCGTCGAGTTGCGGGCCGAGGTGGGTCAGCAGGTCGATCAGCACCCGCGGGCTGCACTGCCGGCTCGCCCGCACGAACTCCTCGTTGGTACGGGCCAGATAGTCGGGCAGGGTTTCGTCGTTGACGAACCGCGCGCCCGGGTGCCCGTCCCGGCTGCCGGAGATTCGGCGCAGGTAGTCGTTGAGGATGTGCGCGGTGATGTCCTTGACCGTCCAACCTGGACAGACCGTCGGCCTCGTCCAGTCCTGGTCGGTCAGCGCGGCGAGCAGGTCCAGCAATGCCGCGCGCTCCCTGGGGAACTCGGGCCGCAAGTCGATCGCCGGTCCGAATATCGTCATGCTCCGACAGTGAACCTGGTGCCGTGGGTGCCGGCAACCGAGTTCTTCGCTGTGGTGCAGGTCACAGCTCGAATCTGGTCGCCCGTTCAACGGCTGTCAACTGACCGGGTGCGCCCGGCGCAGGTGGCGGGTGCCGGGTGCGAGTGCGGCCGCGGCCGGGGCGAGGAAGCAGAGCACGGCACAGGCGCCGAGTACCGCCGGTGCGCCGAAGGCGTCGATGGCGGGTGCGATGAAGGCGAGCCCGAGCGGCGCGAGCCCGTAGGAGAACAGGAAGTCCAAAGAGGACACTCGGGCCAGCTTGGCCGGCTCCACCTCGCGCTGGATCGCGGTGAACCAGGGCACGTTGAACAGTTCGATGCCGATGCCGGCCACCGCGTAGGCGACCGCGACCACGGCCGGGTGCACCGGCAGCAGCAAGCTGAGCGGGGCGACGCCGTAGCAGGCCAGGCCGGCCAGCGCGGCCCAGCCCTGGGAGCGGGGGCGCCAGCGGGCGATCAGCAGGGCGCCGGCGAGCGCGCCGGCGACGAAGGCGGTGGTCGCGCCGGCCAGCACGGCCTCGCTGCCGTAACGGTCCCGGCTGACCAGCGGCAGCGCCACCCCGGTCGCGGAGTAGCCGGTGGCGATCACGGTGGTCAGCGCACCGAGACCGGCGAAGAACCAGGGGTGACGGCGTGCTTCACGGAGCCCTTCGGCGAACTCGGCGAAAAAACCGACACGGGCGGATTCCCCGGCTCCGCCCGGCGCCCCCGGCGGCGGGACCAGCGCGGCGGCGAGCCAGAGCAGGCCGATGCCGACCAGCAGCGCGCCGGTGTCGAGCACGGTGGCCAGCAGCGCGGTCAGCGCCGGCGCGACCAGGACGGTGACCCGCACGGCCAGCGTCATCGCGGCGTTGGCCTGCTGCCGCCGGGCCGGGGCGACGATCTCGGCGGTGAGCGCCTGGAATGCGGGACGGCAGGCGCCCTGGCCGGCGCCGGTCACCACGGCCGCGACGGCCATCAGCGGCACCGACCGGCCGAGCCCCAGCGCGAGCGCCGGCGCCGCGGCCGCGGCGGTCAGCCCGGCCCAGAGCACCACCTTCCGGCGGGAGTAGCGGTCGGCGATCACCCCGCTGATCGGCACCGCGGCCAGGAACCCAATGGTGCGGGCGGCGAGCACGAGGCCGAGGCCGGCCGCGGTGAGCGAGCGGTCGAGCACCGCCAGCCCGAGCACGAACGGCAGCGCCCAGGTGGCCAGCCCGGAAGCGGTGTTGCCGGACCAGAGCCGGAGGAACGCCACGTCGCGCAGGATGGCGGGCCCGCGCGGGGCGGGCGAGGACGGTGTCACGGTGCTCCTGCTCGGTCGCGTGGTCGCTCGTTACCGCACGCGTCGGTTCGCGAGGGCTTCCGGTTCCAGCGGTTGGTTGTCCATCCTAAGTGGACTTACGCTCAGGCAGCGGCCAGCCTGCCGTCGCGGTCGACCAGCGCCGCGTACCGCCCTCCGGCGGCGATGAGCTCGTCGTGGGTGCCGCGTTCGGCGATCTCCCCGTGGTCGAGCACCACGATCTGGTCGGCGTCGCGCACGGTGGACAGCCGGTGCGCGATGGTGATCGTGGTCCGGCCGGCGGACAACGTGGTCAGCGCCTGCTGGAGGGCCTGCTCGGTCTGGGTGTCCAGCGCGCTGGTCGCCTCGTCCAGGATCAGGATCGGCGGGTCGCGCAGGATCGTGCGGGCGACCGCGAGCCGCTGCTTCTCCCCGCCGGAGAACCGGTAGCCGCGCTCGCCGACGAGGGTTTCGTAACCGTCCGGCAGTGCGGTGATGTGCTCGTGGATCTGCGCCGCCTTCGCGGCCTCGACGAGCTCTTCGCCGGTGGCGTCCGGTTTGGCGAACCGCAGGTTTTCGGCCACCGTGGCGTGCAGCAGGTAGGTCTCCTGGGAGACCACGCCGACCGCGTCGGCCAGGGTGTCGAAGCTGAGCTCGCGCACGTCGACCCCGTCGATGCGGACCTGTCCGGCGGTGACGTCGTAGAGCCGGGGCACCAGGTAGCTCAGGGTCGTCTTGCCGGCCCCGGTCTCACCCACCACCGCGAGGCTGGTGCCGGCCGGCACGTCCAGGTCGATGCCGGCGAGGGTGGGGTGGGCGGGGTAGTACCCGAATTCGACGTCGCTGAAGGTGACTTCGCCCTTGACCGCGGGCAGCCGGACCGGCCTTGCCGGTTCGTCGATGTCCACCGGCAGGTCGAGATATTCGAAGATGCGCGCGAACAGGGCCAGCGAGCTCTGCATGTCCACGCCGGTGGACAGCAGGGACAGCGTCGGTCGGAACAGGGCCTGCTGCAGGGTGACGAAGGCGACCAGGGTGCCCAACGAGATCATCTCGGCGCCGGCGGCGCTGCTGAGCCCGGCCGCCCAGTAGATCAGCGCGGGCAGCGCGGTCATCACGATCTGGATGCTCGACATCCGCCACCGCCCCGCCATGCTGGAGCGGACTTCGAGCTCGGCCAGTGTGGAGGACTCGGCGGTGAAGGTGTCGGTGAGCGAGTTCGCCCTGCCCATCGTGCGTCCCAGCAGGATTCCGCTGACCGACAGCGACTCCTGTACCCCGGCGGACATCCTGGCGAGCTGGCCCTGGCGGCTCGCGGTGATCCTCTTGCGCTCCTGCCCGACCCGCCTGCTGACCAGGACGAACACCGGCAGCAGGAGCAGCGACACCACCGTCAGGCGCCAGTCCAGCGCGAGCATCGCGGCCACGGTGGCGAGCACCGTGGTCAGGTTGGAGACCAGCGAGGTGGCGGTCGAGGTCACGGTGGCCTGCATGTTGCCGATGTCATTGGCGATGCGGGACTGGATCTCGCCGGTGCGGGTACGGGTGAAGAAGGCCAGCGACATGCGTTGCAGCCGGGCGTAGACCGCCGAGCGCAGGTCGTGCATGACGCTCTGGCCGACCTTGGTGGACAGGTAGGTCTGCCCGACGTTGAACACGCTGGTGGCCACCGCCACCCCGATCATGCCCAGCACCAGCAGGGCGAGCAGGCCGAGGCGCTGCTGCGGGATGGCGACGTCGAGCACCTCGCGGAGCAGGAACGGCGAGGCCACCGACACCAGGGACGACACGCCGACCAGCAAAGCGACGGCGAGCAGCTTGGCCCGGTGCGGACGGAAGAGGCCCAGGATGCGGCGCAGCTGGGCGGGTTGTTGTTCGGGCTGTTCAGCGGATGACACAGGCGGCTCCGGCAGGGTTCGGATACAGAGGCTCTTTCATATTTACCATAGTTCACTATTACAATCACTCTGTTAAGCTGCGATCGTGGACGCCGGTGATGAGGAAGAACGTCTTGGCAGGCTGTTCCTGCGGCTCGCCAAGACCGCGCACAAGCTGCAGGCGCACACCGTCGGCGACCTCGGGCTCACCCCCGCGCAGGCGCGGGCGTTGTCCATGCTCGGCCGCTGCCAGGCTCCGCCGCGGATGGCCGAGCTGGCCGAACGGCTGCACGTGGTGCCGAGGGCGGTGACCCCGGTGGTCGACGCGCTGGAGGAGGCCGGGCTGGTGCGGCGGCGGATCGATCCGGGGAACCGGCGGTCCACGCTGGTGGAGCTGACCGCGGACGGCACCGAGATGTGCCGCCGGGTGGCCGAGCACCGGGGGCGGGTGGCGGGCGAGCTGTTCGCACCGCTCACCGACGCGCAGCGGCGCACCCTGCTCGAGCTGCTGGACAAGGTCGACCAGGCGCAGACGGTTCCGTCAAGGTAGCCGCACTTCCCGGCGGTGTCGACAAGATGATCCGGCCGCACTGGTCCATGTGGGGGAATGTGGCGGCACTGCTTGGATGCACTTCCCGCGCCGTGGTACAGATTCTGCTCTTGCGACGCGGGTTTCTGGGGTGTTGTGCGTCCTGAAAACTGTTTCCCGACCTGAGGATCTGATGGATCAACAAGCCCTCGCGGTGGCGTTCTGGTTCGTGCTGGCCGCTTTGCTCCTGCTGCTCGTCCTGCTGTTGCGGCAATGGCGGGTGACCGCCCGGCTGCGTACCCGATCCGGTGCGGTGGAAGGGGAGTTGCAGGCCCGCACCGAGGAGGACCGCCATCTGGTGCAGGCCAGGCTGCCCGCGCTGGTGGAATCGCTGAACCACCGGCCGGTGGAGGTTCCCGGCCCGCTGCGCGAAGAGCTGGCCGAGGTGCATCGTCCGGTGTTCGACCTGGTCGCGGAGTCGGTGCAGCAGACCACCAGCAGCGTGGAAACCTCGGCGCGCGCCACCCTCAAGGCGATGATGCGCACCGTCCAGAACCTGGCCAACGAGCAGCAGTTGGCGATCTCGACCATGGAAGAGCGGCACGACGATCCCGAGGTGCTCGCGGACCTGCTGAAGATCGACCACGCGAACTCCCAACTGGCCCGTCGCGCGCAGGCGACCGCGGTGCTGTGCGGTTCATGGCCCGGCCAGCAGCGTTCGGTCTCCACCCTGACCGACGTGGTACGCGGTGCCACCTCACGGATCCGCGACTACCGGCGCGTGCAGATCCCCGCGCAGGCGGACGTCGCGGTGATCAGCCGCGCGGTCGAGCCGGTCGTGCTGACGGTGGCCGAGCTGCTGGACAACGGCGCGCGGCACTCGCAGCCGAGCACCTCGGTCGAGGTCAACTTCGGCCAGGCGCACAACGGAATCGCCATCGTGATCGACGACGCCGGCGTCGGCATGACCCTGGAAGCCCTGCAGCGCGCGGAATGGCTGCTGACCGGGCAGGGCGGGCACGACATCAACCGGCTCGGCGACCCGCCCCGGATCGGTTTCGCCGTGATCGGGGTGCTCGCCGCCAGATACGGGTTCACGGTCTCGGTGGACACGCGGTCGCCCTACGGCGGGGTGCGTGCCGTGGTGTTCCTGCCCAACGCGCTGCTCACCAGGGCCGTCCCGCCGACGGAGACCAGCCCCGCGCTCACCCCGCCCAGCCCGGCGCCCCGGCCCGCGGTGCCCGCCCCGGCCGATACTCCGGCGCAGGAGCTGGAACGCACACCCAACGGCCTGCCGAGGCGACGGCGCCGCCAGCCGGCTCTGCCCAACTCGGAAGCGGGCACGCCACCCCCGAACCGTCCGGTGGATCGGGCCAGCACCGGGTTGGCCGCCTGGCAGCGGGGCACCCGCGCCGGCCGCGAAAGCACCCCATCACCCGCCGCCGAAGGGAATACCCAGTGACCGATCCGGTTCGTAACAGGCTGGGCTGGATGCTCGACGACGCCATGAAGATGCCGGAGACCCGGTACGCGATCCTGCTCTCCGCGGACGGCCTGCTGATGGCCCATTCGCAGCGGATCAGCAGGGACGACGCGGACCGCAACGCCGCGGCCATGTCCGGGCTGCAGGCGCTCGCCCGCAGCACTGCCGAGTTCTGCGGGGAGACCGCGGACTCCTGGCAGCAGACCGTGAGCGAGTTCGCCGGTGGTTACGTCTTCCTCGTCGCCGCGGGGCCCGGCGCGTATCTCGCGGTCTCCGCGACGGACAAGGTCGACATGGAGGGCGTCTCCTCCCGGCTGCAGGAGCTCGTTCAACGGCTGGGTAAGGAGCTGACCGTTCCGCCCCGCCACACCCAGGACCTCGGCAGCCCGGCATGACCGGCGGCAGGCGGGAACGGGCGCTGGTGCGGCCGCACGTGGTGACCGGCGGCCGCGCCCATCCCACCCGCAACACCTTCGACGTGGTCACCGTGGTGGTCGCCACCCGCGAGCAGCTCACCGGCCTGAGCCCGGAGAAGCGGCGCCTGATGGAGCTCTGCCGCGGCGGGGCGCTGTCGGTGGCCGAGGTCGCCGCGCACCTCGGCCTGCCCACCAGCGTCACCAAGGTGCTGCTCTCGGACCTCGTCGACTCCGGTCACATCGCCACGCACGCGGCCTTCCCCGACGCCGACCATCCCGACCTCAAGCTGCTGAAGGACGTGCTCGATGGCCTCCGTGCTCTCATCTGACGGCGTCTACCTGCGGGACACCGTGCGCACGGCGGTGAAGATCCTGATCGTCGGCCATTTCGCCGTCGGCAAGACCACCATGGTCGGCACGCTGTCGGAAATTCGGCCGCTGCGCACCGAGGAAACGATGACCCAGGCCGGCGCGCTGGTGGACGACCTCGCCGGGGTGCACGGCAAGAACACCACCACGGTCGCGCTGGACTTCGGCAGGCTGACGCTGAGCGACCAGGTGGTGCTCTACCTGTTCGGCGCGCCGGGACAGCAGCGTTTCACCCAGCTGTGGAAGGACATCGCGCACGGCGCGCTCGGTGCGCTGGTGCTCGCCGACCCCCGCCGCCTCGAGCATTCCTTCGACGTCATGGGGTTGCTCGAGGAGCTGGACATGCCGTACGCGGTGGCCATCAACCAGTTCGACGACGCGCCGAACTTTCCCGACGAGGAACTCCGCGACGCCCTCGATCTGCTGCCCGAAACCAGGTTGGTCAGCTGCGACGCCCGTGACCGGGTCTCCTCCACGCACGCGCTGATCTCCCTCGTCGACTACCTGTTCAACCGAAACCGTCAGGAGCTCGTGTGACCTCACCCGCCGGACGGCAGCCGTCCCCAGGCTGTCCCGCCCACAACGGCCGGATGCCGTTGTACGGCCCGGAATTCGCCGCCGACCCGGCCCGAACCTACGAGGAGCTGCGCAGGCAGGGGCCGATCGCGCCGGTCGAGCTGGCGGAGGGGGTGCCGGCCAGCCTGGTGGTTGGCTACGGCGCCGTGCTGGAGGTGATGCGCAACCCCAGCACTTTCCCGCGGGACCCCCGCCGCTGGCAGCAGGGGCTCGCGCCGGACTGCCCGGTGCTGCCGATGATGATGTACCGGCCGAACTGCCTGTTCACCGACGGTGCCGTGCATGCCAGGCTGCGCGGCGCGGTGACCGACAGCCTCGCCAGGGTCGACCCCAACATGCTGCGCGGCTATGTCGAGCGGACCGCCGAGACGCTGATCGCCGAGTTCGCCGCCACCGGCTCGGCGGACCTGCTCAACGACTACGCGATGTCGCTGTCCCTGCGCGTGTTCAACCATCTCTACGGCTGCCCGCCCGCCATCGGGGACGGGCTGGTCTCGGGCATGCGGGGCATCTTCGACATGATCGACCCGGAGCAGGCCAACGCGGAGCTGACCCGGTGCATGGCGGAGCTGATCGCGCTCAAGCGGCGGCAGCCGGGACCGGACGTGCCGTCCTGGATGATGGCGCACCGGGCGCGGCTGACCGACGAGGAGATGCTGCACCAGCTCGTCCTGCTGATGGGCGCCGGCACCGAACCGGAACAGAACCTGATCGCCAACGGCGTGCGGCTGCTGCTTTCCGACGACCGGTTCGCCGGTGACCTCTCCGGTGGCAGCCTGCCGGTGGAGGAGGCACTCGACGAGGTGCTTTGGACCGACCCGCCGATGGCCAACTACTCCGCCAGCTACCCGCAGTCGGATCTCGACTTCCTCGGCGCCAGGCTGCCGGCCGCCCAGCCGGTGGTGATCAGTTTCGCCGCCGCCAACACCGATCCCGCACTGGTCGCCGAGCAACGCTCCGGCAACCGGGCGCACCTCGCCTGGGGCGCCGGGGTGCACACCTGCCCGGCCCAGCAGCACGCCCGGCTGATCGCCTCCGCCGCCATCGAAACCCTGCTCGACGGCCTGCCCGACGTCCAGCTCGCGGTCCCCGTTGACGAGCTGGTGTGGCGGCCGGGTCCTTTCCACCGCGCGCTCACCGCGCTCCCCGTGCGTTTCACCCCGGTTGCCGTGCCCGTCCCGTTCGCCGACACCCCAGGAGAAAGCCGATGGACCGCTCAGACCGCCCCTTCGTCCTCGACCCCGCCGGCAGCGACATCCAGGCCGAAGCCGCCGAGCTCAGCAAGCTCGGCCCCGCGACGCTGGTGGAACTCCCTGGTCAGGTGGTGGCATGGTCGGTGACCAGCCTGGAGCTGCTCCGGCAGCTGCTGAGCGACCAGCGCGTCTCCAAGGACGCCCGGCAGCACTGGCCCGCCTTCGCGGGCGGCGAGATCCCGGAAGACTGGCCGTTGCACATCTGGGTCTCCGTGCAGAACATGTTCACCGCTTACGGCGGTGACCACCGGCGGCTGCGTTCGCTGGTGTCCAAGGCGTTCACCCCGCGCCGCACCGAGGCGCTGCGGCCGGGGATCGAGGAGATCACCACCGGCCTGCTCGACCGGCTCGCCGCGAGCCAGCGGCCGGAGAACGTGGACCTGCGGGAGGGTTTCGCCTATCCGCTGCCGATCGAGGTGATCTGCCGTCTGTTCGGCATCCCGGACGAGGCGCGGCCAGGGCTGCGCCAGGCCGTCGACGGGGTGTTCAACACGGCGGCCACCCCGGAGGAGGCGCTGGCCAACGGTCAGGAGATGTACCGCATCCTCGGTGAGCTGGTCGCGGAGAAGCGGGCCAACCCCGGCGACGACCTCGCCAGCGGCCTGATCGGCGTCCGCGACGACGACGGTTCCCGGCTGGAAGAGGCCGAGCTGATCGACACCCTGATCCTGGTGATCTCGGCGGGCCACGAGACCACCGTCAACCTGCTCGACCACGCCATCACCTCGCTGCTCACCCATCCCGAGCAGCTGCGGCTGGTGCTCGACGGCGTCCGCTCGTGGCAGGACGTGATCGACGAAACCCTGCGCTGGCAGGCGCCGGTGGCGAACCTGCCGTTGCGCTACGCGGTTGAGGACATCGAGCTCGACGGGATCACCATCCGCCGGGGCGAAGCGATCGTCGCCGCCTACGCCGCGGCAGGCCGCGACAGCGCCCGTCACGGGGAGAGCGCCGACCGGTTCGACATCACCCGCGAGGACAAGACACACCTCGCGTTCGGCCACGGGGTGCACTACTGCCTCGGCGCGCCGCTGGCCAGGCTCGAAGCGGAGATCGCGTTGCCGGCCCTGTTCGCGCGGTTCCCGGAGCTCGCACTCGCGGTGCCCGCCGGCGAACTGCAGCCGGTCCCGTCGTTCATCTCCAACGGCCACCGCGTGCTACCCGCCGCACTGCACGATCTCGCCGGCGGCTGAACCGGCATCCGGCGGCATTCGGAGGTATTCGAGGGCACCGGGCGGCAGTACCGGAGAAGTCACCATCGCCCGCGCGGCGATGGTGACTTTCTTAGCTGACAAGGTAAGCAGCGGTTTCTTGACTACTGACCCGTATCGATCCTTCTCTCGGCGGTGTTAACGATCACGGTGTGCCTTTAACCTGAAAGCGGCCCGCCGGGCGGGGATCGAACGCGGGCCGTTGCATCAGCCGAAAGGTCGGACGCGCGACCGTTGACGATCGGGGGCACACGTGGCTCAGCGGGACAGGCGACACCCGGTGGAGATCGAGTCGTCGGGGCTCAGGTGGGTGAAGAGTTCCGCGAGCGACGAAAAGGCGGACGACGGCGACTGCGTGGAGATCGCCATGACGCCCGCGCGGGTCCTGGTGCGGGACTCCAAGAGCCCTGGCCCGCGCCTGGATTTCGCCCCTTCGGTCTGGTCGGCTTTCCTGACCGTTTGCGCCAGGCAAGATCGGCAAGAACACTGAGCTGATCTCGGCCATCCTCAAACCACTGCCCTGGTCACGACCGCTGGCAACGTCGTGACCAGGGCTTTTATCTGCGCGCCAGCAGTCGCGTTGCCAGCCTTCGCTCTGCATAGGGCAGCCTGCCCTGACGCGTTTTGCACCGGCGCAGCTTGCTCGGAGGCAGCTTGCCTTAGGTCAATCTGACCTAACTCAATCTGCCATCGCGCGGATTTCCGGCTGGCGAGGTGACTGTCCTCACAAGGGGTGCTATCGTTCTGCTAGGTGGCAGGTTGCCACATTTGCCGACGGGAGGGTATTGGATCATGACGAGGGCGCATTCTCCGCTGAGCAGCCAACGGCGCTTGCTGGCGGCTCTACGAGAAGCCCGAGACGCCCTGAAGCTCACCCAGAAGGATGTGGCCGAGGCGCTCGAGTGGTCGGTGTCGAAGCTCATCCGCGTCGAGAACGGTTCGGTGGGCCTGTCCATCACCGACCTCAAGGCTCTGCTGCTGCACTACGGGATCACGGACCGGGACCGGGTCGAGACCTACGTCGAGATGGCCAGGGAGAGCAAGCAGCCCGCCTGGTGGGATCAATACCGGCGAACCTCCTCGCCCGTGTTCGTCAAATTCCTGGGGCTCGAGGCCTCCGCCGTCCGCATCCGCCAGTTCCAGTTCCGGCTCGTGCCGGCGTTGCTGCAGGTGCCCGCCTATACCCGCTCACTGGTCCTGCGTTCGTCGGGTGACAAGGAGAAGGCCGAACGAGGCGTCACGATGCGGCGCACCCGGCAGGAGCGACTGGCCAACCAGGAACTGGAGCACTACTTCATCCTGGACGAGTCGGTGCTCTACCGGCGGGTCACCGAGCCAGACGGGTGGCGCGAGCAGTTGCAGCATCTGCGGGACGTGGCGGCGCGGCCCAACGTGACCATCCAGATCTTGCCCTTCAAGGCGGGGGTCGTGCCGGGGATGGAGAATTCGTTCGTCATTCTCGAACTTTCCGACCAGGTGAACGACTACGCGCTGTCGCTGGACCAGCCGGACCAGGACGCTCTGTTCGACGACAGCGCGAGCGTGGACAAGGTGAACGAGTACACCAAGCTGTTCTTCGGCTTGGAGAAGGCCGCGCTACCGGCGGAAGAGACGCCGGAGATGATCGACAAGGCACTGCGCAGGCTGGAGGAAGGATGAGATAGGCAGCTCGTAAAAGGGCGGCTCCTGCTGCAACAGAAGCCGCCCGAGTGGCAATACCCACTTGACTCACCGTATCGCGAGGCGTGAGCGTACTGCCGAAGTTCAGCATACGACCTCACCGCCTCCAGTGGCTGCCCCCGTCCCGGTAGTGGTCGACGACGTCGCTCGTCCGTGCGACGAACTCCGGGCCTCCTGGGCGCGCCGCAACCGAAGTCGCTATCGGCCGTGCGCGAGCGGTTCCGCACGCCGCGTCGTTTCTGGAGGAACTCGAGTGAGGGTCATCATCAGTTATGCCCACGACGACCTGGGGAGGGTGATCAGCCAGTCGCTGGTTGCCGCTTTGCGGCAACGTGGTGTCGAAGTGCTCTGGGACCGGGACCTCCCGGTGGACAACCCGTCCTCGCTGCCGGAGTGGATCGCCAACGGGGTGGCCGGCAACCCGGTGCTCTGCGTGCTTTCCCCGGACTATGTGCGGCGGTTCGGCCGTGGTGACACCTCGGCCTGCCGCAAGGGGGTTCTCTTCGAGAGCCGGATCCTGCTGCAGAAGATCTTCGACCACACCGAGGCGGACCGGTGCCCGGTGATTCCGGTGGCGGACCCCGGTTTCTCCGCCGATCTCGCGCCCGCGGTGCTGAAGAACCTGGTGATCGCCAGGTTCGATCCGGGCACCGCGGACGGGGTCGACCAGATCGTGCGACGGTTGCTGGCGCTACGGCCGTTGTCCGGCCCATCGCCCGGTTCGGCACCGGGCTCAGTGCTCGACCCGGCGCGGATCCAGGACCGCGGCGGTGGTCTGGCGGTGCGGGGCCTGCGTGAGGTGGTGTGCGACCTGGAGGCGGCGGCCCCGTCCTCCGGTGACGACCTGGTGCTGGTGCGCGAATGGCTCGACGTCGCCGGGAACGGCGACGTCGGCGGAACCGACTTCGTCCGCGGATTTCCCGCGGTGGAAAGGATCATCAAGTCCGCCGGTGACGCCGGCCTGATGCGCGAGGTGTGCGACCGCTGCCTGGCCGCGCTTCAGGACACCGACCTTTCGGAGCAGGAGAAGCGGATGAAGGCGGTCATCCTGATCCGTGGCAGGGCATGGCATCTGCACCGGCGGCACGAGCTGCAAGCCGCGCTGCAGGCCGTGCACGACGGGATCGGGCTGGCCAAGGAATGCGACGACCGGTGGCTGGTCGCGCTGGGCAAGGGGTTCCTCGGCGTGCTGCACCGCGGCCTCGCCGAGGACGCGCCGTGCGAGGCCCGCGAGTACCACCTGCACCTGGCCGCGGACAGCACCGAAGCCGCGATCACCATGTTCACCGGGATGACGCGCGCCGTGTACGAGGTCGGGGTGTGCACCAAGGTGCTGGCGCACATCTGCTTCACCAGGTACCGGCTGTCCAACCAGCGCGGCGCGCTGCGGCAGGCGAACAAGCTGGCCGACCGGGCCGTCGGCTATCTGACCCCGGACCGGGCCAGGGAGTACCACGAGCTGCTGATCCTGCGGGCGGAGATCGCCATCGCGCGGGGCGGGCTGACATTGGCCTGGGAGTTCGTGGACAAGGCGATCAGATCGCTCGGGCAGCACGTCGCGGACGGGGCGTCGTACCTGGAACTGCTCGGTTGCGCGCATCTGGCCAGGGCCCGGCTGCGGCTGAAGGAGGGTGGGCCCGACGCCGCGATGAACGCGGCGAGGGACGCGGAGATCGCGCTGAAGATCTTCGACGAGCTCAAGCTGCCCTATTCGGTCGCCGGCTGCCGCTGGCTGCTGATCAAGCTCGCGCCGGAGACGGTCGGCGTCTACCGCGGGGACATCAAGGTGTTCGAACGGCTGTTCCCGGATCCACTGGAGCGGCTGCTCGCGGTCGGCGAGCGCAGCAGGCGGATCGAAGAACGGACCGGCAGCCGCTGGACCCGGCAGGCCGAATGGCGGGACATCGTGCGGAAGGTGCGGCACCACGGCTGAACGGCTTTGCACGGCTTTGACCGGCTTTCGAACGGCTTCGAACGGCACTGAGCACCGGCCCTCAGCCGGCGAGCCGCTGCCGCACCCGCTCGGCGTCCGGCAGACGATGCTGGGCCACGTAGAGCCGGTAGGTCCGCCGCAGCGACCGGGCGCCCTCCGCCGTGCGGCCGCGAGCCAGCTGCGTGTCCGCGAGGTGCTCGGTCACCTCCGCCTCGAAGTAGCTGTTGCCGTGCCGGCGGCACAGCTCCAGCGCGCTCGAGTACCGCTGTTCCGCCTCTTCGGGGCGACCGGCCAGAGCAGCGATGAACCCGAGGTTGTCCAGGGTCGCCGCGGTGCCGCTGGAGTTTCCCAGCCGCTCGTGCAGCGCGAGCGCCTCGGCGCAGCACCGGTGCGCGTGGGCGTGGTCGCCGAGCGCGGCGTACTGCCGCCCGACCGCGTTCAGCGCGTGCGCCTCGCCCACCGTGTTCCCGCTCGCCTGGTACAGCTCCAAGGCGGCCGTGGCGTGCCGGATCGCGGCCTGGTGGTCCGCGCGCAGCGAGTGCGCCCGCGCGAGATCGTGGTGCGTGTGCGCCCTGTTCTCGGGATCGTCCTGACCGCTCGGCTGCGAGAGCGCGACGGTCAGCCAGGACAGCGCCTCGTCCAGTTCTCCCGCCCGCGTGCAGGCACGGCCGAGCTGGCGGTAGGCGAGCACCCGGACCTGCGGGGAGCCGGTCCGCTCCGCGGCGGCCGCACCCATCCGCGCGGTCTCGACGTTGTCCCGCAGCAGCCCGCGCCGGTACTGGTAGGTGTCGAGTGCGCGGGCGAGCTGCCACACCCGCTCGGTCCAGCCGTGCCGGGCGGCGGCCCGGTGCACCGCCAGGATCTGCTGGTGTTCGGCGGCGAACCAGTCGAGTGCTTCGGCCTCGTCCGACAGCGGGACCGGGGTGCAGCCTTCCGTGCCTGGAGGCAGCTCAACCCGCGTGCGATGCGGGTAGAGCAGCCGGTCGGCCGCGGCCGCGGTGTGCAGGTAGAAGTCGGTCAGGCGCTGGGTTGCGGCGGCGAGTTCCGCCGGCGGGTCCGTCGCGTCGGCCAGCTCGGCCGCGTACAGCCGCACCAGGTCGTGCATCCGGAAACGTTTCGGCCGGTGCTGCCGCACCAGGTTCTTCTGCTCCAGCGACCGCAGTAGCGCCGAAGCCAGGCGTGGGGGCAGGGCGAGCAGGCTGGCCACCGCGGCCGGCGCCAGCTCCGCGGCCGGCGCCTTGCCGAGCAGCCGGAAGCCGCCGGCCTGGTCGCCGCTCAGTGCCTGGTACGACCAGGAGAGCGCGGCCCGCAGATCCGCCGAACCGTCCCCGGCGTCGAACGCGTCCAGCCGCTCGCGGGTGTCCCACAGCTCGTCGGCGACCACGGACAGCGGCAGGTCCGGATTGCCGGCGGTGCGTGCCGCGACCAGCGCGACCGCGAGCGGCAGCCCCGCGCAGCAGTCCAGCAGCAGGTCCGCGGCACGGGGGTCGGCGGCCACGGCTTCGCCGCCAAGCTGCCGGACCAGCAGCTCGCGCGCCCCGTCCCTGGGCAGCACGTCGAGCCGGAGCGTGGTCGCGCCCCGCAGCCGCAGCCCGGTCAGGCCGGTCCGGCTGGTCACCAGCACCGCGCCGGACGGGCTGCCGGGCAGCAGCGGGAGCACCTGCTCGGTGTCGGCCGCGTTGTCCAGCACCACGAGCACCCGCTTGTCCGCGAGCACGCTCCGGTACAGCGCCGCCGCCGCGTTCTGGTCCACCGGGAAGGCCGCGGGCGCCACCCCGAACGCGCCGAGGAAACCGTGCAGCACCGAAAGCGGGGACGCGGGCGCGCCGGACGGGTCGAAGCCGCCGAGGTCGGCGTAGAGCTGGCCGTCCGGGAAGCGGTCGAGATTTCCGGACGCCCAGTGCAGGGCTAGCGCGGACTTGCCGACCCCGCCCTGGCCTTCGACCGCCAGCAGCACCATTTCGCTCGCTTCGGTGCCGTGCTCCAGTGCGGTGGTCAGATCGGCCGTCTCCCGCTCCCGCGCCACCAGCCATCTCGGTGCGAAGGGCAACTGCCGCGGCACCACCGGTGCCTGCCGTGCCGCCTGGTGCAGATGCACCCCGCCGACCACGGTTCCGGCCTGCACCACCGTCTCCGCGGTGTTCAGCCAGGCGGTATTGCGCGCGTCGGCGTCCATCTTCTCCGCCCCCCGCTGATCCGGCCCCGCCTTCGATGGTCGCGTTTCCGCACCGGACACGCGACTGCTAGACGGGTGCAATCTCGCGAAAGGGGGCGCAAAAAGGTTCTGTCCCGGCACTTTCGCAGTGCCGGGACAGACCTTGATCACCTCGTCAGGCGGTGGCGCCGCACTCGTTGCGGGCCGGTTTTCCGTCGAACCGGTCGGTGAGGAACTTCAGCGCGCCGTCCGCGCCGACCGCCTCCCCGACTATGTGCCCGGCGAAGGGCATTCGCGATTTCTGCACGGTGCCGCCGGCACCGCAGTACTTCTCGAGCAGGCGGTCGGCCGGGCCGACCGGGACGAACTCGTCGGCGAGACCCTGGTAGTTGTAGAACGGCATGCCGGGTGTCCGCTGGCCGGCGTTGTTGGTGTCGAACAGGAACTTCGCCTGCGGTGACTCGGTCACGTTGGGCACGGTCGTGTAGCTCTCGATCCGCTCGAACGGGTGGAACAGCGCGACGTCGAGGGTGCAGGCGTCGTTGTTGTCGGCGAACAGCTTCCGGCCCTTGTCGTTGAGAATGGCCTGCACGCCGGCTTCCGGGAAGGCACGGGCGAGGCCGATGATGCCCAGGATGAGCAGCCCCGAGCCGAGGTTGCCGTTGTTGTGGTTGAACATCTCCTTCAGGTCGGCGGGGACCCCGCCGGCCGCGGCGCCGACGACGTTCAGCTCCGGGGCGTAGGACTTCTGCTGTTCGGCGGCCCAGGTGGTGGCGATTCCGCCGCCCGAGTACCCGGACAGCGCGACCTTGCCCCGCGGGGTGAGCCCGGTCGGCGCGTGGTGCTGCACGGCGCGGATCCCGTCGAGGATCGCGTGCGCGGACTGCGGCCCGGCGATGAAGTCCGAGTTCGGGCCGAGATAGTCGGAGTAGACGACCGCGTAGCCCTTGAGCAGGGCGGGCAGCGACAGGCTCACCTCGTAGGTCGAGGCCGGCGTCGGCGCCTTGAGCCCCACCTGCAGGGTGTAGGAGGGCTGGCACCGGGTGGACAGCGAGTCGACCGCGAGCTGGTAGGAGATCAGCGGCCGCTCCCCGGCGCCGGTCCACGGCACGTCGGGGATCAGCACCGTGGCCGCCTCGGCGACCGGCTTGTCGTGGCTGTCGATGGACTTGTACAGCACCTGGTGCGCCTTGACCGGCAGCTGGAACGCCAGGTAGACGGCCGCGACCTGCCTCGATCGCAGCACCGTCCCGTTGGGACTGGACTCGTAGCCGTCCGGCGGCAGGTAGAACGGGTCGTCCTTCGGCAGTGGGATTTCCGCGCTGGCCGACGGTGCCTGCTCGGTCGCCTGCGCCGTGCCCGGCACGGCGGCGACTCCCAGCGCGACGGCGAGCACCGCGGCGATCATTCGTTTCAAGGGTCGACTTCCTTTCCGGAATCCTGGTTGCCTGCATAGGATGACCTGCGTCTCACATGCTTGTCTGCTGGCAAAACGCACAGACAGTTATCTGCCCGGTTTGTGCACAGCGCCAAGATCAGGAGGCCGGGTGGCCGGTTTTCCTGGTGATGTCGTAGGCCGTCATCGCGGCCGCGAGCTGCCGCGCGTCCTCGGCGCGGGTGGCGTCATATCCGGTGATCGTCTGGATCCGGCCGAGCCGGTAGGTGAGCGTGTTGCGGTGGATGGTGAGCGCGGTGGCGGCCTCGCCGCGGTTGTAGCCGGTGTTGATGAACGAGCGAAGTGCGTCGAGCAGGTGCGGATGCGCGTCGAGCGGGGCCAGGATGCGGGCGAGGCTGGCGCGGGCCGGGCCTGGCTGAGCGATCTGGTACTCGATGGCCAGGTCGGCGAGCCAGTGGATGCCGGGCGGCCTGCCGAGTTGTTCGGCCAGGTTGAGCACCTCGGTGGCTTCGTCGTGCGCGGCGGGGATGCCGGCGTGCCCGTCTGCGGTGGCCGCGCCGGCCGCGCACCGGGTGCCTGCCGCCTTGTCGATCCGGCCGAGCAGCCTGGCCACCTCGGCCCTGGCCCGCCGGTCCTGTCCGGCCTGTCCGTCCTGCCCGGCGGGGACGAGCAGGACCCCGCCGTCGCGTTCGAAGGTGGTCAGCACGTCCTGCTCGGCGTCGAGCTCGTGCTGGATCGAGCGGAACCGGTCGGTGGTGGCGCGGGTGCTGGTGTCGGCTGGCAGCTCGGGCAGGTGGAACACGACCACGCGGTAGCGCTCGGCGAGCCCGCGCCCCGATCGCTCAGCGGCCCGTTCGGCGGGGCGTCCGGCCAGCAGGGTGCTGGCCAGGTTCTGCCGCCCTTCCCGCCGCTCCCAGTCCAGGTCGTCCCGTTCCCGCAGGTAGGCGGCCGCGACTTGGGGCAGCACGATGGCCAGGAAATCGAGCAGCCGGCCGACCATGTCCAGCAGCTCCAGGCGCCGGGCCGGGTCGGTGGTCTCGTTGGCGAGCCGCCACGCCTCCTGCGCGCCGAGCGGGTACATCCGCAGCACCGCGTCCAGCGGCAGACCGTCCCGCGCGCGTTCGGAGCCCCAGGTGACCGGCAGTTCGAGTTCCCGGTCGGTCGGCGCCCTGCCTTCGGCGACGGTGCTGAAGAACAGCTCCAGGACGGCCTTGGTGTTCGCGACGAGATCGCTTTCGATGACGCTTGCCGGCAGCAGCCGGTAGGCCGGGATCTCTTCGGCGCAGCGCAGCACCACGGCGGCGGCGATTTCGTCGACCCGGGGGAGCAGTGCCGTCACCACGGACAGGGTTCCCGGTGCCGCCGGTCGGCTGGGCTCCGAATTCACGCCATATTGTCGTCACGTACGAATCGCCAAGGCAAATCCGAGTGTTTGCCCGGAGGTGCGACTTGCCGCAGGTCCCCGATGCCGCTGCCGCCGCCGTCGAAGCGGCCAGGTCGAAGGTCGGTGCCGGTGCGCGAGCCCTCGCTGACGAGACCGCGAGCCTGCTCCGGCGCGCGGAGACGTTGCTCGCACAGCCGGCGGAGCTGCGGGCGTTGGCCGAGCGGCAGGTGGCCGGGCTGACGCTGCGGCAGGTGCGGGCCGAACTGGCGGAGAAACCGGTGTCGGCGTTGCGGGAGGTCACCGGCAAGGGCGGCAAGCTCGACGCCGTGCACGCCGCCGGGTACCGGACGGTCGCACAGGTCGCGGACGCCTCCGCCGAGGAGCTCACCGCGATTCCCGGTATCGGCCCGAAAACGGCCGAGCCGATCTACCGGGCCGCCCGGTCGATCGCGACCCAGCTGGCCGGGTCCACCCGGTTCCGGTTCCGGGCCGACCATCCCGATCCGCCGCAACGCGACCTGCTGGCGACGCTCACCGCCATCCGGTTCGCCGACGATGCGGCCGTCGCGCTCGGCCCGCTGCACCGTGAGTTCAGCGAGCAGGCGACGCCACTGCTGGAAGCCGCCGGTCCGACGACAAGGCGGCGGACCATGCTGCTTTCCCGCCGGTCGAAAAAACGGACCGCGCTGGTCGCGCTGGCCGAGTTGGAGGCGTGCTGCGCCACCTCGCTCGCCCAGGAGCTTCGGGACGCGGTCGAAAGACACGAGCGCACGGTCGGCTTGGCCGGGTACACCGACGAGAAGCTCTGGCGTGCGTACGCCACCGACGCGGCGTCGGTCAACGCGCTGCTGTCCACCGTCGGCGGCGCTGGTGACGACGTCGATCTGGAAGCGGCGCAGGGTTTCGTGCCGGCCGAGCTCCGGCAGCGGATCACCGCCGTCCCGCTGGACACCAGCGAGCTCAAGGCGACGCTGCGCGGCTACCAGGTTTTCGGTGCGCAGTACGCCATCCACCAGGAACGGTCGATCCTCGGCGACGAGATGGGGCTCGGCAAGACGGTGCAGGCGCTGGCGGTGCTGGCCCATCTGGCGGCCGGTGGGCAGCGGCGCTTCCTGGTCGTCTGCCCGGCCAGTGTGCAGATGAACTGGCTGAACGAGATCACCAAGCACAGCAGGCTGACCCCGCACAGCCTGCACGGCCCGAACCGGGCGGCCGCGGCCCGGCGCTGGCTGCGCACCGGCGGGGTCGCGGTCACCACCTTCGGCACGCTGGGCCGTCTCGACGAGGTGCGGGAAGCCGAATCGGCGATGCTGGTCGTCGACGAGGCGCACTACGTGAAGAACCCGAAAGCCGAACGGTCGCGGATGGTGGCTGCCGCGGCCGCGCGGGCACAGCGCGCCCTGTTCCTCACCGGCACCCCGATGGAGAACCGGGTGGAGGAGTTCCGCACCCTGGTCGGCTACCTGCAGCCGGGGATCGCGCGGCGGGTCGACGCCCATGACGCGGTGGCGGGCGCGAACCGGTTCCGGCGTGCGGTGGCGCCGGTTTACCTGCGGCGCAACCAGGAGGACGTGCTCACCGAGCTGCCGGAGAAGATCGAGGTGGACGACTGGGTGCTGCTCAGGTCCGCGGACCAGGCCGCCTATCTGGCCGCCGTCCGGTCCAGGAACCTGATGGCGATGCGGCAGGCTGCGTTCGAATCGGTGTACTCGGCGAAGCTGGAGCGGATCAGCGAGATCGTCGAGGAGGCCCGCGAAGAGGAGCGGAAGGTGATCGTCTTCTCGTTCTTCCTGGGAGTGCTGGGGAAGATCCAGGCCGCGATCGGGGCGGAGGCCGCCGGGCCGATCAGCGGCAGGGTTCCGCCGGGGGAGCGGCAGCGCCTCGTCGACGAGTTCACCGCGCGCCGGGGGCACGCGGTGCTGCTCAGCCAGATCGAGGCGGGCGGGGTCGGCCTGAACGTGCAGGCCGCGTCGGTGGTGATCCTCGCCGAGCCGCAGTGGAAGCCGAGCACCGAGGACCAGGCGGTCGCGCGGGCACACCGGATGGGGCAGATCCGCACCGTGCAGGTGCACCGGTTGCTGGCGAAGGACAGCGTGGACGAGCGGATGCGCGAGGTCCAGGAACGCAAGAGGCTGCTGTTCGACGAGTTCGCGCGCAAGAGCGACGCGAAGGACCTGGACCGCCGCGCGGTGGACGCCGCCGAGCACCGGCCGGACACCCTCGACGACGAGAGCCTGCCGGTCGCCGAGCGGATCGTGCTGGCCGAGCGGCACCGCCTCGGGCTCAGCTGAGCTCGCTGGTCTGCACGATCCGGTTGCGGCCCGACTTTTTCGCCTGGTAGCAAGCGGCGTCCGCGGCGTCGAGCAGCCATTGGATTCCGGTGCCCGCCAGCGGGTAGATCGCGGTGCCGATGGAGGCGGACAGCCCGTCGACGAGCTGGGTGGTGCCCGAGACGACCACCTTGATGGTCAGCTCGCTGATCGCCGTGCGGATGCGTTCGGCCACGGCCGTGATGTCGTCTCCGGTGACGTCGGGTAGCAGGACGACGAACTCTTCGCCGCCGAAGCGCCCGACGGCGTCGTTGGGGCGGACTTCGGCGGTGATCGTGGCGGCCACCGCCCGGAGCACGTCGTCGCCGGCGAGGTGGCCGTAGGTGTCGTTGACCCGCTTGAAGAAGTCGAGGTCGATCATCAGCAGACCGAAGGTGATGCGCTGCCGCCGGGCCCGTAGCAGGGTTTGCTCGGCGAGCGCGTGCCACCCGGGGTTGTTGAGCAGGCCGGTCTTGCCGTCCACGGTCGCGGCGGTCTCCAACTGCCGGATCAACACGCTGCGGTGCAGCACCAGCAGCGGCGGCAGGACCAGCAGCACCAGGCCGGGCAGGATGTCCGTGACCAGCGCGTAGAGCGCGCCGAGGCAGAGTGTGGCCACTTCCAGCGCGTTGTCGGTCCAGTCGCCGAACAGCTCCCGCATCGTGCGGCCGGGCCGTTCCCTCGCCGGCAGCACCAGCGCGGCGTTGACCACGAAGTGCGTCGCGAGTGCGGCCACCACGGCCACCGCTCCCGGCCGGCCTGCCGCGACCGCGGACGGCAGGTCGGCGAAACCGCACAGCGCGAACACCGCCTTCGACGCGTAGCAGGTCAGCATGAGGATTATCGCGTTGCTGACGCTGAGGAACGTCGGCACGCGCTGGAGCCAGCGCCAGACGCGCACCGCGAGATGGAGGTACAGGGCGGCGGTGAGGGCCGCGGTCAGCACCGGCGGCAGCAGCAGTACGCCGGCGAACAGCCATACCGAGGTCATGTTGATGTGCACGGTGCCGAAATCCCGGCGACGAACGCGTTCCACCTGCCGGCCGAGTTCGACCTGGAGCACGCCCAGTGCGACCAGCGCGCCCAGCGCCACCAGGTCTTTGCTCCGGATCACGGTGGTTGGCGCCAGTACGGCCGTCGTGACCAGCACGGCGGCCGTGCAGACCAGGAGGTAGCCGATCACCCTGGGGCGTTGCGACCACAGCGCCCAGCGGCGGGGTGCCGTCACGCCGCGAACGGCCATCGCCGATATGTGGTCCCCCTTGCCGACGCGCATGCTATGGCCCCCCTTGCCGTCGCTAATTCCATCATCGCTGATTCCGCACCGGTCTTGTCGGTATCGTTCTTGTCGGTACCGCCGAATACGGTCGGGCGATGGAGTTCTCCGAAGTGATCAGGCGGCGCCGGATGGTGCGCCACTACACCGATCAGCCGCTTTCCCCGGAGGTCGTGGAGCGGGTGCTGAGCCACGCGCTGCGGGCACCGTCGGCCGGTTTCACGCAGGGCTGGGCGTTTCTCGCGCTGACCGAACCCGCCGACCGGGCTCGTTTCTGGCCGTTCGTGCCGACCAGGGCCGAGCAGACGCCGACGATGCTGGACGCGCCGCTGGTGGTCGTGCCGCTGGCGCACAAGAACGCCTATCTGGAGCGGTACGCCGAGCCGGACAAGGGATGGGAGGACAGGGCGGAGGCCAGATGGCCGGCACCGTACTGGCATATCGACACCGGCATGGCCGCCCTGATGATGCTGCTGACCGCCGTGGACGAAGGTCTCGGCGCCTGCTTCTTCGGGATCGCGCCCGAACATCTCGAACCGTTCCGGGCCGAGTTCGGAATTCCCGGCGACTACGCGCCGATCGGCGGGATCACCGTCGGCCACCGGTCGCCCGACGTGCCACCGCACACCGCGCGGGTCGCGGAGCGGCGCCGGGGCGTCGCCGACGTGGTGCACCGCGGGCATTGGGGCAGCCGCGGGTAGGCGCAGATCTCCCGCGCTCGGGTATGACTGGTGATCGGGTTTTCGTCGAGCTGGGAGGTGGCGGTGATCCCGAGCCTGGATTCCTTTCCGCGGGTGGCGCTGGGGCAGTGGCCGAGCCCGCTGGAGGACGCTTCCCGGTTGACCGCCGCGCTCGGCGGGCCACGGGTGCTGCTCAAGCGCGATGACCTGTGCGGGGTCGGCGCGGGCGGGAACAAGCTGCGGAAGCTGGAGTTCCTGCTGGGCAGGGCGCTGGCCGACGGCGCGGACACGGTGATCACTTTCGGTGCCCTGCAGACGAACCACGGTCGGGAGACCGCGGCTGCCTGCGCCAGGGTGGGGTTGCGGTGCGAGCTCGTGCTCACCGCCAAGGTGCCGCGCGACGGTGACGCCTACCGCCGGTCCGGCAACATGCTGCTCGACCGCCTTTTCGGCGCCAAGGTGCACATCTGCGAGGACGCCGCACACGCGGATTCCGTGCACCGGGAGTTGCTGGCGGAGGCGGCGGCCCAGGGACGCAAGGTCTTCGGCATCCCGCTCGGCGGCTCGAACGACATCGGCCTGCTCGGCTATGTGGCGGCCGCCGGGGAGTTGATCGGGCAGCTGGCCGAGCGGGGTATCGACCGGGCGCGGGTGGTGATCCCGTTCGGGACCGGGGGCACCGTGGCCGGGTTCGCGGTGGGCGCCGCGGCACTCGGCTGGCCCGGGATCGTGGACGCGGCCTGCGTGGTCAATCCGGCCGAGGAGTCCGCGCGGACCTTGCACCGGCTGGCCGGTGAGGTGACGCGATTGCTCGGCCTTCCTTCGCCGGAGCTGGACCACGTCCTGGTCGACGACGCCTTCCGCGGCCCTCGGTACGGGGTGCCCACCGAGGCCGCCTGGGCGGCGCTGCGGTTGTTCGGCCGTACCGAAGGGGTCGCGCTGGACCCGGTGTACACCGGCAAGGCCGCCGCCGCGATGGCGCATTCGATCGGCCGAGGGGAGATCGGGCCCGGTGAGCAGGTGGTGTTCCTGCACACCGGCGGACTGCCCGGCCTCTTCGGATACCTGCCGGAAGCGGACGCCGCGTTCCGCTAGGAAACCTGACTCGGAACTACTGCCGGTTCAGCAGCAGTGCTCGCCGCGCCAAGCCGTGCGGCCTTCCTTCACCGCGACGACGGCGATCACCAGTGCGACGGCCGGGTCCGCCCAGTACCAGCCGAACAGGGCGTTGAGCAGCAGCCCGACCAGCAGCACCCCGGAAAGGTAGGTGCACAACAGGGTTTGGTGCGAGTCGGCGACCGCGCTGGCCGAGCCCAGCTCCCGGCCGGCGCGGCGCTGCGCGTAGGACAGGCCGGGCATGACCAGCAGGGACACCGCCGCCAGCACGATGCCCACGGTGGACCCCTCCGCCGGCTCGGCCCCGGTCAGCGTGCGGACCGCTTCGAAGGCGACATAGCCGGCGAGGGCGAAGAAGGACACCGCGATCACCTTCAGCGCGGTGCGTTCCCTGGCCTCCGGGTCGGGGCCGGAGAACTGCCAGGCCACCGCAGCGGCGGAGGCGACCTCGATCACCGAGTCCAGCCCGAAGCCGATCAGCGCGGCGGAGGACGCCTCGGCGCCGGCGGAGATCGCGACCACGGCTTCGATGACGTTGTAGGTGATCGTGGCCGCGACCAGCCACCGCACCCGGCGGCCCAGCGCCGCCCGCCGCGCCGCGGTCACCGTGGCCGGTGCGGCGCAGCAGCCGTCGTCGCACGCCCGGGTTTCCGGGGTGCTCATGGCGCTTCCGCCGGCACCCGCTCGTCGGCGCATTCCTCGGCGGGGTCGACGGCGAGCACCACCTTGACCAATTCGGCCAGCGCGTTGGCCAGGTGCGGGTCGGCCAGCGCGTAGTGCACCTGCCTGCCCTGGTAGGTCGCCACCACCAGGCCGCAGCCGCGCAGGCAGGACAGGTGGTTCGACACGTTCGACCGGCTCAGCCCGAGCGTGGTGGCCAGTTGACCCGGGTAGTGCACCCCGTCCAGCAGCGCGGTCAGGATCCGGCACCGGGTCGGGTCGGCCAGCGCCCTGCCCAGTCGCGCCAGTGCGGACTCCCGCGTCTCATATGTCAGCACAGACGAAACAGTACAGCATGCCCTGACCTATCTTGCCATCCGACCGGTAGGTAGGCTAACTTGCGGTGAACCGACCGACCGATAGGTAGGGAGAATTTCATGGCAGATATCAACGGTTTCGTCGAAGCCGGGTTCGAAGCGGTGCAGGCGGCCTTCGAGCGCAACTTCGCCGAGCAGGCGGAAGTGGGAGCGGGCCTGGCGGTGCGCCACCGCGGCCGGGTGGTGGTGGAGCTGTCGGGCGGGCTCGCCGATCCCGATGCCGGCACACCGTGGCGGCCGGACACCCTGGTCGCCATCGCGTCGACCACCAAGACGATGGCCGTGGTGTCCGCGTTGCTGCTGGTCGAGCGCGGCATGCTGGACCTGGACACGCCCATCGCCGCCTACTGGCCGGAGTTCGCGGCCGAGGGCAAGGCGTCGATCACCGTGCGGATGCTGCTCAGCCACCGGTCCGGCGTGGTCAGCCTGGCCCACCGCCCGATGACCTACCAGGACTTGGCGGCCGGGACGCCGATCTTCGAGGCCATCGCGGCCGCCCGACCCGAATGGGAGCCGGGCACCGCGCACGGCTACCACGGGGTGACCATCGGGCACACGCTCAGCGCGGTGATCCAGCGGGTCACCGGGCGGACCGTCGGGCCGTTCTTCGCCACCGAGATAGCCGGCCCGCTGGGGCTGGACTGCTTCGTCGGGCTGCCGGAAGCCGAACTGCCCCGGCTGGCCAAGCTGGTCATGCCCGAGGTCGCCGGAGACGTGGTGCTCGGTTCCCAGCTGCCCGAGATGCGAGGGCTGTACAAGAAGCTCGAAGACCCGGACTCGCTGACCTACCGCGCTTTCTACGGCAGTTTCCTGATCGGCTGGGAGTCGGTGAACGACCCGGCGTACGTGCGAGTGGAGGCGCCGTCCACGGACGGGGTGGCCAGTGCCGTCGGGCTCGCCCGGTTCTTCGGCGCGCTGATCGGCGAGGTGGACGGCATCCGGCTGCTCGGCCCCGAGCTGGTCGACCAGGCCCGCCGCGTGCATTCGACCGGGCTGGACCGGGTGCTCGACCTCCGCACCGACTGGGGTCTCGGCTTCATGCTGCCCGGAGGCCCGTTCGTGCCGGCTGCTCTGCCCGCCGGGGCGTTCGGGCACGGTGGCGCCACCGGCTCGTTCGCCTTCGCCGATCCGGAGCACGAGCTCGCCTTCGGTTACACGCCCAACCGCGGCTCGGAACTGCTGGAGGGCAACGACTTCCGGGTGTCCACTTTGGTCGAAGCGGTGTACGGCAGCCTGCCTGGCCGAACGGGCTGAGGAGGTCGCCTACCTCTCGGTAGGATGGCGGCCGAGATCCGGACCGAAGGAGAGGGCGCCGTTGAGCCGGCAGGAGACAGGCGGCACGCGTGAGCGGATCCTGGACACGGCCAGGGACCTGTTCAGCGCGCACACCTACCGGGCGGCTTCGATGCGGGAGATCGCCGAGCGCGTCGGGATCACCAAACCTTCGCTGTACCACCATTTCCGCAGCAAGACCGAGATTCTGGAGAGCCTGCTCGCCGGTCCGGTCGACCAGCTGGCCGCCACCGTGGAGGACACCGGGGTCGAGGCGGAAGTGGTCGAGGTCCGGCATCGGGTGCTCCGCGGATGCATCGATGTCATGGTCACCCACCGCGATGTGATGGTGCTGCTGCTCAGGGATGCGTCGGTCTACGGCGAGGAGACCACCCAGCTCATGTCCAGGGTGCTGACCATCATGGAACGGGCCACCACGCTGCTGGCCGGCCCCGACCCGGACTGGCGCGGGCGGCTGCGGGCGGCGCAGGCACTGGCCGCGGCCACCGACCCGATCAGCTACTTCACCGACGTGCCGGGGGACGAGCTGCGCGAGGAGTTGTTCCGCGGCGCGGCCATGGTCCTGGGGCTGGAGCCGGACACCGCCGGGTGACCCGCGGCGTCCGTCCCGCGGTTCTGTCGGGGGTGCCTGAGAGGGTGTCGCCCATGACGGCCGAGGTGGACACGTTCAACGATCGCCGGGAACAGAGCCGGGAGGAAGCCCGGGTGCAGGCGCGGGAAACTTATCGGCAGAGCGTCGCCGCGGAGATGCCGCTGTCCGGCAGGGCACTGGGGGAGATGTTCTCGCGCAGCGACCGCTGGGGCCGGGACCGGATCGCCGAGGTCCGTGCCCAGGACGAACCGTCGCCGAAACCCGAATGGCAGGACGAGCCCTCGGCGCCGGTCTCGACCGTCGCCACCGAAACCAGGGCCGCCGCCGAGCCGCGGCCGTCGGCTCCCGAGCCGCCGCCGGTGCCGGCGGTGCGTGCGGTGGCCGCGCCGGCCAGGGCGGAGCTGCCGCCCGGCGTGAGCGTGGCCGTCCAGCGCACGACGGTGGCCGCGGTCGCGGTGGTCGCACTGGTCGCCGCCGTGGTCAGCTACGCGCACATGTACGAGCTGGCCCACCGCGCCGGTGAACAGTGGCGTGCCTGGCTGCTGCCGCTCGCGGTGGACGGACTGATCATCGCCGCGTCCATGTCGATGCTCGTCCGCCGCCGTCAGGGCCAGAGCGGTGGTGCGCTCGCCTGGTGTTCCCTGGTGCTCGGCATCGCCGCGTCGCTGGCCGCGAACATCGCGGCCGCAGAGCCGACCTGGGAAGGCCGGATAGTCGCCGCCTGGCCGCCACTGGCCCTGCTTCTGGCCTACGAGCTGCTCATGCGCCAAGCCCGCAGCCTCCAGCACGAACGCAGAACTCCCACTGCCTGAACGCAGAACTCGCGGGGCGCGAACGTGGGACTCGCGCCCCGCGAGTGTGGGACTCGCCGGTGTGCCCGGCTAGCGCAGGTCGACGAGTTGCCGCTGCGCGACTGGCGGGGTCTTGCCGCAAGCTGCTACGACGGCGACCTTTTCCGCCGCCCGGTAGTACTTCTCGGCGGCGGCCGGGTCGCTGGTGTCCACGTCGCCCTGGGTCAGCGAGATCTCCAGGCGGTTGGTGCCGTCGAGAGTGCTGAACAGGAAGGACTGGTAGCCGTGGATTCCGCCGGTGTGCCCGTAGACCGGCTCACCGCAGCCGGTTTCCATTTTCTGCACGCCGAGGCCGTACGCGCCGAGTTCGCCGGCCGGGGCCATCTTGAGCATTTCGGCGAGCAGCGGCGGGCTGAGGAGCTTGCCGCCGAGCAGGCCGGTGATGAACCGGTCCAGGTCCTTGGTGGTGGAGATGATCTCCCCGGCCGAGGTCGCCCAGGACGGGTTGAGCTTGGTGATGTCCACGAGCTTGCGCTCGCCTTCGACCGAGTAGGCGTAGTAGCCGTGCGCGTGCGGGCCGGGGATCCCGGGCCTGGTGCCGGGGAAGGAGGTGTCCCGCAGGCCGAGCGGGTGCAGGATGCGGCGGCTCAGCTGTTCGGTGTAGTCGGTGCCGGTGAGCTGCTCCACGAGCAGTCCGGCCAGCACGTAGTTGGTGTTGGAGTAGGACCAGCTGGTGCCGGGCTCGAACCTCGGCGGCTTGGCCAGCGCCACCCCGACCAGCTCCTCCGGCTGGTAGGTGTGGAACCGCTTGTCGATGAACTCCTGGCCGTCCAACGGAATTCCCGGGTCGAGCGAGCCGTCCGGGTTGACCTCCCCGGTGTAGTTGAACAGCCCGCTGGTGTGCTGCAGGATCATCCGCACGGTGATGCGGCGATCCAGGCCGAACCGCGGCAGGTACTGATCGACCGGCTTGTCCAGTTCGACCTTGCCCTCGCCGACCAGCTGCAGGATCACCGTGGAGACGAAGGTCTTCGTGATGCTGCCGACCCGGTAGCGCCCGTCGGTCGGCACCTTGGCGTGCCCGCCGAGCTCCCGCGTTCCGGCGCTGCCGGCCCAGTTTCCCTGCCCGTCGTGCACGCGCACCTGCACCCCGGCGCCCCCGGCGGTGACCAGCTCGTTCATCGCCTGCCGCAGTTCGGTGCGTTCCGGCGCGGCGGTGGCCGTGGTGGCGGTCAATCCGGTGACCAACGCGGCCGTCAGCACCGCGGTGC
Source organism: Amycolatopsis nigrescens CSC17Ta-90 (assembly GCF_000384315.1). Taxonomy (GTDB): domain Bacteria; phylum Actinomycetota; class Actinomycetes; order Mycobacteriales; family Pseudonocardiaceae; genus Amycolatopsis; species Amycolatopsis nigrescens. Next base: position 1,572,286 of record NZ_ARVW01000001.1, on the reverse strand, counting down.
CGAATCTGCGAATACCTGTACTCACCAAGATCCCCTTCCCCTGAATGGACAACTGCAGGTTATCGGGATGGGGGATGCGGTCGCAGGGCGCTGACTGCAGTAAATCTGGTGTAGCGGACTACACCTGTTCAGCCGAGACGACGGCGGGAGAGCTGGGCCATTCGGACGTCGAGGTTGCGGAAATGCTCGGCCATCGCCTTTTCCGCGCGGGTCACATCGCGCTTGCGCAGTGCGTTGACGATGGCGCGGTGCCGTTTCACGGTTTCCACCGGATCAGGGTCGGTGACGCCGAGCCGGTGGTTCACCCGGTGGTAGACGTCCCAGAACGCCCGGAGCAGCTGGGTGACCAGTGCGTTGTCCAGCGAGCGGTACAGCAGTTCGTGGAACTCGCGGTCCTCGTCGGCGAAGGTCTCGCCCGCCTTCGCCCGTGCGCTCATCCGGCGGGTCACCTCGTCCAGCGCGGCCAGGTCCTGCTCGGGCACCGCCGAGGCGACCCGGTGGATCAGCGCCGCCTCCAGCGCCTCCCTGACCTCGAGGATCTCGTCCATCGAGCGCAGGTCGTTGCCGAGGCCGTGCAGCACCCGGAAGGTCAGCCCGTCGGCGAGCGGGTCGAGCGAAAGCCGGCCGACGTAGGTGCCGTGGCCGTGCCGGATCTCCACGATGTCCAGCGCCTGCAGTGCCTTGAGCGCCTCCCGGATGGAGTTCCGGCTGACCCCCAGCGCCTCGACCAGTTCGGTCTCGGTCGGCAGGGGGTCGCCCGGTTGCAGCCCGCGGTCCAGGATCAGTCCGGTGATCTCGTCCCGGATCGCCCTGCCCATCCTGGTGGTCAGCCGGGCCGGATGGCGTTCCTCGGACATGGTGGCCTCCCCGAACTAGCCCGACGTGGGACGTCCAATAAGGACTCGAATCTACCTCGGCCCGATCCGTTCCATCGGCAGCCGCAGCTCGAGGTTACCCGCCGGTGTGGCGTTGGCGTTGTGCACCACCGCCAGCTCCGGCGCGCTCAACGCCCGCCGGTAGACCCGGACCTCGTCCACCGCGCCCCGCAGCGGCTGCGCGCCGTCCAGCCTGGCGCCAACGGAAAAGCCGTCGATCCGGAACTCCTTGCCGGTGGTCGCGGATCCGGTCTGCGCGGTCGTCGACGCGACATGCGCGCCGTCGATGTACAGGGAGAACAGATCACCCGCCCGGCGTAGCGCCACGTGGTGCCACTGCTGGTCGTTGTACGCGCCGGTGGAGGACACCGTGGCCGTGCCGCCGTCGGTGCCGAGGAAGCCGCGGATCCGGTTGCTCTCCGGCTCCGCGCGCAGCCAGATGCCAGGGGTCGGTCCCTCGCCGATCCGGTAGCCCCACAGCAGTACCTGCGAACCGGTCCGCTCGCCGTAGCGGACCCAGGCGGTCAGGGTGAAGTCGTCGGCGCCGAGGTCCAGCGAACGGGTGAACGGCAGCCGAACCTGGTCGTCCACCCCGTCGAGGGTCATCGCCTTGCCGTAGCGGCCTTCGCCGAGCTGCGCGCCGCCGCGGACGTAGGCGGTGTTGCGCCTGCCGGACTCGTCCGGGGTGACCGGGCCGGGTGCGGGCGCGGGACCAGTTCCCGGCGCCGGCGGATTGGGGGAGTCCAAATAGGACTCGTTGAACCTGGCCCAGCGAATGGCTTCGTACGCACTACGCGTGCCCGCTTCGTAGAGCAGCCCGATCTCCGAGTCGCCGAGCTGCACCAGGTCGGAATAGGCGGCGAAGTCGTAGGAGATCACCTTGCCCCGCTGCCAGCTTTCCCAGCTGCGGCCCTCGTCGGTGGACGAACGGACCGTCATCGCCTCACGCGACGCGGGATGCGCCGGCGACGAGAACAGGATGCGGTTCGTGCGGTCGCCCTGGTCGCGCGCGTGCAGCCGGAGGGTGGATGCCTGGATGATCGGCGCAGTGAGCTCCGGAATGGTGGCGAACGGCGCCTGGTAGCTCTGGCCGCCGTCGCCGCTGGTGGCGAAGGCGCGGTGGCCGTGGTCGGTGCCGTTCTGGTCCCGCGCGGCCACGTACAGCCGCCCGTCGGTCAGCTCGACCACGCTCATCTCCTGCGGCTTCACGGTGTTGTCGTCGCTTTCGACATCCGCGCCGATCTGCCAGGTGGTGCCGCCGTCGTCGCTGTAGACGAGCGCGGCGCCGTAGATGCCGCGGGTGCCGTCCACGGTCTCGTGGTTGACGCCGACTACAAGCCGCCCGGCGTGCGGGCCGCGGCGCAGCTGGATGCCGTGCATCGGGCCGGTGGCGTACCACCGGTTCCACTCCGGGCGGCTGATCTGTGCGCTGAGCTCGCGCGGCGCTGTCCAGCTCGCCCCGCTGTCGTCGCTGTACTGCACGAACGGGCGCCGGTCGTGGTCGTTGTCCCCGGGGTTGAACGTGGTCAGCAGCACCACCCGGCCGGTGCGCTCGTCCACGATCGGCGAGGGGTTGCCCCTGGTGTCGCCGTCACCCCTGGCCACCACCTGCACCGGGCCCCAGGTCCGCCCGCCGTCGGCGGACCGCTTGAGCACCAGGTCGATGTTGCCGTCGTCGCCGCAGTCCTTCACCCGGCCTTCGGCGAAGGCGAGCAGCGCGCCGTCCTTGGCGCGCACGATCGCCGGGATCCGGAAGCAGCTGTAGCCGTCGGTGCCCGCTTTGAACAGGAGCTCTTCGGTGAACGCGGGCGCGGGCTTGGCGAGGTTCTCGGCGGGCTGGGACCGCGCCGGGACGACGCCCGCCGCCAGCACCAGCCCGGTCAGCAGGGAACCGGCAATCGCTCTTTTCATGGGTTTCGTCTCCACCCTCGACAGCGACGGATCGATCGTTCACCATGATCGACGTAGGACATGGGATGTCGGACATTACGACCCCAGGCTTCCGCTGACAAGACTCTTGCGCGACCGCGGACCTCCGGCTACGGTCGCTGGTCATCCTACGTCTGACGTCCAATGTCATGCTGGGAAGAGAGGTTGGAACCCAATGGCGCGTCACGGCTCTTTCCCCCGAATCCTGTTGCCCCTGCTGGTAGTTCTCGCTCTGGTGGGCACCGCCTGCGGCAGCGGCGACGAGCCGGGGGCGGCACCGGCCCGCAAACCCGGCGAGAAGATCACCATGACCTTCTGGTCCTGGGTGCCCGGCGCGAGCAAGTCGGTGGACCTGTGGAACCAGCGCAACCCCGAGGTGCAGGTCAAGCTGGAGAAGATCCCGGCCGGCGGCCAGGGCGGCTACCCGAAGATGTTCTCCGCCATCCAGGCCGGCACCCCGCCGGACATCGCACAGGTCGAGTACCAGGCGATCCCGAACTTCCTGCTGTCCGACGGCCTGACCGACCTCAAGCCGTACGGCGTGGAAGAGCACAAGAGCAAGTTCGTGGACTGGCAGTGGGGACAGGGCTCCTTCGGCGAAGGCGTCTACGCGATCCCGCAGGCCTCCGGCCCGATGGCCCTCTACTACCGCAGCGACCTGTTCGAGAAGTGGGGCATCACCCCGCCCGCGACCTGGGCCGAGTTCGAGCAGGCCGCGCGCAAGGTCCGTGCCGCCGACCCGTCCGCGTACCTCACCTCGTTCCCGCCCACCGACGCCGGTTGGTTCACCTCGCTGTCCTGGCAGGCGGGCGCGCACTGGTTCGGCACCGAAGGCGACACCTGGACCGTCGACATGGGCAACCCGCAGACCAGGAAGGTTGCCGACTACTGGGACCGGATGGTGAAAGACGACCTGGTGAAGGTGCAGCCGACCCAGCAGGGCCCGTGGTACGCCGACCTGCAGGACGGCAAGATCGCCGCCTGGGTCGGCCCGCAGTGGGGTGACGCGATCATGGCCGGTAACGCGCCGGACACCTCGGGCAAGTGGCGGGTCGCCTACATGCCGCAGTGGGACGCCGGCGCCAGGGCGTCGGCCAACTGGGGCGGCTCCTCGTCCGCGGTGCTCAAGGGTGCGAAGTACCCCAAGGAGGCGATGGAGTTCGCGGTCTGGCTGAACTCCGACCCGGAGAGCGTGCGGCTGCTGATGGACGGCGGCGCCGGCTGGCCCGCGTCGCAGCAGGCCGCGGACGGTCCCGCGCAGGCGAAGGAATATCCGTTCTTCGGCGGGCAGAAGATCAACGAGGTGTTCGCCGAGGCGGACCGCAACGTGGACAAGAACTGGAAGTGGAACCCGACCAGCGTGGCCACCTTCGACCACCTCAAGTCCGCGGTGCAGGAGTCGATCTCGGGCGGCGGCACCCTCGCCGACGCGCTGCGCGTGGTGCAGGACAAGACCGTGGCCGACCTGCAGACCAAGGGCCTGCAGGTCAAGGTGGGGGGCTGAGCACGGATGCCTGCCAAGCGCCGGCGCGCCATGGTGCCCTGGCTGTTCCTCGCGCCGTTCGGTGTGTTCTTCGCGGTCTTCTTCCTCGCGCCGATCGGGTACGCGATCTACCAGAGCCTGCTGACCACCAAGCGCACCGGCGCTTTCGGCCTCGGCGGGTCCAAGACGGTGTTCGCCGGACTGGACAACTTCGGGGCCGCGCTGGGCTCCACCGGGTTCGTGGAAAGTCTCGGCCGGGTACTGCTGTTCGCGGTGGTGCAGGTGCCGGTGATGATCCTGCTGGCGATCGTGCTGGCCCTGCTGCTGGACGCCGCGTCGGCGAAGTGGCCGTCGTTCTTCCGCGCGGCGTACTTCCTGCCGTACGGGGTGCCCGGAGTGATCGCCACGATCCTGTGGGGCTTCCTATACGTGCCGGGGATGAGCCCGCTGATCGACCTGACCTCGGCACTCGGCCTGGAGGTGGACCCGCTCTCCTCCGGTGCCGTGCTGTGGTCCATCGCGAACATCGTCACCTGGGCCTTCGCCGGCTACAACATGCTGGTGATCGTCGCGCAGCTCAAGTCGATCCCCGGTGAGCTGTACGAAGCGGCCATTGTGGACGGTGCGCGGCCGTGGCAGGTGATCTGGCACATCAAGCTGCCGCTGATCCGGCCGGCGATCGTGCTCACCACGGTGTTCACCATCATCGGCACCCTGCAGCTGTTCGCCGAGCCCAAGGTGCTGCGGCCGCTGACCGCCGCGATCGGGGTGGACTACACCCCCAACCTGTCCGCCTACACCGAGGCGTTCCAGAACAACAACTACGGCCTCGCGGCCGCGGAGGCGGTACTACTGGCCTTGGGTGCTTTCGTGCTGTCCTTCGGGTTCCTGCATGTGGTCGGGCGTGGGGGCAAGCGGTGAAGGGACAGACCTCCCCGGCGTCCCGGGTGCTGGTGATCGGTGTCAGCGCGGTCTTCGCGGTCTACTTCCTGCTGCCGGTCTACTGGCTGATCGTGGCCGCCACCAAGACCACGGGGGACATGTTCGGCTCCTCCGGGCTGTGGTTCCACCGGCCGCAGCTGCTGACCAACCTGCGGAACGTGTTCAGCTACGACAACGGCATCTACCTGCGCTGGGTGCTCAACACCGTGCTGTACGCCGGAGTCGGCGCGACCTTCGCGACGCTGCTGGCCGCCGCGGCCGGCTACGCGCTGGCCAAGTTCGACTTCCGGGGCAGGGAAGCGGTGTTCAACGTGGTGCTGGGCGGGGTGCTGGTGCCCGCCACTGCGCTGGCACTGCCGCTGTACCTGATGCTGAGCAAGGCCGACCTGGACAACACCTACGCGGCGGTGCTGCTGCCCAGCCTGGTCAGCCCGTTCGGCGTCTACCTGATCCGGATCTACGCCGAGGCGTCGGTGCCGGACGAGCTGCTGGAGGCGGCCAGGATCGACGGGGCGAGCGAGCTGCGGGTGTTCTTCGGGGTGGTGCTGCGGATCCTGACGCCCGCGCTGGTCACCGTGTTCATGTTCCAGTTCGTCGCGATCTGGCACAACTACTTCCTGCCGCTGATCATGCTGTCGGACCCGAAGCTGTACCCGATCACCCTCGGCCTGACGTCATGGCACTCGTTCGCCGAGCGGCAGCCCGACCTTTACCAGATGACGGTGGGCGGCACCTTCGTCGCCGTCATCCCGTTGATGATCGCCATCGCCGCGTTGCAACGATTCTGGCGCACCGGGCTGACCGAAGGGAGCGTGAAGGGGTGAATCTCGTGCAGCCCAGGCTGGGCCGATTCGGGTTCGGCGCGGACTACAACCCCGAGCAGTGGCCGGAAGACGTGTGGCCGGAGGACATCGAGCTGATGAAGCGGGCCGGGGTCAGCATGGTGACCCTGGGCATCTTCTCCTGGGCCAATGTGGAGCCGCGGCCGGGCGAGTACGACTTCGGCTGGTTCGACCGGGCGATGGACCTGCTGGCCGGGGCCGATATCGGCGTCTGCCTGGCGACCATGACCGCGTCCCCGCCACCGTGGCTGGCGCGGCTGCATCCGGGGACACTGCCCGAACGCGCGGACGGCACCGTGCTCTGGCCCGGTGCGCGACAGCACTTCTGCCCGTCCAGCCCGGCCTACCGCGAGCACGCCGGCAGGCTGGTGCGGCAGCTGGTGACGCGGTACCGGGAACATCCGGCGCTGGCGCTGTGGCACATCGGGAACGAGTACGGCTGCCACGTGCCGATGTGCTACTGCGCCACTTCGGCGGAGGCGTTCCGGACCTGGCTGAACGAGCGGTACGGTTCGGTCGAGGCGCTCAACGAGGCGTGGTCCACCGCCTTCTGGTCGCAGCGCTACAGCGACTTCGCCGAGGTCTTCCCGCCGCGGACCGCGCCAACCTTCCCGAATCCCGCGCAGCAGCTGGACTTCCGGCGGTTCTCCTCGGACGCGCTGCTGGAGTGCTTCCTGATGGAGAAGGAGATCATCCGGGAGCTGACCCCGGCGGTGCCGGTGACCACGAACTTCGTCGGCGCCTGGCACCGGGTGGACAACGCGGCATGGGCCGGGCACCAGGACGTGATCTCCTACGACTCCTATCCCGACCCGCACGACGAGCACTCGCACATCGAAGCGGCGTTCACCTACGACCTGATGCGCTCGCTCGGTGGCGGAAAACCGTGGCTGCTGCTGGAACAGGCGCCGAGCGCGGTGAACTGGCGGCCGCGCAACGCGGCCAAGGCGCCGGGGCAGATGCGGCTGTGGAGCCACCAGGCGGTGGCCAGGGGCGCGGACGCGGTGATGTTCTTCCAGTGGCGGCAGTCCCAGGGCGGTGCCGAACGGTTCCACTCGGCGATGGTGTCGCACGGCGGTGCGGACAACCGGGTGTTCCGGGAGGTCGCCGAACTCGGCGCGGAACTGGCCGGGCTGGGCGGGGTGCTCGGCTCCGGCATGGAGGCCGAAACGGCGCTGCTGATGGACTGGCCGAACGGCTGGGCGCTGGAGAGCAACGCGCACCCGGTCGCCGACCTGACCCTGCGGGAGGCCAACCTCAGCCACTACCGGCCGTTGTGGGAAGCGGGCGTTTCGGCCGACGTGGTGCCGCCGAGCGCCGACCTGAGCCGCTACCGGCTGCTCGTGGTGCCGAACCTGTACCTGGTGGAAACCGAGGTTGCCGAACGGCTCGTGGAGTACGTGCGGGGTGGCGGGCAGCTGGTGATGTCGTTCTTCTCCGGCATCGTGGACGGCTGCGACCGGGTGCACCTCGGCGGCTACCCGGCGCCGTTCCGCGAACTGCTCGGCCTGACCGTGGAGGAGTTCTGCCCGCTGCCCGAGGGCGGCACGATCGGGCTCTCCGGCGGATCCGGCACCATCTGGTCGGAATGGATCAACACCGAGGGGGCGGAGGTGCTGCAAACCTTCGCCGAGGGCGAGCTGGCCGGGCGGCCCGCGGTCACCCGGCACCGGTTCGGCGACGGCGTGGCCTACTACCTCGGCACGCGGCCGGACCCGGCGAGCATGGCCGCGATCCTGGCCATGGCCTGCGAAGCGGCCGGGGTCGAGCCCGCGCTGCCGGGCGCGCCGGCCGGGGTCGAGGCCACCGTGCGCCACTCGGCGGACGGCACCAGGTGGCTGTTCCTGTTGAACCACAACGACTTCGAACTGACCGTGCGGACCCCGTCCGGCGAGGTGCCACTCGCCGCCCGCGACGTCCACATTTCCCCAGCGACGTCGTGAGTGAAAAGTGTTGCTGGGGCAACACTTTTCACTCACGACCGCTGACCTGGTGTGCTGGGAGGTAAAGGTGTTCCGTGCGGTGGCTTTGGCAACTCTGCTGGTACTCGGGTCGGCGACGGGGGCGACCGCGGCCGAAGAAGTGACTACGGGCGGGAACTGGACCGGCAGCTGGCAGACGGCCATGTCCGGCACCGCTCCGGATACCGAGCACGGACTGCCGGACCATTCGATCCGGAACCTGGTGCACACCAGCGCCGGCGGCTCGGAAGTCCGGGTCAGGCTGTCCAATGTGTTCGGCAAGGCGGCCGTGCGGATGGGCCACGTCACGGTCGCGCTCGCGGTGGCGCCGGATTCGCCGGACGCGGTGCCCGGCACGATGCGGGCGCTGACCTTCGGTGGTGCCCCCTCGGTCACCATCCCGGCCGGCGCGGAGGCGCTCAGCGATCCGCTGCGGTTCCGGGTGCCCGAGCGGGGTGACCTGCTGGTCACCGTGTTCACCCCGGAACCGTCCGGGCCGGTGACCTACCACCAGGTGGCCAACCAGACCTCGTTCCTCGGCACGGGCGGCGACCACGCGGCCGACGAGTCCGGTGCCGCGTTCACCGGGCGGACCACGTCGTGGCACTACGTCAGCGGGGTGGACGTGCGCGGCGGGCCGGCGCCGGGCTCGGTGGTGCTGCTCGGCGATTCGATCACCGACGGCAACGCCTCCACCCTGAACGCCAACTCCCGCTGGCCGGACCTGCTCGCCGCGCGGCTGCCCGGCCTCGGCGTGCTGAACGCCGGGATCAGCTCGAACCGGCTGCTCAGCGACACCTGGAACCCGAACGCGCTGTCCAGGCTGGACCGCGACGTGCTGACCGCGACCGGTGCCCGCTCGGTGGTGGTGCTGCTGGGCATCAACGACATCGGCGGGCAGCCGCAGCACCACGAGCCGTCCGGCATCATCGCCGCGCTGAAGCAGATCGCCGAGCAGACCAGGGCGAAAGGGCTGCGGGTGCTCGGCGGCACGCTCACCCCGTTCGGCGGATCGAGCAACTACACCGAGGAACTGGAGGGCGTGCGGCTGGCGGTGAACGAGTTCATCCGCACCGGCGGCGCCTTCGACTCGGTGGTCGACTTCGACGCGGCATTGCGCGACCCGGCCGTCCCGCAGCGGCTGCGGCCGGAGTACGACTCGGGTGATCATCTGCACCCGTCCGACGCCGGGTACCGCGCGATGGCCGGTGCGGTGCGGCTGTGGGAGTTGCTGCTGCCCGGCCGCGGGGATCGGTGGACCGGCAGCTGGCAGACCACCATGGCGAACACCGCCACCGAGCACGGGATGCCGGACCGCTCCATCCGCAACCTCGTGCACACCAGCGTCGGTGGCACCGAGGCGCGGGTCCGGCTGTCCAACGCGCTCGGCCGGGTGCCGGTGCTGATGGGCCGCGTCACGGTCGCGGTCGCCGCCAGGCCGGATGCGCCGGACGCGGTCCCCGGCACCATGCGGGAGCTGCGGTTCGGCGGTTCCCCGTCGATCACCATCCCGCCCGGCGCTGAGGTGCTCAGCGACCCGGTTCGGCTCGGCGTGCCCGAGGACGGCGACCTGCTGGTCAGCACCTACACCCCGGAGCCGTCCGGGCCGGTGAGCACGCACCCGCGGGCATACCAGACCTCCTTCATCAGCACCGGCGGCGACCACACGGCCGCCGAGTCGGGCGCGGCCTTCGGCACTCCGACCACTGCCTGGCACTACGTCACCGGGGTGGAGGTGCGCGCCGTCGCGGCCGGCGGCACGGTGGTGGCCTTCGGCGACTCGATCACCGACGGGGACAAGTCGACGCCGAACACCAACCGGCGCTGGCCGGACGTGCTGGCCGACCGGCTGAAGGACCGGCCGGGACCGACCAGGCTCGGTGTGCTCAACGCCGGCATCAGCGGCAACCGGGTGCTCGACGACAGCGCGCCCGGCGGCATCGGCGGTCCCAACGCGCTCGCCAGGCTCGACCGGGACGTCACGACCGCCACCGGCGCGCGCACCGTGGTCGTGCTGGCCGGGATCAACGACATCGGCAACCTCGACCTGCCGGACGCCACCCGGCTGACCGCCGCGCTCGGACAGATCGCGGCGCAGGCGAGGGGCAACGGCCTCCGCGTGGTCGGCGCGACCATCACCCCGTTCAAGGGCTGGCGTTCCTACACCGGGCAGCGGGAGTCGGTCCGGCTGGCGGCCAACGAGTTCATCCGCACCAGCGGCGTTTTCGACGGCGTGCTCGACTTCGACGAGGTGGTCCGCGACCCGGCCGACCCGCAGCGCATCCGGCCGGACTACGACTCGGGCGACCACCTGCACCCGTCCGACGCCGGCTACCGCGCGATGGGCGAGTCGATCGACCTGCGCCTGCTCACCTAGCCCACCGCCCTGAAGTGCAGTTAGCGTGCTAAACGCGCTACCAGGCGTGTGCAAGTACTTCAGGGGTGGAACTCGCGCTGCTGGAAGGTGGAACTCGCGGTGTTGGAAGGTGGGACTCGCGGTGGGGTGAGTCAGCCGGTGGGGATGACCGCGAGGTGGCGGGCGATGTCGAGGACCAGCCGGTCCCACGGGTCGCGCGGGTCGCGGCCGGTCAGTTCGCGGACCCGGCGCAGCCGGTAGCGCAGGGTCTGCGGATGCAGGTGCAGCGACCGGGCAGCCTCGGTGGCCGAGCCGGTGGCGAGGAAAGCGCCGAGGCCGTCGATCAGGTGCTCGTGCCGCGGCTCGGTGAGGCTGCCGAGCACGGCGCGCACGACCGACGGCGGGTGCGCGGTTGGCCGGGCGTTGAGCAGTGCGAGGGTATGCGCGTCGCCGTCGGTGAGCAGCCTGTTCACCCGGTAGGCGTGCGGCGGCGCGGCGTCCAGCGCGTCCGCGGCCAGCCGGTGGGCGGCCGGCAGCTCGTCGATCTGGCTGTTTTCGTTCAGGCAGCCGCACCAGCCGCGCCCGTCCAGCGCTGCCGCGAGCGCGGCACGAGACGGCGGCGGTGTCAGCAGCACGGCCCGGCGACCGCGGGTGGTGACCAGCACCGGGCCGGCCAGCCCGGCGAACAGCGAGCCGGCATCGGCCGCGGTCGCCGCCGATGCCGGGTCCAGCGGCTGCGCCAGCAGCAGGGCCGGGCTGGTCGGCAGGGTGACGCCGAGCTGGTGGCACCGGTCGGCGAGCGCGCCGTGCGAGGTGCGGCGGCCGGCGACCAGGTCGTCGAACAGCGCCTGCACGGCCCGGTCGCGGTCGCCGCTGAGCCGTGCGCTGGTGGCGGTGTAGCTGGTGAACAACGCTTCGGACAGTTCGTCCAGCACCACGGTCCACAGCCGGGTCAGGTCCAGTACATCTTCGATCTCCAGCCGGTCCCGGCCGTGTTCCATGATCAACTCGGTGGCCGTGCCGGTGGCCACCCGGTAGGCGCGCAGCACGGCCGCGAGCGGCCTGCCGTCGGCCGCCCTTGCCGCGCCGATGCCCCGGAAACGGTGCAGGTCCCGCGGCTCCAGCGGAGTATCCTGCACCCAGGAGTCCAGTACCAGGCCGAAGGTCCAGGCGGCGATCGCGCTGACTTCGGCCAGCTGCGCCGGATCGAGCGACCGGTAGGCGGGGATGGTCTCGACCACCGTGGCGACCAGTTGCCGACCGGCCTCGGACAGGTTCGGGGTCAGCTCCGCTCGCACCGTGGCCCGCTCGGCTCGCCCCATCGATTCCCCAGTCCGTGGTCGTCGATTCCGGACAATCTACCCTCGCCAACGGCCCGCTTGTCACTGTGTGATGAACCGGGTGCTCACCGGACCCGAAGTTCGTTGACCGCGTGCTCACCCACGCGACACCTTTGACGCACTGCGTTGGCGTCAAAGGAGACAAGGGATGCGGACCAAGGGTGTGCGGCTCCGCCGCGCGATGACGACGATCCTGGCGGCGGTGCTGGCGGCGGCACTGGTCAGCGCGAGTGCCGGCGCCGCGACGGCGGAGCAGCGCACGGACGTGATGCTGGTCGGCAACAACTGGGACGGCACGGTCGACCTCGTCGACGCCGCCGGGTTCGGCCGGTACCAGCGCGTCAACGTGGTGCCCGACCTGCGGGACCGGATCGCCGGGATGACCCCGGATCAGTACATCGCCTACCTGACCGTGCGCAACACCGCGGGCGAGGGACACGACCAGCTCGTCGACGACATTGCGGTCTCCCCGGACGGCCGGACCCTCTACGTCTCGCGGCCCAGCCTCGGCGACGTTTCCGCCTTCGACATCGCGACCGGCGCCCAGCAGTGGTTCCAGCGCGTGTCGGGTTACCGGTCCGACCACATGGCGCTGGCCCCGGACGGCCGGACGCTGACCGTCTCGGCGACCACCGCGAACGTGGTGAACTATCTGGACACCGCCACCGGCGCGGTCACCGGCTCCACGCCGACGGCCGACTTCCCGCACGAGAACCGCTACTCGCGGGACGGGCGGACGATCTACAACGGCAGTATCGGCAACGTGATCGCCCCGGACGATCCGGCGCTCGACCTGCTCAAGGGCAAGCGCAGGCTGACCATCATCGACGCCGCGTCGAAGACCGTGCGCCGGTCGCTCGACCTCGGCGCCGGGATCCGGCCGTTCGTCGTGCTGCCCGACGAGACCAAGTTGTACACGCAGCTGTCCTTCTTCAACGGCCTGGTCGAGTACGACCTCGCCGAGGGGCGCATCACGCGTTCGGTGCACCTGCCGCTCAGCGAAAAGGCGCAGCAGCTGAAGCGCGAGGACTACCCGCTGGACTCCGCGCATCACGGCCTCGCTGTCAACGCCGCGGGTACGAAACTCTGCGACGCGGGCACGATCTCCGACTACGCGGCCATCCTGTCGATGCCGGCGCTGACCACCGACCGCATCGTGCCGACCGGGAAGAAGCCGTACTGGGCGTCCGCCGACCTGGCCGGCCGCTACTGCTTCCTGGCCAACGCGGACAGCGACGACGTGTCGGTGGTGTCCTTCGACGACGCGCGGGAAGTGGCCAGGATCCCGGTCGGCGACCACCCGCAGCGCATCCGCGGCTATGCGCTGCCGGTGGCGGTGCTGACCCGCTGACCGGCCGGCCGGTCAGCCGCGGAACAGCGCGTTCAGCTCGCCGTAGTCGAGCGGTTCGGCCAGCGTCCGGTAGCTGCCGTCATCGAGCAGTTCCTTGGTGGCGCGCCGGAAGAGGGCGTAGGCGGCCTGCGCGATCGCCGAGCCGATGCTGATCCTGGCGACGCCGAGCGCGGCGAGTTCCGCGACCGAAGGCGCACCGGGGCCCGCCATGATGTTCAGCGGCGCGGCCACGGCTTCGGCCAATGCGGACACCGTCGGAGGATCGACGACGCCGGGCACGAAGATCCCGTCGGCGCCGGCTTCGAGGTAGCCGGCTGCTCGGTCGATGGTGTCCGCCAGCAGGGCGGCCTGGTCCCCGGCGCCACCGGCGACCAGGTAGGTGTCGATCCTCGCGTTGATATACAGCGGAATCCCGGCCCGGTCGGCGGCTTGGCGGGCGGCTGAGAACCGTTCGCCCTGCTCTCCGGCCGGGCGCAGCGGCGCGGCCCCGGACCGATCGGCGTCCTCCAGGTTGACGCCCACGACCCCGCATTCCAGCACCCGCGTGGTGGTGTCGCCGACTTCGCCGGGGCTCGCGGCGTAGCCGCTTTCGAGGTCGGCGGTGACCGGGATGCCCGTCGCGGCGCAGATCCCGGCCACCACCTCCAGCGCGCGGTCACGACCGAGCCCGCCGCCGTCGCGGGCGCCCAGGCTCCAGGCGACTCCGGCGCTGGTGGTCGCGATCGCCGACGCGCCGGCGGCCTCGGCGATGCGGGCGCCGGCCACGTCCCAGGCGTTGGGCAACACCAGCGGGTCGCCTTTCCGGTGCAGGGCACGGAAACGCAGGGCACGGTCGTGGTGGGTGCTCGTCATGGCGGCAAGTCCAGCAGCTCGCATCGCCGATGTCTGGCAGGTTTGCGACACCTACCTTCAGCTGGGCTCGGGCAACGGGTCGCCGGTCTCCAGCAAGGTCTTCAGCCCGGCGAGCAGCTCCGGCCAGCCGCCACTGCCTTCGAGCTTGCCGCTGACCGCCTGGTACATCTTGGTCTCCGCCTCGAAACCGTCGTGGGTGACGGTGAGCCGGACGACCGAGCCGTGCTCTTCGATGTCGAAGGTCACCTTGCTCAGCTTCTCCTTCACCAGCTCAGCCAGCTCCGCTTCACTCCAGCCGAAGTGCTTCGCGTGCATGGGTTGGTAGTTGTGCCAGCTGTAGGAAAGCCGGCGGTACGGGTCGGATTCCAGCACGACCTGGCCGAGGTCCTGCGGGCTCTGGTCGCCCTCCTGCCACAGCAACGGCGAGCCGACCTGCCAGTCCGACTCGAACTCGGTTCCCCAGTAGCGCCTGGTGAAGGCGGGTTCGGTGAGTGCCTGCCAGAGCTGCTTCGGGGTGGTGTTGATGTAGGTGGTGTAGACGAACTCGGGCCCTGCGGTGTTGTCGGTGTTACTCATCGGGACGGACTCCAATGCCTTTTTCAGGTCGGCGAGTGCGTGCACTCGTGCTCGGTCGTACTGGTTGATCCAGCGCTCGGCGATGGCGTTGATCGGTTCGGCGTTGAGGTGGTGCAACTTCTCCCGGCCGTGCCGCACGGTGGTCACCAGGTTGGCGGCCTCCAGCACGGCCAGGTGCTTGCTCACCGACTGCCGGGCCATGTCCAGCCCGGCGCACAGCTCCCGCAGGCTCTGCCCGTTGCGGGCGTTCAGGCTGTCCAGCAACCGGCGGCGGCTGACATCGGCCAGCGCCTTGAACACCTCATCCACGCGAATCCCTTCACCGATATGCAGCCGTTTGGCTGCCTGTAGATTAGGCAGCCAAACGGCTGCATGTCAACCGTTGGCTCCGGGTTAGGGTGTCGGGTATGCCGAAGGACGCTGCCGGGGAGCACGAACCGCGGGCCTGTGGCGCGGCGTTGACCAGGGCGTTCAGCTTTCTCGGCAAGCGTTGGAACGGCGTGCTGCTGGCGACCTTGCTCTCCGGGCCGGCCGGCTACTCCGAGCTGAAGCGCGCGGTGGCCGGGATCAGCGACTCGGTGCTGTCGGAACGGCTCAGTGAACTGTGCAAGGCCGGGCTGGTGCGGCGCACGGTCGACGAGGGGCCGCCGGTCGCGGTGCTGTACGCGCTGACCCCGGCCGGCTCGGCGCTGCTGCCCGCGTTGCGCGAGCTCAGCACCTGGGCGGCGGAGAACCTGTCCGACTGAGCTTGTTGTTGAGGGCTCAACCTGTTAGCGTCCAGGTACTTCGTTTTTAGAAGAGACTTCGTGAATCAAATAACCTTTGACGGGGGAGATCGCCATATGCGCATCGGATTCAGCCTTCCGCAGCTGGGCAACCTGGCCAGGCAGCCAACGGGTGTCGCCCGGTTCGCCCGCGAGGCGGAAGCATTGGGGGCGGCCAGCCTGTGGGTCGCCGACCGGCTGCTGGCACCGGTCGAGCCCACCGTCGGCTATGGCGGCGGCGACACCATTCCCGAGGAGTTCAACTCGATCATCGACCCCTTCGCGGCGCTCACCATCGCGGCCACGGTGACCGAAACCCCGCTGCTGGGCAGCAATGTGCTCAACGCGCCGTGGTACCCGCCGGCCATGCTCGCGCGTTCCCTCACCACCATCGACGCGATCAGCGGCGGACGGCTGGTGGCCGGTTTCGGCAGCGGCTGGTCGCCGGAGGAGTTCCAGGCCGCCGGTATCCCGATGAAGGAGCGCGGCCGCCGCCTCGACGAAGGTCTCGACGCGCTCGAGCAGCTCTGGACGGTCAGCCCGGCCGAGTTCCACGGTAAGTACTGGACCGTGCCCGCCACGCACGCCGAGCTCAAGCCGGTCCAGCGCCCGCGGCCGCCGATCTACCTCGCCGGTTTCTCGCCCGCGGCCATGCGGCGGGTAGCCCGGCGGGCCGACGGCTGGCTGCCGGTGGTCCAGTTCCCGGGGGAGATCGACCCGGACGCGGCCATCACCGCGCCGATGAACCAGATCCGGCGGATGGCCGAGGAGGAGGGCCGGGACCCGGCCGAGCTTGACCTCATCCTGCGCGTCTACCCGAAGGCGACGGCGACCGTTGAGGACATCATCACGGCCATCCGGCGCGCGGAGGACGAGGCGGATGTGCGGCACGTCCTGGTCGACCTGATGTTCCTGGCCAGGGACGTCGACCACGCCCTGGAGATGGCGGGCACCGTCCTGGGCAGCTTCTAGGTACGAACCCAACGTGACGTTCGGCCAGTAGAACGAGCCAAACGTCACGTTGGGCCCTTGTCGGATTTATCGACGACCGGTTGCGGCGGCCGGTGCCGGGCGGGGCTCGAGCCGTCCGGAGCGGCCGAGCAGGTGCACCCCGGACGCGCACGCCGCGCCGATCAGTGCCAGCACCAGCCAGGGCGCCCACGGCACCCCGGCGGCACGGGCGAGGTCGAGTGCGGCGCCGGTGAGCAGGTTGCCCGCCGCGATCCCGATCCCGCAGATCGTGTTGTACAACCCGTAGTGCGTGGCCACCAGCCGGTCGCCGGCGAGCGAGACGATGGTGTCCATTTCGAACGGGAAGACCACCACCGTGCCCAGGGTGAGCAGGGCGACCGACAGCAGCAGCGGGAGAAAGCCGAGCGGCCCCGCGGTCGGCATGGACGCGGTCAGCGCCGGTACCGCCAGCGCCAGCCCCATCAGTGCGAGCCCGGTGGTGAGGCAGCGGCCGTGGCTCCACCTTGCCCGGCACCACGCGGTGACCTTGAGCTGGCCGGCGATCGCGATCAGCCCGGACACCGCGAACAGCACCCCGACCGCGACCGTGCCCACGGCGGCCGACGGTGCCAGCCGCCGGGTTTCCAGCGGCAGCGCCAGGTACACCTGGAACGACAGCACGTACGAGCCGATCATGGTGCCCGAGAAGGCCAGGAAACGCCGGTTGCCCAGCGCCACCCGCCATCCGTCTACAAGGGACTGACCGGCTGGTGTGCTAGCGGCCCTCGAAGGCAGCGAGCGGAGCTGCAGCACGGTCAGCACGGCGAACACCACGGCCGCCACCAGGCAGGTCAGCCGGAAGGCGATCCCGGTCAGTGCCAGCCCGATCAGCGGCCCGAGCAGGATGCCCGACTGGTAGAACACGTTGAACAGCGCGAACGCCTCCACCCGGCGCTCACCAGCGTCCCGTGCCACGTAGGCGCGGACCGCGGGGTTGAACAACGCGCCGGCGAAACCGGTGGCGGCCGAGGCGATCACCAGCGACGGCACCGAGTCGACAAGGCCGAGCATGGCGAACCCGGCGGTGCGCAACGCGCAGCCCGCCACGATCAGCGGTTTGTAGCCGAACCGGTCGGCCAGCGCCCCGCCGAGCAGGAACATGCCCTGCTGGGAGAAGTTGCGCACGCCGAGGATCAGCCCGACCAGCCAGCCCGCCAGGCCGAGCCCCAGCGACAGGTGCGCGGCCAGATAGGGCATCAGCATGTAGAAGCCGAGGTTGATGGTGAACTGGTTGACCGCCAGCAGCCGCACCGGCCGGTCGAAGGACCGGAACTGGCTCAGCACGCTCATCGGCCACCCCCGGCGAGGGCGCCGTCCGGGACGACCACGTTCGCGCACCTGGTCCACCGGTGCACCTCGCGCTCGGCCGGATGCCCGACGACGTCCGGTTCGGCCGCGGGCGCCGCGTCGAGCAGTCCGTGCTCGGCGCAGTACTGGTCGTTGTAGACGGTGTCGAAATACCGCTGCGGCCCGTCCGGGAAGATCGCCGCGATCCTGGTGCCGGCGGGCAGGGTGCGGGCCAGCCAGCCGGACACCAGCGCGACCGCGCCCACGCTCCAGCCGCCCGAGGCGTACTGGGCCGCGGCCAGTGTCCGGCAGGTGTGCACCGACTCGGCGGCGCTGACCCAGTGCACCTCGTCGAAGGCGGCGTAGTCCACGTTGCGCGGATAGATGCTGGAGCCGAGGCCGCGCATCAGCCTGCTGCGGGCCGGTTGACCGAAGATCGTCGAGCCGGTGGTGTCCACGCCGACCAGCCGCAGGTCCGGGAAGAACCGGCGCAGCGCACGGGACACCCCGGCGGAGTGCCCGCCGGTGCCGACCGTGCAGACCAGCACGTCCACCCTGCCCAGCTGCGCGACCAGCTCGGCGGCCAAGGGTTCGTAGGCGGCCACGTTGTCCGGGTTGTGGTACTGGTCGGGGCAGAAGGAACCGGGGTTGCCGTCGAGCAGTTCGGCGACCCGCTGCCGCCGCGCCTCCTGCCAGCCGCCGGTGGGATGCGGCCGGTCCACGAGGTGCACGCTGGTCCCGTAGGCGAGCAGGAGCCGGTGCACGATCGGCTCCATGCCGGGGTCGCCGACCAGCGCGACCGGATGCCCGTGCACGATGCCGGCCAGTGCCAGGCCGAGCCCGAGCGTGCCGCTGGTCGACTCCACGATCAGCCCGCCCCGGCGGAGTTCGCCGCGTTCTTTGGCGCGGGCGACCATGTGCAGCGCCGGGCGGTCCTTCATCCCGCCAGGGTTGTGCCCCTCCAGTTTGGCCCAGAATCCCTTGCCGTCGGCGGTGAAGGGCGTGTCGACCCAGACGACCGGGGTGTTGCCGACCGAGCCGGCGGTGTGCCCCGCGGTGGCCCGCGGCGACGGCACCACCCGGGCAGGGTTGAGTTCATGCGAAAGCATCGGTGATTTCCGTTCTGTGAGTGGTGAAAGGCTCGGGCCGGACGGCCACGGTCAGACCGCGGCCGCGGGGCCGATCACCGCCGCAGAACGCAGAGCTCGCACAGCACGTCCCGGCCACGCCGTGGTGGCCCGGTCGTGCGCCGGCGCACGGGAGGCCGGTACCTGGCCAGCCCACCGGCCGGCCCGATGACGCTCAGCAGCAGGAGCAACGCGGCAAACGCGGCACCGTCTCCGTCCGCCGTGCGCGGGGGCGTCATGCACTGCGGATGGGCCGACTCGTGCGGCAGACCGCCGTCTTCGCAGTGATGGTCGAAGGGATGGCCGCTGTCGGGGGGAACCTGGTGGGACACCGGAGAATCAGACACCGTGGAATCGGGCGATGCGGCGTGGGCGTGCGCGTCGCCGCAGGGCAGTGCGTGCAGCAACAGGAAGACGGCCAGCAGGCCGCAGGCGCCGAGGAGATGGCCGAGCACGCGCACACGCTGCGCCCGCGGTTGACCTCTCACAGTTACCCCAACATACCGACGGCGGGGCCCGGTTACGAGGCGGGTGGCGAGTTTCACCCTGGCGGCGCCGGTGATGCTGGTGCGCACTGACGCGAATGGCCATTCTGGAGCGATGGGCGAATTCGACCGGCGTGCCTTCCTGGCGTGGCTCGGCAGTGGCGTGTTCGGGAGTGGCGTGTTCGGGGCGACGGTGCTTTCCGGTGGTCGGACGGCCGCGGCCGGGCTCACCGGGGTCACCGTGCTGACGCACGCGACGGTGATCGACGGGACGGGCGCACCACCGCGGCCGGACACCACCGTGGTGCTCTCCGGTGACCGGATCCTCGCGGTGGGACGGCCGCCGGAGACACCGGCGATGGCCGGGGTGCGCGTGCTGGACCTGACCGGCAGGTTCGTCATCCCCGGGCTGTGGGACCTGCACGCGCACGAGAGCACGCTCGAACGCACCTTCCCACCGATGCATCTGGTGCACGGGGTCACCGGAATCCGGGAGATGCAAGGGTTTCCGGCCACCCACGAGGTACGGAGCCGGATCGAGAGCGGTGCACTCGACGGGCCGCGGATGGTGATCGCGAGCAACATCATCGACGGCCCGAACTCGCGGGTGCCGGGCAGCACGCGGGTCACCACCCCGGCCGAAGCACGGGCGGCGGTGCGCCAGGCGAGGCTGGAGCGGGCGGATTTCGTCAAGGTCTATTCGTTCTTCGAGCGCGAGGGGTACCTGGCCGTCGCGGAAGAGGCGAAGCGGCAGGGGATACCTTTCGCCGGCCACAACCCTTCCCTGTTCTCGGTGCAGGAGGTGGCCGACCGCGGGCAGCACTCCATCGAGCATATGTATGGCCTGCACCTGGCCACGTCCTCCCGGATGCCGGAGCTGTACCGGCAGATCGCGGCCATGTCGGGGGATCCGGCGGACCCGGGCTGGTGGGGCGCGCGGGTGCCGTTCCTGGAACGCGAGGCGGTTGCCACCTACAGCCCGCGATGCGCGCGCGAGCTCGCCGGGCGGATGCTCGCCCGCGGCACCTGGCACGTGCCCACGCTCGCCGTCGAGAGCACCTTCTCCCGCCCGCCCGCGCAGTTGCCCGACGACCCGCGGCTGCGGGAGCTGATGGAGCGTTACCTGCCCCGGCCGGTCCGCGAGCAGTGGCTGGCGATCGCGCGGGCCTGGCCGCCGTGGTCGCCGGAACGAGCCGCACAGGAGCGGGCGTACTTCGAGGCCAAGCTCGAACTGGTCGGAGACCTCGCCGCGGCCGGCGCGAATCTCGGCACCGGCACGGACAGCGGCTACGCCTTCGTGTTCCCCGGCATCGCCCTGCACGACGAGCTGGAACTGCTGGTGCGCGCCGGGCTCTCCCCGCTGCGCGCGTTGCAGGCGGCGACCATGGACGCCGCGCGCTGCGCCTGGCAGGAGCCGGGGGCGGGCACGGTCACCGCCGGCGGGCGCGCCGATCTGGTGGTGCTCGACGCCGACCCGCTGGCCGATATCCGCAACAGCCGCCGGATCCACGCGGTGGTCGCGGGCGGTCGCTACCTCGGTCCGCCGGAGCGGCGGCGGATCTTCGCCGCGATCGAACAGGCCGCCGGGGAAGGTTGACTTTCGTGGGGGTGGGCGGTCGCCTTTAGCCGGAGGTCATGGGCGGCGGTATTTCCTACGGTTCTGTCATGCACAGAACGAAGTTGCTTCCGGTCGCGGTCGTCGCCGGCCTGCTGTCCCTGACCGCTCCCGCTGCCGTCGCGGCGCCGTCGCCGTCCGCACTCGACCCCGCCCTGCTGAACCGCATGCTGGACGAGCTGAAGGCGGCCGGCGCCCCGGCGGTACTCGCCGAAGCCAGGGCGGGCAAGGAGGTCTGGTCGGCCGCGCGGGGAAACCGCGAGCCGGGACGGGCCGACCCGGCGAGGCCGACCGACCGCGTCCGGATCGCCAGCCTCACCAAGAGCATGGTGTCCACCGTGACCCTCCAGCTGACCGGGGAGGGCAGGCTGGGCCTGGACGACCCGATCGAGCGCTACCTGCCCGGCCTGCTGCCCTACGAAGAGACCATCACCATCCGCCAGCTGCTCGGTCACACCAGCGGCCTCACCGACTACATCCGGGAGGACATCTACCCGTCGATCGACAAGGGCTCGGCCGAGGACGTCCGGAACAACCGGTACCGCGAGTTCACCCCGGAACAGATCGTCGGCATGGTCGCCGCCCGGCCGCTGCTGTTCAAGCCGGGCAAGGGATTCAGCTACTCCAACGCGAACTACGTGCTGATCGGCATGCTGATCGAAAAGCTGACCGGGCACTCCGTGGAGAGCGAGCTGGAGCACCGGATCTTCCGGCCGGTGGGCATGCGGGCCTCGTACCTGCCCCGCTGGAGCCCGCACATCCGCGGCGCCCACCCCAGGGGCAACTACGCCACCGGCGACCCGGCCGAACCCCTGCTGGACACCAGCGACCTGTCACCGACCCAGTTCTGGTCGGCCGCCGCGGTGATCTCCACTCCTGGCGACGTCAACAAGTTCTACCGGGCGATGCTCGACGGCACCCTGCTGCCGCCCCCGTTGCTGGCCGAAGCCAAGAAGTTCAGCACGAACTGGGCGGGGATGTACGGGCTCGGGCTGCTCGGCATGCCCACTCCGTCCAGCTGCACTTCGGTGCCCGGCGGCGTGGCCTACGGGCATACCGGTGGCGGGCTCGGGTACACCACCTACGCGTTCAGTTCCGCGGACGGCAGCCGCCAGGTCGCCTTCACCTACACGCTCGACTCCACTTTGGACACCGCGATGGCGGACCGGCTCGGCGAAGCGGGCACCAGGCTGGGGCTGGCCGCGATGTGCTCGACCTGAGACCTCAGCTCCTGGCCCTGGCGGCCTCGATGCCGTCCAGCAGCGTGGTGAGCCCGATCTGGAAGGTCGACCGGGCCGCGTTCTCCAGGTAGGGCGTGTCCTTGTCGTCCGGCGGGGGCGGGGGAGTGTCGTTGAGGCGGGCCACCATGGGGTACCGCTCGGTGAAGTCGGGGGCGACCTCTTCCAGCAGCGGGGACCGGGTGAACCACCACTCTTCGTCGGAGAGCCCGGTCTCCGCCGCGGCCTGCCGCGCTTCCGCGATCGACTGGGCGGCCCCGCGCACGAAGTGGAACAGCGTGCCGACCATGCCGCGCACCACCGGAGACGGCAGGCCGGTGCGGAACAGGATGCGCAGCACCGTGTCCAGCACGACGAACTCGTTCGGCCCCAGCACCGGCCGCGCCTGCGAGAGTTGCAGCACCCACGGGTGCCGGAGGTAGAACTCCAGGGTGTCCTCGGCCCAGGCGGCGAGGGTGGGCCGCCAGTCTGCCCGCTGCCGATAGCCGGTGGGCAGCTCGGCCAGCGCCCGGTCGTACATCAGGTCGACCAGCTCGCTCTTGTTCGGCACGTAGGTGTAGAGCGCCATCGCGGTGCGCCCGAGCCGTTCGCCGACCGCGCGCATGGACAGCCCGGCCATGCCGTCCGCGTCCGCCACCGCGATCCCGGCGTCCACGATCTGGTCCACGCTCAGCCCCGGCTTGGGGCCGGGACCGGGCCGCGAGACTTCCTCAGTTCCCTCGCCGCGCCACAACAGGGCCATCGAGCGGCGGGCGTCGCCTTGTCCGGCAAAGACCACCACTTGATACTCCTTACGGTGTACAGTAATCTCACCGAGTCATCACTTTACAATGTAAGGATATCAGGTATGGGCTCTCATCCTGCCATCGCCGACGCCCTCGGCCAGCGCTCCGCTGCGGACAGTCACGATGTGATCCAGGTTCGCGGCGCCAGGGAGAACAACCTGACCGACGTCTCCCTCGACATCCCCAAACGCCGCCTAACGGTGTTCACCGGCGTTTCCGGCTCCGGCAAGTCCTCGCTGGTGTTCGGCACCATCGCCGCGGAGTCGCAGCGGCTGATCAACGAGACCTACACCGCGTTCATCCAGTCCTTCATGCCGAGCCTTGGCAGACCCGACGTGGACGCGCTGCACAACCTGAGCGCGGCGATCATCGTCGACCAGGAGCGGATGGGGGCCAACTCCCGCTCCACGGTCGGCACCGCGACCGACGCGCTCACCATGCTCCGGATCGTGTTCAGCCGGCTCGGCGAACCGCACGTCGGCACGTCCACCGCCTTCAGCTTCAACAGCACCGAGGGCATGTGCCCGGAGTGCGAGGGCATCGGCCGGGTCTCCGCGATCGATGTCGACGAACTGGTGAACAGGGAACTTTCGCTCAACGAGGGCGCGATCACGGTGCCCAACTTCGCCCCGGACTCGTGGTACTGGAAGGGCCTGGCCGAATCCGGGCTGTATCCCGCCGATGTCAAGCTGAAGGACTTCACCCCGGAGCAGTGGCAGGACTTCCTCTACAAGCCCGCCACCAAGATGAAGCTCGGCGGGATGAACACCAACTACGAAGGACTCGTGGTGAAGGTGCAGCGGCTCTTCCTCGCCAAGGAACGCGAGTCGATGCAGCCCCACGTCCGGACGTTCGTGGACAGGGCGGTGGCGTTCACCGGCTGCAAGTCCTGCGACGGCACCAGGCTCAACCCCGCCGCACTGTCGGCCAGGATCTACGGGCACAACATCGCCGACTGCGCGGCCATGCAGATCAGTGATCTCGCTGCGTTCGTGCGGGAAATCGAACGGGACTCCGACGGTTCGGTGGCTCCGCTGCTCAGCACCCTGCGCGACACGCTGGACTCGCTGGTCGAGATCGGCCTCGGCTACCTGAGCTTGAACCGCGAGTCCGGCACGCTGTCCGGCGGCGAGGCGCAGCGGGTGAAGATGGTCCGGCACCTCGGTTCCAGCCTGACCGACGTCACCTACGTGTTCGACGAACCGACCGTCGGCCTGCACCCGCACGACATCCGGCGGATGAACAACCTGCTGCTTCGCCTGCGGGACAAGGGGAACACCGTGCTCGTGGTGGAGCACAAGCCCGAGGTGATCGAGATCGCCGACCACGTGGTCGACCTCGGTCCCGGTGCGGGGCCGGCCGGAGGAGAGATCTGCTTCACCGGTGACGTGGCCGGCCTGCGGGAGTCCGGCACGCTCACCGGTCGGCACCTGGGGCACCGGGCGCGGCTGCGCGAACAAGTCCGGGAGCCGTACGGAAAGCTGTCGATCACCGGAGCCGACCGGCACAACCTCAAGAACGTGGATGTGGACATCCCGCTCGGGGTGCTGACCGTGGTCACCGGGGTCGCCGGGTCGGGCAAGAGCTCGCTGATCCACGGCTCGTTGCCCCGGTCTTCGGAGGTCGTGGTGGTCGACCAGTCCGCGATCCGCGGTTCGCGCCGCAGCAACCCGGCCACCTACACCGGGCTGCTCGACGCGATCCGGGCCGCCTTCGCCAAGGCCAACGGGGTCAAGGCCGCGTTGTTCAGCGCGAACTCGGAAGGCGCCTGCCAGAACTGCAAGGGCATCGGGCTGGTCTACACCGACCTGGCGATGATGGCCGGGGTGGCGTCGGTGTGCGAGCAGTGCGAGGGCAGGCGGTTCACCGCCGAGGTGCTCACCCACAAGCTGCGGGGCAAGGACATCAGCGAGGTGCTGGCGATGTCGGTGACCGAGGCCCGCGAGTTCTTCGCCGGCAGCAAGGCGGCACGGGCCATCCTGGATCGCCTCGCCGACGTCGGCCTCGGCTACCTCGGGCTCGGCCAGCCGCTCACCACCCTGTCCGGTGGCGAACGGCAGCGGCTCAAGCTGGCCATCCGGATGGCCGAAAAAGCGACAACCTACGTGCTGGACGAGCCGACCACCGGACTGCACCTGGCGGACGTGGACCAGTTGCTGGCCCTGCTGGACCGGCTCGTCGACGACGGCAACACGGTCATCGTGATCGAGCACCACCAGGCGGTGATGGCGCACGCGGACTGGCTGATCGACCTCGGCCCCGGCGCCGGGCAGGACGGTGGCCAGGTGGTGTTCACCGGCACTCCGGCCGCGCTGATCGACAGCGGGGACTCGCTCACCGCGCAGCATCTGCGCGAGTATCTGGGCTAGGCGGGTTCCTCGTAGGTGATGTCGTAGCGGGCGGCGATCCGGTTGATCTTGACCGGATCGAACCTGCCGCCGGTGGTGACCGCCGGGCCGGCTTCGATCAGGTCTTCGACGTAGTGCTCCCAGCCGCCGGGCACCGACAGCTGCAGCACCCTTGGCGGTTTTTCGGACAGCGGCCGAAGCGCGTGCGGAACGCCACGGGGGAGCAGGGTGAACATGCCGGCGGTCGCGGTGTACTCGCGGCCGGCGAACTCGATGCCGAGCTCGCCGTCGAGCACGTAGATGGCCTCGTCGGCCCGGTGGTGCACGTGCCGGGGGATCTCGCGGGCCAGGGTCACCTCCAGTAGCGAGAACCTGTCCTCGGTGTCCTGACTGGTCGCCTTGATCGAGAACGCGGGTGGGACGCGGATACGGCCGGGCCGCGCCTCACCAGCGGCCAGCAGCAGGAACCGATTTTCCGACATGAGCTACTCCTTGAGTTAAACGGAACGGACTCCGTTTCGTTTAATCATGATCCGCGGGGCTCGTGCCTGTCAAGGAGGCGGTCAGCGGCTCGTATGCTGATCGGAGAAACGGAGTCGATTTCCAGGTAGGGGAAGGTGGTGCCGTGGCCGGCCCAGCGAGCCGCAAGCCGCGGGCGGACGCCGAGCGCAACCGGGCGAAGGTGCTGGAGGCGGCCCGCGTGCTGTTCGCCGAACGCGGTGACGAGGTGCAGCTGCCCGAGGTCGCCCGCGCGGCAGGCGTCGGTGTCGGTACCGTCTACCGGCACTTCCCGACCAGGCAGGACCTCGTCGAGGCCACCGCCGAGCACCGGTTCGAGCAGATCCTGGACTACGCGTGGACCGTCTGCCGGGACAGCGTCGGCCGGGGCGACGGGGTCGAAAGGTACCTGCGGTACGTCGGCAAGGTGCTCGACGACGACCGCGGCCTGTCCGCGTCCATCGAAGCCATCCGGGGAGCGCCGGGCAGCGCGCCGAAGGGCCGCTCACGGGAGCAACTCGAGGAGGCGGTCGGCGTACTGATCGAACAGGGGCGGACGGCGGGCACCCTGCGAGACGACCTCACCGTGTCCGATGTGTACATGCTCGTCGGCTGCGTCTCCACGGCCATCCGGGCCGGCAGCGGCGACTGGCGCCGGCTGGTCGACCTGGCCCTCGACGGCGTTCGCCCGCGGCCGGCCGCTCCCACCGGGAGATAATGGGCGAATGGGTGTTCCGCTGCGTTCATGGGCGGCCGCGGTGCACGGCGATGGCCCGCGCTGGTCGGTCTACCGGGAGTTCCCGCCGGATCCGGCGACGGCCGCGGCGGTGGCCTGCGGCTGGCACGGCCGCGCGGGCTGGGCCCGGTCGCTGCGGGTGCTGCCCGACGGATGCGTCGATCTGGTCTGGAACGGCCGTGACCTCGGCGTGGTGAGCACGGCGGGGGAACCGCTGCGGATGTGGTTGCCCGCGTCGGCCGGCACGGTGGGCCTGCGGCTGCGCTGCGGGGCGGCGGGCTCGCTGCTGGGGCGGCCGATGTCCGAGCTGTCGTCCGGGACGACCCCGCTTCGCGAGCTTTGGGGTCAGCTGGCTCGGCGGGCGGAGGACGTGCTCGTTTCGTGCCCGACTCCGGCGTCGGCGCGTGCGGTGCTCGAAGAACTGGTCGCGCTGCGGCTGCGCGCCGGTTTCGTGCCCGATCGTTCGGCGCTCCGCGCGGTGCGAGGACTCGGCGCGCTGAAGGGGTCCGCGGTCCGGATGGTCGGATTCGCCGACACACTCGGCGTCAGCGAACGCAGTCTGCGGCGTCACCTGCGGCACGAGGTGGGCTGCGGCCCGAAACGGCTGCACCAGCTCCTGCGCTTTCACCGGTTTCTTGGCCGGTTGCGGCCGCTCGCGGACGGCCGGACGGCACTGGCCGTGGTGGCCGCCGAACTCGGTTATGCCGACCAGTCCCATCTCGGCCGTGAGTGCCGCCGATTCTCCGGCTCGTCTCCCGGCGGACTGGTCCGGGCCTGGCGGCGGCACGACGGGCTGGCCGAAAAGTTCCAGACCGCTCCTGACGGCTGAGCGAGGATCGGACCGGCCATTCGACCGAACCAGGGAGCGCCGGTGAGCACCGATACCCATTCCTTCCGCACCAGGATCGCGGTGCGCAGCGACGACCTCGACATCAACGGGCATGTGCGCGGCCCGGCCTATCTCACCTACGCGGATCACGCCCGCTGGGAATGTCTGTGGGCCGCGGGTGTCGAACCGGCGCGGCTGGCCGAGCAGGACATCGGGCCGGTCAACCTGGAGACCACCATCCGGTACCACCGCGAGCTGCTGGCCGGCGGCGAGGTGGAGGTGCTGAGCACTTTTCGCTGGGGCAGCGGCAAAACCTCCCAGGTCGTGCAGGAGCTTCGGTCGCCGGACGGCACGTTGGTCGCCGAGGTGGAAAGCGTGTCCGGGCTGCTCGACCTGACCAGGCGGCGGCTCGTGCCCGACCCCGGCCGGTACTGGCGTGCGCTGGCGAGCCGGCCGGAACTGCTCGGCCTGTCCTGAAGGCTGGCCTGCCCGGTACGGCCGGGCGAGGATGAGCGCATGCGGTTGTCGGTGGCGGTCCGGCCCCCGGCCGGGATCGTCCGCGTTCTCGGCGAACTGCCCCGCACCCCGACGCCCGGGGTGAGTTGGGCGGATCCGGCGCAATGGCTGGTGAAGTTGCGCCCGCTGGGGCACGTCCCGGAGCGGCTGTTCGCCCCGCTGGCCGATGCGTTGGCGGCCGAGCTCGCCGGTGCGGCACCGGTGACCTGCGGGCTGGGCCCGGCGACCCGCCGTCTCGGCGGTCAGTGGCTCGGTGCGCCGGTGACCGGCTTGGAGGAGCTGGCCGCGGCGGTGTTCGAGGCGACGGCGGGGCTGGTGCCGGTCACGCACCCGCAGCCGTTCCAGGCCGACGTCGTGCTGGCCAGGGGCCGGGTTCCGGCCTCGCTCGCGGGCGAACCGGTGGCCGGCGAATGGGTGGCGGACACCGTGCTGCTGGTCGCCGACCGCTCGGCGCCCGGCCGTCCGCTGTTCGAAGACCTCGCCACGATCCGCCTGACGGAGGAACCGCGCGACGCCTAGGCCGTTGGGCCGTCTTGTTCGTCGATGATGCCGTTTTCGTAGGCGCGCAGCGTGTCGACGAACATCTGTCGTTGTTCCGGGGTCAGCGGCCCGAGCGCGTTGCCCCAGGCGACCGCGCCCCGCGCCAGCCATTCGTCGATGGCGGGCCGGTGCTCGGCCGAGATGCTCACGATCCGCCGCCGCCGGTCGGCCTCGTCCTCCTGCCGCTCGAGAATCCCCTTACGGCTCAGTTCGCCGACCATCAGGCTCACCGTGGCCGGTGCGACCTCCAGTCGGGCGGCCAGTTCGTTCACCGTCATCGGACCGTCGAAGAGCAGGTAGGACAGCAGCGACAGATGCCGCGGGGCCAGCGAGAGCGACTGGAGCTGGTCCGGGATCCGGATCCGCTTCACCCGCCCGACCATGCGCGGCATGAGCAGCAGCAGGGCCCGGATCGCGTCGTCCACGCCAAGGCCGGACCCGGCCGGCTCCCGGCCGTCAGTTGACACGCGCAGCACTCCCATCTAGCTTCTATCTCAAAGTAGCTTTGCTAGCAAAGCTACTTTGCCTCGATGCAGGATCAGGAGTCTCCCTTGAACCAAGAGCAACTGCCAACTGCGGAAAACTTCAACCAGGGCGTCGTGCGCGAGTTCCGCGCCAACGGTGGGGTGGTCGGCGGCATGTTCGCCGGTGTCCCGCTGGCGCTGCTCACCACGGCCGGCGCGAAAACCGGGCGGCCACGGACCAATCCCGCCGTCCAGCTGCGCGACGGCGACCGCATCCTGGTCTTCGCGTCCAACGCCGGCCAGGCGAACAACCCAGGGTGGTACCACAACCTGCTGGCCAACCCGCAAGTCACGCTGGAGATCGGGGAAGGCGGCACGGTCCGGACCTATGCGACCCGCGCGGTGCCGCTCGAAGGCGAGGAGCGCGACAAGTTCTACGGGCTGCAGGCGGAGCTCGACCCCGCGTTTCACGCGTATCAGGCCGGCACGGCCCGAAGAATCCCTGTGGTGGCGCTGTATCCGCTGGACCTCGCCGCGGATCCGGCGCGAAGCAGGGCGATCGGCGAACAGCTGGCCCGTCACCACAACGACCTCCGGCGTGAACTCGGCGCGCTCCGCACGGAGATCGAGAACCTGCTTTCCGGCCGTCCGCGCTCGCCAGGCACGGAGCCCGCACTGGCCGCGCTGCGCCAGGAGATGTTCGGCCACTGCCTCACTTTCTGCGACAACCTGCAGCTGCACCACATTCGCGAGGACGGCGCGTTCACCGCGTTCGAGTCGCGGTTTCCCCGGCTCACTCCGGCGGTGGACAAACTCCGCCAGGAGCACCGGGTGGTGACGGAGGCACTGGCCCGTCTTCGCACGCTCGCGGAGAACGCCGCCACCGCCGCCGGTGCCACCGAGATCGCCGAACTTCGCGATGAGCTGGCGCTGCTGACCGCCGGCCTGGAAGACCATTTCGCTTATGAAGAAGCGCAACTGGTTCCCGTGCTGGACGCGTCAGGTGAGTGAGGTCGGCGAAGGCTTCCCGTTCAGCCGCGGGACGAGATCTGCTGCACGCCCCAGGAGTTGCCGTCCGGGTCGCTGAAGAAGACGAACCCCACGTTGTCGAGTTCGTTCGCCTGCGGGCGCGGGTTTTCGCCGATGACCTGCACGTCGCTGACTTCCACCCCGCGCCCGGCGAGCTCGGCGTGTGCCGCGCGCACGTCCGGCACCACGAGCTGCAGGCCCTTGATCGCACCGGGCTGCATGCCCGGCACGACATCCTTCCCGATCACGATCGAGCAGCCCGACCCCGGCGGGGTCAGCTGGACGGCCCGCTTCCCGTCGCCCATGTCGACGTCGTGGTCCACGGTGAAACCGACCTGGTCGGCGTAGAACGCCTTGGCGCGGTCCACGTCGGACACCGGCACGATCACGACTTCGAGGGTCCAGTTCACGGTTCTCTCCCTGTCTGGCTGAGGGTCTGCGCTGAGACCTTCAGCCTGGCATGAAAGCCCGTGCCTGTCCGCGATTCGCCTGGTCGTGCCGGTGGTCGGAAAATCCGACGGCTACACCATGGTGGGAACGGAGGGGTAGCTCTGGACCTTGAAGGCGCCGCGCACGACGGCCTCTTTGTACAGTGCCGCCATCCGCCCGGTGAGTACCGCTTCGACGGGACTGTCGTCGGCACGGACGAACTGGATGAGCGCGTCGCGCCGGCCGAGGCTGATGCACTGGTTGAAGTACCGGAAGTGCAACGGCTTCGGTTCCCGCCCAGCCAGCCTGGCGACGATCGCGCCGACGGCCTGCTGCGCGGACGGCAATCCGGTCGCACAGGCCATCCGCAGCTCCTGACCATCCGATTTGCGCGCGGCGGCCGCGTCCCCGACCCCGTAGACGTCCGGATGGGACACCGAGCGCAGTGTCTCGTCCACGATCATCCGGCCGTGCTCGTCCACCGCGAACCCGGCTTCGCGGGCCAGGTCCGGGACGGTGAACCCGGTGGTCCAGACGACGGTGTCGGCGGCGAAATGCTCGCCGCCGTTCAGCAGCACCCCGTCCGCGCGGACCTCGGTGACCTTGGCCTGCTCGCGGATCTCGATGCCGAGACGGCCGAAGGTGCGCCGCAGGTGCCGCCGTCCGCGCTGGGAAAGGGTGGCGCCCAGCTCCCCGCTGGTCACCAGCCGGACCTTGAGCCCGGGATGGGACTCGGCCAGTTCGGTGGCCGCCTCGATACCGGTGAGCCCGCCGCCGACCACGGCCACGACGGAGCTCTCCCGCAACCGTTCCCGCAGTCGCGCCGACTGCTCGGCGCCGGCCACGGTGTACGCGTGCTCGGCCACGCCGGGCGTGGACTCCAGATCGGCCCGGCTGCCCGGCGCGTAGATCAGCGTGTCGTAGGCGATCGGCTCCGCACTGCCGGCCAGCTGGATCAGCCGCTGCTCGGGGTCGATCCCGGTCGCCCGGTCGACGATCAGCCGCACGCCCTTGAGCATGGCTTCGATCGGGCGATCCGGCAGCTGCTGTCCCGACGCCAGCTGGTGCAGCCGCACCCGCTCGACGAACCGATCGCTCGCGTTGACCAGTGTCACCTTCGTCTTCAGCCGCTTGGCCGCCAGGTTCGCCGCGAGCGTGCCCGAGTAGCCGGCGCCGAGGACCACGATGTGAGGTGTCATGTCGTTCTCCCTTCCTGATATTTGAACCGGCGACCGGGTCCGGTCGTGACAGTGCACCCCGGTGACCGTGCTCACAGCTTCATGGGCAGAACGCCACGTTGATCAACCGCTCGTTTGAGCAGCCAACTTCGATCGCGTTAGGCCGACCGGGCGAGTGGTGCGGCTCTTTCTCCGGAAAATCCCAGTAAAAGCACTAGTAATTTTGCTCATACGAGCATTTTCTGACAAAGCCGGGTTGTTGTTACTTTCCCAGCGAGTTAGCGTCCCAGGCCGTTGGAAGATAACGGAATTAGCCCAGTTGCTGGAGTTGAGCACAGTGAAGATGAAAAGATTCGCGGCCACCAGCGGATTGCTCGCCCTGACGCTGACCGCGGCCATGACCACTGCCCAGCCTGCCGGCGCGGAGACGGCCGGAGCTGAGCATTGCGCGCTGAACTCGGCCTCCGGGGAACAGGCTTGTTTCGCCACCTTCACCGAGGCCGTCACGTACGCCTCCCATGGGCGGTTCACCGCCGCCGGTGACGTCATCCAAGGCACTTTTTTCGACAATCGCGATTACGGCGGCGACTCGCTCACCATCTGGGGACCGAAGCCGTGCGTGAAGGACGGCAAGGTCAACTGGCAGCACGATCTCGAGGACGGCTGGAAGAACCGGATCTCCTCGGCCCAAGCCTGGGGCAACTGCTGGCTCTGGCTGTACCCGGAACCGAACCTCGGCGGCGAACGCGACGGTCCGTTCAAGGAGAACGCCGCGTGGGTCGGCGAAATGCTCGACGACCGCACCCAGTCCATCGGCTTCAGCTGAGTCCCGCCCAGGGCTTCCCTGGGTTGCTTGAGTTTTGATCGGAGGAGGAATCATGTCCAAGCGAGTTCTCGGTGCCGTCGGATCGGCGGTCCTCTGCGCTTCCGTGCTCAGCCTCGCGGCGCCTTCCGCGCAGGCCGCGGACGGCCCGACCGGGCGCGAGTTGCTGGACAAGTGCGACCAGGGCACCGACAGCTGCGTGTTCCACCCGGCCGGGCCGCCGGAGCTCTTTCTCGGCGACGTCCACCAGGTCGGCGACACCAGCTACAACTGCACCGGTGACCTTCAGCGGTCCACCATCAAATGGTCGGAGACCACCGGTGAGTCCAACAGTTTCGGGGTTTCGCTGACCGCGGAGTACGGCTTTTCGGAAGTCTTCAAGGTGTCCATCCAGACGTCGTACGAGCACACCTGGGAGACCTCGAGCACGTTCGGCCAGGACGAGAACGTCGATGTCCGCCCTGGCGAGAAGGGCTGGGTGGAGCGGTCCACCGAGATGTACCGGACCAAGGGCCAGTACGAGATGCACTTCCCGGACCGGTTCTACGACCATTACATCTGGTACCAGGACTTTGAAGCGGTCGGCCCGAAGGCCGACGCGTCTGGCACCATCACCAAGAAGACCGCGCCGATGACGCAGGAGGAACGCTCCGCGCACTGCGGCTGAGCCGCTTGTCCACAGTGGACCGGGTGCCTGGACCACGTCCGGGCACCCGGCCGCGCGGGGTCAGGACTTCGCGGCGATCCGGGCGCGGACCTCGGGGCGCCGCAGCGGCGGCACGGTGGCCGGTGGCTTGCGGCGGGCCGGCAGCTCGCCGAGCAGCCGGGTGGTGACCTCGGCGATCTCCGCGACCGCCGCCTCGAACGGTTCGCGGGTCGCGTCGGACAGGGTCTGCACCCCGGTGACCTTCCGGACGTACTGACGGGCGGCGGCCTCGATCTCCTCCGCCGTCGCCGCGGGCTCCAGGCCACGAAGGGCCGTGATGTTTCGGCACATGCCGTTCACGATACGGGGCGGGACCGACAATCAGCAGCCCTCGAGTCCGTGCCCCGGCGTTCCTGTTGCCGTGGCGCGATTTCGACGATGTCGTCATAACGGACCCAGCTGCGCCTTTCCCTTGCCGGGTGGACGGCCACGAGTGGCAGCCAGACGGTGCCGGTGGCCGGGTCGGTCTCCCCGGCGCCGTCGACAATGCCGTGGCGTACCTCCGGCCGGCCGGTCTCGGGATGGACCGCGCGGTAGGTCACGCGCCATTCGCCATGAAATACCGCGACCACTCGTTGTGGTGCGGGTGCCTCATTGCGTACGTACTTGGCGTCGTCGAGCATGCTTTTCCCGTCGCCACACCTCGGTGCACTGGGTGCTGGATCAATTGAGGGGCACCGGGGGCTGGGGCGCGGCGTCAAGGCTAAAACATCAGGCCGTTTTCTACCTGATGGTAACGCCAGATGGAGTAATGATATGACTTCAGCCGTCGAGCAGGCCGAGATCCGGCGGCACCAGCGTGGTGGACAGCAGCAGTTCCTTGATCAGGTTGTCGTTGAGCGCGTTGCCGACCGGCTCGCCCACCTCGTCACGGGTGAGTCCGGAGACCCCGTCGCGGGACATCCTGGTGCGAATGGAGACGACCAGGTGCTCCACCCGCTTCGGCGTCCAGCCGGTCTCCGGCCGCAGCTCGGCCAGCTGCGTGGCGGCCTGCCGCCAGGTCAGCGGCTGAGGCCTTGCCTCGTGCAGCAGGTAGCGCTGGCCGAGCACGGTGAGCACCAGCCGCTCGTCCGGGGTCAGCCGCCAGGTCCGCGGAGGCTGGGTGACGTCGCGGTGCCGGGAGCTGGGCCGCACCCCGCCGGCACCGGTCACATACAGCTCGAGCAGGTGCTCGCGGCCGCTGGAGCCGCGGACGAACAGCGGGGTGTAGCCCTCCAACAGCGGCACCGGTTCCTCGGTGCCGAACAGCCAGCGCGACTCCGGCAGCCGGATCGGCAGCCGTCCCGTGTTGCGCAGCCACCACTGCCCCGACTGGTGGGTCACCGCGCCGTGCTGCCGGCTGACCCGGCGGTCGTCCTCGCCGACGCAGACGTGCACTTCCGGCCGGTTGCGGCCGAAGAGGATGGTGCGTCCCTCGCTCGCCTTGATGTCGATGCCGCCCGTCATCGCGAGCGCGAAGAGCCGGCTCGCGGTCGAGGGGGGCACGCCGTGCGCAAGACTCTGATGGGACGCTTCGAGCGTCCGGTCATCTCGTACCGACGTTCTGTCGTCCACACCGGCCTCCCTCTGAATCGTCCTGGCACCGCGTGCCCCAAGCCGATTGTGCGCCAAGGTGCCCGGGACCCCTCCCGGGTTCAGAGGGGCGGAAGCGCGCCCGCCGCGGCCTTGGCCAGGTCGGTGGCCAGCGTGCACCGCCATTCGCTCGGCTGCGGACCGCTGACCACCAGGAACGCCAGCTCGACCGCACGTTTGCCGTCGTCGTCGGTGTAGGGCCGGTGGACGATCCTGGCGACACAGGTGTCGTCGCCGTCGCCCTCCGGCTCGATGAACGCGTCCCGCCCGGCGAGCCGCATCGGACGGCCGTCCGATGCGGTCAGCGGCTGATGCCGGTCGAACCGCAGCTTGACCGAGACGTCGCTGGTGGTGCTGCTCCAGCCGCAGTCCCAGCCGCCGAACCCGATGTCCGGATGGTTGGCGTCGACCCCGGGGATCTTCGCCAGCGCGGTGTTGTCGAGTAATCCGCACGCGTTCGCGTTGGCCAGCGAACGAGGGTCGATCGGCACGGTCCGGCGCGGGACGGTGCCCCGGCCGAGCACGGCGAGCGCGCCATCGGTGGCGGCGTCGGCCATTCTGCAGAGGTCGGCCGGGCCGTCCTTGTTCTGCTGGGCGGTCACCACCACCCTGTTCTGGTCGCCGAGCAGCACGGTCCGCTCGCATTCGCCGTCGCTTTCCGCCTCCCGCCGGACCTCCAGCGGCCGGGACTCGCCCGGGATCGGTGCGGTGACCGGCTCGAACTGCATCTCTACGTCGACCTCGGACTTCTCGCCGGACGTCACCACCAGGTCGCAGCGGTCGAAGTTGCCGTAGTCGGTCTCCAGCTCGAGCTCGCCGAACGGCGCCAGCGCGGCCTGGTCGAGCAGCGCGCAGGGGTCGGCGGTGTGCGTGTCGCCGACCGCGGCGACCGGTTTCGGCAGATCGGCAGAGGCGGACGGCCCCGGCTGGTCGGTCGGCGAGTCCGTTGGCAGCACGACCCACAGCAGCGCGAGCGCCGTCGCAACGAGCCCGGCCGCGGCGAAGACGGCGCGACATCGGCCGCGTGCACGCCTGTCGGGTTTTCCGACCGGACCGGGAATCGGCCCGGTGCCGCCGTCGCGCACGATCTGTTCCAGCAGACGGCGGGTCTCGGCGGCGTCCGGCCGCTTCGCCGGGTCGCGTCTGAGCAGTGCGGTGAGCACCGGGGTCAGCGCGCCGGACCGGCGCATCGGCGCGATTTCGCCGGCGGCCGCCTTGCGCAGGATCGCCAGCGGGTTCTCGGAGTCCCCGAACGGGGAGCCGCCTTCCACCGCCGCATACAGGCTGGCGCCGAGCGAGAACATGTCCGAAGCCGGATGCGGCTCACCGCCGTCGGCTACCTCCGGCGACAGGTAGGCCGGGGTGCCGGCGGCAGCCCCGCCTTCGGTCAGCGTGAGCTCGCCCCACACCGCCCGCGAGATGCCGAAGTCGGCCAGTTTGGCCAGGCCGTCCTCGGTGACCAGGATGTTGCCCGGTTTGACGTCGCGGTGCACCACCCCGCGCGCGTGCACGGCCTCCAGCGCGTCGGCGATCTGCACGCCGATACCGGCCGCTTCGGGCACGGGTAGGTGGCCGCGCTCGTCGAGGGTCTCGGCCAGGCTCCGCGAGGGGAGGTACTCCATCACCAGCCAGCGGGCGCCCGCCTCGACCACCACGTCGTGCACGGTGATCACATGCGGATGCTGCAGGCCGGCGGCGATCCTGGCTTCGCGCCGCATGCCGCGGTCCTCCGGCTCCGGAGCATCGCCACGGGCGTACTTCACCGCGACCACCCGGTGAAGCTCCTCGTCGTAGGCCCGCCAGACCTCGCCCATACCGCCCGAGCCCACCGGCTCCCGCAGGCGGTAGCGGTCCGCGATCAGCTGACCAGCCCGCACGACTTTCTCCTCACCACAGCCGGAATCGGAGGCGACCAGGGAGAGTAAACCGTACTGCATTCGGCGCACCGGCTCACCCGGTCCGGGGAACCTGAACGGAGGCAGCTCGGTGGCCGGACTGCCGGTACGCGGGGCTCAGGCCGAGACCGCCACTGTGTCCTGCCGGGCGTCCTGCCGGGCGGGTGGCCGAGGTGGGCGCAGGTGGCGGCGCCAGCGCTGGGTCGGCTCCTCGACCAGCACCCAGGAGAGCACCCCGCAGAGGTAGGCCACCGGTACCGCACAGGCGGTCAGCAGCCACGGGTCGCGCACCCCGGCCGCGACGATCAACTGCTGGACCAGGAACCCCCAGAGGTACATGCCGTAACTGCCCGCCATCCACCGTCTGCCCACGACCCACTTCGCCGGCCAGTTCCGCGCCATCGCGATGGCGCCGTAGGCGGCGACCGCCGGCATCATGAAGTACCGCGCCGGGGTCCAGTACAGCGCCAGCCAGAGGATCAGCAGCGCCGCCGCGGCCAGCGGGCTGAACGGCAGCCGGTCCCGCAACGCGTACAGCACCATGCCCAGCACGTAGGCCACCATGTACGCGACCAGTGACCCGACCACCACGGACATCCAGGCCACCGGTGCCAGCGTCTTCAACACGAAAGCCCCGTCGAGCACCATCAGCCCGGCCAGCAGCGGCAGCAGCACCACCAGACGCGCCACGCCGAGCGCGACCAGCAGGCCGATAGTCAGCACGATCAGGTAGCCGACGACCTCCATCGGCAGGGTCCACAGCGACCCGTTGACCGCCGCCGGGTACGGATTGTCCTCGAACACCCCGGGCAGCACGTGCTGCAGCAGGAAGAGCACGAAGGTGCCGACCAGGTACTGCCAGGTATCCCGGCTGGTCAGGTAGTCGCCCAGTGACCAGGTGGTCAGCAGCGGGCCGAGGACGAGCACCGTGATCAGCAGCAGGACCAGCAGTGGTGGCAGCAGGCGCAGCAACCGGCGGGCGGCGAACCGCCACCAGCACGGGTCACGATCCCAGCTGCCGCTGATCTGGTAGCCGCTCATCGCGAAGATCGCCAGCAGCACCAGGCGGCCCAGCGGGAAGGCATTGCCCTCGTCGCCCTCGTGCGTGTTCCGGGTCAGCGCCGCACTGTGATCGAGGATCACCAGCGCGGCACCGGCCAGCCGAAGCCAGCCGAAGCCCACGTTCACATCCGCATACCCCGGCCCCGCCCGTCCACCGCGGGACAATCCCCTCACACCCACCCCAGACACCTATCATCCGGTGGTCGGATTTTCGGACACCTCATGGTGAATTAGTCGGCAACGCCACATCTGTCACCCGGCCGCGGTGTGCCGCGGCCAGACCCACGTCGACTGTCATATCGCGTTCCCTCCCTGCCTCGCGGGCCCGGTGCCGCCCGCCGCCTCGGCAGAGCCTACCTCGGCAAACGGGTGACGGGGCCGCGCAGTAATACGTCACGTTATATCGAAGGCAAGGTGCTTCCGCACTCGAATGACAAGAAATAATCGGCCGTCAGGAGAATTTCTGGCCGGCTTGCGTGGTGTGTGACTTTCGGCCTAGCCTGCTTATCGGTTGGCTCCGGACGCTGATTTGTTGTCTGTTCTTGTTCATTCAATGAAGAAAGGACTGGGCGTGGCAGAAACCAAGTTGAAAACAGTTCGCCGCCAGTCGGCCAGAGCTGGAATTGTCGCCTCCATCGTAGCCATTCTGGTCGGCCTTTTCGGCGGCGGTATGGCGAACGCGGCGGAGAAGTCCCTGACTTTCAAGGGCGCCTTCCCGATCATCGGTGAGCAGTCGGTGACCGCTGTGGTGAAGGCCGAGATCCCGGCCACCGCCACCGGAGGGCAGGCCCTGTCGGTTCCGTTCACCCTCGACGTCGACGCCGGCGTGGCCGCCGGTGACGGCCTGCGGCTGGTGGGCGCCACCAAGATCTCCGGCAACATCAAGTCGTCGGTGACGATCAAGCTGGCCAGCGGTGACACCGTTCCGCTGCCGGTCGAACTGCCCATCCCGGAGACGCCGGTGCCGCCGGAGGGCGCGCTGACCTTCTCCGCGAGCGGCACCGTCGAGTTCACCGTCCCCGCCGGTACCCCGGCGGGCACCGCCACCACCAGTGTCGACCCGGAAGCGGTCTCCCACGTGGTGACCGACAGCGACCTCGGCGAGTTCGACGTGAACCTGGCCCTCGACCCGCCGGACCAGGACACCGTGCTCGGTACCACCGAGATCAGCTGATCCCAGCACCAGAGCAACCGTTCAGGGCGCACCGAAGCTGTTCGGTGCGCCCTGAATCCATGTCCGGCGCTATTGCTGCCCGGCGAACCGGGCCGGGGTGAGCGGGCGAAGGTCGGTCTTGGCGACGCCGGCGAACCGCCCTGGCCGGAAGTCGTCGAGCAGGGGGCTCGGCTCGCCGGTGAGGATTTCCCGCGTGGCCAGCCTGCCGAGCAGCGGCCCGAGGGTGATGCCGCTGTGCGTGCAGAGCGCGTACACGCGGTCGCCGGCCGAGCCGGCCACGGTGAGCCCGTCGGCGGGCATCGCGCGTTGGCCGACCCGCAGCGACGTCAGGCGCGCACCTGCGGCCCCGTCGACCAGATCGGTCAGCCGCGAGCACAGTTCGCCCGCCACCGGGCCGTCGGCAGGCGGCTCGATGGCGGGGTCGGCGCCGGCGTCGAGGTCGAGACCTTGGATGACCAGCCGTCCGCCGCCGTCGGGCCGGACGTTGAGCCGCGGTGTGGTGAGCACCGCCGGCACCCTGGCCGGCACCGGGGTGGTGTAGCCGAGAAATCCGACCGTGGCCGAGCCCGGCGCGTCGGGATCGGCGACCGGTATCGCCAGGCCGGCCATGGCCGCGGTCCGCTCGGTCCAGCGGCCGGTGGCGAGCACCACCCGGTCGAAGTCCGCGGTGTCGCCGGTGGACAGTCCGAGCCGGACCGAACCGGGGCGTTCTTCGATGTCGAGAATTTCGACAGGGCAGCGCAGTTCCGCGCCGTGGTCGCGTGCTTCGCCCCAGAGCCGGGCCAGCAGCGGCACCGGCAGCACGTAACCTTCCTGCGGGTAGTAGGCGATCTCCACGTCGCCGGGCACCCGAAGGTCCGGCACCAGCAGGCGGGCCCGGTCCGCGGTGATCCACCTGACCGGATAGCCGCGGTCGCGCAGCATGTCGGTGGCTTCGCGCAGCCGCTTCGTACCCGCTTCGTCGGCGGCCCATTCCAGGTTCCCGCTGGGGAAGAAGCACTGCCGCGCGGGGGCGTCGTCCAGCAGCGCGTAGTGCTCGGCGATGCCGGCCACGTTGAGCTCGTGGTAGCTCAACGGGTTCTTCTGATGCGAGTTCACCCAGGCGAACGAGGTGCCGGTGGTGCCAGCCGCGGGCGTGGCACGCTCGAACACGGTCACCCTGGCACCGGCGGTCGCCAGCGACCTGGCCACGCTCGCGCCGAGCTCGCCGAGCCCGACTACTGCGATGTTCACACTTTCTCCTTGCTGTCGGACGGTTCCGGTGCGGTCGAAGACGTCGCGGCGCCGCTGGTGACGCCGAAGACGAGCAGCACCACGGCCGATATCCCGATGCCGTAGACGGCGTAGGGCACCGTGGTGCCGGCGAGTTGGGCCACCGCGCAGCCGCCGATCCCCGCCACCATGCTGCTCAACGCCGCCACCGGACGCAGGGCGAATCGCTTGCGCAGCACGAAGCCGAGGAAGATCGGCGCGGCGAGCGCGGCGGCGGAGTAGGCGTAGCTGGCCACCAGCCAGCCCAGCGCGCTGGGGAACGCGATGGCCAGCACCGCGGCGAGGATGGCCACCCCCACGGTGAACAGCCGCGAAAGCGAAACCGTCGCCCGGTCGCCGCGTCGCCCGCCGAACACGTTCTGGTAGAGGTCACGGGTCATGTTCGCGACCACGGACTGCAGCGCCGCGCCGGTGGTGGAGATGATGGTGGCCACCAGGAACGCGCCGAACAGGATCAGCAGCGCCGTCGGCAACTGGGTGATCAGCCAGCCCGCCGCCTGCTCCGGCCCGGCCAGGTCCGGTTTCATCGCCCGCACGGCGAGGCCGATGCAGCCCGCGTAGACGCCCGAGATCAGGATGGTGGCCCCGGACAGCACCAGGCCGCGGCGGGCGTCGCCGACCTTCTTGGTGGCGAACACGCGCTGGTAGTACAGCTGGTTGGTCAGGGTGCCCGGCACGATCGCGGCCACCCACAGCCAGATCTGCTCGCCACCGACCGCGGTCAGCCCGCCGGTGCTCCACAACCGTTCCGGGACGCGGGAGGTGATCCCGCCCCAGCCGCCAGCCAGGTAGATCGCGTAGCCGGCGATGACCAGCGACATCACGATCTTGAAGATGCCGAACACGAAGTCGGTCCAGGCCACCGAGGTCAGCCCGCCGGGCAGCACGAAGATCAGTGAGCCCGCCATGATCGCGATCACCAGCACCGCCGCCGGGATGCCGGTGAGCTGGCCGAAC
Source organism: Amycolatopsis nigrescens CSC17Ta-90 (assembly GCF_000384315.1). Lineage (GTDB taxonomy): Bacteria > Actinomycetota > Actinomycetes > Mycobacteriales > Pseudonocardiaceae > Amycolatopsis > Amycolatopsis nigrescens. The sequence goes on along the minus strand of NZ_ARVW01000001.1, from coordinate 1,531,439 downwards.
AGCTTCGCGAACGCCACGAACTGGGTGGCCAGCCAGCCGAACGGCACGATCAGCGCGGCCAATCCGGCCACCGCGGTGACCGTCTTGTTCGCGCCGAACAGCCGGGTGAGGATGTCCGGCACCGTGGTGAACTTCTGCTCCCGCAGCCAGCGGGCGATCAGGGCGAGGCCGAGGAAGCCCACCAGCACACAGCCTTCGTAGACGAACACCGACCAGCCCGCCGAGTAGGCGATGCCGACGTGCGCGATGAGCACCCCGCCGCCGACGGCGGTGGCGAACTGGGTGATCACCACAACGGCCAGCGGCAGCGACTCCGGGGCGGCGAGCCAGTCCGCGGAGCTCTTGGCGCGGCGGCCGAAGTACATCGACAGCAGGGCGCCTATTCCGATGATGACCAGGCTGACCACGATGATCGCGATGATCTGTCCGGTCGAGTTCTTGGGCATGACGGACCCTCCGATGCGCAGCGGGGACCATCGCACGCATTCACCGGGGTGAAAGCGTGCGCTGGGATTGGCGGGCAGGTTGTCTTTCCGGCGCGGCCGCTTTTCAGGCGAACCGGGACGGGTCCAGGTGGCCGATGTCGTAGCCGGACTTGCCGTGGAACACCAGGTCGCCGGCGATTTCGCCGAGCACGGGGGCCAGTTTGAAACCGTGCCCGGAGAATCCGGTGAGGACGGTCGCGTTCGCGCTGCCCGGCAACGGGCCCACGATCGCGTGCTCGTCCGGGGTGAAGCCCTCGGCGTAGGTGCCGATCCGCACCGGATGCGGCACCAGTCCCGGCAGCAGGCGTTCGACCGCGGCCGATGCCGCCTTCGCGAAGGCGGGCTCCGCGCCGCGGGGGAGGTCGCCGGGGTCGTCCAGATCGGGCCAGCCGAGGTGGTGCGGAACGATCTTGACCGCGACCCCGTCCAGCACCGGGAAGCAGGAGAACCCGGCCTCGGCGTGCCGGCGCACCGCGATGGGCAGCCGGTCGGGGCGGTGCCCGGCGACGTCGCGGGCGGCGAACCAGCAGGCCGTGATGAGCCGGGCCTGCACGCTGATCTCCTTGCGCGGCAAGAGGGTCCGCGCCCAGGGCCCGGGACAGAGCAGCACGTGGTCGGTGTCGAACCGGTGGCCGTCCACGGTGATCCGCCAGCCCGTCGCGGTCTCCGCGAGCTCGTCCACCGGCTGGTAGGAGCGGATTTCCGCGCCGAGCGACTCGGCCGCGTCGAGCGCCGCCTGCACCGCGGGTTCCGGGCGCAACACCCCCGCGTTGGGGTCGAAAACGGCGATCTCGGCCCGGTCCATCCGGTGCTGGGGGAAAGTGCCGCCCGCCTGCGTGGAGTCGAGGATCCGGTGGGGGAGTTCGTGTTCCCGCGCGCAGCGCCGCACGGAGAGCAGGTCCGGATGCTCCGGCAGGCCGATGGTCAGGCCCCCGCACAAGGTGAGCAGCTCGCGGCCGGAGGTGGCCTCCAGCTCGCGCCAGAGCTCGCCGGCGCGGCGCAGCAGCGGGACGTACCCGCCGCCTTCCTTGTAGATGGTCCGGAAGATGCGCGATTCACCGGCCGAAGCGCCGCGGTCGTGACCCCGGCCGTACCGGTCGAACACGGTCACCCGCGCGCCACGCCCGGCCAGCTGCCAGGCGCTCATCGCGCCGATCACGCCGCCGCCGATGACGGCAACTCGGGGAGCGGAAGCGGCCATGGGAATTCCTATTCTGCGAGCACGGAATGTTCTATGTAGAAGTCCATCATTCCGGGGCGCAGGAAATACGCGCCCGATTCGGCTATTTCGCCGTTGGTGAGCCAGGTGAGTCGGCGTTGCCGGAGCACCGGCTGTCCCGGAGCGATGGCCAGCAGGTCGGCATGCCGCTTTTCCAGCAGCACGGGGTCCAGATACATTCTCGATTTGGCGACCGGTACGCCCTGTCTGGCGAAATAGGGCATCATCGTCAGGTTCACCAGGTCCTCGTCAAGCAGGCGCGGGGCGAGCGCGAACGGAACCGCGGTGAACTCCACGGCGATCGGGTTCTCGTCGACATCGAACTTCAGCCGGACGAGCTGGGTCACCGGCTGGTCGGCGCCGAGGCCGGGCAGTTCCACCTCGGCGTCGGAAGCCGGTATCACGGCCGCGGAATGCACCGCGTGCCTGCCCGGAATCTCCGGACCGGTCAGTTGCGGGTTGACGAAACGCAGCAGGTTTTCCTGCCGCACACCGTCGGCGACGAAGGTGCCGCGCCGTCGATGCCGTACCACCAGCCCGGCCTGGGCCAGTTCGTGCAGGACCCGCTGCGCGGTAGCGCGGCTGACTCCGTGCTGCTCCCGCAGCTCGGCCTCGGTGGGTAACCGCGTGCCGGGCGGCAGGTCCCCCGACCGGATCCGTTCCTCGAGTTCGGCGCGGATTCTCAGGTAGAGGGGTGGTGCCATCGAATTACGCTAGCAATAGCCTTATTGACCGGTCAATACCCTTGATGCGATCAGGAACCGGAGGACGTGGGGCGGCGGTGCATCAGCCGGAACCGGCTCCACATCATCTCGGCGCCTTCGATCGACGCGCTGGTGCGCTCCGGTTCGACGGCGGCGAGCTGGGTGACCACGGCCTGGACGAGCGCCATTCCCGTGGTGAGCGAGGGGAAGAAGGCGACTCCCTCGGCGGGCACGATCAGCACCTCCTCGGCCGCGGCGGTCAGCGCGGGGCTGGCCGCGTCGGTGATCGCGAAGACCCTGGCGCCCCGGCTGCGCGCCTCGTCCGCGGCCACCACGGTGCTCTCGTAGAGCCGCCAGAAACTGATCGCGATCAGCACGTCCTGTGCGCCGAGCTTGGCCACCGCGTTCGCCAGCTCGGCGGATCCGGTGGTCACCGACTGCACGTCGTAACCGGCCAGCCTGGCGTTGTGCGAGAACGCGATCCCGATCGACGCGTAGCTGCCGTCGGCCACCACCACCGTCCGGCGGCCAGCGGCGACCGCCTCCGCGACTGTCCGGATCACGCTGTCGTCGAAGCGTCGGTTGAGCAGGGCCAGGCTGTCGAGGTCGCGACGCAGTGATGCCGAGCCGGGCGAGCCGGCCTCGTGGTGTTCGGCCGCGACCTGCGGTGCGCTCAGCGAGGACAGGTACCGCGCCCGCAACTCCTGTTGCAAGGCGGGCCAGCCGGCGAAACCGAGTGCCTGCGCGGTCCTGGTCACGGTGGCGGTGTTGACCCCCGCGAGCTGGGCGAGCTCGGTGGCCGAACCGAACGACGCCCGCCGCGGCTGGGACAGCAGCACGTTGAGCACCGCGGCGGCTTTCGGCCGGAGGCCGCGGGCGGGGGTCCGGTCCCGCAGCCAGTCCTCGTAACCATCGTCCGCGCTGCCCGCTGTCACGCGCCCGCCCTCCTGCAGAATTTCGGTCACGGTAACGCACTGTCGCGATGCGTGAGCATAGATGCAAAGTCTATTGCATCTAGTGTGAAACGCAGGCTAAGTTGCCTCAACTCTTTCATCGCAGGACACCCCGGAGGTGCTGCCATGGCGTTGCTGGCGAGACTGGACCGGCTCCCGCTGAGCCGTCCCCACTACGGGCTGCTGCTGATCGGCGGGCTTGGCTACACGTTCGACGGCATGGACTCGGCCGTGGTGGCCTTCCTGCTGCCCAGCGTGAAGGCCGTCTGGGGACTGGACAACGGCCAGCTCGGCCTGATCGGCTCGGCGACCCCGTTCGGGTTTCTGTTCGGCGCGGTTGCGGCGGGCCTGCTCGGCGACCGGATCGGCCGCAAGCAGGTGATGATGTACGCGCTCGCCTTCTACGCGGTGTTTTCGGTCATCGCGGCTTTCTCCCCGAACTACGGGGTCTTCCTCGGTGCCCGCGTGCTTGCCGGCGCCGGAGCCGGGGCGGAAAGCGCAATCATCGCGCCGTTCCTGTCCGAGTTCGTGCCGGCGAAACGGCGGGGCTGGTTCGTCGGCGCGCTGGCCGGATTCTTTTCCTTCGGTTTCGTGGCCGCGGCGCTGATCGGCCGGTTCGTCGTACCGGCCGGAGCGGAAGGTTGGCGGGTGGCGCAGCTGATCACCGCGGTGCCGATCGTGATGCTGCTGTGGTGGCGGCGCTCGCTGCCGGAGTCGCCACGCTTCCTGCTTGCGAAGGGACGTCGCGAAGAGGCCGAAGCCGTGGTCGTCGCACTGGAACGCAAGGTCGAGGCGGCTACCGGACGCCCGTTGCCACCGGTGCCCGAAGCGACCGCGCAGCCGGCCGTGCAGACGCCCAAGGTCAACCTGCTGAGCGCGCTGAAGTTCCTGTGGAGCCCGGCAATGGCCAAGCGGACCTCGGTGATCTGGCTGGTCTGGTTCGTCATCACGTTCTCGTACTACGGCTTCTTCTCGTGGATCCCGACCCTCCTGGTGGACCGCGGGATCACGGTGACGAAGAGCTTCGAGTTCTCGATCATCATCTACCTGGCCCAGGTCCCCGGTTACTTCTCCGCGGCCTGGCTGTCCGAAAAACTGGACCGCAAGCACACCATCGCGCTGTATCTGGCCGGGTCCGCGATCAGCGCGTTCTGGCTGAGCCAGATGGACAGCGGATGGTCGATCACGCTGGCCGGGGCGGTGCTGTCGTTTTTCCTGAACGGCACTTACGCGGGCGTCTACTCCTACACCCCCGAGGTGTTCCCGACCTGGATCAGGGCCACCGGCACCGGGCTCTCCAGCGCTTTCGGCCGGGTGGGCAGCATCCTGGCGCCGACCATCATCGGCCTGTCCGCGGCCAGCCTCGGCTTCGCCGGGGTGTTCGGACTGACCACCGCCGTGCTGGCGGCCGGGGTGATCTGCGTGATCGTGTTCGGCCTGTCCACCGCCGGACGTTCCCTGGAAGACCTGACCGAGCACGGCCGCCCCGTGCAGACCGCCAAGGAGATGACCAAGTGATCGGACTGTCGGAATTCTCGACCGTCGAGGAAGAGGTGCGCCGCGCGGTCGGCGTGCGGTTGTTCACGGTACTGGCCTGGTTGCCCGAGCGCCGGGCGCTGCGCCGGGTGCACAGCAGCCATCCCGGGCTGTACCCGGTCGGTGGCGAGAAGACGGTGGAGGTCGCGGCCGGCTGGTTGGAGCGGTGCATCACCGGGCAGCGGCCGTATCTCGGCGCGGACCGGGAGGCGGTACGTGAAATCTTCGCCGACTACGAGCTGATCGAATCCCTCGGCTGCGGCGCCGTGATCAACCTGCCGGTGACCGACGGCGAGCGGACCCTGGGCGTGCTGAACCTGTTGGACGTGGAAGGCAGCTACGACGACACGTCGGTCGAAGCGGTGCTGCCGCTGGCTGGGCTCGCGGTACCCGCCCTGCGCGCCCTGGTGGAGGAGAAGTGATGAAGGGTTCCTTGCTGCTGCGCAACGCCCGGCTGCTCGACCCGGTCAGCGGGGAGTACGCCGAGGCCGACCTTCGCTGCGCGGACGGGCGGATCGCGGAGACCGGACACGGGCTGACCGCCGGTGACGTCCGGACCGAAGACCTCCGCGGCGCGGTCGTGCTGCCGGGTCTGATCGACGCGCATGTGCACGTCACCGCGTCGACCGCGGACCTCGGTGCGCTGAACTCGCTTTCCCCGTCCTACGCTGCCGCGCACAGCGCGCGGATCATGGGGGAGATGCTGAACCGCGGTTTCACCACGGTTCGCGACGCCTCCGGTGCTGACTTCGGTCTCGCCGACGCGCAGGCCGAAGGGTTGTTCCGCGGGCCGCGGCTGTTGTTCTGCGGGCGTGCGCTGAGCCAGACCGGCGGACACGGCGACAGCCGCGGTCGTGGCACCCACTCGCACGACGACCACCCGTGCTGTGCCGGCCTCGGCCGGATCGCCGACGGCGTGGACGCGGTACGGGCCGCGGCCAGGGACGAGCTTCGCAAGGGGGCGCACCACATCAAGGTGATGGCCTCCGGTGGTGTCGCCTCACCGACCGACCGCATCGACTCCGTGCAGTACTCCGCCGAGGAACTGCGCGCGGTGGTCGAGGAGGCGGCCGCGGCCAATCGCTACGTGCTCGCGCACGCCTACACCGCCCGCGCCATCAACCGGGCGTTGGAGCTGGGCGTGCGGTCCATCGAACACGGCAACCTGCTCGACGACCGCAGCGTGGAGCTGTTCGCCGAACATGACGCGTTCCTGGTGCCCACCCTGGTCACCTATTGGGCGCTCAAGCAGGAGGGCCGCGAGCACGGCCTGCCAGAGCGGAGCTGGCGCAAGGTGGACGAGGTGCTCGGGGCCGGCCTGGCCGCACTGGAACGGGCCGCGCGCGGCGGAGTGAAACTGGTCTACGGCAGTGACCTGCTCGGCGGTATGCACCGGCACCAGAACCACGAGTTCCGGCTGCGGGCCGAGGTGCAGCAGCCGATCGACGTGATCAGGGCGGCCACGTCGACCGCGGCGGACCTGGTCGGCATGACCGGCGAGATCGGCACCCTGGCTCCCGGTGCGCACGCCGACCTGCTCGTCGTCGAAGGCGACCCGCTGACCGACATCGGGGTGCTGGCCGAGCCGTCGCGATTCCGCCACGTCGTCCAGTCCGGGCGGGTTGTCACCCCCTGAACCTCGCCTCGCGCAGCCGCTCATCGATCCAGCGGAGCACGTCGGGTGCGGAGGTTTCGGTTATGTCGTAGTGCCCGGCGCCCGGGTAGCGCAGCAGGGTCGCGTCGGTGCCGAAAGCGCGAGCCTGTGCGGCCGCCCGTTCGGTCTGCTCGGGCGGCACCAGGGTGTCGGCGTCGCCTTGGGTGATGAGCACCGGTGCCGAGCGGTGGCGGGGGACGGCGTTGCCGGCCAGCCGGTCGCGAAGACGGCCGGCGGCGCCAGGTGTGCGCGGGGTGAACTCGCCGCCGGGCAGTGCGAGGCCGATCATCCGGTCGGTCAACTCGTCCAGGCACGTGGTGTGCAGTCGTGGCAGCTCCCGCAGTGCCCGCGGGCCGAGATAGTCGCTGTAGCGCAGTGGCGGGTGCTGAGTGTCGAGTCCGGTCAGCAATGCCAGGAAATACGCGTGGTCGACCGGTTTCACGTCCCCATCCGCATAGGCGCGGTTGTCGGTGACCGGGGCGAGCGCGACCGCGCCTCGGAAATCCAGCCCGTGGCTCGCGCGTTCAGCGGCCGCGAGTGCCGCGTGCCCGCCTTGCGAATGTCCCACCGCGAACCAGCTCGCGGAGAGGCGGGGCGCCAGCCGACGCGCGGCGTGGACCGCGTCGACCACCGAGCGTCCGGCGCTTTCCGCGATCAGGTACGGATGCACGCCCGGGCTGCCCAGCCCTTCGTAGTCGGTGGCGGTGACGGCGTATCCGGCCCGCACGAACTTCGCCAGATAGCCGGGGTAGCCGTATCCACCGAGCTCAGGATCGCGTGATGGAGCGCAGCGGTCACCGACGCCGGTCGTCCCGTGCGCCCATGAAATCACCGGCCAGCCACCACCCCGCGGCGGCGTGCCGGGCGGCACCAGCACGAACCCGGTGACCGTGGTCGGAAAGTTCGACGTCGTGGTCGAGGGGTACCGGATCCGGTACCCGGCAGCGCCCGTGGCCGCCAGTTCGGCGGGCAGCTCCATGCGCGACGGTGTGGCCGAAGCCGGCGCGGCGACCAAAGGACCGAGCAGAAGGACCGTCAGAATCTTGCGGGACACCCGCACCCGATCGATGGGGGCATGCGCAGAAAGCCTCGCATGCCCCCATCTCAGAACCACCAGCAGACGCCGCATGCGAAGACGGTAGGTACGCCATAACCGTGTCCGCCATGTGTGAACGACTCGATCGGATATGAGGGACTCCAGCGGGTCGGCCCAACGGCGTGCACCGGCTACGGTTCTCGAAGTCAGTTCACGAGCGGGAGGCCCCCATGGTCGAAAAACTCGTCCACGTCAACGGCGTGGATCTCTGCGTTGAGACCTTCGGTGACCCGGCCGAGCCCGCGATCCTGCTGATCGGTGGCGCGACCAGTTCGATGGACTGGTGGGAGGACGAGTTCTGCGAGCGGCTCGCGGCAGGACTGCGGTTCGTCCTCCGGTACGACAGCCGCGACACCGGACGGTCCACCTCCTATCCCGCCGGGGCGCCGCCGTACAGCCAGCTCGACCTGACCGCGGACGCGGTCGGGCTGCTCGACGCTTTCGGGCTGGCCGAGGCGCATGTCGTCGGCATCTCGATGGGCGGTGGCATCGGTCAGCGGCTCGGTGTCGAATTTCCCGACAGGGTCTCTTCGCTGACGCTGATCTCCACCAGCCCCGGTGGTCCCGGCGGCCCCGCCAACCCGGATCTACCGCCGATGAGCGAGCGGATCCAGGCGTTGTTCGCCGAACCCGCGCCGGACCCGGACTGGTCCGACCGGGCCGCGATGACCGACCACATGGTGGCCGGATACCGCCCGTTCGCCGGCTCGTGCCCAGTGGACCAGGAGCGGGAGCGCGAGCTGGCCGGCCGGATTTTCGACCGGACCACGGACATCGCGGCCAGCATGACCAACCACTGGATCATCGAAGGCGGCGACCCGATCCGGCACCGGCTCGGCGACGTGACCGCGCCGACGCTGGTCTTGCACGGCACCGAAGACCCGCTGTTCCCCTTCGGCCACGCCGAAGCACTGGCCCGTGAAATCCCCGGCAGTGACCTGGTCGCGCTGGCCGGCGTCGGGCACCAGATGCCACCACGGCAGGTATGGGACGTGGTCGTCCCGGCCATCCTGCGGCACACGTCCGGCGGCTGGGAGCGGCAGGCGGATCGCCTTGCCGCCCAGTCGCTGGCCACCGGCAGCCCGACCGGCTGGTTCGAACGGCTCTACCAGGCGGGGGTCGCCGGCGAGACGACGATGCCATGGGATCGACGGGCTCCCCACCCGCTGCTCACCGAATGGGCCCACGGCCTGCGTGGCGAAGGCCGTTCCGCGCTGGTCGTCGGCTGCGGTTTCGGCGCCGACGCCGAGTTCGTGGCCGGGCTCGGGTTCGAAACCGTGGCGTTCGATATTTCCGACACCGCCGTCCGGCTCGTCCGTGCACGCTTTCCCGAATCCCCGGTGGAGTATCTGCGGGCGGATCTGTTCGAGCCGCCCGCCGGCTGGCAGGCCGCCTTCGACCTGGTGGTCGAGATTTTCACCGTGCAGGCGCTACCGGACTCGGTCCGGGACAAGGCCACCGCCGCCGTGGCGAACCTGGTCGGTCCCGGCGGCACCCTGCTGGCCATCGAAGCCGTCCGCGAAGACCCCGCTGTGCAGGGCCCGCCGTGGCCCCTTACCCGCCGCGAGATCGAGTCCTTCGCCACCGGCGGTCTCACTCCGGTGCGCGTGGAGGAGATCGCCGACCCGCACCGGTGGCGCGCCGAGTTCCGGCGACCCCGGTGACAACCCGAGTCGCGTCAGCCTGTCTCAGCCTGCCGGGTACTCGTCGTGGAAGAGGATGTTGCCGCTACCAGCCGGAGCGCCGAGCGCGGTCGCGCGACCGGCGGGCTGTTCCCACTCCTCCTGCCGGCCCAGGGCGGTCAGGTCCAGGTAGGCATGCGTGCCGCCGGTCTGTTCGAGACCGCGCGCGAAAGTGGAATACGTGTGGAAGACGGTGTCCCCGTCGCGCAGGAAGACGCTGATCCCCGGGTAGTCCCCGCGCCGGGCGGGCGACCAGGGGAAACCCGCGCGGGCGAGTTCGGCTTCGTCGCGGTAGTTCAGCAGCACGGGGGCGACGGTCTCGTCCACGGTGGCGTGGAAATCGTAGTTGAAGTCGCTGCCGTGCGCGGAGTACCAGGGGAAAGTCCAGCCCATCCGCGCCTTGAACGGGCCGATCTTGGCCTGCGGCGCGCGGGAGACCGCGACCAGTGCGGTGTCACGCGCTCGGAGATGGGCGAGATGGCCGATGTTGTCGGCGGTGGACGAGCAACTCGGGCAGCCGGTGTCGCGCGAGGTCTCGTTGCCTTCGGCGTCGACGTCCCAGGCCCACATCAGGTGGTGCAGGATCAGCTGGCGGCGGCCGTCGAACAAGTCGAGCAGGCTCGCCTTGCCATCCGGGCCCTCGAACACGTACTGCTTGTCGACCCGGACCATCGGCAGCCGGCGGCGCTCGGCGTTCAGCTCGTCGCGGGCACGGGTGAACTCCTTCTCCTTGGCCAACAGCTCCTTGCGGGCGGCGAGCCACTCGTCACGGCGCACTATTCGGGGGAGATTCATGGGCGTCCTCCTGACTCGGTGAAGCGGCCCCTCTCCGGGCGCTCGTGAGTTAGACCGCGACGACCGCCGGAACTAATCGGTGCGGGGCGAGAAACGAGCCGCTCTACATGCGCCCCGGTTCGGCACGCTGGTCGGCCGCCGCGGACCTCGCGACGATGAGCTGCCGCAGCGCGGTCAGCGCGCGGTGTTGGGCGATGCGCACCGCACCGGCACTGGGCATGCCCAGTGCGGCCGCCGTGTCCCTGGCAGGCAGGCCGAGTATCACGCGGAGGATCAGTATTTCGCGGTACTGCGGCGCCAACCGGCCGAGCAGGTGCTCGATGTCCTGACGCCGTTCGACTTCCTCGACACCCCGCGAGGTGTCGGACAGGCCCCATCCGGAGTCGGGGAACTCCGCGACCGGCACGCTGGCATCACGGGCGTGCCGCCGATAGGAGTCGACCACCTTGTGCGCCGCGATTCCGTAGACGAATCCCAGGAAACGGTCCGTGCCGTGCCGGTAACCCGGCAGCGCGCGCAGCACGCCGAGAAGTACCTCCTGCGCGCAGTCTTCCGCGTCTTCGACCCGCCGGGGCCCCGTACCGAGCCTGGCCCGGCAGTACCGCAGCACCAGCGGGCGCAGCACTTCCAGCAGCCCTTCGATGCCGGCGCGCTCGCCGGCCACTGCCGAAGCCAGCAAGTGCCGGTTCGCCGAAGAAAGCATTGTGGGCGGCTTGTCCGACGGCGGGCCGGTGGCCGGCAGCGGCATGACGCTCCACCCTTGGGTTTCGACGGACGGCCCTGGCGAAACGGGCCGGCTAATCTGCCAGGGGCCGGAGCAGTGCTCCAGAATAACCGTGAACTTCAGTAGCGGCAACACTACGGAAGTCTGTTCGTATTCAGAAATTAGTCGCCATTATTGTCCGGAATTTCGGCCAGTCCAATGTCTTGTGGTGGCGCAATTTTTGCGGATGGAAAATGTCTATTGTGGACCTATTCGAACGGTTGATCTTCGACCCGCCGCTCCAGTTCGGCTCGGTCCAGGGTGTAGGCGAGGAAAAGGCCGCCGATGGTGCGGAGCATGAGTTCGTTGTCCTCCTCGGCGGGAAGGGGGCTGGTGAGCCGGTGCAGGGCGAACCCGTCGGTGACCGCGACGAAGGCCTTCGCCGCCTGCTCGGGGTGCCGCACGCCGAGTGCGGCGAGTACGGGCACGGCGACATCCTGGAAGGTCTGCATCGATTCCGCGACCGCGTCGCGCAGCAGCGGGTTCCGGGATGCTTCGAGGTAGACCTCGTACTGGGCCACGCTCACCCCGGATTCGCCGGAGACCAGCGCCCGCGCGATCCGTTCCCCGATCTCGATCGTCGAGCGCGCGCCGGACACCGCGGTGCGGAGCAGTCGGGTGAGTGTTTCCGCGCGTTCGTGCACGTGGAAGCGCAAGGTCTGCTCGATCAGGTCCTGGCTGGTTTTGAAGTAGTAGCCGGCCGTCGGGGCGGGCAGTCCGGCGCGTGCCGAGACCGCCCGGTGGGTGACCGCCTTGATGCCACCCTCGATGATCAGCTCGATGGCGGCGCGCAGTAGGGCCTCGCGTCGCTCCCGGCTTCGCTCTTGCTTCTCGCCACGCGCGGTGACCATTGACACACTCCAGTCGGCTGTTTAATACTTCCGTATCACTTAAAAGTAATACGTCAGTATCACTTTACCGCCTGTCAGTTTTCGTGGAGGAACAATGGGCAAGCAACGTCGCTGGCCGCCCCTGCTGGTGCTGATCGCCGTACTGGCCGCGCTGCTCACCGGCACGGCGGGCACGGCGGCGGCCGAGCCGATTCCGTTCCCGAAGGACGACCCGTTCTACCAGCCGCCGGCCGGGTTCGAGTCCACCGCGCCGGGCACGATCCTGCGGCAGCGCGAAGTGAACGCGAGTACCTATCTGATCCCGGTGCCGGCCAAGGTCTATCAGGTCCTGGTGCGCACGACCGACTCGAAGGACCAGCCGGTGGCCACGGTGAGCACGGTCTTCGTGCCGCCGCTGCCGCCGGACCGCCGGCGCCCGCTGCTCTCCTTCCAGATCGCCACGGACAGCCTGGGCACGCAGTGCAACCCGTCGTTCGGGATGCGCGTCGGCCTGGAGAAGGAGGTCACCGGCATCTGGACGGCGCTGTCCAACGGCTGGGTCTCGGTGATCACCGACTACCAAGGTCCTCGGATGGCCTGGGCGGCGGGAAGGATGGCCGGCCACGCCGTACTGGACGGCATCCGCGCCGCGCACAACCTGCCTGAGGCGGGTCTGGACCAGAACGGCCCGGTCGGTGCGTGGGGATATTCCGGTGGCGGCCAGGCGACCGCGTGGGCGGCAGAGCTTCAGGGGCAGTACGCGCCCGAACTGAACGTCAAAGGCTGGGCGGCCGGCGCGTTCCCCGGTGACCTCGCCCAAACCCTGAAGGGCCTCGACGGCGGGCCGTTCTCCGGTTTCACGCTTGCCGGTGCCGTCGGGGTGAGCCGCGAGTACCCGGAGCTCGATCCGCTGTTCAACGACAAGGGCAGGCAGCTCGCGGTGCAGATCGGTGAGCGTTGCCAGCTCGAACTGGTGGCGATGAACCCGTTCAAGAAGCTCAACGACTACACCACCAGCGACGTCTTCACCGATCCGCTGGCCGGCCGGGTGCTGGCCGACAACCGGCTCGGCGGTTCGGCCCCGACCGCTCCGGTGCTGGTTCAGCAGTCGTCGCTGGACGAGCTCATCCGTCCCGAATACAACCAGGACGTCGCCAGGCAGTGGTGCGCCGGAGGCACCGATGTCGAGTATCACCTGTCCGCCTTCCCCGGCCACGTCGGCTACGCGCTCGGCAGCATTCCCGGTGCGCTCACCTGGTTGTACGGCCGCTTCCTCGGCCTGCCGACCGGCGGCAACTGCGGAACACAGGGCTGAGGAGACGATCATGCGGAAATCACTTGGCGGCCTGGCCGCCGCGCTCCTGCTGGCGGGCACCGCGGTGACCACACCGGGAACCGCGGCCGCCGCCGGAGCCGCCGCGGACTGTCCTCAATGGAAACAAAGCGAGGTGGCCACCGGATTCGGGCTGCCACTGGAGAATCTGGCCTTCGACGGACGAGGCGGGTTGCTGGTGTCGGCGACCCTGTTCTCCGGGTTCGGCTCCATCAAGAGGGTCACGCCGGACGGCGAGATCGGCACACTGGTGGACAATGTCAACGGCCCAGGTGCCATCCAGGTCCGGGACGGCAAGGTCTACTACAACACCGGGCACAACACCCTTTCCGGGACACTCGGCCTCACCGACGGCACGATCGACACGGTGGACCTGAACACCGGTGAGCGTGCCACCTGGGCCCGCAACCTCACCATGCCGGACGGGATGACGTTGCTGCCCAACGGTGACGCCGTGATCAGCACGCTGATCGGCCCGAAGGCCGGACTCACCAGGGTGCCGAAGGAGGCGCCGGCCGCGCCGGTGCCCTACCCCCGGAATGTCCCCGGCCCCAACGGCCTGGTCGTCAGTCAGGACGGCGCCACCCTGTACGCGGTCAGCACGCTCAACCCGGACCGGCAGATCGCGAAGATCGATATTGCGCATCCGGAAGACGAGAGCCCCGGTGGCCTGCGGATCGACGCGCCGTGGCCGTTCAATGCGCTGGACGACCTGACCATCGGGCCGGACGGGATGATCTACACGGTCGGTGAGCACGGCATCGCGTATCGGGTGGATCCCGTCAGCGGCTCGAGCTGCGCGATCTCGCACGAGGTCTTCCTCGGCTCGTCCGTGCGGTTCGGTGCGGGGCCGGGTTGGGACCCGGCCAGTCTCTACACCACCGGCTTCGACGGCACAGTCCGACGGCTCACGCCGCCGCCGAGCTGAGTGCGGCTTGGTCAGACGGGCATCGCCGAGGAATGGTGGGTCACGATCAGCCATTTCCCGCCGCGGCGTTCGTAGACGAACGTGTACCGCGCGTCCATCGACTCCTTCGCCCCGTTTCGGTCGAGGTTGAACCGGTAGACGCCGGTGTCCACGGCGGTGTCCTCGTCCAGCACGGAAACGAGTGAACGCAGGATTTCGCCGGTCGGGTGGCCTTCCATGAAGTGGTCGAAATAATCGACGATCTCTTCGCGGGTGGAGCGCACCTGGTCGGAGAGGGTGGGCAGCAGCACCGCGTCCGGGGCGTAGTGGTCGGCCACCACCTGCGGATCGTAGGTGACCAGCGACCTGTGCCAGGCGCTGAACAGGCCGGCGATCTCCTCTTTCGTCGGCGGTGCCGGCTTGGGCGCGGCACCCGGTTGGGTCGACGGCGTGCCGCACGCGGCGACGAGGAGAGCGGCGATCGCCAGGGAACTGGTGAGGAGGGGACGGCTGTTGTGCACCTGAGGCACCTGCTTTGTCGAGTCGGATTCTGTCAGCGCCGAGCTCTGGAATGCCATACCGTATACAGTATGGACAGGCTTGTCTATGGGTGAAACCAGGCTGATCAGGTCCAGCGGGCCTGCGCCGGGAGTGTGAGGCCCGATGTCCGCGCATCGAGCAGTGCGTCGATGAACGCCCGGACAGCGGGCGCCGCCGGGCGTCTGGGATCCCGCACCAGGGCGATCGTGCGTTCCACCGGAGGACTTTCCAGCGGCCGATCCCGCAGCCCGGCGAACGCGATCAGCGGTAGCACCAGGCCGGGCACCGCGGAGACACCGAGGCCGGCGGCGGCGAGGCCGGCGACCGCCGCGATATTTCGCGCCTCGGTCACCCGGCCCGGCGTGAGGCGCGCGTCGTCGAATGCCCGGTCGACCAGGCGGCGGATGCTGCTCGCCGGGTCGAAGGCGATGAACGACTCGGCCCGCAGCTCGGTCCAGCTCAGGGTGTCCATGTCGGAAAAACGGTGTCCCTCGGGGAAGATGCAGCAGAACCGGTCGGCGGCCAGCGGCCGCACGTCCAGGTCTCCCGGGGTCTCGGTGGTCACGGTGACGGCCAAGTCCACCTCGCCGCCGCGCACCTTGGCCAGTACCTCGTCCGAGAGCGCGTCCTCGATGGACAGTTCCACGCCGGGATGGTCACGCCGGTAGCCGGCGACCACCGGCGGCAGCAGGATCGCGGCGAGCGAAGGCAGGGTGGCCACCCGTACCCGGCCACGAGTGCCGGCGAGGAACCCGGTGAAGTGGTTCATGCCGGCGTCGAAGGAAGCCACGATCCGGCTCGCGATCCGGACGAACTCGGCTCCCTCCGGGGTGAGTTCCATTCGGCGCGTGGTGCGTTCGAACAAGGTCACCGCGAGACGTCGTTCCACCTCGCCGACCGTCCGGCTGAGCGAGGACTGCGCGAGGTGCAGCCGCTTCGCCGCGGTGGTGAACCCGCCGGCGTCGGCGACTTCGACCACCACGCGGAGCTGCTGAATCGTGAGATCCATGCGCATAGCGCATCAGTCTATGCGAAATCATTGCTTGACCTCGATATGGGCGTGGATCACAGTTCAACCCGTCAACGGTGACTTCGGCGCAGACGGAGGTCCGCAATGCTTGCCCTGGCGGGTTTCCTGACCATCGCGGTGTTTCTCGCGGCGGTACTTTCGCGCAGGGTTTCGGTGCTGCTCGCGCTCACCGTGATCCCGATTCTCGCCGCGCTCGCCGTCGGTGCCGGGCCGCGGATCGGCGAGCTGATCGGAAAGGGCGTCACCACGGTCGCCCCGGTCGCGATCATGATCACCTTCGCGGTGCTGTACTTCTGCCTGATGATCGACGCCGGGCTGTTCGACCCGGCGGTGCGCCGGATCCTGCGGTGGGCCAAGGGCGACCCGCTCAAGATCACCGTCGGCACCGCGGTGCTCACCCTGCTGGTCGCGCTGGACGGCGACGGGGCATCCACCTTTCTGATCACAGTGTCCGCGCTGCTGCCGCTCTACCGGCGCATCGGCATGCGGCCGCTGGTGCTGGCCGGGGTGGTCTGCCTCGGCGCGGGCCTGATGAACATGGTGCCGTGGGGCGGGCCGACCGCGCGGGCGATGGCCGCGCTGCAGCTGGACAGCGGCACCCTCTTCCTGCCGTTGCTGCCGGCGATGATCGCCGGCGCCCTGTGGGTGCTGCTCGCCGCTTATCTGATTGGCCGCGCCGAGCGCAAACGGCTCGGTGTGATCACCCTCGACGAGCCGGTTGCCGGGGAAACGGTGGAGCGGGGAACCGCGGCTCGGATCAGGTTCTCCGCCAACGTGATCCTCACCCTGGGACTGGTCGCGGCCCTGCTCGCACAGCTGGCGAAACTCGAGATCCTGTTCCTGGTCGCCTTCGTGCTGGCCCTGTTGATCAACCGTCCGAAATGGACTGACCAGCAACGGCTGTTCGAGCAGCACGGGCACAACGTCGTGCTGGTCACCACGATGATCTTCGCTGCCGGAGTGTTCACCGGGATCCTGTCCGGCACCGGCATGATCGACGCGATGGCCCGTGCACTGGTCGGCGTGATACCGGGCTGGGCCGGCGGCGCACTGCCGGTGCTCACCGCGGTCACCGGCATGCCGCTGAGCCTGGTTTTCACTCCTGACGCGTACTACTTCGGTGTGCTGCCAGTACTCGCGGAGACCGGCTCGGCGCTCGGCGGTGGCCCGGCCGAGGTTGCCAGGGCCGCGCTGCTCGGGCAGATGACCACCGGGTTCCCGTTGAGCCCGCTGACCGCGTCCACGTTCATCCTGGTCGGCATGACCGGTGTGGATTTCGGCGCGCACCAGCGGTTCATCTTCAAATGGGCCTTCGGTACCACGCTGGTGATGACCGTCGTGGCGCTGGCCACCGGCGCCATTTCGCTATAGGGAAAGGCAGGGGAGATGACCGGACGCCGGGTACGGATCGGCAGCGGCGCGGGTTTCTCCGGCGACCGCTTCGAGCCGGCCGAGGCGCTCGCCAGCGCGGCCGGGCTCGACGACCTGGTGCTGGAATGCCTGGCCGAGCGCACCATCGCCCTCGGCCAGCAGCGCAAGCTGGCCGACCCGGATGATGGCTACGACCCCAGGTTGGTCGCCAGGTTCGAACGGCTGCTGCCGCTCACCGCCGCACACGGCGTACGGGTGCTGAGCAACATGGGCGCGGCCAACCCGCTCGCCGCCGGCCGTGCGACCGAGCGGCTGCTGCACCGGCTCGGCCTGGCGCGGAAGGTGGCCGTGGTGACCGGTGACGACGTGCTGGCCAAGCTCGAGCCGGACGCGCTCGCGCTCGAGGACGGCCGTCCGATCGCCGCGTACGGCGAACCGGTGTCGGCCAACGCCTATCTCGGTGCCGAAGCGATCATGCCGGCGCTGGAGGCGGGCGCGGATGTCGTGCTGACCGGGCGAGTCGCCGACCCTTCGCTGTTCGTCGCCCCGCTGGCGCACCGGCACGGCTGGGACCTGGCCGACCCCGGACAGATGGCGGCCGGCACGCTGACCGGACATCTGCTGGAATGCGCCGGGCAGCTCACCGGCGGCTACTTCGCCGATCCGGGACGCAAGGACGTTCCCGGCCTGGCGAGTCTGGGCTTCCCGTTCGCCGACGTCGATCCGGACGGCTCGGCCGAGTTCTCGAAACTGGTCGGTACCGGTGGCCTGGTGTCCAAGGCGACGGTCCGCGAGCAGTTGCTGTACGAGGTCACCGACCCGACCGGCTACCTGACCCCGGACGTGACCCTGGACCTGCGCGAGGTGCTGGTGGACGAGATCGGGCCCGACCGGGTCGCGGTCCGGGGCGCGGTGGGTCGCCCGCGGCCGGAGCAGCTGAAGGTCAGCGTCGGCTACCGGGCCGGCTACCGTGCCGAGGCCGAGATCTCCTATGTGGGGCCACAGGCGCGAAAGCGGGCAGAACTGGCCGGGGAGATCGTGCGTACGCGGCTGGAGGGTGCGAAGGTGCGGATCCGGGTCGACCTGATCGGTCCACTGTCCACAGTGCATGAACAGGACGGTGGGGATGATCCGGGTGAATGCCGGTTGCGGGTGGCCGGGCTGGCGTCCGCACCTGACCTCGCCGAAGTGGTCGGCCACGAGGTCGAAGCCTTGTACACCAACGGACCCGCAGGTGGCGGTGGGGTGCGAGTGACGACCGCCGAGGTGATCGGCATCGTGTCCACGCTGATCGGGCGGGATCAGGTCGAGCCAGCGGTGACCCTGTTCGGAGGTGCCTGATGCGGGTGATGCTGCACGAAATCGCGCACTGCCGGGCCGGGGACAAAGGTGACATCTCGATCCTGTCGCTTTTCCCCTACGACGACCGGATCTTCCCGCAGCTTGAACGCGAGGTGACCGCTGCACGGGTACGCGCACACCTGGCCGGCCAGGTGTGCGGTGAGGTAGTGCGGTTCGTGCTGCCCAGGTTGTGTGCGCTGCAGTTCCGCTGCCGCCAGGCCCTCGACGGCGGTGTGACCACCTCGCTCGCGCTGGACACCCACGGCAAGGGATTCAGCTTCCGGCTGCTGTCCCTGTTCGTCGAGATCGAGGAACCCTGATACGCGCCTGAGCCATCCCGTGGCGCACCGCGTTGATCTTGACGGTGGGTGCCATCCGCGGCAGCGCCCCTGCTGTTCAGCTACTTGCTTCCGCGATGCGCCGATGGGCGCGGTCGAGCAGTTCGGCGGCGGCACCCGCGGCGGCGTACCTGGCTGCATCCAGCGCGCCGATCGCCGCCCCGAGCGGATCGGGATTGGTCGCCCGGTGCACAGCTTCCCACATCCAATGGTGCGCACCGCGGCCTTCCAGCCCTGTGGTCCTGGCACGGATCTCGGCGTTCGCGCTCAGCTCGCGGTTCGACAGACTGACCCGTACGTCGGAGTCCTCGTTGAGCCCGGCATGGACCACCGCCTCGTTGGCGGCCCACCACGCCAGATCCCGCAGGCTCTCGTCCGGCAGGAACGCCAGCTCGTCGGTGTCCGCGCCAAGCGGCCCGCTGCCGGGCGAGCGCCGGGAACCGTCCGGAAGCCGCTCCTCCCGGTACAGCTCGGACAACCGCGGAAGGATCCGGTATGCCAGGCAGGCAGCTTTGATCCGGTCGAGATCCCCGGGGCGAAGCTCATGACCGGTGAACCGCTCCACCGCGACCAGCCCCTTGCCTATGCGGTTGTGGAAGTCGTCCAGGTCCAGCCCTTCGAGCGCCGCGGTGACCTCGGGATCGTCCGGTGGATCCTGGGTGCCGGGTTCGCAGGACATCAGAACTTCGCCGTTCCTGGCCATGGACAGCCGGGTCACCGCGTTGACGTTCCAGTACATGCTGGCCGCCCGCCCTGCTTGCGACAACGGTCGCAGGACCGGTCCGTACGAACCCTGATAACCGTTCTCCTCGATGGCCACGACCGCGCCGTCGACCTCCAGCACGGCAACCCACGGGTCGATGCCCATGGCCTCGCGCAGCTCGGTCAGTGCTGCCGGTTCGGCGGGATCGGCTCCGAACGCGTGCAGGACCTCCTCCGACGTGATGCCGGTGGCGACGGTGACCGTGGCGGCGACCTGCAGCGCGCTGTCGTTCACCCACCGATACCCGTCCTCGGGACTGCTGATGACCGGCGGTTCGGGTTCCCCGCGAAGCCGGTGACCAAGTCGGTCGGTGGTCTCATACACGAGTTCTGCTGACCGAGGCGCACTCCAGAGCACCAATTCGTAGCTCTCTCGCTCGTCGTCGGTGTCGCGGCCATTGGCGTGCACACGTACCCGGTAGTCGCCAGGCCACGGTGGTGTTTCGTCCCGCAGGTTCCGCTGTGCCGGCTGCCGGGGACCGAATACCGATGCGGACCCGGTGAGTGCCGTCCAGCTGGCCTCGACCACCTCGTCCCACCATTCCGCGTCGACTTCCGCGGGCGGTTCCTCGAGCACACGCAGGGTCACCGATACCCAGCCCTCCTCGATGCCGGTCCGGATCACCAGTCCGCCGCCGGTCACATCGACCAGCCCGTTCCGGCTGAAGTCCGGGTCCTCGGGAAAGGCGGCGCCTTCGGCCAGCGCGAACCGGTGATCGTGCACCAGCACCGAGCCGCTCGCGGCCCGCGGAAGCAGATACTCCACACGGCGCTTCTCCAGCAGTGCGCCCGCATATGCGGTGGGCATGGCCGTTTCGCGCAGTCGTAGCGCGGTGACCCCAAGCGCCACGCCGACCACCGTGTCAGCCGTGCCGATCACGGGCATGTCCAGGGTGCGCAGCACGATGGCGGCAGTAGCCACCGCAAGCGCGAGATGCGCCGTGCCATGCCGGGCGGCGACCCCCGCCTCGTCGGCCGAGTCCGTCACAGTCAGCAGCCCGGCGACCTTTTCGTATCCGGCCAGTTCAGCGGTGAGTGCGTAGATCATGCCGGTGACGCCGGGGCGCAGCGCGTCCAGCAGCTTCACTGCGCGTGTGGTGTCGCCTTCGGAGTCCATGCCGATCGTCGTCACAAGGGACGATCCTGGGGCGGCGAGTTGCTCCGCGAAGCCTGCCGTCGACGTTGGGGACAGATTGTCCACGGTCAGTTCGAGAGCCCCGAGTAAACGTTCCGTGAGTACCGGCCGGAGCTCCTGCAGCCCGTTGAACACCAGTGAACCGGAGTCCTGGCCCCATGGCCGGTCGCGCAGGTTCGCTCCGGACCGGCCCAGTTCGGCAGCCGGTGTGGCCGGCACCGCGGCCATGATCAACGGCATCGCCCTGACCACGGTGCTCACGATCTCGTCCGCGAACCCCGCTGGTGGGTCGAAAGCCCGTTCCGTCGTTGTCTGCCCTGGAAGGCCGTTCTCCGTCGTCACTACGCCATCCTGCCGGACGGAGTGGTGACGCTCAGACCCAGTAGGCGACGCGCGCGCGGTAGTTGCGCAGCACGATGAGCGCGAGCGCCCAGCCGACCACGGTGACTCCGCCGGCGACTACCCAGTGCGTCCAGCTCTGGGCCTGCCCTACCAGCGGTGCCCTGATGATCTCGACGAAGTGGTAGATCGGGTTGAGCTTCAGCACATCGACACCCACCGAGCCCGGACCGGCGTTGTCCTGGTTCGCGGCCAGCACCTGGTCCATCGACCACATGATCGGCGTGGCGTAGAAGAGCATCGTGATGAAGCTCTGGATGACCGGAGGGACGTCGCGGAACCTGGTGGCGATCACCCCGAACAGCAGCACCACCCAGGTGCCGTTCAACATGATCACCAGCAGGGCAGGCAAGGCCATCAGCATTCCCCAGCCGAGCCCGGGATGCAGGACCGTGCCCGGTCGGTCGACCACGTGGTACGGGTGGCTGATGCTGCCGAAGAAGACCACCAACACCAGGACGTAGACGCCCATGTTGTGCGCGAAGTAGAGAACCTGCCGCCACACCGTGCGGAACGCGTAGACGGTCACCGGCGCGGGCAACTGCTTGATCAGCCCTTCGTTCGCGATGAACGTTTCGGAGCCTTCCACGATGCAGCCGTTGATGAAGTTCCAGAGGATGAGTCCGGTGGTGATGCTCGGCAGCAGGGTCGAGATCGACGTGCCGAAGAGTGCGGAGTTGACCACACCGAGCGCGAGCGCGGTGACCGCCATGCCGATGGTGATCCAGAGCGGGCCGATCGTCGAACGCCGGTAGCGCTGCTTGATGTCCTGCCATGCCAGATGTGCCCAGAGCTCGCGCGCTCGCAGGGCACTGAGCAGGTCCTGGAACGCGCGCCGGAAACTCTTCGGCGGGACCAACGGCGTCATCTCGGTGCTGGCGGACATCCATCACAAGCTATCAGTGCCGGTGACTCTGAATCGGGACCCGCCGCTCCAGCGGCGTGGAAAACGACAAGTCCGGCTTGGACGGTCGGTCAGGTGACTGACTGCGGGCAGCGCTGAAGGGTGCCGGTAGATCGGCGAGACCTACCGGCACCCACCGGTTCAGATCGTCAGTAACGCCTTGATCGGAACCCTGTTGTCGGCCAGCGGGCGCATCGCCATGCGCAGCAGGGCGAGCGAGTTATCGTCGCCGGCGACTCTGTTGGCGCTGAGTGCTTCGCATCGCAGGCACTGATGAATGATCAACCATTCACCGTCCTTCCTTGTGGAAAGGCAGAACGCCGCCATCCTCCCGCGACACCCTGCCTTCCGATCGCCTGGTATCCGTAGATCGACATGCAGACTGGTCAGACACTGAGGGCAGTGGTTCCGATGTGTGGTTCCCGGTGCGTTCATCGGAACGTCGAGCCGGCAACCTGCGCAACGGAAGGAGTTCGCACCTTCGCGTGGGCGCCCGCGGTGTACATCCTTTGGCCGCTGCGGGCGTCTGCTATCCGGTTTTCGTCGAGTCATGTCAGATATCTCCGAAAGTCTCAAGTGGGAAGGGTGGCTGTGCCAGCGGCCGAACGGCCATCCGCACCAGGATGAGCTGGTTGTCGTCCCCGGCGATGGGGTTCGATGTCAGTTCATCGCAGCGAGTGCAGCGATGGATGATCCGCCAGTCGCCAGTGCGCAGTACGGCGATGGAGATGGGCGTCATCCGTGCCAGGCACTCGGTCGGCCGAAAGTCACTGGTCCGGTCGATCGTGTGCCGTGAATGCAGACAACTCGGGCAGTGGTTCCGGAGGTCGCCGCCTGGCGCATGCCTGGTCACCGCGAGCCCGCAGCGTATGCAATCAAAGATCTCGGTCCTGAATTGGGAACTGGTGTCGGCGTTGTGGTTCGACACGAGCGGTACTCCTTGCATAAGTGATGAACACGGCAGGAGTGAAGCGCCGAGCACGACTCGTACTCCGTGCAAGGAGATATGCCGGGGCACCCGGCGGCCAAAGGGGTCGGCTCAGCGGTTGGAAATGCCCACGGCGTTACGAAGCGCGCTCAGCGCTGACCGGGGCATACATCAACCTCTCTAGTGCTCGACGCGGGTTCCCAAACGATGACATGGGTACGTTAGCAAGTGGCGGACGTGCGTCAACCGATTTATCGCGTGCTTGTGACGCTCACGTTGGCGACCGGAAGGGTCGTCAGTGATGCCAGGGCAGTTGGACCGGTTCTGCCGGAACCCGCCCGGCCACGAGATCCCGTAGTAGTGACGCGAGACCGAGCGGATAGATGGTTTCTGTTGTGGTTGCCACGTCGGTCAAGGGCCACCACCGATGCGCCACGATCTGGCTGCGTTCGAGTGCTTCGAAGCCACTGGTGTCCACGTCATGTCGGTCGACGCGGTGCAGGAAGAAACTGTCTTGGAAGATCCCTGTGGCCCAGTCGAAGTCCGCGTGCCCAGAGGTCTCGGCGACGACCGGCCCGAGCGCTTCGGGCAGCACGACGAGCCCGGTCTCTTCGTGCAGTTCACGTGCGGCAGCCTCGTTCAGGGTCTCGCCATCGTTGACTCCGCCACCCGGCGTGAGCCAGAAGTCACCCAGATCAGGCTCGTCCGGCTGCACGTAACTGCGGAAGAGCAGAACGCGGTCAGTGCCATCGATCAGTAGCACTCGCGCCGAGCGGCGCCTGTATGGTTCGGGTGACATCCGCGTATGTTATCTGCGGGCCTGGTCAGGACTCCTCCGGTGTGGTGCCATCCATATCGTCTTTGGGCGGGGCGATAGTAGGTTCCGGGTATGAGGTATACGTTCGCCCAGCGGGTGTGGTGATGGTGAACTCCCCCGTGTCGGGGTTGAGCGTGAAGCTCCAGCCAGGCTGGTCGCGGAGGTAGCGGTGATGCTCGCAGAAGCAGTCCATGATTGAGGCTGCGGCTCTGCCGTCGGTGGCTCGCGGGGTATCGTGATCGTTCTTGTCCTTCTTGACGGGCCGATGGCAGCCGTGCATGCGGCATTCGTTGTCTCGCATCCACATCAGACCATCAGGAGTATCGGATGTTCGGTACTCGGCGCCGCCGATGTTGCGGACGGTACCTGTCACGGGGTCGGTTATTACCTTGTGCCATACGCTCTTGGGGTTGCGCATAATCTCTCTTGCAATGCGAGCAGGGATGGGACCATGACCGACGAGTTCGCAGACTCCGTCCCGGATCTCGAGCGCGGTGTCCAGGGGAACATGGACGAAGATCTGTGCGGCCAGTCCGCCGCCGGTGGACGTGCCGAGCAGCAGGTCGCCGTACACGTCGGCCCGAAGTTGTTCGAGAGTGCGAGTTTCGCCTTTCACGCGTAGAGCACGGGCGAGGGTGTCTATGCGTTGGTACGCGGCGCCGGCCCTGTCGACGCCCAGGTAGCCGGAGAGGGTGGCCATGGCGCCGTCTCCGTGGGTGAGTTCGACCTTGCGCTCCTTCCGTCGCATCTGGGCGCGCTTCGCGTAGCCGTCCGGGTCGATGTGCTGAACAGCGATGCGAGCTAGCCGGCGGATCGTTGCCGGGTCCTTGCCGGCCAGGCGCCCGGCTAGTTTCAAGTCCACAGCACGAGCTTGGGTATCGGTCAAGGGTGCTGTCACCTCGAAGACCTTTCTGGCCTTCAGCAGGTCCACGGTGCCCTTTTCCATCTCCTGCAACACGTTTGGCAGCCGGTCTCGCAGAGCGACCGAAAGTGCGATGAGCGTCTGTGCGGTCTGACGTGAGACACCGAGCTCCGGCGCGAGTTCGTCGGCGACCGATCGATCGCCGGGGCGAAGGTCGTGCAGATGCGCCACTCCGCGAAGCAGGATCGCTTGAGCCTGACAGGTGAACTTCTGGGCTGTAGCGATCACCTCCACGGTGCTGTTGTCGGGCAGCGTCTCGATCTCAGGGCCTGAAACCGCGAAGAACTCGGTTGCCGGCCACGGGTTCCTTCTGAGGTAGTCGATCATTTCCATGAGTTCAATTTACTGCGGAGATTGAGTGCTTCTGAAAATTCGCCGTACGAGATGTACCGTTACTAGCGATTTCTGTAGAAAAATGCCCATTGCTTCGGAATAGCGATGCCCTGAAAGGGTGATTGAGGTGTTGAACTCGTGGTCGGGGTGGCTAGATTCCTAGATCTCGTGAGTGTCCGGTTGCAGGTCGGACGGCCACCACCTTGCGTGATCGCAGGCGGACCGGGTGCAACGCTGGGATCGAGCAGCCAGGTTCCAGGAGCGACCGTCGTGGGTTAGTGTCGGCACACCCGAGATCGTCTCCCGGGTGCGGACAACTTCATACGCTCCTTGGCAGGGGAAGCCGGTCGAATCCCGGCGCTGACCCGCAACCGTGGACGGCGTTCTGACGCCGTGAGCCGGAATGCCTGCTTCGGAACGAGCATCACCCCTCACTGTCGTGGTTCACAGGGCGGGGTCCCGGTGTGCGCCTGCGGACGTCCCGGGACATCGCCCGATGTCCCGGGAAGGCTCGATCAATGACCACCGAGATGACCAGACGTCGGCTGCTGGCCGGTGCGGCCGGTCTCGCTGTTCTGGCGCCGCTGGCCGCGTGCGGGGCCAGCGGGCAGTCAGGTACTGGAGGACGGCTGCGAGTGGCGTTCGGAGCGGGCGGGTCGAAGGAGACCTTGGACCCGCATACCGGTTCGCTGTTCGTGAACCAGGCAAGAGCCAAAGCGCTGTTCGACACGCTCGTGGCCTACCAGGACGACATGTCGGTCAGTCCGCGGTTGGCGGAGTCGTGGGAGAGCGACGTGGCGGGACTTCGGTGGCGGATTCGATTACGGCAAGCGACCTTTCACGATGGTCGACCGGTGACTGCCGAGGACGTGCTGTACAGCTTGCGCCGCGTCGCCGACCCGGCGACGGCGTCGCCTTCACGTCAATACTTTGTGAAGGTGGACTTCGCGGCCAGCAGGTCGGTTTCCCCGACCGAGCTGGAGCTGGTCCTGACCGCGCCGGATTTCGAGTTTCCCAGTGGGTGGGGTGCTCCGATGACCGAGATCGTGCCGGCCGGGACCACGGATTTCAGTAATCCCGTGGGGTCCGGCCCATTCCAGTTCGTCTCCTTCAATCCGGGAGGGCCGGCCGTCTTCCGGCGCTTCGACGGCCACTGGGCCGGTGCGCCGAGCTTGAGCGAGCTGGAGTTCGTGCCGATCAACGAGGAGCCGGCACGGGTCAATGCCCTCCTCTCCGGGCAGGTCGACTACGCACACGACGTCGCGGCCAACTCGGCGGCCAGGTTGTCCACGGACAGCCGGGTGTCAGTGCTGTCCGCTGAACGGACCACCATGCAGGCGGTAGTGTTGAGGCTGAGTCAACCGCCGTTCGCCGACCCGAGACTGGTGCAGGCCTTCCTGTCCGGCGTGGACCGGGAAGCGTTGGTCGGGGTCGCATTGTCAGGGCGGGGAGAGGTCGGCAACGACTTGTTCGGCCTTGGCCTGCATGGTTACCCGGCGGACATCGCCCAACGGCCGAGGGATGTCGACCGTGCTCGCGCGCTGGTCAGAGACGCTGGTGCGGAAGGGGTCACCTTCGCGCTGGAGACCAGTGGGCTTGATCCCGCCTTCGAGTCGGCGGCGACACTGATCGCTCAGCAGCTCAAGGAAATCGGTTTCACGGTCACTCCGAACACGCGTGCGGCCAGTACGTACTTCAACGAGATCACGACAAAGGGCGTCGCCGCGCACACCCGCACCGCGACCCTGCCACTGCCCACTTTTCTCAACCAGCGCTTCCGCAGCGGCGTGTCCACCAACATCAACGGTTTCGCTTCGGCGGAGTTCGATGGGTTGATGGATCAGGTCGCGGCCACTCGCGACGAGCAGCAACGGTTGCAGTTGCTCGGGCAGGCGCAGCGGATCGTGCATGACACCGGCGGCATGCTCGTGTGGGGTTTCAGCAACTGGAATGTCGCAATTTCGGGCAGAGTGGAAGGGTTGCGAGCGGCACCACCGAACTCCTTCGACTGGGCTCGTTTCGACCGGACGCGGCTCCGCTGAAGTGTTGCGTTTCGTACTGATCCGAGCTGCCGTTGCGGCGGTACAGGGCGTCGCAGTTCTGGTGGCCGCGTTCGGGCTTACCGCACTGCTTCCCGGTGATGCCGCGGTGGTCGTCCTCGGTGAGCAGGCGACACCCGAGCAGATCGAAGTGGTCCGGCATCAGCTCGGTCTCGACCAGCCACTGGTCGATCGGTTTCTGGGCTGGTCCGGCAAGCTGTTCTCGGGTGACCTGGGAAACTCGTTGGTGACCGGTCTGCCCGTGACCGATGAGATCGGACGCAGGTTCGCGTCGACGGCCCTGCTCGCAGGGGTCACCTTGCTTGTGCTTCTGCCGCTGGCGTTCTCTCTCGGCTTGGCGAGCGGGCTACGTGAAGGATCGCGTACGGATCGGGCGCTCAACGTTGTCACGATCCTGCTGCACTCCATGCCGGAGTTCGTGCTCGGGCTCCTGCTGCTTGCTGGTTTGTCCGTCTACTTCGGACTGCTTCCGGCCACCGCTGCCGGTGCGTCCGGGCTTGCGCTGCTGGGCCGGCCGGCTGTCTTGGTGTTACCGGTCATTGTGCTGGTCAGCAGGCAGCTGTGCGATCTGGCCAGGCAGATTCGGATCGGGGTTGCGGAGCACACGGTTGGTGAGCCGGCCAGCCACCTGCGGCTACTCGGGCTGGGGGAGCGCATGGTGGTATTGCGGCACGTGTTGCCGAACGCGCTGGCGCCGATCGTTCAGCAGCTGGCGCGCAGCGTCGAAGGGCTACTCGGCGGCGCGGTGATCGTCGAGTCACTGTTCGCGATCAGTGGTCTGGGAACCGGGTTCGTGGAAGCGGTGCAGAATCGCGACATTCCGGCAGTCCAGGGTTACGCCTTGGTGTTCGCCGCGGTGGTGGTCACGGTGAATTTGTGCGCCGACCTCATCTCGTACCGGCTGACGCCTCGCGGGCAGCTGGTCTCGAGATGAAGAAGATACGAGCGTTGCCAGGCTGGGCGTTGCTGGTCGTGCCATTGGTGGTTGCCTTGTTCGGTCCCGTTTTCGCGAGAACGACGGATTCGGTGGCCGGGCCGTTGCAGCAGCCGGACGAGCGGTACCCGTTAGGAACCGATGTGCTCGGCAGGGACGCGCTCGCCTTGGTGCTCGGCGGTGGATTGTCGGTCGTCGGGATGACCGTCGCTGCGCTCCTCCTGGCGTACCTGCTCGGTGTCCCGCTCGGGTTGCTGGCGGCGGGCCATCGACTGCGGATCGTGGATGAAGGAGTAATGCGCCTGCTGGACGTGCTGCTCGCCTTTCCTTCCTTGTTGGTGCTGATGATGCTGGCGGCCACCGGCTGGCGTGGTGCCGGCACGCTGATAGTGGCGACCGCGGTGCTCCAAGTACCCGCGATCACCAGGATCGTGCGCTCGGCCGCACTTGTGCCGGGCTGCCGCATCGCGGTCGAAGCGTTGCGCATGCAGGGGCAGCCCTGGTGGCGGATCCAGGTCGGTTATGTGGCGCGTTCGGTTCTCGGGCCGGTGGTGACGGACTTCGGGAGCAGGCTCGGCCTTGTGCTGTACCTGCTCGCATCGGCGAACTTTCTCGGCCTCGGGCTGCCGTCGTCGTCGGCGGACTGGGCGGTGGTGATCGAACGCAACGGTTCGGTGCTGTTCTCCCAACCTGTTGTGGTGCTCGTGCCCGCCGCGTTGCTGATGGCGCTGTGCGTGGGCACGAACCTTGCCGCAGACAGGCTGCTCGGTCGTTCCCGGGAGCGCCGATGATGCCCTTGCTGGAGATCGAAGGGCTGTCCGCGAAGGTGGGCGAGCAGGTGCTGCTTGACGGCATCTCCTGCGCGTTGTCGGCAGGATCGGTGTTCGCGGTCGTCGGCAGTTCCGGCAGTGGGAAGACGACCCTCGGGCTGGCCGCGCTCGGCCAGCCCAAGCCCGGTGTGCGGCTGACCGGCGCTGTACGGCTCGACGGGCACGACCTGCTCGGGGTCACGGATGCGCGGCGACGGGAGATCCGGGCCGGGGTCGTCGGGCACCTGCCGCAGCATCCTGCCGCGGTGCTCGATCCAGTACGCCGTTGCGGGCGTGTCCTCACTGAGCTGGCCGGGCTGCGTCATGTCGGCCGTGCGGGGCGAGCGGAAGCGGCTGCTGTCGCGTTACGTACCGCCGGACTGTCCGACCCGCGGCACTGGCGGCGCTATCCGCACCAGCTTTCCGGCGGTCAGCAACAGCGTATGGCTCTGGCAACCACGCTGGTCACCCAACCGCGACTGTTGGTGCTCGACGAGCCGACGACAGGGCTGGATCCGATCGGTTCGGCGGCCCTGATCGATCGGCTTCGGGTGCTGGTGGCGAGTGGTACCGCATTGCTGCTCCTGACCCACGACTTGCCGCTGGTCCGAGCGCTGGCCGCGGATTGTGCGGTGCTCGACAAGGGCCGGATGGTAGAACAGGGGCCGGTAGCCGAGGTCCTTGGTGCACCGCGGCACGTTCGTACGCAGGCGTTGGTGGCGGCCGAGCCCCAGTTGCCAGAAGGTGCTTCGTCGGGTGCTGTGGCGGCTGATCGCGACACTTTGGTGACCAGAGGGCTGAGCGTACGTGCGGGCAGGATCAGGTTGATCGACGAGGTCAGCGTCCGTTTTCCGGGCGGAAGCAGGACCGCGTTGGTCGGGGCGTCCGGTGCCGGCAAGACCACGTTCGGCCGGGCGCTGGCGGGGCTTACCGTGGCCGGCGCAGGCACGCTCGAGCTTGACGGACAGCCCTTGCCGGCGGCGCTCGCCAAGCGTTCGCGCGAACAGTTGCGGGCGGTGCAATACGTGCACCAGGACAGTCGGGCTTCCTTTGACGAGTTTCACGAAGTGCTCGGTCAGGTCGCCGCCACCGGGTGCCGTTTGCGTGGCCTGCCGAAAGCCGAGGCGAGGGCTGAGGCACTGGACCTTCTGGCCGAGCTCGGTCTGGACGCAGACACGGTCACCCGCAAGCCCGGTGAGTTGTCCGGGGGACAACTTCAACGATGTGCGCTTGCGCGCGGGTTGATGGCGAGACCACGGTTGCTTGTGTGTGACGAGGTGACTTCGGCCCTGGACACGGTGAACCAGGCGGCGCTGTTGACCGTCCTGGTGGCCGCCGCAGTTGAGACCGGAAGCGCGTTGGTGATGATCAGCCACGATCTGGCCGCGTTGCTCCCCGTGGTTGACCGTGTGGTGGTGCTGGAAAACGGTCGGTGTGTTGAACAGGCCGACGTCGAGCGGTTCCTGCACGCGCCGGCGTCTCGTGTCGCGGCCGAACTGGTGCGCGCGATGCGAGACCAGGTGTGACCGAAGAGCGCGCCGTTTTCGAACCAGGTCAGGACGATCTGCGGGGTCGCTTCCGCGTTCGCTTGAGCTTGCCCAGGTCCATCTCCGATTTGTGCACGAGCCGGCGCATCGCGCTTTCCGCCTCGTTCGGGTCGCGGGCGGCGATTGCGTCGTACACCTCCTGATGGCTGGGTGTCGGATCGTCCGATGGGTCCGCGGTGTGGACGAGCTGATCCCGTGCGGCCAGGCCGATTGCGATCACCCGTTCGATCCGCACCAGGAAGTCGTTGTGCGTGGCGGCCAGCAGCAGCCGGTGGAACTCGAGGTCGGCGTTGACCATTTCGGCGGTGTCACGGCCGGCATCGGCCATCCGCCGCAGCGCTTTGCCGAGAGCGGCGAGATCGGTTGCTGTGGCGCGTTCCGCGGCGATCCGTGCGGCCGCCGGCTCGACCACCGTTCGTACTTCGGTCAGTTCGTCGAGCAAGTCCGGATCGGTGGGGCCGGTGGCCTGCCAACGCATCACGTCGGCATCGAGCTTGTTCCACGCGGTGCGGGGCTGCACGAAGGTGCCGCGTTTCTGCCGTGCGTCGATCATGCCCTTGGCGGTGAGCACCTTCAGCGCTTCGCGCAGGGCGGTCAGGCTGACGTCGAGTTCTTCACAAAGTGCTGGCAGGTCGAGAATCGAGCCCTCGGGGAGCTCGTCGGAAAGAATGCGGTTCGCCAGCTCTTCGACGGTTTGGCCGTGCACGCCTCGCGGCCTGGTCTGGCTCAAGGTTCGGGCCTCGCGTTTCTGGAGTCGCCGACGGGGCTGGCGACTCAGGGTAGTGCGTCCGGCGGCCCGGATAGTAATTTATGAATATATATCCAGGTGGCTGCGTCAGGCCGTGAGGCGCTCGCCGCCCTCAGGGTTGAACGCGTGCACCTGGTCCGGGTCGCGGAGGGTGATCCGGATGGACTCACCGAAGGCAGGCGTGCCGTGCGACTCGGTGCGTACGATGAACCGCTCGTGGGCGCCGCCCACGTCCACCTTGCCGTATACGTAGGCGTCCGAGCCGAGCACCTCCACCAGCTCCACCTGCATTTCCATCGCCGGTTCGTCCGCACCGGCGGCTCGCAGCGACTCCGGTCGAAGGCCGAGAGTGACCTCTTTCAGCCCGGCGTCGGAAGCCGCGGTGAGGAGGTTTCGACGCAGCGGCACGGTGAGTCCGTCGAGTTTTCCGCCCTCGGCGGTCAGTGGCACGGTCGTGAGGTTCATCGCGGGGGAACCGATGAACCCTGCCACGAACAGGTTGCCCGGGGCGTCGTAGAGCCGGCGCGGGGTGTCGACCTGCTGGAGCACGCCGTCCTTGAGCACCGCCACCCGGTGGCCCATGGTCATCGCCTCGATCTGGTCGTGCGTGACGTAGACCGTGGTGGTGCCGAGCCTGGCCTGCAACGAGGTGATGTTGGCGCGGGTCTCCACCCGCAGCTTGGCGTCCAGGTTGGACAGTGGCTCGTCCATCAGGAACACCGCGGGTTCGCGGACGATCGCGCGGCCCATGGCGACACGCTGGCGCTGACCGCCGGAGAGCGCCTTCGGCTTGCGGTCGAGGTACTGGGTGAGGTCGAGCAGCCGGGCGGCCTCGGCCACCTTGCTCTGGATCTCGGACTTGCTGACCCGTTGGATCTTCAAAGCGAAGCCCATGTTTTCGGCGACGGTCATGTGCGGGTACAGCGCGTAGGACTGGAACACCATGGCGATGTCGCGGTTCTTCGGCGACACGTCGGTGACGTCCTTGCCACCGATGGAGATCGAGCCTTCGTCCACGTCCTCCAGGCCGGCCAGCATGCGCAGCGCGGTGGACTTGCCGGAACCGGACGGGCCGACCAGGACCAGGAACTCGCCGTCGGGAATGTCCAGGCTGAGCCCGTCCACGGCGCGAACCGGGGGGTTGCCGGGAAACACTCGGGCGGCGTCGCGGAAGGAGACCTCTGCCATGATTTCGGTGTTCCTCTCTCAGCACGTTCCAGACCGGGCTCTTTCTAGCGGCCGGTTGATCAGCAGGGACAGGGTTTGATTGTCCAGTGGACGAACTAATTCACGTAGAGTGTGCTGATGGACGTGGATCGGCCGGTCGGTCAGGCGCAGCAGCACCGGCACAACCTGGCGCTGGTGATGCGGCTGGCCGCGCGTTCGGCACCGGTGTCCCGGGCGCGGCTCGCGGCGGACAGCGGGCTGACCAAGTCGACCGTTACCCAGCTGGTCGGTGAGCTGCTCGAGGCCGGGCTGCTGCGCGATATCGGTATCGCCAGGGCTTCCGGCGCGGGGCGTCCGTCGAACCTGCTGGTGCCGGATTCGCTCGGTCCGCTCGGGCTCGGTGTGCAGATCGAGATGGACCATGTCGCCGGCTGCCTGATGGATCTCACCGGTCGTGTTCGTGGGCGGATGGTCCATCGGTGCGACAACCGCGGCTCCGGGCCGGATGAGGCCGCGCGGGCGGCTCAGCCGGTGTTGCGGCGTCTGCTCGACGACGCGAGCAGTACGGGCAATCCGGTCGCCGGGGTGATGGCGGGCCTGCCGGCCACGGTCCGGGGGCAGCAAGTGATCCGGTCGTCGGTGTTCGACTGGACCGACGTGGCGATGACGGTGCTGGTGCGTGACCGGCTCGCGGCCATGGGAGCCGGCGGAATCCCGGTGGACCTGGGCAACGACCTGAACCTGGTGGCGGCAGCCGAGGCGCGGGCACGGGGGAGTGCGGAGGCCGCGAACCTTCTCTATGTCGGCGGGGAGCTCGGTGTCGGTGCGGGGATTGTGCTCAACGGGGCCGTCCACAGGGGAGCGAACGGCGAAGCGGGTGAACTCGGGCATGTCCCGATCGAGCCCGGGGGTGATCGGTGTGCCTGCGGAGCGGCCGGTTGCCTGGACACGGTCGCCGGGCAGGAGGCGATGCTGCGGGCGGCCGGCCTCGAGCCGATGGTGCGGACCCGGCTGGTCGGCGGCACCGGGCCGCTGCCCGCACTGGTCCGTTCCGGTGAGAAGCGTGCGGTGGCCGCCGCCCGCCGAGCCGGGCGGGGGCTGGGCGCCGCGCTCGGGTCACTGGTGGCAGCCCTGGATCCGGCCGCGGTCGTGCTCGGTGGCCGGTTCGCCGACTTCGGGCCGGATTTCCTGGACATGGTGGCGGAGTCGCTGCCCGGATCCGGTCGTGTCGGATTATTGAGCATCTCCAAACTGCCGCCGGATGCGGTCGCGCGGGCCGCGGCGGGCGCGGTGGTGCGCGGTCTGGTGGAGGATCCCTGGCGCTGGCTCGCTCAGTAGGCCGGGGCGGCGGCCACGCAGGTCGGCGAACCCACCGGATAGCGGATGAGTGCCCCGGGCCGGGTCAGTTCGAACGACACGACCTCGTTGTCGCCCTGCGCGGCCACGTAACACCGGTCGCCCAGCACGGTGAAATGCCGGGGTCCGGCGCCACTCGGATGGTCCGCGACCGGTCGCGGTGCCGTGCCGTCGAAGGCGAAAGCGGTCACGCAGTCGGGGCCTCGGTTGGACAGCAGTAGCCCGCCGTCGGGAGCGGGTTCGAGGTGCGCGGCCAAATTTCCGACATCGGCCTTCGCGGATGTGGTGGCGTCCGCCGTGTCGGTCACGGTGAAGGTGCCGGCCGGCTCTTCCCGCACGGTGAGCAGGTTTCCGGCAAGTTCACCGACCACATAGGCGGCGCCGGTGCCGGAGTGGCGGACGAGCTGCCGCGGCCCGGTGCCCGGCGGCAGGGCCGAAACCGCCAGCGGGGTCAGTGTGCCCGTCGTGGAGAGCCGGTAGCTGCGGATCTCATCGGTGCCGAGGTCGACCGCGCTGACGATGGGCGCGCCGCTCTCATCGATGCCCGGTACGGCCATGTGCACGTGTGCGGCCTCCTGGCGGTCGTGGACCGGTCCGGTACCGGTGTGCCGGGCAAGGTCGGTGCGCCCGGTGACCAGGCCGTCGCCGTCCAGCGCGAACACCGCGAGGCTGCCGCCCCGGTAGTTGGCGCACAGCAGGAACCGGCCATCCGGGGTGACCGCGAGATGGCAGGGCGACGCGCCGCCGGTCGGTGTGCTGCCGACCGCGGTCAGCCTCGCGTTCTCGCCGAGCCTTAGCGCGGTCACCGCACCTTCTTCGGTCTCGTTCGCCGCGTAGAGCACGGGCACCGACGGGTGCCAGGTCAGCCAGGACGGCGAGGGCAGCGCCAGTTCGCCGGCCAGGCTGAGCGAGCCGGTGGCGGGGTCCTGCCAGAACGTCGTGATCCCGGCGCCGGTGCCACCGGCCTCCGCGGTGTACGAACCGACGCAGACCATTCGGCGCACGGTGCTCCCGGATTCAGTCATGGTCCACACCTACCAGTTTCGCGTGCACCGTACACCTGAAATCATAATTTAGTATTTATTATTGACACTGGCTTTGGCCACCGGGCAAGCTGCGGCGGGCTTTCCCGTCCGGGGCTGAGAGGGCAGGCTTCTTCCAGGCCGCGATCATCTGAACGACAAGGGAGGCGGCAGGTGGCAGAGCAGCCGATGCGGTGCGCGGTGGTGTCCGGTGCCGCGGCGGGGATCGGGGCCGCGACCGCCAGGCGGCTCGTCCGTGACGGGTACCGGGTGGTCGCGGTGGATGTGGCCGAAACGGCGGAAACCGTCGACGGGGTGCACGCCGTGGTCGGGGATGTCGCCGACGAAGCCACCTGGAGCGCGGCCGTCGGGCTCGCGCAACGGCTTGCGGGCGGGGTCGACGCGCTGGTCAGCAACGCGTACACGGCCACGGTGAAACCGCTGCACGAGATGGACCGCGTGGAGTGGACGCGGCAGCTCGAGGTGAACCTCACCGGCGCCTACCTCGGTGTCCGCGCCTGCCTGCCGTCGCTGCGCGCGCGAGCCGGGTCGGTCGTGCTCGTCTCGTCCGTGCACGCGCTGTTCGGGCTGCCGGGGCATCCGGCCTATGCCGCGACGAAGGGCGCGCTGGTCTCGCTCACCAGGCAGCTCGCGGTGGAGTACGGGCCGCGGGTGCGGGTGAACAGCGTGCTGCCGGGCCCGGTGCTCACCCAGGCCTGGGACCGGGTCGGCGAGGCCGACCGGGCACGCAGCGCGGCGGCCACTCCCGCCGGCCGGCTGGGTGACCCGGACGAGGTCGCGTCCGCGGTCGCCTTTCTCGTCTCGCCGGAAGCGTCCTTTGTGTCCGGTGCCGAACTGGTCGTCGACGGCGGCTGGTCGGCCGCCAAGGATTCCGCATGAGGGAGCGAGTATGAAGATCACCGGGATTGAAACCTTTCTTGTCCCGCCGCGCTGGCTCTTCCTCAAGGTCAGCACGGACGAAGGAGTCAGCGGCTGGGGTGAGCCGGTGGTCGAGGGGCGGGCGGAGTCCGTGCGGGCCGCGGTGCACGAGCTGGCCGAGTTGGTCATCGGGCAGGACCCGCTGCGCATCGAGGACCACTGGCAGGTGCTGCGGCGCGCCGGCTTCTACCGTGGTGGTCCGGTGCTATCCAGCGCGCTGGCCGGGTTCGACCACGCGTTGTGGGACATCACCGGCAAGGTGCGGGGTGCGCCGGTGCACGAACTGCTCGGCGGCCCTGTCCGCGACCGGGTGCGGGTGTACTCGTGGGTCGGCGGCGACCGGCCGTCGAACGTCGGCGAGGCGGTGACCAGGCAGGTCGAGGCCGGGTTCACCGCGGTGAAGATGAACGTGGCCGGCCCGATGAACGCGATCGCGTCGCCTGCCGAAGCGGATGCCGCGCTGGGCAGGGCGAGGGAGGCGCGGGCGGCGCTGGGGCCGCATCGTGACCTGGCGATCGACTTCCACGGCCGGGTGTCACCGGCGATGGCGCGGCGGCTGGTGCGGATGCTCGAAGAGGTCCAGCCGATGTTCGTCGAGGAGCCGGTGCTGCCGGAGATCCAGGGCGGTGCGCTGGCCGCGGTGGTGGCGGCCAGTACGGTGCCGATCGCGGTGGGGGAGC
The DNA here is from genome assembly GCF_000384315.1 of Amycolatopsis nigrescens CSC17Ta-90. Classification (GTDB taxonomy): domain Bacteria; phylum Actinomycetota; class Actinomycetes; order Mycobacteriales; family Pseudonocardiaceae; genus Amycolatopsis; species Amycolatopsis nigrescens. The sequence continues at coordinate 1,495,400 of NZ_ARVW01000001.1, read as the reverse complement.
GGCTCTACTCGCGCTGGGACGTCAAGCCGGCGCTGGACGCCGGGGTCGCGGTGCTCCAGCCGGATCCTTCGCACGCCGGCGGAATCTCGGAGCTCCGGCGGATCGGCGCGCTCGCCGAGGTGTACGGGGCGAGCATCGCGCCGCACTGCCCGCTCGGGCCGATCTCGCTCGCGGCGAGTCTCCAGATCGCCTTCGCCACACCGAACTTCCTGATCCAGGAACAGAGCCTGGGCATGCACTACCACGGCGGCGGCACCGAACTGGTGCATTACCTGGCCGACCCGGGCCCGTTCGAATTTTTCGACGGCCACCTGCGGCGGCCGACCGGACACGGCCTCGGGATCGAAATCGACGAAAAAGCGGTGCGGGCGGCGGCGGAGACCGGGCACCGCTGGCGCAACCCGGTGTGGCGGCACGAGGACGGCAGCCTCGCCGAATGGTGAGCGTCCGGGGATGTCGCCGCGGCTGACCCTGCTCAGCTCGGGTTCGTCCGGAAGGGAGTGAGCGCCGGGCCGGTGCCGGTGAGCTTGGCGGCCTGCTCCTCCAGGGTGCTGGAGAATCGGGCCAGCAGGTCGACCAGGGTGTCGCGTTCCTGGGCGGTGAACGCCTCGCCGATCGCGCGTTCCACCTTCACCGCGGCGTCGTCCGCCGTGCCGAGCACCTTGCGGCCGGCCGCGGTGAGCTCGATCTGCTGCGAGTTGAGGTGGTACGGGTCAGGCACCTTGACGATAAGTCCCTTGGCGTCGAGGTTCGCCATGATGGTGGCCATCGTCTGCGGGGTGACCAGTGCGAACCTCGCCAGCGCCGAGGTCGAGGCGCCGGGGTGCTGGGACAGGATGGCCAGCGCGGTGTACTGGGGCACGGTCAGCCCGCTCGGCTTGATGGCCACGTGTTTGACCGCCATCAGCTCCTGCTCGACCCGTTTGACGTGATAGCCCAGTCGGTCTTCAGCACGCATAGTCACACATGAATTTTACCCCTCGCCAGTACTCTCCTTAATTACAGAACTCTGTAACTCTACAGCCCTCCCCGAATCGGATCGAGGACCCATGAGACGTAAGAGCAGAGCCGGGCGAGACACCACGGGCGGCAGCAGCCGTCGCGAGTTCCTGAGCAGAAGCCTGGCCGCAGGCGTGGCCGGGGCCTCCGTGCTCGGGACCGGCGGGGTTGCGCAGGCAGCCCCGGCCCCGGCGCAGGCGCCGTCGGAGACCACCAGGCTCACCCTGCGGGTCAACGGCAGGCCGCGGACCTTCGACGCGGACGTCCGGACCAGCCTGCTGGACGCGCTGCGCGAGAACCTCGGGCTGACCGGCACCAAGAAGGGCTGCAACCAGGGTGCCTGTGGCGCCTGCACGGTGCTGGTGGACGGCAGCCGGATGCTGTCCTGCCTGACGGTGGCCGGGATGTACACCGGCCGGGAGATCACCACCGTCGAAGGACTGGCGACCGGCGACCGGCCGCATCCGGTGCAGCGGGCCTTCGCCGAGCGGGACGGGTTTCAGTGCGGCTTCTGCACCTCGGGCCAGATCGTCTCCGCGGTCGGCTTGCTGTCGGAAAATCCGAAGGTGCCGGACGCGGAGATTCCCGAGCTGATGAGCGGCAACCTGTGCCGCTGCGCGGCCTACCCGAATATCGCCGCCGCGATCGCGGACGCCAGGGGGCGATGAGCGTGCGCCCGTTCCAGCTGAGCAAACCTCGCAGCGTCGCCGAGGCCGTCCGAATTCTCGACCGCGACTCCGGTGCCACCGCCATCGCCGGCGGCACCGACCTGATCACCCTGCTCCGGGACGGGATCGCGACCCCGTCCCGGCTGGTCGATCTCGGCGGGCTCGGCCTCGACCGGGTGGAATGGCTGCCGGACGGCACGGTCCGGATCGGCGCGCTGTGCCGCAACGCGATCGACGACCCCCGGCTGCGGGCGGAGTTCCCGGTGGTCACGCAGGCCCTGCGGGCTGGCGCCTCGCCGCAGATCCGGAACATGGCCACCTTCGGCGGCAACCTGCTGCAACGGGTGCGCTGCACCTACTTCCGGTTGCCGGAGTTCGACTGCAACCGGCGTGCTCCCGGCAGCGGCTGCGCCTCGGCCGAGGGGGACGGTGCACGGCAGGCGATCTTCGGTGCTTCTCCCGCCTGTGTGGCCGTACATCCTTCGGACCTCGCGGTCGCGCTGCAGGCGATGGAGGCCGTGGTGCTGGTGGAGGGCCCGGCCGGCCGGCGACGGATCCCGCTGGACGAGTTCCACCTGCTGCCCGCGGGCACACCGGAGCGGGAGACGGCGCTGCGCAGGGCCGAGCTGATCACCGCCATCGAAATCCCGCGGCGGCCTTTCGGGCGGACTTCGCACTACCTGAAGTTCCGTGACCGCGCGTCCTTCGCCTTCGCGCTGGTGTCGGCCGCGGTGGCGGTCGAAATTTCCGACGGGCTCGTGCGCACGGCCAGGATCGCGCTCGGCGGGGTCGCGGCGAAACCGTGGCGCTGCCCGGCGGCCGAGCGGGCACTGAGCGGGCAGCGGTTCGACGCGGCCGCCATCGCGCTGGCCGCGGACGCCGCCGTCGAGGGTGCGACGCCGAGACCGGACAACACCTACAAGGTCGAACTCGCGCGCCGGGTGGTCCGGCGGGCGCTCACCGAACTGGGGCAGCGATGACCACCGCACGGGACTGGGTCGATCCGATCGGCGCGCCGATCACCAGGGTGGAGGCGGGGGAGAAGGTGACCGGCCGCGCGGTGTACACCGCCGACGTGCGTGCGCCGGGCGCGGCCGTTGCGGTGATGGTCACCAGCGCCGTCCCGGCCGGTCGGGTACGTGCCATCGACAGCTCGCGGGCACTGGGGGTGCGCGGGGTGCTGGCCGTACTCGACCACCTCAACCGTCCACAATGGAAGGGCCGGCCCGGGACGGCGCAGTACAACGCGGAGAACAGGCTGCCGCTCGAAGACGACCGGATCTACTACGGCAACCAGTGCGTCGCGCTGGTCGTCGCGGAAACCCTGGAACTGGCCGAGTACGCGGCCGGGTTGGTGCGCGTCGACTACGAGCGACAGCGGCCGGTGCCCGATCTCGACGCCGGGTTGCCGGCCGCGTACCGACCGAGCGGCCCGTATGTGCAGCGGTTCCCGGTGGAGTACCGGCGCGGTGACCCGGAAGGTGCGCTGGCCGCGGCGCCGGTGCAGGTGGACGCGGAGTACCGGACCGCCAATCTGTCCCACGCGCCGATGGAACCGTCGTCCACCCTGGCGTCCTGGGACGGTGACCGGCTCACCGTGCACGACTCCAGCCAGGCCGTCCAACTGCACAGCCAGGCGGTGGCCGCCGCCTTCGGTCTGCCGGCCGGCAACGTCCGGCTGATCTGCAGCTACCTCGGGGGCGCGTTCGGGAACAAGTCCTTTCTGTGGGCGCACACCCTGCTCGCCCCGCTGGCTGCGCAGGTGGTGCGCAGGCCGGTCCGGCTGACCCTGACCCGCAAGCAGGTGTTCACCGGGACCGGTCACATGCCCGCGACCATCCAGCGGGTCCGGCTCGGCGCCGGCCGGGACGGCAGGCTGAGGGCCACCCTGCACCAGAGCGTCAACCCGACGTCGTGGCTGGACGACCGGCCGGAGCCGACCATCCAGAACACCCCGGCGGTCTACGCGGTGCCCAATGTGGACGCACGCGTCACCGTGACGAAGGTCAGCATCGGCACCTCGACCTCGATGCGCACTCCCGGCGACACCGCCGGTGGGTTCGCGATCGAAAGCGCGATGGACGAACTGGCCTATGCGACCGGTCTCGACCCGCTCGAGCTTCGGCGACGCAACCACGCGGACGCCCATCCACACACCGGGAAACCCTGGGGCGGCAAACGTTTGCTCCGCTGCTACGAGCTCGGTGCTGCCGAGTTCGGCTGGGATCGCCGCACGCCGGAGCCCGGTTCGATGCGGGACGGGGCCGACCTTGTCGGTTACGGGATGGCGTCCGGAATGCGGGGCGAGCACTCGGCGCCGGCCGCGGCGCGGGTGGAGATCAACGCGGACGGGACCGCGGTGGTGTCCACGTCGACCCAGGAGATCGGCGGCGGCTCGCTGACCACGATGGTCCAGGTCGCCGCCTCCGGCCTCGGCATCGGCCACGAACGGGTGCGGATCAGCGCCGGTGACTCCGCCCTGCCCGCCGGCTCGCCCACCTTCGGCTCGCTGACCTCGGGCAGCACCGGCAGCGCGGTCCAGCAGGCGGCGGTGAAGGCCAGGCAGGCCGCGGTCAGGCTGGCCGTGCACGACCCCCGCTCGCCCCTGCACGGCGTTGCCGAGGACGCGGTCGCCGCCGAGCACGGCAGGCTGTTCGTGCGGGACGACCCGGATCGCGGGGAGAGCTACCAGGAACTGTTGCGGCGCAACGGGATCGGCACACTCCGCGAGGAGGGCAGCTACCAGCCCGACGCGAACAGCCCGTACGCGCTGGCCACCTTCGCCGCGCATTTCGTCGAGGTCCGGATCGACGCCGACCTGCCGAGGGTGCGCGTCACCCGGCATGTCGGAGTTTTCGACTGCGGGCGGGTGCTCAACCCGAAAACCGCCCGCAACCAGGCGCAGGGCGGGATCATCTTCGCCATGGGTGGCGCGCTCACCGAGCGGCTGACCCCGGACCCGGTGTCCGGCAGGCTGATCACCCCGGCGCTGACCGACTACCACGTGCCGGTGCACGCCGACGTCGGTGACGTGCGGGCGCTGTTCGTGGACGAGGCCGAGCCGAACGCCCATCCCAACGGTGCCAAGGGACTCGGCGAGGTGGTGGCGGTCGGGGTCGCACCGGCGATCGCGAACGCGGTGTACCACGCGACCGGCAGGCGGGTCCGCGAACTGCCGATCACCCCGGAGAAGCTTCTGTAGCGAGACGCGTTTTCGCGGGACACCGAATTAGCCCGAACGCGGGCGCTCGCGTCACCCGAATGCCGTTTTTCCGGAGCGGTGCTGCTCGTAGGCTTGCCGGGTGACCGAGTCTCTGCGCCGGACCGCCCCGGCACCGGCGAAAAAGGATCGGCCGGTATCGCGGCGGAGAAGATTCGTGCCGTACGTCCTGGGGGCGGTGGCCCTGGTCGCGATCCTGCTCGTGTGGTGGCTGTGGGACTGGCTCAGCGGCTGGACTCCGCCCGGCCGTGCCGAGGCGGAAGCGCAGATCGTCGCCTCGGTCGGGGAAAGCGACAAGGTGACGGCCGCGGCGGTCTGCGGTGAGCCGACCGAGGGCGGGGTGTCCTGCCTGCTGCGGGACGGCCACGGCCGGTATGGCTCTTCGACCACCGTCTACACCGCCGCCCCCGGCGAGAAGTCCGGCCGGATGGCGTCGTCCACCTGGGGTTTCCCGGTGGCCGCGGACGGGGTCATGGTGCGGGACCTGCTCGTCACCCCGCCTTCGAGCCTGGAAACCGAGCTCGCGCGGGCGGTCGGCGCCGGTGCCGCGGCCCTCGGCGAGTCGCTGCTGAGCCCGAACACGAAGGTGCACTGCCCCGAGCCCGGGCTCGGGTCCTGCACCACGTCGGGGCTGGCGAAGGCCGCCGTCCTGCAGCGGCTCGACACCGGTCGCTACCAGGTGACCGTGACCTTCACCGTGCCACCGGAAGCGGCCGTCCGGCCGCTTCCCCGCTGATCGCTCAGCTCATGCGGCCGCCGGCCAGCGCGCTCGCGACTCGTGCCGCCGACGTGCCGAGACCGGTGGGCAGGAACGGGAACCGTGCGCTCGGCAGCGCCTCCCGCCGCAGCCGCTGCAGCTCGGGCTCGGTGTAGCGCACGCACTTGACGTGCCACTCCATGATCCCGGACATCCACTCCTTGAGCCCCTCGGCGTGCCGGGTGAGCGACGCGCGGGCCTGCTCGTCGAGCTCGAAGTCCTCGAACAATGCGGGCAGGTCCTCCGCCACGAGGTGCTCGAACTGCTCCATCCTGGCCTTCATCAGGTCGGCCACGATGTCCCTGGCCTGCCAGCGGTCCACGTTCAGGAACTTCTGCACCACCAGCACCATGTTGTGCAGCTCGCCCTCGAACTCGATCTCCTTCTGGTAGGAGTACAGGTCGTTGGTGAAGCAGGCGTAGTCCTGTGCCGCGGTCTCCAGCTCGCGGACCGTCCTGGTCTGGTAGATCTCCGGCGGCACCACGTCGAAGCTCGCCAGTTTGCGCAGGCTCATCGTCATGTCCGAGCCGAAGGTGCGGCGGCGCATCTCCACGTAGTCGATCGGGTCCGGGATCCGGTGCTGCGCCTGGTTGGCCACCTCCCAGACCCAGCTGGCGGTCATGTCCTGCACGGCCTTGCGGAACACCTCCCTGGCCGGGATCGGCATCGGCCCGGCGGTGCGCTGCCACAGATCCGCCAGCCCACGCTCGATCGCGTTCGTCGGCGGCGGTACCGGCTCCCCGTCCTCGACCGGCATGAACGCGGCCAGCCGGTCGTCGCAGATCTTCGCCGCGGCGACGTCGCGCGTGATGCCGTACACGACCGGGAAGTAGTCGTCACCGTAGGTGCCCCAGGTGAGCCAGTCCGTGGAGAGGTGCAGCTGCTCGGCGTCCGCGTCCGCGTGGATCATCGCCGCGCAGTGCGCCAGGTCGAGGCCGCGGTAGCGCTGCTCGTCCCAGATCCCGCCCGCCTCCACCCCGGGCACCGAATCGAACATGCCCATCTGCCGTGCCCAGTCCACCGAGTAGGCCCGCGCGTCGTCGATGTGCGGGCTGGTGCGGAACGCGTAGGGCATGTACAGCTCGGGCAGCGTCAGGTGTCCCACCGGTTCGTACAGCACGTGCGCGTACTGCTGGGCGCGCCGCCGCAGGCCGAGGTTGCCCTGGGCGGGAACCAGCCTGGCGGTCGCGGTGCCGAGGCCGGTCGGGCCGCCGAGCACGCCGGTGGATCCGGCCTGCTCGTTCATGTACCTGCTGGACTTCTCGTGCCATTCGTGGCCACCGGACTGCCAGTCCTGCAGCCCTTTGACATAGGCGGCCACCCCGAGTTGCTCGTTCGCCGGCACCGCGTGCTCGGCGAACAGGCCCGGCACCTCGGTCAGCGCGGTGTTCTCGAACTGCTGCAGCCGGGAGGTCAGCAGTTCGTTGGTCAGTTCCGCGGCCTCCTGCGTGGCACAGCCGAAGAACCGTTCCAGGACCAGCACCGCGTTCGAATTCTCGCCCTCCTCCCGCACCTCGCGCTGGTAGGAGAACAGGTCGTTGCGCAGGTGCACGGCGTCGGCGAAGGTGTCCCTCAGCACCTGCATCGGCCTGGTGCCCGCCAGTGCGTCCGGGACCTCCGAGCCGACCGCGAACTCGACCAGGTTCGCCGACCAGGGTGCCCCGCCGACCCGACGGCGCATCTGGATGTACTCGATCGGGTTGGCGATCCGACCGAGGTCGATGTTGTCCAGCTCCCACAGGGACTCGACCATCAGGTTGTGCGTGCTGGTGATGAACCGCCGCCGCCAGTCGGCCGACATCGAGGGCACGGTGCGCGCCCACAGGTCCTTCAGACCCGCTTCCGCCGGGCCGCCGGGTTCGGGCGGGGTGTCCCCGTCCATGGTCATGAACCGTTCGAGTCGATCCAGATAGGTCTTCGCCCCGGTGCGGTCGCGGGAGTATTTGAACTGTTCGAGGAAGTGGTCGTCGAAGAAGAAGACCCAGACGTACCAATCCGTGATCAGATCGAGTGTCGGGCCGTCGCAGTCCGGATGCGTGTAGGCGCACATCAGCGCGTAGTCCATCTTCGCCAGCGCCTCGGCGTCCCAGACGAGACCGCCGCCGGGCTTGGGCGCGTCCAGCATGCCCATATCCCTCGCCCACGCCGCACTGTGCGCCCTGGCCCGCTCCAGCTGGGGGTTCAGCCTGGCCGGATACGGCATGTAGAACTCGGGCAGCGTGAATGCCTGCATACGTCGTACCTACCCCTCGTCGCACTGTCGGCGGTGGTCGCGTCGGCTAGAACCCTGACATCCGCGGGCCGCGGCGGCATATCGACCAGGCGAGCGACTGCCCTGCTCGAACGGGTGAACCGGCCGCCGCGTTTCGTCATTTGATATGCACAGCCGTGATTCGTTCGATTTCGTGCCGGGTTAACGACTTTTGCTTTCCTCGAAAAGGGTGCTGCTGCGGCGAATTCGCCAGGTGCGAGACGGGGGTGAGGTACCTTCGGCGCAGGGAGTTCCACCTGTTCGGGGAACCGGGCCGACGCGCGGTCGCCTTGTTCACTCGCGTGGGGGCCCCGACCGGCTCGCGCAAGAACCGGACGGCCTGCTCGGCACCTGGCGGCACCGCTGACTGCGGCTACATACTTCACAACAACGTGAAACTTGTGTAGCTTGTGAAGTGTGAACATCGTCGTGGACACCCAGCGTTGTGCCGGAACCGGAATGTGCGCCTTCGCCGCTCCCGAGATCTTCGACGTGGACGACGAAGAGGGCACCGTGCTGGTGCGCAACCCCAGACCTGATGCCGGACAGGAGGACGCGGTCCACGAGGCCGTGCAGCTCTGCCCGACCGTCGCGATCCGGCTCGTCGAAGACTGAAATCCCACCACCTCAGACCCCACCACAGACGGAGTGTCTCGCATGACTACTGAGCTCCCTGTTGCCTACGCCATGGACGATCCGGCACTGCTGCGGGATCCCTTCGGCGAGTTTTCGAAGATCCGTGAGCAGGCACCGGTCGTACGGGCCGAGATGACCGGTGTAGGTCCACTGTGGACTATCACGAGGTACGAGGACGTGAAGCAGGTGCTGAGCGACCCGCGGTTCGTGATCAACCCGGCGGACGTGCCCGGCATGGACGTGCCGAACCTGGCCCGGAAGTCCATGGACGTGCGCGGGGTGCCGCCGGAGTACCAGAAGTACCTGGTGTCCACCATTCTCGACTTCGACGGCGCCGACCACGTCCGGCTGCGCAAGTTGGTTTCGCGCGCCTTCACCGTGCGCCGGATCGCCGACCTGCGACCACGGGTGGAGACCGTGGCCGATGAGCTGCTGGCGGCGTTGCCGGAGCACGCCGAGGACGGCGTGGTGGATCTGCTGGAGCACTTCGCGTATCCGCTGCCGATCATCGTGATCTGTGAACTGGTCGGTATTCCGGAAGAGGACCGCGGGCTATGGCGGGAGGCGAGCGAGACCCTGGTTTCGAGCTATGGCCCCGCTTTCGGCGAAGCGATCGCCAGCCTGGTCGACTACATCGAGGCGCTGATCGCGCGCCGCCGCGCGGAACCGGCCGACGACCTGATCAGCGCCCTGATCCACGCGCAGGACGAGGACGGCGACCGGCTCAGCGATGTCGAGATGACCACGATGGTCTTCACCCTGGTGCTGGCCGGGCACGAGACCACCGCGCATCTGATCGGCAACGGCACGCTCGCGCTGCTCACCCATCCGGACCAGCTCGCCCTGCTGCGCTCGGATCCGGACCTGCTGCCGGGTGCGGTGCAAGAGCTACTGCGCTGGGGCGGCACCGCGTTGATCACCCGGATGCGTTACGCCGCCGAGGATGTCGAGATCGGCGGCACGGTGGTGCGCCGCGGCGAGGCGGTGGTCCCGATCCTGGCAAGCGCCAACTACGACCCGCGCAGGTTCGACGATCCGGACCGGCTGGACGTCACCCGCTCGCCGGAAGGCCGCCGGGAGACCCATGTCGCGTTCGCGCACGGGGCGCACTACTGCCTCGGCGCGGCACTGGCGAAGCAGGAGGGCGAAGTGGCTTTCGGCGCGCTGTTGCGCCATTTCCCGGACCTCGCGCTCGGCGGGGAGCCGGAGCGGCAGCTGATGCCGGGTGCCTGGCGGCTCGCCCGCCTGCCCGTGCGCCTCTGACCAAATTGCGGGGGTCGTGAGTGCGGGTGCCCCGGCGGGCACCCGCACTCACGAGAGTCACACCCCGAACGGCGGGGCGTACCGGACGGTGCCGCCCGGCAGCTCGGAGCCGTTCAGCGACATCGCCATCAGCGACTCGTCCGGTACGTCGAACGAGACCTTGATGCCGTACCGGGACGCCGTGCGGAAGCCGAACCGCGGGTAGTACTCGGGGTGGCCGAGCACCACCACGAACGACTCACCCCGCGCGCGGCCCGCGTCGAGCGCGGCCCGCACCACCGCGCCGCCCGCACCGGTCCGCTGGTACGCGGGCAGCACCGCCACCGGCGCGAGCGCCAGCGCGTCGGTCTCGTCGATCCGGCAGCGGGTCAGCAGCGCGTGGCCGGCGACCTCGCCGTCCGGTGCCTCGGCCACCCAGGACAGTCCCGGCAGCCAGGCCGGGTCGGTGCGCAGCGCGTCCACCAGGTCGGCTTCGGCCGGTGTTTCGAAGGCCGCGGCGTTCACCCGGTGCACCGCGCCGATGTCGGCCTCGGTCTCGGGCCGTGTCTTCCAGGTCTGCCAGTCGAGTCGCATGGCCGTCACCCCTTTCCCCGGAGCTGGTAGGTCTTGCGCAGGGACCTGGTGAGGGCCTTGCGCTGGTTCTCCCGCTCGGCGCGCATCCTGGCGTCACTCCGCGAGGCGATCCATTCGTTCTCACGGAGCAGTTTCCGGTAACTCTCGAGCCGGCGCGCGGGCAGCGCGCCCGACTCGATCGCGGCGAGCACTGCGCAGCCGGGTTCGGACCGGTGCGCGCAGTCGCCGAACCGGCAGCCGGCGGCGAACTCCTCGATATCGGCGAACGCCTGCTGCAGGCCGTCTTCGGAGTCCCACAGGCCGACCCCGCGCAGGCCGGGTGTGTCGATCAGGACCCCGCCTCCCGGCAGCGCGATCAGCTCGCGGTGCACCGTGGTGTGCCTGCCCTTGCCGTCCTGCTCGCGGACCGCGCCCACAGCCAGCGCCTCGGTGCCGAGCAGCGCGTTGCCGAGGGTGGACTTGCCGGCGCCGGACGGCCCGATCAGCACGACCGTGCCGGTGAGCGCCGCCGCGGCCACGTCCAGGCCGTGGCCAGTGTCGGCGCTGACCGCCAGCACGTCCGCGCCCGGCGCCGCGGTGGAGACCTCGGCCACCGCGGCGTCCGGGTCATCGGACAGGTCGGCCTTGGTCAGCACGACCACCGGCCGCGCCCCGCTTTCCCAGGCCAGCGCGAGCAGCCGCTCGACGCGGCCGAGCACGATCGGCGCGGCCAGCGACACCGTGACCGCGACGGTGTCCATGTTCGCGGCCAGCACCTGTCCCTGCGAGCGACGGGAGGAGGACGACCGGATCATCGCGGTCCGGCGCGGCAGCAGCGCGGTCAACGCGCGATCGCGCTGATCCAGTGCCGCCCAGTCGCCGGTGCACGGGGACAGCCCGGTGCTGGTGGCTCGTAGCGGCCCGTGTTCGGTGACCACGTCGCACTGGCCGCGGTCGACTCTGGCGATGCGGGCCGGCAGCAGGCCGTCCGCGCGATGGTGGGTGAAGGAACTTTCGAACGCGTCGTCCCAGCCGTAGGCGGCGAGATCGGGCGCGCGTGAAGAAGAAATGGAAGACAACTGAGGAACCCCTTGGGTGTGGGAGGCCCCGGGCATGGCTCGTCCGCGCCGCGTCGGGCGCTGGCGAAAAGGTCAGCCGAGGGCCGGGAACATGAGGTAGGACCGGACGCTGCGCGCAGCGACAGCCGTCGGCACGGCCATACCCCACCTCCCACAAAGGTTCACTCGACGACCAGATTGTCGTCGCGGCGATTCTAGGCGACGGACAGGGCTGTCGTCATCCGAATTAACGTCACGGCTTGCGGGCGCGGCTGGGCGCCACGCGCGGCGGTTCGCCGGGCTGCTTCGGGTAGACCGGTGGCCAGGGCGCGTCCATCAGCCCGGCGGCGAGGTCCTGGCGGGACAGTTCGAGCAGCGGTTCGAGCGACTGCGGGCGCTCCCCGGCCGAGGCCCACGGGTCGCCGTGCTCGGCGACCACGGCCGGCACGGTGGCGATGGTCAGCTCGTCCGGCCGGACGACGGCCAGCGCGTCCCAGCCGATCGGGGTGGACACCTGCGCCCCCGCCCGCGGACGCACGCACCACGCGCCGAACACCGTCTTGTGCGGCGCGTTCTGGTTGAAGTCCACGAACACCCTGGCCCCGCGCTCCTCCTTCCACCACTGCGCGGTGATCAGGGCCGGGTGGCGGCGTTCCAGCGCACGCGCGAGCGCCACCGCGCCCGCGCGCACCTGGTAGCCGTCCCATTCCGGGCGGAGCCGGACGTAGATGTGCAGCCCGCGCGAGCCCGAGGTCTTCAGGTGCGCCTCGATGCCGAGCTCGTCGAGCAACTCCTTGGTCAGCGCGGCGGCCTCCCGCACCTGGGCGAAGCCGACGCCGGGTGAGGGATCGAGGTCGATGCGCAGCTCGTCGGTGAACTCCGGGGTCGCCGCGTGGTAGGGCCAGACGTGGAAACCGAGGCAGCCCAGGTTCACCGCCCACAGGATGTGCGCCAGATCGGCCGCGACCAGCGCGTCGCTGGTGGTGCCGTTGGGCGTGGCGACCACCGTGGTGCGCAACCACGACGGCACCGACTTCGGCACCCGCTTCTGGAACCAGGACTTGCCGCCGGCGCCGTTCGGATAGCGCTCCAGCAGCAAGGGACGCCCCTGCAGCGCCTTCAGCAGCGGCTCGGCGATCGACTGGTAGAAGCGGATCAGGTCGAGTTTCGTCTCGCCGCGCTCGGGGAAGAACACCTTGCCCGGATGGGAGATGACGACCTCTGTGCCATCGACGTCGATGGCTAAGTCGTCGGTGCTCATGGCTCCTCCGCGGGAAGGAGTGCGTCGTCGGTGCTCATGACGGCGCCCCTTCACCGAACAATGCGGCGAGCTCCGCCGGCGCGACCTCGTCGAGCTGGGCGTAGGTGCACGACGCCGGTTCCCGGTCCGGCCGGAAGCGCACCAGCCTGCCGCCGTGCCGCAGCCGCCCGGACTGGACGTGCTCGTAGCGGACCTCGGCGACCAGCTCGGGCCGCAGCGGTTCCCAGGACAGGTCCTTCTGCCCGGTCCACCGGCTCACCCCGCCCGGCATCCGGCTGCCGGTCCCGGCGGTGCCAGCGATGTCGGCGGTGTTGGCGGTGTTGGCGGTACTGGCGGCGGCCCACTCCCGCCAGGGATGGTCGTCCAGCGCGTTCACCCGCAGCGGTGCCAGCTCGTCGACCAGCTCCCGGCGGCGGGCGGCGGTGAAGCTGCTCGCCACACCGACGTGGTGCAGGTCGCCCTGGTCGTCGAACAGGCCGAGCAGCAGAGAGCCGACCCCCTGGCCGTCCTTGTGCGTGCGGTACCCGGCCACCACGCAGTCCGCGGTGCGCTCGTGCTTGACCTTCCACATCACGCGCTTGTCCTGCTCGTAGGGCAGGTCGGCGGGTTTGGCCATCACCCCGTCGAAACCGGCGCCTTCGAACCGGGTGAACCAGTCCTGCGCGACGTCCGGGTCGCCGGTCACCGGGGTGAGCACCACCCTGGCCAGCTCGCGGCTGAGGATGCCTTCGAGCAGCCGCCGCCGCTCGGCGAAGGGCTCGCCCATCAGGTCGCGCTCGCCGAGGGCGAGCAGGTCGAAGACCACGAAACTGGCCGGTGTCCGTTCGGCCAGCATGCGCACCCTGGACGCGGCCGGGTGCAGCCGGTTCTGCAGGGTGTCGAAGTCGAGGCCGTCGCCGGTGACCACCACGATCTCGCCGTCCACCACGCACCGCGGCGGCAGCGCGGCCCGCAACAGCTCGACCAGCTCGGGGAAGTACCGGGTCAGCGGCCGGTCGTTGCGCGAGCCCAGCTCGACCTCGTCGCCGTCGCGGAACACGATGCAGCGGAACCCGTCCCATTTGGGCTCGTAGCTCAGCCCCGGTGCGCGCGGGACCTCGTGCACCGACTTCGCGAGCATCGGCCGCACCGGCGGCATGACAGGCAGTTCCACGGACCGAGCGTAGATCACCGCAGGCCAGCGGCCTAGCGATGCGACACTGTCACGTTCCTGGTGGCCTTCCCGTCTGGCTCTCGACGTGATCGCACGGGAGGAGCAACGGGATGAGTGATCGGGTGCCGGTCGGCCGGTTGGTCGCGGTGGCGACGGTGGTGGGGGCCGGCATGATGCTGCTGTTCGGGGCGTGGATGCGGGTGGACCCGGACGGGTTCGCACGCTGGGCGAACTGGCCGAGCCATGTGCATTTCCTGCACGACGCGGGGGTGTTCCAGCTGGCCATCGGCGTGATGATGCTGTGCGCCCTCTGGTGGCGCGACGCGCCGGCCGTGGTGCTGGCCGGGTTCGTCTTCGGCAACACGTTCCACGCGATCAACCATGCGCAGGACGCCCATCTCGGTGGCAGCCCCTCCGACCCGTGGGCCCTAGGCGTGGTCTCGGTACTGGCCGCGGCCGGTCTGTACGCCCGGCTCAGGTCGCTGCGCGGTCGGAAAATCGGAACGGAGGCGGGAAAATGAGGGTGGTACTGGCCGGAGCGACCGGCACCGTGGGCAGCGCGCTGGTGCCGATGCTGGTCGAGGCGGGGCACTCGGTGCTGGGCCTGACCAGGTCATCCGGTGGCGCGGCCAAGCTGACCGCCGCCGGGGCCACTCCGGTGCTCGCGGACGTGCTGGACGAGGACGCGCTGCTCGGCGCGCTGAACGGGCAGCGGGCGGACGCGGTGCTGCACGAGGCGACCGCGCTCACCCGCACCCCGATGCTGCACCGCCACCTGCATCCGACGAACGAACTGCGGGACGCGGGCACCAGGAACCTGCTGCGCGCGGCCGAGCTGGTCGGCGCGACCAGGTTCGTCACCCAGTCCTTCTTCCTCGGCTACGGCTACCGGGACCACGGCGACCGGCCGGTGACCGAGGACAGCCCGTTCGCGCGGCCGGACGGGAGCCCGTTCGACGTGCACATGCGCTCGATGCGGTCCAATGAGGACCAGGTCTTCGGCACCCCGGGGATCGAGGGGATTTCGTTGCGGTACGGCCTTTTCTACGGTCCCGAGGTCAGTACCCGGAAGCTGATGGACCTGGCGCGCAAGCGGATGATGCCGGTGACCGACCCGTCCGGGGTCACCTCGCCGATCCACATCGACGACGCCGCCGCGGCCACCGTCGCCGCGCTCGAACGCGGCCGCGCCGGGCAGGCGTACAACATCGCCGACGACCACCCGGTCGGGTTTGCCGAGTACGTCCGGGCCGTGGCGTCCGCGGCCGGTGCGCCTGCTCCGCCGCGGGTGCCGGCCTGGCTGCTGCGCGCGGTGCCCTACCTGCACGCGCTGATGGTCGGGACCCGCATCCGGCTGTCCAACGAGAAGGCGAAACGGGAGCTGGACTGGGCACCCCGGTTCCCGTCCTGCCATGACGGGCTGGCCGCGCTGGCGGTCCGGAAGCCTTGATGGTGTGCTCGGGTGCGGGGCTCTACCGTTACCCCGGTACCGAGAGAGGAAACACATGGCAGACAAGTACAAGGCCGTCGTGTACACCGAATACGGTGATCCCGGCGTGCTGCGGGTGGTCGAACTGGACGCCCCTGTGCCCGGCCCCGGCCAGGTGCGGGTCGCGGTCCGCGCGGCCGGCGTGAAC
The DNA here is from genome assembly GCF_000384315.1 of Amycolatopsis nigrescens CSC17Ta-90. Classification (GTDB taxonomy): domain Bacteria; phylum Actinomycetota; class Actinomycetes; order Mycobacteriales; family Pseudonocardiaceae; genus Amycolatopsis; species Amycolatopsis nigrescens. The sequence continues at coordinate 1,479,945 of NZ_ARVW01000001.1, read as the reverse complement.
CCCTTTGACGCCAAGCTCCGGGCAGGCGCGATGGCCGGGGTCATCCCGACCGAGTTCCCCGCCGTGCCGGGCATCGACCTGGCCGGGGTGGTGGACCAGGTCGGCGAGGGCGTGACCGCGTTCTCGGTCGGTGACGAGGTGCTCGGCTCCGCCGCGGCCGGCAGCTACGGCGAGCTCGCGCTGGCGTCGGTGGACACGATCACCGCGAAACCGGTCGGGGTGGCCTGGGAGGTCGCCGGTGGCCTGTCGGTGGCGGCGACCACCACCTACCGCACACTCGCCCTGCTCGGCCTGTCGCCGGGGGAGACCTTGCTGATCGACGGCGCGGCCGGTGGGGTGGGCACGGTCGCGGTGCAGGTCGCCAGGCACCGCGGGCTGACCGTGATCGGCACCGCGAGCCCCGGCAACCACGACTACCTGCGCTCGCTCGGCGCGGTGCCGGTCGCTTACGGCGACGGGCTCGCCGACCGGGTCCGTGCGGTGGCCCCGCAAGGTGTGGACGCGGTCTTGGACGCGTCCGGGCGCGGTTCGCTACCGGCGCTGGTGGAACTGGCCGGCGGTCCTGCCCGGGTGGTCACCATCGCCGACCAGGCGGCGGACGAGCTGGGTGTGCGCGCCACCTACGGCGGGCCCGACGAGGTGCCCGGCAGCCTCGCCGACGCGGTGGCACTGGTCGACGCCGGGGTGGTCGAGCTGCCGATCGCACGGACCTTCTCGCTCGCCGAAGCGGCCGACGCACACCGTGCCAGCGAAGCGGGTCACGTGCGCGGCAAACTGGTCCTGCTCCCGGGCGCGCGATGATCATGCGGATCTGGCGGGCGAGGGCGACCCGTGCCGGTGCGGAAAGCTACCGCGCGCATTTCACCGAGACGGTGCTGCCGGCACTCGAGCGCGTCCCCGGCCATCTCGGCGCCTGGCTGCTGGTGCGCGGGGAGGCCGAGCCGCTGGAGATCCAGGTGCTGACGCGCTGGGAATCGCTCGCCGCGGTGCGCGGTTTCGCGGGTGCGGAGTACGAGACCGCGGTGGTCGAACCCGCTGCTCGTGCCGTGCTGCTGGACTTCGACAGCACCGTCACGCATCACACCGTGGTGGCTGGAGGCGGCTGAAGAAGCGGCGGTGCTATTCGACCCAGCCGTGCCGGCGGGCGAGCTGCACCAGCCGCTGCCGTGCGTTCAGAATCTGCTCGCCGGTCATCGCCGGGGCGGCTTCGAGCAGGGCCTCGGTGATCTCGTGGGCGAGCTCGTTGGCGGAGAGCACGTCGCAAAGACCGTCTTCGTCGGACCGTGCCTGGTGTGCCCGAGGAGCCGGTGCGTCGGACTGGCCCGGTGCCTGCTCCAGGATGCGCACCCCCGAAGCCTTCAGGCCCCGGTTGCTGTCCTCCACGGTGAATTCGACCAGTGCGCCGGGCGCGATCAGCCGCTTGTCGAAATGCAGGTCGTTGACGTGGATGAAGACGTCCTCACCACCGGAATCAGGGGCGACGAAACCGTAACCGCGGAACTCGTCGAACCGGACTACCTTGCCTGTGACCACCGAAAGCCCCATCCTCGACAACCGCATCGGCCGGACGCGCCGCGGAAACGGTACCGGCTGCGGCGCGAGGCCGACAACCATCCGCCGGACCTGCGGATCGGCCGGTCCGGTCCGGCGAAAAGTCATCCCGGCCGCACCGATGAGTTTTTCCCGGCTCCCCGGTCTGTACTGGTGGCGGCCGGAGCACCCCCGGATCGCCTAGAGTCGGCGATCGAGTGGGGGCCCGAGAGGTGACAGCGATGACCAACGCACCGGTGAACGAGGACTTCCTCCAGCTGGCGGACCCGTACCGCCGCGAACTGCTCGCGCACTGCTACCGCATGCTCGGTTCGGTGCACGACGCCGAGGACCTGGTGCAGGAGACCTACCTGCGCGCCTGGCGGGCCTACGACCGGTTCGAGGGCCGTTCCACCCTGCGCACCTGGCTCTATCGGATCGCCACCACGGCCTGCCTGACCGCGCTGGAGAGCCGGGGCAGGCGGCCGATGCCCACCGGGCTCGGCGGGTCCAGCGCGGATCCGGACGACGCGCTGATGCAGCAGGGCGAAGTGCCGTGGCTGGAGCCCATCCCGGACGCCATGGTGTCCGGCGAACAGGCCGACCCGGCGGCGGTACTGGTCGCCCGCGAGAGCATCCGGCTTGCACTGGTCGCCGCCTTGCAGCACCTGCCGCCCCGCCAGCGCGCCGTGCTGATCCTGCGTGACGTGCTGAAGTGGCGGGCCGCCGAAGTCGCCGAGCTGCTCGGCACCTCGACCACCGCGGTGAACAGCGTGCTGCAGCGGGCCAGGGCGCAGCTCGAGCAGGTTTCGCCGACCGAGACCAGCGTGGTCGAGCCGGTCGCCGCGGACCAGCGCGAACTGCTCGGAAAGTACGTGGCCGCTTTCGAGGACAAGGACGTCGACCGGCTGGTTGCCCTGTTCACCGAGGACGTGGTCTGGGAGATGCCGCCCTACCCCGAGTGGTACCTGGGCCGTGCGGACATCGCCCGCCATCTCGAGGTGCGCTGCCCCGGCCGCGCCGGGGAGATCCGGCTCGTCCCGATCGAGGCGAACGGCCAGCACGCGTTCGCGACCTACTTCCTCGACCGCGAAGACGGCCGGTACAGGGCGTTCAACATCCAGGTGCTCACCATCGGCGCGGCCGGGATCACGCATGTCGCGAACTTCCTCGACCTGGCGCAGCTGGACACCTTCGGCCTGCCGCGGGTGCTGTCCGACGAGCCGCCGCGACCTGGTCGGTGAACCGTGGACGGCGAACGCGTCGCGTCGCCCCTGCTCGGCGGCGTGGCGCTGTTGGAACGTGCCATCGGCTACGCCCTCGGCAGTCTGCGCGACGTCACTCCGGAGGTGCTGGCACATCGCACGCCTTGCCGGGACTGGGACCTGCGCGCGTTGCTGGCGCACCTGGACGACTCGCTGATCGCGCTGCTGGAGGCGAGTACGCGGGGCAGGGTCGGGCTCAGTGCCCCGGAACCGGAGGCCGGGCCGGGCGGTGACCCGGTCGCCGGGTTGCGGAACCGGGCCGGCCGGCTGCTCGGCGCGTGGACCGGCGCCGAACGGCCGGACGCGGTCTCGGTGGCGGGCTCACCGCTGACCGCGGGCATCTTGACCAGCGCCGGCGCGGTCGAGGTCGCGGTGCACGGCTGGGATGTCGCGCGAGCCTGCGGACGGGACCGGCCGATTCCGGCGGCACTGGCCGAGGAACTGCTGGAGCTGTCCGGGCTGCTGGTCAGCGAGGCGGACCGGCCGGTCAGGTTCGCCGGGCCGGTCGAGCCGCCGCCGCTGGCGGGGCCGGCGGACCGGCTGGTCGCTTTTCTGGGCAGGACGCCCTGACTATCACCGGCGCAGCGTGCCGGTGATCTTGCGGACGACCTCGGCCTGCTGGTCAGCCAGGTAGAAATGGCCGCCTGGATAGGTCTCCAGGTCGAACGCGCCGGTGGTGTGCGTGCGCCAGGCGTCGGCGTCGTCCTGGTCCACCCTCGGGTCCGTGTCGCCGATCAGGGCCGAGACGGCGCAGTTCAGCATCGGCGTGGCGGGGTCCCAGCGGTAGGTCTCGATGGCCCGGTAGTCGGCGCGCATCGGCGGCAGGATCAGGCTGAGCAGCTCCTCGTTTTCGAGCAGGTCGGCGTCGGTGCCGCTGAGCCGGCTGAGCTCGGCGACCAGCGCCCGGTCGTCCTGGGTGTGCAGGTTCTCGGCCCTGGCCCGCGAGGGCGCCCGGCGCCCGGACACGAACAGCTGGGACAGCACGGTGCCGTGCCGCCGCTCCAGCCTGCTCGCTACCTCGAAGGCCAGCGTCGCGCCCATGCTGTGCCCGAAGAAGGCCAGCGGCCCGCCGGTCAGCGGCCGGACCACCTCGGTGACCAGGTCCGCCAGCTCGCGCAGGTCGCCGATCGGCGGCTCGGCCTGGCGGTCCTGCCGTCCCGGGTACTGCAGCGCGTGCACGTCGACCGCGGGGCCGAGCGCGGCGGAGAGCGGGAAGTAGTAGCTCGCCGACCCGCCGGCGTGTGGGAACACCACCAATCGGGCGCTGTCCGGTGCCGGATGGTAGTTCCGCAGCCAGCCGGCCCGCTGCTGTGCCGAAACCGTCATTGATCTCCCCTCACGTCGAACCGTCGCCCATTCAAGCCGTTCCGGCGCAGGTCCGCCACCATCCGCGAATAAGTCCTTTGTGGACACAAGGGTGCCGATGGCCGGATGTCGTTGCCCGGCAAAACGGAAAGCGTTTACCCACAACCGCGCGATGTTGGTTAGCTTTTGGCCATACAGTTGGTTATCTCTTGACCAAAAGCATGCTCGTGCCTTATGGTCTAGACCACATTGGTCAAGGTGAACCCGAGTCCGACCAGGCCGGATGATGACGGTCTTCGTCCCCGGGGGACCCGTTCCGCCCTGCTCGTTCGCCCGATGAGACCACGGGGAAACCAAGTCCCCGCCAGACCTTCCGACCCGGCCTGGCCGGTGCCAGGCGTTCGGGGAGTGCGGTGCCGATGTGGGCCCCACGGTGGAGGACTCGCGGCCCTCCACCATCCCGTTCACCCTGCAGTGGGGCCCTCGTGTCCCGGGATCGGCGCCCGGTGCGCCCCGGGGTTCACCCATCTCAGGACGGAAGTTCTGATGGAAGGAGCCGACGTGAACGTGAAAAGAAAGCTGGCCACCGCATTGGCCGGGGTGGGGATCGCTCCACTGATCATGGTGGTCATGCCCTCCGCCACGGCCAGCGCGCACGGCTACATCTCCTCCCCGGCGAGCAGGCAGGCGCAGTGTGCGCGGGGAACCGTCTCCTGCGGCGACATCAAGTACGAGCCGCAGAGCGTCGAAGGTCCGAAGGGTCTGCGCAGCTGCCACGGCGGGGTGGGCAGGTTCGCCGAGCTGAACGACGACAGCAAGGGCTGGAAGGCCAGCTCGGTCGGCCGCCAGGTGCAGTTCAACTGGACGCTCACGGTCCGGCACCGCACCAGCACCTGGGAGTACTACCTCGCCGGCAACAAGGTCGCCTCGTTCAACGACGGCGGCACCATCCCTGGCTCCTCCGTCTCGCACTCGGTGAACCTCGGCAACGCGTCCGGCAGGCAGAAGCTGCTGGCCGTCTGGAACATCGCCGACACCGGAAACGCCTTCTACTCCTGCGTCGACCTGCAGATCGGCTAGCTGTCACCGGTAGGCCCGGCACCACGGCGGTGCCGGGCCCGCCATTTTTCGTGCCCGGTATGGGGTTTTCCCTACCCGCCATGAGGGTTTACCGGGTGGCCCCGTGCGCCGGGGGAGTGCGATCCTGTGCCCATCGTGTCCAGATAGGACTGAACAGGGGGATCGCGATGGGGTTTCGCAAGCGTGGCCCGGTACTGGCCGGGCTGCTGACCGCCGTGCTGCTGGCCGGGGTGGTACCCGCGGCGGCCGGGGACGACGCGGGGTTCACCCTCCGCCTGCCCGCGCCGACCGGCCCGTACCCGGTCGGCACCACCGCGCTGCATCTGGTGGACGGGTCCAGGACGGACCCGTGGAACGGTGCCGCCACAAGGGAACTGATGGTCACCGTGCGCTATCCGGCTGGCCGCACGGCGGGTCACCGGGTGGCGCCGCAGTTCACCCCTGGTGCGGCGGCCGCCTTCGAGCGGATCGACACCGGGCTGCATGCGCAGCTGCCCCAGGGCAAGGTGGACTGGGCCGCGACGGAAACGCACTCCTACACCGACGCTCCGGCGGCACCAGGACGCCGTCCGGTGCTGCTCTACTCGCCGGGGCTCGGTGACCCCCGCACCATCGGCACCCAGCTCGCGGAGGACCTGGCCTCCCGCGGCCACGTGGTGGTGACCGTGGACCACCCTGGGGAGGCGAGCGAGGTCGAGTTCCCCGGCGGGCGGGTGCGGACGATCGAGCTGCCGACGGATCCGGCGCAGGCGCCGCAGACCATCCGCACCGCGGGGGCGACCAGGCTGGCCGACACCGCGTTCGTGCTCGATGAGCTGGCCGTGCTGGCGTCCGGGCGGAACCCGGACGCAGAACAGCGGGCGTTGCCGCCCGGACTCGCCGAAGCGCTGGATCTGGATCGCGTCGGGGCGTACGGGCATTCCGCCGGCGGGTCGATCGCGGCCGAGTCGTTGTACCGGGATCGCCGGATCGACGCGGCCGCCGACCTGGACGGCAACCTGAACTACCCGCCGGCAAGGCCGGGAGAGCCGGCCGAACTGTTCGGGGTCGCCGAGCACGGCACGGACCGGCCGCTGCTGCTGTTCGGCTCGGAGTTCGGCCGGGACGAGGACATCGAGCGCTCCTGGTCGGCGGCGGTGCACAACCGGCGAGGCTGGTTGCACCGGGTGCAACTGGACAAGGCCGCGCACCACGTCTTCACCGACTTTTCGAGCATGGCCCCGCAGCTGGCGGCGGCCGGGTTGATGAGCGCGGCCGACCGGGACGCGCTGATCGGCCCGATCGACCCCGCGGTGTCGGTGCCCGCGGTGCGCGACCGGATGGCCTCGTTCTTCGGTGTCGTTTTCTTCGGTGTCGTTCAGGACGGTGTCGTTCAGGACGGGCGCTAGACGATTCCGCCGTTGGCCCTGATGACCTGGCCGTTGATCCAGCGTCCCGGTCCGGCGAGGAAGGCGACGACCTCGGCGATGTCGCCGGGCTCGCCGAGGCGCTCCAGCGGAGACTGGCCAGCCATCCTGGCGACGGTCGCCTCGTCCTTCCCGTCGAGGAAGAGCGCGGTGGCGGTCGGGCCGGGGGCAACGGTGTTCACCGTAATGTCGCGGCCGCGCAGCTCGCGGGCCAGGATCAGGCCCATCGCCTCCACCGCGGCCTTGGTCGCGGCGTAGGGGGCGTAGCCGGGTATGGCCAGTTTTCCGGCCGAGGTGGAGAAGTTGATGATCGCCCCGCCGCCGCGGACCCGGCGGGCGGCCTGCTGGTCCACCACGAAGGTGCCGCGGATGTTGGTGCGGTGCATGCGGTCCAGGGCGTCGAGGTCCACTTCGGCGATCGGGGACAGGTACAGCACCCCGGCGCAGTGCACGACCACGTCGACCCCGCCGAAGGTCCGCTCGGCGGTGTCGAACAGCGCCTCGACTTCGGCTGCTTCGGCCACATCGGCGCGCACTGCGACGGCCTGGCCGCCCTCGCCGGTGATGGCTTCCACGGCTTCGGCGGCCGCGGCCTCGTTGCCCGCGTAGTTCACGACGACGGCGAAACCGTCGGCGGCGAGGCGCTCGGCGGTCCGGCGGCCGATGCCGCGCGATCCGCCGGTGACGATCGCGACTCGGGTGTTGGTGCTCATGATGGGCTCCTCGGGGTGTGCTGGGTCGCCGGTCGTCGCAGACCGCGGCGACCGTGGTTCGGTGGTGGTTTCAGTCGTGCGCGGGGGCGTCCGAGAGCCGGGTCAGCCATTCGCGGAACAGGGTGACCTCCGCGGCGCTGAAGGTTTCCGGTGCAGGCTCGCGCAGCATCGTGCAAAGTGCCGCGGCCAGGCTGCGCCTGTCGGTTTTCCCGACAGCCGGTTTTTCCCCCTTGCTCGCGGGCGTCAGCACCTGCGCGTGCACGGCGTCGCGGAGCCGGCTGGAGACCTCCGGATCGTAGGTGTCCGTGCGGCTGACCAGCATCAGCGCCATGCCGACGTTGGCCGCCATGATCATCTGCGCCGCGGTCTCCGGGGAGACGCGGAGCCGGCCGGCCGCGGCACAGCGTTCCAGCGTCGCGACCAGCAGCCGGTGCGCCTCGGCGGCGGTTTCGGGCGGGGTCCGGACGGCGGGGGAGTACATCAGCCGGTAGTAGCTGGGGTGGTCGACCGCGAAGGCGATATGGCTGTCCCACCCGGCCCGCAGATCGCGCACCGGGTCCGCGGACGGTTTCGCCGCCCGCTTGACGGACAGGTACTGCTCGAAGCCGTAGTCGACGACCGCGGAGAGCAGGCCCTCCTTGTCGCCGAACTGCCGGTACAGGGCGGGTGCGCCGACCCCGGCGGCCTCGCAGACCGCGCGGGTGGACACATCCGCGATCGGGGAGTCGGCGAGCAGCGCGGCCGCCGCCTCCAGGATCCGTGTTCTCGTACTCACGGGAACAACGTTAACACTCGAATGGTATCGAAGCTACGTTTGTGGCGTAGCACTCTTGCCTGAATCTTGTTAGCGACGTTCCGCCCGGTGCAGGGTCGCGGCGAAGTCGAGGATGATGCCGCCCTCTTCGTGCATCCGGCCGGCTTCCGCCAGGAAGCGCTGGTGGAACAGCTCGGCCCGCTCGGGCGGCAGAACCGCCACCGCTTCGGCAAGGCCGCGCGGGATCAACCAGTCCCACAGCGCGGGCGGATCGGGAATCGTCAGCGGCATCGCCACCGACCGCTGCGCCAGGCCGGTGAAACCGGCGGCTTCGAGCAGGGCGTCGAGGTGCTGATGGGTCATCGGGCCCGTCGCCGTGTCTTCTGTGTCTTCTGTGGGGTCACTGGGTTCGGTGGGCTCGGCGCTCTGGGCGGCGGCGAAGAACTCCGTGCTCAGGTCCTGAAGCCAGGTCATCCGGCCCATTCCCTGTGTTTCCAGGGACAACGCGATCGTGCCGCCCGGCGCCAGCACCCGGTGCGCCTCGGCCAGCGCCCCGGCCGGATCGGCCAGGATCTGCACCACGAACCCGGCGGTCACCAGGTCGAAGGAACTGTCCGGGAACTCCAGCCGCGCCGCGTCCATGGTGCGCCCGGTGATTTCGGGATGGTCGGCGACCAGCCTTTCGACCATCCGCGGCGACGCGTCGATCGCGGTGACCGCGCAGCCGGCGGCGAGCGCCGCACGGGCCACCGCCCCGCGTCCCGCGCCGACATCCAGCGTCCGCGCTTCCCTTGGCGGACGGGCGAAATCGACCAGCCGCTCGCCGAGGTCGGCGACGTAGAAGAAGATTTCCTCGTACCGGTCGGCGAGCTGGTCGTACTTCGCCTTCGCCTGTTCCGCGGTGGTCATCGCGCCGACGTTAGCGGCGGGTGCGCTGCCGGGACACCGCCGTCCGCGTGCCCGCTTCCGGCACCCGCACCTCCGAGCGCAGTCGCTCGCATTCGGTGAGCGGATTGTCCCGGGTGCAGTTCAGCAGGTAGCTCAGATATTCGCGCGCGGCGCCCAGTTCGGTGATGCGCGTATCGATGGCGGCGACCCTGGCCGTCACGGTCCGGCGCCAGTCCCGGCCCGCCAGCACCGCGGCGATGTCGTCCAGGCTCATCGAGGCGGTGTCGCGCCAGAGCCGGATCAGGGCGATCCGGTACAGCTGCTCCTGGTCGAAATAGCGCCGCCCACCGCGCCGCCAGGGTTCGATCAGGCCGCGGCGCTCCCAGTAGTGCAGGGTCGAAACGGCGAGCTGGAAGCGGGCCGCGGTGTCTCCTATCGAAAGTGGGGCGTCCATCACAACATTGGACCTCAACCCAGGTTGAGTAGGCAAGGCTCACCTAAGTAACTGGAGGTGGGGCATGATCGACGAAACACGGACACTGACCGGAACCGCTCGCGCGCTGCGGAACGGGGAGGTGACCAGCACCGGGCTCACCGAGGCCGCGATCGCCACCGCGGATCGGCTCGACGGCCTGCTGGGCGTTTACCTCACCCGGTTCGACGAGCTCGCCATGCAGGCGGCCGAACGGGCGGACCGGGAACTGGCGGCCGGCCTGGACCGCGGCCCGCTGCAGGGAATTCCCTTTGGCGTCAAGGATATGGCCGCGATGGCGGAAGGGCCGACCACGGCGCAGAGCCTGATCCTCGAACGCTCGTGGGGCGCGGCCAAGGACGCCCCGGTGGTGACCAGGCTGAAGGCCGCCGGCGCGGTGATCACCGGCAAGACCAGCCTGATGGAGTTCGGCTGCGGCACGCCGGACGAGACGAAACCGTTCCCGGTCCCGCGCAACCCGTGGCGGCCGGAACACTGGGCCGGCGGTTCGAGTTCCGGTACCGCGGCCGGGGTGGCGAGCGGGATGTTCGCGGCCGGCCTCGGTTCGGACACCGGGGGCAGCATCCGGATGCCGGCCGCGTTCTGCGGGGTGACCGGGCTGATGCCCACCTTCGGCCTGGTGCCGAAGTCGGGCTGTGTGCCGATGGGGTTCAGCCTGGACCGGGTCGGCCCGCTGGCCCGCAGCGCCCGCGACTGCGCCGCGGTGCTGGAGGCGCTGGCCGGGTGGCACGCCAGCGACCCGGACAGCGTGCACGCCGGGTTCACCGCTCCTGGGTTCGACGGTGACCTCACCGGCCTGCGGGTCGGCGTCGTGTGGGAAGGGCACTTCCCGCCGGACGCCGACCCCGCGCTGGCCAGTGCTTTCGAGGCCGCGGTCGCGGAGTTCACCGCTCTCGGCGCTACTCCGGTGGAGGTCTCGCTGCCGTACCGGCGCGAGATGGACACCGCGTTGTTCGTTATTTCGACCAGTGAAGCGCTCGCCTATCACCGGCACGAGCTTTCGCGACGCTGGCAGGACTTCTTCCCCGCCACCCGCGGGCTGGTCGCCACCGGGGCGCTGTTCTCCGGCGCGGACTACGTACAGGCGCAACGGGTGCGCCGGGTCGCGCAGGACGCGCTCGCGAAGCTGTTCACCGAGGTGGACGTGATCGCCTGTCCCACTGCGTCGGTGGGTGCGCCCGCTTTGGCGACCTTGGATCATCGGCAGCTCTACCCGTTGCTCAACACGCCCTACTGGAACAGCGTGGGCTGCCCGGTGCTGGCGGTGCCGATGGGCTTCACCGGGGACGGGCTCCCGCTGTCGCTGCAACTCGCCGGTCCCGCGTTCGGCGAAGCGTCGATCCTGCGTGCCGGGGACGCCTTCCAGCGACGAACCGACTGGCACCTGCGGACGCCGGCCGGAATCGACGCTGGAATCGACGCGGAGGTGAGCCGATGACGGGCGAAGAGGCGGTCGCCGCGGTGCGTGTCCTGCTGTCCGCGGCCGCGCTGCCCGCCGATGAGCACGAGGCGGCCGCGCTCGCCGCGGCCTATCCGGCGCAACGGGCCGCGGTGGACGCGCTTTACGAACTGCGCTCCGCTCGTTATGCCGACTCCGCCCAGCGTTTCTTCGCCGACGCGCGAATAGTCGAATGGTAGTACGTGGAAAGTGTCGCCCGGAGTTCCCGGACGACACTTTCCACACGATTTCCGACGATTACGAACGGGTGAGGGTCACGCCGTAGTAGTTCGCCGCGTCCACCACGGGCTGGTAGTAGGAGTACGAGCCGGTGGCGTTCGAGCCCTGGTTCCACCCGCAGTCGTGGCCGTCGGACGGGCCGCCCGAGGTCATGCCCTGCGCGGTGTTGCCGGCGATGTAGGCGCCGCCGCTGTCGCCGCCCTCGGTGCACACGGTGGACCTGGCCAGCCCGGTGGTCGCGACGCTTTCCCCGCTGTAGCGCACGGTCTGGTTGTAGGCGCTGACCGTGCCGCAGGTCCAGCCGGTGGTGTTGCCCGCCTTGCACAGCGTGCTGCCGACCGGGGCCTTCGAGCTGCCGGTGACGCGCACCGTGGTGCCCTTGCGGGTGTCGATGTAGCCGCGGCCGGTGTCCTCGGCGTCGATGTCCATCAGTCCCATGTCGACGGACGGGAAGCGGGTGGCGACGCCCTTGCCGATGTGCGTGCCGTTGCGGTCCAGGATGTCCGGGTTGCCTTCCACGCAGTGCCCGGCGGTGAGCAGCACGTTGTCACCGTTACCCCTGGTGCCGGGGAAGCCGAGCGAGCAGTTGGTGCCGGGGTCGAGGTCCATGATCTGCCCGCCGATCACGTCCGCGGTGGGCGCGTCGCCACCGGCGGGTCCAGTCCGGACGGTGACCCCGCTGATCGCGGAGAGCCGGGCCACCAGCCCGGCGCCGGCATCCGGCGCGACGGTGACCACGACCCGGTCCGCGGCCACGTCCGGCCCCCAGGACTGCACCTGACCGACGTCCTTACCGATCGCGGCGCCGACCGAATCGTTCAGCGCGTCGAGCGCCTGCTCGCCGCGCACCCCGATCCGCGGGCTCAGGCCGGCCGAGCGCAGCGCCTGCGCGGCACCCGCGTCCGGCGCGTTCACCACCAGTGCGCCGGTGCCGTCGAAGAACGCCCCCGCGGTGCGCACCCCCCGCGAGTGCACGCCGTCCAGCGCGGAGATCAGGTCCTTTTCGCGGTCGAGCTGCCGCGCGGCCTGCTCGGGGGAGCTGTGCAGCCGGTCGGCCAGCACCTCGAGCATCGTCCGGTCGTAGCCGGAGCCGGGTGCTGTGGCGGCGGTCGCCGACGGGCTGAGCGTGCCGGCAACGGCACAGATACTCAGCAGGGAAAGCGCAAGGGGGCTACGAATTCGCATTCGACTTTTCCTTCGGTGCAGGGGTTGGAGTGCCGAGGAATGCGGGAAAACGAAAAGAGGGGGTGACGGGTCCGAACGGATCGCCTCGACAATTCGAAGGTTAGAAGTGCCGGTCAGCCGGGTGTACCGTCGAAAGTAGGGTCTGTTGTGGACGCCGTACTTTCGTCTAGTTCAGCGGCTTGTGCATTCCTGTCACATTTTTCCTGCCGGTAATGGTGTCCGGCGGTCGTCCCGTGGTGCGGCAGGTTCGCGTCGGGCGAACTCCCCGCGTCCAGTGCCTCGGGTTGAGATACGCTGAACATCCAGATGGTCAGACCATGTGAAACTCGGGATGTGAGGCCAAGCCATGACCACCACCGGACCGGAGACCTTCAGCCTGCTGGACCCGGAACTGCTCAAGGACCCCTTCGGCGCCTACGGCGGGCTCAGGGAACGGGCGCCGCTGACCCGCGGGGTCATTCCCGGCCTCGACCCGATGTGGCTCGTCACCAGGTATGAGGACGTCAAGCTGGTGATGAACGACCCGCGGTTCGTCGCCAGCGCGGCCGCCGTGCCCGGCGCGGACGTGCCGGACCTGACCGGGCAGATGCTGCTGGCCGGCGGGATCGACGAGGACTACGTGCCCTACCTGCGCGCCACCATGTCCGGCTTCGACGGCGCCGACCACGCCCGGCTGCGCAGGCTCGTCTCCCGCGCGTTCACCGCGCGCCGGGTCGCGGAGCTGCGGCCACGGGTCGAGCAGATCACCGAGGGCTTGCTGGACGAACTGCCGGGCCTCGCCGAGGACGGCGTGACCGACCTGCTCCGCGACTTCGCCTACCCGCTGCCGATCACGGTGATCTGCGAGCTGGTGGGCGTGCCGGAGGCCGACCGTCCACGGTGGCGGGAATTGAGTGCCCTGATCGCGCCGGGCCTCGGGCCTGGCATGGCCGAAGGCGTGCGCGGCCTTGTCGACGACACCCGCGAGCTGATCGGCCTGCGGCGCGCGGAACCGGCGGAGGACCTCATCTCCGAGCTGATCAGGGCGCAGGACGAGGACGGCGACCGGCTGAGCGACATCGAATTGGTCACCATGGTGGTCTCGTTGGTGACGGCCGGGCACGAGACCACCGCGCACCTGATCGGCAACGGGATGGCGGCCCTGCTCACCCACCCCGGGCAGCTCGCCCTGCTGCGGGACGACCCCGGGCTGCTGCCCCGCGCGGTGCACGAGCTGATGCGCTGGTGCGGCCCCGCCATCGGCACGAGCTTCCGGTACGCGACCGAGGACCTCGAGATCGGCGGCATGCCGGTGCGCCGGGGCGAGGCGCTGATGCCGGTGCTCGCGGCGGCCAACCACGACCCGCGGGCCTTCGGTGATCCGGACCGGCTCGATCTCACCCGCGATCCGGACCGGCGCCGCGAGACCCACGTCGGTTTCGGGCACGGTCCGCATTACTGCCTCGGCGCGGCACTGGCCCGTCAGGAGGGGGAGGTAGCCTTCGGGGTGGTGCTGCGCCGTTTCCCCGGGCTCGCGCTCGCCGTCGACCCGGCGGACCTGCGGCGCGGGCCCAACCCGGGGAGCTGGCAGCTGGCCGCGCTGCCCGTGCGGCTCTGAAGGCACCGTGACGGGGAAGGTCTCCCCCTGGGGTCATACCCGGGAGGGAGACGTTCCCGCGGAAGGTCGGTGCGAACGCCGCACGATCCGGGCAAAGTGGGGGATATGACGACGGAGATCGCCAAACCGGCAGAGTTCGCGGCCCAGCTCGACGAGGTCGAGCGGCGGCTGCGGGAAGTCCTCACCGATACCCGCAACCCGTTCGTCACCGAGGCCGCGACCCACCTGATCGAAGCCGGGGGCAAACGCTTGCGCCCGTTGCTGGTGCTGCTCGGGTCCAGCTTCGGCAAGCGGGAGAGCGACCAGGTCGTGACGGCCGCGGTGATTGCCGAGCTGGTGCACGTCGGCACGCTCTACCACGACGACGTGATGGACGAGGCGAAGCTCCGGCACGGGGTGGAGACGGCGAATACCCGCTGGAGCAACACGATTGCGGTTCTGCTGGGGGACTACCTGCTGGCCAGGGCGGCCGGTCTCGGCGCGACCCTCGGCGACAAGGCGATGCGGCTCCAGGTGCAGACGCTGAGCCGGCTGGTCAAGGGGCAGATCGACGAGACGGTCGGTGCCACCGGCGACACCGACGCGATCGAGCACTGCCTGCGGGTGATGGCGGACAAGTCCGCTTCGCTGATCTCGATGGCCGTGGTGCTCGGTGCGACGGTCAGCGAAGCCGAGCCGTACGTGGTCGACCTGCTCGGTCAGTACGGTGAACTGCTCGGAGTGGCCTTCCAGATCACCGACGACCTGCTGGACATCTCCGCACAGGCCACCGAGCTCGGCAAGGAACCGGGCACGGACCTGCGCGAGGGCATCGTCACCCTGCCCGTGCTGTACGCGCTGGCGGAGCCTGGCGCGGACCGGCTGCGCGAGCTGGTCGAGTCGGGCGCGGTACGGGAACCGTTGGCGCGGGCCGAATCGCTGACCCTGCTGCGGGAGTCGCCGGGGCTCGACCGGGCGCGCCAGGAGGCGCTGCGGCGGGTGGGGCTGGCCAGGGACCTGCTGTTCGAACTGCCGGACGTCCCGGCCCGCGCCTCGCTCGCCGAGCTCTGCGACTTCGTGCTGGATCGCGTCTGCTGACGACCGGGGCTTCAACCGGCTGAAACCGTCACCTCGAACCTGTCGCCTTCGGTGAGCACCAGCTCGTGCGGCAGGGTGAACAGCACCCTGGTGCCGGTCACCCCGGCGGCCGTGGTGAACGGAGGTCGTACTGTGCCGTTCACGGCGTTCTCGGTGATCTCTGCCGAAGTCACCGAACCCGGTACTTCGACGGCGAAGGTGCGCAGCCGCAGCCGTCCGTGGCGCAGCTCGACGGTGCTGGTCTGCCGCCCGCCCTCGCGCCGCTGCCGGTACAGCCCCCAGCCCTCGGCCGTGGTGAACGCGGCGCGGAAGTCCTCCGGGGTCAGCCTCGGCGAGAACCCGAGGTGTCCGCGCGGCCCGTGGTGCTCGTAGCCGCAGGCCGCGAGGTAGGTGCCGTAGCTCATCATCGCCCGCGCGTAGTGGTCGCTGCACTCGATCTCGTTGTAGGGGTTGCGTTTCCCGGCCGAGTACCGGTCGTCGACGGCCTTGGTGACGGCGAGCGCCTCGGTGCTCAGGCCCTCGGCGAACAGGTGCGCGGCGAACTCGTACTCCTGCCCGGTCCAGACCTCGTTGAAGTAGCCGACCGGACCGTCCTGGCCGGTCTCCGTGGAACCGCCGTTCGGCCAGGTGCACATCAGCGTGCCGGGCTCGCCGGAGTCCGCGTAGACCCGGCCACGCGGGATGCCGGGTGCCGTGTGCCCGGCCGGATCGGGCAGGAAGTTGTAGCGGAAGATGTTGCGCAGCGCGGTTTTCGTCTTGTCTTCGGGAAACACCCGCGGCAGTCCGAGCTGGTGGGCGTAGGTCTGCCCGTATAGCTGGTCGAGATAGCAGCCCCGGTTGGAGTTCACCGAAGTCGGATGCGCCGGGTCGACGCGGTGGAAGAAGTAGCCGTACCGCTCGTTCCACAGCTCGGTCGCGAGCTGATCGGACCCGCGCTCGGCCAGCTCGTCGTACCGCTGCGCGGCCGCGGTGTCGCCCACCTCCCGCGCCATCGCGGCGCCGGCGCGCAGGGCGGCGACGTACAGCCCGCTGATCCACGGCACCTCGCCGAACCACTGGGCGTCCAGGGTGTTCCACTGGCTGCCTTCGAGTATTCCGTCGCCGTCCCCGTCCGCGCGGACCACCCAGTCCAGCGCGGTGCGCAGGTTCGGCCACACCCGGCGCAGGAAACCGTCGTCTGGGGACATCTGGTGCTCGCGGTAGACCCGCAGGATCGTGCCGCACTGCCCGTCCGCGAACCAGCCTTCGCCGGCTTCGCCGCGGTTCTTGATCTCGCCGGTGGGCAGCATGGCCAGGCCGAGGTCGACCCGCTGCCTGGTGTCCCGTTCGAGCTCGGGGAACAACCTGGCGACCGACTGCGCGTAGTTCCAGACGTGCCCGCAGGTGCCGGCGCAGCAGTAGATGCCCTCCCAGGCGTAGAACCGGCCGTTGTCGAACCGGAAGCAGGTGCTGGTGGCCAGTGTGGACGCGGTGGACAGGGTGCGCTCCAGGAACCAGTGCGGCAGCGAAGAATCCTCGTACCAGGTCCGCACCCACGAGCGGGTCTTGTCCTCCAGGCGGACGCGGTCCTTCGCGAGCCATCGGAGCACGGCGTCCGCGCCGGCGAAGCGGGTGTTGTAGTGGTGCTTCAAGGTGGGGCCGTCGTCCAGCCAGGAGAACAGGCCGGGCGCGGGAGTGGGGAAGTGCCAGCCGAGTGCGAACCGGACCGTGCGCGAGCGGCCGGGCGCCAGGGTGAACGGCACCGCCACCGTCGCCCCTTCCGCACCGTCCACTTCGGTCGCCGCCGAGTTTTCCAGCGCTGCCAAGGAAAAGGTGCCGAAGTCGGGGCAGTCCGCCAGCGGACGGCGGCGGACCGGACGGTCGCTGAACAGGATCCGGTCGACGTTCACGTGCCCCCAGCCGCCGGTGGCCTCGTCGACGATCTCGATCCTGGCGCGCCGCCCGGCCCAGGCACCAACGTCCAGGGAGGTGGCGCTCAGCGGCTCCTGGTCGGTGCCGGTGAACCCGGCCACCACCTCGTCGCCGACCAGTACGTGCACCCCGGCCGTTCCGGGACGCCCGCCGCCGCCGACCCAGGCCGTGACGTAGCGCCGTTCGATGGTGAACTCGCGGCTGGTCAGCCTGCCCCGGTAGTCGTCGGCGTTGCCGCCGTCGCGGTAGTTGTGCGAGGTGACGAACCGGGTGCCGGACACGTTCAGGTCGTTGACCTCGCCCACCGGGCGGCGGAAGTAGTCGGGGGTGTCGGCCGGGGCGACCGGTCCCGCGCCGAACGCGTCCCCGGCCACCGTCCAGTTCCGGTAGCCGCCGGATTCCCAGTCCTCGAACAGGATGTCCGGCACATCGGTGAAGACGATCGAGTCCACGTTGAGGTGCCCCCACGGGCCGCTCGACCGGTCCACCAGCTCGATGCGCGCGGTCCGGCCGGCGTACTCGCCGAGGTCGAGCGTGCGGGCCACCATCGGCTCGCTGTCCGAACCGGTCGCCGACGCCACCACCGCACCGTCCACCAGCACGTTCACGCAGGTTCGGCCCGGCTGGTCGCCGCCGCCGACGGAAACCGCGGCATAGCGCCGTTCGATGGTGAACTCCCGGCTGGTCAAGGTGCCGGTGGCGGCGTCGCCGGTGCCGCCGCGGAAGTCGTGCGAGGTGACGAACCGGGCACCGGAGATCGTCAGGTCACCGAACCGCCGCAACTCGGCGGGCAGTTCGGCCGGCCGCACCGGGCCGTCCCCGAACGCGGTGCCGGTCGCAGTCCAGTCCCCGAAACCGGATTCCCAGTCCTCGAACAGGATGTCCTCGTTCTGCGGTGACGTGTCGTCGGCCGCGGAGAACTCGACCCCGCGCAGCCCGTCACCCGAATAGGCCTCGGCGTGCAGCAGGACGGGCTGCTGGCGCCGGGTCGCCGGGCACACCGGGTTCTCCGCGGTACCGGCCAGTTCCACCCGCACCGAAGAGCGCGAGGTGTTGCGCACGGTGAAAGCCAGCACGGTGGCCGGCACCGTCGAGTCAGTGACGGACAGCGGGATGAACGGCGAGAAGGTCTCCCGGGTCACCTCGACCGGACTGTCCGGCGCGCGGTACGTGGTCGTGCCGATCGGGTACCGGCCGGTGAAGCGGACATCGGGAAAGCCGGTCTCGTCCAGCGTCCGGTCCTGCGTGCGGCCTCGGCTGGTGGTGCGCAGGGTGAAGCCCTGCCGGAAAGGTGAGCTCACCTCCAGCGGCCGCGTGTAGTGCGGGCCCTCGAAAGCCGCGCCGCCGAGCGGGAACGAGCCGGGGTTGAAGATGTCCCAGGCCCACAGCCTGCCGTCGCCGGCGAGGTAGACCTGCCCGGTGCAGCCGCCGCCGACCGGCATGCCGATCCGCCGCAGTGCCTCGCCGGTGTACTCGGTGGGCGTGCCCCGCGCGAACAGGTTCCGCACCACCTCGGGGGAGAGGTTCTTCTCCGCCGGGACCACGACCAGGCCCCGCGGGTCGAGGCCGAGCGCCGCGGCCACCCCGGAAGGCGCGGCGACCATGCCGAGACCGGTCAGGCCGAGCGTGAGGAAAGTGCGCCGGGACGGCCCGTCCTGCGGTCCGCACGCACCGCCGGGGCAGCACTCGGACGGGTTTTCCGGGCTCGCTTCAGGGACCGAACTGGACATCTGCCGCCTCCACGCTGAGGCCAGCCGAGAACTCCGGCGGGGACCGAGTAATCGATTTCTCAGATCAACATACGACCTTCCCGCCCGGCCGTCCAGAGCACGCCCGGAAACTGTCGGGCCCCCGGCGTAGCGTGCTCTCCATCACAATCGAGGAGGCGGAAGATGACGGTTCTACTGGCGATCGGCACCAGGAAAGGGCTATGGCTCGCGACCAGTGAAGACCGCTCGACCTGGGAGTTCACCGGTCCGCACCAGCCGATGACGGGGGTATACGCGGTCGCCATCGACACCAGGGGGCCGAAGCCGCGGCTGCTGGCCGGGTCGACCAGTGAGCACTTCGGACCGAGCGTGGCGGTCAGCGACGATCTCGGCGAGAGCTGGCAGGAGCCCGAACAGGCGCCGGTGGCCTTTCCGGAGAGCACCGACACCGCACTGGAGCGGGTCTGGCAGCTGACGCCGGGCCCCGCGGACCAGCCCGAGGTGGTCTACGCGGGGGTCGAGCCCTCCGCCTTGTTCCGCTCCACCGACGGCGGCCGCAGCTACCAGTTCGTCGAGGGGCTATGGAACCATCCGCACCGGGAACGCTGGGAAGCCGGTTTCGGCGGCCAGGCGGTGCATACGGTGCTGCCGCATCCGGCCGACCCGCGGCGGGTGACGGTGGCGATGTCCACCGGCGGTGTCTACCAGACGGCGGACGGCGGCGGTTCCTGGTCGGCGGCCAACGACGGGATCAAGGCGTACTTCCTGCCCGACCCGTATCCCGAGTTCGGCCAGTGCGTGCACAAGATCGCCCGGCACCCGGCCGCGCCGGACCGGATGTTCCTGCAGAACCACCACGGGGTCTATCGCAGCGACAACGGCGGGGACAGCTGGAAGTCCATCGCGGACGGGCTGCCCACCGACTTCGGCTTCGCGATGGCCGTGCACCCGACCCGGCCGGAGGTGATCTACAACTTCCCGATCACCGCGGACAGCCTGCGCTTCCCGCCGGACGGCCGGTGCCGGGTCTACCGCAGCAGCGACGCCGGTGAAACCTGGGAAGCGCTGACCGAAGGCCTGCCGCAGGACGGATTCTGGTCCGCGGTGATGCGCGACGCGCTGTGCGTGGACGACGGCGACCCGGCCGGGGTGTACTTCGGTTCGCGCTCCGGCGAGGTCTTCGCGAGCGCGGACGAGGGTGACAGCTGGCAGCGGGTCGCCGCGCACCTGCCGGACGTGCTCACCGTCCGCGCGGCCGTGGTGTAGGTGGTGGCGATGCGGGTCGTGGTGCTGGTTCCGGGCACCTTGCGGTCCATTGTGGATGGTAATGGGCGGGTGGCGGTGGAGGTCGGCGAGCCGGCCACCCTCGGTGCCGTGCTGGACGAGCTGTCCGCGCGCTATCCGTTGCTGGAGCGGCGCTTGCGGGACGAACGCGGCGGCCTGCGCCGGTACGTCAACTTCTACCTCGACGGTGAGGAATGCCGCCGCCTGGCCGGCGTCGACACCCCGGTGCCCCCGGGAGGTGAGATCCAGGTCCTTCCTTCGGTCGCCGGCGGTTAGCCGTCGGTGTCGGTCCAGCCGGGTCAGGTGCTGCTCTCGTCGCGGGTCCTGGACACGAGCACGGTCGCGCGTTCCTGCCAGCCCAGCGCCGAGTACAGCCGCTGTCCCTCGGGACTGGCGACGAGCAGGCCCGTGACCGAGCCCTGCGCTACGGCCTCGCGGGCGAGCATGCTCATGAGCGCGCTCGCCAGGCCGCGGCGACGGTGTCCGGGCGCTGTCTCGATGTCGTGTGCGACGGCGGCGGTGTTCCCGGGGCCGGTCATGACCATGGTGCCGCGTGCCGCCCGCGTGCCGGACGGGTGCCACAGCTCCGTCTCGATGATCGGGCCGTCGACGGTGGTGCGGCTGGTGTAGGGCTCGGGCGGGTGGTGCACGGGGTGTGCCCGGAGGTCGGTGCTCATGAACCATTCGGTGTCCTCGAACAGTTCCAGGCCGGCGCCCGCCAGGATCGGCCTGGCGTCGCCGGTCCGGTTGGTCGGCACGGTCAGCCAGTTGGGTTCCGTCGCGCCGGCCACCTCCAGCGCGAGCCTCCGCAGGGATTCCGGATCGTCATCGGCGTGCAGGGCGATCAGCTCGAGTTGCCGCCACGGCCGCCCGTGCAGGACGTGCAGTGCGCCCCGTGCCTCTTCGGCTGGGGCGAGCCCCCTGGCCACGCCCCAGCCCGCCTGCCAGGTCCGGATCAGCCAGGGCAGCGCCGGTGTCGGTTCGGTCACCGGTCAAGCAGAACACGCGGCGCCGATGGTCCCGGGCTCAGGGCCGCACGTTCGTGTTCACCGGCGAATGCGGAAACGGCAGGCTAAAAGCAAAGGACGCCTTCGGTGCGCGAAACGAGCAGCCAAATGGGCAGCGAAACGAGCACTGAAGGCGTCCTTTTCAGTTCATTCATGCGTGCGTGCCGGATTATCGAGCAGCGGACGGCATGGGTGCCTGGCAGTCCGGGTAAGTGCACGACGCCACCGCGTGATCCTTGGCGCGTTCAGCGGCGAGTGCGGGGCCCGGTTCCATGACGCGCTTGGTCTTGAAGTTGAGAATCCGGTAGACGGCCGCGTGCGGGCGGCGCCGGTCCGGGCGCGGGTGCTGCTTGCACCACACTTCCTGGAGGTTGGTGCCGATCGCGTTGGGCGGGTACGGGTACGGCGCTTCCGGGTTGGCGTCCGGGCGCAGCAGCACGGTGCCGCAGTGAGCGCAGTACGGGACCCACATCTCGCAGTCCGCGCACAGATCCGCTGGCTTGTCGTGCTCGCCGACCGCGGGCTCGTAAAGTGCGGTGAGCCCCGCCCTGGCGATGACCTCGGAATCGGGACCGCCGAGGTGCACCTTCGCCTCCGGGTCCTGTTGTTCCACGTCGCGCGGAGCGTCGATGAACTGGTGCAGTACGTCACCGGTCTCACTGGCGACGATGGCAAGGGTCAACTCAATCTGGTTTTGCATTTGTTTGCCTTCGCTTTCACAGGTCGTGGTGTGGTACTGAATTCCGACGGGGCCCCAAAGCCCATCGGTACGCGGCATCTAGGTGAAGCCGCTTAGTGGTTCGTTGGACGACGTCGGAGCCGAATTCGTTCCGGCCTGCCTGTTCCCCCCTTGGTCGCCGGCTTTGACGTCGTGGTGAGAGGCCGGGCGGGCGAACGGTCCGCCGTGGAACCGGAGTCTGCCGCAAGATCGACATTCCAGAGTGGGTGCCCGGCCCGGCCCCCCTGCGGCCGGACGCCCGCGCGACCATGCTGCACGCCCAATCGTGGGCAAACCTTGGACGAACCTTGAATCCGCTGGTGGAATACACTAATCAGGGCAAGTGACCCCTGTACCCACGAGGAAGCCGTGACGGCTGTCGAGTTCCGCGTACTAGGCGACATCGAGGCACGGGTGGGTGACCGGCCGATGGACCTCGGCCACGCACGTCAACGCTGTGTGCTGGTGTCGCTACTGATCGAGGCCAACAAGCCGGTCTCGGCTGATCAACTGCTCGAACGGATCTGGGGTGACCGGCTGCCGCATCGTGCCCGTGGCACGTTGTACAGCTACCTTTCCCGGCTGCGGCAGGTTCTGGAATCCGCCGAAGGAGTGGGAATCATCCGCCGTTCCGGCGGATACGTGCTCGTCATCGAGCCGGAAGCGGTGGATCTGCACCGGTTTCACCGGCTGGTCGCCCAAGCCAGGGACGGCGGGGACGAGCACCGCGCGCTCGACCTGTTCGGGCAGGCGCTCCGGCTGTGGCGCGGCGAGGCCTTCGCCGGCCTGGACAGCCCGTGGCTGAGCGGGGTCCGCGGCACCCTGGAACGGGAACGGCTGGCCGCCGAGCTGGACCGCAACGACCTCGAACTCAAATTCGGCCGGCACACCGACTTGCTGTCCGGGTTGTCGGCCAGCGCCGAAGCGCACCCGCTGGACGAACGCCTCGCCGGGCAGCTGATGCTCGCGCTGTACCGCTGCGGGCGGCAGGCCGACGCGCTGGAGGTCTTCCGATCCACCCGGCGACGGCTCGCCGGAGAGCTCGGCATCGACCCGGGGCCGGAGCTCACCGGGCTGCATCAGCGGATCCTGCGCGGGGACGAAGATCTGGCCACGCCGGCGACCAGGGGGCCGACCGGGCGGAACGATCTTCCCGGCGACATCGGCGACTTCACCGGCCGGGGAGCCGAGGTGGATCGGTTGCTTGCCGCGGTCGCCGCGGGGACGGGTGGTTCGGCGATGACGGTGTCCATCGACGGGATGGCCGGGGTCGGCAAGACCACGCTGGCCGTGCACGCGGCCCGCCTGCTGGCCGGCCGCTACCCCGACGCGCAGCTGTTCATCACCCTGCACGGGCAGGCCGACGAGCAGCGCCCCACCGACCCGCTGGCCGCGCTGGGCACCCTGCTGGACGCGATCGGTGTGCCCGACAGCCAGATCCCGGACGAGTTGGAGGCACGATCGGCGCTGTGGCGGGCGAAACTCGCCGACCGCGCGGCTCTGGTCGTGCTGGACAACGTGGCGGACGCGGCGCAGGTGCGTGCGCTGCTGCCGGGTACGGCGAACTGCCTGACGCTGATCACCAGCCGACGGCGGCTGGTAGACCTGGAGGCTTCCTGCGTCGTCTCGCTGGACGTGCTGTCCAGTGTGGACGCCGTGGCGCTGTTCACCGGGATCGTCGGCGCCGAGCGCGCGGACGCGGAACCCGGGGTGGTGGCGGAGGCCGTGGAGCTCTGCGGGCGGCTGCCGCTGGCGATCCGGATCGCGGCCAGCCGGCTGCGCACCCGCCCGTCCTGGACGGTGCGGCGGCTGGCCGACCGATTGCGCAAGGGCCAGCGGCGGCTGGCCGAGCTGGCCGCCGGAGACCGCAGCGTCGCCGCCGCGTTCACCCTGTCCTACAAGCATCTGTCCGCCGGGCAGCAGCGCCTGTTCCGGCTGCTCGGCCTGCATCGAGGGCCGGACATCGACCCCTGCGCGGCGGCCGCCCTCGCCGACGTCGACGTGTACGTGGCCGAAGACCTGTTGCAGGACCTGGTCGACGTGCACCTGCTCCAGGAGCCGGTGTCCGGCCGGTACCAGTTCCACGATCTGCTGCGCGAGCACGCGAAGAACATCGGCCGTGAGATCGAGTCCGAAGCGGAGCAGGAGGCCGCGCTGGCCAGGGTGGTGGACTACTACCTGCACACCGCCTACGCGGGGGAGCGGCTGATGAACCCGCACGCCCAGCCGATCGAGCTGGCCCGCCCGGCGCCCGGCTGCGCGCCGTTCCCGCTGACCGAGCGGGCGGCCGCGCGGGTCTGGTTCGACACCGAACACGGCTGCTTGCTCGCCCAGCAGCAGCTGGCCGCCGAGCACGGCTGGCACGCCAAGGTGTGGCAGCTGGCCTGGGTGATGTCCACCTTCCACCTGTGGCGCGGGCACCGGCTCGATGATCTGACGATGTGGCAGGCCGGGCTCGAAGCCGCCGAGCGGATCGGGGACCCGGTGGTGTGCGCGCTGGCGCATCGGTATCTCGGCAGTGCCTGCCAGCGGGCGGGCCGGCCCGTCGAAGCACTCGAGCATCTGCGGCGGTCGCTCGCACTGGCCGAGCAGATCGGGAACGTCCGCGCACAGGCCACCGCGCACCGCTATCTCGCGGTCGCATGGGCGCACCAGGGCGACGAGGAGCTGCGGGCGCGGCACATCAACCGCGCGCTGCGGCTGTTCCAGGATCTCGGTGACCCGTCGGCCGAGGCGGACCTGCTCAACGCGATGGGCTGGCACGACGCCCAGCTCGGGAACTACCAGAGCGCGCGAAGATACTGCGAACGCGCGCTCGAGCTGAACCGGGAACATCCGAACGGGCAGGCGGAGGCGGCGACCCTGGACAGCCTGGGGCACATCGCGCACCACACCGGTGAGCACGCCGAGGCGCTGGGCTATCTCGGTGACGCGCTGGTGCTGTTCCGGGAGGCGGGCAACATCGTCGGACAGGCCATCGTGCTGACCCATCTCGGCGAAACGCAGGTCGCGCTGGGCCATGTCGAACAGGCCAGGCAGGCATGGGGGCAGGCGCTCGACCTCTATCAGACCCAGCACCGGACCCAGGAGCCGCAGCGGCGGTTGCGGGATCTGCTGAGCACCCTTGATCAGCAGCCCGACCCCCCTGGTGCAGGCATCTGAAGTTAGCGCGGCGGCCCGTCCCCCTCTGGACCTCCCCTACCAGGCCGCCGCACTACTGACTTTGCCCTAGCCGCCTTGGGAAAACCTTGAATCCGCAGGTAGATCCGTTCTAGTTGGACGTGTGGCGGCGAGTTCCGCAATATCTTTCAACCCGATCCGCGGATTCCGGCCGCCGGCACCGCGAGGAGTGCTAAGAACGTCCTGGGGAGGTTGAAATGCCGGTGCTCGCTGTGCCCTCGTCCGTTTTTTCGACAGGATCGTCTTCCAGATCCTGGACAAGAATGCCGCATCGGCGACCGGCCCGCAGGGCGAACAGTGTCCGACCCGGTTGACACCGGCGGGCGGGCCGGCTCGGTACCGGCCGCGGTCCGCCGCATGCTGCGCACCGACAAGGCGGCCGCCGCCGGCGCGGGCACGGTCCTGCTGCTCGGGCTCGTCGCGCTCACCGCGGACCTGCTCACCGCCATCGAAGGCCAGGATCCCTATTCCTACCGGCTTTCCGCGCTCGATCCGGAGACCGGCCTGCCCGCCGGGCCGCTCGGCGGGGTCGGCGGCGCGCACTGGATGGGTGTCGAGCCGCTGACCGGACGCGACCTGTTCGCCATCGTGGTGTACGGCATGCGCACGTCGTTGTTGCTCGCGCTGGCCGCCATCGTCGTCTCGGTGCTGCTGGGCGTGCTGCTCGGGGCCGGTGCCGGCTATCTCGGCGGCTGGTTCGACCGGGTGGTCACCTGGATCGCCGATGTGCTGCTGAGTTTTCCGCACCTGGTGTTCATGATCGCGCTCGGTGCCGTGGTGCCGGCGAGCGTGCCGCGGCCGCTGCTGCTGGTACTGGTGATCGGGTTCTTCGGCTGGCCGTCGGTGGCGCGGATCGTGCGCGCGCAGACGCTCACCCTGAAAAGACGGGACTTCGTCGCCGCGGCCCGTGCGTTCGGGGCCGGCCCGTGGCACGTCTTCCGGTTCGAGCTGCTGCCCGGCCTGTGGGCGCCGATCCTGGTGGTGGCCACCATCTCGGTGCCGGGGATGATCGCGCTGGAAGCCGCGCTCTCCTTTCTCGGGGTGGGCATCCCGCCGCCCGCGCCGAGCCTCGGCCGCACCATCGGGGACGCGATCGGCTGGGTGCGCGGTGACCCGATGTTCCTGATCTTCCCCGGGCTCGTGCTGTTCCTGGCTGCCTTGGCGTTCAACGTGCTCGGGGACGGGCTGCGGGACGCGCTGGACCCGAAGGCCGGGGTGGGCCGATGACGCGGATCCTGCGGTTTCTCGGCCTGCGGCTGGCCGGCCTCGCCGCCGTGCTGCTGGTGCTCACCTTCTGCACCTACGTGGTGTTCTACCTGGTGCCGTCGGACCCGGCGCAGTTGGCCTGCGGCCGCCCGTGCACCCCGGAGAACCTGGCCGCTGCCAAGGCGTTCATGGGTTTCGACCAGCCGTGGTGGCGGCAGTTCCTGGACTTCCTCGGCGGGTTGGTGGCCGGGCGCAGCTTCGGCACCGGGGTCACCGCGATCCAGTGCCCGGCGCCGTGCTTCGGCTACTCGTTCCAGCAGAACGCCGAGGTGATCGAGCTGATCGGGCAGCGGCTGCCGGTCACCTTCTCGCTCGTGCTGGGCGCCGCGGTGTGCTGGCTGGTCGCCGGTGTCACGGCCGGGGTGTTCGCCGCGCTGCGCCGGGGCGGTCCGTGGGACCGGCTGACCACGATCGGCGCGGTGGCCGGGATGTCCACCCCGATCTTCCTGGCCGGTCTGCTCGCCATCCTGCTCTTCGGTTTCACCCTTGGCGTTCTTCCGGTCGGCGGGTACGTGCCGTTCGCGCGGAACCCGGCGGAATGGGCGGCGCACCTGATCCTGCCGTGGCTGGTGCTGACCTTCGTGTACGCCGGCTTCTACGCCAGGCTCACCAGGTCGCAGCTGCTGGAAACGCTGGGAGAGGACTACATCCGCACCGCGCGGGCGAAGGGCCTGCCGGAGCGCAAGGTGATCGGCAAGCACGCGCTGCGCAACGTTTCGCTGCCGGTGCTCACCCGGTTCGGCACTGACCTCGGCGGACTGCTGGGCGGAGTGGTGATCACCGAGCGGGTGTTCGGCATGCCCGGCCTCGGCGGGCTGCTGATCGACGCGGTGCAGCAGCAGGACCTGCCGGTGCTGCTGGGCTGCACCTTGTTCGCGGCGCTGCTGGTCGTCTCGGCCAACCTGCTCGTCGACCTGTGTTACGGCGCGCTCGACCCGCGCGCCCGCCTGACCTGACGTGCGGCACCCATGTTCGAACCGACGCAAAGGAGAAGGCAGTGCAGAGAAGACGGTTCCTCAGAATCTTGCGGGACACCCGCACCCGATCGATGGGGGCCACCGCCGTGCTGGCGGGCGCGGTCATGCTCGCCGGCTGCGCCACCGGCACAGCGCCGCAGGAACAGCCGGGCGCCGCCACCGCCGGTGGCCGGGTCACCATTCTCACCGACACCGCCACGCAGCCCTTCGACCCTGCCAAGAGCCAGAGCCACGGGGTCGCGGTGTTCTCACTGGTGCACCGGCGGCTGACCTCCTGGGACGTCCGGCAGGGCCAGCCGACCAAGGCGGTCCCGGACCTGGCCACCGACACCGGCAGGCCCACCGAGAACGGCAGAACCTGGACGTACACGCTCAAGGACGGGCTGAAGTTCGCCGACGGTACGCCGATCACCGCGGCCGACCTGAAATACGGGATCGAGCGGTCGTTCGCACCCGCGTTCGCCGGCGGGCTGAACTACCACAAGACCTTGCTGGCCGGCGCGGACGGCTACCAGGGCCCGTTCGAGGGCAAGGGCCTTGACTCGGTGCAGACCCCGGACGAGAAGACCATCGTGTTCCGGCTGAACCGCCCGTACAACGACTGGCCCTGGGTGGTGAGTACGCCCGCGTTCTCCCCGGTGCCCAAGGGAAAGGGCACCGAGCCAGCCTACAGCGAGCGTCCGATCGCGTCCGGGCCATATCAGGTTTCCGCCTACCAGAAGGGAGTCGGTATCACACTGAGCCGGAACCCGTTCTGGGACAAGAAAACCGACTCGGTGCGGGCGGCGCTGCCGGACGAGATCGTGTTCCAGCTCGGCCAGGACACCGGGACCGTCGCGCAGCGGCTCGTCGCGGACGCCGGGGAGGACCAGCGTGCCGTCGGTTTCTCACTGGTGAGCCCGGCGCAGCTGGCCCAGCTGCAGGGAAACCCTGCCGCGCAGCAGCGGCTGGTCACCTCGCCGTCCGGTGCACTGGCCTATCTGGCGCTGAACACCCGCCGCGGCCCGCTGGCCGATCCCAAGGTGCGCAAGGCTTTCCAGTACGCGGTGGACAAGAGCGCCTTCCAGGTGGCCAGCGCCGGCAACGCCCGTCTCGCCGGCGACCCGGCGAGCACGCTGATCGTGCCGGGGCTGCCCGGCCGCGAGGCGTTCGACCTCTACCCGGCGCCGCCGTCCGGTGACCCGGAACTGGCCAAGCGGCTGCTGGCCGAGGCGGGCTACCCGAACGGGCTGACCGGGCTCGACTTCGTGGTGGGCACCAGCGGCAACTTCCCGGAGAAGGCGCAGGCCGTGCAGGCCGGGCTGGCCAGGGCAGGTATTCAGAGCACCGTGCGGACCCTGGACAGCGCCGCGCTCAAGGCGGACACCACCGGCGCGGAGGCGAAGTTCGACCTGACCCTGGATCTCTGGCAGGCCGACTTTCCCAGCGCCAACACCAGTATCCAGCCGTTGTTCGGGTCTTCGGAGGTCGGCGGCGGGCGGCACAACCTGAGCCGGTACGCCGACCCGGAGACCGACCGGTTGATCGAGGAGGCGCAGAGCGTCGCCGACCCGGCCGAGGCCGGGCGGAAATGGGCCGCGCTGGACCAGCGGATCATGGCGGAGTCGCCGGTGGTGCCGCTGGTCTACGCGCGCAACTCGTTCCTGCGCGGCTCGAAGGTGGCCGGGTTCTTCGTCGGCGAGTTCCCCGCGTACCCGAGTTATTTCCAGGTGGGCATCGCCCCATGAGTGGTACCGCTCCATGACGTCCGAGCCCGTGCTGTCGGTGCGGGACGTGTCGGTGGACTTCCTCGTCCGCGGCACCCCTACGCCGGCCGCGTGCGAGGTGAGCTACTCGCTCGCGGCCGGCGAGGTGCTGGCGGTGGTCGGCGAGTCCGGTGCCGGCAAAACCGCCACCGCGATGTCGCTGCTCGGCCTGCTGCCGGAAAACGCGCGCGTCACCGGTTCGGCGCTGCTGAACGGCACCGACCTGTTCACCCTCAGCGCTGCCGGGCTGCGCGCGGTCCGCGGCGGCCGGGTCGGCATGGTGTTCCAGGAGCCGTCGAGCGCGCTGAACCCGGTGTTCACCGTGGGCGGGCAGGTGGCGGAGGCGGTGCGCGCGCATCGCGGCGGCCCGGCCGCGCGGGCGCGCCGGCGCGCGGTCGAACTGCTGCGCCTGGTCGGGTTACCCGAGCCGGAGCGGCGGTTCCACGCCTACCCGCACGAGCTGTCCGGTGGGCAGGCGCAGCGGGTGGTGATCGCGATGGCGGTGGCGAACGACCCCGCGCTGCTGATCGCGGACGAGCCGACCAGCGCGCTCGACGTCACCGCGCAGGCGGAGATCCTGGAACTGCTGCGTGCGCTGCGCGACCGGCTCGGGCTGGCAGTACTGCTGATCACGCACGACATGGGCGTGGTCGCGGATATCGCGGACCGGGTGGTGGTGATGCACGAAGGCCGGGTGGTGGAGCAGGGTGACGCCGAAGCCGTTTTCGCTTCGCCGCGCGCGGAGCACACGAAACGGCTGCTCGGTTCGGTGGCTTCGTTGGGCAGCTCCCCGCGACGGCCGGAGCGGCCGGAAACCGAGGAGGAACCGGTCCTGTCCGTGGCCGGGCTGTCGGTGACCTATCGCGGCAGGCTGCGTTCGCGCGCGGCGCGGGCGGTGCACGAGGTGAGCCTGCGGGTGGACGCCGGTGAGGTGCTCGGGCTCGCCGGCGAGTCGGGTTCGGGCAAGAGCACGGTGGCCGCCGCGATCACCGGGCTGCTGCGGCCGGAGGCCGGGGCGGTCCGGGTGGCCGGTGCCGAGGTCGCCGCGCTGCGCGGTGCCGAGCGCAAGAACCTCCTCGGCCGGATCGGCACGGTGTTCCAGGACCCGGTCTCTTCGCTCAACCCGCGCGCGACGCTGGCCGCCAGCGTGGCCGAACCGCTCCGGCTGCACCGGCGGGCGGCCGGGGCCGAGCTGGACCGCCGGGTCGCCGGACTGCTGGACGCGGTGCGGCTGCCCGCCGCGCTGCACCACCGGTACCCGCACGAGGTCTCCGGCGGTCAGCGTCAGCGGGCCGGGATCGCCAGGGCGATCGCGCTGGACCCGGTGCTGCTGATCGCGGACGAGCCGACCAGCGCGCTCGACGTCACCGTGCAGGCGAAGATCCTGGAGCTGTTCCGCACGTTGCAGGCCGAGCTGGGTTTCGCCTGCCTGTTCATCAGCCACAACCTGGCGCTGCTGGAGCAGCTGGCCGATCGGGTGGCGATCATGCGGGACGGCCGGGTGGTCGAGCAGGGCCCGGTCCGGACCGTGCTCGGCGCTCCGGCGCACCCGGACACGCGGCGGCTGCTCGCGGCCGCGCCGGTGGCCGACCCGGTGGTGCAGCGCCGCCGCCGTGCGCTGTGGCGGGCCGGCTGGGGTCGTGTGTGAAAAACGTTCGGCCCGGTTGCGGGCAACACTTTCCACTCACGACCGTGGACCGGCGAAGGTGTTCCGGTAGGCGCTGGGGGAGACCCCGAGCGCGGCCTGGAGGTGCTGGCGCAGCGAGGCGGCGGTGCCGAAACCGGCGTCCTCGGCGATCCGGTCCACCGGCAGGTCGGACTCTTCGAGCAGTTGCCTGGCACGCTCGACGCGCTGCTGGGTGAGCCACTGCAGCGGTGAGATGCCGACCTCGTCGCGGAAGCGGCGGGTGAAGGTCCGCACGCTCATCGACTCCTTGGCGGCCAGTTCGCGCAGGCCGAGCGGGCGGTGGAGGTGTTCGAGCGCCCAGGCGCGGGCGGTGCCGGTGGAGGACGACCGCGGCTCGGGCACCGGCCGCCGGATGAACTGGGCCTGCCCGCCCTCGCGGTGCGGCGGGACCACGGTGCCGCGGGCGACCTCGTTGGCCACCGCCGCGCCGTGGTCGCACCGGATCATGTGCAGGCACAGGTCGATGCCCGAGGCGACGCCGGCCGCGGTGAGCACGTCGCGGTCGTCGGTGTAGAGCACGTCCGGGTCGAGGTGCACCTCCGGATGCAGCCGCCGGAACTCGGCCGCGGACCGCCAATGAGTGGTGGCCCGCCGCCCGGCGAGCAGGCCGGCGGCGGCCAGCACGAAGGAGCCGGTGCAGATCGACGCGATCCTGGTGCCGGGCCGCACCAGGCCGAGCGCTTCGGCCATCGGGTCCGCCAGCCGCCCGTCCTGCGGCCGATAGTCCTCATCGGAGGCGGGCACGACCACGGTCGCGGCCTGGGCCAGTATCTCCGGGCCGTGCCCGACCATGATCGTGAAGTCGGCGTCGGTGCGGATCTCGCCCGGGTCGGGGGTGCAGGTCAGGACCTCGTACAGCGGCTCGCCGCCGGTCGTGACCGCCTGGCCGAACAGGCGGTGCACGATGCCCAGCTCCATCGGCAGCAGCCCGTGGCGGACCAGGACGGCCACCGGGTGCCGGCCGGGATGCACGAACGCGCTCATGGCTCGATCCTTGCACACCTGCGCTATCCGGCCAGATGCACGCCGAGGCCGGTGGCGTCACTGGCCAGCCCGGGTTCGAGTACCAGCTCGTCGTCGTAGTCCCCGCCGTTCTGCGTGCGGAACGGCAGGGGATCGGTCTGCCATAGCGCGCCGACCCGGTCCCGCACCAGCGCGGCGGCCGCTTCGTACTGCTCCGGGCTGACCCGGTCGGCGCCGTAGACCGCGACCGGCGGCAGCACCGACATGCCCGCGTACCAGAGCGTCCCGTGCAGCAGCGGGAAGAGCACCTGGTCCAGCTGGCCGTTGATGCCGCGCGGGCCGAGGGCGGCTTCGGGGCTGCCGCTGCTCACCAGGACGAGGGCACGTTTGCCGGCCAGTTTCCCTTCGCCGTAGCGGAGGGTGCGGCCGGGCTGCCGCGGATCGGTCACCCCGTAGGCGTATCCCTTGACGAAGACCCGGTCGAACCATCCTTTGAGGATGGCCGGCATGCCGTACCACCACAGCGGGAACTGCACGACCACCGCGTCCGCCCAGTCGAGTTTTTCTTGCTCCGCAAGGATGTCCGGGCTCAAGGTGCCGGACCGGTATGCCTCTTTGGACGCCCCGGCCACTCCGGACAACCCCAGCCGCCCGCCGGGCTCGCCGGCGAAGTCGTCCCGGTCCACCGTGGCCTTCCATTTCATGGCGTAGAGATCGGATATCCGGTAGTCGTGCCCGGCCGCTTCCAGCGTGCGGATCCCCTCTTCGCACAGCGCCCCGTTGAGCGAAGAGGACTCCGGGTGAGCGAACAACCACAGCACGTTCATTCGAGGAACCTCCATCTTTCTGCCGTACGGGTTCGAGAATGGAACCGAGCGCCCCTCTACGGCCAGTGGCCTGGAGGCCAGTATGTGAAAGATTCGGGCCACAACGACCGGTCATTCCGGACACGGCCCGTCCGGTCCACGTACGCTCAGCGCCGGAAACCGGAATGGGGAGACGGAATGCGCTTCATGATCCTGATCAAGGCGACCGGCGACACCGAGGGTGGCGCCATGCCGAGCACCGAGCAGCTCGAGGCGATGGGGAAGTACAACGCCGAACTGGTCGAAGCCGGCGTGATGGTCGACGGCGCGGGCCTGCACCCGAGCTCGAAGGGCGCCAAGGTCAAGTTCTCCGGTAAGCAGACCACCGTGGTCGACGGGCCGTTCGCCGAGTCGAAGGAGCTGATCGCCGGGTTCTGGATGATCGAGGTGGACTCGCTCGACGAGGCGATCGACTGGGTCCGGCGCTGCCCGAGCGAGGACGGCGAGGAGTCCGAGATCGAGATCCGCCAGGTGTTCGAGGCGGCGGACTTCGGTGACGAGTACACCCCGGAGCTGCGCGAGGCGGATGACAAGCTGCGCGAGCAGATCGCCGAGAAGCAGTAGCCCGAGGTTACTGTGACGGCTGAGCCGAATTCCGACGCATACCGCGCGATCGACGCGGTATGGCGGATCGAAGCGCCGAGGCTGATCGCCGGGCTGGCGCGGATGGTGCGTGACGTCGGCCTGGCCGAGGAGCTGGCCCAGGACGCGCTGGTGGCCGCGCTGGAACAGTGGCCGGAATCGGGCGTGCCGAACAACCCCGGCGCCTGGCTGATGACCACCGCGAAACGTCGCGCGATCGACACCATCCGGCGGAACCAGCGGCTCGAACGCAAGATCGTGGAGCTCGGGCACGAGGTGGCCGGGGCGGGTGAAGGGTTCGAAGAGGACCTGGATGCGACCCTCGACGACGACATCGGTGACGACCTGCTGCGGCTGGTGTTCACGTCCTGCCACCCGGTGTTGTCCACCGAAGCGCGGGTCGCGCTCACGTTACGGGTGCTCGGCGGCCTGACCACCGACGAGATCGCCAGGGCCTTCCTGGTGCCGGAGCCGACCGTCGCGCAGCGCATCGTGCGCGCCAAGCGGACGCTGGCCAAGGCCGGGGTGCCGTTCGAGGTTCCCCGCGGGGACGAGCGCGCGGCCAGGCTGTCCTCCGTGCTCGAGGTCATTTACCTGGTGTTCAACGAGGGCTATTCGGCGACCGCCGGTGACGACTGGATGCGCCCGGCGCTGTGCGAGGACGCGCTCCGGCTCGGCCGCATCGTCGCCGGGCTGATGCCGGACGACCCGGAAGTGCACGGGCTGGTCGCGCTGATGGAGATCCAGGCGTCCAGGACCAAGGCCAGGACGGGCCCGTCCGGGGAGCCGATTCTGCTGCTCGACCAGGACCGCGGCCGCTGGGACCAGCTGCTCATCCGCCGCGGCCTCGCCGCGCTCGAACGCGCCGAAGCGCTCGGCGGGGCGCACGGCCCGTATGCGCTGCAGGCGGCGTTGGCGGCCTGTCATGCCAGGGCGCGCACCGCGGAGGAGACGGACTGGGGCCGCATCGTGGGGCTTTACGACGTGCTCGCGAAGCTGAACCCTTCGCCCGTCGTCGAGCTGAACCGGGCGGTGGCGGTGGCGATGGGCTTCGGTCCCGAAGCCGGCCTGGAGCTGGTGGACGCCCTGACCGAAGGGCCGGCGGCGGCCTCGCTGAAGAACTACCACCTGCTGCCCAGCGTGCGCGGCGACCTGCTCTTCAAACTCGGCCGAATGGATGAAGCCGCCAAGGAGTTCGAACGCGCGGCCGGGCTCACCCGCAACGCCCGCGAGCGCGAGTTGCTACTCGAACGCGTCAAAGCCTGCGTTCCGGGCTGATTCCGGCACAAAAGGCGGCCTCGGTCAGTCCAGTGTGGACAGTGCTTTGCCGCCCGGTGCTGCCGGGCGAGTAGCGCCGGTAAGTGGTTCCCGTACCTCCGTTCAGCTTGGCTTGATGATCACTGTAACGACCTCGCGGTGGCGTCGCAGGGTGTTCGTCAAAATTTTGCTTGAGACAGGAAAAATCGCAGCTCACAATTGGTGCGGCCGTCCGGTTCAGGCAACTCAAGGACCTGGTGTGTCGTCCCTCGATCAGGCTGACGGCGCAGTGCGGCCCCCTGACTGGACAGGGTTACAACAGGAACCTGTTACCAAGAGCGTTCGATCGATCGCTTACTGATGCATTCAGGTGGCGACTATTGGTGCGTACGGGTGATCTGCCCGTAACGCTTGCGTACTAGCCAGGAAGGTTCTAAGTTGACCCCACTGGGTGGTCGACATGTCACATTGCTTCTCGGTTCCAAGAAGATAAACAATGCGCTGGGGTATTGTAAATGACAGTCGTTGAATATTCGGAAGTAGAATATTGGCTAAAAAAACTGCACGAACTTATCTCGCCGAATTTTACGCGGGCGGAGCCACGGCAGCGGGCCTGGAACTACATGTGCGGGCTCGTCGGCAGGGCTGACGACGGTGTGCAAGGGGGCAGCGGGCGGCGGAACATCGCGTCTTACGCGAACGAGCGGCGCGCGGACGGCGCGCAGCGGTTGCTCACCATGGCGCAGTGGGACGAGGCCGAGGTGCGGGCGAACCTGCTCGACGTGGTCAAGCGCCACTTCGGACTGGCCAGCGGCGGGCTGTACGTGACCGAGGTGACCTTCGTGAAGAAGGGCTCCGACGCGGTCGCCGTGGAGCGGCAGTTCAGCGTGGACAACCGCCGCCTGGAGAACTGCCAGCTCGCGATGCTGATGTTCTACGCGGCGCCGGGTGGTGCGCTGGTGCTCATCGACGCGGTGCCGTATCTGCCGTCGAGCTGGCTTTCGGACGCGGATCGGCGGCGGAAGGCGTCCATCCCGTCCGATCTCGGTTACCGCACCAAGTCGCAGATCGCGGCCGGCATGATCAACCGCGCGGTGGAGGCCGGCCTCGAACCGCAGTGGGCACTGTTCTCCTTGCTGTGCTCGGACAAGGTCACCCTCCGGCGCAACCTGCAGGCCAAGGGCATCCCGTATCTGATGTCGCTGACCACCGGTGAGTTCGAAGGGCTCAGCGGGATGGAGCCCGACGACCCGCGGCTGGGCGCGGACGCGCTGACCGAGCGGTACCCGCGCGGCGGCCCCAAGGGCAGGCCACGGCTGGTGGAGCAGTACGCGGCCCGGCCGCCGGTCGGTCGTGACCCGGCGCATTCGGCCTACTACTGCGCGGGAAACCGGCGGCTCGCGTCGAACGGCGAGCTGAGCCAGCTCATCTCCGAGCTGCGCCGGATGGACGCCCGATGGCGGAACATGCGCTCGGAGATCAAGCTGGACCGGTACGAGGTGCGGAGCTGGCGCGGCTGGCATCGGCACATGACGCTGGCGATGGTCGTGCAGACCGCGATCGTGCTGGCCAAGCAGGCGCCGGCCGAGCTGAAGCGCGAGGTCAGGTGACCGCGACCCTGTTGCTGCACGGCCTCGGCGGTTGCTCCTACGACTGGAGCGGCGCCGCGGCCCTGCTGCCGGGCCGGGTGGTGGTGCCCGACGCGCCGTACCACGGTGGCAGGGCGGGGGAGTGCGCGCTGGATTTCCGCGCGTTCGCCGAGGACGCGCTGCGGCAGCTGGACCAGCTGGGTGTTGAGACCGCGGTGGTGGCCGGCATCAGCATGGGTGCCGCCACCGCGCTCACCATGACCGCGCTGGCGCCGGATCGGGTGGCCGGGTTGCTGCTGGTGGCACCGGCCTGGCTGGACACGCCGTTCCCGGTCAATCTCAAGCGGCTGCGGAAGCTCGGCAGGATGATCGACGAGCGCGGGCTCGGCTACGCCTGGCAGGTGATGTCCGCGCTGCCGCCGGCCGACCGATGGCGCCCCGAGCACCACGACGAGCTCGCGGCCCGCTTCCACGCCTTCGACGCCACGGCCGTCGCGAAAGCGCTGCGCGAACTGCCCGGCGAACTGCCCGTGCTCGACCACGACGCGTTGGCCGCCCTTCGCGGCCGCTGCGCGGTGGCCGGCTGGCTGGACGATCCGATCCATCCGGTGGAGCTCGCCGAGCGCACCGCCGCCCTGCTCGGCGCCGCCCCACCGCGGATCTTTCGCCGCCCGGCCGACCGCGACGAGGAACAACGCCTGCTGGCCGACCAGGTGCGGGCCGTCACGACGCTGGCCCGCCGATCGGCCCACCCGTCACCCGGCCACCGCCCCCCATCGAGGCGCTTCGCGCCGCCGTATCCTGCCGACACCCACTGAACGTCTTTCAGCCGAGCGGACGGCTGATCGCGTGCAGCGTCGGGCCGGTGTCGTTGGCGGGTCGGATTCCGAAACTACAGGCCAGAGTGCAACACGTTCCTCATGCGGGATAGTTATAACGGTGCCCTCAATGATCTCGGACTGGCCGCCGATCCATGGACCGGAAATCGCTATGCCTTCACCGGTGGAAACCCTATAACTCGCGTCGAAATCGACGGACACAAACCGTGTGGCAGCGCCGACGACTGTCAGCAATATGATCAGTATCTGAAGGATACTGGCAGCGTCTACAGTCCTACCAAAGGCGAGATGAAGAAGTCGTCGGCCATGTTGGCCAATGAGGCCGAGTATGAAGGTCGGCAGCAGTGGGTAGGTGACCACTCGCCAAAGACCAACGACACGGGCGACTTGCTGAAGTACTGGCATCTTCGCGGCCAAGAAGCTGCGACGGGCGAAGAATTCTGGAACCTGAAGGCAGGTGAACAGCAAGGAGCGTCAGACGTTTGCTTCGGATTGACTGGCTGTCGTGAGGCGTACGTGCATCTGCTTGAAAATCCCGGCGACGTCGGGGGAGTAAAGCAGATAGCGGCGACGTACTGTGTGGACAATTTCGATGAGTGCGCTAACACCGAGAACGTCAGCAGCGCGCTCACTGGTGCTTACAACGGGCTTGCTACCGCAGCTGCAGCTGGTGGCATACTCGCCCGGCTGGGCAAGATTGTCGGCGGCTCGGGTCGGGCGGTCGCACCCGCTGCGGAAGGTGCGGGCGAAGGTCTGGTCAGGGTCGGAAGATGGATGTCACCTGCGGAGTTGGTTGGCGGTAGATTCCCTCTGTGGCGAGTGCTGCCGGGCAACGGTACGCGAAGTTGGGAAGGCCGCCAGGCGAATCTGTCCCCGTCAGCGGCCTCCGGGTACGCTCTGAGAAATGAACGACATGATCGATACAATGCGGTCTTGGGTTCTAGAGCATGAGGCGGGGGGCGCCGGGCATCTAGGGGTGTCCTTTCGTGCATCTCCTCAAGAAAATGCAAAGCAGGCGGGCTGGGTTGAATTTGATAGTCCTGATGCCATGGGTCAGTTGATACTGTGGGAAACGGGCGAATGTGAGATCGATGTGGGCTCACTTGATGGCGAACGAAGTATCATTCGTTCGGCGACTGTCAAAACTCGCCAGGAGTTAGTTGTACTATTGAACGAAGTGGCGGATTTCTTTGGCTAAGAGTTGTCCCGCAATCGCCGTGGCAGGAGCGGTCCGCGCGTGCTCGGCCCCTCGCACAGTGCGAACCCGGTGTTGAGAGAGCGTTCGGTGATGTGCATCAGCTCGGGCATGAGCGACACGCTAAGTGATGTCGCCGAGGCGGGCCGCACGGGCCCGGAGGTAGCGCTGTTCGGGGAGACTCAGGGTCTTGGCGGCGGCTGACTCGTAGGCGGCTCGGGCGGCCTCGGGGTCGCTGGCGCGTTCCAGGAGGTGGGCGCGGACCGAGTCCAGGCGGTGGCCTGTGGTCAACTCCGGTACGAGCGCGTCCAGTTCGGCCAGACCAGCCTTCGGTCCGTGGACCATGGCGATGGCTACGGCGCGGTTGAGGCGTTCGACAGGGCTGGGGACAAGGTGGACGAGGACGTCGTAGAGGCCGAGGATCTCGGGCCAGTCGGTGCTGTCGGGCGAGTCCGCCTCGTCGTGGACGGCGGCGATCGCGGCCCTCAACTGGTATGGGCCGGGCCGGCGTTGGGACAGAGCCCAGGTCACCAGGGCCACGCCCTCCTCGATCGCCGCCTTGTCCCACAGCCCGCGGTCCTGCTCGTCGAGGAGGATCAGTTCGCCGCCCGCCCCGGCCCGCGCGGCGCGGCGGGCGTCGGTGAGGAGCATCAGGGCGAGCAGGCCGGTGACCTCACAGTCGCCGGGCAGCAGGCGGTGCACCGTACGGGCCAGCCGGATGGCCTCGCCCGCGAGTTCGGCCCGCTGGAGGGAGGCTCCGGAGGTGGCCGTGTAGCCCTCGTTGAAGATCAGGTAGAGCGTGTGGAGGACAGCGGGCAGCCGCTCCTCCCAGTGATCGGGGCGGCCGAAACGCGTGCCCTTCACCCGCTGCTTGGCCCGGCTGATCCGCTGGGCCATCGTCGCCTCCGGCACCAGATGCGCGCGGGCGATCTCGGCCGTCGTCAGACCGCCGACGGCCCGCAGCGTCAGCGCGATCTGGGCGGGCGGGGGCAGATCCGGGTGGCAGCAGAGGAAGAGCAGCGTCAGCGTGTCGTCCTCGGAGGGCGCACGATCGGGCCCGGGCGGCGGCGCGGTGAAGGCGTCGCGCGGTGTGAGCGCCGCTGCCTTCTCCTCACGCAGCCGCCGCGCCTGATCACTGCGCAGGGCGTCCGTGAGCCGCCGCGAGGCGACCCTGATCAGCCAGCCCTGCGGATTGTCCGGAACCCCCGACTCGGGCCACTGCCCCGCCGCTGCCAGTAGCGCCTCCTGTACGGCGTCCTCGGCGGCGTCGAAGTGCCCGTACCGGCGTACGAGCGCGCCGAGGACCTGCGGCGCGTGCGGGCGCAGCAGGTCCTCGACCTCGCTCGTACGTCTCAAATGTCTCCCCTGCTCACACTTCGCCGAGCGGCCGGATGACGACGGGGTACCTGTTCGCGCCCTCGGGAACGGGGCACTGGGCGACCCGCGCGGCGATCTCCGTGACCCGATCCAGGCTCTCGCACTCCAGGAGCCAGTAACCGGCGATCACTTCCTTGGTCTCGCCGTACGGCCCGTCGGTGATCACGGGCTTGCCGTCCGCGCCGGCGCTGACGAGGCGGGTCCTGGCAGGCTCGGCCAGCCCCTGGGCATCGATGAACTCGCCTGTCTCGGCGAGGTCGTTGTTGATCGCCCCCATGTGCTGGAACATCGCCTGCATATCCTTGTCGCTCCAGGCTGGGAGACCGGCGGCGGGCTTGCTCGCCTGGGCCTCGTATTCCGCCTGCGTGCCCTGCACCATCACCAGGTACTTCATGAGTCCGCTCCTTCGGCTCGGGCCGTCCTTGGTGGGCGGCTCTCACCGGGGATGTCGGAGCCGGCCCGCGCTTCTCTACACGCTCGCGGAAGTTTTCCATGCTCGCGGGAAGAGCGTCCGGAGTCCCGCTACTTGGCCCTGTCGACCGCCGGTCCGCTTTCCGTCGTGAGGACGGGCTCCGACTCGGCCTCTTCCGCCTCGTACGCGTGGCACTCAGGGTTCTTGCACGGGCCGGGACGCCACCGGGGCACGAACACGCCCCGCAAGCTGATCACCGCGCTACGACGAGACGGCGTGGACCAGGTGCGCCAAGGTCGGCCTTGGAGCCTGCCGCTGGAAGACCGTGTGCTGCTGGTCACCACCTATTGGCGTACAAACCTGACGCTTCGCCAGCTGGCCCCGCTGTTCGGCGTCTCGAACCACCAGGTCGTCATCGACGCCGACACCCGGCTCGTCGTGTTGGTCGGCCAGCCTATGCCCGGCAACCGCAACGACTGCAAGGCGCGGGAGGAGTCCGGAGCCAAGACAGCCGTCGGCAACACCACGCTATGCGCGGTATCGCCCGTCTACACAACCTCGCCCTCACCGGATGAGCGGGCAAGCCACGCAGTGCGCGACTGCGTCCCAAGCGACCCGAAGATCACTTACGGGACAACTCTTAGCGCGACTGTGACACTTCGTAGCTCGCCGGAACGACCGCTAGGGACGTGCCCGCAAGGTCCGCGGTGCGATATCAGTCGTCTTCTTCGCGGGCGCGGTCCAGCAGGAGGAGCAGGTCTTCGTGGAGTTCGATCCAGACATCGTGGTACGAGCCGGAAAGCGGCTGTACCAGTGCGGCGGTTTCGCCGTCGCGGAAGCGGGTGAAGGCGGCGTCGAAGCGGGGGCGGTAGCGGTCGAAGCGTGGGATCGACTCGGTGAGCGCGG
The DNA here is from genome assembly GCF_000384315.1 of Amycolatopsis nigrescens CSC17Ta-90. Lineage (GTDB taxonomy): Bacteria > Actinomycetota > Actinomycetes > Mycobacteriales > Pseudonocardiaceae > Amycolatopsis > Amycolatopsis nigrescens. The sequence continues at coordinate 1,439,504 of NZ_ARVW01000001.1, read as the reverse complement.
TCAGCAGTTCGCTGTTGCGGTCGTGGATGGCGGCGAAATCGGCCTGCACGTCGGCGGCGGCCGCGGCGTCACCGCCGGCGAGCTGCCAGCGGGTGCACAGCTCCTTGAACTCCTTGTTCAGCTTGAGGAACTCGCCGTCGTAGTGGCTGGCCGCGCCGGAGGTGTCCAATGTGGAGCGTTCCTCGGCGAGTAGGGTGGCGACCTCGTCGCGTCCCTGCTGGGTCAGCATCCAGCCGCCGCGGCGGCCGGTGCGGTGGTTCGCCATGCCCTTTTCCGCGCTCTGCTCGAGGATCTCCTGCGCGTCCGCTTCCGCCACGCCGGCGGCCTCGGCGATGTCCGCGGTGCCGGCCCGGCCTTTGAGCCGCAGGCTGCGCAGTACTTCGGTCCTGGTCATGACTCACTCCTGATCGTGGATGAACGGTCGCCGGCGGACTTCCACGCCAGCAACCGGGCCAACTCGGGTAAGGGCGCCGACGGGTCGTCAGCTGTTTCGGCCTGCACGCCCTCGTAGATCACGCCGTGCGTGCCGTCGACGGTGACCATCCGGCCGGACACTGCGGCGACCGCCCCGTCGCCGCAGCCGACCACGCACGGCAGGCCGATCTGCCTGGCCACCACCGCGGCGTGCGACGTGCCGCCGCCGCGTTCGGTGATCACGCCGGCCGCGGCGAGGAAGCCGTGGATGTCGTGCGGGCTGGTGCTCGGGCGCGCGAGGATCACCTGCTGTCCTTCGTCGGCCAGCTGGTCGGCCTCGTCCGCGTCGGTCACCACCAGCCCGGAGCACCGGCCGGGCACCACCCCGGTGCCCCGCGCGAGCACCCGCCCGCCTGCCTCGGCCGAGCCGCCGGTCTCGGTCACCTTGCGCAGCGTCTCGTCGTCGACCCGCTCCACCGCATCGGCGACCTCCAGCAGGCCCTCGTCCACCAGGTCGACCGCCCACCGCACGGCGGCGACCGGGGTGCGGGTGGACCGGCGCGACTGCAGCAGGTACAGCACACCGGACTCGACGGTGAACTCGATCTCCACCGGATGCCGTTCCAGGTTCTCCAGGCGCCGCCCGGCGGCCAGCAGCTCCCGGTGCGCGTCCGGCTGCTCCTCCCGCAACGCGCCGAGCCGCAGCGGGCTGTGCTCGCCGGACACCAGGCTTTCGCCCTGCGCCCGCGGCAGCCACTCGCCGTAGGGCTCGTTCGCCCCGGTCATCGGGTCGCGGGTGATGTAGACGCCGGTGCCGGAGCGGTCGTCCCGGTTGCCGAACACCATGGCCTGCACGGTCACCGCGGTGCCCAGATCGTCCGGGATGCCGTTGGCCCGCCGGTACGCCCCGGCGCGGCGGTTGTGCCAGGAGTCGAAGATCCGCGCGATCGCCCAGCGCAGCTGCGCCAGTGCCTCTTCGCGGGCGCCGGCTTCGTCTTCGGCGGTGAGCACGGTGAACGGCGCCTCGGCGAAGGACTCGCGGATCCCGGCGGCCAGGTCGTGCGGCCGGTCGTGCCCGAGCCGGTCCAGCGCGGGCCTGGTCAGTCCGACGTTGAGCAGGGTGTCCATCATGCCGGGCATGCTCACCGGCGCTCCGGAGCGGACCGAGACCAGCAGCGGCGGGACGCCGCCGAATCGCTGCCCGGTCTGCTCTTCCAGTGCGCCGAGCGCGTCGGACACCTCGGCCCATAGCGCTTCGGAAAGCCCCTCGGCCTGGTAACGGCGGCAGGCGGCGGTGGTGAGGGTGAACGCGGGCGGCACCGGGATACCGAGCCCGGCCATCCGGACCAGGCTGGCGCCCTTGCCGCCGAGCAGCTCCCGGTCGGCCTCCGGCGCGCGGTCCAGCCGCACCACCATGGGTTCTGCTGTGGACACTCGGCCGCTCCGTGCATCCCTTGGGTCCGCTGTGCTCATCGGTTCTGACCGGCCAGCCGGAGCCAGGTGTTCTTCAGCACCGGGCGGCCGCCGCAGCTCGCCGACAGCGCGTAGGTGCCGGCCGCGCCGGTGGTGTGCGCGGAGTAGGTCACCTCGCTGCCGGGCAGCACCGGCCGGCTGAACCTGGCCCGCAGGTACCGGACCCGGTCATCGGGATCCCGCAGCAGCCGTTCGCTCAACGCGGCGAACCCGGTGGCCAGGGTGCACATGCCGTGCACGATCCGGCACGGGTGCCCGGCGGTCCTGGCCAGCTCGTCGTCCAGGTGCAGCGGGTTGTGGTCGTCGGCGGCGTCCGCGTACCGGTGCGGCGCGTGCTCGTCGAGCAGCCGCGACTCGGTGCACACCTGCTCGCCGCGGTCCAGCGCCCTGGCCCGGCGCCCGTCCGGCGGGCAGTCGCTGCTGCCCTGGATGGCCAGGGTGCATTCCATCGACACCAGCACCCGCCCGGTCTCGTCCGCGATCACGTTGCGGATCAGCGCGGCGTCACCGAAACCGAAGCCGATCATGCCCTTCACCCAGCCGTGTGCGTGCACCTGCGCGCCGATGCGGAGGTCGCCGGCGAAGAGCATGCGCTGCTCGGCGTGCAGCACGAGCTGGTCCGCGGTGCCCAGCACCGGATCCTGGTACACCGCGCGCCACAGCCCGGCGATCAGCCGGACCGCGTACATCGGCGGCGCGAAACCCCGGTCGACCGAACGTGCGGGGTCGTCGCCGGTGGCCTCGGCATAGGCGATGGCGCCTTTTTCGGTCACTTCCTGTACGGGCAGTGAGTATTGCCTGCCGACCAGCGACGCGCGTTCAGGCGGTGTCCCATGTGAATGAGCGTTATGCACGGCGACCGGCTCGGCCTCGGTCCGCAGGTCATTTTCATCCAGCCGCCGCGAGCCACCCTCCGGGCGGCCCCCGTCGACTGGATCGTGCATAACGCTCAAGATAGCTCCCCCGTGATCGTGAATCGTCGAACGGCGCCGACGATACCCTGGCCGTTGCCTATTCAGTGCGGGGCAAGTGCGGGTCTGGCGGTAAAGAGGCAACAAGGTCCGGCTATTGGAATGTTGTCAAGGAACCGGTGCTTGGTTTGTCAGGTTTGCGTGGTTGCAACCCGCGATTACCCTTGCCAGCTCGGTATCTGCGGTTGTGGGGTGGGTGCGGGGCGTTCTGGTTGTGGTCTTCGCGGTGCCGGTGGTTGGGTTGCGGCCGGTAGGGGATTCCACCGAAGCTGGTTGGGGTGACACTGTGGCGTTGGAACGCGGGCAGATTTTCGAGCGGCTCCGGGTGCAGATGGCGAAGCATTTGGAAATCGACGCCGATACCATTGAGTTGGATTCGCTGTTGGTCGATGACCTGGATGCGGACTCGCTTGATCTGCTGGAGTTGATTTTGTCGCTCAAGGGTGAGTTCGGTATTTCGGTGAATGATGGTGAGGTCAAGCAGCTGCTGACCGAGTTGGCCAGGTTCCTGCCGGAGAAGATGGGTTCGGATGGTGGTCTGTCCGACTCGCAGCTCGCCGAGGTGAGCCGTCGGCTCTCCGTGGGCAACGTCGTGGACTTCATCGCCGAACGGGTGGGCGCCGGTGTCTGACCGGGTCTGGGTCACCGGCCTCGGGATGGTCAGCCCCGGCGGCTGGACCGCCGAGGACACCTGGCGGTGCGTGGTGGAGGGCCGTTCCGGGGTGAGCAAGCTCGAACGGTTCCCGACCTACCCGTCCTCCAGTCGGGTGGCCGGCATGGTGCCCGGCCGCGAAGGCCCGCTGCCCGCCGACCGCTCGCTCTCGCTGGAGTACGGCCTGCACGCCGCCGCCGAGGCGCTGCGCAGCGCTGGGCTTCCGGTGCATGACGCAGACGGCACAGGCGCTGCGGAAGACGGAGTGGACGTCGCGCTGGTGGCCAACCACGGCGAGAACCGCCTGCCGCGCGACGGCGACACCGGCAAGCTGATCGGTATCCGGGACATCGCCGGAAAGGTGGCCGCGACCGCCGGCACCGGCCGCTACAGCGCCCCCTACGGCGCCTGCGCCGGCAGCGCACAGGCCATCGGGGTCGGCCTGCGGCTGATCCAGACCGGCAACGCGGACGTGGTGCTCGCCGGTGGCTGTGACGCGCTGATCGTGCCTTTCGAATACATGTCCTTCTCCAGCCTGTACGTGATGAGCACCCGCGAGTGCCCGCCGGAAGAGGCCTCCTGCCCGTTCGACGCCCGCCGGGACGGTTTCGTGCTCGCCGAGGGCGCCGCGTTCCTGGTGCTGGAGTCCGCCCGGCACGCCGAGGCGCGTGGGGCGGAGCCGCTGGCGCTGGCCGAGGGTTTCGGGCTGCGGCAGAACGCGTACCACATGTTCGCCCCGCCGCCGGACGGTCTTGGCCTGGAGCAGGCCATGCGCGGCGCGATCGACGACGCCAAGCTGGACGCCGGGGACATCGGCTGGGTCAACGCGCACGGCACCAGCACCAAGGACAACGACTCCTCGGAGACACTGGCGATCCGCAAGGTGTTCGGCGCCGGGGCCGACCGGTTGCCGGTCAGCTCCACCAAGAGTCAGCTCGGGCACACGATGGGTGCCTGCGGGGCGATCGAAGCCGCGCTTTCGGTGCAGGCGCTGCGGAGCTCGGTGGTGCCGCCGACCTCGAACCTGGAGCAGCCGGACCCGTTGTGCGACCTCGACTACGTCACCACCGGCGCACGGGAGAAGGAACTGGACCACGTGCTGAGCAACAGCTTCGGTTTCGGTGGGCACAGCGCTTCGCTCGTGTTTGGGCGGGTCGCATGAGTATCATTTTGGCCGCCGGGTACTCGACCGGCGAGGACGCGGGCCAGGATCTGCGGGTGGTGGCCAAGGGTTTCGCGACCCGGAAGGTGCTGCGGTTCCTGGACGGGGCGTCGCTGGCACCGTTCGTGGCTGCCGCGACCGCGTACCGCCGCAATCCGTGCTGCGACCCGGCGGAGGTCGCGTTGTACACGGTCAGCGGCTGGGACGGCGCGCAGCCGGACCCGCCGTTCACCCCGGACGGGTCGGCCGAGGACGACACCCGGCTCGGCAGGCACATCCTGGAGGACGCCAACCCGACCGGCTGGCTGCGCATGCTGGCCAACAACGCGCTCTGCCAGGTGTCCATTGTGGAGGGATTCCGGGGGCCGAACGCGCATCTGGCGGGGGACGCGGAGGCGCTGTGGCAGGCGCTGGTCACCGCCGGCGCGGATCTCGCCGGCGGGATGGCGAAGCTCGCGCTCGTGGTCGCCTACGACCCGGCCGAAGCCGAGCTCGGCAACCCGTCGGAACGGACCGGCAGCAAAGCCGCCGCACTGGCGCTGACCACCGGCACCGGGCCGGACGTGCTGCCCGCGATCATCGCCGCCGCCGAGGCCGCGGCGCGTGCCGGGAAGGGCGCGCTGGCCGCGATGGAGGACTGCCTCGCCGAATTTGGTGACGTTCCGGTGGCCGCAGGGGACGCGCGATGAGGGCCAGGCAGGCGGAGCCGCCGCTGGTGCTGCCGCGCACCGAGGTGATGGCCGGGATCGCCGGGTACTGCGAGTGGTTCGCGGAGCTGCTGCGGTCGCTGGACGAGGACGAATGGACCAGGCCGAGCCGCTGCGAAGGCTGGCAGGTGCGGGACGTGGCCGGACATGTCGCCGGGCTGTTCAGCGAGGTCGCGGTCGGCCGGATGGAGGGCCAGGGCCTGCCCGAGGTGACCGCGCGGCAGGCGGCCGAACGTCGCGACCACACACCGGCGAAGGTGGCGAAGGAACTCGCGCGGGCCGGACGGCTGTGCGGGACGGTGCTGGACGGGTTCACCGACGAGGCATGGGTTGCCAGGGCACCCGGCGGTTTCCCCGGTCCGCTCCGCCGCGCGGTGCTGGTGCTCTGGTACGAGCTGTACGTGCACGGTGACGACGTGCTCAGCGCGGTCGGCCGGGAGCCGGACCGGGGCACCGGGCTGCGGGCGAGCGTGGTGCACCTGGCCGAGACGCTCGGCCTGTGGGGCTGGGGACCGGCCACCCTGGTGCTGGACGGGGTGGAAAAACTCGATATCCGCGGCGGTGGTGAAGCCGTCGCCGGTGACGCCCGGGATTTCGTGCTCGCGGCCACCGGCAGGGCGGATCCAGCGGTACTGGGACTGGACGACAGGGTGAATATCTACCGGTCCGCGTCCGCCTGATCCGGCCGGCTCGGGAAAAATCGACCGGGTACGCCTCCGATGCTAGGGTCGGCGGTACTTCGACGGTTATCGGTCAGGCATAGATCAGGCGCGGAAAGGTGACGCATAATGGCGTACGGTGAGGCCACGATAATCATTGACCGGCCGCCCGGGGACATCATCGACTTCGTCATGGATCTGCGCGAGTACCGCAAGGTCGACGAAAAGCTCGGCAAGATCCATTCGATCGAGGACGCCGAAGACGGCAACGGTGTCCTGCTGCGTTTTTCGCCGAAGGTGCTGGGCATGCCGGGGCCGAAGACCACCCAGCGGGTGGTGGCGAAGGGCAACCGCATCGACATCTCCGGGGTACCGGCCTGGACCGACGCGTTGATGACCTTCACCGCCTTCTTCACCTGCGAGGAGACTGATGAGGGCACGAAGGTCACCCGTGCGCTGAACTTCGATTTCAAGAAGCCGGTGGCCTGGCTGTTCAACCCGATGTTCAACCGCTGGCTGGCCAAGGCGGTGCCGGAGGAACTGGCCAACGCCAAGGAGTACCTCGAAGCCGGCAAGCACCTCAAGTAGCCAGCGGGGGACCGGGGTGGAGGTGGCGGAGGGGGTGTGGCTGTGGACCGCGGAGGCGGGGGAGCGGCCCGCCCCGCTGGACCTGCTCGACGACCGCGAGCGGACGCGCGCGATGCGTTACCACGGCGGAAAACGAGAATCCTTCGTGTTGGTGCACGGGCTGCGCAGGCTGCTGTTGGCCGAACGCACCGGTGTGGAGCCGGAAAGGTTCGCGTTCACCGCGGACGACACCGGCTACCCGAACCCCGTCGAGCACGGTGAAGACCGCTGGTTCCACAGTCTCAGCCACTCCGGGCCGTTCGTCGCGGTCGCGGTCGCGGCGAACCGGCGGCTGGGGGTGGACATCGAGCGCCCGCGCGAAATCCGCCACCGCGCCGAGCTCGCCGCGATGCTGCGGGCGGACGGTGGCGACGCGGACATCCTGACGGCCTGGGTGCGCTGGGAGGCGCTGGCCAAGGCCACCGGCCAGGGCCTGGCGCGCCGGCTGCATCCGGTGCCGGACCGGCTGACCGCCGCCGGACGCGACTGGCGAGTACGTTCTCTGCCGCATCAGCGGGCATATCTTGCCCTTGTTGTGAGTGAGGGTCGTGCACTATCCAGCTGACGGGGGCCGCCCGGAGGGTGGCTCGCGGCGGCTGGATGCCGGTGACGTGCGGACGACGGGTGCGCGGAGGACCGTGCACGACACTCACTTTTATGAAACACCGCGTTTCTGGTTAATTTCTTGCGAATCGTCGGCGTGGAAATATTTTCGGGTTGGCGAACGGGTGGGAGTAAACTGCCAGTAAAACGTTCCTTTCGTTCACCTTGTGCGACCCGGCACGCACGGAGGGCTCCGGGTTAATCGCTATGTGCGGTTGTGGGAGTGGCCGGTCGGGAGTTGTTGTCCGTCGCGTCCGGACGGTGGTTGAGTTGGTCGAGTAAATGTGGTTCTCCAGACGGATGGGGTGGCGTTGTGGCGTTGGAACGCGGGCAGATTTTCGAGCGGCTCCGGGTGCAGATGGCGAAGCATTTGGAAATCGACGCCGATACCATCGAGTTGGATTCGCTGTTGGTCGATGACCTGGATGCGGACTCGCTTGATCTGCTGGAGTTGATTTTGTCGCTCAAGGGTGAGTTCGGTATTTCGGTGAATGATGGTGAGGTCAAGCAGCTGCTGACCGAGCTGGCCAGGTTCCTGCCGGAGAAGATGGGTTCGGATGGCGGTCTGTCCGACTCGCAGCTCGCCGAGGTGAGCCGTCGTCTCTCCGTGGGCAACGTCGTGGACTTCATCGCCGAACGGGTGGGCGCGGGTGTCTGAGCGCCCGGGCGTCTGGATCACCGGGGTCGGTGTGGTCAGTCCCGGTGGCTGGACCGCCGAGGACACCTGGCAGCGCGTGGTGGACGGAAAACCGTGCGGCCGCCCGGTCGAGCGGTTCCCGCTGTACGAGGCCCCGGCGAAGTTCGGCGCCCCGGTACCCGGCTACGAGCACGAGGCGCCGGTGGACGAGTCGCTGGCGATCAGGTTCGGCCAGTCCGCGCTCGCCGAGGCGCTGGCGGACGCCGGGCTGACCCCGCACACCGACCGGATCGACGCGGCGCTGGTCTCCACGCACGGCGAGCGCACCCTGCCGCGGCCCGGTCACGGGTCGCTGCTCGCGCACGTGCAGGACGTGGTGGACGCGGTGCGGGACGCCTCCGGCGCGACCCGTGCCTCCTCGGTCTACGGCGCCTGCGCCAGTGGCGCGCTGGTGGTCGGTTCGGCGGTGAAGCTGATCGAGTCGGGGCAGGCCGACGTGGTGGTGGCCGGCGGCGCCGACTCGATGCTCCGTGAGGTCGACTTCTTCTCCTTCTGCTCGCTCTACGCGATGACCGTGCGGGACTGCGCCCCGACCGAGGCCTGCGCCCCGTTCGACGCGCGCCGCGACGGCTTCCTGATGGCCGAAGGCGCCGGTTTCGTGGTGCTGGAGTCCGAGCGGCACGCCCGCGCCCGCGGGGCCGACCCGCTGGCACGGATCGAGGGTTTCGGTTCCGCGCAGAACGCCTACCACTCGGTGGCGTCCCCGCCGGACGCGCTCGGGCCGTCCTACGCGATGAGCCGGGCGCTGGCCGACGCGAAGCTGGACCCTTCGCAGATCGACTACATCAACGCGCACGGCACCGCCACCAGGGACAACGACTGGTGCGAGACGCTGGCCATCCGCAAGGCACTCGGCCAGGCCGCCGAGGAGGTGCCGATCAGCTCGTCCAAGGGCGTGCTCGGGCACACCATGGCACCGGCGGGCACGATCGAGACCATCCTCTGCGTGAAGGCGCTGCGCGACGGCATCGCCCCGCCCACCGCCAACCTCGAAGAGCCGGACCCGGCCTGCGACCTGGACTACATCCCGAAGGCCGCGCGCGAGCTCGAGCTGAACCACATCATCACCAACAGCTTCGGTTTCGGCGGGCACAACGCCTCGCTGATCCTCGGGAAGGCCTAGCCGATGACTGACCAGATCCGGGTGGCCGGCGCCTTCCGTCCCGGCGAACTGCCGGACGATCTTCGCCGCTACGCCAAGGAGAACGCGCACCGCAAGATCAACCGGCTGCTGGAGCGGGTGTCGCTGGCTCCCTTCGTGGCCGGGCTGAGCCTGTACCGGAGGGAGCCGGTCGGCGAGCCGGACCGGGTGGCGCTGCTGACCGTCAGCGGCTGGGACCCGGACACCCCCGAGCCGGCCGAGCCCGCCGAGTCGAGTGAAGCCGCGCTGAGCGACTTCTACCTGCATCCCAAGGGCGTCGGCGACTATCTGCAGCGGATGCCGAACAACCCGATCTGCCAGCTCTCCATCGCCGGCGGCTTCCGCGGCCCCAATGTGCACTACACCGGCGGCGTGGACAGCCTCGCGCTGATGACCACGGTGGCGGCCAGTCACATCACCGACGGCAGCTCGGACTGCGCGCTGCTGGTCGCCTTCGATGTGGCGGAACAGGACGTGCACGCGCTGCCGGACACGGTGGACTCCACCGCGGCCGCGGTGCTGCTCGCTCCGGCTGGTGCCGGCGCGGGTGATCTCGGCAGCGTGCCGGAGCTGCTGGCGGCGCTGGCCGAGGTGCCGCGCCCGTCCGGCGCGGTCGCCGCGCTGGAGCACTGGCTTTCCGCCGACCGGAGCACCGCGGGGGCTCGATGAGCACCCACACCGAGCACAAGGTCGCATTGGTCACCGGTGCTTCCGGTGCGTTCGGTGCCGCGGTGGCCAGGGTGCTGGACCGGCGCGGTTACCGGCTGGCGCTGCACTACACCAGCGGCCTGGACCGGGCCCGCAAGGTGGCCGCCGAGCTCAGCCTGCCGAGCACGGTGGTGCAGGCCGACGTGGCCGACTGGGATTCCACCAAGGCGATGGCCGAGCAGGTTCAGGAAGAGCTCGGCGTGGTTTCGGTGCTGGTCAACTCCGGCGCGGTGCGGATGGACGGGCTGATGGCGACCCAGTCGGTGGATGACTGGGCGCGCACCATCAACGTGAACCTGATCGGCACCTTCCACGCCTGCCGCGCGGTGCTGCCGAGCATGCTGCGGCAGCGCTGGGGTCGGATCATCAACGTGGTCTCGCCGGCAGGGCTGATCGGCAGCAAGGGCCAAACCGCCTACTCGGCGTCCAAGGCCGGGGTGATGGGGCTGACCCGTTCGCTGGCGCTGGAGTGCGGCAAGCGGAAGGTGACGGTGAACGCCCTTTCGCCCGGCCTGATGGCCACCGAGCTGACCGAAGAGGTGCCGGACGAGATCCGCACCGGGCTGGTGGAGCGCACCGCGTTCCGCCGCCTCGGCACCCCGGACGAGGTGGCCAAGGGTGTGGAACTGCTGCTGGACGCGGAGTACATGACCGGCCAGGTGCTTTCCATCGACGGCGGGATCTCCATCTCATGAGCGAAGAGTCCACAGTAGACACTTCAGACACGGCAGCCGGTCTGGCGATCGCGTTCCCCGGACAGGGGAACAAACCGGACGCCACCGTGGAGGCGCTGACCAGGTATCGCGAGCACCCGCTGGTGGCTGCGTTCCTGCGGCGGTCCGGGCTGGCCGATCCGGCCGACCTCGACCTGCGGGACACCAGGATGGCGCAGCCGGCCACCTACGTCTGCGGGCTGGCTTCGGTGAGCGAGCGGTTCGGTGCGGATGCCGCGCCGGCGGCGGTGCTCGGGCACAGCCTCGGCGAGCTGACCGCGCTGGCGCAGGCCGGGGTGCTGGACCCGTGGGACGGGCTGGCGCTGGCCGAGCGGCGTGGCCAGATCTGCCACGCCCAGCAGGACGCGCGGCCGGGTTCGATGATCGCGGTGATGGGCACCGGGCTGGACGGCATCGAGTGGATCCGCCGCCAGGCCATAGCCCGTTCCGGCGGGGTGCTGGAGCTGGCCGGGCTCAACGGCCGGCGGCAGACCGTGCTCTCCGGGGACACCGGCACCGCGCGCGAAGCGGTGGCCATCGCCGGGGAGCTCGAGGTGCTGGCCGAGGAGCTGCCGATCGGCGGCAGCTTCCACTCGCCGCTGATGGCCGACGCGATCGGGCCGTGGCGCGAAGCGGTGACCGCGGTGCCGTTCAAGCCGGCCGCGACCACCGTGGTGTCCACCATCGACGCCGCTCCGCACACCGATCCCGAAGAGCTGCGCGAGCTGCTGATCCGCGCGCTGCTGCTGCCGGTCCGCTGGCTGGACGCCACCAAGGGCGTCCGCGATCTTGGGATCGAGCGGGTCTGGGACGCCGGGCCCGGCGAGACCCTGCACAAACTCGGCAGGCGGGAGCACATCGTGAAGTTCGTGCGGCTGCCCGCGCTGCCCCAGCTGGAGGTACAACGATGACGCTCCTGGTTTCCGGGGCGACCGGATTCCTGGGCACCGCGCTGCTGCGCAAGGTCGACCAGCCCGTGGTCGCTCTGCTGCGCGGTGGCGACTGGGCCAACCGGGCCAAGACCCTGCAGCGCCGCACCGGGGCGCAGGTGCGCGGGGTGCCCGGCGACGTGCGGCGGCCGAACTGGGGCCTGCCCGACGAGCTGGTGGCCGAGCTGCGCGACGAGGTGGACGCGGTGATCAACCTGGCCGGTGACGTGTCCTGGTCGGCGCCGTGGTCGCGGCTGGTGGAGATCAACGTGGAAGGCGCGACCAACTCCGCGGAGCTGGCCCGCAAACTCGGCGCGACCCTGGTGCACGCCAGTTCGCTCTACGCCGGTTACGACCACGGCGAGGAGGTGTACGAGGTGCTGCTGGAGGAACGGCCGAAGCTCACCAAGTACGAGCGGACCAAGCTGCGCGGGGAGTGGGCGGTGGCGCGGATCGCCCGCGCGCACGGGGTGCCCACGGTGATCGCGCGCATCCCGGCGCTGTCCGGGGACTTCGAAGAGGTGCCCGGGGTGCGTTCCGGCGCGACCAAGGTGCCGTTCTCCCGGATCATCCAGACCGGGGTGTGGCCGGTGCTGCCGTTCGCCTCCGGGGCGCGGCTGGACATCTGCCCGCGCGACCTGGTCGCCGCGAAGATGCTCAGCGCGCTGGCCGAGCTGCCAGATCCTCCGCCGGACGTGGTGGTGCGCAACATCGGCCAGGGCGCGGCCGCACCGCTGGTGGAGGCGTTCGCCAAGGAGGCGGCCGCGGCCACGCACGGGGACACCAGGCTGTTCCCCCGGCCGGTGCGGATGCCGGCCAAATGGCTGCGCGCGGTGTCCCAGCAGGCCGACCGGCTGGACGAGAGCCCGAAGAACTCCGCGGTGATCGGCCTGCGCTACTTCGCGTCGAAGACCGTCTTCAGCAGTTCCGGGCTGGACACCGATGTGTCCGTGCGCAGCCTGGTACGCACCCTCGGCATGCCGCACCGGCCCCAGGCCCCGGTGCTCGACTCCTACTACGCGGGGTGGCCTGCATGAACAGCGTTGACTTTGGCCGCGGCACCCAAGACGACCACAGCGCGCGCACTGGCCGACAGGCCCCGCTATCGGGGCGGCAGGGCGCTTTGCTGGGGTCTGTTCTCGAGCATCCCAAGGCACGCCCTGTCGACGCGATCGCGGATGCGCGTGGACTCGCGGGGGAGGAGCCTGCATGAGTGTTCTGGTTATTGGAGCCGGTGGCTGGGTCGGGTCGGCGGTGTGCGCTTCGGCGGCCGCGGACGGACTCCAGGTGCACGGCCTGACCCGGCGTCCGGCCCCGCATCTCGAGGCGCACGCGAAGGTGCACGTCGGTGACGCCAGGCGGAACTTCCTCGGCCTGGACGAGGACGAAGCCGAGCAGTTGGCCGACGAGGTGACCTCGGTGGTGGTCAGCGTGGGCAGTTTCGACCTGTCCGTGCCGCTGGCCAAGGCCCAGTCCGAGCACGTGGTGCCGTTGCGCGGCGCGCTTCGCTTCGCCAAGAGCTGTACGCAGTTGAAGAACGTGGTGCTGGTGTCCAGCCTGCTGGCGACCGGGGACGTGCGGCAGCGGATGCGCAGCGATTACGACCCCGATCACGGCAAGCAGCGCAACTTCTACGAGTGGGCCAAGATCCAGGGCGAGCGGGTGGCCCGCGGGTCCGGGCTGCCGGTGGACATCGTCCGCGCCGGGCACGTGCTCGCCGGTTCGGACGAGCTGGCCCGCCCGGCCAAACCGCAGGCCGTGTTCGAGCTGCTGCGGGTGCTCTTCGCCGGCTGGCCGCTGCCGGTGATGGGCTCCAACCGGTACTGGTCGCTGCCTTCGGACTTCTGCGCGCAGGTGGTGCTGGACCGGGTCAAGCACGGCACCGGTGGTTCCTCGGTGTGGGCGGTGGACCCGGCTTCGCCGACCCTGGCCGAGATCCTGGACCTGGTGAACGTGAAGTACGGGGCGCGGGCGAAGCGGATCCGGCACCACGGGCTGGCCAGGTCGCTGGCCGCGGTGGTCCGCCCGCACTGGCTGGACCTGCCGATGGAGCGCGAGGTCTTCGACTACTGCACGGCGCACTGGGACCTGGAACTGTCCTGCCTGAACGAACTCGTGGACGCCGGCCGGGTCACCGTGCCCGCCGACCGCGGATACCTGGTCCGCACCCTGGACCAGGAGATCGCCCGACTGCGGGAGCTGCCCTGATGAGCCTGCCCACGTTCTCCCTCGACACGCCGAGCACCGTCGCGGACGCGGTGCACAGCGGTTACAACTTCCGCGAGGTCTGCCCGGAACTGCTCTCCCCGCTGGCCTGGTCCATCATCGGCGCCGGGATGGAGCAGGGTTTCCGCGCCGCGGCGAGGAAGTTCGCCCGCGAGCAGCCGAGCGGGCCGCGGCCGCGGTTCGTCAGCTACTTCGGTTTCCGGCCGTACTTCAACATGACCACCACCGAGCGGCTGATCGACGAGCTGCGGGTGATCGACCCGGCCGGCATCTGGGACCTGCTGCTCGGCGGCCCCGGCCCGGAGATCGCCAGGCGGCCCAAGGCCAGCAAGACCAGGGCGGCGCTACGGCTGCCGCGCACGCTGCGGCTGGTGTTCGACAACGCCGACGCCTTCGGCACCGCGCACACCGCGCTGGCCAAGGCCGAGGCCGGGGTGCTGGCGGCGGTGGAGACCGGCAGCAGCTGGCAGGCCGGCACCGCCTGCGACGCGGCCATCGAGGCCGGTCGCGAAGCGTGGGCGCTGCACATCCGGACCACCACGGTCGCCTACGCGGCGGCCGCGCTGACCCGGCGGCTGCTGCGCATCCAGTACAACGACGCGACCGCGCTGGAGCTGCTGCGGGCCAGCGCGCACCGCAAGGACGACGGGCAGGGCGCCAGTTCGCGGGCCGGTGCGCTGACCATCGACCTGGACCGGCTGAACAACTACGAGGTGGCCGACGCCAGCGAGCTGTTCGGCCGGTTCTCGAACGCCGGGCTGTCCGCCGCCGCGTCCCTGCTGGGCAACCGGGAGAAGGCGAGCGGCGAGATCGTCGCCGACGAGGCTTCGGTGCCGCTGGGCACCGCGCTCGGCCCGGTCTACGAGCAGGCGGTGAAGATGCTCGGCCTCGCGCTCGGTGAACGCGAGCGGTCCAAGGAGATCGGGCTGCGCGCGCTGCACTGCACCCGGGTGCTGCTGGACATGGGCGCGTTCTCCGCTAAACCGGACGAGGCCGCGCTGCTCGGCGTGACCGAGCTGCGCGAGCTGGGTCCCACCGCGCGGCGGCGGCTGACCGATCAGCGCCGCGAGGAGCTGGAGGAGGCCGCCGCCACCGAGTATCCGGTGGACCTGCAGCAGCGACGGCGCGGGCTGGCCGAAGCCGTGCGGCCCGCCCCGTCCGGGCTGGCCGGCGCGGGCAACGCGCTGGCGCCCGGCTGGGCGGAAGGCACGCTGGTGCGGGAGAGCGACGGCGAAGAGGGCCGGATCGTGGTCGGTGACCGGGTGGACGGCAACTACGTGCTCGCGGTGCTGCCCGACGGGGTGGTCAGCCGGTACGGCAGCGTGCTGTCGCACGTCGCGATCGTCTGCCGCGAGCTGGGCATCCCGTTCGTCGCCGGCCTGTCCATTCCGGACGACCAAATAGGACAGTCCGCGGTGGTGGACGGCTGGAACGGCACGGTCTCCGTCGGGGACGCGATCTAGTGATCGCTGCACCGGCGCTCGGCCCGACCGGCGAGCCGGTCGTGCACGAACCTGGCGGTGAGCACGTAGGCGGCGTGCTTGCCGAAGTCGGCCAGCAGCGCGGCGCGGCGCTGACCGCGATCCGCGCGCTGGGCCGGTTTGTGCGCCAGTGCCAGCACTCGCCACGGTCCCCAGAACACGGCCAGCTGGGCGAGGTCGCCGCGCCAGCCGCTGAGCCCGCGCCGGGCCAGCAGCACCCGCAGCAGTCCACCCCAGATGCCGTAACCCCAGTGCAGCACGGCGTTCGCGCCGCGGCGGCGAGCGGGGTCGCCCTCTTCCGGGGCACCGGCGAGTGCGACGGCCACCTGGATCGGCTGCACCGAATCCTGCGTGGTGGCCCGCTTCTTCAGCTGCGTGCTCGTCCAGGTGTAGACCACGGTGGCCGCGAGCCCGGTGAGCACGCCGCGCACTACGGGTGTGGATCGCTCGCCCACGATGGAACCTCTTTCCGCCGGTCAACGCTCGTGAGTGAAAAGTGTTGCCGGAGCAACGTTTTCCACTCACGACATTACCCGACTCCGGAGGGTCGCTGATGTCCGAGACGGCCGAGAAGGCGCGCCCGGTGCGCACCGTAACGGCGTTGGCGCAGCTGGGAAAGCTCAAGCTGTACCAGATCTGGATCGGGCCGGTGCTGGCCGGTTCGCTGCTGGCCGGCCACGGCATGCTCGACGTCCGCTCGGCCGTGCTCTGCCTGCTGTTCCTGGTCACCGTCGCGTTCACCATGTGCGCGAGCCACGCCTTCGACGACATCACCGGGTTCAGCGATGGCAGCGATATCCGCAACTACGCGCCGGAACGCAAGCGCAGCCAGGTCAAGCCGCTGGTCCGGGGCACGCTCACGGTCGGCACGGCGAAGGTGTTCGCCTACAGCTCGGTGGCGCTGGCTTCGGTCTGCGTACTGGTTTTCTGGGCGGTCGCCGGGTTCGAGCCGTGGTGGGTGCTGGCCGGTGGGCTGGTGGTGGCGATCTTCGGCGCGCAGTACTCGGCCGGGATCAACTTCAGCTACCGGATCTTCGGCGGCGGTGAGGCGCTCACCGGGATCACGCTCGCCGGCAGTGTGTGGCTGCCCTACGGCGCCGCGACCGGTTCGGTGAGCGCCGCGGCACTGGTCGAGGGGCTGCTGTTCGGGCTCTGGCTGGTGCAGGTGCTGATCTGCTCGAACACCGTGGACGCCGAAGACGACCGCCGGGTGAACCGGCACACGGTGGCCGCGCGCACCTCCAAGCGCGGCAACCTGGTCTTCGTGGTCGGCACCTTCGTCACGTCCTGGGCGCTGGCGGTGGCCGCGACCGTGGCCGGGGTGCTCGGCCCGTGGACGCCGCTCGGCCTGCTGCCGGCCTGGCTGCTGCAGTTCTACGTGCTGCGCAACGGGTTGCGCGGGCAGTGGCGCAACCGTCGGAACTACGGGTTCCTCGCCCTCCAATTCGCCGTACTGGGGTCAGTGGTGGTCAATGTTGTCTCATAAAAGCGAAAGCGAAACTGAAACCGCCGACGTGATCGTGGTCGGCGCCCGGATCTCGGGCGCCTCGCTGGCGATCCACCTTGCCAGGGCCGGGCGCCGGGTGGTGCTGGTGGACCGGGCCGGCTTTCCCAGCGACACGCTGTCCACCCATCTGATGCAGGTGTCCGGGGTGAGCATCCTGGCCGAACTGGGGGTGCTCGAACAGCTGAGGGGCACCGGCGCGCCGTTCGTCGACGCGGTGAAGGTGGACTACGACAAGGTGGATCTGGACACCCCGGTGTTCCCGGACCCCGGCCAGCCGCCGGGCGGGATCAGCGTCAGCCGCAACCTGCTGGACGGGTTCCTGATCGAACGGGCGGCAGCGGAAGGGGTGGATATCCGCGAGCGCACTACGCTGGTCGGGCTGGTCACCGGCGCCGCCGGCCGGGTCGAAGGCGTGCAGCTGCGCCACAAGGGCACCAAGTACGAGGTGCGCGCGCCGCTGGTGGTCGGCGCGGACGGGCGGAATTCTCGGGTGGCCGAGCTGGCCGGTTCGCGGACCTACAACACCACCTCCAACCAGCGTTTCGCGTTCTGGGCAGACTTTCTGGACGTCAGCGACGAAGGGCTGCCGCCGGGACACCAGTACCGCGACGGCGGGAAGCTGACCATCGCGTTCCGTTCGGACAGCGGGCGGTTCACCGTGGTGGTGGCGCCCGGCGTCGAGGAGTTCGCGGAGTTCAAGCGCGACCTGCCGGAGAGCTACGACCGGATGGTCGCCGAATGCCCGCAGCTGAAAGAGGTGCTGAGCACCGGGCGGCGGGTGACCAGGCCGGTGGGCACGGCCTATCTGCCCGGCTACTTCCGCGAGTCGGCCGGGCCGGGCTGGGCGCTGATCGGCGATGCCGGGCACTTCAAGGACCCGACCATCGCGCAGGGCATCTCCGATGCGCTGCGTCAGGCCAAGCGGTTCGCCACGGACGTCACCGCGGTACCGGCGGGGGACCGCGCGGCGCTGGACAGGGTGACCAGGCGGTGGTGGCGGTGGCGGGACGCGGACGCGACCCCGATGTACTGGCTGGCCTACGACTTCGCGCAGTCCGGCCCGCTCGGCAAGCTGGAGCTGGAGATCCTGCGGGTGATCGGGGACGACCCCAAGGCCAAGGTGATGATGATCGACAAGGTGATGTCGCACCGGCTTTCGCCGTACCGGGTGCTCACCCCGCCGCGGATCCTGCGCGCCGCCGTCCGGCTCGTCCGGAGTGGACAGTGCTCGATCGGTGAGGTGGCCGGGCTGGTCGCGAGCCGGGGCGGTAAGGAAGTGGTCCGCAAGTACCGCCAGTACCGGCCCAAGTTCGGCGATCTGCCCAAGCCGGCCGGCGGCGCGGCAAAGACCAAAGTGGACGGTGACGCCTGGGCGGGCAGCGACGACGGCCGCGCCGGCGCCGGCGCGGCCAACGCGCTCGGCGCGACGCACGGCGTGGACCAGCCGAGCGGCCCCAACGAGAAGGCGGCACCGTGAGCGAGCAGTCCCCGGCCCTGACCTACACCTCCTACCTCGCGCTGGACGAGATCCTCGGTGCGCAGCGGCCGCGCTCGGACGAGCACGACGAGGTGCTGTTCATCATCATCCACCAGGTCTACGAGCTGTGGTTCAAGGAGCTGCTGCACGAACTGCGCCACCTGCAGGCCAGGCTGGAGGCGAGCGACACCCCGCACGCGGTGCAGACCGTGCACCGGGTGCTCACCATCTTCAAGGTCGCGGTCGCCCAGATCGACGTGCTGGAAACCATGACGCCCCGGCAGTTCACCCAGTTCCGGGTCCGGCTGGACGCGGCGAGCGGGTTCCAGTCGGCGCAGTTCCGCGAGCTGGAGGCGGTGCTCGGCCGTCGGGACCCGGCGGTCGCCGAGCACTACCCGGAGGGCAGCGAAGCGCGGCAACGGATCGCCGATGCGATGTCGCGGCCGTCGCTCTACGACTCGTTCTTGCGCTACCTCGCGGCACACGGCTACCCGGTGCCGGAGGCGTTGCTGGAGCGCGACGTGCGGCTGCCCGCCGAGCCGTCCGAGGAGCTGCAGAAGGTGCTGCTGCAGGCGTACCGGGACGACGGCGGTTGCGCGCAGGCCGCCGAACGGCTCGTGGACGTGGACGAGATCATCCAGGAATGGCGCTACCGGCACCTGAAGATGGTGGAACGCACGATCGGCGCCAAGATCGGCACCGGCGGCTCGGCCGGCGCCGCCTACCTGCGCGACACCCTGTTCACCCCGATGTTCCCCGACCTCTGGGCCGTCCGCAGCGAACTCTGACCCCGTGCCCGTGAGTTACGCACCGGGTTATGCCCCGTATCCGCCGTCGATCCTCAGCACTGCGCCGGTGACGTAGGAGGCCTGCGGGCTGGCGAGGAAGACGACGCCTGCGGCGATCTCCTCCGGCCTGCCGTACCGCCCCATCGCCGTTGTCGGGAGGAACATGGATGCGGCCGGGCTGTCGGCGGGGTTTCCTTCGGTGTCGATGAACCCGGGCTGGATGACGTTGACCGTGACGCCCCGGTGCGCCAGATCGCGGGCGGCGCCCCGGCTGAAGCCCTCGATGGCCGACTTCGTGCCCGTGTAGTACGCCATCCCCTGGAAACCCGCCCGGGTAGCCACACCTGAGCTGATGCTGACGATCCGCCCGCCATCGGGCAGCGACGGCACCGCCGCCTGGATCCCGGCCACCACGCTGGTGTAGTTGACGGCGAGCTGCCGCTCGATGGCGGCCTGGTCGACGAGCTCGCTGTCGACCAGGCCGCCACCACTCGCGGCCGCGTTGTTGACCAGGATGTCCAGCTTTCCGAAGTGCTGGACCACGTTGTGGATCAGGCCCGCCGCCTGCGTCGCGTCCGCCTGGTCGGCCCGGAAGGCCGCCGCGCGCACTCCCTTTGCTTCCAGGTCGGCGACCACGGCCTTGGCCTGATCCGCCGAGGACGAGTAGCTGATCGCGACGTCGGCTCCTTCGTCAGCCAGCGCCAGCGCCGACGCCGCCCCGATCCCCCGCGACCCGCCGGTCACGATCGCCACCTTGTCGTCCAGCTTTCCCATCTGCTTCCCACTTCCCTAGATGCAACGTGCCACGGGTTCTTGACCGCGCGGTCCACCATAAGCATGGTGGACCGCGCGGTCAAGAACCCATATCCTGTTCGCATGGCACGTCCGCGATCGTTCGACGAGAAGCAGGTGCTGAACGCCGTCCGGGATCAGTTCTGGGACGCCGGTTACGCCGCGACCTCGCTGGAAGACCTGATGCGGGTCAGCGGACTGGGCAAAGGCAGCCTGTATGCAGCGTTCGGCGACAAGCGTCAGCTCTTCCTCCGGGCGCTGCACAGCTACACCGACGATATCCATGGCCAGTTGCGGGAAGCCCTCGCCGAGGCGCCACGGGCCCTGGACGCACTACGCATGCTCCTCGAGGCACCGGCCGGCGCCGACGTGCGGCGTGGCTGCCTGATGGCCAACAGCACCTGCGAACTCGGTAACGCCGATCCGGAAGTCCTCGATCACGCCCACCGCACCTACGAGACGTCCACCGCGCTGATCGGTGACTGCGTCGCCCGCGCCCAACGCGAGGGCGACCTACCGGCCGGAGCGGATCCGATCGCGTTAGCGCGGGCCCTACTGGCCGCGCAACAAGGGCTCGTGTTCATGAGCCGGACCGGGCTGGACACGGCCACACTCACTGCCACAGCACGATCGCTCGCGGCTCAACTCCTGCCGGAGCACTCCGGCGACTGAACCGACAGGCGCGAACGGCCCGTTCGCACTGAGCCTTGCCAACCTGGGTTTGTTCAGGTTGTTCTGGCGAGGTCGGCGAGCAGGGCGCGAGTGCGGGCCTGGTCCTCTTCGGGGCCGAAGAGCATGGCGTCGAGGTCGGTCGCGCCGGCGTCGGCGAGCTGCTTGACCTGAGCCGCCACGGTGTCCTCGTCGCCGAGCAGCGCGATGTCGGCGCTGTCTTCGGCGCCTTCGCGGTCGAGCACCGCGCGGTAGTTGGGCAGCGAGCGGTAGATCAGGTACACGCGCTTCGCCCGTTCCCGTGCGGCTTCCACGTCGTCGGTCACGCAGACCGGCATCATCGCCACCAGCCTCGGCGACGCCCGACCGGCGCGGTTCGCCGCCGCGGTCAGGGTCGGCGCGACGTGCTCGGCGATCGTGCGGTGCCCGGTCATCCAGGTGATCGCGCCGTCGGAGAGCTCACCGGCCGCTTCGATCATGCGCGGCCCCAGCGCGGCGACCAGCACCGGAAACGGGTCCTGCGGCGGAATGGTCAGCGAACCGTTGGCGCGGACGGTCTCCCCGTCGAAGTCGACCACCCCGGTGGTGAACAGCTCGCCCAGCACGTGCAGGTATTCGCGCATGCGCAGGGCGGTGCGGTCGTAGCGGTAGCCCCACTGGTCCTCGACCGCGTGCCGGTGCGACACGCCGATGCCCAGCACCATCGGGCCGGGGTAGGTGGCGCGCAGGGTGAGCGCCTGCTCGGCCAGCGCCATCGGGTGCCGGGGGAAGGTGGGCACGATGTTGGTGCCCAGCTCGATCCCGTTCACGTGCTGCCCGGCGACCGCGAGCGCGGTCAGGCTGTCGAAGCCGAACAAGGTGTGCCGGCCGCGGCGGTTGCTGCGGTTGCCACGGCCGGCCGGGCCGCCGCCGGGACTCTGCGGCAGCCACGCGCTGTCGAACCCAGCCTCGCGCACCTGCCGGACCTTGGCCAGCAGCTCGCCGAAGTCGGACCCGCCGTCTATGTTGATGCCGAAGCGCACCTGGCCGAAGCTAACCGTTGCCGGTGCCGGGCACGAGGTGCAAGTGCGGGTCTGTCGCGGGCGCGCCCGGATCGGCGGCGGGTGGTCCTGGATCGATGGCAGACTTCCGGTGATCGAGGCGGGGAAACAGCGACCAGTCGGCCAGGGTCGGTCCGCACCGACGCGTGGAGGACGACGATGACTGGTCGGATCGTGCTGCTCGGTGCCACCGGCTTCACCGGCAGGCTCACCGCCGAGCGGATGGTGCGCCGAGGTCTGCGGCCGCTGCTGGTCGCGCGCGACCCCGCTCGGCTGGCCCCGCTGGCCGAGCGCCTCGGTGAACTCGGGGAGCTGGAGACGCGGCGGGCCGACGTCACCGAGCCCGGGGCGCTGAAGTCCGTGCTCGGCCCCGGTGACGTGCTGGTGTCCACGGTCGGCCCGTTCGTCCGGCTCGGGCACGCCGCGGTGACCGCCGCGATCGAGGCGGGTGCCTGGTACTTCGACTCCTGCGGGGAGGCGCCGTTCATCCGCGAGGTGTTCGAGCGGTACGGCGCCGCCGCCGAACGCGCGGGCGTCGGGCTGGTCCCCGGCTTCGGCTACGACTACGTGCCGGGCAACCTGGCCGGCGCGCTGGCGCTGGAGGCGGCGGGCCCGGCCGCGGTGCGGGTGGACACCGGCTACTTCGTCACCGGCGGGACACCGGGCCCCGCGCTGATGACGCCCGGCACCGCCGCCTCGCTGGTCGGCTGCCTGCTCGAACCCGGTTTCACCTGGCGCGACGGCGAGCTGCGGGCCGACCCGGCCGGTGCCAGGACCCGCCGGTTCCCGTTGCCGACCGGGCGTTCGCTGGCGATGTCGCTGGGCGGGTCGGAGCATCTGGCCCTGCCGCGCAGCTACCCGCGGCTGCGCGAGGTCAACGTCTACCTCGGCTGGTTCGGCGAGACGACCAGGCTGCTCAGCCTCACCGCCGCCGCTTTTCCCGCGCTGGCGAGGGTTCCCGGGGTCAAACCGGCTTTCGCGCGGCTCAGCCGCCGGCTCGCCGGCTCGTCCATCGGCCCGGACCCGATCGCGGTGGACACGATCCGCTCGCACGTGGTCGGGCTTGCCCTCGACGAGTCCGGTGCGGTGCTGGCGGAAAGCCATCTGCGCGGCCCGAACGGGTACCCGATCACCGGTTCGCTGCTCACCTGGGCGAGTGAGCGGGCGGCGGACGGCGGCCTGCGGGCCACCGGCGCGCTCGGCCCGATCGAAGCGTTCGGGCTGGCGGAGCTGCGTTCGGCCGCGGCGCTGGCCGGGCTGGTGGAATGGGTGCGGGAACCGCGGGATTCGCGGTGAATTCGACTACGATTCGACAGGAGGCCGCATGACCGACAATGAGGTTAACCATTCACCGGATCAGGGCAGTGGGACGCTGGACAAAGCCTTGCCGGCGCTGGTGACGGTCGCTATCGGCGGACGCGCCCTGTTCGCGACCGGCTGCGGGCTGCGACCGCGGAAGCTGATGACCGAAATGTTCGGATCCCGCTTCGACGGTCGCAGCGGCACCGTGTTCGGGCTGATCTTCACCGGCACCGACGCGGCGATCGGCTCCGGAATGCACCGGTCACGGACGTCTCCGCGGCGGCTGTCGAACTGGCTGCTGGCCGGTGCCGCCATCGATCTGGTGCACGTCGTGCTGGCTTCGACGAACCAGGACGTCGGCAAGGGCAGGCGGCGGGCCACTGCCGGGATGATCGGCGGGCTCGCGGTCACCGGCGCGGCACTGGCCGGCGCGGTCCGAAAATCAGAAACCAAGTAGGTGAGAAAATGCTCGCCGGAGTCGTCCGACCGCGTTCGGTAAAATTGCGGCAATAGGAATTCTCGCCTTGACAGGCCGGTCCGGCATTCCTTAATTTCTCCGGCAATTACGCATGTTCTGGGGAGGAATGCCGACATGGCGAGAATCGCGGTAATCGGTGCCGGGCGAACGGGCGCCACCATGGCGCTGGTCCTGTTGCGGCGCGGGCACGAGGTCACCCTGTACAGCGACCGGAGCGCGCCGGACCTGCTGGAGAACACGCCGGCCACCGGCACCGCCATGGTGCTCGGTGAGGCGCTCGCCGTGGAACAGCGGTTCGGGCTGGACAGCTACGAGGCCAGCGCGCCGGGCATCGCCGGGATGATCCTGCGGTTGGCGCCGACGGTGGGCGTGCCCGCGCTGTCCGCGGCGGGGGATCTCGGAGTGGACATCGGGCGCGCGGTGGACACCCGGCTGGTCTCCTACGACCGGATGAACGCCTTCACTGCGGCGGGCGGCGAGCTGCGTGTCACCGAGGTGAGCGTGTCCGACCTGGACGAGGTGGCCGCCGCGCACGACCTCGCCATGGTGGCCACCGGCAAGGGCGGCCTGAGCGGGCTGTTCGAACGCGACCCGGTGCGCAGCGGCTACACCGAGCCGCAGCGCTTCCTCGGCATGCTGACCGTCACCGGGATCCCGCTGGACGGCACGGCCTTCAGTAACACGGCCAACACTGCCAACACGGCGCACACCGGAGACGGGCGGCTGTACAACAGTTTCAGCGTCATCGGTGACACCGGTGAAGGCATCTGGTGCCCGTACCTGCACAAGACCGCCGGCCCGTGCTGGAGCTGGCTCGGTTTCGCCAGGATGGGCACCCCGTGGGAGGAGGCCTTCCGCGCGGCCGGCAGCGCGGCCGAGATGCTGGCCGCGGTCAAGCGCGTCTACCGCGAGGACGTGCCGTGGGAATGGGAGTCGATCCGCGACGCCGAGGTGATCGAGTCCGACCGGCTGTCCTGGCTCAAGGGCGCGGTGCTGCCGTCGGTGCGCGCGGCCGCGGGGCGCACGCCGGGCGGCAGGCCGGTGCTGTCGCTGGGGGACAGTTCGCTGACCTTCGACCCGCTCGGCGCGCAGGGCGCCCAGTGCGGGCTCAAGCAGGTTGGGCACTACAGCGACGCGATCAGCCGGCACGAAGGCGCCTTCGACGCGGACTGGATGAACGCCACCTTCGAGGACTTCTACGCCCGCTACGCCGAACCGTCCATGGCGCACACCAGGACCCTGCTCGAAGGGGCCGGCGGCGGTGAGATCCCGCAGCTGCTCTTCGCCGCCGCGGTGGGGGACCGCCGGGTCGCCGACGGGGTGCTCAGGCTGCTGTCCCAGCCGCAGGACGCGCAGCCCTTCGGCGACACGGCCGACCTGCTGGCGTGGATCTCCAGGACCTGCGACGGCGAGGACGCCCAGTCGGTGCTCGCCCGAGCGATGGCCAAAGTCGGCGAACTCGCCGCCGGCTGACCCCGCAAGGGCAAATAGCCGGCTTTTTGCCCTTTGAGGGTTGGGTGGTCAGGCGCGGGCGAGGAGGGCGCGCCGGATGACGGCGTCCATCGCCGCGCTGTCGTAGTACATCGCGGCGCCGACGATGCGGCCGCCGCGGATCCGGATGATCGAGCAGCCGTGCACGTCGATCGGGGTGAGTCCGGGCAGTTCGGCGGCCGGGGTGCCGGAGAGCCGCCAGCGCACCGCGGCCTGGTTGCCCTCCGCCAGGGTGGCCACGATCTCCCTGCGGTAGTTCGGGTAGCAGCGGCGCAGTTCGGCCTTGACCGCCCTGTCCTCTTCCCCGGAGGCGAGTGCCGGACGCCCGTTCACGGTGACGATGAGGTCCGAGGTGACCAGCGCGCGAAGAGCGGTGATGTCGCGACGGTTCTCCGCGTCGTTGTACTCGTGGTAGACCTCTGCGGCGTTCATCCAGACCAGCGCGCCGGTCGTTGGCGGTTTTGCAATGCGGGTGGCCACGGCCGTCCCTCCCATGGTTACTCGGCGTCGCTAACCGAATGCGAGGACGCTACGCAGTGCTCCTGTCAAGAGGGTGGGCGTGCGGCACGGTGGGCCGGTTCGGGGATGTTCGCCGTGCACAGTCTCGGCCGGCGGTCCGTTCTTAGCGTGTGGACAGCCGCGTTCAGGAAGGAGCTCGTGATGAGCCGGTTCCGGGTGTCCATGGACATCGGCGGCACCTTCACCGACGTGGTCGCCTACGACCAGGAGACCGGCCGGTTCCAGGCCGGCAAGGCGTCCACCACGCCGGATGACCTCACCGAAGGCGTGCACACCGCGCTGGCCGCGCTGGTCGCTTCACCAGGCGACATCTCGTTCACCGTGCACGGCACGACCCAGGGGCTGAACGCCTTCCTCGAACGTCGTGGCGTGAAGGTGCTGCTGCTCGCATCGAAAGGCGCGGGTGATACGTATCACATCGCCCGCGGTCCGCGGACCCGGTTGTACGACCTCCAGTACCGCAAGCCGGAGCCGCTGGTGCCGAGGCGGGACGTGCTGGAGATCGGTGGCCGGTTCGACCCGGCCGGCCGCGAGATCGAGCCGCTGGACGAGGACGCCGTGCGCGCGGCCGCCCGCCGCTACGTCGACGGCGAGTTCGGCGCGATCGCGGTCGCGTTCCTGTTCAGCTACGCCGCACCGGCGCACGAGCTGCGGGCACGCGAGATACTGGCCGAGGAGCTGGGCGAAGACGTGACCATCTCGCTCTCGCACGAGGCGGCCAAGGAGTGGCGCGAGTACGAACGCACCTCCTCGGCCGTGGTGGAGGCATACGCCGGCCCGGTGGTGCGTCGCTACCTCACCCGGCTCGAAGACAGCCTCACCGAGCGCGGGCTCGCCGTGCCGCTGCACGTCATGCAGTCCTCCGGCGGCGTGCTCACCGCGGCGTCGGCGCGGCGGCGGCCGTTGCAGACCCTGCTCTCGGGCCCGGTCGGCGGCACCATGGGCGGGGTCGCGCTGGCCGCCGCGATCGGGCGGCCCAACCTGATCTGCATCGACATGGGCGGCACCTCCTTCGACGTGTCGCTGGTGATCGACGGCCAGCCCGACGTCTCCCCGGAGGCCCAGCTCGAGGGCCTGCCGATGCTGATGAGCGTGGTCAACATCCACACCGTCGGCGCCGGTGGCGGTTCGGTCGCCTGGCTGGAGGCGGGCGGGCTGCGGGTCGGCCCGCGGTCGGCCGGTGCCGATCCCGGCCCGGCGTGCTACCAGCGGGGCGGTACCGAGCCCACGGTCACCGACGCGAACCTGGTGCTCGGCCGGATCGACCCGGACTGGTTCGCCGGCGGAGCGCTCGACCTGTCCGCGGAGGCCGCGAAGAACGCCATCGCCGGGCTGGGCGGGAAGCTCGAACTGGACACCGTGGCGATGGCCGAGGGCATCTGCGACGTGGCCAACGCCAAGATGGCACAGGCGATTCGCACCATCACCGTGTCCAGGGGGATCGAACCGCGCGAGTTCACCCTGGTCGCCTTCGGCGGCGCCGGGCCGATGCACGCCGCCTTCCTGGCCGGTGAGCTGGGCATCGGCGAGGTGGTGGTGCCGCGGTTCCCCGGCGCGTTCTCCGCGTGGGGCATGCTGCAGAGCGAGATCCGCAAGGACTTCGCCGAGCCGTACTACTTCCTGGACGCCGACCTGGACCGCGCCGACCTCGGGGACAAGATCGCCGGGATGGCCGCGACCGGCCTGCGCTCGCTGGACAGCGAAGGTGTGCCGCTGGAGGGCCGCCGGGTCGAGCACGGCGTCGACATCCGTTACGAGGCACAGGAGTACACGCTGACCGTGCCGGTGACCGATGCCGACGAAGCCAGCCGCGAGGACTTCGTGGAGGTCATCGCCGCCCGGTTCGCCGAGCTGCACCAGGCCAGGTACGGGCACGCGAACCTCGGCGCGCCGATCGAGTTCGTCACCCTGCGTACCACCGCTTTCGGTGCGCTGGAACGGGTCGAGGCCGAACGGGTGGCCGAGGCGGCCAGTCCGGAGTTCGAGTACCAGCCCCGCGCGGTGATCTTCGGCGGGGAGCAGTACCAGACTCCGCTGGTGCGCCGGGACGAGCTGGCCGGCCGGCATTCCTTCGAGGGCCCGGCGATCGTGCTGGAGGGCACCGCCACCACCGTGGTGCCGCCGGGGCACCGGGTGTCGGTGGACGAGATCGGCTCGCTGGTGATCAGCAGGCAGGAGGACGGCTCGTGACCAGTTCGTCCACAGTGGACCCGGTCGTGGTGGAGATCATCCGCAACGCGCTGACCTCCGCGGCCGACGACATGAACGCGACCCTGATCCGCTCCTCGTACACGCCGATCATCTACGAATGCGGCGACTGCGTGGTGGCCCTGCTCGACGACCAGCACCAGGTGCTCGGGCAGTCCGCCGGGCTGCCGATCTTCCTCGGCAACCTGGAGACCTGCACCCTGGCCACCGAGGAGCAGTTCGGCCGCGACGTGTGGCAGCCCGGCGACGTGTGGATCCTCAACGACAGCTACCTCGGCGGCACGCACCTCAACGACGTGACCATCTTCGGGCCGGTGTTCGTGGCCGGGCGGCTGGTCGGGTTCACCGCGACCCGCGCGCACTGGATCGACGTCGGGTCCAAGGATCCCGGCGGCTCGATGGACTCGGTGAACATCTTCCAGGAGGGCCTGCGGCTCGGCGCGCAGAAGCTGGTGGAGGGCGGCCGCGACGTGCCGGGGGTGATGAGCACGATCGCCACCAACGTCCGGTTCCCGTATCCGACCACCGGCGACATGAACGCGATGATCGCTACCATCAGGATGGGTGAGAAGCGGCTCCAGGAGATCATCGAGCGGTGGGGCCTGGACACCCTGCACGCGGCGCGGGACGAGATCTTCGCGCAGACCGAACGGCTGGAGCGCGCGGTGATCCGGGGTATCCCGGACGGCCGCTACACCGCCGAGGGCGTGCTGGACAACGACGGCGTCGACCTGGACGTGCCGATCCCGATCAGGCTGGCCATCACGGTCGACGGGGAGAACATCGACTTCGACGTGCGGGAGTCCGCGGACCAGACCACCGGGCCGATCAACTGCGGTGCGGCGCAAGCGGTTTCGGCCTGCCGGGTGGGGTACAAGCTGCTGGTCAGCCCGGAGGTGCCGGGGAACGGCGGCTCGTTCCGGCCGATGACCGTGCAGGTCCGGCAGGGCTCGGTGTTCGGCGCCGTGGCGCCGGCCGCCTGCCAGTGGTACTTCTCGCACCTCGGGCTGCTGATCGACCTGGTGGCCAAGGCACTGGCACCGGCGCTGCCGGACAAGGTGGCCGGGGCCAGCCACGGCGACTCGATGATCGTGCTGCTGGCCGGTGCGGACTCGCGGACCGGGCGGGACTACGTCAGCCTGGAGGCCACCCTCGGCGGCTGGGGCGGCTGGGAGGGGTCCGACGGCGAGACCGCGTTGATCAACAACGTGAACGGTTCGCTGAAGGACATCCCGATCGAGGTGTTCGAGACCCGGTATCCGTTCCGGGTCACCGAGTACCGCATCCGGACGGACTCCGGTGGCGCCGGGAAGTGGCGCGGCGGCAACGGTGTGGTGCGCGAATACGAGGTGCGGCAGGACTGCACGGTGTCGCTGTGGTTCGAGCGCTCGGTGACCCCGGCCTGGGGCCTGTTCGGCGGCCGCGACGCCACCCCGCCGGAAGTGGTGATCAACCCCGGCCGCCCGGACGAGCGCAAACTCCTGAAGTGCAACGGCATGCGGCTGCGCGAGGGCGACGTGATCCGCTGCGCCACCGGCGGCGGAGGCGGCTTCGGCGACCCGTCGGATCGTGACCCGTCCGCCGTCCACGCCGACCTGGCGGACCGCCAGATCACCCCCGCCACCGCCGCCGCCGTTTACGGCCACCCGAACTCGTGAGTGGAAAGTGCTGCCCTCCCAACACTTTCCACTCACGACCCCGCTAGTCGAGTGCGGCGATCTTGCGCCATCTGCCGGACCACTCCGAGTCCCGCCACGAGGCTGGGAGCACGCTCAGCGCTTCGTTAGCCAATTTGCGTGCGCCGACCCGGTCACCCAGCGCCAGTAGCGTGAAAGCGCCCTGCCCCGCGAAAAACCCCGGCGTGTAGTAATAGCAACTCGCCGGGCGGTCATCGTCGTCCGCGAGTGCGTCCACTGAGCGTTCGGCGAGGCCCAAGGCCGTCAACGATCCCTGTTTCGAGCCACCGCGTGCCAGTACTTCGGCGCGCTGGAATCGAAGATAGGTGCGCAAACCGGGGTGAATGCGATCGTTGCGCAGGGCGGCGTCATTGAGCGCTTCGGCGGTTTCCAGCTTGCCTCGACGAAGGTTGCGAAAAGACTGGAACGACAAGGCGTGCGACAGGCGAATCGGGTCATTGGCTTCGAGCGCCAGCACGCAGGCGCGATCGAGGTGTCGCCGGGAGTCCTCCCAGCGTTCCAGCGGAATGCTCAACCAGCCCAAGTACTGTTCCAGTTCGGACAGCAGCCCCGCCGCCACCGGTCGGACACCGTCTCGCGCACTGTGCGCCAATCGGGTCATGAGCGCACGCTGCGCCAGCACGCTGGGAAGCACTTCCGCGGCTCCGGTCGTGTCCTCCAGGACCCGCAACCCGGCCAGGACACGAGCCACGCTGTCGATACTCGCACGGTCGGTCGCCACCTGACCCGAGGCAACCCGCGAGGTGCGTTCGGCGTCGTGTGGAGTGGTCACTGGGAGGTTAGGAGTCGCGTAGGCCCGCCCACGCGGCTAGTCGCGCCACGGGGTCGGTGCGCCGGCGGGCGCGGGCCAGTGCTCGGATGGTCTCGTGAACTTGCGGGTGATACCTGGTTTGCTGTGGGGAGAGCTGCCGGGCCGTCTGCAACTCCTTGACGGAGCGTTCGTGATCACCGTGCAGGAACCACGCACGCGCCAGGTCGATATGATAATGCCCCAGCCTGGACGAATAGAGTTTGTCCTGCAACTGCAGGTCCGCCCCGCGTTTGAGCGCCGTTGTGCCATCCGACATCTCGACCGCGGCCGAGACATTGTGGATATCCACGTTGGCCAGGGAAAACGAGGTGTCGAAATGGTCCCCTGGTAGCACGTGCCGGGTAAGATCCCGAGCTTCCGTCAAATGCAGATCCGATTCCTCCGGCCTGCTGAGCCGTGCCGCGATGATGGCGCTCGACAGATGAATGGCCCCGCGCACCTCGAACGACCTTGGGTCGCTTGAGTCTTCCACTTCGGCCGCCGCCCGGCTCAGTACCGCGCCGCTGGCCTGGTAGCTACCGCTGAACATCAAAGTCTGTGCCCGGCAGTACTGTCCCATCGACGCCCATAACGGGTCGCCGGAGTGTGCACTGGCCCAGCACATTCGTTCGGCGGCCCATGCGCTCAAGGATAGGTATCCGAGCTTGTACGCGGTGAACATGGCCGACTGATAGGACTGCGTGAGAAGCCGGTGTATCCGCTCTCGTTCGGATTGCTCGACAACTGTGCGCGCAAGGCCGTGCAGGTTCCGGAGCAGTCCGGGCAGGATTGCCAGAATTTCGGTGTATCGGCTCAGGCGTCCGGCTCTTATCACGGAGTCAAGCCGTTTGGCTGCCTGGTCCACGCTGATCAGCGGCCTGTCGATCGAGGGGTCCTCGAACTCGATGATCGCGCGCTCCAGGTCGGGTACCAATTCCTGTTCCGTGCCGTAGCGGCTGGTGGCCGACGTGAAATGCGGCTGCTGGGTGAGATCTGTGACCAGCAGGCGGAGGGCCTGGGCGATCGATGCGATGAACGTCGGCGACGCGGGGACAGTGCCCTGTTCGACCTTCCGCACCAGTGACAGCGACACGTGCGCACGCATGGCGAGCTGCTGCTGCGTCAGTCCGGCCAGCTTGCGCGCTTCGGCCACCCTGGCCGCCACTCCGCCATCCATCCCGTTCCCGTTCAGGACGCACCTCCCGGTATGGGTGACAACACTTGACATTGTACGGAGCCAAGTTCGAGTGGCATAGCGCGTCAACGCGTAGCCGGTGGCTTGTCACTCCGTTGTCACCTTACGTGTCCGGTATCGGCGACTGTAAGTGAGTGCCTGTTTTTGATCTTCACTTGCCGCTTCTCGTGCGCACCGTTGTGGTGGAGCGACTGAAGTGGCTTTCGTCGGGGAAAGAATTGATCAGGGGGCGATGGTGAGTGCGGTGTTGGTTTATGTGCGTTTCCGGCTGGGGGTCGTTGGTGAGTCCCGGCGGACCGTTCATCTGGCGTACCTGCTGGAGAAGGCGCACGCGGGGGTATTCGTCGCTTTGTGCGGGCAGCGGTTCGTGCCGGGAGAAGCGGAGTTGCTGGGTGAGATTTCGGGGCAGCCTTGTTTTCCCTGCCTGCAATTGTCGCCCGGTCCTGACGACCCGGGCGAATCCGAGGACCTGCCGGAGGTTCTGGGTCCGCGGCCGCCGTTGACGGACCTGTTCCGGGTGAGCGCGTGATCCGCGCACTCGCTGAACTCAACGGTCCGGAGTACGTGTCGCTGATGGCCGAGCTGGTCCGCCTTCGACGGCAGCGCGGCCTCAGCCAGAAGGAGGTGGCCGGCCGGATGGGCGTGCACCCGGCGACGGTGTGCCGGATGGAACAGAACGTGTCCGTGGAAGTCCGGGTGTCCCAGGTCCAGGCCTACGCCCAGACCATGGGCCTCCGGGTGGCCATGGTCATCACCGTGGCGAGCTAGCGAAGGTGAGTGGAGTCGTCCGCCGACACTCGGGAGGGGGCCCGGTTCTGCGGGCCTACCCTGCGACGTGCCTTCAGCGGCACCCGACCGGAACGTCCGGAACATCTGGGCGAGGAGAGCATGCCCACGATCAGCGTCTCGCTCAGCCCGTCTTTCGCCATACGATATGCCCGCAAGGCGGTAGCCGGAGCCCACCTCGCCGACCCCGCACGTGGCGACGCCGCGCGGGTGGCGAGCACAAGTTCTTCCGCTCCGCCGTGGTTCCCGGCTGCGAAGGGCTCTCACCCGCCGCCGAGGCCGCGGAACTGGCCAGTCAGTCGGTTCGCGTCTGGGCCGAACTTGCCGTACTGCGGCCCTCGTTGAGGGGGAGATACGACCGCGCCCGAGGGCAAGCGGCGCGGGTCGCGCGCGCCACCGACACGCACCCCGTGCGGGAGTGAGCCGGGACCGGCGCAAGGCGCCTTACAAAACGAGACCACCGGCGGCCAACACGGTGACCGGTGGCGGCGAACACGGTGGGACTCGCCGGGGCTGAGCGTGGGACTCGCGGGGCTTGAACGTGGGACTCGCGGGGGCTGAACGTGGGACTCGCGGGTTAGTCCGGGGGGAGGGGGGCGGAGGTGTTGAGGGCGTAGGACGCGAGGTGGAGGGCGAGGCGGCGGTCTGCGCGGTCGAGGTCGACGCCGTGCGCGCGGATGCGTTCCAGCCTGCCGAGCACGGTGTTGCGGTGCACCCCGAGCTGGGCGGCGGCCTGGCCGGTGGAGCCGCCGTGGTCCAGCACCGCGGCGAGGGTGGCGACCAGGGTGCGGTGGTCCGGCGCGGCGAGCAGCCCGGCCAGCGCGACCCCGGCCGAGCGGGCCAGCTCGACCACCGGCAGGCAGGCCAGCACCAGCCGCTCGCCGAGTTCGGCGAACAGCTCGATGTGCCCGGCCGCCTTCGCCTGCGCGGCGGCGGAGGCCAGCTCGGCCTGCGCCAGCGACTCGCGCAGCCCTGGCACCCGATCGGCGGGCTCGCCGATCCCGGCCACCAGGCCGACCGGCGAGCGCATCCGGTTCAGGCCGTGCCGCAGCTCGGTGGCGACATCCTCCGCGGTGGCCTCCTCGGCGGGCCACCAGCTCGCCCAGCCGGTCGCCCTCGGCACCAGCGGCCGGTCCCCGAATTCCTGCTGCCAGGCCGAAATCACCCCCGGCGACGCGCTTTCCACATCCAGCGCGGTCTCCGCGGTGGTGCGCAGGAACAACGCCACATGACGCCCGTGCACGCGCCAGCCCATGTCGATGGCGGGACCGTCCTGGCCGTTGCCCGCGGCCTGCTGCTCGGCCGCGCCGAGCCCCGGCGTCGCCGCGATGCTCGGGGCCAGCAGGGCGTCCAGGGCCGCAGTGGCGCGGGCGCTGTCGTGCACCAGGTCCAGGCGCTCGCGGGCCACCGTCGCGGCGAGCGGCACCCTGGCCAGCCGCAGGATCGTCTCGGTGGTTTCGAGCAGCGGGCCGCTGCCGCCGGCGATGTCGGCGACCAGCGAGGCCCACGACCTGCCGTCCGGGCCGGGCACCTCCACCTGCACGCGCTCCCGGTCCGCCGGCGGGTTGGCCGCGGTGGCCCGGCCCGCCAGCACGTGCCCGCTGGGGCATACCAGCGCCGCGGTCACCCCCGGCACCTCGGAGTTGATCACCCCGAGGATCGCCCGCGCGCTGGTGCGCTCGCCGAACAGCACCGCGCAGCGCGCGACCAGCTTGGCGCGCACCGCGTCCGGGTTGGTGATCGCCGCGGCCAGGTCCAGCGCGCACTGCGCGGAGTCGTCGGTCACCACGAACACCGGGGTGCGCAACCGCAGCGCCAGCTGCGCGGTGGACTCGCCGATGCCCGGCAGCGCCGGGGTGATCACGCAGGCCGCGGCGCGCTCCCAGGCCAGCCGCATCGCGGACTCCACCGCCCACACGCCCTGCGCCAGCGACTGGTGCAGCACCACCGCGGTATGCGGGGTGCAGGACCGGATCTGGTCGAGATCGGACACCAGCGCGACATGCGGCACCGGCTGGTCGAAGTGCTCGTCGATGAGCGCCCTGGTGTCCGCGAGCGGTCCATAGTGGACCAGCGCGTCCACGGTCAGCGCCTGCGGTGACGGTGTGCGGTTCACCGGCTTCCCTCCTTCGGATGGCCGACCGGCAGGCCGAACGCCTTTGGCCCGCCCAGCGCGAGACCGGCCGCGCTGTGCCAGACCGGCGCGGCCGGCACCACCAGCACGTCCAGCTCGTCGCCGAGCACGATCCGCTCCAGGCCCTTCATGCGCAGGCTGTTCCGGTCCAGCAGGCACAGCAGGTCCGGCACGGCGGTGGTGAGCACCCCGTCGATCACCGCGAGCAGCAGCTCGTTCTGCGCCTCCAGCCTGATCACCCGGTCTCGCGGGCTGTCTTCGCGCACCACCACGGTGGTCGGGTTCGCCGGCTGGATCACCGGCCCGCGGCGGCCGGACGGGCCCAGCTCGACCACCCGGCCGCTGCCGAGCAGCGAAGCGCCGATCGCGTCGCGGAGGCCGTGCACGATCGCGTCATGGCTGGTCGCCTCGTTCAGCAGCCGGCCGACCTGCACCACCCGGCTCACCGAGCCGGCGATGCCGCCGGTGACCAGGTTCGCGGCCTCGGTGGGGTACAGCCCGAGCAGCATCCAGCCGCCCGCCGAGTGCAGCATCGCGCGGACCAGCCGCTCGGCGCGCTCCGCGGTCGCGTCCATGGACACCACGTCGTGCACCGCGCTGGTCGCGGCCAGCGGGGTCAGCGGCAGCCCGGCCAGCACGTAGCTGGTCTGGGTGATCAGCGGGAAGATCCGGCCCATCCCGTCGCAGTCGACCACCGGGATGCCCAGCTCGGCCGCCGCGATCACCGGGAAGATGCCGTTGATCGTGGCGGCGTTCATCGGCATCACCGCGCCGACCGGGCGGCCCATGTGCTTCTCCAGCGTCTTCACCACGGTCATCGGCTCGTCGCCGCTGGGCGGCAGCTCGATCATCGCGGTCACCGAGCCGGCGATGCCGACCGCGGCGCACAGCGTGTCCGGCGGCAACCGGTCCGCGGGCACCACCGGTACCGGGCCGCAGCGTTCGAGCACCTCGAAGGCCCACGCCCGGAAGTCGTCCATCCCGGAGCCGGCGATCGACGTGCCGAAGAAGTCCGCGCCCATCACCAGCGCGTCCACGTCCGCCGGCCCGATCTGGGACACCGGGGAGTGCACCGTGCCGGTCATAGGGCACCACCCAGCCTGCCGGTCGCGCGGACGACGACCCGGTAGGAACCGCTGCGCAGGAAGGACAACGGCACGGCGGACGAGCTGACCACCCGCTCGGTGCCCGGCCTGGCGCCACCGGAGGCGACCACCGTGCACGCGCGGTCCTCGACCTGGCCGCGCACCCGCCGCAGCTCCTGCGGGGTATCCGCGGAGACGACCAGGTCCAGCCAGGCACTCGGCTCGGTCGCGGTGCAGCCGATCGCGACCACGTCCGCGGCCGGGTCGACCAGGGTGCCCGCGTTGCCGAGCCGGTCGGCGAAATGGCGCGCGCCCTCGGTCCCGGTCTCGTCGCGGGCCGCGACGACGGTGTCCGGGATGGCGGGCGCCGGGCTGGTCGGCGCCAGCGGCGGCGACACCGAGGAGAGCACGGCCTGCGGGGTGGCCAGCCGCATGCCGTCGAGGGTCATCACGTCCGAGGCCGCGTGCGGCAACCCGTCGCGGACCTGGCCGGAGGTGTAGCCGTCCGCACCGGCCAGCACCACGGTGGCGGTGCTGACACTGGACAACATCGCCGCGCCGAGCATGCCGGCCGCGGTGCCGGCCCGCAGGCCGTGCACGGGGAAAGTGCGGAGCCGCTCCGCGGAGACCCGGCCGCCGTCGGCCGCGACGTACCAGGACGCGCCGCGGCGGACCCCGGCCGCGGTGCTGCGTTCGCAGCGCCCGACCAGTTCGGTGGCCAGC
Organism: Amycolatopsis nigrescens CSC17Ta-90; assembly: GCF_000384315.1. Classification (GTDB taxonomy): domain Bacteria; phylum Actinomycetota; class Actinomycetes; order Mycobacteriales; family Pseudonocardiaceae; genus Amycolatopsis; species Amycolatopsis nigrescens. The sequence goes on along the minus strand of NZ_ARVW01000001.1, from coordinate 1,403,660 downwards.
GGTCCGAGCGCCGCGGTGAGCACGGTCGCCGCTTCCCGCGCGGACACCCCGAGACCGCCGATTTCGTGCGACAGGCTCAGCCGCAGCCCGGGAACCGCGTCGAGCACGCTTTCCGCGACCGCGCTTTCGTGCTCGGCGCAGCCGACCGCGCCGGCCGCGGTGATGGCCAGCGCGGTGAACCCGGCGTCCGCGGCCGCGCGGGCCGCGCGCACCGCGCCGTCGAGATCGAGCGGGGCGAGTTCGAGGCCGAACATGTCGTGCCCGCCGCGGACCGTGGTGCGGTGGCCGACCAGCGCGCGCATCAGCGGCGCCGGGTGATCGGCGAGCCCGGCGGACACCGGCTCGCGCGGCACCACCCGCAGCGCCGCCACCCGCCCGATGTCCGCGGTCGGCACCAGCAGTTCGGAAAGATCCCAGGCCACCGATTCGACCGGCCCCTTCGCCCTGGCGCTCGTCTCGCGCAGCAGGGTGGTCAGCGCGCGCTCGTCGTGGCCGTCGAACGGGATGGCCGACTGGCTGACCGAGCGGCCGTCCACCACCAGCGCGGCCGTCGCGGACCCCGGCCGCAGACAGACCCCGATGCGACCACCGGTCGGCCAGCGATACGCCATCGTGGCTGGCTCCTTCCCATCGCGGGCCAGGGAGAACACCCGAACTCTAGCGGCAACGGGAATCCGGCCCCGGCTCAGAGTTCGCGGACGAAGGCGACCCGGTCCTGGCCGGGACCGTCGTAGTCCCGGTGCACTCCGACCCCGGCTGTGACGTCCGTGACGTCCACGACGTCCGTGCCGGGTTCGATGGCGAAGCCCATGGCGCGGTGAAAGGCGATCGAGCCGGTGTTGGCGGGTGCGGTGATGGCCCGCACGCGGGTGCGGCCGGCGGCGGCCGCCTGCTCGAAGAAGGTGCTGTACAGGCGCCGGGCGACGCCTTGGTTGCGCAGGGCCGGGTTCACGCCGACGAAGTGGATGTACGCCTCGTCCCGGCGGTCCGCGGAATGGAAGCCGACCAGGAACCCGTCGATCTCCGTGCCCTGTTCGAGAACCAGGCTGGTACCGGCGAAATGCTGGAGGAACAGCTTCGGCAGCAGCAGGGAGAGCTCACGCGCCTCCTGCGGCGTCCGCGAGTCGCCCCACCAGCTCTGCACGCACGCGACCAGGCGCGGGTGGTCGGAGGTGCGGGCCTGGCGCGGGTATTGATGATCCATTTCGCCAGGCTCTCAGCTTGTCCGAGAACTCGCACCGCGATCGCGGCGAGTTCCACGGTGCGGGTCTCGCAGTTCACAGCGGTATTCAGACGCTCTCTCGCAACGTGAGGAGGGTGGCCTCCAGCCCTGCTCGGCGCTGGAGGCCACCCTGACCGGGCCGGGCGAGCGGCCCGGCCGTCACTCAGCCGGTGACGTCGAGGTGCGCCTTGACCGGGGTCGGCCGCGGGGCCTTGCCGTCGGCGTCGGGACGGTCACCCGGCGGGCGCTTGGACGGCCCGTCACCGTCGTCGCCGCCCTTCGAGCTGCTGGGCGCGGGCTTGCTGCTCGACGACGTCGGCGGCTTGGTCTCCGACGGACCGCCGTCGCCTTCACCGGCGGCGCAGGTGGCCGACGCCAGGTCGAGGGTCTGGATGCCGTCCAAGCTGACCGAGATCGCGGTGACGGTGAGGGAGCCGTCCTTGTTCTTGGTCTGCTTGTTCAGCAGCACCGACGCGATACCGGGCACCTTGACCCCGGTGTTCGGTGCGGCCGCCACGTCCAGCTTGATCTCGCCGAACCGCGCCTTGGCCAGCGTGGCGGAACCCTTGCCGTCCTCGCACACCGCCTCGATCGCGGTGGCCGAGAGCAGCGGCTTGTCGTCGGCGCCCTTGAGCAGACCGAGGTCCACCTCGAGGTCGGCGATGCTCGCCTTGGCCTTGCCCTTGCCGGCCTGCGCGTTCAGCTTCTTCAGCTGCACCAGCTTTTCCGGGGTGGCGAACTCGGCGATGGTCTTCTGCTCGAAGCCCTTCGCGTCGTTCACGCTGGGCAGCGGGTCGATCTTGACGAGTCCGGACGCCGCCACGGCGTACGCGGAGTTGCGGTGCTCGGTCGCGCCGGCCGCCGGGGGCAGCAGCAGCCCGGTCGCCAGCAGTGCGGAGACCGCGCCGACACCGCAGACAGTGACTCTGTTAGGGGACAACGAACAACAACCTTTCGGAATGGGGAGGGGATTTCTTTCGGTAACCGCGGCGACGGCACGGCCGGAAACACCGGGCCCGCCACGGAATCACGTGATGTTGACGATCGTGCCCAGCGGCAGGTCGACCAGCCGGTCCAGCGCGTCCTTGGTCACCCGGATGCAGCCGTCGCTGTCCGCCTTGCCCACGAAGCTCTCGTCCGGCCAGGTGTGGATGCCGACCGTGCCCGGCCCGCCGCCGAAGGTTTCGTGCGAGTCCGAATGCACGCTCAGCGGCAGCACGATGGGGCTGTACTTGTTCACGGTCTCCTCGATCGAGGCCATGATGTAGGCGCGGGTCCGCGGGGTCGGGTAGGCGGGCTTGCCGATGCCGATGGTCCATTTCCCGGCGGGCTTGGCGTTGTGCTGGATCTCCAGCTGGAACGCGTTGAGGTCGACGTTGACCACGTACTCGTTCTTCGCGCGTTCCACCGTCGCACCGTCGGTGTGCACCCAGCCCGCCGACGCGTTGGGCCGCGACGGCAGCAGGACCTGGGCCCAGCCGTCCTTTTCGGCCACCACCGGCACCCAGGTCGGCGAGCCGAGCTGCTGTGCGGGCAGCTTCGCCACCGGCTTGCCGCCCACCTCCTGGTAGACGACCAGGTCGTTCTTCGGGTGCAGCACGTCACCGGTCGGCGGCGTGGCCGGATCCCGCCCGGCGTCGGGGATGTCGCCGTAGGTCGTGGCGTCCGGCAGTTCGGTCAGACCCTCCTGGCCGACCGGGGCCGGCTGGGGTGCGGCTTCGGCGCCGCACGCGGCCGTCAGCAGCGCCAGCGCGGCGACGCCGGCCAGGGCGAACAGTCTCTTCCGCCCGGTCGCGAGGCGCCGGCCGTCGGTTTTCTCCATTGGTCACTGTCCAAAGCGGTAAGGGGGCTGGAAACGGGGGCGTCGCTTTTTGTCCGGCCGCGAGTGTGAAAAGTTCACTGAATCAGGAATCTTTTTGTCACCCCGGTGACAAAAGGCGGCATCGCCCGTCGATCCTGTTTCCACTCGTTTTGGCTTTAAGCGACAGCGCACTTGGTAACAGTGCCGGCCGGGGTGCGGCAAGATCGACCCGCCGGGGTGGCTGCGCTCGGTAGCTGCGCAAACACGTCATCGTCCCTGTTCGCCCATAAGGGCAAGTTAACCCGATCGGATGACTGCGGGTAGCACGAAGTGCAGTTGTTCTGCCACGGATGCGCGGAACGTTCCTCACCGATGGGGGAGTGCAGTCGGTGAAAAGTCCACTCTCAGTGGTACCACCGGCGGGTCGGCGGCGCCAGCCCCTGCCGGCTGTTCCGGCTAGCCGGTGTGCACGGCGTCGCGGGCGGCCTGTACGAAGGCGCGCACTCTGCTGGTTTCCGCCGCCGTTCGCCAGACCAGTCCCCATTTGACCGGCGGCGCGTCCTCGAATGGGACAAATGTCATGGTCGGTCGGGCGAAATACTTGGTGGCATGTGCGGCCAGGGGTGAAATTCCCGCACCCGTCGCGACCGCGGCGAAGAGTTCCTGAATTGTTGTCACTTCGGGACCGCGCGGAATCGTTTTTCCGGCGGGCGTTGTCCAGTCCTCGTGCCGCGCACCCGCCGGCCATGCGGCGTGGAAGACGGTGTGCCCGGCCAGGTCCTCAAGGGACACCGCCGCCCGCCGGGCCAGGGGATGGCGCGCCGAGACGGCGAGTACCAGCGGTTCGGTGTAGACCACCGGGCCAACGCTGAGCTCGGGATCGGCGATCGGCAGCAGGGTGACCAGCAGGTCGGCTTCGCCGTCGCGGAGCGTTTCGAACGGGTCGGTGAAGCCGGCCTCGCGGATCCGCACCTCGCAGTCGGGATGGCGCTTGCGGAAGGTGCTGAGCACGGCGGGGATCTCTTCGGACACCGCTGGGGCCTCGAAGGCGACCCGCAGTACGCCGGCTATCCCGCGGCCCGCCGCGACCGCCTTCTCGATCCCGGCCAGGATCTGCCGGTAGGCCGGGCGAAGGTCGTCGTCCAGCTGCCGGCCGATCGGGGTCAGGCCGACCCGGCGGCTGGTCCGCTCGAACAGGGCCGCGCCGAGCTGCCGTTCCACCTTCTTGATCGTCTGGCTGACCCTGGCCTGCGACACCCGGAGCCGCTCGGCGGTCCGCCCGAAGTGCAGCTCCTCGGCCAGGGTCAGGAAGATCTCGATCTCCCGCTGCTCCAAGACGACCTCCGGATTGATAACTGACAGGTTATCGATTGTTGCATCCTTCGCCGTTGTTCGAGCCCTCGGCCCGGGTGATCGTTGACGTAGTCGAAGTTCGTCGAACAGGAGCAAAACGATGTCGCACACCACTGGTTCCGCCGGGCAGCCGCTGCTGGTCCGGGCGGCCGAAGCCGAACTGCTCGCCGACGGTCCCGGCAGCCTGATCACCCTGCTGGCCGACTCCGGCGGCACGGGCGGCGCGCTGACCGTCAACCGGGCCAAGCTGGACCGCGGATCCGCCGGCGCGCCGCCGCATTTCCACACCCGCGCCACCGAGTTCTTCTTCGTGCTCGGCGGCTCGTTGCAGGTGCTGACCGGCGAGCGGGTGCTCACTCTGACCGAAGGCGATTTCCTTGCTGTACCACCGCGTTTGCCGCATGCCTTCGCGCCGGCGCCCGGTGCGGACGCCGACCTGCTGGTCGTGTTCACCCCCGGCATGGACCGGTTCGACTACTACCGGCTGCTGGACAGGGTGCGCCGGGGAGAGGCCGACCCGGCCGAGATCGGCGCCTCGGGGGAGCGCTTCGACAACCACTATGTCGACTCGCCGACCTGGCGCCAGTCCCGCGCCGTGGGATCCCCCGCAAACAATTGATACAGTGGTTCAAGTTGTTGAGTGTCATGCATGCCGCTAGGTGCGCCCGCCGTCCGCGGGTCACCCGCATCCGGCCGCCGCGAGCCACCCTCCGGGCGGCCCCGTCGGCCGGATAATGCATGCCACTCAAGGCGTTCAAGTTGTTCGTCTGAGGGGGTTCCGCATGCCGTTCGTGTTGCTGGCCGGGGCGATCTTGTCCGAGGTGGCCGCGACCATCTCGTTGCGGCTCTCCGACGGGTTCTCGAAACTCGGGCCGTCGATCGTCACCGTTGTCGGTTACCTGACCGCGTTCTTCCTGCTCTCCCAAGTACTTCAGGCCGGGATGGCGATCGGGGTGGCCTACGGCATCTGGGCCGCGGCCGGGGTCGCGCTGGTCGCCACCATCGGCGCGGTGTTCCTCGGTGACGGCCTCACCTGGGTGCAGGTCGGCGGCATCGTGCTGGTGATCGGCGGCGTGCTCGCGCTGGAGCTGGGCGCCGCGCACTGACCGGCTCGCGGGTGGGTCAGCGGTACTGGGGTGGGGAAAAGGTGAGGCGGGGGTCGGTCTGCACGAAGGTGCCGAGCAGCTCGTCGATCTGGGTGAGCACTTCGAAGTCGAGGGTGATGCCGGCGGCCTTGGCGTTCTCGGTGATCTGGTCCGGGGTGGAGGCGCCGGTCACCGCCGAGGCGACGTCCTCGTGCTGCAGGGTCCAGGCGATGGCGAGCTGGGCCATGCTCAGCCCGGCGTGCGCGGCGACCCCGCGCAGCAGGCCGATCCGGTCCAGCAGGTCCTTGTTCAGCAGCGGCCAGATCGCCTGCCGCGCCGCCTCGTCACCGGCGGCCCTGGAACCGGCGGGAATCCCGCCGTCGCAGTACTTTCCGGTGAGCAGGCCCTGCGCCAGCGGCAGCGAGACGAGCTGCCCGATGCCCGCGCGCCGGCAGACCGGCATCACCTGCGCCTCCGGCACCCGCCACAGCATCGAGTAGTGCGGCTGGTTGGCCACCAGCGGCACCCGGAGCTCGGCGGCCAGCGTGCTCGCCCGCAGCAGCTGTTCGGCGCTCCACTCGGAGGTGCCGACGTAGAGGATCTTGCCATGGCGGACCAGGTCGGACAGCGCCAGGAAGGTCTCCTCCAGCGGGGTCTGGTAGTCGAACCGCAGCAGCTGGTACACGTCCAGGTAGTCGGTTTCCAGCCGGCGCAGCGAACCGTGTAGCGAGGTGTGCAGGTGCTTGCGGCTCAGCCCGGAGGCGTTCCGGCTGGGGCCCTCCGGCCAGTAGACCCCGCTGCACAGCACCAGATCGTCCCGCCTGGTCGCGCGCAGGGCCTTGGCCAGTGAAACCTCCGCGTCGCCAGCGCCCCAGGCGGCCGCGGTGCTGAACAGGTTGATCCCGGCGTCCAGCGCCGCGTGCACGCAGGCGGGCGCGTTGCTCTGCGCGGTGGCCGAACCGTGGGTCAGCCAGTTGCCGTAGGACAGTTCGCTGACGAGCAGCCCGCTGCCGCCGAGCCGGCGGAACTCCATGCCTCAGCCCCGCTTTCCGAGCGCGGTCGCGGTCTCCGCCACCGTGCGGTCGATCCAGCCGTCCAGTTCCTGCGCCTTGCGCGCGTAACTGCCGCGCACCGATTCGTGCGGCAGGATCAGGAACTCCTCGCTGTCGATGCCGTGCACCACCGCCTCGGCCACGTCCGCCGGGTCCAGCAGCGGCGCGGCGGCGGCGATCGCGACCGCCGCCGGATGCTGCGCCTCGATCCCCGGCACCAGCAGGTCGGTCCGCACGCCCAGCGGGCACAACGCACTCACCCGCACGCCGCGCGGGCGGTAGGTCACCGCGAGCCATTCGGCCAGGCCGACCGCGGCGTGCTTGGTGACCGTGTACGGCGCGTCGCCCGGTGCGCTCAGCAGCCCGGCCCCGGACGCGGTGATCAGCAGGTAGCCCTCCTGCTTCGCGAGCATCGTGGGCAGCGCGACCTGTGCCGCGTAGACGTGCTGCAGCACATTCACCTCCCAGGACCGCTGCCACTGCTCGTCCGCGGCGTGCACGCCGGTGCCGAACGCGAGACCGGCGTTGGAGCAGAACACGTCCAGCCTGCCGTAGCTGTCCACTGCGAGCTTGGCCAGCGCGCGCAGCTCGTCCTTGACGGTGGCGTCCACCCGCCGCGCGAGCGCGGGGCAGCCCGCCTCTTCGATCGAGTCGGCCACCGCCTCCGCCGCGTCCAGGTCGAGGTCGGACACCAGCACGCCGCGCACCTTCTCCTGTGCCAGGCGGCGGGCGATCGCGGCGCCGATCCCGTGCGCCGCGCCGGTGATCACGACGACTCGGTCTGTCAGTTTCACGAACGCTCCAAGCTTGTCCGTCCGGTGGCTCTTTCACTATTACATGGGCGCGGCCTAAACGCATTTCCAACTTTTATCAGCTCGATGAGTGTATTGAACTTGAAACGGTGGAGCTGCGTGCTAAAGACCGCCTCTCCCAGTTGTAAAATATTGCCAGTCAAGGGGGTTTGACCTGCGACTTTAGCACGAGATCCGGATCGCGAGTACGTGCCGGCGCACGTGGGCGGACTGTCGGGGAGTGTTTGTCAGTCACGAATCAATGTGCTTACATTACGTTTCGTCGGACCTCGAACCATATTTTTGTCGGCGCGGCCGTCGTAAACCGTAAGAGCCGGGAAACGTCGGCGTCGCGCGGCCGAAGTCCTGCCGTGGTGCGAGAACAGGAGGCGTTCGATGCGCGAGGTGACCTCTTCGGTGCCAGGTCCGGTGCTCGGCCTGAGCCCGTTCGGCGTGCCGGACCCCCTCCTGGTGGCCGCGGTCTCCCGCGGCGGCGGGCTGGGCGTGCTCGACCTCGGCGGTCCGGCTGCCGGGGCCGCCGAGGGGTTGCGCCGGATCGCCGACGGCACGCCGTTCGCGGTGCGGGTCCCGCCGGGCTGCACGCTTCGCCCGGAGGACGTGCTCCGACCCGGTCTCCGTGCCGTGCTGCTGGGCTGGAACTCGCCGTGGACCCCGGAACAGGCCGGTGTGCCGGTGCTGGCCGAGGTGACCAGCCTCGACGAGGCCCACCGGGCGGCCGCGTCGGGCGCGCACGGACTGGTGGCCAGGGGTGCCGAAGCCGGTGGCAGGGTCGGCGAGCTGACCACCTTCGTGCTGCTCCAGCAACTGCTCGCGGAGGTCGACCTGCCGGTGTGGGCCTGCGGCGGGATCGGGCCGCGGACCGCCGCGGCCGCGGTCGCCGGTGGTGCCGCCGGGGTGCTGCTGGACACCCAGCTCGCCCTGCTGCCCGACACCGACGCGCCCCGCCGGCTGCGGGAGCTGCTCCGCCGCGCCGACGGTTCGGAGCCGGTGCTGGTGGCCGGTCACCGGGTGCTCCCGGACGAGAGCGGTATCGAGCGCACCGAGCCGGAGATGGCCGTCGCGGCCGGTACCGGCCAGGTGGTGCCGCTGGGCAGGGACGCCCCGCTGGCCGCGTTGTTCGAGTCCACTTTCGACAGTGCCGAACTGGCGGTGCGAAGCCTGGTGCACGAACTGGGCTCCGGAGCTGTCGGCACCACCGGTACGGGGCCGATCGAGCAAGGGGCGCCGCTGCGGCGCACCCTGGGCACCGACCTCGCCGTCGCGCAGGGCCCGATGACCAGGGTCAGCGACCAGCCGGGGTTCGCCGCCGAGGTCGCCGCGCACGGCGGGCTGCCGTTCGTCGCGGTGGCACTGGCAGACGGCCGCCGGACCGCGGAACTGCTCGGCCGCACTGCCGAGCTGCTCGGTGATCGCCCGTGGGGCGCCGGGATCCTCGGCTTCGTGCCGGAGGAGTTGCGGGCCGAGCAGCTGGAGGCGGTCCGCCGGGCCAGGCCGCGCTCGGTGCTGATCGCCGGTGGCCGTCCGGCGCAGGCGAAGGCGCTGGAAGCCGAGGGCATCGCGACCTACCTGCACGTGCCGTCCCCGATCCTGCTCCGGCAGTTCCTGGACGCCGGGGTGCGGCGGTTCGTCTTCGAGGGCGCGGAATGCGGCGGGCACATCGGGCCGCGCTCCAGCTTCGCCCTGTGGGAGGCGCAACTCGACGTGCTGCGGCGGTTCTCCGAGGAGCACCCGCGCGAGACCGGGATCGAGCTGTTCTTCGCCGGCGGCATCCACGACGCCAGGTCCGCGGCCATGGTGTCCGCGATGGCCGCGCCGCTGGCCGCGCGCGGCGTTGGGATCGGTGTGCTGATGGGCACCGCGTACCTGTTCACCGAGGAGGCCGTGCGGCACGGTGCGATCACCGAGCTGTTCCAGCGCCAGGCCGTGGACGCGCGGAGCACGGCCACCCTGGAAACCGCGCCGGGACACCTCACCCGCTGTCTGGACAGCCCGTTCGTCGACGAGTTCCGGTCGATCGAGCGAACGCTGCGCGAGCGCGGCGTGCCCGCGCAGGAACGCTGGCAGCGGCTGGAGGAGCTGAACACCGGGCGGTTGCGGATCGCCAGCAAGGGACTGCGCCGCGAAGGGGCCGAGCTGCGCGCGGTGGACGAGGCCGGGCAGCTCGCGGACGGCATGTACATGGCGGGCCAGGTCGCGGTGCTGCGCGAGGCGACCACCGATCTGGCCACCCTGCACCGCGCGGTCACCGAGGACGCCGAGCGCCTGCTGGCTGCCCGCAGGCCGGCGGCGATCCGCGAGCATCCCGGCCCGGCACCCGCCGACATCGCCATCGTCGGCATGGCCTGCCTGTTCCCCGGCGCGGAGGACCTGCCGTCCTTCTGGTCCAACGTGCTGCGCGGGGTGGACTCGGTCACCGAGGTGCCGGCCGAGCGCTGGGACCCGGCCGTCTACTACCGCGAGGGCACCGCGCCGCCGGGCAGCACCCCGTCCAAATGGGGCGGTTTCCTCGCCGACATCCCGTTCGACCCGATGTCCTTCGGCATCCCGCCGGCGTCGATGGGCAGCATCGACCCGGCCCAACTGCTCTCCCTCGAAGTGGCCCGCCGCGCGCTGGACGACGCCGGTTACCGCACCAGGCCGTTCGGGCGGGACCGGACCGGGGTGGTCTTCGGGGCCGAGGCCGGTGGCGACCTGGCCAACGCCGGGGTGCTAGCCGCCTTGCTGCCCGCCTACCTGGAGCACGTCCCGCCGGAGCTGGCCGAGCAGCTGCCCGCGCTGACCGAGGACTCCTTCCCCGGCACGCTGGCCAACGTGATCTCCGGCCGGATCGCGAACCGGCTCGACCTCGGCGGCACCAACTACACGGTGGACGCGGCCTGCGGCTCTTCGCTGGCCGCGCTCGACCTCGCCTGCAAGGAACTGGTGCAGGGCAGCAGCGACCTGATGCTCTGCGGTGCGGTCGACCTGCACAACGGCATCAACGACTACCTGATGTTCGCCTCGGCCGGCGCGCTTTCGCCGACCGGCCGCTGCCGCCCGTTCGACACCGCGGCGGACGGGATCGCGCTGGGCGAGGGCGTCGCCTGCCTGGCGCTCAAGCGGCTCGCCGATGCCGAGCGCGACGGCGACCGGGTCTACGCGGTGATCAAGGGCGTCGGCGCGGCCAGCGACGGCAAGGCCCGCGGGCTGACCGCCCCGCGGCCGGAGGGGCAGCGGCGCGCGCTGGCGCGGGCATACCGCGGTGCGGGCCTCTCGCCGTCGTCGGTCGGTCTCGTCGAAGCGCACGGCACCGGCACGGTGGTCGGCGACGGGACCGAGCTGACCACCCTGACCGAGTTCTTCCTCGCCGAGGGCGCGACGGCCGGCGGCTGCGCGCTCGGCTCGGTGAAGAGCCAGATCGGGCACACCAAGTGCGCCGCCGGGCTGGCCGGGGTGATCAAGGCCGCGCTGGCCGTGTGGACCGGCGTGCTGCCGCCCACCGCGCAACTGCGCACCCCGAACGCGGCCTGGGACCAGGCGACCAGCCCGTTCACCTTCGGCACCGCCGCCAGGCCGTGGCTGGCCCCGGAGCGCGAGCGGGTCGCCGGGGTGAGCGCGTTCGGTTTCGGCGGCACCAACTTCCACGCGGTGCTCGCCGCCGGCCCGTCGCCCGCCGCGCACCGGCACGGCCTGCGCGACTGGGACTGCGAGCTGTTCCTGTTCCGCGGCAAGGATTCCGCGGCGGCGAAACGGCAGATGACCTGGCTGCTCGAACTGGCCGAGGTTGAGAATGGAACACTGCCGCTGCGGTCGCTGGCCGCCACCGCGTCCGGCCGGGAAAGCGGGGACCCGGTCCGCTTCGCCGTGGTCGCCGCGGACCGCGAGGAACTGGTCACCGCGCTGCGGGCGGCGGGCTCCGGTGGGGCGCCGGACCGGCGGACCTGGTTCGCCGCCGGGGAGGACGAGCCCGGCAAGCTCGCGTTCCTGTTCCCCGGCCAGGGCAGCCAGCGCACCGGCATGCTCGCCGAGCTGTTCACCACCTTCCCGGAGTCGCGTTCGGTGCTGGACCTCGATCCCGGCACCGCGTCGGCGGTCTTCCCGGCCACCGCCTTCGATCCGGCCGTGGCCGCCGGGCAGGAAGACGACCTGCGCGACACCCGCGTCGCGCAGCCCGCGCTGGGCCTGGTGTCCTCCGCGCTGTTCCGGGTGCTGGACCGGCTGGAAGTGCGGCCGGACCTGCTCGGCGGGCACAGCTACGGCGAGCTGGTCGCGCTGGCCGCCGCGGACGCCTTCGACCTGCCCGCGCTGATCCGGCTCAGCGGCCGCCGGGCGGCCGCCATCCTGGGCGCGACCGGCGACGACCCTGGCGCGATGGCGGCGGTCAAGGCCACCCCCGAGCGGGTCGCCGCGGCGCTCGGCGACGCGCCCGAGGTGGTGTTGGCCAACCACAACGCGCCGGAGCAGGTGGTGCTCTCCGGGGCGACCGACGCGATCGAGCGTGCGGTGGAAAGCCTGCGGGCACAGCGAATCAGCGCGAAACGGATCCCGGTGGCCTGCGCCTTCCACAGCCCGCTGGTGGCGGCCGGGGCGGCAGGCTTCGCCGAGGCGCTGGCCGCGGAGACCGTCCGGCCGCCTCGGCTGCCGGTCTGGTCGAACCGCACGGCCCGCCGCTACCAGCCCGACGGGGTGCGCGAGGAGCTGACCGCCCAGCTCGGCTCGGCGGTGCGGTTCGCCGAGCAGATCGAGGACATGTACGCCGCCGGCGCGCGCACCTTCCTCGAGGTCGGGCCCGGCCGGGTGCTGACCGGGCTGGTCGGCTCGGTGCTCGGCGACCGGCCGCACCGGGCCATCGCCTGCGACGACCGGCCCGGTGGCGGCCGAACCGGCCTGCGCAACCTGCTGACCGCACTGGCCGGGCTGGCCACCGCCGGAGTGGACGTGCGGACCGAATGGCTGTTCCGCGGCAGGGCGGTCGCGGTTCCAGCTACTTCCGCCACCCCAGTCTCGGCACCCGGCTGGACGGTCAACGGTCACCTGGTGCGCCGGCTCGACGGCACCCCACCGCCCAACGGGCTGCGGCCCGCGAACAGGATCCCGAGGTCGACGATGACGGACAGCAGGCCGGCGGACTCCGGCGGACACGAGACCTCCGATGTGTCCACTGTGGAGAGTGACAAGGTCGTACTGGAGTTCCTGCGCAGCAACCGCGAAGTCGTCGCCGCGCAGCGAGAAGTGCTGCTGAAGTACTTCGGCAGCGCGCAGGCAAGGCCGCCGGCGGTCACGCCCGCCCCGGCCGCGAGCCCGGCTCCGGTGGAGCTGCCGAGCCCGGCACCGGTGGCGGCTCCCGAGGCCCAGCCCGAGCCCCAGGTCGTCGACGTGCTCCGCGCGGTGATCGAGGTGATCAGCGACCGCACCGGCTACCCGGCCGAGATGATCGACGGCGACCTCGACCTGGAGGCCGACCTGTCCGTGGACTCGATCAAGCGCACCGAGATCGCCGGCACGCTGATCGCCAAGCTCGGCCTGCGCGACCGGCTCGACGACACCGAGCAGGACGAGCTGAGCCGGAAGCGGACCGCGAACGCGGCCGCCGAATGGATCGAGAAGCACCTCGCTCCCGAGCCTGCCGCGGCCGAGACCGGCGAAAGTGCCGTGCCGCCCGAGACTCCCGCGACGGCAGAGACGGTGCGGACTCCGCGGGTCACCGAGACCGCCCCCGAGCCGAGCGCGGCCGCGTATGCGCCGGAACGGTTCGTGCTGCGCCAGGTGCCCGCCGCGTCCGGCCACCGGGCCGAGCTGCGCGGCCGGACCGTGCTGCTGCTGTCCGAACCCGGCCAGGACGAACTGGTCGCGTCGCTGACCACGGAACTGGCCCGGCACGGCGCCAGGACGGTGTTCCGTTCGGACTCCGGGTTCCCCGCGGCGGACCTGCTGCTCTGCCTCGGCCCGCTGCGCGACAGCGACGAACCGGCCGCCCCGCAGCTGTTCGGCACGCTGCGCGACGCCGCGCGCGCCGGTGCCGGCGCGCTGGTGGTGGCGGCCGCGGCCGGCCGTCCGCACGTGGCCGGGCTGCGCGGGCTGATCCGGGCGGTGGCCAGGGAACACGACGGCCGCGCGAAACTGGTCGAGCTGCCGGAAGCGAACCTGGTCGCGAACCTGGTGCGCGAGCTGCAGGAAGCCGAGCCGCTGCCGGTGGTGTGCTACTCCGGCGGGGACCGGACGACCTTCGAGCTGACCGCCGAGGGTCTGGGGTCCGCCGCGCTCAGCGGGGCCGGCCCTGCCGGTCCCGGTGCGGCCGAGGCGCAGGCGATCGGCCTTGACCGGGAGTCGGTGCTGCTGCTGATCGGCGGCGCCCGCGGCATCACCGCGCGGTTCGCCGGCGCGCTGGCCACCGCGGCCGGCTGCCGGATCGAGCTGGCGGGGCGGACCCCGTTCGCCGGGGAGCCGGAGGACCCGGCCACCCGCGAGCTGACCGACCCGCACGCGCTGCGCCGGGCACTGGCGGCCGGCGGCGGCTCGATCGCCGACGTGGAGCGCCAGGTGCGGACCATCCTGGCCGAACGGGAGATCGCCGCCACCTGCGAGGAGATCCGGCTGGCCGGCGGGCAGCCCGGCTACCACTGCGTGGACGTGCGCGACGGCGCCGCCCTGCAGCAGCTCGTCAAGGACGTGCACGCGCGGTACGGCAGGCTGGACGGGATCGTCCACGCGGCCGGCGTCATCGACGACAAGCTGATGTCCGAAAAGGACGACGGCTCGTTCCGCACCGTGTTCGGCACCAAAGTGGACGGTGCGGTTTCCTTGCTGGACGCGCTTTCCCAGGTCGGCGCGCGGCCGCGGTTCGTCACCTTCTTCGGCAGCATCGCCGCGGTGCTCGGCAACCGGGGGCAGACCGACTACGCGGCGGCCAACGACGCGCTGGAGAACCTCGGCGCCGGCTGGGCGGCCGCCACCGGAAACCGGGCGCTCACCGTGCACTGGGGGCCGTGGGCGCCGTCCGGCACGCACGGCGGCATGGTCTCCGAAGAGCTCGCGCGCGAGTACGGCCGCCGTGACATGCGCTTGATCGACCCAGAAGAGGGCACCACGGCGTTGTTGCGTGAACTGGCTTACGGGCCGCGTACGCACACCTCGGTGGTGTACACGGCGTCGCTGTGGTGAACGGGCAGGGCCGGGAGCCGGTCGCCATCGTCGGGATGTCCGAGCCGGAACGGGTGCTGCGCTTCGGCGCGGACGGCACGGAGGAACTGCTGGCCAGGCTCGACCGGCCGGACACCGAGCTGCTTGCCGGCGTGCCCGACGAGACGGGCGAGTGCCGGCTGGCCGTGGTCGGGCCGACCCCGCAGCGGCTGGCGGTGGCCCGCAAGATCGTGGCCAGGGCGCTCAAGGACGGCAAGCCCTGGCTCGGCCGCAACGATATCTGGTTCAGCGCGCGGCCGCTGCTGCGGGCCGAGCCGGACGCCAAGACGGCCTTCGTCTTTCCCGGCCTGGAGGCGGACTTCGCGCCGCGCTGTGCGGACGTCGCCGCGCACTTCGGGCTGCCGGACCCGGCCACCGGAGTGTCCGATGTGGACACTCTGCTCGGCCACGCGGATGGGGTGACCGCGGTCGGCCGCCTGCTCGACGCGGCGCTGCGCGAGCTCGGGCTGCGACCGGACGGGCTTGCCGGGCACAGCGTGGGGGAGTGGACCGCGATGATCGCGGCCGGGATGTACGCCACGGAGGAGGTGCACCGGCTGCGGGGCCGCTGCTGGCCGGACGGTTTCACCCCGCCGGAAGCGGAGTTCGTGGTCCTCGGCTGTTCGGCCGCCGAAGCGTTGAAGCGGATCGAGAACGAGCCGCGGCTGGTGCTGTCCCACGACAACGCGCCACGGCAGTCCATCGTCTGCGGGCAGCCGGAAGCGGCGGAACGGCTGGTGCGGGCCTGCCGCGAGGACGGGGTGGTGGCCAAGATCCTGCCCTTCCGGTCCGGATTCCACACCCCGCTGATGTGGCCGCGGCTCGGGCCGTTCGCCAAGATGGTGGGCGAGCTGCCGCTGTGGCCGCCGGCGGCGCCGGTGTGGTCGGCCACCACGGTCGGCGAGTACCCGGCCGGCCCGGACGAGATCCGCGCGCTGTACCTGGAGCACCTGGTCGCGCCGGTGCGGTTCCGCGAGCTGGTGGAAGCCATGTACGCGAACGGTTTCCGGCTGTTCGTGCAGGCTGGCCCCGGCCAGCTCGGCTCGTTCATCTCGGACACCCTGGCCGGCAGGCCGCATCTGGTGATCAGCGCGGATTCGCCGCTGCGCGACGGGATGGCGCAGCTTCGCCGGGTGGCCGCGGCGATGTGGGTGGAGGGCGCGTCCCCGCGGTTCGACCGGCTGGAAACCGCCGGGGAAAACACGGAGAGCGGTAAGGCGCACGAGCCGGTGGTGGGGACCGAGGCCGAGCCGCTGCCCGTTTCGTCTCCGGTGCGGGGACTGCTGGACCGGCACCCGCTGCCGGAGGTCCCGCCAGGGGTGTCCGCGGAGGTGGTCGAGGAGTTCACCGCGCTGCTCGCGGAGACTCGCGAAGCCGCGGCCTCGGTGCTGGCCGCCGCGTCCCGGCCCGCAGGCACCAGGGAGTCGGTGCTTTCAGTGTCTATGGCCGAACTGCCCTACCTGGCCGACCACCGGTTCTTCCGGCAGCGCGAGGACTGGCCGGACGAGGTCGACCGGCGGCCGGTGGTACCCGCGACCACGCTGATCGCGTTCGCGGTGGCGGAGGTGGAGCGCGCCTGGCCAGGCCGGGTGACGGTGGCCGTGCACCACGCGCGGTTCGACCGCTGGCTGGTCGCCGCCCCGGCGCAACGGGTACCCGTCCGGTTGCGGGCGCTGGAGAACGGCCGGGTCGCGGTGGAGATCGGCGGCTACGCCTCGATGACCGTCGAACTCGCCGACCGGTACCCGGCCGCGCCCGCGGTGTCGCTGCGGCCGGTGGAGCCGGAGACCGAGCCGCCGCTGCCGGCCGGCGAGATCTACCGGCGGCGCGAGATGTTCCACGGCGAGGCATATCGGGGACTGACCGTCCTCAGCGGACTCGGTGAGCGGCACATCCGCGGCGAGATCACGGTCCCGCCCGCCCCCGGCGGGTTGCTGGACAACATCGGCCAGCTGCTCGGCTGCTGGCTGATGGCCACCCAGACCGAGTACCTGCTGGCGTTTCCGCGGAGCATCAAGAAGATCTCCTTCTACGGGCCGCATCCCGAGCCGGGTGAGCGGGTGCGCAGCCTGGCCGCGATCAGCGCGGGAGAACCGGAGACGCTGCGGATGTCCGCCTCCGTGGTGCACCATGGCCGGACCTGGGCCGAGATCGAGGGCTGGCAGGACATCCGGTTCGCCTGCGACCGCGCCGCGCACCGGGTGTACGCCTTCCCGGACCGCCACCTGCTCGCCAGGCGGCGAGCTGACGGCTGGTACGAGCTGCGCGACCGCTGGCCCGGCGCGGCCACCAGGGACATCTACGCCGGGGTCTTCCTCAGCTCCGCCGAGCGCGAGGAGTACGCCCGCCGTCCGCTGTCCGAGCAGTCCGGCTGGCTGCTGGACCGGATCGTGGTGAAGGACGCGGTGCGGGCCTGGCTCGCCGGGCGCGGGGTCACCGGCGTCTTCCCGGCGGAGATCGGGGTGATCCGCGACCACGCCGGCCGGATCAGGGTCGCGGGCCGGCACGGCCGGGAACTGCCGGAACTGTCCGTCACCTTGGCGCACAACGAGGAAACCGCGGCCGCAATGGTGCGGCAAGAACTCCTACCGACGACCGTGGAGCGGGAAAATGAACGAACAGACCGTCGAACAGACCATCGAAACGGCCACGTTTTCGCGGGTGGCGGACCTGCTGACTGAGCTGGTGGGCGACGTCGAGCTGCTCGGCATCGAGATCACCAGGGAGACCACCTTCCACGAGGACCTCCAGCTGGAGAGCATCGACCTGGTGACCTTCGCCGGAATCCTGATGGAGCACTTCGGCCCCGGGGTGAACCTGGCCGAGTTCCTCGCCGAGAAGGAGCTCGACGAGGTGATCGGGCTGCGGGTCGGCGACATCGCGGACTACGTGGAGGCCGCGGAGAACACCACAGCAGGGGAGCGCTGAACCGTGCCCACCATGCTGGTCAACAACCTGCAGACGAACGTCCACCTGCTGCCGGCGCAGCGGCCGACGGGCGAGACCGTGGTGTTCATTCACGGCATGGGCACCGACAGCCTGGCCAGCTTCTACCTCACGCTGGCCCCGCCGGTGTCCGCGGCCGGGATCGACGTGGTCAGCTACGACCTGCGCGGGCACGGGAAGACGGAGAACCCGCCGAGCGGGTACACGATCAAGGACTTCGTGGCCGACCTGGACGATCTGCTCCGGCAGGTCGCGCCGGGGCGCCGGGTGCACCTGGTCGGCAACAGCTTCGGCGGCACCCTCGCCTACAGCTACGCGTGGCTGTACCCGGAGCGGGTTCGCAGCATCGTGTGCATCGAGTCGGAGCCGCCGACCGAGGAGTGGGCCAGGAAGATGACCGAGATCCTGGACCACGCCGTGTCCTTCCTGCAGAAGGAGGAGAGCTACGAGTGGATCGAAGCCGCCTACAGCGCGCACCACCGGCGGCTGGCCAGGCTGGCGGCCAGGCGGATCACCTCCACCACGATGGCCGAGGAGGTGCCGCTCGGGCCGTTGATGACGCTGGACCAGGTGCGTTCGATCGACTGCCCGGTGCTGTCGCTGCTCGGCCGGGATGGCTACCAGGCCGATGACCTGGACGCGCTGACGTCGCTGCTGCCGAAGGGCGAGCGGCACGTGTTCGACGGGCAGGGGCACTCGGTGCTGGTGGAGCAGCACCGCCAGGTGCGGGAACTGCTGCTGGAGTGGGTCGCGCGGCATGCCGGGTCGTAGGTTCCTGTTCGTCGCGCCGCCGCTGACCGGGCACGTCAACCCGCTGCGCGGGGTGGCGGCTGAGCTGGCGGCCGGCGGGGACGAGGTGGCCTGGGCCGGGCCGGAACCCGCGCTGGGCAAGCTGACCGGCGGCGCGCGGGTGTATCCGGCCGGGGATTCGGCGGAGTTCTCGCTGGACCGCCGGCCGGGTTCGCTGCGCGGGTTCGCCGCGCTCAAGTTCCTCTGGGAGCAGTACCTCGTCCCGCTCGCCGACGCGATGACCGAGCCGGTGGCGGCCGCGGTCCGGGATTTCGCCCCGGACGTCTTGGTGGCGGATCAGCAGGCGATGGCGGGCGCGCTGGTGGCGAGCAGGGAAGGGCTGCCGTGGGCGACTTCGGCGAGCACGTCCTCGGAACTGTCCGATCCGCTGGCCGCGCTGCCCAAGGTCGCCGCCTGGGTGGCCGGGTTGCAGGCCGGGCTGCGGGCGCGCCACGGCGTGCACACCGACGCCGATCTGCGGTTCTCGCCGGAGCTGCTGCTGGCGTTCACCACCGAGGCGCTGGCGGGACGGCCGGCGCTGCCGGTGCCGGTGCGCTACGTCGGGCCCGCGTACGCGGACCGGGCGGAATCGGTGGACTTCCCGTGGGACCAGGTAAGGGAACGGCCGCTGGTGCTGGTCACCTTGGGCACCGCGAACGAGGAGGCGGGACGCCGGTTCCTGGCCGCGGCCGCCGAAGCGCTGAGTTCGCTGTCCGGGCGGTTCCAGGGCGTGATCGCCGACCCGGCCGGGGTGCTCGGCGACCTGCAGACGCCGGGAACGGTGGTGGTGCGCCGGATTCCGCAGCTCGCGCTGATCCGCCGGGCCGCGGTGGTGCTCTGCCACGGCGGGCACAACACGGTCTGCGAAACCCTCGGGCACGGGGTGCCGCTGGTGGTCGCGCCGATCCGGGACGACCAACCGGTGCTGGCCCAGCAGGTGGTCGACGCCGGTGCCGGCGTCCGCCTTCGCTTCGACCGCGCCACCCCGGACGACATCCGCGCCGCCATCCTCGAAGTGACTTCGTCCCCGCCCTACGCCGCCAACGCCCGCCGCATCCGCTCGTCCTTCACCGCCGCCGGCGGCCCCACCTCCGCCGCCCGCGCCCTCCGCACCCTCACCTAACCGTCCCCGAACGGCCAACTCGCCGACCCCCAACGTGGGACTCGCCGACCCCCAACGTGGGACTCGCCGACCCCGAACGTTCAACTCGCCGACCCCCAACGTGGGACTCGCCGACCCCGAACGTTCGACTCGCCGCGCGCCCGCGAGTCCCACGTTCGCGCACTGCGAGTCCCACGTTCGGGCGAGGCGAGTTCTGCGTTCGGGCCGGGTGAGTTCTGCGGTGGGGTCAGTAGGCGAGTTCGATGGTGGCGCGGTGGGTTTCCGGGGCGGTGAGCTGGTCGAGCATGTAGTGCGCGACGTCGGCGCGCGAAATCGACCAGCAGCCGCGGAGCTTGGTGTCGACGGCGGTGCGGTAGTTGCCGGTCAAGGGGCCCTTGGTGAGGCGGGCGGCGCGGACCAGCGACCAGTCGCAGTCGGCCGCCCTGATCCGGCGTTCCATCTCCATCATGTCCGCGTAGGGCTTGCGCAGCACCTGGTGCAGGATGAGCCGCCCGACGATCCACTCGCCGAGATGCGATTTCGGCGGTACCTGCACCGAACTGGTCGACACCACCAGCAGCCGGCGGACCCCGGAACGGTCCATCGAGCCGAGGATGTTGGCCATGCCCACCGAGTAAACGGTGGTCGCGTGCCGGCGGTAGCCGATGCCGAGCGCGGAAAGCACCGCGTCGGCACCGTCTACCACCTTGTCCACGGTCTCCGGGTCGAGCACGTCTCCCTGCTCGACCCGGAGCCCCGGATGGCGCTGCTCGACGGCGTCCGGGTTCCTCGCCAGTACCACCACCTCGTGGTTGCGGTCCAGCGCCTGCCGGGTCAGTTCCCTGCCCGTGCCACCGGTCGCACCGAACACCGCGAGCCGCATCGACCCCTCCTCTGGCCGGTGCGAAACCGGCCGTCCCTGCTCAGTGAGCGCTGACTTCCTCGGCCCCGGACGCCTTGGCCACGACCTCGACCAGATCGGACCGGCACGCCCCCGGCAGCTGCGGCGGCGGCCCACCGGCGAGTGCCTTGCCGACGCGCTGCTTGATTTCGTCGTCCGCGTACAGGGTATCGGGCGTCTTCAGCATCATCATCACGTTCGCCACCCGGCGCCAGATCTCCTGGTCCTTGGTGGAGGCGGCGACGGCCATGCCGAAGTTCACGATGCCGGCGGGCGGGCGCTGCGGCTGCTCGCCGTTCACCGTGGCCTCCCAGAGGGCGGCCCGGCCGCGGTCGTTCATCACCGCTTCCTCCCACCACGGGCGCAGCAGCTTCTCGGTCCGCTCGGCGAACTCCGACGCCTGCTTGGGGCCGACCTCGGGGTGCTCCTCGAGCAGGTCGGCGAGCAGGTAGGCGTGCTTGAGCCCGAGCGAGACACCACGCCCGTAGGACGGGTTGGTGGTGCACACCGAGTCGCCGATGCCGTAGAAACCCTCCACCGGCGGCTGTTCCGGCGAAGGCAGCTTCAGCGAGTTGTCCAGGCTGCCCATCGCGTACACCGGCGAGATCGGCTCGGAGTTGCCCGGCGCGACCCAGCCCGCGAGCAGCGGGGTGGCCTGAACCGCGGCGGTGAACGCCTCTTCGGTGCGCAGCGACTTCAACGCGGTGTCCTCCGGCAGGATGCCGAACGAGATGGAGAACGTCTTGTTGTCGCCGAGGAACAGCACCGCGGTGTAGTGGTCCCAGAGGCCACCGGAGCCGAAGCCGCGGTTCAGCGGTCCCGGCGGGTTCGCCGCGGTCAGCTTGTAGAACCGGGTGTAGTAGGTGATCTTGCAGCTCTCGCTGATCAGGTTCGGCACCGGCAGCCCGGCCGCGGCGAGCCAGGACTCGGCCGCGGACTTGCGCCCGGTGGTGTCGATCACCAGATCGGCCGTCTTCGTCTCACCGTCGGCGAGGCGGACCCCGGTGACCCGCTGGCCGTCCGCCACCAGGCCGCGCACCGTCTTGCCGGTGGACAGCTTGATGTTCGGCCTGGTCAGCGCGCGCTTGCGCAGGGCGAGCTCGAAGGTGGACCGGCGGGAGATCACCATCCGCAGGTCGTCGTCCTCTGGTTTGCGGGTGAACTCCGGCAGCGTGGGCGGGGTGTAGTCGGCCAGGTTCACCTCGGTGCAGCCGGAGTGCAGAAGCTCCTGGTAGACGTCCGGTGCCCGGTCCCGCAGCAGGTTGCAGCCCAGCGACCCGAAGGCGTGCGAGTGCACGCCTTGCGGGACGGTCGGTCGCTTCGCCTCCGCCGCTTCGTCCACAGTGGAGGGAAGCTGGTCCGTGGACCGCTCCAGGATCTCCACCTGATGTCCCCGGTCGGCCAGCGCGATCGCGGTACCGAACCCGAGCACGCTCCCGCCGATTATGCAGACAGTACTCATGCTGTGCTGACTCCTAGTCTATCGGTCCGCTGGATCAGGAGTTCCAGAAATCATCAGTGGCGTGCACGTCTTCGGGGTAGGTCCAGAACTCGGCGATCAGGCCGTCCTCGATCCTGGCCACGTTGATGAACGGCATCTCCAGCACCTTGCCCTTGCGCTCGTAGCGCGTGCGCAGCAGGGCGAAGGCGTGGTTCTCGCTGGCGCCGATCTCCCACGCCTCCATGAACAACTTGCCCTCGGTCAGCTCGAAGATCTTGTTCGCGAACGCGATCGAGGCTTCGAGGCCCTTGTGCGTACCGGAAAGCGGGTTGCGGCCGGGGTAGTGGTGCACCGCGTCCGGCTTCCAGTACGTGCCGGCCGTGTCCACGTCACCGGTGCCGAAGGCGGCGTACACCTTCTCCATCAGCTGGACGTGCGGGTGCGCGTTGATGTCGCTCATCATGTCTCCTGTTCGAATCTGTCCGTTGTGGATGATCAGGCCGGAACCGTGCGGCGGACGATGCTGCGCACCGCGTCCGAGATCTGCTCGGCCGACGGTGCGTAGGCGTCCTCCAGCGAGGGGCTGAACGGGGTCGGCACGTGCGGTGAGGTCACCATCCGCACCGGGCCGCGCAGGGCGTCGAAAGCGTTCTCCGCCACCAGCGACGCGATGTCCCCGGCCACCGAGCAACGCGGGTTCGCCTCGTCGACGACCACGAAGTGCCCGGTCTTGCGGACGCTGGTGTAGACGGTCTCCTCGTCCAGCGGGGACACCGTGCGGGGATCGATGATCTCGCAGTCGACACCCTCGCCGGCCAGCTGCTCGGCCGCCTTCTCCGCCTCGGAGACCATCCGGCCGATGGCGACGATCGTGCAGTCGGAGCCCGCACGCGCGATCCTGGCCTTGCCGAGCGGAATCTCGTAGGGCTCCTCGGGCACCACACCGCGGCTGAAGTACAGCAGTTTGTGCTCGAAGAACACCACCGGGTCGTTGTCCCGGATCGCCGCGATCATCATGCCCTTGGCGTCGGCCGGGGTGGACGGCACCGCGACCTTCAGCCCGGGGATGTGCGCGAAGATCGGGTACAGCGCCTGTGAATGCTGTGCGCCGCGGCGCATCCCGGCGCCCCACATGGCCCGCAGCACCAGCGGCACGCTTGCCTTGCCACCGACCATGTACCGCAGTTTCGCGGCCTGGTTCATGATCTGGTCGAAAGCCACCCCGGCGAAGTCGACGAACAGCAGGTCCGCCACAGGGCGCAGGCCCGTTGCGGCGGCACCCACCGCGGCGCCGACGAAAGCGGCTTCGGTGATCGGGGTGTCGAAAATCTGGTCCGGGAACTCCTCGTGCAGCCCCTTGGTGGGGCCCCAGGCGTTACCGAGCTTGCCGTCGGTCCCCATGCCGCCGATGTTGTCCTCGCCGAAGGCCACCACGTTGGGATCGCGGCGCATTTCTTGGGCCAGTGCTTCGCCGATGGCTTCCAGGTACGACAGAACTCGCGCCACGACGTCCTCCTCAGTTGGTTGTGGTCAGTAGCTGACGTAGACGTCGGTCAGCAGTTCGCCGATGTCGGGTTCCTTGGCATTGCGGGCTTCTTCCACCGCGGCGTCGATGCTCACCTTGACCGAGCCGTCCACCTCGGCGAGATCGCCGGCGGTCAGCGCCTTTTCGGCCAGCACGCGGTCGGTGAACAGCTGGATGCAGTCGCGGGTCGCCCGCAGGTCCTCGATCTCGCTGGGCAGCCGGTAGGCCTGCTGGTCCCAGCCCTCCATGTGCCCGTAGAAGCGATCCGCCTTGCACTCCAGCAGGGTGGGGCCGCCGCCGCTGCGCGCCCTGGCCACGGCTTCGGCGGTGGCGGCCTGCACCGCGAACACGTCGTAGCCGTCCACGGTGACCGACGGGATGCCGACCGCTTCACCGCGCGGGGCCAGCGGGTTGCCGCCGAGGTGGTACCGGGTACCGGTGGCCTGTGCGTAGCCGTTGTCCTCGACCACGAAGATCACCGGGAGCTGCCACACCGAGGCCAGCGTCAGGCTTTCGGCGAACACACCCTGGTTCGCGCCGCCGTCACCGACGAAGGCCACCGCCACCTGCTTGGTGCCCCGGTGCTTCGCGGACAGCGCGGCGCCGGCGGCCAGCGGGACCCCGCCGGCCGCGACACCGTTGGCGCCCAGCATGCCGCGTTCGAAGTCGGCGATGTGCATGGAGCCGCCCTTGCCGCCGCAGAGGCCGCCTTCCTTGCCGTAGAGCTCGAGCATCATGCCGGTGACGTCGCAGCCCTTGGCGACTGCGTGCCCGTGCCCGCGGTGGGTGCTCGCGATGAAGTCGTCGTCGCCGAGTTCGGCGCAGACGCCGGTGGCGACCGCCTCCTGTCCCGCATAGAGGTGCACCGCACCGGGGAGCTCCTTGCCGGCGAACTCGACGTGTACGCGCTCTTCGAACTCGCGGATCGTCCGCATCGTGCGGTAGATCGCGATCAGGCGGTCCCGCCCTAATGCGACACTGCCAGAATTTTGTGTCATTATGTGCGTCCTTATATCCGGCTGGACTGAGTTGATCTAGCTGTGCCCGAGTCGCCCCCATCTCGGTGCGGTAACTCCTCGGCGCTGGACGACTGATTCGCGTGACTTGACATATTCGAGGACCAAAGGATGCGAATCGCGTTCGAATATGATTTGTGTCTGCGCTTCGGACCGTAACCCGCGACTCAAGGTATCCACGGCCGGCGCGAGCCCGCAAGCAACGCCCGCTTGCTCCGAATGGGTACTGGGACGGCCTTCCCGGGCTCATTCGATCAAGGCCCAGTGTCCGATTTTTTGTCCGATTTCACGGTATCTACGCTGCTCAGGGGGTTGCCGGATGATGCTCACCGGCGGTGACGTATCCCGGCGCTCCCAGGACGGCGGACTTTGCCCCCGCTGGGGAAGATCCCGGCTCGGTTGGGCGCTAATCCCAGCCCGGTCATGAGGAAGTCTCGCACTTCGGTGAACGTCTCGGGCAACGGCGGGTGGACGCCAAACCACGAAACGTAGTTAGCGAAAATCATGTGCGGTATGCACGGAATGTCCGGCTCGACCTGCAATCCATCAAGTTGCTACGCCAACCGTGTAAATGAAGTGGTGGTGAGCACGCCACCATTGCAGAGCATCTACGCCGATGATACCTTTCACGTGTCTTGACCAATGCTGGGGGTAACAGGTACTGGGTCGCGTTCTGGGTGGTTATACACGCGGCCTATCGATCCTGGGCCCAATCTGCGCGATTTGGGACATTCATGGGGTTAATTCAAGATAGTTCAGATCCGGTGGAAAAACCGGAGCCGACGGCCCGACTTGACAGAAAGGGACTCATTCGCACGCTCGCCGACTTTACTTTCTCTTCTTTCGCCCGTTTCGGCGCCGGTCTGGCCGGCTGGCTGGTCTTCCACGGCCCCGACGGCAAGGTGGAGCCCGACCAGCGGGAGCACGCTCCCCGGATCGTGCCGCCGAGGCGGCCCGACACCCCGCTGGTGCTGGCGGCGCCCGCCGTGCTGAGCTCGCCCGCCAAGGAGTCCCCGGCCACCGCGGCGCGGGAAAGCTGCTCGGATGAGAACTGTACACACCGGGTGGAACTGTCACGAGTCCAGCGGGATCTGCACGATCAGGTCGGTTCTTCGCTGGCCGGGGTGACCATGCAGCTGGAGGTCACCCAGCGGCTGATGCACTCGGACGCCGACCGGGCAAGGCAGATGCTCACCGAGCTGCACTCCACCACCACGCACCTGGTCTCGGCGGTGCGCCGGATGTCCGTGCAGCGGCACCGCAGGCCGGAGACCGCCGGCGGCATCGGTGGTGTTGGTCCCGGCAGCTGTGCCAATTTCGCGGAGGCGCTGCGGGGCATGACCGGCCGGATGCGGCAGGTCGTCCGCGACCGGCTGGAGATCTCGGTGGACATCGCCGAAGGGGTCGAGTCGATCGAGGGCGAGGTCGGCTGGGCGGCGTTCTGGATCGTCAACGAAGCGCTCACCAACGTGCTCCGGCACTCCCACGCCGAGCACTGCCTGGTCGCACTCTGGACCAGCGAGAACGAGCTCCACGTGCAGGTGGAGGACGATGGGATCGGTGCGCCCTCCGACGGGATCGGCGCGCGGGCGGACGAGACGGCCGGCGGCTCGGGGCTGGGCAACATGGTGGATCGCGCCGCCGAGCGCGGCGGCTGGTGCACCATCCAGCCGGCGATCCCCACCGGCGTCGTCGTGCTGGCGGCCCTGCCTCTGGTCGGGGCCGACCGCGTTTGACCACCACGCCCGGTTCGGCGCTCGCGGACTTTCACCGGTCCGCGTTCGCCGGGCCGGGCTCTGGCGTGGCATGGGCCGTGCAGTGGTGCTCGGCGGAGGAAGCCGTTTCGGCGAAGAGTTGGTTAACCGTGTGGAAAATCTGGGGGCAGGTATGAGGAGTACGGACACAGACCGGATCGAGATCCTGATCGCGGACGATCATCCGGTCTACCGGTCGGGGTTGCGGACACTGCTGGAAGAGATCGAAACGCTGAAGGTGGTCGGCGAGGCGCGGACCGGCAACGAGGCACTCACCATGACATACCAGCTGCGGCCCCAGCTGGTGCTGATGGATGTGAACCTTCCCGGGATGTCCGGGATCGACGTCACCAAGACGGTGGTCGGGCGATGCGCGGACACCGCGGTGATCATGGTCACGATGCTGGACGATCGTGACTCGTTCTTCGCGGCGATGCGCGCGGGCGCCAGGGGCTATCTGATGAAGGGCGGGGGCTCGGAGGACGTCAGCCGGGCCATCGCCACGGTGAGCTCGGGCGGCCTGTTCTTCGACTCCCAGGTCGCGCAGTGGGTGGTCGAGTACCTGATCAAGCCACCGGTGGCCGGGAAGCCGTTCCCGGAGCTCACCGACCGCGAGCGGGCCGTGCTGGAGCTGGTCGCGGACGGGCAGGGCAACGCCACCATCGCCAGGACGCTCGGCCTGTCCATCAAGACCGTGCGGAACTACCACTCGCGCATCTTCGCCAAGCTCCAGGTGGTCGACCGCACCGAAGCCGCCGTCTTGGCCAGGAGGGCCGGACTGGGGCACTGAAACAGCTTCGCCTTTCCGCCTCCCCCGGGCGGTTCCCCCGCACCGAAAGCCGGCCGCAGGACAACTCGTCCTGCGGCCGGCTTTTTATTTGTCATGTGTCTAATGCGAATGAGTGTTAGGCACATCGGTCGGCGCGCCCGCCGCCCGCGTGTCACCTGCATCCAGCCGCCACGAGCCACCCTCCGGGCGGCCCCCGTCGACTGGATAGTGCCTAACCCTCATGTCCGAATTGTGTTGAAGTAGTGCGGAATGCGGCGACGGAGAGGTTAGTCAGCGGCGAATCGGTGCCGCACACCTTCGGGGCCTGGCCAAGGTTCCCGCATGTCCCAGGACGGCTGGCTCAAGACGGTGGGACTCGCAGACGGTGGACTCGTAGCTAGGAAATCGTGTCAGGACGCGCAGGGAACGTCGCAATGAACGGAAAGCCAATCGTAGCAAACGGGATCGTCGTTGTGATCCAGCGAACACGTCCGCACAACCCGCCCCATCTGGTGACCTGGAAGTCGCCTGAGGACGCCCAGGCGAAGTCGTGCCACGACTGGACTTCCGGGCACATCGGCAACGGAGGTACTAGGTGACCAGCGTACAAGAACAGGCCCCCGCGAAGCAGAGCTGGCGGCGCTGCCCCGGCTGCGGGGAGCTGAACTACGGCAAGAAACTGGCCCGAGCGCTCGGGGTCTGCCCGGAATGCGGCTACCACCACCGGCTGACCGCCGCCGAGCGGATCGAGCAGCTCACCGACACGGACAGCTTCGAGCAGCTGAGCACCCACGTGCTGGCCACCGACGTGCTCGGGTTCACCGACTCCCAGCCCTACCCGGACCGGCTGGCCAACGCCAGGGCGGCCACCGAGCTGGACGACGCGGTGGTCTGCGGCACCGGCCGGATCGGCGGCATGCCGCTGGCACTGGCCGTGATGGATTTCCGTTTCATGGGCGGAAGTCTCGGCGCCGCGGTCGGCGAGCTGATCACCCGCACCGCGGAGGACGCGGTGGACAGGGGGATTCCACTGCTGATCGTGAGCGCCTCCGGCGGTGCGCGGATGCAGGAGGGCGTGCTCGCCCTGATGCAGATGGCCAAGATCAGCCAGGCGCTGGCCTCCCTGCGCGACGCCGGCCTGCTGAGCATCAGCCTGATCACCGATCCCACCTATGGCGGGGTGGCGGCGTCCTATGCCACCAACTGCGACGTGCTGGTGATCGAGAAGGGCGCCCGGATGGGCTTCGCCGGCCCCAGGGTGATCGAGCAGACCATCCGGGAGCGGCTGCCAAAGGACTTCCAGACCGCGGACTTCCTGCTCGCGCACGGGCAGGTGGACACCGTGCAGCACCGCCAGGACCTGCGCGGCTGGCTGGCGTCGCTGCTGGCCGCCACCCGGCCGGCCACCGGCCCGCTGCCGATGCGGCCGGAGCTGGAGCTGGTGCGGGACGCCGACCGGAAGAACGAGATCGTCCGCGACCCGGAGCATCTGCCCACAGTGGACGCCTGGGAGTCGGTGGGCGCGGCGCGGCAGACCAGCAGGCCGACCACGCTGGAGTACCTGGAGCTCGCCTTCGACGGTTTCGTCGAGCTGCACGGGGACCGGCTCGCCGCGGACTGCCCGTCCATCGTGGCCGGCTTCGCCAGGCTGCGCGGCCGTCCGGTGGCGGTGATCGGGCACCAGAAGGGGCACCAGACCGCGGAGCTGATCAGCCGGAACTTCGGCATGCCCCAGCCGGAGGGCTACCGCAAGGCGCTGCGGGTGATGCGGCTGGCCGACCGGCTCGGCATCCCGATCGTCACCATTGTGGACACTCCGGGCGCGTTCCCCGGCAAGGACGCCGAGGAGCACGGCCAGTCCATCGCGATCGCGGAGAACATCCTCGGCATGTTCGAGCTGCGCACCCCGGTGGTCACCGTGGTCACCGGTGAGGGCGGCAGCGGCGGCGCGCTCGCGCTGGCCGTGGCGAACCGGGTACTGATGTTCGAGCGGGCCATCTACTCGGTGATCACCCCCGAGGGCTGCTCGGCGATTCTCTGGGGTGAGGCGACATCGGCGCCGGCCGCTGCACGGGCGCTCGGCATCACCGCTCGCCGGTTGCTGGAGCTCGGGGTGGTGGACGGCGTGCTGCCGGAACCCCCCGACAGCGACCCGACCGACGCGCCGGTGATGGCGGCCGCACTTGGCGCCGCCGTGGCCAGGACGCTCACCGAACTGGACCAGGCCGCGGATCGCGACCTGATCCGGGATCGGCGCGCCAGGTTCCGTGCCTTCGGCGGTGCCGGAGTTCTGATCAGCGAGGTGCGGAAGGAACCGGTGGAGTAGATGACAGAGCGACAGGATCAGGTCGACGGCGACGCGCTGGCGGTGCTCCGCGCGCACACCCAGCGGCTGGCCGGCGACCTGCCGGGGTCCTTGCATCGGCTGAGTGTCAGCTCGGGCGACGCGACCATCGAAGTCGAATGGCAGCGACCGGCCGAAGTGGTGCAGGGGGTGTTGCCGCACGTGCTGACCAACGGGGTGCACGTCAACGGCTCGCATCCCAACGGCGCGCACGAGAACGGCCACCAGGTCCCCGCCGAGCTCGAGGAAGAGCAGGTGGAGTCGGTGGTGGTCAGCTCGCCGATGGTGGGCACCGTGTACCGGGCGGCGAGCCCGGACAAGCCGCCGTACGTCGAGCTCGGGGACACGGTCGAGCAGGGCCAGACGGTGGCGATCGTCGAGGCGATGAAGCTGTTCAACCCGATCGTTTCGGACGCCGCCGGTGTGGTGCTCGAAGTGCTCGTCGAGGACGGGCAGTCGGTCGAGTTCGGCCAGCCTTTGTTGCGGCTCGGGACCTCCGTAACTGCCGACACGGTAAACGGACACGAGTAGGTCGGTGACATGTTCAGTAAAGTGCTGATCGCCAACCGCGGTGAGATTGCCGTCAGGGTGGCCAGAACGTGCCGGGAGCTCGGTATCGCCTCGGTCGGCGTGTACTCCACTGTGGACCGCGATCCCCGGGTGCTGCGCCACTTCGACGAGGTGGTGCACGTCGGCCCGGCACCGGGACGGCGCAGCTACCAGAACACGCCCGCGATCATCGAGGCGGCGCTGCAGACCGGCGCCGACGCGATCCATCCCGGTTACGGCTTCCTCTCCGAGGACGCAGACTTCGTGGAGGTCTGCGACGACTCCGGGCTGATCTTCATCGGCCCGCGGCCGGCCCAGATGGCCGCGCTCGGGGACAAGGCCAGTGCCCGCCGGATCATGAACGAGGCCGGGCTGCCGCTGCTGCCCGGCAGCGTCGAGCCGTCGCCGGACACGGCGCACGCGCTGGAGACGGCCGAGCGGGTCGGCTACCCGGTGATCATCAAGGCCTCCGCGGGCGGCGGCGGCAAGGGCATGGCGGTGGTGCAGGACTCGTCCACCCTGGAGGAGACCTTCCTGCAGGCGAAGAACGTCGCCGCGTCGCTGTTCGGCGACGAACGGGTGTACCTGGAGCGCTACCTCGAGCGCGCCCGGCACGTCGAAGTGCAGGTGCTCTGCGACGGCCACGGCAACGGGGTGCACCTCGGCACCAGGGACTGCTCGGTGCAGCGCCGGCACCAGAAGCTGCTCGAGGAGGGGCCGGCGCCCGCACTCGCTGCCAGCACCACGGACGCGATGGCGGAGGCGGCGGTCCGCGCGGCGCTGGAGGTCGGCTACACCGGCGTGTGCACCTTCGAGTTCCTGGTGGACGAGTACGAGAACTACTTCTTCATGGAGATCAACACCAGGATCCAGGTGGAGCACCCGGTCACCGAGGCGATCACCGGGGTGGACCTGGTGCGCGAGCAGATCCTGGTGGCCGCGGGCCATCCGCTGACCCTGGTGCAGCGCGACATCCAGCTGCGCGGGGTGGCGGTGGAGTGCCGGGTCAACGTCGAGGACCCCGATCGCGACTTCGTGCCGACGGCCGGGGTGCTCGAACGGTTCGACCCGCCGGGCGGGCCGTTCACCAGGGTGGACACGCACGCGTACTCCGGCTACGTGCTCAGTCCGCACTACGACTCGATGGTGGCCAAGGTCATCGTCTGGGCGCCGGACCGCGAGCAGGCGCTCAACCGGATGGACCGTGCGCTCGGCGAGTTCGAAGTGGACGGTCCGGGCGTCAAGACCACGATTCCCTTCTTGCAGCGCGTTCTCGTCGATCCGGAGTTCCGGAAGGCGACGCACAGCACGGGTCTGGTGGAACGGGTGCAGGCAGTAACACAGGAAGAAGGCTGAAATGACGACACAGAACGAAATCACCGACAACTTCGACGCGGAGCTGCGGGAGATCCTGATCAGCAGCGCGGGCCTGGTGGCGTCGTCCTTCGACGGCACCGAGCACCACTCGCTGGCCGACCTCGGGCTCGACTCGCTGGCGACGATGGAACTGCAGGCGATCGTCAAGGCACGGCACGGGGTCCAGATCCCGGACGAGGCGCTGACGATGAGCGTGCTGGAGATCTCCGCGTTCATGCGGTCCGAGATCGAGGAGGCTAACTGAGATGGCGGGACACACCGAAGCGAGCATTCTGATCGACGCCCCGTTCCAGCTCGTCTGGGACATGACCAACGACGTCGACAACTGGACCAACCTGTTCACCGAGTACGCCGAGGCGAAGGTCATCGAGCGCGAGGGCAACACGGTGAAGTTCCGGCTGGCACTGCACCCCGACGAGAACGGCAAGGTGTGGAGCTGGGTCAGCCAGCGCACCTTCGACGTGGAAAAGCGCGAGGTGCACGCGAAGCGGGTGGAGACCGGCCCGTTCGAGTACATGCACATCTACTGGAAGTACACCGAGGAAGACGGCAAGGTCCGGATGACCTGGAAGCAGGACTTCCACATGAAGCCGGCCGCGCCGTTGGACGACGACGGAATGACCAACCGCATCAACACGAACACCCCGATCCAGATGAACGTCATCAAGGAGAGGGTGGAGGCCGCCGCGCGCACCTCCGCAGCCAGTCGCTGACCCGCATCGGGCGGGAAAAGCAGTCATCGCAGGTCGCCGCCGAGGTAATCGGCGCCCCTTCACAACAGGAGAATCGAAAGATGACCACCACCCACAAGACGATCGCCCGTGACGACATCCCGCCCAACCGCCGGCGCGGTGCCGAGATCCGTGTGCTGCTCGGGCCCGCCACGGTGGGCAGTGAGTCGGGATTCATGGGCGTCGCGGTGCTGGAGCCGGGCGAGTGCATCGCCGAGCACTACCACCCGTACAGCGAAGAGTTCATCTACGTGATGTCCGGCACGCTGACCGTCGATCTCGACGGCGAGCCCGCCACCGTCGCACCCGAGTCGGGTGTGCTGGTGCCGATCAACGTCCGGCACCGCCTGCGCAACGCGGGCACCGAGACGGTGAAGGCGGTGTTCCACCTCGGCCCGCTCGCACCCCGGCCGGAGCTGGGGCACGTCGACACCGAAACGGCCGAGGAGGCCGCAGAGTTCGCGAGGCAGGCATGAAGGAGCTCAGCAACCGCCGGGTCGTGGTGACCGGGGTCGGCGTGGTGGCCCCCGGTGGGGTGACCAGGAAGGCCTTCTGGTCCTGCCTTACCGAAGGGCGCACCGCGACCAGGCCGATCACCCTGTTCGACGCGTCGACCTTCCGGTCGCGCGTCGCGGCGGAGTGTGATTTCGACCCGCTCGCCGCCGGGCTCTCCGCCAAGGAGATCCGGCGCTCCGACCGGTACGTGCAGTTCGCGCTGGCCGCGGCCGCGGAAGCGGTGGCCGACAGCGGTCTGGAGTTCGACGAGGAGCTGCAGGACCGCACCGGTGTCGTGCTCGGTTCTGCGGTCGGTGGCACCACCGCGCTGGAGAACGAGTACGTGGTGCTCAGCGACACCGGCAAGAACTGGCTGGTCGACGACGACTACGCCTCGCGTTTCCTTTACCAGGCACTGATTCCGAGCAGCCTCGCGGCGGATGTCGCGGTGAAGTACGGGACGCACGGGCCGGTGCAGGTGGTCTCCACCGGGTGCACGTCGGGCATCGACGCCATCGGCTACGCGCACCAGCTGGTGCAGGACGGCGAGGCGGACGTGGTGATCGCCGGCGCGTCGGACTCCCCGCTGTCCCCGGTGACCGCGGCGTCCTTCGACGCGATCAAGGCGACCACTCCGGACAACGACAACGCGGAGCACGCTTCGCGGCCGTTCGACCGGGACCGCACCGGGTTCGTGCTCGGTGAGGGCGGCGCGGTGCTGATCCTGGAAGAGCTGGAGCACGCGCGCCGTCGCGGGGCCACCATCTACTGCGAGGTGGGCGGTTATGCCGCGCGGAGCAACGGTTTCCACATGACCGGGCTGCGCCCGGACGGTGCGGAGATGTCGCTGGCCATCGATGACGCGATGGCACAGGCGAAACTGAATCCGGAGAACGTGTCGTACATCTGTGCGCACGGCTCGGGTACCCGGCAGAACGACCGGCACGAGACGGCGGCCTTCAAGCGCTCACTTGGCGCGGCCGCCTACGGGGTGCCGATCAGCTCGATCAAGTCGATGGTCGGGCACTCGCTGGGTGCGATCGGGGCGATCGAGATGGCCGCTTGCGCACTGGCGATCGACGACGGTGTCGTACCGCCGACCGCGAACTGGGCCAACCGCGACCCGGAATGCGATCTGGACTACACCCCGAACATCGCCAGGGAGGTCCCCGTTGACACCGCGTTGTCGGTCGGCAGCGGGTTCGGCGGCTTCCAGTCGGCGATGATCTTCACGAAGCTCCGAGAGTTGGCATCATGAGTCGTCGCGCGGTGATCACCGGTATCGGGGTCGTCTCGCCGAGCGGGATGAACCCGCAGGCGCACTGGGACACCATCACGGCCGGGGACAGCAAGATCGGCCCGATCAGCCTGTTCGACGCGTCCAGCTACGCGACGCGGATCGCGGGCGAGGTGGCCGGGTTCGACGTGGCCGGCAAGGTCGACGGCAGGCTGCTGGTGCAGACCGACCGCTGGACCTGGATGGGCTTCGACGCCGCGCAGCAGGCCATCGACGACGCCGGCCTCGATCTGTCCGAAATGGACCCCTACGAGCTGTCCGTGATCATGGCCAGCTCCTCGGGCGGGAACCAGTTCGGGCAGAAGGAACTGCAACGGCTGTGGAGCCGTCCGGACCGCACGGTCGGGGCGTACCAGTCGATCGCGTGGTTCTACGCGGCGACGGTGGGCCAGCTCTCCATCCGGCACCAGGCCAAGGGCCCGAGCAACGTGCTGGTCTCGGAAAGCGCCGGCGGGCTGGACAGCCTGGCGCACGCGGCGCGCACCATCAACCGCGGGGTGTCGGTCGTGCTGGCCGGTGGCCTGGAGGCGCCGCTTTCCCCCTACGCGCTCTCCTGCCAGCTGCGCAGCGGCAGGCTCAGCACGAGCGAGGACCCGGAGACGGCCTACCAGCCGTTCGACGTCGGTGCCTCCGGGTACGTGCCCGGCGAGGGCGGGGCGGTCCTGCTCATCGAGGAGCTGGAGCACGCACTGGACAGGGGCGCGAAGATCTACGGTGAGATCACCGGCTGGGGTTCCACCCACGACGGTGCGCACACCGCGCCCGGCTCGGGCGGGTCGCGGCGGCAGTACGCGCGCTCCATGCGGCTGGCGCTGGACAGGGCCGAGGTCAGTCCGTCCGATGTGGACATGTTGCTGCCGGACGCGCTCGGCGTGCCGGAGAACGACGCCACCGAGGCCGGTGCCATCGACGACGTGTTCGGTGCCGGCGGAGTGCCGGTCACCACCCACAAGTCGCTGACCGGCCGGATGTACCAGGGCGGTGCGGCACTGGACGTGGTGACCGCGCTGCTGGCCATGGACAAGCGGCAGGTTCCCGCCACCGCGGGGCCGAAGCGGCCCGCTGCCGGCTGCGAGCTGGACTTCGTACCGGAGACCAGGCAGGCCGACGTGGACGTCGCGCTGATCGGTGCGCACGGCTTCGACGGCTACCACAGTTCTGTGCTGCTGAGGCGGTATGACCAGGGCACGCCGGTCACCGCGGCCCCGACTTCCTGAAGGGAGAGTGAGATGTCCGAACAAAACGAAGAAACCAGGGCCCGGGTGATCTTCATGTTCACCGTGCCCGCCGCACGCACCGAAGACTTCCTGCGTGCGTACGACAAGATCCGGTACGAGGTGGCAGGCGGCGTGCCCGGTCACATCCTCGACCAGGTCTGCCAGTCAGCCGCGGACCCGGAGCAGTGGCTGATCACCAGCGAATGGGACTCGATCGAGCACTTCGAGCAGTGGGAGCGGAGTCCGGACCATCGGACACTGGTCCGTCCCCTTCGCGAATGCATGGAAAGCCCGAAATCGCTCCGGTTCACCATTCGCATGCAGACCGCCAGGGGCGACGCGTTGTCCCTGGCGGGGCTGGTCGACGCTGTTCAGGAGAAATGACGTGGACCTGACACTGGGAATTCTGACGGTCTGGGTGCTCGCCTCGGCAGGCGTCCAGCTGGGCACCCTCTGGATCATGAAACTGTCCATTCTGCCGATGCTCAACAACATGACCTACGACCGGTACGTCAACGCGTGCCAGCTGATCGACATGCACGTGTTCCACCCGATCGCGGTGTGGAACGGGATCATCTCGGCCGGCATCGGGGTGTGGGCGGCGTTCCTCGCGACCTCGGGCGCGGCGTCCGCGCTGTTCATCGTCGGCTCGATCGCCATGGTGGTGGTCGGCATCGTGTCGGAGGTGTTCAACCGGCCGATCTGGCGCCAGATCGAGCACTGGAGCCCGGAGCGGCACGCCAAGGACTGGGTCCAGAAGCGGTTCAACTGGCACATCGCGCACCAGGTCCGTACCTACGGCGCGATCGTCGCGGTGGGCGCCTACGTGGCGGCGTTCGTCGCCGGTATTGCCTGAGGGAGGGCGAAATCCGATGCACATCGTGGTATTCGGTGGTACCGGCCGGATCGGCAGTGAGGTGGTGCGGCGCGCGCTGGCCGACGGTCACCAGGTGACCTCGGTGGCCCGCCGGCCGCCGAAGTCGCCCGTCTCGCACGGCAGCCTCACCCAGGTGACCGGGGACGCGACCGAGCCGGAGGTGGCGGAGAGCGCCGTCGCCGGCGCGGACGCGGTGGTCTTCGCGGTCGGGCAGCCCGGCACCACCTCGACGGTGGTCCGGTCGACCTCGATCTCGGCCATCCTCAAAGGCATGCGGGCGAACGGGGTGAAGCGGTTGCTGACCGTCTCGCCCGCGGCGGTCGCGATCAGCCCGAAGGCTCCGCTGCTGCGCAAGCTGTGGCTGCGGTACTTCGTGCACAAGCAGCAGCGCAACCCGTACAACGACGTTGAGCGCACGGAGTCCGAGCTGACCGACTTCGCGGACGACATCGACTGGACCATCGTCCGGTCGGCGAAGCTGCGGGACTCGGGCGCGAGCGGGGCCTACCGGGTCATCCCGGACGGTGAGCTCCGCGACGAGCGTCCGGTGAGCACTTCGGACCTGGCGGACTACCTGGTTTCGCATGTCGCGGACGCCTCGGTGCACGGGGCGACCGTGACGGTCGTCGGACCGGCATGACCTCCAAGCGCAAGCTGCTGGTCGTGCTGCACGTGCTGACCTCGGTTTCCGGGGTCGGCGCGGTGCTCGCGGAGCTGCTCGTCCTGGCCGGCGCGGTGTCCCAGACGGACCCGGCCGGCCAGGACGCCGCGCTGCGGTTCGCCGAACAGGTCGTGTACTCCGTCGGCATCCCGCTGCTGACGGTGGGCGTGGTGGTCGGCGTGCTGTCCGCGCTGACCTCTCCGTGGGGCCTGTTCAAGCACACCTGGGTGCTCAAGAAGCTGCTGCTCACCCTGGTCAACCTGGCGGTGCCGGTGCTCGTCGTCGGCCCGCGGGTGACCGAGGTGGCGGATGGATCACTGGCCGCCTGGCTCGTCTTCGGCGGCCTCGGCGTCCAGCTGCTGCTGTTCGTACTCGCGACGGTCCTTTCGGTCTACAAGCCGAAGGGCCGGGTCGGCGCGGGCAACCGCCCCGCCAC
Source organism: Amycolatopsis nigrescens CSC17Ta-90 (assembly GCF_000384315.1). Taxonomy (GTDB): domain Bacteria; phylum Actinomycetota; class Actinomycetes; order Mycobacteriales; family Pseudonocardiaceae; genus Amycolatopsis; species Amycolatopsis nigrescens. The sequence goes on along the minus strand of NZ_ARVW01000001.1, from coordinate 1,366,950 downwards.
CCGCGACCGCGCCCCCGCCCTCTCCCACCCCTGACCCCCTTCCCCCTCAGGCCGGTGCGTCCCCCACGCACCGGCCTTCCGCCATGCCCCGCCTCGTAAGTCCGTGAAGGCCACCTTGCCTACCTTCAACGTAGGCAAGGTGGCCTTCACGACATGCAGCGAAGGCCACCTTCGCTGCGTTGAACGCAGGCAAGGTGGCCTTCGCTGCATAAAGGGAAAGGCCACCATCGCGGCTGGGTGCCGGGATGGTGGCCTTCAAGGGGGGAGAGAATCAGCGCTGGGTGACTAGCGCGGTGAGCAGCTTGAGCTGCTCGAGGTCGGCGGAGCAGGGAGCCAGGATCAGCTCGTCGCAGCCGGCCTCTTCGAACGCGGTGATGGTGTTGCGGACGGCTTCGTCGCCCTTGGCCGTGTTGTTCAGCACGAGCTGGGCGTACGGCGGTGCGAAGCCGTAGTAGTGGTTGATGTAGCTGTCCGCGAGCTCCTCGGCCGAGTCGCCCAGTGCGAAGTACGACAGCGCGACCAGCCGTGGCTTGTCCGTCCGGCCCGCGGCCTCCCATGCCTTCCGCACGGCCGCGGCGCCGCTGCGGAACATGCCGGGCCCGCCACTGCCGGAGATCCAGCCGTCGCCGACCCTGGCGGCCCTGGCGATGGCACCGGGGGAGTGGCCGCCGAGGATCAGCTCCGGCCCGCCATCACGGGACGGTGCCGGGCCGATGCCGCCGGCGAAACCACGCCGCTCGCCGGCCCAGATCGAGCGCATCTCGTCCAGCTGGGCGTTCATCCGCTTGCCGCGGCCGGCGTGCTCGGTGCCGTTGGCGGTGAAGTCGTCCGGCCGCGCGCCGACGGCGAGGCCGAGGACCAGCCGCCCACCGGAGAGCCGGTCCACGGTCGCCGCCTGCTTGGCCATCACCGCGGTGTCCGCGCGCACCGGCCCGATCATGATCGCGGTGGTCAGCCGGACCCGCTCGGTGACCGCGGCGGCCGCGGCGAGTGTGGTCAGGCATTCGTAGTTGTCGTAGACGAGCCGGTCGAGGCTGGCGAGCGTGGAGAAACCGGCCCGCTCCCCCTCGGTCGCCCAGTCCAGCAGGACGCTGCCCTCGGTGCCCGCCACCGTGTTCGGTAACCCGAGTCCGATTTCCACTGTCCAAACGCTCCTAGTCGAATCGGGGAAAGGGTCAGCCGACCGGCTTCAGCGGCTGGTCGTGCCGCCGCGAGATGACGTTCTCCAGCGCGGCCTGCTGGAAGAACTGCCTGGCGCCGTTCGGGGTCACCATGTCGCGCGGGGCGGCGAGGTGCTCCTCCAGCTCACGCTCGAACTCGCGGACCTCGGGCTGACGGCTCATGTGCGCGGCCACCAGCGGAAGCGGGCCCTCGACCTCGATGATCCGGATGGCGATCTCCTTGCCGACGAAGACCATCGTGCCCAGCAGCCTGCCGACCACTTCGCCGTTGTCGTCCGTGACGTCGAAGGTGGGCCGCCCGCTCTTGCGGAACAGCTCCTTGACGGTCTCCTCGCTACCCGGCTTCAGGGGGTACTGCAGCCCGTGCCAAACCGACATTTTTCTTCTCCTCAAGGGTTTTGCGGTACTTCTTGCGGGAACGTGCTCACTGGCTGGCGGTCACGCCGCCGTCGACGTAGATGACCTGCCCGGTGATGAAGCGGGCGAGCGGGGAGACCAGGTAGAGCACCGCGCTGGCCACCTCCTCCGGCTCGGCGAACCGGCCGAGCGGGATGCGCTGTTTGAGCATCTGCAGGAAACCGGCGTCCTGGGTGGCCTGCTCGACGAACTCGGTCCGGACGAAGCCGGGTGCGACCGCGTTGACCGTGATGTCGTGCTTGCCCCATTCCGTGGCTAGCTGCTTCACCAGCAGGTCGAGCCCGGCCTTGCTGGCGCCGTAGGCGCTGAACCCGCGCCGTCCGCCGCCGGCGCCGCGCACCGAGGACAGGTGGATCAGCCTGCCGTGCTCGCCGGAGGCGATCATCCGCTTGCCGATCTCCTGCGACAGCAGGAAAGCGCCGGTCAGGTTGGCTTCCACGATGTCGCGGAACTCCTGCTCCGGGAACTTCTCCGCCGGAATGGTCTCCAGCTTGCTGGCGCAGTTGATCAGCGTGTCGATCCCGGAGAGCTCCTCGGCCACCTCGGCCACGGTCTGCCGGATGTTCGCGCTCGAGGTGATGTCGAGCTCCTTGCCGATCACCGGCGCGTCCGCGGTGCGCAGCTTGTCGGCCAGTGCCACCGCCTTGTCCGCGGACCGGCCCGCGATCGCGACCGCGGCGCCCTGGGCGACCAGCTGCTCGGAGATGACCGCGCCGAGGCCGCCGTAACCGCCGGCGACCAGGACCTTGCGTCCGGCCAAAGTCGTCATGATGTCTCCAATCCGAACAGTTCACGTGCGGTGCCGGACCGGATGAGCTCGCGCTGCTCCGCCGACACGGCCAGTTCCTCCACCAGGTCCAGCCCGGTGTGCAGCGGCGCGGTCAGCGGCGGGGAGTCGGTGCCGAACAGCAGCCGCTCCGGGCCGAACACGGTGGCCGCGGCGCTCAGCGCGAGCCTGCTGGGGGTCGCGGTGTCCACGTAGATCCGGGATAGCTGCCCGCTCATCGGGGCCACCGCCTCGGCAGGGGGCCCGCCCGCGGGAGGCCCGCCGCGAGGGGGACCCCCGGCGCCGGGCGGGGGACCGCCCCTCGCGCGCTGCTGCGCGAGGTCCAGCTTCTCCCGCAGCAGGGAAAGCGCCCCACCGGCGTTGGCCGCGATCAGCTTCAACCGGGGGAACTTGTCGAGCCAGCCCGCGAACAGGATCGAGGCCACCCCGCAGGTGATGTCGCACGGCCTCGCCACGTGCTCGACCAGGCCGAGGTGCCCGTTCATGGCCGCCGCGCCCACCGGTTCGGCCGGCGGGTGCAGCAGCACCGGGCTGCCGGTCTCCTCGGCCATCGCGAAGAACTCCTCCGCCCGTGGCGAGCCGAGATACTCGCCGCGGACGGAGGTGTTCACGATCAGCCCGACGAATTCCTCCCGGCCGAGCAGCTTCGCGGCACCGGCCAGCGAGCCGTCCTCGGCGAACGGGTTGACGTAGACGTAACCGCGCAGATTGTCCCGATGCGACCGCACGGTTTCGGCGACCCACTCGTGGAAGGCGTCGAGCTGGTCGGCCGGCTGCGCGTAGTTGTCCAGGCCGGGCACCGGAACCATGGTTCCCGCGCCGACCGGGCTGCCCACGATCGTCATGTCGATGCCGACCGCGAGCTTCTGCTCGATCATGCCGTCGATGTCGGCCAGGCTGGGCGGCATCGGGAACCGTTTGAACAGCTCCGGTGAGGTCACGTGTCCGTGCACGTCGATAGTCATCAGCAATCTTTCGGTCCGGGTGACGCGGGGTGGGGCCGGTGCTCAGGCGCGCGGCGGGCCGAGCACCTTGCCGCCGTAGGCCTCCACCGCGGCGATGATGGCGCCGAAGTCCGGGATGTCGTCGGGGTTGAAGGCCGGGATCTCCAGGCGCTCGGCGGGCTTGCCGGTGTCGAAGAACCAGCCGTCGTAACCACCGGGGGTGCCCAGCACCAGCCACTTCGCGGTGGGCGACTCGACCTTGTAGGAGTGCGGCAGGTTGCGCGGGCCGAACAGGGTGGAGCCGGCCTCGAGGTTGTGCATGACGCCGTCGATCTCGATGCTGAGCTCGCCCTCGAGCACGTAGAACAGCTCGTCCTCACGGGTGTGCACGTGCACCGGCGACGCGTAGCCGGAGGTGGCGGTCTGCTCGGCGAGCCAGTACTGCCCGCCGGTCTCCTCACTGGTCGCCTTGAAGACCATCAGCGAGCCCATGTGCCAGATCGCCTTGCCCTGGTCCGACCCGAGGTCGAACGGCTTCAGGTCGGCGACATCGATGGTCACGGGGGGCTTCTCGTTGGACATGTGCACTCCCTTGTGTGTTTTCTGCTTCGACGGTTCTGGCTCTGTTTCAGGGTGGCGCGGCACCGGTCACCGGGGCATGGGCCGGATATCCCGGCAGGCTGGGAACAGATCCGGTGTCACGCAGGAAATTCGGCCGGCTACTCGGTCGTCACCACGATCTTTCCGGTGACCGCCCCGGATTCCAGGTCTCGCTGGGCGGTGACGGCCTCGCTCAGCGGCACCGTCTTGGCGATCATCGGCTCGATCTGGCCCTCGGCGAGCAGGCTCAGCACCTTGCCAAGGTCCTCCCGGTAGGCCTGCGGGTGGCTCTTTTCCAGTGCCCAGGCGTTGTAGAAGGTGGTGCGCCTGCCGTCCGGGATGAGCTTGGGGAAGGCGATTCCGCCGAGGAACCCCCATGCCCCGACCGCGGCCTTGGGCTTGCCGTCCACCAGCGCGGCGCTCTGGCCGTATGCGACCAGGATGCCGCCTTTTTCCAGCAGCGAGTACGAGCGGTGGAAGTGGAACCCGCCGATCGCGTCGAAGGCCGCGTACACCTTCTTTTCCGGCAGCCCGCGGATGATCTGCACGAAGTCCTCGCGCTGGTAGTCGATCGGGTGGCCGTTGTACTTCTCGATGATGTGCTGGTTCTTGGTGGAAGCCGAGCCCCAGCACTCGATGCCGGCAAGCTCGGCCAGCTGCAGGAAGGCGAGGCCGACCCCGCCGGACGCGCCGTGCACCAGCACCCGTTGTCCCGGCTTGGCGGCCGCCACCCGGTGCAGCATCTGGTAGGCGATGAAGTAGTTCAGCCCGGCCGCGACGGCGGTGACCGCGTCCACCCCGGCCGGCATCGGCACCACCCGCTCGGCGGGCAGCGCGATGCGTTCGGCGTAGCCGCCGGTGTTGACCACCGCCGCGACCGGCTGGCCCGCTTCGAGACCCTGCACCCCGGCGCCGACCTCTTCGACCACGCCGGCCAGGTCGTAGCCGGGGGTGAACGGCGGCTTGACCGAACCGGGAATGACCCCGAGCCGGTGCAGGATGTCGCCGTAGGAGATACCGGCCGCCTCGACCCGGACGATCACCTCACCCGGTTTCACCGGCCCGGTGTCCGAGATGGTGAGCTCCATCGTCTCGAGTCCCCCGGACCGGGCCACGTTCACGTGCTGGTAACGCATTTCTTCTCCCTGGTTCGGGGTTTCCGGGGCTCAGACGCCGGACTGGCGTTCGACCTCGGAGAGCACGGCGGCGCAGTCGAGATCGCCGAGCCCGGCGTTGACCGCCGCGGTGAGCACCTCGTAGCTGGCGCTGGTGGCCGGCATCGGTACGCCGTACCGCTGCGCGTCGCTCAGCGCGAGCATCAGGTCCTTGCGCATCAGGGCGAGCTTGAAGTCCGCGCGCTCGAAGTCGCGCCGGGCCATCGCGCCGGCCTTGAACTTCATCATCGGCGAGCTGTAGCCGCTGGCCGCGATCATCTTGATCAGCTGCCCGCGGTCGAGGCCGGCCTGCTCGCCGAACACGATCGCCTCGGCCAGCGACTGCATCTGCACACCCATCAACAGGTTCATCGCGACCTTCGCGGTGGCGCCCTTGCCGTGGTCGCCGAGGTGCACGACCTCCTTGGCCAGCACGTCGAAGACCGGCTGCAGCGCGGTCACGTCCGCCGCGTCGCCACCGATCATGAACCGCAGCTCGCCGTCCTTCGCGTGCTGGGCGTTACCCAGTACGCAGGAGTCCAGCGCCCGGTGGCCGGCGGCGGCCACCCGGTCGGCGAACGCGCGCGCGGCGTCCGGCGAGACCGTGCTCATGTCCGCGATGATCGTGCCGGGGGCGGCCGCCGCCAGCGCGCCACCGGTGCCGAACAGCAGGTCCTCCACCACGTCCGCGGTGGCCAGGCTCACCAGCAGCACATCGACGTCGCGCGCCGCGTCCGCGGGCGTCTCGGCCACCGTGATGCCGGGCCCGGCCAGCGCCTCGGCCTTGGCCCTGGTGCGGTTGTAGACCGAGACGGTGAAACCGCCGGCGGCCAGCCGGCTCGCCATCCCGGACCCCATCGCGCCGAGGCCGAGAAATCCGATCCGTTGCATTCCCATGTAATTCTCCAGTCGGTTCGCCGAACCGGTCGACGCAGGTGAGTGGGAGGTCAGTGCTTCGGCGGACCACCGGCGGGCGGGCCGCCGGCCGGGGCCAGCGCGCCGATCTCGATCAGGATCCGCGGCATGTCGTCGCTGATCCAGGACTCCACGACCTTGCCGTCGACGACGCGGTGCATGTCCACCCCGGAGACGTGGAACTTGCGGCCGGTCGGCGGCATCTGGCCGAGCTGACCGGTGTGCGTGCCGGTGGTGCTGAAGCGGTGTGCGACGTACTCGCCCTCACCGATCATGTGCTCGATGGTGCAGTGGAAGTCCGGGAAGGACTGGCGCCAGAACTCCACCGCCTTGGCGAAGGCGTGCGGCCCGGCGGGCAGGTTGAGATCGCGCGCGTGCACCACGTAGTCCGGCGAGAACACGTCGTCGAGGAAACTGACATCGCCGTTGTTCAAGCCTTTTTCTGTGATCATCCGAACGAGATCCATGTTGTCCTGGGTGGACATACTTACCTCCATACGCGGTGTGGGTGCAGTATCGACCTTGGCCCGTGAAGGTCCCTCGGTCATGAGTCGCCTGTCCCGGCTACCAGGGAACCGGCCCGTCACGGGAAGGAAGGGAACTCGGTCACCGATGAGCGCCGATGAATGCCGGGCAGCACGAATGCGCTCGTGGATGACAAAAACGCGCACGAGGTCGTTCAGGCGTCCTGTTTGTCGAAATCCGGTCGCTGCGCTGTCTTGGATCGGTACGCCTGCGCCACCGCGATGACCCCGAACAGGGCCCCGAAGAGCACGCCGACCTCCTGCAGCACGGCCCCCAGGAAGGGCAGGAAGTCGCCGGGGTCGCGCAGCCGCGCCCAGCTGGTCCGCTCCACGATGCCGGTGGTGATGACGTACGCAGGAGCGAGTAGGCCGAGCACGCTGACCCATCGCCACCTCGGCGCCAGCGCCAGCACGGCGGTGGCCACGCAGGCCAGGATGATCGGCCCCGGTGGCAGGCTGGAGTACCCGGGCACCACGAAGGCGGTCTGGACGATGATCCCGCCGGCGGCGACGAACAGGAAGGCCGCGTTCAGCTTGCTGGCCGGGCTCAGCGCGGTTTCGAATTCGGTCACTCGGGTAGCATGCGCGCCCCGGCCGGCGGAAACGTCCGCCCTGGGGCGTCCCTGCGCCTACGCAGGCTGACGTACTGGATGGCCGCAGAAGCGCAGCCCGGACTTACTCTCCCTGTGCCTTGCCGGTGCCCGAGCGCGGCACGGACAATGGTGAACATGGAAATGACCAGGTTGCACAAGGTGTGGCAGGCGCTGGGCCGCACCTGGATCGAGGGCAGGCGGGTGGAGCGGATCGCCTACGCGATCGGCACCGCGCTGTTCGCCAGCGGGCTGGTGCACGTGGTCGTGCTGCTGGTGACCGGTGCCTCCTGGTCGGGCCCGGTGTCCCTGCGCAAGGCGGCCACCTTCGGCCTGTCCTTCGGGCTGACGCTGATCACGGTGGCCTGGGCGACCTCGTTCGTGCGCATCCGGCCGCGGGCGCGCAACATCCTGCTCGGCGTGTTCACCACGTCCTGCGTGGTGGAGACGGCCGGGGTCAGCCTGCAGGCCTGGCGCGGGGTGCCGTCGCACTTCAACTTCGAGACCCCGTTCGACAACGTGGTCGCGATGACGCTGGCCGCCGGCGGCGGGATCATCATCCTGACCGCGATCGGCTTCGCCGCGTCGATCCTGATCGGTACCGGGGAGCTGTCGCCGAGCATGCGGGTGGCGGTGCGCTTCGGCTTCCTCACCCTGCTGGTGGCACTGGTCACCGGCGCGGTGATGATCGCCCGCGGCGTGGTGGAGGCCAGGGGCGGCAACCCGCAGCTCGCCTACACCACGGCCGGCGGGCTGAAGCCGCTGCACGCGGTGGCCATGCACGGCCTGCTGATCCTGCCGGGGCTGGCCTGGCTGCTGCGGTTCCTGGACTGGACCGAGCGGCAGCGGACGCAATTGGTGCTGCTCGCGTCGGCCGCGTACGGGGTACTGACCGTGGTGGTGGGTATCGAATCCTTCGCCGGCGTGTCTCCCTTCGCCGCTTCGCCGGTGGAGATGGTGGTCTCCGCGATCGCGTTGGCCGTGGTGGCCGGCTCGGGGGCGGTCGCACTGTACGGGCTGGTCAACGGCGACCGGGAAACCGTCAAGTCCTGACCGGGCGCGCGTCCGGTCCCATCAGCTAGCCCGAGGAGTTCGTCATGCCCGATCGTCCGTTCCGGTTCGGTGTGGTCGCCGGCTACGCGCCGGACATCCAGGCCGTCACCAGCGTCGCCCGCCGGGCCGAAGAGCTGGGTTTCGACACGCTGGTGACCCCCGACCCGATGGGCGCGCACGACCCGCTGACCGTGCTGTCCGGGGTGGCCGCGGTGACCAGCAGGCTGCGTTTCGGCACCTTCGTGCTGGCCGAGGCGTTCCGGGACAAGCGGATGCTGAGCTGGCAGGCGCAGACCCTGCACAACCTCTCCGGCGGCCGGTTCGAGCTGGGGCTCGGCACCGGGCGCCCGGGGTCCGAGCAGTTCGCCGCCGAGCTTGGCCGCGATTTCGGCTCGCCTGGTGAACGGGTGGCCGGGGTGGCCGAGCTGGTGGCGGAGCTGAAGGCGCAGGAGGACCGGCCGCGGCTGCTGCTGGCCGGTGCCGGCCCGAAGCTGCTCGGCCTCGCCGCCCGTGAGGCGGACATCGTGACCTTCACCTGGAAGCCGCAGACCACCGAGGCCGAGGCGGCGTCCATTGTGGACCGGTTCAGGGAGACCGCTGGCGCGCGCTTCGACGAGATCGAGCTGAACATCAACCTGATCGCGGTCGGCGACGAGCTGCCGACGCAGATGCAGAAGTACATCGGCATGAGCAGCGCCGAGCTCGCCGCGGCCGGTGCGGTGACGGTACTGCCGGGGACCGCGGCGGAGAACGCGGACGTGCTGCGCCGCTGGCGCGACGAACTGGGCATTTCCTACATTTCGGTCAATTCCGGTTTCCTGGAAAAGTTCGCGCCGATCGTGGAAATGCTCAGCGGAAGCTGATCGACTGAACGGTCGAGTGAAAACCCGGCCGAACGGGACGAATTCCCGTTCGGCCGGGATTTACGTCCCTGAATCCGCTGGGAACTCCTGAGACTTTCAACAGAAATGTTTCGCAGGCTAGGATCCGGTGCCGATGATCGTGCTCGTGAGGGCGGACGGGCGGTACGGCGAGCGGATCAGGGTACTGATAGGCGACGAGCACCCAGTTTTCCGGACCGGGCTGCGGAAGCTGCTCGAGGCCGATCCCGCCTTCGAGGTGGTCGGCGAGGCGGGCACCGGGAACGACGTGGTCAGCATGAGCGGCCAGCTGCGGCCGGACGCGGTGCTGATGGAGATCGCGCTGCCCGGTATCGACGGGATCATGGCCACCAGGGCGATCGCGGCGAGGGACCCCGGTGGGCAGCCCGGTGGACAGCCTGGTGGACGCGGTACCGCGGTGGTGATCCTGACCGTGCTGGAGGATCACGAAACGTTCTTCGCCGCGATGCGCGCCGGTGCCCGCGGTTATCTGCTCAAGGGCGCCAGCATGGATGACATCGGCAGGGCCATCGACACGGTCCGGCGCGGCGGGATCGCGTTCGGTCCGGGGGTGGCGAGCTGGGTCATCGAGCACCTGACCGAGCCGCGCGGCGGCGGCATGCCGTTCCCCGAGCTCACCGACCGGGAACGGGCGGTGCTGGAGCTGATCGCGGACGGCCGGGGCAACGCGGCGATCGCCCGCGACCTTGACCTGTCCATCAAGACGGTCCGGAACTACCTGTCCAGGATCTTCGCGAAACTGCGGATAGTGGACCGCACCGAAGCCGTGGTGCACGCGCGCCGGGCCGGTATGGGGCAGCAGAACCAGGACCTGTTTACCCGCATGGGGAACAGGTTCCCGCCGAGCTGAGGACGCGAGGCTCACGACGTTGGGATGGGCCGCTGCGGATACTTTTCCAGGAAAGTCGAAAACACGACTATCCGGCCGGGAAACATGTATTACTCACTCGATTGAGGCAAATATGCACAGGACGTTGATCGTCGCCAAGATCCAGCCCGATGCCGAGCGTCGCGTGGCGGAGATCTTCGGCGAGTCCGACCAGACCGAACTGCCCCGGGTGGCCGGCGTGCAGCACCGCTCGCTGTACCGGCTCGGTGACCTGTACGTGCACCTGCTGGAGACCGAGGTGACGGGCGACAGCGCGGTCGGCGACGCGCGCAAGCACCCCGAGTTCGCCAGGGTGAGCGGGCTGCTGGAGGAGCACATCACTCCGTACCTGCCCACCTGGAAGTCGCCGAAGGACGCGATGGCCGAATGCTTCTACAGCTGGGAGTCGAAGGACTCGGCGCGCAGGGCCTGAGATGACCACCACCCTTTGCGTCGTTGGCGCCGGGCCGCGCGGGATCTCCGTGGTGGAACGGATCTGTGCCAACGCGGCGGTTTCCGGCTCGTCCGCCCGCGTCGTGGTGCACCTGGTGGACCCGCTCGCGGGCGAGGGGGGCCGGGTGTGGCGGGTCGACCAGCCGCAGCGGCTGCTGATGAACACGGTCGCGTCGCAGGTGACCATGTACACCGACGAAAGCGTGGAGTGCGCCGGGCCGATCGTGCCGGGACCGTCGCTCTACGACTGGGCCAAGCGGCCGGGTTTCGGTGCGGCGTACCCGGCGCACGTGCGGGCGGAGGCCGGGGAGCTCACCCCGAACTCCTATCCGACCCGCGCGTTCTACGGGTACTACCTGCGCTGGGTGCTGCGGCGGCTGATCCGGTCCGCGCCCGCGCACATCCGGGTGGAGCTGCACCGCGCCACCGCGGTGGCGCTGCACGACGTCGCCGGCGGTTCGCAGGTGCTGGAGCTCGACGACGGCCGTCTTCTGTCCGGTTTGGACGCTGTGGTGCTGGCGCAGGGGCACGTGGACATGGTGCCCACCGAGGAGGAACGGCGGCTGGCGGAGTACTCGGCGGCTGGCGACGGCAAGGTCAGCTACCAGCCGCCGAGCAACCCGGCCGATGTGGACCTCGGATTCATCGGTGCGGGCGAGCCGGTCATGTTGCGCGGCATGGGGTTGAACTTCTTCGACTACCTGGAGCTGCTCACCACCGGCCGCGGCGGGCGGTTCGTCCGGCGCGAGGACGGCGGGCTGACCTACCGGCCTTCGGGTTGCGAGCCGTTGATGTACGCGGGTTCGCGGCGCAGCGTTCCCTACCACGCGCGCGGCGAGAACGAGAAGGGGCCGACCGGGCGGCACGAGCCGCGGGTGCTGACCCAGGACGTGATCGATTCGCTGCGGGCGCGGGGCGGCACGGAGTTCCAGCGCGACGTGTGGTCGCTGATCGCGCGGGAGGTGGGCGCGGTCTACTACCGCACGCTGATCTCCGAACGCCGCGGCGCGGCCGAGGCGGAGGCGTTCGTCGGGCGCTATCTCGCCGACGACGTCATCGCGGAGAAGTGGCTGCCCGGCCGGCACGGGGTCCGGCCGTCGGAACTGTGGGACTGGGCGCGGATCGCCCGTCCGTACGGCGAGCGCAGCTTCGGCGATCACGCCGAGTTCCAGAGCTGGCTGCTGGACTACCTGCGCGCGGACCTCGTCGAAGCCCGCCGCGGCAACGTGACCAGCCCGGTCAAGGCCGCCCTGGACGTGCTTCGCGACCTGCGCAACGAAATCCGGCTGGTCGTCGACCACAGCGGCCTCACCGGACGGTCCTATCGCGACGAACTGCGCGAGTGGTACACCCCGTTCAACGCGTTCGTCTCGATCGGGCCGCCAGCCCAGCGGATCGAGGAGATGATCGCGCTGATGCAGGCCGGGCTGCTGCAGGTGTTCGGCCCCGGCGTGCGGGTGGAACCCGCGCCCGACGGCGACGCCTTCCTGGTCAGCTCGGTCGCGATCCCCGGCCCGCCGGTGCGGGTCTCGGCACTGGTCGAGGCCAGGCTGCCGGAGATGGATATCAGGCGCACCAACGATCCGCTGATCAAATGCCTGCTGCGCACCGGGCAGTGCCGGCCGTACCTGATCCCGGACCAGCCCGGCGAGCACTACGAGACCGGTGGCCTGGCGGTGACCAGGCGGCCGTACCACCTGGTGGACGCCGACGAACGGCCGCACCCGCGGCGGTTCGCCTTCGGGGTGCCGACCGAGTCGGTGCACTGGGTCACCGCGGCCGGCATCCGACCCGGGGTGAATTCGGTCATCCTGGCCGATTCCGACGCGATCGCCAGGGCCTGCCTGTTCCCGGCCGAGGATCTGGACCTGGTGCTCGACGTCGCCGCCGAGCTGGACCGCCCGAAAGCAGGCGAAGCCGCACGGTAGGTCGGCCACGAGCCCAACGTGACGTTCGGCCAGTAGAACGAGCCAAACGTCACGTTGGGCTCGTTCCGGGGAGGACTTGCGTTCGGCGGGGCCGGCCGTATTCTCGAACCGTGACAGGCCGTCTGGACTTCGAAGCGACCTGAGGTCTTCGTATGCACCTCGCCAGGTTGCGCGCACTGCTGCCGTTGCGCGACCTCGCTTTCGCGGCCGGCTTCGGGATCTGTGTCATCTTCGGCACCATCGGCGCCGCCACCCTGCAGGCCGACCGGTCCCGTGCCATGGACTTCTGGGCGTACCTGCTGATCGTGCTCGCCGTGGTGGCGACCCTCGGCCTGCGCCGCACCGCCCCGGTATGGGCGCTGGCCGGCGGCATGCTCTCGGTCAGCGTGTACCTGTTCGAGGGCTATCCGTACGGGCCCGTGCAGCTGTGCATGGTGATCGGGATGTTCGAGGTGGCGCGGCTGCGCCCGCTGCGCGTCTCGCTGCCCGCCTGCGGGTTGGCTGCGGCCGCCGCCTCGGCCACGGTGCTGGTCAGGCTGATCGGGGACACCCCGTTGCCGTTGACGCTGGCCTGGATGGGCTGGATCGTGCTGCCATGGTCGCTCGGCGCGCTGCTGCACATGGCGCGGTCGGCGCGGGAACGGTCGCGGCAGGAGCTGGTGACCAGGGTCGCGCTGGAGGAGCGGATCAAGGTGGCCGGTGAGGTGCACGACGTGGCGGGCCACGGGTTCGCGGTGGTCGCCATGCAGGCCGGGGTCGCGCTGCTGGTGTTCGACGAGCAGCCCGAGCAGGCGCGCAAGTCGCTCGAGGCGATCCAGGCCACCAGCGCCAAGTCGCTGACCGAGCTGCGCACCATGCTGGATACCTTCCACCGCAACGATTCCGCGGCCGAAGGGGAGGAACCGCCGCCCGCGCCGGCGGACCGGGGACAGCTGCCGGACCTGACCCAGGACGCGGGTCTGGCCGGGCTCGGTGAACTCGTCGAACAGGTGCGCGCCGGCGGTCTGCCGGTGGAGCTCGAAATGGAGAACATGGACACGGAACTTGCCGGCGATATCGACGTGGTGGCCTACCGGGTGGTGCAGGAGTCACTGACCAATGTGCTCAGACACGCCGGGCCGACCAGTGCCGGTGTCCACATTGTCCGGTCCGGGGACGAGCTGCTGGTGCAGGTCGTGGACCGCGGGTGCGGTTCGGCCGGGGAGCAGCCGGCGCCCGGCCGCGGGCTGACCGGGATGCGCGGCCGGGTCGAGGACGTCGGCGGCAGGCTGGAGGCCGGGCCGCGCGAAGGCGGCGGTTTCCGGGTGTCGGCTCGTCTTCCGCTGGCCGGGGGTGCGCGATGATCAGGGTGGCGCTGGCCGACGACCACGAGCTGGTCCGGATGGGGCTGCGGGTGCTGATCGACCGCGAAGAGGACATGGCGGTCGTGGGCGAGGTGAACAGCGGCGAGGCGGCACTGGAGCTGATCCGGGCCGACCGGCCCGACGTGCTGCTGCTGGACATCCGGATGCCGGGCATGGACGGCCTGGAGACGCTGCGCCGGATCGGCGCGGACCCCGCGCTCGGTGGGACCCGCGTGATCGTGGTGACCACCTTCGAGGTCGACCAGTACGTCTTCGAGGCGTTGCAGGCCGGGGCGAGCGGGTTCATCCTCAAGGACACCGCGCCGGACGAGCTGGTACGGGCGATCCGGGTGGTGGCGGCGGGCGAGGCGCTGCTCTCGCCGTCGGTCACCCGGCGGGTGGTCTCGCTGTTCGCCAGCCAGGTGGCGCCGAGCGCGCCGCCTTCCGGTGCCCCGGTCGGCGGGCTGGACGAGCTGACCGACCGGGAGCGGGAGATGGTGGCCTGGGTGACCACCGGCTACTCCAACGAGGAGATCGCCAAGGAACTGGTGCTCAGCCCGGCCACCGTGCGCACCCACGTCAGCAGGGCGATGGTCAAGCTGCACGCTCGTTCCCGCGCCCAGCTCGTGGTCTTCGCCGTCCGCGCCGGCCTCACCATCGACCGCTGACCCGACTGGTCACGTCGTGTTTGCCGTTCCGGGCGGTGTGTTGGCCATCGCGGTCGGCGAGTTTGCCGTTTGCGGCGGCACCGCCGATTGCCGTAGCCGAACGATGACCGCCCGAACCGGCCAACTCGGTGTCGCAACCGGCAAACACGGCGGCGGATACGGCAAACACGGCGGGGGCTAGTAGGTGCCGGCTTTCTGGCGGATGGCGCCTCGGGGGCCGTAGGGCGCTTCGTCGAGCCAGGCGCCGAAGCGCGGGACGACCGGGGAGAGCCGCGCGGCGAGCGACTGGCGGGTGCGGGCCACCACGTTGCCGGCCCGCACGTGGGCCAGTCCGGCGCTGGCCGCGGCGCAGTTGTGGTCCCCGGCCTGTTTCCGCGCGTCGGCGAACTTGTCGACCGCGTCCTTCGCGCGCTCCGGGTTCGCCGAGCGCAGCGCGAGACCCACCGCGCCGGCGGCCGCGTCGGCGTCGGCGATACCGCTGTTCATGCCGCGAGCGCCGAGCGGGGCGAACAGGTGTGCCGCCTCGCCGGCGAGCAGCACGCGGCGGTGCCGGTCGGTGAACCGGTCGGCCACCAGCTGCAGGCACGGGTAGCGGGCGATCCACAGGATCCGGTCCAGGTAGCCGGGGTCGACCACCTTCGGCAACCACCGGCGGACCTCCTCCGGGCGGCCCATGATCTCCGCGTCCTCTTTCGTCCGGCACTGCAGGTCGACCTGCCTGCCGCCGGCGAACGGCACGATGAACAGGTTGCGCAGGTCCACCCTGGGGTGGCGGTAGTGGTTGATCCGCTCACCTGTCACAGAAGGCGCAGTGTCCACTGGGTCTTCGAGGTCGACCGCGACTCGGTAATCGGTGGAGCGCCCGCCCTCCAGGGTGATGCCCACCGCCTTGCGCACCGCGGACCGCCCGCCGTCCGCGCCGATCAGGTAAGGCGCCTGCCAGGAACGGCCGTCCGCGGTCAGCGCGGTGACGCCGTCCGGGGTGCTGCGCACGTCCTCGATCGGCGCGTCCCAGACGAACCGGACCCCGGCGTCCAGGCAGGCGTCCATCAGGAACTGCTCGGTGTCGATCTGGCGGAGGCTGGCGTAGGGCGGCAGGCTTTCGGTGTCCGGGGCCGGGTACTCCCTGGCGAACACCTCGCGGCCGCCGTAGAAGGTGCGTCGCGCCCGCCAGGTGATGCCGAACCCGGCGATCTTCATGCCGAGTCCCGGGCTCATCCGGTCGAGCCGGCGCAGGTTCTCCCGGTGCACGAACAGCGCGCGGCTGCCGGCCCGCACCCGGTCCGCCGGCTCGGCTTCGAGCACGGTCACGTCGATGCCGAGTGCCGATGCGGCCAGCGCGGAGGTCAGCCCGGCCGGGCCGGCGCCGACGACCAGCAGTTCGGGCCCGCTCCGGCCCGCTCCGGACGTACCGTTTTCTCGCCGACTGCTCACCCGTGCACTCCCGTCTGGCGGCGTTCACTAGCCGCATCGAGTCTGGGCCGCGCGGGCACGCCGGGGCAGGAGTCCCGCGTCACTTGCTCGGCGGGAAACTGCCCACCCCGGCTGGGAATGCCCGGTTCAGGAGGAGTGCTCCGCCGGTCGGCTCTTGGTGGCCCGCACGGTGGCGAGCACGCCGGCGACCAGCGCGGTGACCACCCCGATCAGCTGGATCACCGAGCCGATCGACGCGCCGGTGCCGTGCTCACCGGTCAGGTTGGGGAACCCGTCCGGCGAGACCAGGAACCCGACGACGACGAACAGGCCCATGAACGCGCCCACCGCCGGTGCCCAGCGCGCCTTGCTCAGCGCCATGAACACGGCGCCGATCAGCAGGATGATGATTCCAGGCGGCGGATAGAACGGGAATGCGACCCCGGCGGCCCAGAGGACCGCGATTCCGGCGGCGCCAACCAGCAGGCCCAGAATGGTGATGCCACGCGGTCCGGACAATGCGGTCTTTTCACTCATTTTTCTTCTCCCTGTTTCTTCTTGTTCCTTGTCGTGCGTATTCAGGTGATATCGCGGCGGTTCAGCAGAAACGCGCTGATCGCCGCGAATATCGCCAGGTAGCCGGCCAGCACGATGGCCGCCTGGACACCACCGACGGCCGCGGTGACGCCGGGGGTCCCGCCCGGCTCGCCCTGCCGCCCGACCCCGAGCGCCGCAGCGAGCGCACCGGCGTTGGTGCCGGGGAACCACCGCTGCACCGCCTCGGCGGGTGCCGAGACCGGGCCGAGTGCGCGCAGCACGGTCTCCACCACCAGCGCCCAGACCAGCCCGGGGCCCAGCGCCACGGCCGTGCCGCGCACCAGGAAGCCGAGGAACAGGCCGAAGCCCGCCCACATGCCGACGATCAGCCAGCCGGCCAGTACCCCGCGGGCCAGCTCGCCCGGCGGCGGCCAGTCCATCGGCCGTGACTCCACCGCCGCGACCAGCCAGGCCGCGGCCGCGTCGAGCACGAAGGTGGCCGACACGATCACCAGCATCAGCACCAGCAGCGCGGACAGCTTCCCGGCCAGCAGGGACAGCCGCGGCGGCCCCTGGGTGAAGATCACCTTCATGGTCTGCCAGCCGTATTCGCCGCCGGCGCAGAGCACCCCGAGCAGCAGCGCGAGCACCCCGGCGAACAGCGGGAACCCCTGGATCGAGGTGGGCACCAGGCCCGCCGGCAATGCCTGGGTGAACACCCGCTCCGCGATTTCCCGGCTGCCCGCCGAGGCGCGGTAGCCGAAGTACGGGAACACGTAGCCGAACAGCAGGCTCATCGCCAACCACACCCCGGCGATCAGCCAGCAGAGCGTGCGTTTGCGCAGCTTGAACAGCTCCGCGCGGAAGCCGGCTGGCATCAGGCACCACCCACCGGTGCTGGTGTCGGGCCGGCGCCGGTCACCTCGAGGAAGGTCTCCTCGAGCGAGCGTTCCACCCAGCCGAGGGTGCGGACCGCGATCCCGGCCAGCACCAGTGCGCGGTTGACCCGCACCGCGTCGTCCGGTTCGGCGCGCACCCGCAGCTCGTCCTGGTGCCGGACCACCCGGCCAGCCCCGAGCAGTCGCTCGACCAGTTCCTTCGCCCGGTCCAGCGGTTCCGCGGCCACGGCCAGCGTGGCGCCGCCGCGAAGCTCGTCCACGGTGCCCTCGCGGACCAGCCTGCCCCCGTCGATCATGCCCACCCGGTGGCAGATCTGCTGCACCTCGCCGAGCTGGTGGCTGGCCAGCAGCACGCTGCGCCGGTCCCGGCCCAGCCTGCGCAGCAGCACCCGCAGGTCGGCGAGGCCCGCCGGGTCCAGCCCGTTCGCCGGCTCGTCCAGGATCAGCAGCTCCGGGTCCTTGAGCAGCGCCCCGGCCAGGCCGAGCCGCTGCTTCATGCCGAGGGAGTAGGTGGCGAACCTGGCCTTCGCCCTGCCGGTCAGGCCGACGATCTCGAGCACCTCGTCGGCCCGGCTGTCCGGGACCCGGCAGTACCGCGCCAGTGCCCGGAGGTTGTCCCGGCCGGACAGGTAGGGGTAGAAGGCGGCGGAGTCCACCACCATGCCGATGCGAGCCAGCACCCGGGGATCGCCCGGTTCGCCGCCAAGCACCCGCACGACGCCCTCGGTCGGCCGGACCAGACCGAGCAGGATGCGCAGGGTGGTCGTCTTCCCGGCGCCGTTCGGACCGAGGAACCCGTACACCTCGCCACGGCGCACGGACAGGCTCACCCGGTCGAGGGCAAGGCTGTCGCCGTACCTCTTTGTCAAGTCGACGGTCTCGACCAGTAGCTCAGTCACCCCCTCAGCATGTGCGCCCGCTGGGCCGGAAACGTCCGCTCAGAACGGGCTGTTCCGCTACGCAAGGCTGCGTAGGGCAGGGCCGCAACAGCGCTTCCTGACCACCCGAAACCCGCTTTCGCGGCCGCCTCGGAACCGTGCTGGGAAGGGTCGCGAAGTTTCGCCCCGGCATTCCGTTCGGGGCCGGTATGTCCCGGCTTGCCTCGCAGAATCCCAGTTGTGCCAGGACCGTTTGCTCAAGACCGCGGGATGACCTGGAGCGAGGCTGTAAGACGCCAAAGGACGCGGTAGGCCCGAGCCGGGTGTGCGGAGTTCGAATTGGCTGGGGTTTGGGGCGCAACTGGGTGAGCGCCGGGTTCGGCGCCTGACTCGAAACGTGGTGAAGATGAACTGGTCAAGGCTGTCGCCTTCCCAACGGGTGGCGGGCACGTCCGACCGGGAGACGACCGAGGGCGTCCCGGCGCCGTGGAATCCCGATATCTGGCATTCGCTGCCCGCCAAACAGCAGCCGGACTGGACCACTCCTGGTATCAGCTGGGTTCGTGAAGCGCTGTTCTCGCTGCCCGCGCTGAGTACGCCCGCTGACGTACGCGCGCTGCTCGCGACGTTGAGCCGGGTGCAGGCCGCGGAGGCGTTCGTGCTGCAGGCTGGGGACTGCGCCGAGCCGTTCGGCAAGGCGGCCGTGGTCGGCGCGCGCAACAAGCACCGGCTGCTCGGCCAGATGGCGACGCTGATCAGCAAGAGCACCGCCTTCCCGGTGGTCACGGCGGGACGGCTGGCCGGCCAGTTCGGCAAGCCGCGGTCCCAGCCGACCGAACTGGTCGAAGGCAGGCGCCTGCCGTCCTTCCGCGGGCTGATCGTGAACGGGGCGGAGCCGACCGAAACGGCCCGCCGCCCGCACGCCCCGCGGCTGCTGGACGCATACCAGACCGCGTACCGGGTGTTCGAGGAACTGCACAACCTCTCCGGCCCGGTCACCGCCGGGGACGGCGAACCGGGCGGGGTACGCCCGGCGCGGTGGTGGTCCACCCCGCCCGGTTCGCTTTCCACCGGGGCGCACTCCTACGGCCAGACCAGGCAGCGCGACGGCTCCTGGCTCCACAATGGACTGTGGTCCAGCCATGAGGCGCTGGTGCTCGACTACGAGGAGCCGCTGACCCGGCGGGATCCCGAGACCGGGCGGTGGTACCTGAGCAGCACCCACCTGCCGTGGATCGGGGCCCGCACCAACCAGCCGGACGGCGCGCACGTGCGGTTCCTCGCCGGGGTGGCCAATCCGGTCGCCTGCAAGGTCGGGCCGGACACCGACCCGGCCGAGCTGGTCCGGATCTGCGCGCGCCTCGACCCGGACCGGACTCCCGGCCGGCTGACCCTGATCGCCAGGCAGGGCGCCGCGATGGTGCGGGACCGGCTGCCGGCGCTGGTCCGCGCGGTGCGCGCGGCGGGGCATCCGGTGATCTGGATGTGCGATCCGATGCACGGCAACACGGTGAAGACCTCGACCGGGCTCAAGACGCGCTACTACGACGACATCGTCGACGAACTGCGGGGGTTCTTCGACGTGCTGGTGGCTCTTTCCGAGTGGCCGGGCGGGGTGCACCTGGAGGTGGCCGGCGACGACGTGACCGAATGCGTCGGCGGAGGCGGTCCGATCGTCTCCGAACTGCCCACCGCCTACCGGTCACTGTGCGATCCGCGGCTCAACGACGTGCAAGCGCTTTCGCTCGCGCAGGAGATCGCGGACCTGCTCACTTCCGCCGCGGCCACCCTGTCGGATGCCGCCCGCCTGCTGGCCGCGAACAACTAGGGGGACGAAAGCCCAATGCGGACATTGCTGATCGACAACTACGACTCCTACACCTACAACCTCTTCCAGCTGATAGCCGAGGTCAACGGTGTGGAGCCGACGGTCGTCCGGAACGACCTCCCCGACGGGGAGCGGCTCGACCTCGGCGCCTTCGACAACATCGTGATCTCGCCGGGACCCGGTCATCCCGCCCGGCCGCACGACTTCGGCATCTGCACCGACGTGCTGCGCCGGACCGAGATCCCGCTGCTCGGCGTGTGTCTCGGGCACCAGGGGATCGCGGCCGTCGAGCAGGGCGAGGTCGGCCCGGCGCCGCAGGCGCGGCACGGGCACCTGACCAAGGTCACGCACGACGGCGAGGACCTGTTCGCCGGTCTGCCCACCGAGTTCACCGCGGTCCGCTACCACTCGCTGCGCACCATCGAGCCGCTGCCGTACAGCCTGGCCGCCACCGCGTGGGCCGAGGACGGCGTGATCATGGGGCTGCGGCACCGGGAGCGGCCGCTGTGGGGGCTGCAGTTCCACCCGGAGTCGGTGGCCAGCGAGTTCGGCCGTGAGCTGCTGGCGAACTTCCGGGACATCACCGCCGAGCGGCAGCGCGACGGCAGCTCCGCCCCGGCCGGCAGCACGGTCAGGGTGCGTGGCAACGGTGCGCGGGTCAACGGCCACCACGGAAACGGGCACCCCGCGCACAGCGCCCGCAACGGCAGGACGCCGGACAAGCCGGCGCCGGTGCAGTACCACCTCCGGGTGCGCATGCTCGAGTTCGCGGTGGACACCGAGTCGGCCTTCTCCACGATCTTCGCCGGTTCGCCGAACGCGTTCTGGCTGGACAGTGCGCACGTGGAACCAGGCCTCGCCAGGTTCTCCCACCTCGGCGACGGCTCCGGCCCGCTGGGCGAGTCGGTGAGCTACCAGGTCGGCGACGGCAAGGTGATGGTCACGCCGAGCAGCGGCGTGACCCACCAGGTGCCCGGCACCATCTTCGACTACCTGGAGACCGAGCTGGAGCGGCGCGACGTGGTCACGCCCTACCGGCTGTCCTTCGACCACCCCTGCGGGTACGTCGGGTACTTCGGCTACGAGCTCAAGGCGGACTGCGGCGCGGCCAACAAGCACGTGTCGGCGAACCCGGACGCCCAGTGGATCTTCGCGGACCGGGCGGTGACGGTCGACCACGAGAAGCGGCGCACCTACATCCTGGCGCTGGACGACGACACCCCGGAGGGCTTCCGTACCTCCTCGGAGTGGCTGCGTTCGGTGATCGGCACGCTGGTCGACTGCGCGGCCCCCGGCGACGGAAACGGCAACGGCAACAACGGGCGACGCCGCCAGGCCGCGGTGGACCCGGCCGTGGTCGAGCCGTGGCTGGTCCGCGACCGCGAGCAGTATCTGTCCGATGTGGACGCTTGCAAGGACAAGCTGCTGGCCGGCGAGAGCTACGAGATCTGCCTGACCAATGCGGCGCAGATCCCGGCCACCGGGGACGGTTTCCAGTTCTACCGGGAGCTGCGGCGCTGCAACCCCGCGCCGTATGGGGCCTACCTGCGGTTCGACGAGATGCACGTGGCCTGCTCGTCGCCGGAGCGCTTCCTGCGGATCGACCGCGACCGGGTGGTGGAGACCAAGCCGATCAAGGGCACCGCCCGCCGGGGCAGCACCCCGGAAGAGGACGAGGCGCTGCGCGCGGAGCTGACCACCAGCGCCAAGACCTACGCGGAAAACCTGATGATCGTCGACCTGCTGCGCAACGACCTCGGCCAGGTGTGCGAGGTCTCCAGCGTGCACGTGCCGAGGCTGATGGCCACCGAGACCTACGCGACGGTGCACCAACTGGTCTCCACCGTGCGCGGCACGCTGCGCCAGGACACCAGCGTGATCGACTGCGTGCGGGCCTGCTTCCCCGGCGGCTCGATGACCGGCGCGCCCAAGCTGCGCACGATGGAGATCATCGACTCGCTGGAGACCATGGCCAGGGGCGTCTACTCCGGCACGATCGGCTTCTTGGGCTGCGACGGCACGGCGGACCTGAACATCGTGATCAGGACCGCGGTGCTCACCGACGGCCAGTGGCACGTCGGGGCGGGCGGCGCGATCGTGCTCGACTCGGACGCGGTCGAGGAGTACGACGAGATGCTGCTCAAGGCCACCGCCACCCTGCGCGCCCACCCGCTGATCGGCGGACCGTCCGAACTGGACTCCGAAGACTCCGCTGCTGAGGTCGGCGTGCCGAGCGAGGAGGGCAGTCACCTTGTCGCTTGACCGCGCCCTCAAGACGTCCACTTTGGACATTTCGGTGCCGAACTACGCCGCCCAGCTGGAAGCGATGGCCGTGCGCAACGGCTGGCTGCGGCGCACCGCGTTCTTCACCGAAGAAGGGCCGTGGACCTACGGCCGCCTGTACGACACCGCGGCGCGGGCGGTCACCGTGCTGCACCGGCACGGGGTGCGGGCCGGCGACCGGGTGATGATCGTGGCACCGGACAGCATCGCCTGGGTGGTGGCCTTCCTGGCCACCGCGCGGGCCGGCTGCACGGTCGTCCCGGTCAACCCCGACCTGACCGCGCAGGACCACCTGTTCATGGCCGCCGACTGCGACGTGAAGCTGGTGGTCACCACCGAGGAGCTGGCGGGCAGGTTCGACGCCGGCCGCTTCCTGGACGTGGGGCGGCTGCTGGCCGAGGCCGCGGTCGCCGGTGCCGCCGCCCCGGCGCCGGCCGGCGTGCCGTTGTACGTGCACTACACCTCGGGCACCACCGGGCGGCCGAAGGGTGTCGTCCATCCACAACGGAATCCGTTCGCCTACCACGAGACCGTGGGCAGGGCGATCGACGTGCGGCCGGACGACGTGACGCTTTCGGTGTCCAAGCTGTACTTCACCTACGGGTTCTGCAATTCCATGGTGTTCCCGCTGTTCTCCGGCTCCTCGGCGGTGCTCATCTCGGACCGCCCCGCCCCGGGCATGATCGGCGAACTGGTGGCCCGCTACCAGGTTTCCCGGCTCTACGCGGTGCCTTCGTGGTTCGGCCGGATGGCGGACGAGGCCGACCCCGCGCTGTTCGGCTCGGTGCGCGGCGCGGTCTCCGGCGGTGAGCGGTTCACCAAGGACATGACCGACCGCTCGGCCGAGTTCCTCGGCGCCCCGGTGCTGAACCAGCTCGGCGCCACCGAGATCGGCTGCGCGGCCACCGCGAACACCTTCGGCCACAACGTGCCCGGCACCATCGGCCGGGCGGTGCCCGGGTTCGAGGTCGAGCTGCGGGACGAGAACCGTCGCCCGATCGGTGACGAGACCGAAGGCGACATGTGGGTGCGCGGCGCGGCGATGATGCGCGAATACCTGAACCGCCCCGACGCCACCGAAGCCGTGCTGGTGGACGGCTGGCTGTACACCCGCGACCGCGCGGTCCGGCACGCCGACGGCACCTTCACCCATGTGGCCAGGACCGACGACCTGGAGATGGTCGGCGGTATCACCATGTCGCCGATGGAGGTGGAGGACGTGCTCCGCACCCACCGCGGGGTGCGCGAGGTGGCGGTGGCCGCGGTCGCCGACTACCGGGGTGCCACCAAGCTGCGCGCGTTCGTGGTGGCGGCGCCGTCGCCGCCCGAGCTCGAGTCGGAGCTGGAGGCCGAGCTGATCGCGCTGGCCAGGAGCAGGCTGGCGCCGTACAAGGTGCCGCGTTCGGTGCAGCTGGTCGACTCCCTGCCGCGCACCTCCACCGGCAAGCTGCGCCGGTTCGTGCTCCGGCAGACGGTCGAGAACACCACAGTGAACGTCACCGAAAACGCCGCCGGACCGAATTCACTCCAACTGCCGAACAAGGGGTAGTCATGTCGAACGATTCCGCCGATCTGGCCTTCCAGATCGGCCTGATGTTCCAGCACGCGGCTCAGCGGCATGGCGCGGTCAAGGTCACCCTCGACCAGCCGTTGCAGCTGGCGCCGGACGCGGGCGTGGACACCACGGTCGGCGAGCTGGCCGACCGGGTCGCTGAGCTGTCCGCGCGGCTGTGGGCCGCCGGGGTGCGGCCGACCGAACGGGTGGCCATCTACAAGACGAACAACTTCGACATCGCGCTGCTGGCCTGCGCCACGGCCAGGATCGGCGCGGTGCCCGCGCTGCTCTCGCCGGCGCTGAGCCCGGCGCTGGCCACCGAGCTGCTGCGGCGGATGGAGAAGCCGTGGCTGATCACCGACGCGAACAAGATCGACGCGTCCTTCGACGGCACGGCACCGGCCGAGGAGGTGCGCCGGGTGCTGCTCTCCGCCGGCCGGGAGCTGCCCAACACCACGCCGCTGTCCGAGTTCGCCGGCGCGCCCGCGCGGGACGCGGTGCAGCTGCACCCGCGCCAGCCCTCGCTGATCACGCACAGCTCGGGCACCACCGGGGTGCCCAAGCTGGCGGTGCACTGCGGTGACTCGCTGCTGCACCGGCTGCGCCCGCAGAAGATCATGGCCTGGCCGATCCGGAAGGAGACGGTCGCGCTCTGCATGACCTTCGTGCACTCCCGGTTCTACAACGCGCTGCGGGTTTTCCTCGACTACGGCAACCCGCTGGTGATCGCGGTGGACACCGACCCGCGGCGGATCGGGCCGCTGTTCGCGCGCACCCGTCCCGGTTTCATCGAGACCCAGCCGAACACCTACATCGACTGGGAGGAGCTGGCCGACGCGCCGCAGGCGCCGCTGTCCAGCGTGAAGGTCTTCGGTGCCACCTTCGACGCGATGCATCCGCGCACCATCCAGCGGATGCTCTCCTCGTCGCGGCGGCGGTCGCCGGTCTTCGTGCAGCTCTACGGGCAGTCCGAGACCGGCCCGGTGTGTGCGCGCTGGTTCACCCGGCGCTCGGCGGACAAGACCGACGCCAGGTGCGTCGGGGTGGCGGTGCCCTGGTTCGTGAAGCTGCGGGTCACCGGTGCCGACGGCAAGAAGGTCGGCCGCGGCGAGCCGGGCCACCTGGAGGTGAAGATCCGCAGCCGGATCTTGACCTACCTCGGCGAGCACAAGCGCTACGAGGAGGTGCTCAACGGCAAGTGGTGGAAGATGGGCGACATGGGCTTCCGCGGCCGCTGGGGCGAGGTCTACCTGATGGACCGCGAGGTGGACCAGATCGACTCGATGGACAGCAACCTCAAGGCCGAGGACATGCTGATGTCCCGGCTGGACGAGCTGCGGGAGATCGCCATCGTGGCCGGCCGCTCCGGCGAGCCGGTGCCGGTGGTGTGCACCAGGGGCGAGCGTCCGCTCGACCTCGACCGCTGGCGGCTGGCCACCGCGGACCTGCCGACGATGGCAGACCCGGTGCAGCTGCCGTTCGACGAGGTGCCGCGGACCTCCACCTGGAAGGTCCAGCGGCTGGAACTGACCCGGCTGCTGCAGAAGACCAGCGGCCAGCCGTCTTGACGGACTAGCCTGGTGGCCTAAAGCCATGCAGGAGAACACAACTAGCAGAGACCTTTCCCTGACCTTTCCCCGACCTTTTCCCCGCCTTTCGGCGGCTGGGGGAGCAACACCGATTGGAGTTCGGTTTGAAGACTCGGATTGACCTCGGCAAGGCCTGGCCGGAGGCGAAGAACGCGCTGTTCGCGCTCGACGCGCTGGTGGCCGACTCCGGTCTGGACCACACCCTGCTCGAGCTGATCAAGATTCGTGCCTCGCAGCTCAACCAGTGCGCCTTCTGCCTGGACATGCACACCAAGGATGCGCGCGCGGCCGGCGAGACCGAGCAGCGGATCTACGCGCTCAACGCGTGGCGGGACACCCCGTTCTACACCGACGAGGAACGCGCCGTGCTGGCGCTGACCGAGGAGATCACGCTGATCGCCGACGAGGGCGTCTCGGACGAGGCGTGGGACGAGGCCGCCAAGCACTTCGACGAGGCCACCCTCGGCCGGATCGTCACCGCGATCATCGCCATCAACGCGTGGAACCGGCTCGGCATCACCCAGCGCCGCCCGGTCGGCGGCTACAAGGCCAAGGCCCCCGCCGCCGTCGGCTGATTCCCCTCAGTGCCCCTGAAGGCCACCTTCCTGCTCACCCATGCAGCGAAGGTGGCCTTCACTGCGTTGGCGATGCAGCGAAGGCCACCTTCGCTGCGTTGAACGCAGGCAAGGTGGCCTTCGCTGCATCCGCCCAAGGGCAAATAGCCGACTTTTTGCCCTTGGGTGGACACACGGAGACGGTCAGCGGGGGCGGAAGCGTTCGGCGGTGAGGAGCAGGGCGGCACCGGCCAGCTGCAGCACGCAGATCGCCACCAGCACGGTGGTGAAGCCGCTCCCGCCGAGCAGTGAGACGAGCTGCGGTCCCAGGCTGGCGCCGGCCATCAGCGAAAAGGTGTACAGCGCGACCCCGGCGCCTCGGGCCGGCCCGGAGAGCATGCCGGTCAGCTCGGTCAGCCCGGGGGACACCGCCGCGATGGCGGCGACGAAGAGGAACAGCAGCGCACCGATGGTGAGCAGCGAGGAACCGCCGGCGAAGGCCAGCCCGAGCACCGCCGCGGCGCCGATCACCAGCGCCAGTGCGGCACGGAAGGTGGCCCGCAGCTTCGCCAGAACCGGCGCCAGGAACGGGATCGCCACCAGTGCCGGCAGTGCGCTGGCCCGCAGGCCGAGCAGCACGTCCGGCCGGCCGAGCTCGTCCGGGCCGAGCAGTTGCAGCGCGGTGTAGACGGCCACGAAACTGCCCAGCACGGTCAACGCGCCGAGGTCGATCAGCAGCAGCACCGGCCGGGTGACCAGTTTCGCCATGGCACCGAAGAAGCTGCCGAGGCTGCCGCGGGCACCGGTGGCCTGCTCGGGCAGCATCACCACCCGCAGCGTCGCCGCCAGCGCCGCGACCAGGCAGGCGTTGATCACGAACACGCCGCGCCAGCCGCCGATCGGCAGCAGCGCCTGCGCCACCAGTTGCCCGGTCACGGTGGACGCCACCATCGCGGTGACCAGGCAGGTCAGCGCCACCGAGCGGCGGGCTGGCGCGATCCGCTCGGTCAGGTAGGCCAGTGCCGCGGGGGAGAACCCGGCGGCACCGATGCCCTGTGCGATCCGGCAGGCGATGGCCACCGGCAGGGAAGGGGCGAAGGCCGCGACGACCGTCGCGACCGCGAGCACGCTCAGCCCGGTGACCACCACCCGGCGCCTGCCCAGCCGGTCCGACAGCGGCCCGGTGAGCAGGAACCCGCCCGCGTAGGCAAGGCCGAAGGCCGTGGTCGTCCAGGTCACCGCGGAGGCCGTGGTCTGCCAGTCCGCCGCCATCGCGGAGAACAGCGGCAGCACCAGGTACATCTGGCCGACCACCAGCAGCCCGCTGATCGTCATCACCAGCACCGTGCGACCGAACGGCGCGGTGCTGGCCACCGCGCCGTCCGGCCGCACCTCGGGCTTGGTCAACTCTTCGCACCCTCGTTGAGCCAGACCACCATGGAGTTCTTGGTCAGGTTCGCGGTGGCAAGGTCGACCCGCTTGTCGCCGTTGAGGTCCACCGGCTGGACCGAGACCATCAGGCCCTCCATCAGGAACTGGCTGTGCTCGGTGAAGCTGCCGTCACCCTTGCCGAGCAGCAGCGCGACACCGGCACCCTTCTCGTTCGGCGGCGGCGGCGAACCGGGGTCGCGGCCGCTGTCCGGGGAGACGGTGGTGACGATGTCCAGCACGCCGTCGCCGTTGAAGTCGGCCGTGGTCATCTCGTTCAGCGCGGTGCCGGTCGAATACTCCTTGGGCTCGGAGAACCCACCGCGGCGCTTGCCGAGCAGCACGGACACCTTGTTCTTGATGAACTGGCCCGCCGCGATGTCGGTGACGCCGTCGCGGTTGAAGTCGCCGGTCACCACGTCGTTCACCGCCATGCCGGCCGGGTAGTTCCGCTGCTCGCGGAAGCTGCCGTCGCCCTTGCCGAGCAGCACCGAGACCGAGTCCTTCACCCGTCCGAAGTTACCCGTGATCAGGTCCGGCACGCGGTCACCGTTGATGTCGCCGACGGTCAGGCCCTGCGGCCCTGGGCCGACCTCGAACGTCCGCTCCTCGCGGAAGGTGCCGTCGCCCTTGCCAAGCGCCACGGACACGTTCGCGGCGAAGTTGTTGCTGGCGATCAGGTCCTGCTTGCCGTCGCGGTTCAGGTCCGCGGTCGCCACCTGGGTGGGGCCGAAGCCGAACGGGACGACCTTCGGTTCGCCGAAGCTGCCGTCGCCCTTGTTCGGGTAGAGCAGCACGTTGCCGGCCGGGTTGCCGCCGGAGAGCACGATGTCGGCCTTGCGGTCGCCGGTGAAGTCCGCCGACGCGATGTCGAAGGCGAGGAAGTAGGGCAGCTTGGGGGCGGTGTAGTCGACCTTCTCGCCGAACGTGCCGTCACCCTTGCCGGCGAAGACGGAGATCGAGTTGCCGCCGTTGCCGGTGGCCACGTCGACCTTGCCGTCGCCGTTGAAGTCCGCGTACGTGACGGCCCAGGCGCGGACGCCGGCCGGGTACTCCACCGGAGCGGAGAAGCTGATCTGCGCGGGCTTGGCGATCGGCTGGGCCGAAGATAGGGCCTCCGGCTCCGCGCTTTCTTCGGCTTGCGCGGCGGTGACCACCGAGGCAGCGGCCACCACGCTCAGTGGTAGGGCCAGTTTCCAGAGCTTCTGTCGTTTGTTCACCAACGGTCCCTCCGCATTCTTGTGTGAACTTGGCGGCTCGTCCTCGGTGGGGACTCGAGGGGCAAGCTGCTGAGAGATCATGACCTCCCGAATGTCCCAGGGTCAGGGGGCCCCGATCTCGGACATTCGGGATATCTCCCGCTCTCCGTTGGGTCTTTTTGGCAGTGCCACCGCTGCTTCCTGCCACCAGCGGCGCCACGACGGGGCTCGTACCGCCGGGCCTGCCGGCACGTCGCTGCCGGCCCACGCGGTCACCGGCCGGATCCCGTGCAGCGCGTTGGCCAGCCAGACTTCGCGGCCGGCCAGTTCGCTCAGCCTGCGCCGGGAGCTGCGCACGGTGATGCCGCGTTCGGCGGCGGCCTGCCGGATCAGCGCCACGGTCACGCTCGGCAGCACCCGCCAGCTCGGGTCGGGCAGGCAGAGCTGGTCGCCCTCCCACCACAGCACGCTGGACGTGGCCGCCTCCAACACGTAGCCGGAACCGGTGGTCAGCAGCGCCTCGTTCGCGCCGGCCTCGACGGCCCGGTGCCGCAGCTCGCCGAGCCGGTCCAGGTCCGGGCCCTTGCGCCGGGGGACGGCCCGCGGGTCGCCTTCGCCGTGCACCCAGACCACGACCTGCTCGGTCCTGGCCGGCGCCGGCCGCACCCGCAGGCGCAGTTGGGCGCCCCCGGGTGCGGCCACCAGCTCCACCCTCGGGAACCAGGTGCCCGCCCTGGGCAGTCGGGCCACCGCGGCCTGCCAGAAATCGTCCACTTCGGACGGTTCGGGGCCGCCGGCGTCGGCGCAGCCGGCGGCGAACCGGCGCCGGTGCGGCTCCAGCCCGCGCATCCGGCCGTGCTCCAGCAGCCAGGAGTCGGCGACCAGCAGCCTGGCCGGCCCGGCGTCGGCGGGCCGCAACCCGTGGCCCTGCCGCCAGCCCCATACGTCGTTCACGGTCTCGGACTCAGACGGGACGCGCTTCGACCAGGCTGAAGGCCGTGTCGGTGGGGACCACCCTGGTCAGCTCGTAGCCGGCCGCGCGGAATACCTCGGCGTACTGCGCCTCGGTGCGCACGTTGCCGTTCATGGTGATGGTCATGACCAGGTCGAAGTTCTTCACGAACCGGGAGGACTTGTCGTCGCGGACGAACTCGGCCGCGACGAACCTGGCCTTCGGCGACGCGGCCCGGCACAGCTTGAGCAGCTGCACCACCTTCGCGTCGTCCCAGCTGTGCATGACCTGCTTGACCACATAGGTGTCGATGCCGCCGGGCACCTTCTCGAAGAAGTCGCCCGCCTCCAGCCGCAGCCGGTCCGAGCCGATCATCGACTCGAGGTCCGGCCTGGCGCGGGCCTCTTCGATCACCGGTGGCAGGTCCACCAGCACACCCTGCTTCACCCCGGGGTGCGCGCGCAGGATCGCGCCGAGGTAGGTGCCGGTGCCGCCACCGAGGTCGGCGATCACCCCGCTGTCGGAGAACTCCGGGTAGGACGCGGCGACCTGGTCGCTCAGCGCCTCGGAGAAGTCGTTCATCGCACCGTTGAAGATGGTGCCGTCTTCGGGGTGCTGGGCCAGGTGCGCCCACAGGGTCTTCTCGTAGGCGACCTCGAAGCCTGGTTTGCCGGTGGCGAGGCCGTCGGCGAGCCGGCCCCAAGCGGTCCACAGCCAGCGTGAACCGACCAGCCGCGCCATCGAGTACTGCGAGCGGGGGAAACCGCGGCGCAGCAGATGGGACAACGGGGAGTTCTCGAAGACATCCGGTTGCGTCTCGCGGAAGACTCCTTCCTCCACGAGCAGTCGGAGCACCTTGCCGAGCTGGACCACGTTGGTCCCGCTGCGCTCGGCGAGCTCTTCGACGGACATCTTCCCGTCGCCGAGCACGTCGGCCAGCCCATGCTGGGCCGCCACCGAAATGCACAGAGCGGTGGTCGGGAACATCAGCTGCGAGAGCGCGAAGGCGTCCGCGGCGTCTGGCGCATAACTCTCGCTCATGCTTTCTGCCCTGCTTTCTGTCGCACAATGAGTTTGTCACTACGTGGGGGTAAGAGGTAATGAGCCCAATACGTTTGACCAAAGCATTCTGGTTCTCCCCGTCCCACGTCGTGGGGCAGGCGTCCCCGCCGCCCGGGAATCTGCCGAGGACGGGGCGGGATTTCCCGGTTCCCGGCTGGCACGGCGATTGTCCCTGTCGAGGGGGGACCGGACGACGATGACCCTGGGACCCCGGTTGTGCCAGAGTCTTACCCGGCGCCACGGCCGAGGGGTTCGCCGAATGGCGCCGAATGACGCTGAACGACGCTACAGCTCGGAGAAGATGAGGTCATCGTGGCACAGCCTTCCTCGTTACCGATGTTTCCCCGCGAGCGAGTCCATCCGTTCGACCTGCCGCCGGAATACGACCGGTTACGCGCGGAAGCCCCGATCAGCCGGTTCGTCTGGCCGAACGGCGTGGAAGGGTGGTTGGTAACCACCTACGACCTTCAGCGGAAGCTGCTCGCGGACAACCGGTTCAGCATCGACAGGGCCGGCAACATGCCGCCTTCGCTTGCCATCGGCCGCAAGCCGGTGATGATGCCGCGCTCGCTGGTCGCGATGGACCCGCCGGAGCACACGAAGTGGCGGCGGCTCATCCTGCGCGACATGACGCCGGGCAAGGCGCGTGCGCTGGAGCCGCGGATCGAGGAGATCACCCAGGAGTACCTGGCGGGGATGCGCGAGCACGGCGGGCCGCTGGACCTGCTGGAGTCCCTCGCCTTCCCGGTGCCGTCCAGGATCATCTGCGAGCTGCTCGGCGTGCCGGCGTCGGATCAGGAGTTCTTCCAGCAGCAGACCCATGTCCGCAGTGCGGTGGCGAGTACTCCGGACCAGGTCGACGAGGCCACCATCGCGCTGATCGACTACCTGACCGACATCGCGGAGCAGAAGAAGCGCAAGCCGGTCGACGATCTGCTCAGCCACCTCGGCGCGGCCGAGATCGACGGCGAGCCGGTTTCGCGGGAGTACATGGTCGGCATGGGCATGCTGCTGCTGCTCGCCGGGCACGAGACCACGGCGAGCACGATCGGCATCGGGGTGGCCCACCTGCTGGAGAACCCCTCGCTGATCAAGGAGCTGGAAACCCCGCAGGGCGCGGACAAGCTGGTCGAGGAGATCCTGCGGATCCACTCGATCATCCAGTTCGGCGTGACTCGGCGGGCCACCACGGACGTGGAGATCGGCGGGGTGCGGATCGCCGAGGGGGAGTGGGTGACCTGCCTGCTGGCCTCCGGGAACCGGGACGAGACGCAGTACAAGTGCCCGCACGCGATCGACACCAGCCAGCCGCAGGTGGCGCACCTGACCTTCGGCTACGGCGTGCACCAGTGCATCGGGATGAGCCTGGCCAGGGTCGAGCTGCGGGTGGTGCTGCGCGCGCTGTTCTCCGCCTTCCCGACGCTGCGGTCGGTGCAGCCGGCCGACAAGCTTCGCTACCGCGAGGACATGTTCGTCTACGGTCTTTACGAACTGCCCGTTCAGTGGTGATCTCCAGACCCTCCGATAGTCGGTGATTCAGGTCACATCGCGCCGGCCCCCGCTCGGGTTTTGGCTTGGCTGAGCCAAGTCTCAGCTTGCGGTGACGATGCAGGCCAGCGCTTCGGAAATCGCAACCCGACCCCGAACCCCTCCTTCCCGCGACCGCGGGAGGAGGGGTTCGGCACGTTCACGTTCGGTTGAAGGCCCCCGAACTCCTCGCTACGGTGGGAACACAGTCGATCACACAATGACAACCACGAGTAATGGGGGCAAAGGTGCTCGAGTGCGATTCAGCGCGCCCACTTTCGGCGGCGGAACGCGAAAGATCTTCGAGTTCTGCGTGGTTCTCCCCGCCTTCCCGGATCCGGTGGGCGGTCGTCCTGCTGTCCCTGCTGGCCGCCGCGCTGTACGCCTGGGGCGCGACCCGCGGTGCCACCCATCCGTACTACACCGCGGCCATCCGCACCATGAGCGAGAGCTGGCACGCCTTCGTCTTCGGCGCGTTCGACCCCACGGGTTTCGTGACCACGGACAAGCTGCCGGGATCGATGTGGGTGCACGCGCTGTTCGTGCGGGTCTTCGGCATGCACACCTGGGTGCTGCTGCTGCCGGAGGTGCTGGCCGCGACGGCGTCGGTGCCGCTGCTGTTCGGCGCGGTGCGGCGGTGGTCCGGCGTACGGGCCGGGCTGGTCGCCGCGGTGATCCTGATGCTCACCCCGGCGGTGCTGGCGACCACGCGGGTGAACCTGCCGGACACGCTGCTGCTGTTCTTCGTGGTGGCCGCGGCCTACGCGCTGGTGCGGGCGCTGGAGCACCCGGGGTGGCGCTGGCTGGTGCTGTCCGCGGTGCTGGTCGGGCTGGCGTTCCAGATGAAGATGCTCCAGGCCTTCCTGGTACTGCCCGCCTTCTGCCTCACCTATCTCTTCTTCGCCGCGGTGTCGCCACGGGCGCGGCTGGTCCGCGCGGTGGTGTACGGCGCGTTGTCCCTGCTGGTGTCGGTCGCCTGGATGGCCGTGGTGTCCCTGGTGCCTGCGACCTCCCGGCCGCAGGTCGACGGCAGCACGTCGAACTCGTTGTGGGACATGGTCTTCGTCTACAACGGGGTCGGCCGCGGCGGTAGCGGCAACGCCACGGCCGGGCTGTTCGGCGGTCAGCCCGGCATCACCAGGCTGTTCAACGCGGAGCTCGCCACCCAGATCAGCTGGCTGCTGCCGCTGGCCGTGCTGTTCCTGGTCGCCGGTGTGATCGGGACCAGCACTGCTCGAGGTGGGGACCGCATCGACCGGGCGGGCTGGACGTTGTGGGGCGGCTGGCTGGTGGTCGGCTGGGCGGCGTTGAGCGTGCTCAGCGGGATGCATCCGTACTACACCACGATGGTGGCGCCGCCGTTGGCCGCGCTGGTGGGGACCGGGGTCGTGCGGGCGTACGCCGCGTGGCAGGCGCGCCGTCCCGCCGGCTGGCTGCTGCCGGCCGGGGTGCTGCTGACCGCGGGCTGGGCGCTGGTCCTGCTGCTGCGCCAGTCGGTCAGCCAGCCGTGGCTGCTGCTACTGGTGGCGCTGGCCACCGCGATGGCGGTCGGCCTGCTGCTGGCCGTCCGGGTCACCCGCGTCCGGAGCCGGGAGCTCGCGGCCGCCACCGCGCTCGTGCTCGGCGTGGCGCTTTTCGCCGCGCCCGGCGCTTGGGCGCTGAGCACGCCGGCGATCGCGGACACCTCACCGCGGAAGATCGACCCGCTCGCCGGACCGGAAGGGCACAAGCCGCTCCTCGGCAGGCTGGGCGGCGTCGACCGGGGGCTGCTGGGCTACCTGGAGGCGAACCGCGGCGACGCGCGTTTCCTGTTCGCCAGCGCGGAAGCGAGTACCGCCGCGCATTATCTCGGCGACGGGCTGCCGGTGCTGCCGCTGCGCGGTTTCACCGAGGAGTCGCCGTCCATTCCGGTTGGCGGGCTGAGCAGGCTGGTCGGCGGTGGTGAGGTCCGGTACGTGTTGATGGGCTCGCCGAGGCCCGGCACCACGGGCTCGGCGCGGGAGCGGGAGGCCTGGGTGCGCGAAAACTGCGCACTCGTGCCGCGAGAGGCATACGGAAAACGCGGCGCGCCGGAAAGCCCGTGGGGCGAGGCGGCGCTCTACGACTGCCGCGCCTGATCCGGCCGGATCGGGCGATAAGCCGGATTCCCTGCGGAACAAGGGAATCCGGCTCGGCTGTCCGGTTACGCTGAGAGCTGGCTTCGGCCATCCGGGTGATCCGGTCGGCGTTTTTGTTGCCCGCAAAGGCTTTTGTGTTCGCTGACCTGCTCTTTAACCGGGGCCCGCCGGTGCAGCTCAGCGCCCTTCGCCGGGCAAGGGGTCTGGTGCGCCCGCGGCTGGACGGCCGCCGCGGGCCGGGAAAAAGGGGACAAGTTCGGCTGAGAGCCGGTTGAAGACCGCCGTCCGCGATCACTACCTTGAGCGAGCAGACGCTTACGGTTGCGGGGGGTCCCAAGGTGGTCGAGCTAGCTTCAGCGCGCCCGGAAACGGTTGCGATACGGCATAAAACGGTGCCGGTTGTGGTGCTGACCGTGCTGGCGGCCGCCCTGTATGCCTGGGGCCTGAGCCGGGGTGCGCCGCACTACTACTACAGCGCCGCGATGCGGAGCATGAGCGAGAGCTGGCACGCTTTCTTCTTCGGCGCGTTCGATCCGTCGGGCTTCGTGACCACGGACAAGTTGCCGGGATCGTTGTGGGTGCACGCGTTGTTCGTGCGGGTTTTCGGCACGCAGTCCTGGGTGTTCTTGCTGCCGGAGGTGCTGGCGGCGTCGGCGTCGGTGCCGTTGCTGTTCGGTGCGGTGCGTCGGTGGGCGGGGGCGCGGGCGGGGTTCGCCGCCGCGGTGATCTTCCTGTGCACGCCGGTGGTTTTCGCGACGGCGCAGGTGAACATCCCGGACACGTTGCTGATGTGCGCGGTGGTGGCGGCGGCCTATGCGCTGGTGCGTGCGCTGGAGCATCCGGGGTGGCGCTGGCTGGTGCTGTCCGCGGTGCTGGTGGGCGTCGGTTTCCAGGTGAAGATGTTGCAGGCGTTGCTGGTGTTGCCCGCGTTCTGCCTCACCTACCTGTTCTTCGCCGCGGCGGCGCCGAGGGTGCGGTTGGTCCGTGCGGTGGTCTACGGCGCGTTGTCGGTGCTGGTGTCGCTGTCCTGGATGACCGTGGTGTCGCTGGTGCCGGCCGGTGCACGGCCGCAGGTCGACGGGAGCGCGTCGAACTCGTTGTGGGACATGGTCTTCGTCTACAACGGGGTCAGCCGCGGCGGCCAGGGCGGGGTCGCCGGGCTGTTCGGCGGCGAGCCGGGGGCCACGCGCCTTGTCAACGAGCAGTCGGGCGGGCAGATCGGCTGGCTGCTGCCGCTGGCCGTGGTGCTGCTGGTGGCGGGGCTGCTGCGGGCCCGCACCCGGAGCGACCGGGCCGGCTGGCTGCTCTGGGGCGGCTGGCTGGTGCTCGGCGGGGCGGTGCTCAGCCTGCTCGGCGGCATGCATCCGTACTACACCGCGATACTGGCCCCAGCCGTCGCCGCGGTCGCCGGTACCGGGCTGGTGCGCGCCTTCGCCGACTGGCGTGCCCGCCGCCCGGCCGGCTGGTTGCTGCCGGCCGGGGTGCTGCTGACCGCGGGCTGGGCGCTGGTGCTGCTCACCCGGCAGCGGGCCGGCCTCGGCTGGCTGCCGCCGCTGATCGCGGTCGCCGCCGTGCTCGCGGTGGGTTTGTTGCTGGTGCTGCGGGTTTCCCGTGACGGGAGGCGG
Source organism: Amycolatopsis nigrescens CSC17Ta-90 (assembly GCF_000384315.1). Lineage (GTDB taxonomy): Bacteria > Actinomycetota > Actinomycetes > Mycobacteriales > Pseudonocardiaceae > Amycolatopsis > Amycolatopsis nigrescens. Next base: position 1,331,177 of record NZ_ARVW01000001.1, on the reverse strand, counting down.
GCGATCGCGATGGCGGCCGTGTTCACCGCCGCGGTCGCGCTGTTCGCCGGTCCCGCCACCTGGCTGGTGAGTACCCCGCGGATCGACGGGCACTCGACCAGGGTGGTCGATCCGGTGGCGGGCCCGCCGCAGGTGCAGGCGGCGGGTGCGCGGCGTTCGGGCGGCACCCTGCCGGTGGTCAACCAGGATCTGCTGGACTACCTGCTGGCGCACCACGGCAAGGAGCGGTTCCTGTTCGCCGCCGGCGAGTCGAGCACGGCCGCGCCGTATCTCGGTGACGGCCGGAATGTGCTGCCACTGCGCGGTTTCACCGAGAACTCGCCTTCCATCCCGGTCGACGAGCTGAGCCGACTGGTCGCGGCCGGCGAACTCCGCTACGTGCTGATGATCAACCTGCCCGGCATGACCGGTCAGGCCCTGCAGCGCGCCGACTGGATCCACGCGCACTGCGCCACCGTGCCCCGCCCCGCCTACCAGCCGACCGCCGTCCCCGGCCGCTGGGACCCCACCCTCTACGACTGCGTCCCCGGCGCCCACCCTTCACCCGCCAGCTGACCCGCCGCTCCTTCCGCTGCATGCAGCGAAGGTGCCCTTCACGACATATGGCCGATGCAGCGAAGGCCACCTTCGCTGCGTTGAACGCAGGCAAGGTGGCCTTCGCTGCATACCTTCGGGTCAGGAAGGACCGCAGCCCCTGGCACACCAGTTGACTGGCGGGCCAGGGGCGCGAGTCACTGGATCAGGCCAGTGCCATGGTGTAGCCACCACCGGCGACGATGGCCTTGACGCCGCTGATGCCCTTGACCGCGACCGGGTGGGTGCGGTTCTCGGTGGTCCCGTCGCCGAGCTGGCCGGCGTCGTTGAGGCCCCACGCGCGGAGGGTGCCGTCTTCGAGCAGCACGACGGTGTGCCCGCCGGGGCCGAACTCGTTACGGCCGCCGCCACCGGCGATCGTCTTGACCCCGGTCAGGTCCGCCACCTGTGCGGGCAGGCTGCGGTTGTCCGTGGTGCCGTCGCCGAGCTGGCCGCTGTCGTTGTTGCCCCAGGTCCACACGGTGCCGTCGGTGGCCAGCACCAGGCTGTGGAAGTAGCCGCCGATGAACGACTCGATCTTGACGTCGTCCAGACCCTGCACCGGGACCGGGTCGAGCCGGGTCTCGTTGGAGCCGTCGCCGACCTGGCCGCGGTCGTTGCGGCCCCAGGCCCACAGCTTGCCGTCCGCGGTTTTGGCCAGCGTGTGCCCGCCCCCACCGTTGACCTCGACCACGTTCTCCAGGTTCACCCGTACCGGCTCCAGCCGGGTCTCGGTGGTGCCGTCGCCGAGGCCGCCGAACAGGTTGTGGCCCCAGGTCCACACGGTGCCGTCGTTGCCAAGCGCGACGCTGTGCCCGCCGCCCCAGGAGACCCGCGCGATGTCGGTCAGGTTCTTCACCTTCACCGGGTGGCTGCGGCTGTCCGTGGTGCCGTCGCCGAGGTCACCGCGGCCGTTGTGGCCCCAGGCCCAGACGGTCCCGTCCTGGGCCAGCGCCAGGGTGTGCCCGCCGCCGCCGGAGAGCTGCTTGACGTTCTCCAGGCCCTCGACCTTGGCGGGCACCGAGCGGTTCTCGGTGGTGCCGTCGCCGACCTGGCCGTGGTCATTGCGGCCCCAGGCCCAGACCGTGCGGTCGGACAGCAGCACGACACCCTGGCCGCCACCGCCGGTGATGGTCACGATGTCCTCGAGACCATCGAGCTTGGCCGGCAGGAGACGAGGCTCGTTCGTGCCGTCGCACTGCTGTCCGAAGCCGTTGTCCCCCCAAATCCATACGTTGCCCGTTTCGATGCCGGCTTCCGGCTTCACGACCGTCATTGCGACTCCTGTGTCCTTGTTCCCGGTGACTTTTACGAAGTTCTTTCCAGCGCTGAACGGGGTCAGCCGACGTGGCTGCCCTTGGCCAGCTCCACCACGCCGAGCAGGGTCGTCACGACCTGGTCGGCGCCGGCGGCGCGGAGCTCGTCCCCGGCCGTTTCGGTGGGGTCCACCGCGACCACGATGTCGGCCTGCGGGCGGGCCCTGGCCACGTCGGCCGTCGAAGCCGCGGTGACGGCCACGACGGTGAACTCGCAGCCGTACCCGTCTTCCGCCTTCTGGCGGGCGAATGACACCTGCGCGGCGGGACCGCAGGACGCGACGTCCAGGTCGAGATAGCGGTCCACGCCGACCTTGTCGGTCCGGCGCCGCGCGCCGGCCTCGTCCTCTTCGGTGAGCAGGGACAGCACGGCGTTGCCGTCGTGCCGCAACTGGGCCAGCGCTTCGGCCGCGCCAGGCGGACGGCGCAGCTCACCTTTCTCGATGAGGACACCGTCGACATCGAACAAAAGCAGTCGGCGTGCGGCCATGGCCCTTTTCCCTTCTCTCGTTGGTGGTGTGCTCAGGTCCATTTGTTGGACTGGCCCGGCGCGAGTACGCCCACATCGGTCAGGATCCGCGGCAGGTCGTCGGCCAGCCAGGACTCGACCACCAGCCCGTCCACCACCCGGTGCACCTCGGTGCCGGTCAGCTTGAAGGACTTCTCCGATGGCGGGATGCCGAGCAGCGAACCCTGGTGGGTGCCCTCCGCGGTGAACTGGTTCGCGATCAGGTCGCCCTCACCGAACAGCGTCTCGATGGTGACGCGGTAGTCGGGGAAGGCGTCGCGCCACTGGCGGACCGCCATCTTGAATGCCTCCGGGCCGCGCGGAAGCGACAGCCCGGTCTTGTGCGCAACGTAGTCTTCGGAGAAGAGTTCGCGCACCAGGGTGAGATCGCCACCGTTGACGATCTTGTCCGTGATGTGCCGAATCAGCTCCTTGCCGCCCTGCCGGCCGGAGCCGGTGGCAGCGCTGGTGTTCCCGTCCGTGGCCAACGTTCACCTCCGCATCGCTTTCCTCGCCAAGACTTCCGGATCCGCTTCCTCAAGTCATGAGGCAGCGGTCCCACCGGCATTAGGACTTAGCGACCATTTCGTCACAGCGGGGGTGCGGTGGTGGCGGGTTTCGGTGAATGATCGGGCTTGTCAGAAAGTCGATGCAAGGAGTGTGTCATGACTGTTCGCCCGTTCCGTTTCGGTGTGGTCGCCGGGTATACGCCGAAGGTCGAGGCATTGACCGGGATCGCCCGGCGGGCCGAGGAGCTCGGCTACGACACCCTCGTCACGCCGGACCCGGTGGCCGAGCACGACCCGCTGACCGCGCTGTCCGCGGTCGCGGCGGTGACCAGCAGGCTGCACTTCGGCACCTTCGTGCTGGCCGACGCCTTCCGCGACCGGCAGCAGCTGAACTGGCAGGCGCAGACCCTGCACAAGCTCTCCGGCGGCCGGTTCGAGCTGGGGCTTGGCGCGGGCCGGCCGGGCGCCGAGCAGCGTGCCGCCACGCTCGGCCGGGATTTCGGCTCCCCGGGGCAGCGGCTGCGCGGGCTGGCCGAGACGGTGGCACTGGTCAAGAAGGAGCAGGACCGGCCGAAGCTGCTGCTCGCCGGTGCCGGGCCCAAGCTGCTGGAACTGGCAGGGCGCGAGGCCGACATCGTGACGCTGACCTGGAAGCCGCAGACCACCGAGGACGACGCAAAGTCCATTGTGGACAACTTCCGGTCCGCGGCGAGCGCGCGGCTGGCGGAGATCGAGCTGAACATCAACCTGATCGCGGTCGGCGACGAGCTCTCCACCGAGGTGAACAAGTTCATCGGTGCCAGCACCGCGGACCTCGCCGCGGCCGGCGCGGTCACCGTGCTGCCGGGTACCCCGGGTGAGTGCGCGGACACCCTGCGCCGCTGGCGCGACACCTACGGGATCTCCTACATCACGGTAAATGCGGCTTTCCTGGACAAGTTCGCGCCGGTGGTGGAAAAGCTGAGCGGCAGCTGAGCCATTCCGCCCGGGGCAGTGGGGACGGATATCCCGCGCCGTTCAGGAATCTTTCCCAAGATCGGCACAAACCTCGCATCCTGGCAAGACTTTCGCGACACTCAACCCCGATAACACCGGCGTTAAGGAGCGAAGGTCATGGTCAATCGAAGGACGGTGCTGCGGGCAGGTGCTGGTGCGGTCGGGCTCGCCGTGGCGGGTGCGCCGCTGTGGTCGGCCGCCGAAGCGCGGCCGGCCACCGGCGCGGCGCGCTGGGCACAGCTGCGCCGCTCCTTCACCGGGGACGTGGTGCTGCCCGGCGACCCGGCCTACGACCAGGCCAGGCAGCTCGACAGCAAGGCCTTCGACGGCGTCCGGCCACAGGCGATCGCCTTCTGCGAGAACAGTAGCGACGTGCGGCTCTGCCTGAACTTCGCGCAGGACAACGACATCCAGGTGGCGCTGCGCAGCGGTGGGCACTCCGCGGCGGGGTACTCCACCGGCACCGGGCTGGTGCTGGACACCTCGCGGCTCAACCAGGTCAAGGTGGGGCGTTCGACCACCACGATCGGGCCGGGCTCGCAGGGGGTGGACATCGTGAACGCGCTGGCCCCCAGCGGACTGGCCGCGGTCACCGGCAACTGCGCGACGGTCTGCGCCGGCGGGTACCTCCAGGGCGGCGGGATCGGGCCGCTGGCGCGGAAGTTCGGCATTGCCGCGGACCGGCTGGTGTCCGCCGAGGTGGTGCTGCCCAATGGCCGCATCGTGCGTTGTTCGGAGCACCGCGAACGTGAGCTGTTCTGGGCGCTGCGCGGTGGCGGCGGTGGCAACTTCGGGGTGGTCACCCGGTACGAGATCAAGCCGGGGAACGTGACCAGGATGGTCAGCTTCAGCCTGAGCTGGCCGTGGGAGCAGGCCGCGAACGTGATCACCGCGTACCTGCCCTGGCTGGCGCAGGCCCCGGACGATCTGACCGCGAACCTGACCGTGATGAACCAGAACGCCGCCCCCGGCAGCAAGCCGACCGTGCTGGTCTCCGGCGGCTGGCTCGGCGGCCCAGTGTCCGGGTTGGACCCGCACCTGAACGAGCTCGTCTCGGCGGTGGGCGCGGCCCCGGCCACCCGCAGCGCGGACGACCTGACCTACCAGCAGGCGATCATGCGGATGTTCGGCTGCGGGGACAAGACGGTGGACCAGTGCCACCGGGTCGGCTACAACCCCGAAGCGATGCTGCAGCGGCAGAGCCTGGTGATGGCGCGCGGGCGGTTGTTCGAGGGGGAGCTGAACGGCACCGGGATCGACGAGGCGCTCACCGCGTTCGAGGCGAACCCAGTGGCGGGCCAGTTCCGGGTGATGAGCTTCGGCGGGCTCGGCGGCCAGATCAACCGGACCCCGCGCACCGCGACCGCGTATGTGCACCGGACCGCGCAGCACTACTTCACCTTCACCTCGGGCGTCCGCACCCCGGTGCCGACGCCCGAGGAGAAGGCGGCCGTCGAAGCGTGGACCGACGGCGGTTACGCGGTGGCCGAGCGGTACGGCGACGGTGAGGGACAGGTGAACTTCATCGACTCCCGGCTGCCGGACTGGCGCAGCGCCTACTACGGCGAGAACTACCACCGCCTGCTCCGGGCCAAGCGCCGCTACGACCCGCACGGCTTCTTCCGCTTCGCCCAAGGCATCGGCGCCTGACCCCGCACGGCAAATAGCCGACTTTTTGCCCCGGGCTTGAGGGGCGAAAAGTCGGCTATTTGCCTATTCGCGAGTGGGTTACTGGGTGGTGGCTTTCTTGCCGGGGCGGCGGAAGGCGGGCAGAATTCGCCCGCCCGGCAGGCTGGAGCGGCGGATCAGGGCGTGCACCACCAGGCTGAGCGCCAGCCAGAACATCGGGAACGCGGGCCAGAAGAACGGCACTCCCGAGACGATCCAGCGGGCCACCAGGAACACCGAGAAGATGCCCACCACGATGGCGTGCGTACGCAACGCTTTCCCGGCGTGCTGGGAAACTTCCGCGGAGGTCCGCTGCTCGACCGGCTCCGGCGGCAGGTCGGTGACCAGCCATTCCAGCTCGTGCCGGTAGGTGGCGTCGTACACCAGGCCCAGCCGCCGGTCGGTCTCTTCGAGCGACAGCCGGCCTTCGCCGTTGGCGGTCTCGATGCGGTGGGCGAACTTCTCTCGTTCGATGTCGGAGGCGCGAACTCCGTGGCTGCGCGGGTTCTCGTTGGTCATGACTCCATGGTGCGCCGCGCGCCGCCCGGTTGCGTCGGACCGGCGGCGACAGTTGAACCCGCGCTTCCCGGCTGCCGCCTGGTGCCCGGATACTCCTGTGAACGTACCGGGCACCCCTAGGTGTCAGTTCTTGCCGCGCAGGGTGCCGCCCCTGAGGAACAGCGAGGCGACCCACGCGAGCGCGGCCACCCCGGCGCCGACCAGGAACACCGTGGTCACCGAGTCCGCGACCCCGGTGGTCACCACTTCCCGCACGGCGTCCGGCAGCTGCTGGATCACCGCGGGACTGGACTGCACCGCGTTGGCGTCCACCCCCGATGCGCCGCCCTGTGCCAGCGAGCTGTTCAGCCCGGCGGCGAAGATCGAGCCGAACACCGCGGCCCCGATCGATGCGCCGAGCGAGCGGAAGAAGTTCGCGGAAGCGGTCGCGATGCCGATGTCCTGACGTTCCGCGCCGTTCTGCACGGCGATCACCAGCACCTGGGTGACCAGGCCGAAACCGGCGCCGAACAGCAGCATGTAGAGCATCACCACCAGCTGCGAGGTGGACTCGGTGATCCGCGAGAGAAGGAAGATCACCACCGTCGCGATGGCCAGCCCGATCACCGGGAAGTGCCGGTACCGCCCGGTTCTGGCGATCAACCGTCCGGAAAGGACGGTGGAGATGGTGATGCCCACCGTCATCGGCAGCAGCAGCAGGCCCGAGCTGGTGGCGCTGGAGCCGACCACGATCTGCAGGAACAGCGGGGTGAACATGAGCACCGCGAACAGCATGCAGGTGGCCAGGAACAGGGTGATGGTGACCACCACGAACACCGGGTTGCGGAACAGCCGCGGCGGCAGGATCGGCTCGGCGGCCCGACGCTCCCACAGGATGAAGGTGACCAGCAGGACCAGTGCGCCGCCGAGCAGGCCGAGAATCTGGCCGGAGCCCCAGGAGTACTGGCGCCCGCCCCATTCGGTGACCAGCAGCAGGCAGATCACGCCGCTGGTGAGCAGCACGGCCCCCGAGTAGTCCAGCGCCCGTTCGGTCCTGGTCTTGGGCAGCTTCAGCTTCGCGATGATCACCCCGAGCGCCACCGCGCCGATCGGGATGTTGACGTAGAACACCCAGCGCCAGGACGAGACGTCCACCAGCAGCCCGCCGAGCAGCGGCCCGAGCACGCTGGCCAGGGTGAACATCAGCTGCATGTAGCCCTGATAGCGGCCCCGTTCCCGGGGCGACACCACGTCCGCGATCACCGCCATGGCCAGCGTCATCATGCCGCCGGCGCCGAGTCCCTGGCAGGCGCGGAACGCGATCAGCTGGCCGATGTCCTGCGCCAGCCCGGAAAGCACCGAGCCGAGCAGGAAAACCAGAATCGCCGAGATGAACAGCTTCTTCCGGCCGTAGATGTCGCTGGCCCGGCCCCACAGCGGGGTGGTCGCGGCGGAGGCAAGATGGTAGACGGTGATGATCCAGGAAAGCTGGTCCAGACCACCGAGATCACCGGCGATCGCCGGCAACGCGGTCGCGATGATCGTCTGGTCCAGCGAGGCGAGGAACATGGCAAGCGCCAGACCAGTGAAAATGATCATGATCTGGCGTTTGCCGAGCTCCGGCACCGCCTGGTCGGTGGCGGTTATTTCGAGTCCCCGGGGGTCAGTACCACCTTGCCGGTGACCGCGCCCTGCTCCAGCTGGCGCTGCACGTCCGCGGCCTCCTCGAGCGCGGCGGTCTTGGCGATCAGCGGCGAGATCTTGCCCTCGGCCAGCAGCTTGAGCACCTCGGCCAGGTCCTCGCGGTACGCGCTGGGGTGCGACTTCTCCAGTGCCCACGCGTTGTAGAAGGTGGTCCGCTTGCCGTTGGGGATGAGCTTGGGCAGTGCGACCCCGCCGAGGAAGCCGCGCGCGCCGACGGCCTTGTTCGGCTTGCCGTCCACCAGCGCCGCGCTCTGCCCGTAGGCGACCATGATGCCGCCGCGGCCGACCACCGAGGACGAGCGGTTGAAGTGGCTGCCGCCGATGGCGTCGAAGGCGGCGTGCACGGTGCCGCCCGGCAGCGAGCGGATGATCTTGACGAAATCGTCCTTGCGGTAGTCGATCGGGTGCCCGCCGAACTTGGTCACCAGGTCCCGCTTCTCCGCCGATGCCGAGCCGTAGGTCTCGATCCCGGCGAGCTGGGCCAGCTGCAGGAAGGCGACACCGACACCACCGGAGGCGCCGTGCACCAGGATCCGGTGTCCCGGCTTGGCTTCGGCGACGCGGTGCAGCATCTGGTAGGCGATGAAGTAGTTCAGTGCCACCGCGGCGGACTCCACCGCGTCGGCGCCGGACGGCCGCGGCACCAGCCGCTCGGCCGGCGCGATCAGGCGGTCGGAGTAGCCACCGGTGCGCAGCAGCGCCGCCACCGGCTGGCCGACCTCGAGCCCGGTGACGCCGGGACCGACCTTCTCCACGACGCCGGCGATGTCGAAGCCGGGGGTGAACGGCGGCGTCGGGCCGCCGGGAATGACCCCGAGCCTGAGCAGGATGTCACCGAAGGAGACACCGGCGGCGTCGACCTTCACCACGGCCTCACCGGAGCCGGGCTCGGCCAGCTCGGAGGTGCGCACCTCCAGGGTTTCCAGGCCACCTTTTCGAGTTACGCTGACATGGCGAGATTGCATCGAGATCCTCCGTCGTTGGGTCGCACCACGGCGGGGCCGGCTTCGTTAACGGCGTCCCTGGTCGTGCTTATCAGCTACCGGGGTGGGGAGCAACGGAACTAGGATCTTTGGCCTCGTTTTTCCGGTGTGCGGCAGGTAATTCTTCCCGGCGGCGACGGACGTTCCGCCCAGTCGGATTGGGACATCGGCCCGAAGGTTCCGGGACGGAAGTCGACTTGTGGATCTCAGATTTCCCGTGCCGCCGGAACGGCATCGGCCAGCTGGGCGAGCGCGTCCATCGTCCACGGGCCGGGGGTGATCAACACGACGTGCTCGAAGCCGAGCTCGGCCCAGCGGCCGCAGCGGTCCAGGAACTGCCGCGCGGTCTCGCCCGGTTCCAGCCGCGCGCTCAGCGTCTTCTCGATCTCCGCGAACGGCCGCCCGATCTCCGCGCAGTGCGCGGCCAGCACACCGAGCTTGTGCGTGACGGTCCGGCCGTCGTCCGGAATGTCGAACAGGTTGCACGCGTCGGCGTATTTCGCCACCAGCGGCAGGGTTCTGCGTTCCCCCATGCCGCCGATCAGGACCGGTGGGCGCGGGCTGCTCGCCGGGCCGGGGCTGGCATAGGGGCGAGTCAGCCGGAAGTGCTCGCCCTCGAACGGCGACTCGTCGCGGGCCCACATCCGGTTCGCCAGCTGAAGGGTCTCTTCGAGCTGCCCGAAACGGGCCGCGGTGGGTGGCAGCGGCAGCCCCATCGTGGCCGCCTCGTGCTCGGAGTAGCCGGCGCCGATACCGAGCCAGGCCCGTCCGCGGGAGAGCACGTCGAGCGTGGTGACGGCCTTGACCAGCAGGCTCGGTGCCCGGTAGCTGACCGCGGTGACCATGGTGCCGAGGCGAACCCGTTCGGTCTGTCCGGCCAGGAACCCGAGCGTGGTGTACGCCTCGAGCATCTCCTTTTCCGGGCTGCTGACCGGATCCGCCTGGATGAGGTGGTCCGGTACCCACAGGGTGTCCACACCGCACTCCTCCGCGGCGCGGGCGATCTCAGCGAGCCGGAGGACGAGGTCCGCGGGCGGGACCGGCCAGGAGTAGTGCGTGATGTTCAGGCTGATACGCATGAGATTAAAGATAGAGATCTAACGGTTAGCTGTCAATGCGTTAGATGACTAACCCTGTGCTAGGGTTGCCGCATGTCGCCACGATTCGCCGGACCGCCCCTCGGCGTCAGACTGGCCAGCACCGCGAAGGTCGTCAGCCGCGCGTTCGATGACGCGCTTTCGGCCGCAGGCGGGTCGCGTCCCACCTGGATGGTGCTGATGTCCCTGAAGAGCAGGCCGGTCGCCAACCAGCGCGAGCTCGCCGCCGCGGTGGGCATCCAGGGTGCCACCCTCACGCATCACCTGAACACCATGGAGGCTGACGGCCTGCTCACCCGCCGCCGCGATCCCGCCAACCGGCGCGTGCATCTCGTCGAACTCACCGAGGCGGGCGAAGCCGCCTTCGAGCGCATGCGCGGCGCGGCGCTCAACTTCGACAGTCGTTTGCGTGCCGGTTTCAGCGCGGAGCAGCTCACCGAGTTCGGCGATTTTCTCGAACAGCTCCAGCGCAACGTCACGGTTTCGTCTTGACCTCAACAGTGGTTGAGCTTCTAGCGTCGATGCCATGACCCATGCGCTGATCGTCGTCGACATGCAGAACCTGTTCGTGGACCTGGCCGGAGTGGACGGGCCCGGTGTGGTCAAGGCCGTCAACGAGCGGGTGGCCGAGGCGGTGGAGCACGGTCACCCGGTGTTCTACACCCGCGACTACGCCCCGATCGACCTCCCCGAAGGCGACCCCGAGGGCAGGACGAGCCTGCACCCCGACCTGGACGTGCGGGGCACGGTGGTGGAGAAGGGCCCCGGCAAACGTGGTGGCTTCTCGGGATTCCTGCTCGCCCCGGTGCTCGAACCGCAGCAGGGCCACGGCGGTGGCGGCCTTGGACCGCTGGCCGGTTTGCTCGCCGAGACGCAAACGCGCTCCGTTACCGTCGTCGGCATCGCAACGGACATCTGCGTCGCCGCGACCGCCCGCGACGCCGTACGCCTTGGCTACGAGGTGACAATCCCGCTCAGCGCCACGGCTTTCGCCCACGCGCACCCCGACGGCGACCAAGCAGCCCTAGCCGACCTACGCGCCGCCGGCATCACCCTCACCCCCTGACCCCACCCGCCACCCCACGCCGCCCAACCGCAGAACTCGCGGTGCCCGAACGTAGGACTCGCCGGTGTGGCTGGCCCGCTTCGGCGAGTCCCACGTTCGGCCTGGGCGAGTCGAACGTTCCGGTCGGCGAGTTGACCGTTGGCCCACGGCGAGTTCGCCGCTCGGGTGTCCCGGCTTTCGCCTGCGCGGGCACAACTCGCCAACGCCGAACGTGGGACTCGCGGTGCGCGAACGTGGGACTCGCGCGCTGCAGCCAGTTCGGAAAGGGCCGTGTGGCCCCTCGTGGGAATCGTCGAGGGGCCACGTTGTCCATAGTGGGCTAGTAGCCGGAGGGAGCGGGTTCGTCGGGGCGGGCCTGGGACTTGCAGCCGTTGGGCTCGATCGCGAACCAGGTGCCGCCGACGCCGTGTCCCTTGGCCTCGCCCGGTTTGGTGTCCTTGGCGTAGCGGTAGACCGGCCAGCCGCCGACGGTGACCTGGTCGGTGCCGTCGGCGCGCTTGACCTTGCCGACCAGTTTGGTGTCTACGCCTTCGAGTTGTACCTCGCCCTGGCTCAGCAGCGGCGGCCACTGGCTGGCGCAGTCGCCGTTGCAGGTGGCCTTGGGCGGTTTGCTGGTGTCCTTGTCGAAGAGGTACAGGGTGAAACCGTCCTGCTCGGTGAGCACCGGCCCGATTCCCTCCACATCGGACGCGACCAGCCTGGTCTGCACCGAAGGAGCCGAAGTCGAAGTAGGAGCCGAAGCAGAAGCCTTGCCGCCCTTGGGATTCACCGCGAACCAGGTGCTGCCGACGCCCTGGCCCTTGGCATCGCCCGCCTTGGTGTCCTTGGCGAACCGGTAGACCGGCCAGCCGCCGACGGTGACCTGTTCGGTGCCGTCGTCCCGGCGTACCTTGCCGACCGCAGCCGCGTCCACCCCGTCGAGCACCGGGTCGCCATCGCTGAGCACCGGCGGCCATTGGCTGGCGCAGTCGCCGTTGCAGGTGGCCTTGGGCGGTTTGGCGGTGTCCTTGTCGAAGCGGTACAGGGTCATCCCGGCCTTGTCGGTGAGTCCTTCGCCGATGCCTTCGAGCTGGGTGGCGGCCAGTTCCGTGCTGCCGACGGCCTGCTGGGCGCGGGAAACCTGCGGCGCGGCGGGGCTGGTCCGTTCCTGTTCGGCGCCGCCGGCGCAGGCGCCGAGCAGGGTGAGGCCGAGCGCCGAGATCGCGGATACGGCGACAAGCTGCTTGCGGGGCATGGGTTTCCTCCTGGGGTACCGGTGACCGCCTCGCGGCGATGGACACCAAGCACACGTACCCAGCCGGGACCCGGTTCAGAGTTTTTCGCCCTCGATCGCGGCGGACCCGCTGCCACGGTTCAGTTCGGCACGGTGACCAGCAGAGACCCGTCGTCGGCGCGGATTTCGAAGTACTCGATTTCGGCCGGGCCGAGCGCCGTGCCGCCGGAGACCCGCAGCGGCTCGGGGGAGCCCGGCACGCCGTAGCCCTTGGCCGGCACCGACCAGCCGGTCATCACCTGCGCCTCCCCTGTCCACGGCACGGCGATCAGCCGACACCGCAGGGGACCGGTGACGCCGCGCAGTTCGAGCTCGGCCTGCGCGCCCCATTCCTTGGGCCGCACGGTGACCTTGGCGTCCACGGTGTTCGTCGGTTCGGCCCCGAGCAGGGCGGCGCTGCCTTCCAGGCCGGGGGCCGTGCCGGTGCGCACCTGCGCCGGTGCGCCGCTGGCCGGCGCCGCTCGCGGGGTGCCGGCGCGGGTGCTGGTGGGGGAGAGCAGTGCCACGGTCAGCACGGTGGCGGCCGCGGCGAGCAGCGCGGTGCCGGCGAGCACCAGCCTGCTTCGACGACGACGCCGGGTGCCGGTGGTCTCCTCGGGTCGGCCGGCCGGCAGCCTGGGGCTCGGCGGCTCCGGCCAGGCCCGCCTGACCTCGTCCAGCAGCTCCGGCAGCTCGTGCAGCTCCAGCAGTTCCAGCTGGCAGATCGAGCAGTTCAGCAGATGCGCCTGGAAGGCTTCGGTGTCCCGTTCGTTCAACGCGCCGAGAATGTACGCGGCGACGTCGACATGGGTGCTCTCGGTCATCGGCGAAATCAACCTCGGTCCCGCAATGCCCGGCGTAAAGCTCGGACGGCGTGGTAGATCCTCGATTTGACCGTACCTGGCGGAACTCCGAGATTCGCTGCCACCTCGTTCACGGTTCGATCACAGAGATAGGTCTGTAATACGGCTTCGCGCTGTTCCGGGGAAAGGGCGCGAAGGGCGTCGTAGATCACCAGCGCGGCCAGTGTCTTCTCCGATTCGTCGGGCACGCCGATCGAATCCGCGTCGGCCTCCTCCACTTCCTGCGGTCGGGCCCGGCGGCTGCGCCAGCCGTCGATGACGATCCGGCGCGCCACCGTGTAGAGCCAGGCCAGCAGCATGTCCGGCCGCCGGTCCAGCTTGTCCGCGTTGCGCCACGCCCTGATCAGCGTCTCCTGCACGACATCCTCGGCCCAGTGCCGATCATGACCGGTCAGGTTGAGCGCGTACGCCTTCAATGGGCCGCCGAACTCTTGGTAGAGCGTCGTCACCAGGTCGTCACGGCCGTCCGTATCGGCGCATTGATCGACCAGGGGGCGAAGCGTCCGGCTGTGGCGTCCCACGGGGACATCCTTGTGGCAGAACCCGTTCCGTGTCCAGATGCAATATCGACCTCACGGTGCGTGACTCTTTGTTTCTTTTGAACCACAGCTGGGCCACAGCCGTATCTCCCGGTGAAGGCCCCGCAAGCGTCGTTCCCCCGCGAACGCTTGGTTCCATTGTAGACAGAAGTGTCTATCGTGGATTCTCTATGCCCTTTTCCGGCATTTATCGCGGCGATGACGCATGCCCGGCCACGCTCGCGACAGAAAGGATGCCATGACCCATCGTGGGATCATTCCGCTAACCGCCGCGGGTCTCGCCGCGCTGCTGCTCGCCGCCGGCTGCCACGAAGGCGGCCCGGCGGGCGGCAGCGCGCCCCACACCGGCCACGCGGCCGCAACCGGCGAACCACCCGCCCTGCACGCGGTCCGCGCCTTCGACCTCGGCCGGCTCGTGGTGGACACCCAGGGCTTCACCCTCTACCGGTTCGACCGGGACACCGCCAGGCCACCGGCGTCGAACTGCGCCGAGGACTGCGCCGAGCAGTGGCGGCCGGTGCCTTCGGCCGGTGACCTGCGGGTTTCCGGGTTCGACCGCGAGCTGGTCGGTGCGCTGCGCAGGTCGGACGGCACCGACCAGCTCACCCTGGCCGGCTGGCCGCTGTACCGGTACACCAAGGACCAGATGCCCGGCGAGACCAGCGGGCTCGGCTCCGGTGGGAGCTGGTTCCCGGTGGCCCCAGACGGCAAGAAGGTCCAGCCCGCCGCGGACGCGGGGACCTCCGGTGCCTTCGGACTCTGAACCGGCCGACCATCCGCCGAGAACCGGCAGGCTGCCGCCGCTGCTGGCCGTGTTCGCCGTGGTCATGTTCGTGCTCTCCGGGCAGGCGGCCGCGCAGGGACTTCCACCGGCCGACCAGGAACTGCTGTCCAAGGTCCGCCAGGCCGGCCTGTGGGAGATGCCGGCCGGTGAATGGGCCCGGCAGCGCGCGGCTGGCCAGCGGGTCCGCGAGGTCGGCATGACCATCATGGTCGACCACGGCAGGCTGGACAGCCAGGTCCGCGCGCTGGCCACCGAGCTCGGTGCGGCGCTGCCCGACAAGCCCACCGCCGACCAGCAGTCCTGGCTGGACGAGATGAGCGCCGCCACCGCCGGCGCCGAGTTCGAGCGGATCTTCGTCAACCGGCTGCGGGCGGCCCACGGCGCGATCTTCCCGGTGATCGCCCAGGTCCGGGCCGGTACCCGCGACGAGCGAATCCGTGCCTTCGCCAGCACCGCCAACCAGGCGGTACTGCGGCACATCACGCTGCTGGAGAGCACCGGGCTGGTCGACCACGCGAAGCTGCCGGAACCGGCCACCAGCCAGGCGGTGCCCTCGCTCAACGATCTCGACACCGCCGACGTGGTCACCCTGACCGTGCTCATCCCGCTGGAAACACTCGCCACGATTTTCCTCGTCGGGCTGCTCCGGAACCCACCGAAGCGGCTCCCCTTCCCGAAGTTCTCCCCGAAGAAGACCTGATCAGGAGGCAGTCATGGCACTGCACAGAATGCCGAGCCGCAAACGCAAGCGGATCATCGCGGTCTCCGCGGCCGGAGTGATCGCGGTCAGCGCCGCGATCGGCGTGGTCACCGCTTCCGCGCACGGCGGCCCCGGCCAGGCCGAAGGGCCGGCCAAGGAGTTCTACACCGACATCCGCGAGATCGAGCCGAACGTGGACGAACCCGAGCTGCGGGCGTCGCCGGGCACCTTCGTCGCGCAGTGCGGCAACAACGAGAACGGGCACCGCAACCCGGACAACTTCATCGTGGCCCCCGGGGTGCGCAACGGCGCCCAGCACCTGCACGACTACGTGGGCAACCTGTCCACCGACGCGGACTCCGACGACCGGAGCCTGGCCGCGGCCGGCACCACCTGCCGCAACCGGGACCAGTCCACCTACTTCTGGCCGGTGCTGCGCGAGCTCGGGGTGCCGGGCCCGGACGAGGACGAGGACGGCGGTGGCAACGACGGGAACGAGGGCGAGATCCTCCCCCCGGACGTGCGGCTGGAGTTCCGCGGCAACGCCAAGAGCCAGGTCACCGCGATGCCGGCCTTCCTCCGCGCGATCACCGGCGACGCCAAGGCGGCCACCAACGGGGACGCGGACGCGAACGCCAAATGGACCTGCACCGGTTTCGAGGACCGGCAGACCACCCAGTACCCGCTCTGCCCCGAAGACAGCCAGGTGCAGCGCGTGCTGGACTTCCCCAGCTGCTGGGACGGGCAGAACACGGACAGCCAGAACCACCGCGATCACCTGCGTTTCACCGACCGTCGCGGCAATTGCCCGCGCGGCACGCAAGCGGTGCCGCAGCTGCGGATGACACTGACCTACACGGCGCCGAACGAGCCCCAGACCTTCGCCGTGGACAGCTTCCCGGACCAGGGGCACAACCCGCTGACCGACCACGCGGATTTCGCCAACCTGATGCCGCAGCGGCTGATGGACCAGGTCGTCGGGTGCATCAATGACGGCCGTTCCTGCTGACGGCTGGTCCCGGGCGCTGGTGGTCCTCGCGCAGTCGGCGGATCTCGGCGTCCGGGACATCGCGGCGCTGTCGGCCAGGGTGGCCTACGCGTTCATGTGCCTGACCCTGTGCTGGGGCGTGCTCACCACCACCGGCTGGGCCCGCCGCCTCGGCGAACGCAAGACGCTGCGGGGCGGGCACCTGGCGCTGGCGGCGTTCACCCTGTCCTTCGCGGTGGTCCACGCGCTCTGCTTCCTGTTCCTCAGCACCGATCCCTTCGACGTGGCGAAGCTGGTGATCCCGCTGCTGCCGGGCACGCTGGCCCGGCACACCGCGGGCATCGTCGGACTGGAGCTGATGCTGGCCGTCGCGCTGACCGCCGGGTTGCACCGCTGGACGGCGTACCGGCGCTGGCTGTGGCTGCACCGGCTGGCCTACCCGGCGGTCGGGCTCGGCGTGCTGCACTCGTTGTTCGGCGCGCTGGCCAACGGGCACCTGTCGCTGGTCTGGCTGGCCGGAATCACCCTGCTGGTGCCGGCGGCGACGCTGGGCGTGCTGCGTTTTCTGCCCACCCGGACGCTCGAACGTATCGGTCTTGTGGAGGAACGGGTTTGAACCTCGGATGGCGCCGCGGCGGCCCGCGGATCAGTGTGGACAACGATCGCTGTGAGCTCTACGGACTCTGCCAGGCGGAGGCGCCGGAGCTGTTCGAGCTGGCCCCGGACGGGCGGCTGCGGTATCGGCGCGCACCGGAGGCCGAAGAGCTGCCGGACGCCGTGGCCGCGGCCAGGTGCTGCCCGATGCAGGCCATCGCCTTGCACGGGGTGGCCGGATGACGGGCCAGGACCGGATCGTGGTGGCCGGTGCCGGGGTCGCCGGGCTGCGTGCCGCGGAACGCTTGCGGGAACTGGGTTTCGACGGTGAGCTGGTGATCGTCGGCGACGAGCCGCGCCGGCCCTACCACCGGCCGGCGGTGTCCAAGGCCGTGCTCGGCGGCTCGGCTCGCGCGGCCGACGTGACCCTGCGGTCCTACGTGGAGCTCGACGCGCGCTGGCGGCTCGGCACCCAGGCCACCCGGCTGGAGGCCGACCGGCACGTGCTGCACCTGCCCGGCGGTGAGGAACTGCGCTACGACGGGCTGGTGGTGGCCACCGGCGTGGTGCCGCGGCACCTGCCCGGCGCGCCGCGGCACGACCCGCGGGTGCGGGTGCTGCGGACCATCGAGGACGCGCTCGCGGTCCGCCGCGCGCTGGTGGCCAGCGACAAACCGGCGGTGGTGCTCGGCACCGGGCTGATCGCCTGCGAGTTCGCGGCGAGCATGCGCCAGCTCGGCCGGGACGTGTCGATGGTCGGGCGCTCGTCCGCGCCGCTGCTGCGGTACGGGCCGGCGCTGGCGGTCACGGTGACCGACCTGCACCGGCGGTACCGGGCGAAGCTGGCGCTGGGCACCGAGGTGCGGCACTGGATCACCACCGGCGGCGCGGTCGGGCTGCACCTGGCGAACGGGAAGCTCCTGGTCGCCGGCTGCGTGGTGCTGGCGCTGGGCAGCGTGCCCTCGGTGGACTGGCTGCGCGGTTCCGGGCTGGTGCTGGAGGACGGCGTGCTGTGCGAGTCGACCCTGTTCGCCGCCGGGGTGGCGGACGTGGTGGTGGCCGGCGACGTGGCGCGCTGGCCGAACCTCCGCTTCGACAAGGTGCCCCGGCGGGTGGAGCACTGGATCAACGCGGTGGAGAGCGGCCGGGCGGCGGCGGAGAACCTGCTGCTCGGCCGCGACCAGGCACTGCCGTTCACCCCGCTGCCCCGAGCCTGGTCCGGCCAGTACCAGGTGCGGCTGCAGATGGCGGGACTGCCGTCACTCGGCGACGACACGGTCCGGCTCGCGGACGGCATCACCGGCTACCTGCGAGCCGGGCGGCTGGTCGGCATCTGCGGCTGGGACCGTCCGCGGGAGATGATCGAGTGGACCGCGGAACTGGCAAGGCGGCTGCCGGTACCGGCAGCCCGGCCGAGCAGGGCATCCCGGACGTCCCGGGTGTCGCGGCTTCCGGTGCGCAGCGGACCGCCGGGCGACGCCTGGCTGGTCGCCGGCTGAGCCGCGGACCGGGTTCGAGCATTCGCGCCCCGCCCAGGCCCAACGTGACGTTTGGTGTCTTCTATTGGCCAAACGTCACGTTGGGCTCGAACCTCGGCGGGTGGTCGGCTCAGTCGGTGAGCGCGGCTGCGTTGGTGGTGACGGTGGTGGGCTCGCCGCGTGGCGGGATCTGGTCGGCCAGTGCCGGGTCGATCTCGCGCAGCGAACCGTCCGCGGCGGTTTCCGCGATGGCCAGCATGGACGCCTGCGCGCCGCGGATCTGGGCCGGCTCCTGACCGGGGTCGACGTCGCTCAGCTCGACCAGCACGCTGCCGCTGCCGAGCAGGCCGTAGCCGTTGCGGGCGATGCCCTGGTAGTTCCCGCCGGGATACTGCGAGACGTTGCCGCCGGCGGCGTTGAGGGAATCCTTGGCCACCACCGAGATCTGCTTGGCGAAGGCGACGTTCTCTCGGGTGACGCCGGGGTGCGTCGGCCACAGCACGGAGGCGGTGATGGGCTTGCCCTCGTCGTCCCGGTAGCGGCCCTGCATGTGGTAGTCGACCACTATGCTCGGCTTGAACTTCGCGTTGTGCCGCTGGAGCAGGCCGGACTCGGTGCTCGGGTTGTCCTCCGGACGCACCGCCGGATCGTGGTAGCGGTTGATGTCGTAGCCCTTGCCGCGCTCGCCGTACTCGGGGTCGGCGTCCGGCGCGTAGTTGTACCGCCAGTCGTGCTCGAAGCCGTCCGGGTTGGCGCGCACCACGATGTCCACGGTGACCTGGCTGCGCAGCCGGCGCTGCTCGGCGCTGTTCCCGGTGCCGAGTTCGCGGAGGAACTCCAGCGCCGCCGGGGTGCCGAGCGGTTCGTCGCCGTGCTGCTGGGTGAGGTAGGAGATGCGCAGCGGACCGTGCCCGACGCGTGCGCTCCAGACCGGGCGGCCCTGGTTGGAGCGGCCGATCTCCCGCACCGAAACCCGGCCGAGGCTGAGCAGTTGCAGCTTGTGCAGTTCCCAGGCGAGTTTCGCGGTGCTGGGCCGCGGGTCGACCTTCCCGGCCGTCGAGCCCTCGGCCGCCGTCGCGGGCGCGACCAGTGCGAGTGCGGTGATGGCGGTGGCGGCCGTGAACGCGGACAGGACCCTGGTGAACCGCGATTTCCCCGTCATGACGGCAGTCTGCCCGCCTTACCTGCAGTGGGCAAGGATCGCCAGTTGTAGCCCGTTCGGACTAGAAGACCGCTGAGTGGCTGCTCTAAGTAATTGCATTGTTGCTTGATCGCGCATTCGGGGAGGCGCTACCTTGTCCATTCGGCTGAAGCAGCTGCCGGCAGGACCGGCCGATCGTGCCGACAGAGTGGTTGGCAAGATACGGGCTCTTGTTCGACGCCGGCAGGACGGAGCAATGTGAGTACGCGTACCCAGACCGCGCAAATGGACGACCTCCGGCTCGTGGCGATGCCCAGTGCGATGAACTGCGCTGCGCTCTTCGTCCGGTTCACCCTCACCGAATGGTCGCTGAAGCCACTGGCCGAGCATGCCGTTCAGGTGGTCAGCCGGTTCGTGAAGGCGGTGGTGGACGCCGCCGACCCGAAGAGACCGGCCTTCATGACCTTGCGCCTGCGGGTGCGCGGGGACTGCCTGATGATCGAGCTCGAGGACGACCAGCCCGGCCGTCCGCTGGTCGACCTTGCCGGCGAGCACACCGGCGTGGTGCAGCTCGACGGCCGCGGCAAGCTGGTCTGGTGCGAGCTGCCGCTGCCTTCTGGGGTGTCCGCGGACGAGGTGGCACTGCCCCGCCGCGGTGCCCGCCGCTCGCTGGTCGAGGAGCAGTTGGGCAACGGCCCGCAGGCCGAGGTGGATCCCGCCGTGCTGCGCCGCATCCTCACCGGTCTCACCGGCTCCTCCTGAGCCCGGACTCAGTCGGGGAGCGGGTTCTGGCCGAGGAACTGGTGGCCGTTGGCGGCTGACGCGCGGACCGCGTCGAAGCCGATCTCGGTCATCTCGGTCTCGTAAGCCTGTAGCGCCGGCACGACCGGCTTGCCATCGGCGACCTCGGCCAGTGCCGCGGCCAGCGCGCTCGCGTCCCGCAGCGCGATGTTCGCGCCGATCCCGCCCGCCGGGCTCATCGCGTGGATGGCGTCGCCGAGCAGCGTGACGTTCGTGGTCGGCCACGGCTCGATCGGCACGCTGGTGCGCAGCGCGAGCGGGAACACCGAGTCGAGGTCCCAGTGCTCGACGATCCGCCGCACCTGGGGATGCCAGTCGCCGAGCACGTCGGCCACCAGCGCCTTGGCCCGGGTACCGGAGAGCGTGCGCAGTTCCTCGTCGGAGATCGGCAGGTGTTCCGCGCGGGCACCGAAGGCGCAGGTCATGTAGTCCGCCGCGGCGGGTAAAGCCACCGAAGGGGCCAGCCGGGCGGCGGCCCGCTCCACCGGCTCCGGGTACTCCACCGGTGCGACGCCGAGGAAGTTGAAGTTCGGCCCGACGATACCGGTGAACACGGTGAACATGTCTTCGGAGAACAGCTCCCTGGTCCGCGCGGTGAGCTGGACCTTGCCGTAGAGCTGGCGCAGGCCGGTGTCCACCACCCGCGCGTGCGGCAGATATTGCTTGCGCACCAGCGAGTTCACCCCGTCCGCGGCGACC
The DNA here is from genome assembly GCF_000384315.1 of Amycolatopsis nigrescens CSC17Ta-90. Taxonomy (GTDB): domain Bacteria; phylum Actinomycetota; class Actinomycetes; order Mycobacteriales; family Pseudonocardiaceae; genus Amycolatopsis; species Amycolatopsis nigrescens. Next base: position 1,310,420 of record NZ_ARVW01000001.1, on the reverse strand, counting down.
AGTACGGCCCCTGTGGCGGTGCTGCCGTCAGCGAAGTGCGCGGTCACTGTGTCTTCACCGCCGCTTTCACCGTGCACTTCGTAGTGGGTGAACCGCTTGCCGAACGAGACCGCGTCCGCCACGTCCGAGAGCAGGATCCGGCGCAGGGTCAGCCGATTCACCGCGAGATGCGGCGAACCGGGCAGCTCCACCGAATGCACCTGGCGCAACTGGTGGTTGAACCAGGTCGACCGCGGCTCCGGCGTGCCAGAGGTGGCCCGGAAAAGCCGGTGCGCCGCCGGGCTCAGCGTCTCGGCGAGCGCGCGGTCGCCGCGGGCGTCGATGTGGATCCGGTAGCCCTGCCCGCGGATGACCGGCGATTCGTCCCGTTCGTACACCGCGAACGAAACCCCCGCGCGGCGCAGTCCCTGCGCCAGGCAGAGCCCGCCGAGCCCGGCGCCGATCACGATCACCTGTGCGTCGACCATCGTCAACTGTCCCTTCCCACGACAACAACGGAAAGGGACGCACAGGTCTCACCGCGAAGGTGTGCTGTCGAGCGCGGGGCGCCATCCGGACTAACCCATACCGGACCGTGTCTTCGCGCGTCCTCGGAATTCAGGCTAGCAAAGATCGGGTCAGCGGAAGTAGCCCTGGAACAAGATCGCGCTGATCTTCGTCGTGGTCTCCTTGCCGACCTCGAAACCGTTCTCAACCACCTGGGTGTTGCTCATGATCGCGACGCTGAACCGTTCCTCCGGGCCGACGAAACCCACCGAGTTCATGATCCAGGAGCCGTCGTCGTTGTCGTCGGCCCAGCCGTTCTTGTTGCCCGGCGCCGCGGCCGGGCCGGCGCCCCAGACGCCCCACTGCTGGTTCGGGTCCACCGCCCGCAGCTCGCCGACCAGGTAGTCGCGGTGCGCGGCGGGCAGCTTGCCCAGCACGTGGTTCATCAGCCGGTCCAGATCGTCCGGGGTGGTCAGGATCCAGCCCCAGGTGTGCGGGTGCTCGTCGGTGAACCGCATGTCCGTCATACCGTAGGACGGGAAGCGGGTGGCGAAGTCCTCGCCGCCGTACCGGTTCCACAGCGTGGTCGCCGCGTCGTTGTCGCTGGAGTTGAGCATCAGGTGGATCAGCCGGCGGTCCTCGTCGGTCAGCCGGACCGCGCCGGAGTCGTTGCGCAGCAGCAGGTCCACCGCCATCGCCAGCTTCGGCACGGAACATCCCCATGCGTGCGTGGCCGCGTTCGCGTTGCGCCACACCGCACCCGTCCGCCGGTCGCGGACCACGACGCCGGTCACGCCGGGCCGGCTTTCCGCGTAGGCCTGTGCCGCCGCGATGCGGCGCCGGAGCTCCCGGTCGAAGCCGCTGCTCATCTGGTCCTCCACAATTGCCGCGGCAGCGGACGGCGCGGGTCGCGCCTGTGCCGCCGGCACGATCAACGTGAAAGTCAACGCCGCGACACCCACCACACTCGCCAGTACACGCGCCATGCGCCAGACCCTAGCGCGGTTCAGCGCGGCCATGCCCCGGTCGGGCCGGTCGCTTCGAGCGCCTTGACGAGCGCCTGCACCGGCAGGGGTGCCGGTGGTCGGCCGTAGTTCGCGACCAGCACGCGCCGGCGTTTCCCGGGGATCCGGTCGATCCGTACGTCCGGGTTGCGGCTCGCGGTCAGCGCCAGCCCGGACAGCATGCTGACCCCGAGTCCGGCCGCGACCAGCGCCTGCACCGCCACGTAGTCGTCGGTCTCGAACCTGATCTCCGGGCTGAACCCGGCCGCCGCGCAGGCTGCCACCAGGTTCGCCCGGCAGCGGGTGCAGCCGGCGATCCAGCGCTCGCCGGCGTAGGTGGCCAGTTTCGAGCGCGGCCCCCGCCAGTCGCGATCGGCGGGGGTGACCAGGTAGAGCGGTTCCTCCAGCAACGGGACCAGGGTGGTGTGCCGGAGATCGGCCGGTTCCGTCGCGCGGTGCTCGAAGACCAGCGCGACGTCCACTTCGCCGTTGCGGAGCGCGGTCATGGCGGTCGGCGGTTCGGCCTCGGTGAGGGAGAGTTCGATGCCGGGGTGCTCGGCCGCCAGATGCGCCGCGGCCGCCGGCACCAGGGTGGCCAGCGCCGACGGGAACGCGGCGAGTCGGACCCGGCCGGTGCGCAGCCCGGCGTGCGCGGCGAGTTCGGTGTGCACCGACTCCACGTGCCCGAGGATCTCCTCGGCGCGTTCGGCCAGCAGCCTGCCCGCTTCGGTGAGCCGGACGCCCCGGCCGGCCCGCTGCACCAGCGGCACGCCGGCCTCGGCCTCCAGCCTGGCCAGGTGGTGGCTCACCGAAGGCTGGGCGTAGTGCAGCGCCTCGGCGGCCGCCGTCACCGAGCCCTCCTTGGCCACGGCCGCCAGCACGCGGAGGCGGGTGAGGTCGAACATCCGGCAAAGCATAGATCGCGCCTATGCAAATGGCGAAAAGCTGTATTGGACCTATACGTCTCCGGGTGCCACCGTGAGCGGCATGAGCCTTCCCACGATCACCGACGCGCTGCTGGCCTGTCGCCTGCTGGCCGCCGAGCTGACCCCGACCCCGCTGCGGTCCTACCCGCTGCTCGACCGCGCCACCGGGGCGACCGTGCTGGTCAAGCACGAGAACGTGCAGCCGACCGGCGCGTTCAAGGTCCGCGGCGGGCTCAACCTGCTGGCCGGGATGACCCCGGACGAGCGCCGCCGCGGGGTGCTCGGCTACTCCACCGGCAACCACGCGCAGTCGCTGGCCTACGCGGCCGCGCGGTTCGGCAGCCCTTGCACGATCGTGATGCCGGAGCACCCCAACCCCGCCAAGGCCGCGGCCGTGCGCGCGCTCGGCGCCGAGCTGATCGAGTACGGCGCCGCCTTCGACCAGGCCAGGGCGTACGCCGGGAAGCTGGCCGTCGAGCGGGGCGCGCGGCTGGTCAGCGCCGCCGACGAACCGGCGCTGGTGGCCGGGGTGGCCACCGCGTACTTGGAGATCTTCGAGCGGGAGCCCGAGTTGGACGCGGTGGTAGTGCCGGTCGGCGGGGGCAGCGGCGCGGCCGCGGCGTGTCTCGCCGCTGCGGCGGTGGCGCCGGGCTGCCGGGTCATCGCCGTGCAGTCCGCCGCGGCACCGGCCGCGCACGACTCCTGGCGAGCCGGCCGGCTGCTGGAAAGGCCGAACGAGACCGTGGTCGAAGGGCTGGCCACCGGTTCCGGCTTCGAACTCACCCAGCGGCTGCTCCGCGCGCATCTCGCGGATTTCCTGCTGGTCGAGGACGAGGCCATTCGCGAGGCGCAGTGGGTCGCCCTGCGCGACGCGCACACGCTCGTCGAAGGCGCCGGCGCGGCCGCACTCGCCGCCGTCCTCACGCACGCTTCTTCCTTTGCGTCGCAACGGGTCGCCATCGTGTTCACCGGCGCCAACGCCTCCGTCACCGAACTCCGCGCCACCGTTCGCGACATGTCGTGAAGGGCACCTTGCCTACCTTCAACGTAGGCAAGGTGCCCTTCACGGACTAGCCGGGGAGGGAGGCGCGGAGGTGGGTGGCGGTGTGGGAACCGGTGGCGTGCAAGAGATCCGACGGGGTGCCCTGGAAGACGACCTGGCCGCCGTCGCGGCCGGCTTCGGGGCCGAGGTCGATCACCCAGTCGGCGTGCTTGACCACGTCCAGGTCGTGTTCCACCACCAGCACCGTGTTGCCGCCGTCCACCAGCCGGTCCAGCAGCGCGAGCAGGACGTCGATGTCGGCCATGTGCAGGCCGGTGGTCGGCTCGTCGAACACGTAGATCCCGGCCGTCTCGCCCAGCCGGTGCGCGAGCTTGATCCGCTGCCGCTCGCCGCCGGACAGGGTGCTCAGCGGCTGCCCGAGGGTGAGGTAGCCGAGCCCGACTTCGTCCAGTGTGGACAGCTTGCGCAGCACGGACCGTTCGGTGAAGTAGCCGAGCGCCTCCTCGACGGTCAGCGCTAGTACGTCCACAATGGACTTTCCATCGAGCCGGTAGGCCAGTACCTCCTCGCGGAAGCGGCGGCCGTGGCAGAGCTCGCAGGTGGTGGTGACCGGGTCGAGGTAGGCGAGGTCGGTCCGCAGCACGCCGTGGCCGCCGCATTCCGGGCAGCCGCCGGCCGAGTTGAAGCTGAACAGCCCGGCGTCCACCCCGTTGGCACTGGCGAACAGCTTGCGCACGGTGTCCATGATGTCGGTGTAGGTCGCCGGGGTGGAACGCGAGCTGGTGCCGATCGCGGACTGGTCGACCACGGTCGCGCCGGGGTGCTGCTGGGTGAACACGTTCGAGATCAGCGTGCTCTTGCCGGAACCCGCCACCCCGGTGACCGCGGTGAGCACGCCGGTCGGGATGTCCAGCGAGACGTTCTTCAGGTTGTGCAGGTCGGCGTCCCGGATGGGCAGTGCGCCGGTCGGGGTGCGGTAGTCGCCCTTCAGCGCGGGCACTTGCCGGAGGCGTTGCCCGGTCAGCGTGTCGGACTCGCGCAGGCCGGCGACGGTGCCCTCGAAGACCACCTCGCCGCCGTGGCCGCCGGCGCCGGGCCCGAGGTCGACCACCCGGTCGGCGATCCCGATCACGTCCCGGTCGTGCTCCACTACCAGCACGGTGTTTCCCTTGTCCCGCAACGCGAGCAGCAGCTCGTTGAGCCGGTGCACGTCGCGCGGGTGCAGGCCGACGCTTGGCTCGTCGAAGATGTAGGTCAGGCCGGTGAGGCTGCTGCCGAGGTGCCGCACGGTCTTCAGCCGCTGCCCTTCACCGCCGGACAGCGTCGAGGTCTCCCGGTCCAGGCTGAGGTAGGAAAGGCCGACGTCCTCGATCCGGCGCAGGGCGGCGAGCGCGGCTTCGGCCACCGGTTTCGCCACCTCGTCGTCGATCCGCTCCAGCTCGGGGATCAGCTCGCCGACCTCCATCGCCGAGTAGTCCGCGATGGTCCGCCCGCCGATCTTCGAGCGCAGCGCCGCCTGGTTGAGGCGCGCGCCGTGGCAGACCGGGCACGGCCCCTGGTGCACCACCCGCTCGGCGGCCCGGCGCTCCTTCTCGCCGAGCGCGTCGAACAGCTCGCGTTTGAGGTAGCGGCGGGTGAACCTGGTGACGACGCCTTCGTACTCGTTCTTGTAGATTCCGTTGCGGCCCCGGCGGTCCACCTTGAACCCGCCGCCGTGCAGCAGCAGCTCGCGTTCCTCCGCGGTGAACTCGCGCAGCGGCTTGTCCGGGTCGAACAGGCCCGACTCGGCGTAGAGCTGCCACTGGAAGGTGCCGACCGCGAAGGACGGGAAGTCGATCGCGCCCTCGTTCAGCGACCTGTCCTCGTGCAGCAGCTTCGCCAGGTCGAGGCGGACCGTGCGGCCGAGCCCCTCGCATTCGCCGCACATGCCCTGCGGGTGGTTGAACGAGTACACAGTGGACGGTCCGGCGACGGGTTTCCCGTGCCGGGAGAAAAGCACCCGCAGGATGGAGTGGATCTCGGTCATGGTGCCCACGGTGGAGCGCGAGTTCCCGCCGACCGGTTTCTGGTCCACCACCACCGCGGTGGACAGGTTTTCGATCGACTCCGCCCGCGGGGCTTCGTACTTGGGCAGCCGGTTCCGGATGAACCAGCTGAAAGTCTCGTTGAGCTGGCGCTGCGACTCCACCGCGATGGTGCCGAACACGATCGAGGACTTGCCGGAACCGGAGACCCCGGTGAACACGGTGAGCCGGTCCTTGGGGATGCGCAGGGAGACGTTCTTCAGGTTGTGCTCGTGTGCGCCCTTCAGGACTATCGAGTCCAGCGGAGTCATGCCCGTACCTCCATAATGGTTTCCCCTTGGAAACTATCTGGCCAGGGCGAGCTGGTGCAACCCGGGTGTCATACTTGCCCCATGGCAACCAAGGCGGAGCTGGAGGACGCGCTGTCGATGCTGCAGTGCGTGCTGGTCGCCCGGCGCACCAGGATGAACCCCGAGCAGGTCACCTGGCAGCAGTACGACCTGCTGGAGACGCTCCGGATCCGCGGCCCGATGGCCCCGTCGCGGCTGAGCGACGCGTTGGGCATCTCCCGGCAGTCCACCTCGAAGGCGTTGCGGGTGCTCAAGGATCGCGCGCTGGTCGGCCAGGCCGCGGCCGGCGCGGACCGGCGCACGCACACCATGTCGCTCACCGAGGCGGGCGAGGAGTTCCTGACCCGTGCCGCGCACAGCCGCCGCGAAGCCGCCGACCTCGCCGCGTCGGTGCTCACGCCAGGGGAGCAGCACCTGTTCGCCGAACTCTGCGACAAGGTCGCCGCCGCGCTCAACGACTAGCCGGGTGGTGCGAGGCGCCACCCGCTCGCGGCATCTTGTGGCCGTCGGGCACATGGTCCGCCGCCGTGGCCGCGCTTAACGTCGTCGCCTGTGACTCCGAGAAGTGACCTCGATGGCAGGGTCGCCCTGGTGACCGGGGCCGGCAGCGGGATCGGCGCGGCCTGCGCCATGGCGCTCGCCGAGGCGGGCGCCAAGGTGCACGTGCTGGACCGCGACCGTGCCTCGGCCGAAGCGGTGGCGGACCAGGTCGGCGGCTGGGCGCATCCGGTCGACCTCGTCGATCTCGCCGAGTCCACTGTTCTGGACCGGTTGCCGGCCGAGCTGGACATCCTGGTGAACAACGCCGGTTTCCAGCACGTCGCCGCGTTGCCCGAGTTCGAGCCGGAGCGGTTCACGCGGATGCAGCAGGTGATGGTCACCGCGCCCTTCCTGCTGATCCGCCGGTGCCTGCCGTACATGTACACCCGCGGCTGGGGTCGGATCGTGAACGTGTCCAGCGTGCACGGTCTGCGCGCCAGCCCGTTCAAAGCCGGGTATGTCGCCGCGAAGCACGCCCTCGAAGGGCTCTCGAAGGTCGCCGCGCTGGAGGGGGCCGAACACGGGGTGACCAGCAACTGCGTCAGTCCTGGCTATGTCCGCACCCCGTTGGTGACCGGCCAGGTCGAAGCGCAGGCACTGGCGCACGGGCTGGACGCGGAGCAGGTGCTCGAACAGGTCCTGCTCGCCCGCGCGGCGATCAAGCGGCTGGTCGAACCCGAAGACGTGGCCGCGCTGGTGCGGTGGCTGTGCGGTCCGCGGGCCGGGCAGCTCACCGGCGCGTCGCTGCCGGTGGACGGCGGCTGGACCGCCGCCTGAAGTTTCTCCGACCCCGCAAAGACCCACGAAGGAGTGGTGATCGTTGTGTCCTCCCCGCCCGTCCCCGGCCGCCGGTCGATCGTGAAAGTGGTCGGTGCCAGCCTGATCGGCACCACCGTCGAGTGGTACGACTTCTTCCTCTACACCTCGGCCGCGGCGCTGGTGTTCAACAAGCTGTTCTTCCCGAACACCGACCCGCTGACCGGCACGCTGCTGTCCTTCACCACCTACGCGATCGGTTTCCTGGCAAGGCCGCTCGGCGGGCTGGTGTTCGGCCACTTCGGCGACCGGATCGGGCGGAAGAAGCTGCTCGTGCTCAGCCTGCTGCTGATGGGCGGCTCGACCTTCGCGATGGGACTGCTGCCGACCTACGCCGCGGTCGGCGCCGTTGCGCCGCTGCTGCTCACCCTGCTGCGCCTGGTGCAGGGTTTCGCGCTCGGCGGCGAATGGGGCGGTGCGGTGCTGATCGTCTCCGAGCACGGCGACGACCGGCGGCGCGGATTCTGGGCGTCCTGGCCGCAGTGCGGTGCGCCCGGCGGGAACCTGCTGGCCACCGCGGTGCTGGCGGTACTGGCCGCCACCCAGACCGACGCCGCGTTCATGTCCTGGGGCTGGCGGGTGCCGTTCCTGCTCTCCGGGGTGCTGGTGGGGATCGGGCTGTGGATCCGGCTCGCGGTCAGCGAGTCGCCGGTGTTCCTCGCTGCCAGGCAGCGGGCCGAGCGCCGCGGCGAGGGCAGGCATCTGCCGGTGCTGGAGGTGTTCCGCTCGCACTGGCGGCAGGTGCTGATCACCATCGGCGCGCGGATGGCGGAGAACGTGTCGTACTACGTGCTCACCGCGTTCATCCTGGTCTACGTCACCGGCCCGCTCGAACTGCCGAAGTCGGCCGGGCTGAACGCGGTGCTGATCGGTTCGGCGGTGCACTTCGTCAGCATTCCGCTGTGGGGCGCGCTTTCGGACCGGGTCGGCCGAAAGCCGGTGTACCTGTTCGGCGCGATCGCGATGGCGGGCTGGAGTTTCGCGTTCTTCGCGTTGCTGGACACCAGGTCCGCGCCGGTGATCGTGCTGGCCGCGACCGTCGGACTGGTGCTGCACGGCGCGATGTACGGGCCGCAGGCCGCGTTCTTCACCGAGCAGTTCGGCACCAGGGTCCGTTACACCGGGATGTCGATCGGCGGCCAGCTGTCCTCGATCGCGGCCGGCGCGCTGGCCCCGCTGGTGGCCGTGGCGCTGTTCCGCAGCTTCGGCGGGACGGTCGCGGTGTCGCTGTACGTGGTCGGCATGTGCGTGCTGACCGTGGCCGCGCTGTTGTGCGCCAAGGAGACCCGCGGCCTTTCACTGGAAGCCGAGCATGACGAGCCTGCCGGGCAGGCACCAGCGGTCGCGCGCCGGTAGTGACAGGATGCGCTCGTGTCCGACCAGGCTGCTGAGATCCGACGGCTGCTCGAACTGCTCGCCGACGGCGCGAGCGGCGAGCGGCTGGCGGAGGTGGCGGTCACCGCCCGCGCGCGCGGCGAGGCAGGCGCCGAGCTGGGTCCGGCCACCGAGCTGGCGCTGCGGATCCGGCGCACCCTCGTCGGGCATCGGCGGCGCGAGGCGGAGCTGACCGCGCTCTTCGACACCGCGAGCGACCTGGCCCGCCAGCGCGACCCGGACGCGGTGCTGCGCTCGATCGTGCGGCGGTCGCGGCTGCTGCTCGGCGTGGACGTCTCGTACCTGAGCCTGAACGACGAGGCGGCGGGCACCACCTACATGCGGGTGACCGACGGGTCGGTGTCGGCGCTGTTCCAGGACCTCAAGCTGGGCATGGGGGAGGGCCTCGGCGGGCTGGTCGCGCAGACCGCCAGGCCGTACGCGACCCCGGACTACTTCCGCGACGAGCGGTTCGCGCACACCCGGACGATCGACACCGCGGTCCGCGACGAGGGGCTCACCGCGATCCTCGGTGTGCCGCTGGCAATCGGCAGCGAGGTGATCGGCGTGCTGTACGCGTCGAACCGCGCGGCGCGGGAGTTCTCCCCGGAAGAGGTCGCACTGCTGTCCTCCCTCGCCGACCACGCGGCCATCGCGCTGGACAACGCCCGGCTGCTGGACGAGACCCGGCGCGCGCTGGCCGGGCTGAACGCGGCGAACGAGACGATCAGCGCGCACAACGAGGCCATGCACCACGCCGAGAACGCGCACGACCAGCTGATGGACCTGGTGCTGCGCGGCGGGGACGTGCCGGAGGTCGCGGCCGCGGTGGCTTCGGTGCTGCACGGCGGGATCGCGCTGTACGACGCGGACGGTCACGAGCTGGCGCACACCGGACGGGTGCCGTTGGCGCCGTCGGAGGAGGACGTCGCCGCCTCCCGCCGCACCGGCCGCGCGGTGCGCACCGCGCGGCCGGGACCGTCCAATTCGGACACTTGGGTGTGCGCGGTGCGGGCGGGGCAGGACCTGCTCGGCAGCCTGGTGCTGACCGGACGGGCCGAGCTGGCCGACGCGGATCGGCGGTTGTTCGAACGGGCCGCTGTGGTGGCCGCGCTGCTGCTGATGCGGCGCCGGTCGGTGGCCAGCGCCGAGGACGAGGTGCGCGGCGAGCTGCTCACCGACCTGCTGACCGCGCCGGGGCGCAACCCGGACGCGCTGATCGCGCGCGGGCACCGGCTCGGCGTCGACCTCGGCGCGCCGCAGGCGGTGCTGGTCGCGCACGCGGAGCGGGTGCCGAGACGGCGGCTGGCGATGGCCGCGGCGCGCTACGGCGGCCTGGTCGGGGTGCACGCCGAGGAGGTGGTACTGCTGGCGGGCGCCGACGCGGTGGACGAGCTGGCCGCCACGGTGGCCGCCGAGCTCGGCACGGCCGTGGACTGCCCGGTGACGGTGGGCGCGGCCGGTCCGGTCACCGGCCCCGCCGCACTGGCCGAAGCCCACGCCGAGGCGGCGAAGTGCGTCCGCGCGCTGCTCGCGCTAGGCCGCGCCGGCGAGGGCGCTTCGATGGCCGGGCTCGGTTTCGTCGGCCAGCTCCTCGGCGACCGGGCCGACCTCGCCGGGTACCTGCGCGCGACACTCGGCCCGGTGCTGGACTACGACGCCCGCCGCGGCACCGCGCTGGTGGACACCCTGCGCGCCTACTTCTCCTGTGGCGCCAACCTGACCAGGGCCAAGGACGTGCTGCACGTGCACGTGAACACCGTGGTGCAGCGGCTGGACCGGATCGGCTCGCTGCTCGGCGCGGACTGGCAGGAACCCGAGCGGGCGCTGGAGCTGCAACTCGCGATCAAGCTGCACCGGCTCCAGCGCTGACGATCGCCCGGTCCGCTGACCGTGCGGGCGCGTGACCAGGTAGACATGCCAGGTGAACAGCTTCGCAGAGCGCGGCAAGGGGCGGTGGCGCCGGCTCCGCGGCCGGTACCGGTGGCTCGACCATCTGGTGCGCGCGGTGGACCGGTACGTCGACCACCACGGCTACCACTTCGTCGGCTCGATCACCTACTTCAGCCTGCTCTCCCTGGTGCCGGTGCTGATGGTGGCGTTCTCGGTGGCCGGGTTCGTGTTGGCCGGCCAGCCGAAGGTGCTCGGCGAGCTGCTGGAGTGGATCACGCACGCGGTGCCGGGGCCGCTCGGGCAGAGCGTGCGCGGGCTGCTGGAGCACTTCGTCGAGCAGCGGACCCAGGTCGGCGTGTTCGGCGTGCTGATCGGCCTGTACTCCGGCTGGAACTGGATGAACGCGCTGCGGGACGCACTAACCGCGATGTGGGACCAGAACCGCACCGGCCTGTCGCTGCTGCGGACCGTGCCCAAGGATCTGCTCGCGCTGCTCGGGCTTGGCGCGGCACTGCTGGTCACCTTCGCGCTGACCGCGTCCAGCGGCGTGCTCGGCGACTACTTGCTGCGCGTGCTGGAGCTGGACCAAACCGGCTGGGGGAAGGTCGCGATCGGTGTCGCGTCGGTGCCCCTCGCACTGTTCGCCGACTGGCTGGTATTTCTCTGGGTGCTCACCCGGCTGCCGCGCGACCCGGTGGGTATCCGCAGCGCGATGCGCGGGGCGGTGGCCGCCGCGATCGGGTTCGAGCTGCTCAAACAGGCCGGTAGCTTCTACCTGCGGCTGATCGGCGACTCACCGACCGGGGCCGCCTTCGGCTCGGTGATCGGCCTGATGGTCTTCATCTCCCTGGTGTCGCGGCTGCTGGTGTTCATCACCGCGTGGACGGCGACCGCGCGCGACGCGCCGGCCACCGCGCTGCCGCCGCCCGCCCCGGTGGTCATCCGCGCGGGCCCTGGCCGCCACCGCGACCCGCTCGTGCCGGCCACCGTCGGCGCACTCGCCGGCATCACCGCCACCCTGCTCTTCCACCGCCACCGACGCCGTGAGTGACGTCGTGAGTGACGGTGTTTATGCGGGACACCCGCACCCGAGGTGTTGCTGGGACAACACTTTTCACTCACGACCGGGCTCGATGGCTTCGGCGAGGCGAAGGGCGGCGACGCCGTCGGCGAAGGTGGGCAGGTCTTCGGCTTTGCCGCCGGAGATGGCTACGGCGAGCTGACGCAGCATCCTGGCCAGGGGATAGGTGGGCGCGTCCGGGGCGAACTCACCGACATCGGGGGGATCGGACGCGATCTCCCGCATCGGCTCGCCGCCGAGCGCACCGCGCAGGGTGACCGGGAAGTGCCCGGTGTGCCCCTGCGCGGTGGCCACCAGCCTGCCGGCCGAACCGTGCGCGGTCAGCCGCCAGCCGTCGCCGTCCTGCGCGACCCAGGACGTGTGCAGCGAGCACAGCGCACCGTCGCCGACGGTCGCGGTGAGCACCGAGCTGTCCGCACTGGTCGCCGGGACCGGCCCGTCCTCGCCAGGCCAGTACGGGCGGCGCGTCGCCACCGTCCCGGCCACTCCGGCGAACTCGCCGAAGATCCAGCGGATCAGGTCCGCGGTGTGCAGCCCGTGTACCCGCAGCGAGCTGGCGCCGTTGGCGGCGTCGGCGCACCAGCCGGCCGCGCGAATCGCCTCCGGGCGGGTGAAGGTGGGGTAGTACGCGCTCGCCTGGACGTTCTCCACCCGCCCGAGCCGTCCTTCGCGCACCAGCCCCCGCAGCCGCGAAATCCCCGGCGAGAACCTGGACTGCATCCCGGTCACCGCGAGCACCCCGGCTTTTTCCGCCGCCTGAGCCATTTCCTCGCCCTCGGCCACGGTCATCGCCAGCGGCGCTTCGCACAGCACGTGCTTGCCCGCTTCGATCGCGGCGAGCGCCATTTCGCGGTGCAGCCGGGGCCGGGTCGCCACCACCACCAGCTCCACGTCGGGGTCGCGGCAGAGCCGCTGGTAGCCCTCGACCGGCCGCGCCACGCCGAACCGCTCGGCCGCGGCGTCGGCGGTGGCCGCCCGGCTGGTCGCCACCGCGACCACCTCGAACCCGGGCAGCCCGGTCAGCACCGGCAGGTGGCTGTTCGCGGCATAGGCGGCGCCGATGACGCCGACCCGGACCGGGCGATTCACGACCGGAACTCGGGGATCACCTCGCGGCCGAACAGTTCCATCGCGGCCTGCACCTTCGGCAGCTCGGGCCCGGTGGGGTAGCGGAAGATCAACAGGAAGTCGTCCACCCCGGCCTCGTCCTGGTAGCGCTTGAGGGACCGCGCGCACTCGTCCGGCGTGCCGATCACGAACCGGTCCTCGCACAGCGCGTCCAGGGTGATCTCGTCGGCCTTCGTGACCTCGGGCATGTCGCCGATCGCGCCGTACTCCCATAGCGTCCTGGCCATCGCCACCGCGGTGTCCCCGAAGTCGCGCACGGCCTCTTCGCGGGTGGGTGCGGTCCAGCAGAAGCGGATCGCGGTCACCTTGCTTTCCCGGCCCGCCGCCTTCGCCGCCGACCGGTAGGCATCGGCCATGCCGCGCATGGTGTCCACCGAGATCAGCGCGTTGCTGATCCAGCCGTCGCCGAGCCGTCCGGCGCGTTCCAGGCCACCCGCCGACCAGGCGGCGAGGTGCAGCTCCGGGTTCTCCTGCCGCGGTTTCGGCTGTACGCAGACATCTTCGAAGCGGTAGGTGTCCCCGGCGAAGGAGAACCGGTCTTCGGTCCAGGCCTGCCGGATGATCCGCACGGTCTCGTCGAAGCGCTGCACCCGCCCGGCCCATGGCACGCCGACGGTCTGGAAGTCCTCCGGCAGGTAGCCGGCGCCGAGCCCGAGGAACAGCCGGCCGCCGGAGAGCTGGTCCAGCATCGCCGCGTCCTGGGCCAGTTCGACCGGGTTGTACAGCGGCGCGATGGCGATGCTGGTACCCACCCGCACCCGCTCGGTGCGTGCCGCGATCGCGTAGGCGAGGTGCAGCGGGGAACCGAAGTACTCGTCGGAGTACTTGTGCTCGGTGGTCAGCGCGGCGTCGAAACCCAGCCTGTCCGCGGTTTCGGCCTGGTGCAGGATTTCGGTCAGCACCTGGTGCGGATCACCGGAGATCTGGCCCTGGGTGAACAGGATTCCGAAGCCCACTTGCGGTATTCCCTTCCTCGGATGAATGGTTCGGGATGGTTTCGAGATGGTGCAGTTTGCCGCAAGGAGGGCGATCTAGGGACCGCCCAGCCGGGTACGGATGCCTTCGGCGTCCAGCGACGCCCCGAACCGCGGCCCCTGCGCGACGTCCACGCCGATCTCGCGCAGCCAGCTCGCCTGCGCCTCGGTGGTCACGCCGCCCGCGGTCACCGCGATCCCGCGCGGCTGCACCAGTTTCACCAGGTGCGTCACCGCCCGCGCGGACATGGAGCGCACATTCGGCGCCGGGCCGAGCCGCCGCAGCACGTCGTCGGCCAGCACCACCCCGCGCACCAGCAACTGGCCGTCCAGCACGTGCAGGTCGGTGAAGCTGGCGCCGAAACCGTGCAGCAGGGTCGGCACGCCCAGCTCGGCGAGTACGTGCAGGTGCTCCTCGGCGTCGCTGTGCGGCCTGGCCACGTCCGCCACCGGCAGGCCGATCCGCAGCCGGGTGAGGTCGATGCCGGTCTGGTCCACCACCCTGGTGATCGCGCCGACCAGGTCGGTGTCGTTGGCCTGGCGCGGGGTCAGGTTGACCACCATGGCCGGCGCTTTCGGCCCGAGCTCGGTGGCCCACCGGCCGGCCTGCGCGCAGGCCACCTCCAGCAGCCAGGTGCCCAGGGTGACGGCCAGGTTGGTCTGCTCGGCCAGCGCGATGCACTGGTCGTGCTCCTGCCTGCCCAGCTCGCAGTGCGGCCAGGCGACCCTGGCCTCGGTACCGGTCACCTGCCCGTCGGCGAGGCGCACCAGCGGCTGGAACACCAGGTCGATCTCGCCGGTCTCCACCGCGCCGGGCATGGTCGCGGCCAGCCGGGAGATCGCGCGCTCGCGGGCGTCCTCGTGCACGTCGAACATGCCCCACTGCACCTTGTCCCTGGACCGCAGGCGGCGCAGCGTGGTTTCGGACTCGCGCAGCAGCTCCTCCACCGAGGTCTCGCCGGCGTGCCGCCGCACGATGCCGATGCTGGCCGACACCGCCAGGCCCTGTCCTCCGACGTAGACCGGCTCCTCCAGCACTTCGTTGATCCGGCGGACCAGGCCGAGCACGTCCGGATCGCCCTGCTGGTGCGAAACCAGCACCACGAACTCGTCGCCGCCGACCCGCGCCACCAGCGACTGGTCCCCTGGCACCAGGTCCTGCAGGCGCTTGGCCACGATGCGCAGCATGGTGTCACCGGCGTCGCGGCCGAGCCCGTTGTTGATCAGACCGATGCCGTCCAGGTCGAGATGGCACAGGGTGAGCTGCTCGCCGGGCGCGGACCGTTCCAGCATCGACTGGAGCCTGCTGGTGAGGAACTGCCGGTTCGGCAGCTGGGTCAGCGCGTCGTAGAGCGACTGCCGCTTGAAGGTCTCCTTGAGCAGGTACAGGTCGGTGACGTTGTCGATCATGGTCAGGAAGTGCGCCGGCGAGCCGTCGAAGTCGCGCAGCACCGAGATGGACACGCTGCCCCAGACCGGTTCCTCGTCCTTGCCGACCAGCTGCGCCTGCCAGCGGGCGCGTTCGATGGTGCCGGCGAGCACCGCGTCGTAGCGCTCCCGCACATCGGTGGTCTCGTTCTCGTGGAACAGCTCGAACACCTGGCGGCCGAGCAGATCGGACCGCGAGTAGCCGAGCATCTCCCGCGCGGAGGAGTTGTTCTGGCCGATCTCGCCGTCCAGGTCGCTGATCAGGATGCCGACCGCGGAGGCGGTGAACACCTCGCGGAACCGCGCCTCGCTGACCCGGAGCCCGCGCTCCACCTCGTCCTTGGCCCTGATCAGCGCGCGGCTGATGGCCTCCTGCTTGACCAGGGTGCGTTGGCGCACCGCGTCCACATAGCCGGCGGCCACCTCGCCCAGCACCGCCACCACGCGCTCCCAGGCCCGTTTCGTCAGCTTGACCCGCGGGTTCGCCGGCAGCGCTTCGCCGAGCAGCACCACACTTCGCCGCAGGGCCTGCTCGCCGATCACGTTCAGCCGCACCAGCTGTTCGCCGGAACGGGCGGCCGGGGTCGCGTCGAACGGCTCGGCCAGCAGCGCGTCCACCATCAGCTCGAGCAGCTTGGCCAGCTCGTCGAGCACGTGCTGGTGCGGAAACGGCACATCCGAGGTGGCAGCGGCGACCAGCGCCCATTCGGTCGCTGTCGCCGCCCGCCAGTCCGCGTCGGGCCCGGCGGGTTCACCGCCCGGTGTGTCTGGATCCGGCGCCTGGCTCACGATCTGCGGCCGAGTCCCGCGTAGATCACCGAGTCCTCGGGATGCTCGCCGACGTGACCGGGGGTCTCCGGGCGCCATTCCGGGGTCCAGACCACTCCGGGGTCGATCAGGTCGAAACCGGTGAACAGCTCCCGCACCTGCTCCTTGGTCCTGGTGGTGACCGGGTTGGAGCTGCCCCGGTACAGATCGACCAGCTGATGGATCTGCTCGGCGTAGACGTCGTCGGTGACATGGGAGATCGCCAGGTGGCTGCCGGGGGCGAGCCGCTTCTGGTACTGGGAGATGATGTCCAGCGGCCGGTCCGAGTCGGGGATGAAGTGCAGGATGGCCACCATCAGCACCGCGATCGGCTGGTCGAAGTCGAGCAGCCGGGTGGTCTCCTCGCCGTCGCACACCTCGTCCGGCTCACGCAGGTCGGCGCGCACGATGGTGGCGTTCTCGTTGCCTTCGAGCAGCAGCTGGGCGTGCGCCACCGCGACCGGCTCGTTGTCCACGTAGACGACCCGGCTGTCCGGGTCGAGCTGCTGGGCGATCTCGTGCACATTGCCCACGGTCGGGGTGCCGGAGCCGATGTCGAGGAACTGCCGGACCCCGGCGTCCATGCAGTACCGCACCGCGCGCCGGAGGAACGCGCGGTTGTGCCGCGCCGTGTCGTGCACCCAGGGAATCGCGGCGCGGACCTGCTCGGCCAGTACCCGGTCCACTTCGAAGTTGCTGTCCCCGCCGAGGTAATAGTCATAGACGCGGGCGGCGCTCGGACGCTCGATGTCGATCCCGAGCCGCAGCCACTTGTCACGCTCGTCCACCACTGGCTCCATCACTCGGTCGGGTAGTTCAGGTCGGGGAGGCACGCGGTGCTCCACTGTAACGAAACGGTCGCGGTGCGGCATCGGGTGCCAGGCGGCAGTTGCGTTCTTCCTGTTCATGGCGCGGCAGACGGACGCGTGGGTGACACCTGATCGGGCGGTGACGTTGAGCTGACCGCGCCGCCCCGGGCGCGCCGGGGGACGCTGATTCCCGTGCGTGGACCTCGGACGATGCTGGTTTCTGCCTGGGTGGCCTTGTGCACCGGGACCGCCGCGGTGCTGATCGGCCTTGCCCAGCCGGGCAGCGCGGCACCGCTGCCGAACGGGCTAGGCCCCTGCGTGCCGGGGGACTGCCCCGACCCGTACCCGCCCATCCACAACGGCGGGTTCGCCGGACGGGACAACGCGGTCAACGTCTTCGTGGGCGGTGACTACCTGGTCCGCGGCCGGGCGGCCGAGGCGGAGGGCCGGGTGGTCACGCTCGGCACCTTCGACCAGGCCAAGGACCAGGGCGTCTCGTCGGTGTACAACATCGGCATCGTCGGGGTCGGTTCGCGGGTGCCGCCGCCGGACGGCGCCGACTTCCTGACCACCGGTGGTGCGGTCTCGGTGACCCCGGGCCAGCGGCTGATCGCCGAGGGCGGGGTGGTCCGGCACGCCGGCCCGCTCAGCGGCACCGTGGTGGGCACGGACGTCGCCGACCCGGACGCGGCCGCGCCCTATGCGGGCTGGCGCGACAGCCTTTCCACGGCCAGCCAGTGCTACGCGAAGGGCACCGCCACCGGGACCGCGGTCAACGAGGGCTACCAGACCACCTTCACCGGGGACGGCCGCTCGGCCCTGCAGGTGTTCAATGTGGACTTCGACATCGTCGGCCGCGGCGGCGGTATGCAGGGCATCGTGTTCCAGGGCATTCCGGCGGGGGCGACCGTGCTGGTCAACCTGACCGGCGGCGCCAGGACCATCAACACCTACACCGGAGACCCCGGCGACACCGACCCGCTGAACGCGCTGCGGGAGCGGCTGCTGTGGAACTTCCCGGATGCCGGCCGGGTCAACCTGACCGGCGGCGCGCAGTTCCAGGGCAGCGTGCTGGTCGGCAACCCCGGCAGCACCACCACGGTGAGCCTGCCCGGGGTGAACGGCCGGTTCTTCAGCACCGGCTCGCTGGTGCACACGTCACCGCCCACCGGCGGGGGAGGGCAGGAGTTCCACGCCTACCCCTTCGACGGCGACCTGCCCGACTGCAACGGCCCCACCCCGACCACCACACCCACCGAGCCGACCACCACCGAACCCACGACCACGACCACCGAACCGACCACCACGACGACCCAACCGACGACGACCGAGCCGACGACCACTGAACCGACGACCACTACGACCGAGCCGACCACCACCGAACCCACGACCACCGAACCGACCACCACCACGACCCAACCGACCACTACTGAGCCGACCACCACCCCCACTGTGCCTACGACGGAGCCGACGACCACGGAGCCGACGACGACCGCGCCCACGGTCACCACCACCGAGCCCACCAGCACCGGGCCGGGCACGAGCACCAGCCGGACCAGTACCGCGAGCAAAACCCCTTCCGCCACCACGGTTTCCAGCACTGCAGGCACCTCGGACGCGGCAGGGCCGGCCAGCTCCACGGCGGGTCCCGGCGGCGGCAAGCTCGCGCAGACCGGCTCCGAACTCGGCAGGCTGACCGGCTTCGGCGGCCTGCTGCTCCTGCTCGGCGCCGCGCTCCTGCTGCTCGCCCGACGGGCTCGTGAGTGAAAAGTGTTCCTGGGGCAACACTTTTCACTCACGACCGCACGCACGAGGTCGGTCAGGCGGAGAGCACCTCGGTGACGGCGGCGGGATCGAAGTAGTACGGCCGGAACTCGGTGACGAGCCCGTCCCGCACGGTGTTCAGCTGCAGGAGCGTGGTCTCCAGCTCCCGGCCGCTGCCGCGGGCGCAGAAGCGCACCCGGAGGAACATCGCGACCTGCCCGTCGTCGACGACCTGACGCTGCTCCAGGAACTCCATCGACTCCCACGCGTCGCTCATCGCGCCGAGGAACCGCTCCATCCCGTCGTGGCCGCGCCAGGTCCCGCCGTAGGGCAGGCCGGGCGCGGAGTACAGCACGATGCCGGGGTCTAGGTACTGGGCGACCTCGCCGAAGTCGGCCTTGCCGCTGCCGCCCGCGGCCACATACCTCCGTTCGGCGACGTAGAACTTCTCCAGCACGGCCACGGCTTCCTGACTCAACTTCGTTCCCTCCCCGGGTGACGTCCGTTCCGGCACGAGTCAACCCCGCCGCCGCGCGCGGCACCGGCGGGATCCGGACGTCGCGTTCGGAGGGTTCGGGTGCGGGAGGGCGGGTACCCGACGAACACGCAGTCGACGCACCTTCGGGCAGGGAGTGGCCGTGATCGACGGACAGGACGTGCAGCCTTCGGCCGGGGACATGCTGCCCACCGTGGTCCAGGTGGTCAACACGCTGCACCACGGCGGTATCCGGTTCGCGCTGGCCGGCGGCTGGGCGGTGTACGCCAGGGGCGGGCCGCCGTCCGAGCACGACGTGGACGTGCTGCTGAAGGAGTCCGATGTGGTCGCGGCCGCCGGCGCGCTGGTCGGCGCCGGGATGACGCCGGTGGAACCGCCGGAGGACTGGCTGACGAAGGTGTACGACGGAGACGTCCTGGTCGACCTGATCTTCCGGCCGAACCACCGGCCGGTCACCGACGCGCTGCTGGACCGGGCCGAGCAGCTCCGGGTCGGTCCGGCGGTGGCGCCGGTGGTCACCGGCACCGACCTGCTGGTGGACAAGCTGCTGGTGTTCGACGCGCACCGCTGCGACTTCACCCCGATGCTGGCCATCGCCAAGCAGCTGCGGGAGCAGGTGGACTGGGCCCAGGTCCGCGCGCAGACCGCGGAGTCGCCTTACGCCAGGGCTTTTCTCGGCCTGCTCGACGAGCTCGGGGTGATCGACGAGTAGGGAACGTCTCGTGAGGAGGGTGAGGACATGACCGGACAGCACGACGTACCCCAGTACCGGGCGGCCGAGCTCCGACGGGCGCTGGCCGAGGACGCCCGCACGGTCGAGCTCGGAATCCGGGTGTTCGTGCGGGGCCGGCAGGTGCACCTGTGCGGTGAGGTGGCGACCGAGGGGCGGCGGGCGGCGCTGGCCGAGGTGCTGCACGAGCTCGCGCCGGATCTGCTGGTGCGCAACGACGTGCGGGTGATGTCGGCGGAGGCGCCGGCCGGCCGGGAGGAGCTCCGGTGATCAGGATCGCTGCGGTCGGGGACATCCATCTCGGTGCGGACGCGCGGGGCCTGCTCCGGCCCGCCCTGGACTGGCTCGGTGCGCAGGCGGACGTGCTGCTGCTGGCCGGGGACCTGACCCGGCACGGGAGCGTGGCCGAAGCCGAGGTGGTGGTCGACGAGTTCGCCGCGCTGGACGTCCCGGTGCTCGCCGTGCTCGGCAACCACGACTACCACTCGGACGCGGCGGGGGAGATCACCGGCATGCTCGAAGCCGGTGGGATCCGGGTGCTGGAAGGCGAAGCCACCACGTTGGAGGTCGGCGGGCACCGGCTCGGCGTCGCGGGGGTGAAGGGCTTCGGCGGCGGGTTCGCCGGGAAATGCGCCAGTGCGTTCGGCGAGCGCGTGATGAAGGACTTCGTCGAGCACACCGCCGACGTCTCCGCCAGGCTCGCCGAAGCACTGTCCGGTTTGGACGCCGACGCGATCGTGGCGCTGACCCACTACGCCCCGGTGCCGGACACGCTGCGGGGCGAGCCGCCGGAGATCTACCCGTTCCTGGGCTCCTATCTGCTCGGTGAGGCGATCGACCAGGCCGACGCGGACCTGGCGCTGCACGGGCACGCGCACTTCGGCTGCGAACAGGGCGTCACGCCGGGCGGGGTGCGGGTCCGCAACGTCGCCCAGCCGGTGATCGGGGCCGCGTACCGGGTGTACTGCCTCGAGCCGGTGAGCCACTCCCGACGTTCATGTATCTGAACATCGTTGACACTGTTCCGCTCCTCGCGCTGGCCCTGCTCAGCCCCGTTGTGCCGGCCGCCGCGAGCGCGGAGACGGCGGCCGGGTTCTCGGTGCTGACCCCGGCCACCTCGGTCGCGTCCCGCACCGACCGGCGTCCGATGGCGGGCGGTGTCTACGATCCGGCCGCCGACACCACCTTCATCTCGTGGTCCGGCCAGGCCGCGGACAGTTACGTGCAGGGCTACCACCACGGCAGGCGGACCTGGAGCGAGCCGCGGAAGGTGGCCGGCGGTGAGTCGGACCCGCACAACTACCCGACCCTGGTGCTGGCCGCGGACGGGCACCGGCTCGTCTTCCGCGGTATGCACAACAGTCGGACTGTGGTCAGCCGCGCACCGCTGGCCCATTCGCTGGACTGCACCTGGACCGAAACGGCGCGGCCACCGACTTCCGCCCGCTGAAGTACATCCTGTCCAAGGACAACGGCCGGACCTGGCGGAACTCCGTGCAGCTGACCGGCGAGGAGTTCGCGCTCGGATCGGATGCCCGCGCCGACCCTCCAGGTGGGCACGCTGCCTGGCGGGAAGCCGTTCGTCACCTGGTTCCAGTTCGACGCGGCCGGTACTCCGCGCGACTTCGTGTCGGTGTGGGACGGGCGGAGCTGGCGGGCCGAGCAGGTGGCCACCGGCCTGCGGCTGCGGGAGATCGAGCCGATCGGGCCAGGGCCGGGACTGGCGCGCGGAAACCGTGATCCGCACCCCGAAGCCCGTGCAGCGGGTCGAGGTGATCACCGGCTTCCGCGACCCGGCGAGGATCCTGGCCACCGGCGCGGCCAGCGACCGGGACGTCTCGGTCGCCGACGGGGACATCTACGTCGCCGGTATGTCGCGGGGCTGACCGCCCGCCTTCGGCTCAGGCCGCGTTGAAGGTGTCCGGATCGGGGCCGGTGCGCTGCCCGTTCTCCAGCTCGGCCAGCCTGGCCAGGTCCGCCTCGGCCAGCTCGAAGTCGAACAGCGCCAGGTTCTCCCGGATTCTGGCCGGGGTGACCGACTTGGGGATGATCACGTTGCCGAGCTGGAGATGCCAGCGCAGCACCACCTGCGCCGGGGTGCGGCCGTGCTGCTCGGCCAGTTCGCGGACGGTCGGGTGGCTGAGCAACTCGCCGCCCTTGGCCAGCGGACTCCACGCCTCGGTGACGATCTTGTGCCCGGCGTCGAACGCGCGCACCTCGGCCTGCTGGAGAAACGGGTGCAGCTCGATCTGGTTGACCGCGGGCACGGTGCCCGAGGAGTCGATCACCTTGCGCAGGTGGGCCGGCTGGAAGTTGGACACGCCGATCGCGCGGACCCGACCGTCGGCGGCAAGCTTCTCGAACGCCTGCCAGGTTTCCAGGTAGAGGTCGCGTTCGGGGGTCGGCCAGTGGATCAGGTACAGGTCGACGTGGTCCAGCCCGAGCTTCTCCAGGCTGGCGTCGAAGGCTCGCAGGGTCCTGTCGTAGCCCTGTTCGCCGTTCCACAGCTTGGTGGTGACGAACAGCTCGTCACGCGGGATGCCGGACTGCGCGAGCGCCTTGCCGACCCCGGCCTCGTTGCCGTAGACGGCCGCGGTGTCGATGCTGCGGTAGCCGGCCTCCAGTGCGGAGGTGACCGCTGCGGTGGTCTCTTCGTTCGGCACCTGGAAGACGCCGAACCCGAGCTGCGGCATCCGCACGCCGTTGTTCAGGGTGACTTCGGGAATCCCGGTCATTTGTCGAATGTCCTTTCGCGATCAGGGAATGATGGTGTTCGCCACGCCGCCGTCGGCCCGCAGCGCGCCACCGGTGGTGGCGGAGGAGTGCTCCGAGGCGAGATAGGTGATGAAGTTCGCGATCTCGGAGGGCCGGATCAGCCTGCCCAGCAGCGAAGTGGGCCGTTCCTCGGCGATGAACCGGCGTTCCGCCTCTTCGAACGGTACGTCCGGGCCGACCCGGTCGGCGATGAACTCCCGCACCCCGGGGGTCAGCGTCGGCCCCGGCAGCACGCTGTTCACCGTGACCCCGGTGCCGGCCAACGCCTGCGCCATGCCGCGGGAGACCGCGAGCTGTGCCGTCTTGGTGACACCGTAGTGCACCATCTCGGTGGGGGTCTGCACCGAGGACTCGCTGCTGACGAAGATCACCCGGCCCCAGCCGCGCTCGGTCATCCGCGGCGCGTAGTGCCGGGCGAGCCGGATCCCGGAGAGCACGTTGACGTCGAAGAAACGCTGCCATTCCTCGTCCTGGATCTCGAACACGGGGGTGGCGGCGAAGATCCCGGCGTTGTTCACCAGGATGTCCACATCGGACACTTCGGCGATCAGCGCGGCCGCGCCGGCGGCGGTGCCGACGTCCGCGGCCACCCCGCGGATCGCGCCGCCGGTGCCCTCCCGCAGCGCGGCCACGGTGTCGGCCAGCCGCTGCTCGCCGCGGCCGTTGACCACCACATCGGCGCCGGCGGCGGCCAGCGCCTCGGCCGTCGCGTAGCCGATCCCGGAGGTGGAACCGGTGACCAGTGCGGTCCGGCCGGTCAGGTCGATCTTCATCGCGTGAGTTGCTCCTTCGATCGTCAGGGTTCAGGGTGGGACGGCCGCGGCGGTCCGGCAAACCGGAGCACACGGGCGTGGAACCCGGAGAACACGGCTAGGCTAGGTAGCGAGCGTGCACAACTAGCGGCTTCCGCGATAGTTGCACACGCCGTATATTGACAACGCCCGATACTGCCGCATGCAATGAAGGCTGGCAAGCGCTGGCACTGAGAGGTGAACCGTGTCACTGGCCGACGACGCCATCGAGGCCCGCGCCCAGGGCTGGCGCACCCTTGCCGCGCTGCACGCCAGGGTGGAGGACAGGCTGGAGCGCGTCCTGCAGAAGGAGCACGGGCTGTCCGTCAGCGAGTACAGCGTGCTCGAAGTGCTGACCCGGCAGGACGGCTTCCACCTGCGGATGAACCAGCTGGCCAACGCCGTGGTGCTCAGCCAGTCGGCCACCACGCGGCTGGTCAACCGGCTGGAGGACCGCGGCCTGCTGCAGCGCTACCTGTGTCCCACCGACCGGCGCGGCATCTACACCGAGGTGACCGCGGCGGGCCGGGAGCTGTTCGGCTCGGCGCGGCCGGCGCACCAGGAGGCGCTGGACGAGGCGCTGCGACAGGCCGGTGAACTACCCGAACTCGCGCCTTTGGTCGCTGCCCTCGCTACGCTGACCTTTCCGGAGACGGCCAACGCCGGTCGGGGGTAGTCAGATGCAGGTCACGCGTGCGCAGCGGAACGCGGTCGCGGAGCGGATCACTCAGCTCGAGCGGTCCTTCTACGGCCGTGGGCCGAGCAACGTCAAGGTGTCGGTGAGCGAGGACGAGCCGGTCAGCCTGGTCGTGCTGTCCATCGACAGCCTCACCGCGGCGGACAGCGTGCTCAGCGCGCGGGGTCAGCGCGAGGCCGTGATCAGGCATCACGAGGCGCTGCACGAGGCGACCAGGGCGGACTTCATCGGCGCGGTCGAGGACGTGATCGGGGCCCAGGTGCACGCGTACCTCGCCCAGGTTCATCCGACCACTGGGCACGCCGTGCGGGTGTTCATCCTCGCCGATCTCGGCGACACCCGAGAGCTGGACACCCTCGCCGGCGAGTGACCTGCGCCTCGCTTGAACGGCCGTTTCCCTTATATCGCAACCTAAGCTAGCATCAGAGGGGGAGCGGTCAAGATCGCTTCCGGTCATCATTGACAACTCTTGACAACTACAAAGAGCCACTTTTGGGCGGTTTTGCAGCGGGCCCGGCGAAGTTCGCCGGATTCGAGGCGGGGCCGCCCGAACGAGAAGATCCGACGATGGGGTGCGGCGAGGGCGTCTGCTCGCGTACGGCCACATCGCGGGTTCAAGCGGAGGAGCTTGTCTCGTGCAGACATTGCGAACACTGAACCTTTCCCGGGCCGGACTGTGTCCACGCCCGGAAGACTTCGAAGCGTCGGCGCAGGGCCGGCGCGTGCGGCCGGCCGCCTTGCGCCGGACCGTGTCGGAGATCGCGGCCAGGCCCGAACTGTGGTCCGGGCAGGTGCGCTTCGATCTCACCGAACGCTATTTCACCCGGCTGCACCGGGATGACGATTTCGAAATCTGGCTGATCTGCTGGGAACTGGGCCAGGACACCCTGCTGCACGACCACGGCGGCAGTGTCGGCGCGTTCAGCGTGGCCAGCGGGAACCTGGTCGAGGACCACGGTGATCTGCGGGGTGACGGGCTGCGGACCCGGGCGCACCGGGCCGGCGACAGCGTCGCCTTCGGCCCCGAGTACCTGCACAACCTGGTCAACATCGCCACCGAGCCGGCGGTCACCGTGCACGCCTACTCGCGGCCGCTGAGCAGGATGAACTTCTACTGCTGGCTGCCGTCGGGGCCGCATCACCTCCGCGAAATCCCTTGCGACAACCCGGAACCCGATACCGGCGACCTGGAAGCGGCGGCGGCACGGACCAGGGCGGCGCACCAGTGACCGCGGACGTGATCTCGCGGCGGCTGGCCGAGGCGCGGGAACGCGTCCACCGGTACCGCCCCGAGGAGGCCGTGCGCGCGGTGGAGAACGGCGCGCTGCTGGTGGACCTGCGGCCGCTGGAGTACCGGCTGCGGTTCGGGGAGATCCCCGGCGCGGTCGCGGTCTCCCGGCACGTGCTGGAGTGGCGGCTGGACGTCAGCGGCCCGTGGCGGCTCAAGGAACTGGCCGCCGGCGACACCGGCCGCGAGATCGTGCTGATCTGCAACGAGGGCTACACCTCCAGCCTGGCCGCCGACCAGGTGATGAGCCTGCTCGGGCTGGCCGACGTCAAGGACGTGATCGGCGGGTTCGCCGGCTGGCGGGAGGCCGGCCTGCCGGTCATGCCGCGCCTGATCCCCCACACCCCTTCCTGACGCCTCGCGCTGGTGCAGGGGTGGGGGACGTTCAGCGCATGCCGATCGCCAGTCCGATCCCGAAGGCGATCAGGACGCAGCCGGTGGCCACGGTGAGCACCCGGTGGATCCTGGGCCGGCGCAGGAACTCGCTGGCGGTGCTGGCGAACAGCGCGTAGGAGGCCAGCCAGATCAGGCCCATCACGATGAAGATGCCCGCCAGCAGCACCGACTCCGCCACGGCGGAAGGCCCGGGAGCCACGAACTGCGGGATGAAGCTGGTGAAGAAGATCGCGATCTTGGGGTTGAAGACGTTGCTGAGCAGTCCCTGACGGAACGGGGAACCCCGCGGCGCCGGTGACCGGCCGTCGGGTTCCGCTTCGCTCGGCGCGGACCGCAGTGACAGGAACGCGGTCACCCCCAGGTAGACGAGATAGGCGGCGCCGGCCAGCTTCAGGACGGTGAACGCGACTTCCGAGGAGCGGAGCACCGCGACGATGCCCAGCACCGACGCGCAGGTCCACACCAGCAGCCCGGCTTCGATGCCGAGGGCGGTGGCCAGCGCGGCCCGTTTCCCCCGGGTGAGCGCGTTCTTCGTGACCAGCGCCATGTCCGGGCCCGGGGTGATCACGAGCAGGGCGGCGGCCGGCACGAAGGCGACCATTGTCGGTGTCACGGCTCGTCCGTTCCTCCCGGCCGCGCCGGTGTCAGGTGGCGGCTCAGGAACTCCAGGGTGGCAGGCAGGGCGCGCGTCACGAAATCCCAGTCGTGCCCGCCGGGGCACTCGTGGTACTCGTGGACGATCCCGCGCTCCCGCAGCGCCCCGTGCATGGTCCGGTTCATCCGCAGCACGCGGCCGTAATCCTCCGTGCCTACCCCGAGGTAGAACGCGATCGGCGTGCTCCGGTCGTAGCGGTCGAGGAGCCGGTAGGGCGAGTAGGTCTGCCTGGTCGGGCTGCCCGGCTCGCCCCACACGCGTTCGTGGCTCTCGACCGTGGGCATCAGCAGTCCGGGGTCGCCGCGGTGGGCGGCGTAGGGGTCGCCCATCCGCAGTGGTGCTTCGAAGGCACCGCCGAGGCCGGCGGCGGCGGAGAAGGTCGTCTGGTGCCGCAGGGCCTGGAACACCGCGGCCGCGCCGCCCATGGAGAAACCGGCGACGGCGCGCCCGGCGCGGTCCGGCGTGCTCCGGAAGTTGCGATCGACCAGTGGGACCAGCTCGTGCACCAGGTAGTCCTCGTACCGGTGCCCCTCGTGGTCGTTGATGAACCAGCGGCGGCCGCTCTCCGGCAGCACCACGATCAGGTCCAGCCACCGAACGCACTGCGGCAGCGCCGTGTTGCGCAGCCAGGTGTCCCGGTTGCCCCCATAACCGTGCAGCAGGTACAGCACGGGATAGCGGTGCCGGCCGGTGGCGTAGTCCGGCGGCAGCAGGATGTTGACCCGTTTGGTCCGGTTCAGCGCCGCGCTGAACCAGGTTTCGGTCACCACGGTGGTTTCCCCGGCGTCCGGCCGGGAGCCCCCCGGCGTCGTGGAGATCATGGACGCGGGCCCGCCGGCGCTTCGAGCGCCGTGGTCAGTGCCGGCCGGTCGATCTTGCCGGTCGAGGTCAATGGCAGCGACTCAAGCAGGTGGATTCGCGCGGGCAGCAGGTAACGGGGCAGTGCCTCCAGGCAGTGCCGGCGCAGCTCCGGCTCGGTGGGGCCGCTCGCGGCCCGCGAGCGGACGCAGGCCTCCAGCCGGAGCGTCCCGTCGGACTCCGGCACCGCGACGACCGCCGCCTCCCCGACGTCGGCGTGTCCGAGCAGCACGGCTTCGATCTCGCCGAGCTCGACCCGGTAGCCCCGGATCTTGACCATGTGGTCGCGCCGTCCGACGAACACCAGATCGCCCCGAGCGTCCCGACGCACGACGTCCCCGGTGCGGTAGACCGGGCCCCTGTCGTCGAAGCGGTCGGTTCCGGGCAGGAGGACCAGCCGTTCGCGGGTCTTGGCCTGGTCACCCCAATAGCCGAGCATGACGGAGTCGCCGCCGACGCAGAGCTCGCCCTCGACCTCGGTGCCGTCGAGCACTTTCCCGGACTCGTCGACGAGCACGGTGGTGGCGTAGTCGCAGCCCCGGCCAATGGGCACCGGCCGCGTCCGGTCCGGCTCCAGGTCTGCATCGCCGACCTGGTGGAACGTGCACACGTTCGTCTCGGTCGGGCCGTACAGGTTGTACAGGTCGGCGTCCGGCACAGCACGGCGGAGCCGCCGCAGGTGCTTGATCGGGAACACCTCGCCGGCGAAGAGCACGACCCGGAGGGCGGACCGCGCCAGTGGCGACTCGTTGGCGGCGGCGAGCATCCTGGTCAGCACGTTCGGCACCGAGTACCAGATCGTGATGCGCTCCTCGAGCACGAACCGGTTGAGCGCCTGGCCGAGGCTCTGCCGGTGCTCCGGGACCAGGACGAGGCAGGCGCCGGCGCCTGCCGCGGCGAACAGGTCGAAGATCGAGAGGTCGAAGTGCAGCGGCGCGTGGCCGGCCAGCCGGTCGTCCCCGGTGACCCCGAAGCGCCGCAGCGCCCAGTCGGCGAAAACCCGGCCGTTCCGATGCGAAAGCATGACGCCCTTGGGCGCGCCGGTGGAGCCCGACGTGTACAGGATGTAGGCGAGATCCTCCGGTACGGGCCCGATCCGCGGTCCGGTGCCCTTCCTGGTCGCCGTCGCCTCGGACCAGCCGAGGCGACGGACCGGCCGGGCCGGAGCCGGCGCGACTCGGCAGTCCGCCAGTACCACCAGCGACAGGCCGAGTTCGGACAGCGCGTGGTCATCGAGCAGCTCCTGGTGTTCCCGGGTCGTCACCAGCGCGCGGACCCCGCAGTCGCGGAGCAGGTAGGTCGCGCGCTTGACCGGCGCGATCGGGTCGATCGGGACGTAGGCGGCGCCCAGCTTCAGCACGGCGTGCACGGCCACCACGGACTCGATCGACTTGGTCGACCAGATGCCCACGCGATCGCCGGTGCCGACGCCCGCGTCGGCCAGCGTCCCGGCCAGCCCGTCACTCTGCTCGGCCAGCTCGCGGTAGCTGATCGAGCGGTCCCTGAACCGGACGGCGACCGCGTCGGGGCAGCGCCGGGCGGCCGCTTCCAGGTAGTCGCAGAGGGTGTCACCCGGATCGGTCACGGCGTGCTCCCTTGCCGCAGGCCGAGCTTCCCGGCGATGACGGTGCGCTGCATCGCGGACGTGCCGGAGGAGATCCGGGTGCCGAGCGCGTCCCGCAGGTCGCGTTCGATCTCGGCGTCGACCGTGTAGCCGTGCCCGCCGTGGATCTCCAGTGCCGCCATGAAGGTCTGCACCGCCGCCTCGCTGGTCTGCAGCTTCGCCATCTCGGGGAACATCGAGCCGCCCGCGGTGCCGTCGAGCTCGGCGGCCGCCCGGTAGGTCAGCAGCCGGGCGGACTCCAGCCGCACCTGCATGTCGGCGATGGCGTGGGCCACCGACTGAAAGCTGCCGATCCGGCGGCCGAACTGCCGGCGCCGCTGGGCGAACCGGAGGCAGTCGTCGATCTGACGCTGCATCGCGCCCAGCAGCGGAGCCAGGATCAGTGCGCGCTCCCAGGCCATGGTGGTGGCGAAGATGGTCCGGCCCTGCTTTTCCGCGCCCAGCCGGCGGTCGATCGGCACCTCGCAGTTCTCCAGGACGAGCTCCGCCCATGGCGCCGTGCGCAATCCGGCTTTCGGCGGGCCGGGCTCGATCCGCAGGCCAGGCTGGTCTCGTGTCACCAGGAAGGCGGTGACGCCGGTGAAGCCGAGGTCCGGGTCGATGGTCGCGTACACGATCATGACGTCCGCGATCGGACCGTTGGTGACGAAGCGTTTTCGCCCGTTCAGCACGTAGCATCCGTCGCCGCTCCGGGCGTGCGTACTCAGCGACAGCGCGTCGGATCCCGACTCCGGCTCGGTGATGGCGTGTGCGCCGATCATCCGGCCCGCGCAGAGCTCCGGCAGCAGCCGCTGCTTCTGCTCGGCCGACCCGAACAGCCAGATCGGCACCTCGACCGCCCACACGTGCGCGCCTACCGACATCAGCAGGCCGTTGTCGCGGCAGCCGTAGCCGAGGCCCTCCAACGCGAGCGCGCAGGTCACCGGGTCGCAGCCGAGGCCGCCGTACTCCGGCGGGATGGGCAGGCCCAGCACGCCCTCGGCGGCGCACCGCTTCCAGCCGCCCGGTGAGAACTCCTGTGCCTGGTCACGGCCGACCACGTCCTCGGCGAGCTCACGGGCCGCCATCGTCCGCAGCCGCTGGTACAGCGCCGACTGCGCCTCGCTCCAGGTGAAGTCCATCTCCTCACTCGCGTTCCGCGGCGGGGATGGTGGCCAGCGACCGGTGTACCTGCTCGTCGGTGGCGGCGCAGTCCTGCATCTGCCCGCTCAGGTACTGCTCGTAGGCCGAAAGGTCGAGCAGGCCGTGTCCGCTGAGGTTGAACAGGATCACCGTCGGCCTGCCCTCCTCGCGAGCCCGTAGCGCCTCGTCGACCGCGCATCGGATGGCGTGCGCCGACTCCGGCGCGGGCACCGTTTTTTCGCTGCGGATGAACCGAAGACCGGCTTCGAAGACCGCGCGCTGCGGATAGGCCACGGCTTCGATCGCGCCGTGGTGGTACATCGCGCTCACGATCGGCGCGGCCGCGTGGTAGCGCAGCCCGCCGGCGTGGATGCCGGCGGAGACGAACCGGTGCCCGAGGGTGTAGGTCTTGGTCATCGGCGTGACGCCGGAGAAGTCGTTGTAGTCCCACGCGTAGATGCCCCGGGTCAGCTTCGGGCAGGCTTCCGGCTCCACCGCGACCAGCCGAGTGGCCAGCCCGCGGCGGATCTTCTCGCGGTAGAACGGGAACGCCAGCCCGGCGAAGTTGCTGCCCGCGCCCATGCAGCCGATCACCACGTCCGGAAAGTCGCCGGTCAGCTCCATCTGGAGCAGCGCCTCCTCACCGATGACCGTCTGGTGCAGCAGCACGTGGTTCTCGCCGCTGCCGACCGAGAACCGGCAGGAGTCCCCGCCGCGGGCCTGCTCGATCGCCTCGGCGTTGGCGATGGCCAGGCTGCCGTCGGTGTCCGGGTCCCGTGCCAGCGCCGCCCTGCCGACCTCGGTACGGGTGCTGGGACTGGCGACCACGTCCGCGCCGTGCGCCGATATCAACAGGTGGCGGTACGGTTTCTGGGTATGGCTGCACCGCACCATGTACGCGGTGCAGCCGAGGCCGAAGCTCTGGCAGGCCATGGCGAGCGCGGTGCCCCACTGGCCGGCACCGGTGCCGGTGGTGACGTGTTCGATGCCCGCTCGGCGGTAGAAGTATGCCTGTGCCACGGCGGTGTTCAGCTTGTGGCTGCCGGCCGGGCTGGCGCCTTCGTACTTGTAGTAGATGCGAGCCGGGGTGTCGAGCAGCCGTTCCAGGTGCCAGGCCCGGTAGAGCGGGGTCGGCCGCCAGCGGCGGTACTCGTCCCGCACGGGCTCGGGGATCTCGATGCGGGGCTCGAGGCTGACGCTGCTCCGGTACAGCGATAGCGGGAGCTGCGGCACCAGGCGCTGCCCGTTGGACGTGCCGTCGGCGCGCGCCCGCCGCTCATGGGGCACTGGGAAGGGGAGATCGGCGAGGATGTTGTACCAATGCGTCGGCACGTCGTCCGCCCCGAGCAGGAACTGGGTGCGCGGCATGGTGTTCGCGGTCTTCGAGGAGGCTGTCATCTTTCACCGGCGAGTTTGTCCTCGACGAGCCGTACCAGGCTGGCGACGTCCTTGAGGTCCGCGGCCATCACGTCCTCGTCGTCGATGTGGCAGGCGAACTCGGCTTCGAGCGCCACCAGTACCTGCAGCAGCCCGATCGAGTCCAGCCCGATCACCGAGGTGTAGAGCGACTGGTCGTCCTGGATCTGCTCGGGTGACACGGCCAGGTCGAGAATCCTGGCCATCACCGTCTTGACCCGGATCGCGGTCTGCTCCCGCAACGCCGCCCCGCCGGTGGCCTTCAGGCCCTCGGTCGGAAGGTGGATCTCGTCGAACGAGAAGTACTGGACCAGCCCGGCCGCGTGACATTCCGGCCGCGCGTCGGACATCTCGAAGACGGTCTCCAGCACCTCGCGGGCCACCGGGTAGAACACCGGGTGCAGCAGCGGGTCGCCGGCGGGCACGATGCCCTGCTCGACCGCGATTTCGTAGAGCGGAGTCTCCGGGTAGATGCGGATCCGGGGGCTCACGTCCACATAGTTGAAGCCGATCTCGTCGATGTGTTGGAAGGTCTCCCGCACGGACTCGAGCGTCTCCGACGGGCTGCCGAAGAGCAGGCTGCAGCTCACCTCCATGTCGTGCTCGCGGCACATCCGCACCGCGTTGCGGACGTCGTCGACGGTGAACCCTTTGCGCAGCTCGCGCAGCACCCGGTTGGACAGGCTGTCGATGCCGAAGTGCACCTGCTCCTTGCCGAAGCGTTTGTACAGGTGCGCGAGGCGCTCGTTGAACGCCGCCTTGTGCGGGTTGATGAAGCCGTCCCAGTCCACTTCGTTCAGGTCCTCGTCGAGCAGTCCTTCGAGGATCGCGATGGCGTGCTTGACCGGGAGGTTGAACTGGGCGTCGGCGAAGAAGATCTTGTCCACCCCGGCCCGGTGCAGATTGCGCACTTCCTCGACGACCTCCTGCGGCGGGCGCATGGTGATCACCCGTCCGTCGATCGCCGGATAGTCGCAGTGCTGGCAGCGGAAGGGGCAGCCGAACTTGGTGGCCACGCCGATCCGGCCGCCGTCCTTCAGGTAGAACGCCTTGTCGATCACGTTGCGCTCGAACTCGCCGCCGACGCAGCGCGAGTAGTCACGGATGATGCCGGGCGGGACGACGTCCTTGTCCAGGTTGGCGAGCAACTGGTCGACCGCGCCGAAACCCTTGGATACCAAGGCGTATTCGATGCCGAGGTAATCGCGCACACCCTCCGGGCTCAGGTTGACCGCGGACCCGGCGATGCCGATCGGCCCGGTGTAGACCTGTCGGAAGCGTTCGACGATCGAGCGGATCAGGGGCAGTTCGGGTGCCTCGTTGTCCATGCCGCTGTCCACGTTGCGCACGCCCATCAGGACCAGGTCCTGATGCCGGACCGAAGCGTCGATCTCGTCGGAGACGTTCATGTCGAGGATCGAGATGTCGTGCCGGTCTTCGCGGATCAGGTGCTCCGCCGTGTACTCCATCCCGGCGGGGAACACTTCCGGCGTCAGCACATTGGGATTGACGAGCAGGACTTTCATGCGAACCCCCTTCGAAGGCCGTGGCGTTCATCGCGCGCGGCTGTGCGGCGTTCCCCGGGTTTCCGGCCCCGGCAGGTGTGAAAGTCGTTAAATGATCTAGTATTGGTATTGAGCCGATGATGATGCGGCTCGAAGTCGAGTTTGCTCAATTCCCCAGGGCTTACCGATCAGGGACTCTAGGGGTGGATGTGCGGCCAAACACTCCTCCAAATGAGTGAAGCTTGGCCATGATTGTTTTGGTTCCGAGGTTTTAGGTTGGTTAATCGCCGACCATTGTTCGGATTAGCGCCGGATTTGAAACGTTTTCTCGTGATCATTGCCCCGCTGGTCGCAGGGAAATATCTGAGACAGGAAATCCGGTCGCACTGGTGACTCAGAGGGTGCCGTAGTCGCCGACCCGGCGGCCGCCGACCCAGGTTTGCAGCACGCCGGTCTGCCACAGCGCGCGGCCGGGTTCGGGGGCGAACGGGTCCTGGTCGAGCAGGATGAAGTCGGCCCACTTGCCCGGTTCCAGCGAGCCGAGCACGTGCTCCTGGTGCGCGGCGTACGCGGCGTCCAGGGTGAATGCCCGCACCGC
The DNA here is from genome assembly GCF_000384315.1 of Amycolatopsis nigrescens CSC17Ta-90. Taxonomy (GTDB): domain Bacteria; phylum Actinomycetota; class Actinomycetes; order Mycobacteriales; family Pseudonocardiaceae; genus Amycolatopsis; species Amycolatopsis nigrescens. Next base: position 1,277,062 of record NZ_ARVW01000001.1, on the reverse strand, counting down.
CTCCACGATCGTCATCGCCTGTTTCGGGTACCAGCCACCCGCCGGTTTGCCTTCGCGGTCGGTGCGGGTTACCGCGGCGTGCAGGCCGTCGAAGGGGTTCTCCGAAGACACCGGGAAGTCCGAGCCGGCGGCGATCACGGTGCCCTGGTCGAGGAAGCTGCGCCAGGCGTAGGCGCCGGCGATGCGGTCGGGGCCGACCCGGTCCTCCGCCATGTTCATGTCGTCGGTCGCGTGCACCGGCTGCATCGACGCGATCAGGCCGAGCTTCTTGAACCGGGGGATGTCCGATGGCGCGACCACCTGCACGTGCTCGACCCGGTGCCGCAGCTGGGACGGCCCGTCGCCCAGCGCCCGCTCGTACGCGTCGAGCACCATGCGGTTGCCGAGGTCGCCGATCGCGTGCACCGCGCACTGGTACCCGCCGTCGATGATGCTCCGCACCTGCTCGTTGAGCTCCTCGGCGGACAGCTGCGGCAGGCCGCGGGTGTCCGGCGCGTCGAGATACGGGTCGATCAGCGCGGCGCCGCGGCTGCCCAGCGCGCCGTCCACGTACAGCTTCACCGTGCGGATGCGCAGCAGGTCGTTCGCCACCGAGTCGGTCCGCACGTCCGCGCCGACCTCGCTGAACGCGTCCCAGGACAGGAACTCGTTGAAGCGCACGGAAAGCGTGCCCGCGTCGGCTTCCTTGCGCAGGACCGCGACCTGGTCCGCCTCCGCGCCGGCGTCGCTGGCCGACGTGAGCCCGACCTTGTTCAGCAGCCGCTGCACGGCCTCCAGGTGCTGCCGGTGGTCCTGTTCGCCGAGCGGCGGGAGGTGCTCGTCCAGCAGGTCGGTCGCGGCGTCCACGAAGACCCCGGCCGGCTGCCCGTCCGCGCCGCGCACGATCTGGCCGCCGTCGGGATCGGGGGTGTCCGCGGTGACGCCCGCGGCCCGCAGGCCGGCGCTGTTGGTCACCGCCGCGTGCCCGTCCACCCGCTCCAGCCACACCGGCCGGTCGCTGACCACCCGGTCGAGGTCGGCGGCGGTGGGCAGCCTGCCCAGTCCCCACACCACCTCGTTCCAGCCGCGCCCCTTGATCCACTGCTGGTCCGGATGTTCGGCGGCGTAACGCTGGAGCGCGCCCATCGCCTCGTCCAGTGACCGGGTACCGGACAGGTTGAGCTCGGTCGCCTTGGCGCCCAGCTCCCAGATGTGCCCGTGCGCGTCATGCAGCCCCGGCAGGCAGACCCGCCCGCGCCCGTCGATCCGCCTGGCGCCCCCGGTGTTGCCGGGATCCAGCGCCTCCACCCGGCCATCCGCGGCGACCAGCAGGCTGGCGAACCGGCGCAGGCCGCCGCCGGCGATCGTGTAGCCGCGGACGTTGTCGAGCAGCAGGCGTTCCCCGGTGGCCGCGGGTTCGGGGCTGCACGCGCCCAGCACGGCGGGCGCGGCGAACGCGGCACCGGCCAGCTTCAGGAACTGCGCCCTGGTGATCGAGGTCCTGCGGGGGTGGTGCTCACACATCCGGTCCTCCTCAACGGTCGTCCTTAGTGCCCGCGAAACGCATCTTCGAGCCACCAGGATGGCCGTCGGCCGTCCACCTTGGCGTCGATCAGCAGCGGCCGGTCCCTGGGGCCGGCCAGCCATTCAGTCAGCCCGGCCAGGTCCGCGCGGGTTCGCACGGTCAGCCCGGCGCAGCCGAATCCCTTCGCGATGGCGGCGAAATCGGTGTCGGGGAAGCGCACGGTGTCCAGCGCGTGCCCGGCCGGGCCGAAATGGTGCACTTCGGCGCCGTAGCCCGCGTCGTTGTACACCACGATCACCATCGGCAACCCGAGCCGCGCCACCGTCTCCAGCTCGGCCACGCTCATCAGCGCGCCCCCGTCACCGAGCGCCGCCACCGGCAGCCGGTCCGGCTGGGCCAGCGCCGCGCCGACCGCGGTGGCAAGGCCGAGTCCGATCGACTGGAACGCCTGGGTGAAGCAGAACCCGCGCTCGTCCGGCACCGCGAGGTAGCCGCTCGGGTAGCCCATGAAGTTGCCGGAGTCCACCGCGAGGACCCGCTCGGCGGGCAGCAGCTCGTCCAGCGCGGCGGACAGGGTGCGCGGGTCGATCGTGCCGGGGCCGGACTCTTCGGTGAACGGCAGCAACGGCCAGCGGCCCTCACCGGCGATCCGGGCGGCCAGCTTCTCGTCGCGGTAGCCGGTCAGGGTGCGGCCGTCCAATGCCGTGGACACCGCCGTGGACATCGCCGACGCGGTCTCCGCCACGTCGCCGACCACGCCGAGCGTGACCGGGCGATGCGCACCGATGGCGTCCGGTTCGAGGTCCACCTGCACCAGCGCGGCCGACTCGCCGATCAGCGCGCCGTGCCGGGTGGTCCAGTTGTTCAGCGCGCAGCCCCAGCCGATCACCAGGTCCGCGCCGGCGATCAGCTGCACCGCCAGTGGTGTCGCGAAACCGCCGGAAATGCCCAGCGCCCAAGGGTTTCCCCGGAACAGGCCGTTCGCGACGGCGGAGGTGGCGAGCAGCGCGCCGCAGTCGTCCGCGAGCCGTTCGAGTTCGCTGCGGGCTCCCCGTGCGCCGCGCCCGGCGATGAACACCGGCCGTTCCGCGGAAGCGATCAGCTCCGCCAGCTCGGTGCGGGACTCGGGCGCCAGCGGCTGCCGGGGCGGCTCTGCGCGCACCGGGGTACCCGCCGGCTCGGCGGGTGCGGCCAGCACGTCCAGCGGCAGGTTGAGCAGCACCGTGCGACGTTCGCGGCCGGCCCGCCGGAACGCCTGCCGCAGATCCCTTTCCGCCGTCGCCGCGGAGTGCACCCGCTCGGCGACCGCGCCGACCGCGGTGGCCAGTGCCTCCTGGTCCACCGCGAAGTTCGAGAGCGGCGAGGTCACTTCCGCGCTCAGCACGAGCAACGGGGTGCGGCTCTTCGCGGCTTCGGCGATCCCGGTCATCGCGTTGGTCAGGCCGGGTCCCTGGTGCACCGAAAGCACGCCGACCTGGTCGCTGGTCCTGGCGAAGGCGTCGGCCATGGTGGCGGCGCCGCATTCGTGCCTTGCCGCCACGAACCGCGCGCCGCCGGCCACCAGCGCGTTGGTGAAGTGGAAGTTGCCGCTGCCCACCACGCCGAACACCTGGCGCACGCCGAGCCCGGTCAGCGTGCGACCGACGAGCTCGGCGACCGTGCCGGTGCTCACCGCTCCACCAGCGCGAGCACGCGGGCCGGGCTGCCGGAGCCGCCGACGATCGGCAGCGGGGTGGCGACCAGCAGCACCCCGGTCGGCGGCAGCGCGGCCAGGTTCCGCAGCTGGGTCAGCCCGTACTTCCCGGCGCCGAGCAGGAAGGAATGGCAGGGGAACGGCGGTTCGAACCCCGGCGCGGCACCGGCGTCGGTGCCGACCGTCTCCACTCCGAGCCCGAGGATCGAAGTCTCTTCGGCCAGCCAGCGGGCGCATTCGACCGAAATGCCGGGACTGTGCCCATCGTTGAGGAACTCGTCCTGACTTGCGGCGTGTGCGTCCCAGCCGGTGCGGTAGAGCAGCCAGCCGCCGTCCGGCAGCGGCCCGTGCTCGGACTCCCAGGCCCGCACGTGCTCCACGCCGAGCAGGAAGTCCGGATCGCCGTCGGCGATGTCGGCGAAGTCGAGCACCACGGCGGGTGCGATCAGCTTGCCGGGCGCCACCTGCGCGACGTCCTCACCCTCGCGGCCGGTCACCCAGTGCACCGGCGCGTCGAAGTGGGTGCCGGTGTGCTCACCGGTGTGGATGTCGTTCCAGTACCAGGCGGGGCCCCGGTCGTCGTAGTGGCTGAGCTCCTCCAGCCGGAACGAGATCGTGTTCGCGAACGGCGCCGGCAGCTGCAGCACCGGGGTGTCCTGGCTCAACGGCGAGGTCAGGTCGACGACCTCGACCCGTCCAGCGCCGAGCGCGGCGAGCAGATCGGTCAGCACGGGCATGAACAACCCTCCTGGTGGCGCTCCCGAAGACATTGACAGTCGCGGGCCATGGTCGCAGACTGCCTCAAATCTTTTAGGGCAAGTGAAACAGGCCGGTTTCGGCGGAGCCAGCGCCGATCGGGTGACCGGCTCGACGGGGAGAGAGCTTGATGTCCACTGAGGACACTACCGAGGTCGGACCTGCGCGGACGACCGGCCTGCGCCGGCTGCTGACCGGACGGCAGCTGTCCATGATCGGGCTCGGCGGCGCGATCGGCACCGGGCTGTTCCTCGGCTCCGGGCTGGCCATCTCCCAGGCAGGCCCGGCCACCATCCTGGCCTACGTCGCCTGCGCGCTGGCCGCGTTCGTGCTCGCCTGGGCGCTGGCCGAGATGGTGGTGGTGCATCCGGAGGCCGGTTCCTTCGGTGCCATCGCGCAGCGCTATCTCGGCCCGCTGGCCGGGTTCGTGCAGCGCTGGACCTACGGCTCGATCCAGATCATCGCGATCGGCGGCGAGGTGGTCGCGGCCGGGATCTACGTGCAGTTCTGGTGGCCGGACCTGCCGCTGTGGCTGCCGGTGGTGGTGTTCTCCCTGGTGGTGCTCGGCGCGAACGCGGCGGTGGTGCGGCTGTTCGGCACCATGGAGTACTGGCTGGCGATGATCAAGGTCGTCGCGATCGTGGTGTTCGTGCTGCTCGGCCTGGTGCTGATCACGGTCGGGCTGCCGGAAGCGCCGGCCACCGGGCTGGCCAACCTGACCGCGCACGGTGGCTTCCTGCCGAACGGGCTGTCCGGGCTGTTCCTGGCCATGGTGTTCGTGCTGTTCAGCTACCTCGGCACGGAGGTGGTCGCGGTGACCGCGGCGGAGTCGGAGAACCCGGTGCGGGACATCCCGAAGGCGGCCCGCCGGATGGTGCTCCGGCTTACCCTGTTCTACGTGCTGGCCATCGCGGTGGTGCTGACCGTGGTGCCGTGGCCCGAGATCGCGGCCGGCGGCGGGATCACCGCGAGCCCGTTCGTGAAGGTGTTCGCCGGGGCCGGTATCCCGGCGGCCGCGACCGTGCTCAACTTCGTGGTGGTGACCGCCGCGCTGTCCAGCGCCAACACGAACATGTACCTGGTCACGCGGATGCTGCACTCGCTTTCCGCGGACGGCTACGCGCCGAAGTGGCTCGGCAGGCTCAGCGGTTCGGGCGTGCCGCGCAACGCGCTGCTGCTGTCCGCGGCCGGACTGGCGCTGGCCGCGGTGCTTTCGGTGCGCCAGCAGAACGCCGCCTACCTGGCGCTGTTCGGGGTGTCGGTGTTCGGCGCACTGGTGGTCTGGATCCTGATCCTCGTCACGCACTGGGCGTTCCGCCGCACCAGGAAGGCGGCCGGGCTGCCGGTGGGGCGGGTGCGGCTGTGGGGTGCGCCGTGGACCTCGATGCTGGCCGCGCTGTTCCTGGCCGCCATCCTGGTGTCCACCGTCTTCGTGGACGGGCTGGACACCGCGTGGATGGCCGGACTGCCGTACTTCGCGGTGCTCGTGGTCGCCTACCACTTCGTCTCCCGGCGTCGTCAGCGTAAGGACCGGTAGTCGGCGAGCGCGGTGCAGAGCGCGTCGATGTCGGCGGAGTTGTTGTAGTAGTGGAAGGAAAAGCGCAGCACCTGGCCGCGGGCGGCGGCGAACACGCGGCGGTCGGCGAGGAAGTCCGCCAGCCGGTTCGGGTCGTCGTCGGCCAGCGCGACCTGGGGCCCGAGCGTGGGCCCGGCGGGCGCCCATACCCGCTCGCCCGCCTCCCGCAGCCGCCCGGTCAGCTCCACCGCCAGCTCGTCCACGTGCCGTTCCACCCGTCGTATGTCCACTCTGGACAGTAAGCGCAGGCCGGCGTTCGCGGCGTAGGCCGCCGGGATCGCCGGGGTGCCGGTCTCGAACCTGCGCGCCTCGGCGGGGAAGTCGAGCCGCCTCGGGTCGAAGGCGAACGGGTCGCGGCGGCCGAACCAGCCGGTCAGCTGTGGCGGCACCTGGTCGGTGAGGCCGGACCTGACGTACAGGAAGGCGATTCCGGGCAGGCCGAGCAGGTACTTCAGCGCGCCGGTGACCAGGTAGTCGCAGCCCAGCTCGCGCACGTCCACCGGGAGCACCCCGGCCGCCTGGTACGCGTCCACGAAGCTGCGGGCGCCGAGCCGCCGCGCCCGCGCCACCGCTTCCCGCACCGGCAGCCGCGCCCCGTTGCGGTAGGACGCGATCGGCACCGACACCAGCGCGGTCCGCTCGTCGATGGCGCCGAGCAGGTCTTCGGCGTCCACCCCGGCGCCGGTCTCGGGAAGGTGCACCGGCTCCGCGCCGCGGGCGGACTGGCCGAGCCAGACGTGGCCGATGGACGGGAACTCCATGTCCGTGGTGACCACCCGCGGCCGCTCGGACCAGTCGAGTGTCGACGCCACCTGGTAGGCGCCCTCCGAAGCGCAGGACACCACGGCGATCTCTGCGGGAGACGCGTTGATCAGCTCGGCGACGCCCTGCCTTGCCCGCTCCACCTCGGCCATCCAGCGCTGCCACGGCGCGCCGTGCCGGCGCAGGTCGTGGGTCAGCTCGGCCAGCGCCGCGGTCAGCTCACCGGAAAGCGCCCCCTGGCTGCAGCTGGCCAGGTGGACGGAGTCGGACAGGGGCGGGAAGCAGTCCCGGAACTGGGCGGCGGTCAGTTTCGGAGTGGCCAACCGGCACCGCCTTGCTCTAGTACGGCTGAATCTCTTTCAGTCACGCTAAAGTGGGGTGGGGGCTTAGTCAAGCTTCGAGTGGTTGGGTTTCGGGCCCGCCTTCCTCGCGGGCGGGCTCGGGTGCCCGGTTTTGTCGGGGGTCGCCGATAGGGTTGTGGGTATGGACACTGACAAGGCTTGTGAGTTGTTGAAGGACATTCAGGTTATTCAGGAGCAGAAGTGCCGGTTGGAGGCGGCACAGCTCCGGTTGATAGCGCGGTTGAATGAGATTGAAGAAAGAACCAGAGGGGTGCCGGCGAAGTTGGCGCTGGGGCTGGCGGTGACGGAGAACATGGCCGGTAAGCAGATCGCGTTGGCCGGGGCGTTGGCGACTCGGTTGCCGAACACGTTGCAGGCCATGGAATCCGGGGTCATCGACTCGTACAAAGCCTCGAAGATCTCTGATGCCACGGCGGTGTTGTCCGATGAGAAGGCGCGTGAAGTCGACGCCGTGATGGGCGACCGGCTGGCGGGCAAAAACCCCTCCGGACTACGGCGAGCCGTGAACCGCGCGGTCGCCCGAATCGACCCGAATGGATACGCCGCCCGGACCCGGCGCCGCCGCCTGGGCCGGAAAGTTGAACTGGTGCACCAAGGCAAAGGCATGTCCACCCTGATTGTCGATGTGCCGGTGGAAGTCGGCACCGCGATCTATGCCCGTACCGATCGTGAAGCACGCACCCTCAAGGTCAAGGGCGAACCTCGCACACTGGACCAGCTTCGGGCCGACGTGCTCGCCGACCGGTGCCTCCGCGAACGCGGCACATCGCGTAACCCGAAGGCCGGTGTGTACCCACTATGCCGACTTCGCCACCCTGGCCAGGTTGAACGACAACCCCGCCGAACCCGCCGGCACCGGCCCCATCCCCGCCCGACCGGCCAAGGAAATCGGCGACAACCTGGACGCGACCTAACACCGGATCGTGACCAAGCCGGTCACGAGTCTTCCCCATGGATGCCGGCCACAACCACTACCGGCCACCCGCAGCCCTCGACCGCTTCACCCGCACCCGCGACCGCGAATGCTGCCACTCTGGCGAAGGCCACACACCACCTAGCGGTTCGTCCAGCTCCTTTCTAGGGCGTGTCCTGGCGATCTTTAGGCGGCGTTCGTTCGCTGCTGCTCAGACCGCCCGAACTTCGGCGAGCCGCTTGACTGCGAACTGGTCGGTCCCGCTGGGGTCCCAGCACACGGCGGCTTCCCAGGCGGCCCGCGCTTGCGCGGCGCTGTCGTACGCCTCGTCGTTGAGACCGGCGGCGTTGTGCGGTAGCGCCAGGTCGAGGTCGGCGATGTCGACGTGCGACTCGTCCCAGTCGATCATCGCGACGCGATCCGCGGTCATGCGGATGTTGCGCGGGTTGGGGTCACCGTGGACGACGCACGTGGTGCGACCGGTGACTCGCGCCCACGCCGCTCGGCATCGAACGACGCCCTCTGGCGGCATCGCGCCGAGGTCGACCTTCGTTCCGGTCTCGGCGTGCAGGAGGTCGGTCGACGATCGCCAGCCCGGGCGTTGGGGCCAGCCGTGCGTGAACCGATGCAACCGGCGGAGTGTCTCGGCGACGCGACGCCAGTCGGCTTCGGTCTCGGGCGGTCCGCCCTCCACGTAGGTCATCAGCACCAGACCGTCGGCGAAGTGCCGGCCGTCCATGGTCGGGATCGGCACCGGCACCGGCATCCCTGCACGGTCGAGGTGTCGCAGCAGGTCGGTCTCCCACGCGAGATCAGCGTCACTGCGTTGGCCGAGACGACCGACTGCGAGGTGCCCGTTGACGCGCACGCTCCACACCTCGTTGACGCCAACTCCGCCAGTCAGCGGTTCGACGCGAACGACGTCATCACCCCACCGCTTGAGTGCCTCCCAGCCCACCGGCCACATCGTCGCAGAGGTTCATACCGCCCGATACCTGGCTCCCATGATCGACAGGACAGGCCCTAGTAGCTCGGTGGAGTGACCGAGAGCAGGAACCTGGCCGGTTTGGCCGTCTCGTTGCGGTAGCGGTGCGGCAGCCGGGAGTCGAAGCTGGCGCTGTCGCCGGGGCCGAGGTCGTGCCGCTCGCCGTCCACCTCGAGCACCATCCGCCCGGCCAGCACCACCACGCACTCGTCCGAGGGATGGCTCCACGGCTGCGGCGACGAGGCCGCGCCCGGCTCCAGCCTGCCCTCCAGCACCTCGACCTTGCCGCTGCCCGAGGACAGCCGGTGGTAGGTGATCCCGCCCTTCGGGGAGCGCACCGCCACCCTGGCGTTCTTGCGCACCACCGCGACCCGCTCCCCGGAGTCCTCCTGGAACAGGCTGAACAGCGGGGTGTCCAGCGCCCTGGCGATCCGCCGCAGCGTTTCCAGGCTCGGGTCGGTGATCCCGCGCTCGACCTGGCTGATCAGCCCGACCGAGACCTCGGCCGACTTGGCCAGCTCGGTCACCGTCATCGACCGGACCGTCCGCAGGTCCCGGATGCGTTCGCCAATCACGTGCACTCTCCTCGCGCGAGCTGTCGCGCGAAGCTTAGGCGTGAGAGGTGCAGGCTTCAGACAGACACCGCTGCCAGCTCCACACCCCGGAACGGCGTTGCGGTGACGTCGTGCACCCGCCCAGACCAGACCGCGTGCCCGTGCCCCGACCACAGCGGCGTCACCGGCAGGTCGCGCAGCAGCTGGTTCTCCGCCAGCCGGTACCGCTGCGCGCTCTCCTCCTGGCCTTTCGCGGCGTCGGCGCCGGCGAGCAGCTGGGCGAAACCCGCATCGGAGTACCCCGCCGCTTCCGCCACGGTGGCGAGCAACTCGTGCGGGCCGGGCGCGGTCAGCGGGACCGTCACGGTGAACGGCCCCGGCGCGGGCCCGCCCGCCGGCCGCGGCGCCGCGGTGATCTCGATGCCGAGCGCGTCCCGGACCTGCCCGGCCAGCGCACCGGCCCACCCTTCCTGGCCCTGGTCGTGGAACACGGTCAGCGGGCCGGTGAACGGCACCTGGCCGAGCAGCGACTTCGCCGCCGCCGCGTCGTGCGTGCACGGCCGGCAGGTGCCGGACCGCTCGCCGGGCGCCACCGCCGGGGGCAGCATCGACCGGGCCGGGTCCACCTGACGCCCGAGCGGGCCGGCCTCCAGCGCCGCGCGGTCCACCGCCATGGACACCGCGTACCGGGCGGTGGCGTTCTGGAACCGGCCGTCGGCGGAGGGAAAGGCCAGATAGGTCGCCTCCGGGAGCGGCCACATCACGTGCCGCTCGGCGAAGTCCTGATGCATGGCGTCGTGCCGTTCACCCGGCACCGCGGTGGCCAGGTCCAGACCACCGTCCCGCACCCGGTCGTACTGCCCGGTGGGGTCGGTGATCCGCAGCCGGATCTCCCTGGCCTTGCCCGGCGCTTCGGCCACCCGCACCAGCCGCCCTCCGGTGCCCGGACGCCACGGCTCCGCCATCCGGAACGGCCCGTTGCCCACCGGGTTCGCCGCGAACCCCGCCCAGTCCCGGGACTCGAGCACCGAGGCGGGCAGCGGGTACAGCGCCGGGGCCGCGAGCACGGCGGGCACCTGGGCGAACGGCCGGTCCAGGACCAGCCGGATGGTCTGCTCGTCCGGGGCGGTGATTTCCTTCGGCCGAAGAGTCTTGCGAAGCAGCGTGGAACTGGCCCACGGCTGACCGGAGACCGCGTCCCAGGTGTGCACATAGGACGAAGCGGTCACCGGCGAGCCGTCGTGGAACGCCTGCCCGGCGCGCAGCCGAATCGTCCAGGTCACCTGGTCCTCGCTGGTGACCGACTCCGCGGCCCGCGGCGTGACCTCGCCGGTCGCCGGTTGGTAGTCCACCAGCGGTGACCACAACGCGCCGGTCACCATCCGGCCGGCCTCATCGCGCAGGTCCGCGGGCAGCAGGCTCGCGGGTTCCGTTGTGCCGACGGTCAAAACGCCGGGTTCGGCGGGTTCGTCCGGCTCCGCGCAGCCGGTGAGCAGCAGCAGCGGCACCGCGAACAGGACGGCGAAGGCTTGGCGCATAGGCATGTTTAGCAGGTGGCCCGACGAAAGGCAGTTGTGTGCGCCGAAGAGTTCGTCCTACGCTGAGCCGATCTCTCTGGGAGGTAGACGTGCGTCGCTGGTTGCTCCGGTCTTCCCTGACTTTCGCGGTGATCTCGGCGACGCTGGTCGCCATCGGCCTGCCGGCGGACGCCTGCGAGGAGGACGCGCCGAAGGCCGCCTCGACGAGGGTGGCCGGCGCTCCCGGCGCGGTGAAGAACGTGGAGGCGGTTGGCAACGTGCCGGACGCCCAGGGCGCGATCGCGCTCGAGTTCCTCCAGTACCACCGCCGCGACATCAAGGACGTCATGCTGGTCTCCGGCGAGTTCGGCCTGAAGACCTACGACCTCACCGAGAACCCGAAGGCGCCAAAGCTGATCGGCCAGGTGAACCTGCCCGGCATGTGGGAGACCGAGAACACCGAGGTGGACCCGGTGCGCAAGCTGGTCTTCCTGTCCAGGGACCCGCGCGCGTTCGGCGGCACCACGGCCACCGGTGAGTCCGGCATCTACGTCGTGGACGTGGCCATCCCGGAGAAGCCGGTGGTGCTCAGCTACGTCAAGGTCCCGGCCGGGCACACCACCAGCTGCGTGTCGGGGTGCCGGTACCTGTGGACCGGCGGGCCCGCCAAGGCGGCCGACAACCCGGCGGACTGGGGCGGCCGCCCGATCTGGGTGACCGATGTCCGCAACCCCCGCAACCCCAAGGTGTTCCCGGACCCGATCGAGCTGGCCCGCAACGACGGCAAGACCGACTACGTGCACGACGTGCAGGTGGACGAGACCGGCGTGGCCTGGGTGTCCGGCCGCGGTGGCGTGCGCGGCTACTGGACCGAAGGCATCCACCGCGACCCCGTGCAGGGCGGGTTCCGCCGCGCGACCGCGACCAAACCGGTGCCCTACGCCGGCGGCGGGGTCGAGGAGACCGCCGCGCCGTCGAAGTTCATGCACAACAGCTTCCGCCCGGTCGGGCACCGGGCCGCGGACGGGGCCGACACCGCCGGCTGGGGCGCCGGGAACCTGATCTACGCCACCGAGGAGAGCTTCGTGGACGGCTGCGCCGGCGACGGCGTGCTGGTGATCTCCTCGCTGGAAGGCTCCTACGGCGGCCAGGGCTGGCGGTCCACTCCGGACGATCCGTTCCGGCTCAGGACGGTCGGCACCTGGAGCGTCGCCGGGCAGGAGGGCAGCGACCCGGCCTCCGGCGACTGCTCGGCGCACTACTTCGATGTGCGGAACAAGGTGCTGGTGCAGTCCTTCTACGAGCAGGGCACCCGGTTCCTGGACATCAGCGATCCGACCAACCCGACCCAGATCGCCTACTACCGGCCCGCCGACGCGAGCGCGTGGGCGCCGTACTGGCACCGCGGCTACGTCTACGTCGCGGACAACGCCCGCGGGGTGGACATTCTGAAGCTCACCAGGTGACCCGGGCTCAGCGGCGGGGGATCCGCCGCTGAGCGGCCAGCACCGCCGCCGGAAACCTCGCGTCCGGGCGGAGTGCGTGCTCGCGCAGGCTCGCCTCGGTGAACTTGATGACGTGCTCGTCGCCGTGCTCCACGGCCCGCCCGATAAGCTCGTCGAAACCGGGCACCTCGGTCTCCAGCGCCCGGCCGAGCACGCCGGATTCGTCCTGGCGATCGGTGGTGAAGGTGAGCAGCAGCGCGGTGTGCACCTGCCAGAGCGCGGCCAGCGAGGGCTCGTGCAGCTCGGCGGGCAGGTGCGGCAGCACGAGCCGGACGGCGGCGGGCGCGGTGACCCCGTGGATCAGCGGCACCGGGAAGACCTCGGGGTGGGCCAGGTAGATCCCGGCGAACTCGACGGTCATCTCGCTGAGCAGCCACTGCGGCCGTTCGGCCGCGACCGCGTCCAGCGACGTGAAGTACCCGTCCATCTCGTGCACCCGGCGCAACCGGGCCCCGGGACCACCGGGGGTCGCCGGGGTGCGCGGCAGCGCGGCCACGGCGCCGGCCAGGCTCAGCCGCCCGCCGAGCCGCGGGCTGCCGGGCAGGTCGAAGAACCTGGCCGCCCAGTAGGCCAGCCCGCGGGCCAGCTCGGTCAGCTGCAGCGGGCCGGGAGCCGGTGCCGCGGCGAGGCCGCGGACGGCGTGCGCGGTGCGGATCATGCCGTGCGTGAGCCCGGCGAGCAGGCCCGGCAGCAGCCGCGGCCACCAGCGGGCGAGCACGTCCCGCCACGGCCCCGCGTCCAGCTCGCGCCGGAAGAGCTGTTCCCAGTCGCCGGCACGGGAGAACTCGCCCAGCGCGGGACGCCAGGACGACTCGTCGGCGGCGTCGAGTGCGAACCGGGGCGCCGGCGGCTCGTGGTGCGGCATGGCAACGCGGTAGCCGTCGGTCCAGGCCGCGACGTCGTCGCCGTGGCCGAGTACGGCGAGCGCTTCGGCGCCCATCGGACCGTGATTGGCCAGGTCGCCGTCCGCACCGCGTTCGTAGCCGAGGTCGTCCAGGCGTTCCAGCGCGTCGTTGACGGCGTCGGTGTAGCCCAGTGTGGTCACGGGGAGCCTCCCAGTTTTGTTTTCACCAATAGTTGGTATATCCAAAGCTACTACGATCGAGGCATGACGCAAGGACGCAGGCGGGACGAGGGGCCGGCGGAGGCGCAGGTCCTCGAGGTGCTGGCGCACGTGCCGCTGCTGGCGGCGTTCTTCCGGCGTGCGATGGCGGAGATGCCGGACGAGCTGCGGGAGACCTATGCCAGGCACGGGCTGACCGCGCGGCACGGCGCGGTGCTCACCCAGTTGCTGCCCGGTCAGGCGCTGAGCGTCACCGAACTGGCCGGCCGCCTCGGCGTCTCGCTGTCCACGGCCAGCGAGCTGGTCGGCGACCTCAGTCGGGCCGGCATGGCCGAGCGCGGCGAAGATCCGGCCAATCGCCGCCGCACCCTGGTGACGCTGGCCGACGACCACCGCAGCGCGTTCGAGAAGTTCATCAAGCTCCGCTCCGAGCCGCTGCTGGTGGCGCTGGAGAACCTCTCGCCGAGGGACCGGGAAGGCTTCATCGCCGGGCTCACCGCCTGGGCCGCGGCCGCACAGTAGCTCTGAGGCCAGGAGCTTACCTTCTGGTACGTACTTACCAAACGTAAGCCCGACGCCTACCGTGATGGCGGAAGTGATCACGGCGTTCGGGAGGAAGTCTTGGCAAACGGGCAGCACACACTGGTCATCGGCGCGACCGGCAACGTCGGCGGCGAGGTGGTGGTCCGGCTGCGGGAGTCGGACGCGCCGGTACGGGCACTGGTCCGCGACCCGGCCGGTGCCGCGCTCCCCGACGGGGTGCGGGCGATCAAGGGCGACGTCGGCGAACCGTCCACAGTGGAGGAAGCGGCGGTGGGCGCCGGCCGGGTCTTCGTGGTCTGGCCGATGCGGCCACCGGAGGAAATGGGGCCGCTGGTGGACATTTTCGTCCGGCAGGGGGTGCGCCGAATCGTGCTGCTCTCTTCGGCCGCCGTGCGGGACGATGTCGAGGAGCAGGACAACCCGATCGGCGTGCTGCACGCCGCGCTGGAACGGCCGATCGAGCGTTCCGGTCTGGAGTGGACATTCCTGCGGCCGCACACCTTCGCGGCCAACACCCGGCTTTGGGCGGACGCGATCCGCAGCGAGGGCGTGGTGCGGGACGCGCACGGCGCGGCCGGGATGACCTTGATCCACGAGAAGGACATCGCCGCGGTGGCGGTGCGGGCGCTGACCGAGGACGGGCACGCCGGGGAAAAGTACGAGCTGAGCGGCCCGGAGACGATCACCCAGGTCGAGCAGGTGCGCACGATCGGCGAGGTGACCGGCCGTCCCGCCCGCTGGGAGGAGATTCCCCGGGAACAGGCCAGGCGGCAGTTGGTGTCGCGTTACCCGGCCGAGGTCGCGGATCTGATGCTGGACGGGTACGCGCGGATGGTCGACGAGCCGGTGCGGCCGACCGCGGTCGTGGAGAAGGTCACCGGGGTGCCGGCCAGGACCTACCGCGAATGGGTGGCCGACCACGTCGGCGAGTTCCGCTGAGCCGGCAACCTTCCCGCCACGGCGCGCGTGTTGCGCACGACATACCGGTGGGAGAGGGGAGTTCCGGTGAAGGGTTCACGGAATACACGAAGACGGGTTCAACTGTGGACGGCCGTGCTCGGCGTGCTGCTGATGTGCGCGGTGCCGGCCGGGGCGAAGTCGATCGACGGCGAGGCGGGCTTCCTCCAGGTGCGCTACGACGGGGAGCTGGTGTACTACTCGCACAACGGATCCGGGTTCACCGCGCACGAGCTCGGCTGGGGCTGGGGGCAGACCTCGCAGGTGGCGCTGGTTTCCCGCGAAGGTGCGTTCCTCGAGGTGAAGAACGGCATCCTGCGGCTGTGGACCTTCAACCCGGCCACCGGTTCCGGGCTCGCGCTGCTCGGCGACCTGATGGGCGGCTGGCAGAACACCAGGCTGCTCGCCGGCGTCGGGGACGCCACTGTGGACGGCCTGATCGACTTCGTGCAGGTGAACAGCGTGGGCCAGTTGCAGCTCTGGGTCGCCGGGGACACCGGTTTCCAGCTCGGCCGCACGCTGGGCCACGGCTGGGAGAACGCCAGGCAGCTCGCCGGGGTCGGTGACCACGGCCGGTTCGTGTCCATCAAGGACAACGGCGAGCTCTGGTCGTGGTCGGTCCCGCAGGCCGGCGAGGCCACCGGCCAGTTCGCCATGGGCGGCTGGGGCAACGTGCGGCTGCTCGGCCCCGGCGGTGCGGGGGAGTCCTTCGTCTCGTTGCAGCGGAGTTCGACCGGGGCGGACCGGCTCGTGCAGTGGAAGTGGGCGGTGGGGTCTGCGGGGGTCGGTTTCCAGCCCGTCCTGCACGACTGGGGCTGGGAGAACACCCGCCTGCTCGGCTGAGCGGATCAGGGCGGAATTCAGGAGCTGGCTTCGGCCACCCGGCTCAGCTTGCGCAGCCGGGCGCTGAACACCAGCAGTGCCACTCCGGCCGCGATCGCGAACACCCCGATCAGCCAGGCGATCGCGATCGCGCCGGAGACCGGCAGGAACAGCAGCAGCAGGCCGAGCACCAGCACGAGCACGCCGCGCAGCAGCCCGGACCACTCCAGCCCGCGCTGGGCGCGGTAGGCGAAGGCGCCGCCGATCTCCACGAAGCCGATCACCACGCCCCAGACCGCGATCAGCACCAGCAGCACGAGCGCGGTCATGCCCGGCCACACCAGCACCACGATCCCGGCGGCGATGCCGAGCACCCCGGCCAGTATCGCGGTGCCGCGGTGCGCGAGGCGGTCACCGGCGAACAGCGCGGACACGGTGAGCAGGATGCCGTCGGCGAGGGTGAACACGCCGAAGAGCACCACCAGCGCGAGCAGGGTCAGCCCCGGCCACACCAGCGCCATCAGGCCGAACAGGATGGCGAGCACCCCACGGATCGCGGTCAGCCACCAGAACCGGGTGAACAGCACGGTCGGCCCCTTCCGTCGCGGCGGGCACTGCCCTCTCGACCCTACGAGCCGCACCCCCGCTCCGGCCTCCCCAAACCCCGCACATCCCCCGAACGGGCTGCCCCGCCTCCAGACGCCGGTAGGGTCATCGGTCATGGAGCAGGAGGACGCGGCGGCCATCATCGCGAAACTGGGGCTGGCGCCGTTGCCGGTCGAAGGCGGGCTGTTCGTGCAGACCTGGCGCAGCGACGACGGGGCGGCGCCGGCTGGCACGGCCACCTGCGCCGCGCTGACCGGCGAGCCGGACTCGTTCGCCGCGATGCACCGGCTGCCGGTGGACGAGATCTGGCACTTCTACCTCGGCGACCCGATCGACCTGCTCCTGCTGCACCCCGGCGGCACGCACTCCACCCCGCGCCTCGGTTCGGACATCCTGGGCGGCCAGCACGTGCAGCTGGTGATCCCGGCCGGGCACTGGATGGGCGCGGCGCTGGCGCCGGGCGGGCGGTTCGGGCTGTTCGGCAACACCATGGCGCCGGGGTTCCACAGTGGACTCTATACCGGTGGCGAGCGGGCGGAGCTGGTGAAAGGTTGGCCGGACGCCGCCGATCGGATAGTCTCGCTCACCCGCGAGGGCACGGACGTCGCGATGCCGCCCGGCCTGTGAGCGGGTAACCGACCTGGGGAGGTCCGCCGTGACCGGGATGTCCGCTCCGTTCGCCTTCGACGCGATCGCGTCCTCCTACGACGAAGGCGGCTTCCACCGCGAAGTGGCCGAGAAGCTGGTCCAGGGGCTTTATCCGGTGCCGCATCCGGCGCTGGTGCTGGACGCCGCCACCGGGACCGGCGACGCGGCGATCGCCGCGGTACGACAGTTGAACGCCGAACGGGTGCTGGCGGTCGACCTCTCCGCCGCGATGATCGAGCGGGCGCGGGCGAAGTCGGCGGCGAAGGACCTGGTCGGGCGGATCGAATGGCGGGTCGGTCCCGCGGTACCCGCACCGGTCGATGAGTCCAGTGTGGACGTTGTACTTTGCGCTTCCTCGCTGCATTTCCTCGGCCTGGCGGCGCTGGCCGACTGGCTGCGGGTGCTCCGGCCGGGCGGGCGGCTCGCGTTCAGCCTCCCTTCGCCGGACACCTTCGGCCCCTCGGGCGCTTTCGCCGAACTGGTGGCTGCGGACGTCGCACTGCCCGGCGGAGTGGACGAGGCCGCCGCGATCGCCACCGCCGGCGGGTTCGAGCACGCGGTCGCGCACCGGCTGGAGGTGGCCGGGGACCCGGTCCGGGTGGTGTATCTCTGCTACGCCACCGTGCCGCGCTGAACTGTCGGACCCCGCGGTTAGCCTCGGCGTCATGACAACCCCGGTGGAGGACGAGACCTTCCGGAACGACGACTGGTACGGCGAGGAACTGGCCGGGCGGCACTACGTCCGGTGCGTGTTCGCCGACGTCGACCTGACCGAGGCCACCACCCAGGGCGTGGTCTTCGACGAGTGCACCTTCGACCAGGTGCGGTTCAACCTGTCCAAGCACACCGACTCGGCGTTCACCGGCTGCGTTTTCAAGGGCTGCAACCTGTTCGACGCCGAGTTCACCGGCTGCAAGCTGGTCGGCAGCAGGTTCGAGGAGTCCGTGCTGCGCCCGATGCGGGTGCTCGGCGGTGACTGGTCGTTCACCGGGCTGGCGGGGGCGGACCTGCGCCGCAGCACCTTTCAGGAGGTGCGGCTGCGCGAGGCCGACCTGACCGGGGCGAACTGCACGGACGCGGTGCTGGTCGACGTGGACCTCTCCGGTGCGCAGCTGCACGGCGCCCAGTTCACCCGCTGCGACCTGCGTGGAAGCGACCTGACCGCGCTCGACCCGGTGCACGCCGAGCTCACTGCGGCGATCATCACCCCGGCGCAGGCGGTGGTGGTGGCCGGTTCCCTCGGCCTGGTCGTGCACGGATCGGTCAGTTCTGGATAAGCCCGGCGCGGGGTGGCCCGCTTAGCGTTCTCGCATGGTCGAAATGAAGAGCAAGTACCGACGCTGGGGTCGCGCACTGGTGACGGTGCTGGCCGCCGCGCTCGCGGGGATCGCCGGAAGCGGCATCACGCCGGTCAGTGCGGTGGCCGGTGACGGTGCGGTCGTGCGCACCGACTCCGGCCCGGTCCGCGGCACCGACGCGGCCGGATACCGGAGTTTCCAGGGCATCCCGTTCGCCGCCCCGCCGGTCGGCGAGCTGCGCTGGCGTTCGCCGCGGCCGCCCGAGCCGTGGTCGCGGGTCCGGGACGCCACCAAGCCGGGCAACCGGTGCGCGCAGGGGCCGAGCATCAGCCCGCCGAGCACCGAAGAGGACTGCCTGTACCTCAACGTGACCACCCCCGCGGGGAAGGGCAGGCCGAAGCCGGTCATGGTGTGGCTGCACGGCGGTGGCCTGAGCTACGGGGCGGGCAGCGAGTTCGACGCGCACCGGCTCGCCGCCGGCGGGGACGTGGTGGTGGTGACGATCAACTACCGGCTGGGCTTGTTCGGCTTCCTCGGCTATCCGGGGCTGGCCGGCTCCGGCGGTTTCGGGCTGGAGGACCAGCAGGCCGCGTTGCGCTGGGTGCAGCGCAACGCCGCGGCCTTCGGCGGTGACGCGGGCAACGTGACCCTGTTCGGCCATTCCGGTGGCGCGATAGCAGTCTGCGGGCAGCTCACCTCGCCCTCGGCACGGGGACTGTTCCACCGGGCGATCATGCAGAGCGGCTCCTGTGCGCTCGACTGGCCGGAAAACGGGATCACCAACGGGATTCCGGCGGGTTCGGCCTGGCTGCCGCTGGCCGAGGTGCAGGAGAACGGTGCGGCACTGGCGGCCGCGAAGGGCTGCCCGGACCCGGCGACGGCGGTGGACTGCCTGCGCCGGCTGCCGGTGGCGGACCTGCTGCCGGATCCGCGGTCGGTGGTGCTGACCTCGCCCGCCTTCGGTAACGGGATACTGCCCGCCGATCCGGAGCGCGCGCTGGCCGAGGGCCGGTTCAACCGGGTGCCGGTGATGTCCGGCAGCACGCGTGACGAGCAACGCCTGCAGGCCGCCTTCCTGCCGCAGCCCTTCTCCGAGGAGCAGTACCAGCGGCTGCTCGGCACGGTCTTCGGCGACCAGGCGGCGCGGATCGCCGCCGAGTACCCGTCCGGTTCGCTCGGCTCGCCCGCGCTGGCCTGGGCGGCGGTCAGCACGGACCGGGTGTGGTCCTGCAACCAGCTCGTCGACGACAAGAGGCTCGCCAGGTGGACCCCGACCTACGGCTACGAGTTCGCAGACCGGCAGGCACCGACGTTCTTCCCGTTCCCGACGGACCTGCCGTCCGGGGCGTACCACAGCTCGGAGCTGGGCTACCTGTTCGACCAGGCGGGCCCGCCGCTGACCTTCACCCCCGAGCAGCAGTACCTTGCCGGGCAACTGATCCGCTACTGGTCACGGTTCGCCGCGACCGGCGATCCCAATGACCAAGGGCTGCCGCACTGGCCGCGGATGCGTGGGTCGAACGTCCAGTCCCTCGCCCCCGGCGCTATCCGGTCTGCCGATCTCTCCGCCGTGCACCGCTGCGACTTCTGGAGCACCGTGCGCTAGACCTCGGCGAGCGGCCCGGCCTCGTGATCTCGCGAGGCCGGGCTTTCGCCGATGCGGTGGATGATGTGGATGATCAGCACGGCGGCCCCGGTGAACAGGACGGCGGCGAGGGTGCCCTTCTTCAGGGCGGCGGTGAAGCCGTGTGCGGCCGCGTTCCCGAGTTCGGCCCGGATCGCGTACCGGTCGACGAGGAGGCTGCCGAGGAACAGTCCCCACCACCAGTCGACCGGCCGCTTGCTCCGCGCCGGGTCGGCCAGCCAGATGTCGGCCATGATCGTGTGCGGGTACCAGAGGTTCACCACCGGGCAGAACCAGGCGCCGAGCACCCAGCCGCGGCCCCGGCGATGGCGATGGGCCGCTGACCGGCGTTCCGCGTCGGCCCGCGCCAGCCAGAACCAGACCAGGAAGGTGCCGACCGCCGGGACGCAGAGCAGGTAGAAGATCCAGTTCACGGTCCCGGCGAGGTTCAGCGCCGCTTCCGTCCCGTCCAGGTGGGCGCGCCAGGCGGCCCAGACACCGGCGATGTCGGCCAGCGCGCACAGGGCGATCAGTACGCTGGCGGCGTTTCCCCACCTCCGGAGACCGCGCTGCGGCGCGTGGACTGCCGGCGACACGAGCTGGCTCACCTCGTCACCTCCCGCCGGACGCACTTCGCCCGGCACGCTACTAGATCCCCCGCACAACGGGCCAACACGCGCGGCGCTAGCCGGCGACGGTGAGGACCATGGCGACGCGAAGGCCCATGGTCTCGGCATAGGCCTGGAGATGGGCGATGCGAACTTCGCTGCGGAGGCCCTTCTCTATCCGGCACACGGTGGCCGGGTCGACACCCATCCGATGAGCCACGTCCTTCTGCGTGAGGCCCTGCTTATGGCGCAGGCGAATCAGTTCGGCCATCAGGAACGTGTACTCGGCGCCGTTGGTCTCCATCTTTTCCTTCTGCCGGGGCGCCCGGATGGCCGCCGAGAACGGGATTTCCGTTTCGGCAGCGATATTCTTAGTCGCATTCCCAGCACTGATAGTCGACTGTCCACTTCAGACCGCAAAGGAGGGCGATCTCGGTCCCGGCCGGCTGGAGACCCTCGATGGTGGCGATATGCCATCGGTCCCCGAACACCATCCGCATCTACGCCAACCAGATCCAAGTCCTCACACTGCGAAATGCCGAACTGGATGACGAGCTCCGCCGACACGGCGGCCAGGACGCCAGCGTGATTCGGTTAGGTCGAGGCACACTGTCACGCGGCAGGGACCCTTCGTGAGAGTTCGCCCTGTTTGAGCGGACACGCGCCGTTCAGCGTCCCACACCGATCAGCGTGATCGTTTCAGGCTGTAGGGCCATCCACGGATTGACTCACTCTTCCAGGGAGAGGGCCTGGCTGGGGCACACGTGCGCCGCTTCGCGTGCCTTCTCGACCAGCTCGCCCTCCGGTGTCTCGTTCAGCACGATGATTGTGCCGTCGTCCTCGCTCTGGTCGAACAGCGCGGGCTCAGTGAGCACACACTGTCCGGCACCGACGCACTTGCTGGTGTCCACGATGATCTTCATGGCCTCTCCTCCTGAGGTGGGGATGGCAGTTCGTCCGCTACCAGGTCACCGGGAGCTGGTAGAGGCCGTAGATGTTCGCGTCGTCCTTGAACGGCAGCTCGTCGACATCCACCGCGAGCTCCAGGCTGGGGACGCGGCGGAACAGCGTGTCGAACACGATCTGGAGTTCCATCCGAGCCAGGTTCTGGCCCAGGCACTGGTGCGGCCCGAACCCGAACGCGACGTGGTGGCGCGCGCCGCGTTCGATGTCGAGCTCGTCCGGGTTCTCGAATGCCCGCGGGTCCCGGTTGGCCGAATGACCGAGCGCCAGCACTCCTTCGCCGGCGCGGATCAGCTGCCCGCCGACCTCGATGTCCTCGACGCACAGCCGGGCCGTCGCCACATCGATGATCGTGAAGTATCGCAGCATCTCCTCGACTGCGTTGAGCGTTTTGCCGGGGTCGGCCTTGATCATCGCGAGCTGCTCCGGGTTGCGCAGGAACGCCACGGTCGACAGCGAGATCATGTTCGCCGTCGTCTCGTGGCCGGCCACGAGCAGCAGCAAGCCCATGCCGGCCAGCGACGTCCTCCGGTAGGTGCCGTCCGCGCGCAGCTTGACGATCTGCCGCCCGAGCAGGTCGTCCGGCGGGTTATGTTCCTTCTCCGCGATGAGGTCGGCCATATAGCCCTGGATGGCCTCCATCGCCGCCCACCGCTCCTCGGGCGGCGTCGACTGCTTGATCACCTTCACCGTGTTCTCCTGGAAGAACTCATGGTCGGCGTAGGGCACACCCAGCATCTCGCAGATCACCAGTGACGGAACCGGCAGGGACAGCGCGTCCACCAGGTCACCGGGCCGCGGCCCGGCCAGCAGCGCGTCGATCCGCTCGTTGACGATCTCCTGGATCCGCGGCCGCAGCGCCTCCAACCGGCGCACCGTGAACTCGCCGAGTACGGCCCTGCGCGCCGGCCCGTGCTCGGGCGCGTCCATCGCGATCAGGAAGCGCTCCTCGTCCGGCCGCCGGGACGCCGCCTCGCCCTCGACCAGCGCCGGGAAGTCCGGATGCTGCCGGTCGGCGCTGAACCGCCGGTCGTTCAACGCGGTTCGCACGTCCTCGTGGCGGCTGACCACCCAGGCCCACCCTCCGTCGGGCAGACGAACCCGCGAGACCGGCTCTTGTTCGCGGATTTCTTCATACGCCGGTGGCGGCGCGAACGGGCACGTGCGGGCCATGGGGAACTCGTGCTTCTCGGCGGTAGTCATGACTTTTTCCTTCCACGACGTCACGGACAGGCGATAGAGGCTGGACAGCGAAAAGCCGTGTGTGAACGGCAGTTGCTCGACGGTGCGACCGGGTTGGCTCTGTGGTGCGGCGGGACCGACAACATCGGAGGATTCAGACTCGGTCCGTCCCCTCACGGGCAAAGAGCGGTTCTGCCGCTTCTAGTCGTGGTACTGAGATGCCCAGTCGTCGTGCTTCGGCCAGGGTGTCCCGGCAGATCTCGCGGGGCTCTTCAGCGTTGGGGTCGGACTGCGCTGCGAGACTTACGCGTGCGAGCGCGACATGAGCGGTCAGCCAGGCGAGTACGGGTGCGGTCAGCCAGGTGGGTGCCCGGAACGGCAGCACACCGCCGCGGTGTCGTTGCAGGTCGACGCCGCGCGCTTGGAGGAGCGGCAGTAGTTCGCGGCCGGCTAGCAGTCCTTCGCGTAGGTTGTTCGTGGACCCGGCCAGTTTGGACAGGGAACCCAGCCGTAGGCCCTGCGAGAACAGGCCGGCGTCCGAGGCGAAGTGGACCCACAGCCAGCCGCGGAAGTCGGGCTGCTCCTTGATTCGGAGCCCGGCTTCGCGAAACGCCTGGCGCGCGGCTCGCTCCCGGTCGGTCGGGGGCTGGCCGAGGGTGCCGAAGATGACCGAGGGCAGCAGTGCCCCGTTGAGCACGCCGTTCTCGTCGAAACCGCCACCGGCTTGGGGAAAGCCCCAGGCGAGTTGGTCGAGGGGGAGTGTGCCGATCGCGGTGAGTGGCTCGGTCCAGAGGTTGCCGAAGATCAGGATCGTGGCCTGGCTGACACGCGGGGCCAGGAAGGCTGTCGCTTCTGGGAGGCGGTGGTGGGGCACGCTGAGCACGATCAGGTCGAAGTCGTGGTCGGGCTCCAGCGCCTCGCGGTAGCGCACCGGCCACTTCTCCACGACGCGCTGTCCCCACACTCGGCGCCGCGTATCGACCAGGTCGAGGTCCACCGCGTCTTCGTAGGTCGCTGCGCGACCCGGCCGGACGTAGAACTCGACGTCATGCCCCGACTGGTGCAGGGTCCAGCCGTAGATGGTGGCGATCACGCCTCGGCCGAACATCAGGATCTTCACGTGGTACCTCGTGGGGTAGGATCGATTTGGAGGTAATCTCCACTTTCAAAATATGGAGATAATCTCCATTTGTCAACGCGAGGGAGCGCATGAACGCCGCCAAGCCACTGCGAGCCGACGCTCAGCGCAAGCGCGAGGCCCTGCTCGCCACCGCTAGGGAAGTCTTCGACGCCGGTGACTTCTTCGACCTGCGCTTCGACGATTTCGCCCGCCTGGCCGGGGTGGGCACCGGCACGCTGTACCGCCACTTCCCCACTCGGGAAGCGCTGGCCGAGGCGGTCTACCACGGAGAAGTCGCCACGCTGTGCGACCGCGCCCGCCAGTTACAGGCCACGCTGCCCGCAGCGCAGGCTTTGGCGACCTTCCTACGCAACATGGTCGACCACATAGCCGCCCACCAGGGCCTCGCCCGGACACTGGCCACGCTATGGTCCGACCGCTCAGGTGTCCTCGCCGAGGGCAGCCGAGCGCTGGAGCAGGCTGTCACCGACCTGGTGGCCGCCGCCGTGAAGGACGGCGCCGTCCGCGACGACGTGGATGCCGGTGCCGTCATGATGGCCCTGCATGGCATCGGCGCGGCTCATGACCGTCCCAACTGGCGGGCCGAAGCCGACGACGTCATCACCCTCGTGCTGGACGGGCTGCGCCGCCCGCTATGACAAGGTGCGACACGAGGTCGCATGCCGCGAGCCAAGGATCCGGTTAGTGGTACCGCGGCGACGATGCGGTCCGGGGTGGTCACCCGGCTGATGCCGGCTACACCTGTGAAATTTCAGGATGCGTGCGAGAGCGAGGAGGCGCGGTTCAGTTGGTTCTGGCGAACTCGGCCGCCACCGGTGCGAATGTGTCCCGATGTGGGCCGCGTGCGTTTCGGAACAGGTCGAGGACGACAGCGATCGAGACTGTCACCTGGTTGTGAGCCGTGCTCGCTCGTTTGCCGCATGTTCGGTCGTGGCCGATCTCGGTACCGTTCCTTATATGGGCAAACGCGAAAAACCGGACCCCGCTGAGGGCGACCGACAGCCCCCTCCCGGGTCGCCGCCGCCACCGCCTCGGGAACCGCCGCCCGGCAAGCATGGCAAGCGTGATCGTTGAACCAGCGGTGGTCCTCGCTGGTCGAGCTGCTCGGTGAGAAAGGGCACCTGACCGAGCAGTGGAAGAGGCCGTTTCTCGCGGTGGATCGCGAACGGTTCATCCCGGAGACCATCTGGCGTCCGAAACCGGACGGTCGCGGTTACTTACCGGTGCGCAGAGACGAAGATCCGGTGGCCTGGCGAGAGCCCATTCACCGCGACGAGTTCATCGTCACCCAGGTCGACGACGGCGTACCGGCAAGGCCGGACGGTATCGGCCGCAGCATCACTTCCTCCTCGTCCATGCCCGGGGTCATGGCGGCGATGCTCAAGGCGATGGATGTGACGGACGGCCTCCGGGTACTGGAGATCGGGACCGGGACCGGGTACAACACCGCGCTGCTGTGCGAACGCCTCGGCAGCGAGCAGGTGACCACGGTGGAAATCGACCAGGAGGTGTCGACCCACGCCCGAGCCGCGCTTGCGTCAGCGGGGTACACGCCCGCGCTGGTCTGCGCCGACGGTGAAAAGGGCTGGCCCGGTCGCGCGCCCTACGACCGGGTCCTTTCCACAGTGGGTGTCCGGGGTGCCGTACCGAGCGCGTGGATCGAACAGACCCGGCCGGGCGGCGTCATCGTGACGCCGTGGGCCACGGCCTATCTCGCTTTCGCGCTGGCTCGCCTCGTGGTGGACTCCGATGGCACCGCTTCGGGCCGTTTTGCCGACCGTGCCGCCTTCATGGATCTCCGCGGCCGGCGACCGGACCGCTACATACCCCAGCCCGACGACCAGCCCGGTGCCACCGAATCGACCAGCCCCTTGCATCCATGGCACGTCACGGGCGACTTCCAGGGTGGTGCGTTCGCGGTGTCGGTTCTGCTCCCGGACTGCGAACAGGACGTCGCGTACCGGAGTGACGACCGCTCCGCCTACGAACTGCTGACCTGGGACACCGCCCACACCTCATGGGCGACCGTCGAGGTCAACCCGCAGGCGCAGGACGCGGGCAGGTATCCGGTCCGCCAGTACGGTCCCCGGCACCTGTGGGACGAGATCGAGGCCGCGTACGCCTGGTGGACGAGGCGGGAACGGCCGGACTACACCCGATTCGGCCTGACCGTCACCCCTGGGCGGCAATGGATATGGCTCGATCATCCGGCTGACACGGTGCGCGAGTTTCTGTAGGTTCCCAAACCCGATGGCACTTTCTCAATGATCTTGGCACCTGGTTTGCACTTGTGCCATCGGCGCGAGACCTGCCGCTGGCCATCATCGTTGCCTTGATCTCTTGGGCCGTCTGGGTGGTGTCGCCGACTGGCTGCCCTGCCTCGCGACGTCGCTGGCGTGCCCGGCCGTTTGGAGGATCCCGATGGCGAGCAGATCGTGGCTGCCAGGCGATCTGGCTATGGCCGTCGGGGCGCTTCAGGCGCATCCTATGAAGTGCGCGGAGTGGGTGGGTGTGGGCCAGCATGCTGGGTTCTGGCCGGCAAGGAGGAATGCATGGAAAGCGCGTCGAGCAGGACCGCGATGTTTGCGGCTGTGTCGCGTGGATTGTTTCGCCTGGAGACGGCGTCGCCGTGGGTACTGGACGATGTGCTGGCCCTGGTGCTTGTCGGCCCGGTATGGCAGCAGCTGCGAGACCAGTTCGATCCGCTGTTCCCCGGCCCGGTCCGTAGCGAGGCCCGTGCGGCTGTCTGCACCCGCAGCCGGTACGCCGAGGACCGGCTGGCTGCTGGTGCCTTCACGCAGTACGTGATTCTCGGCGCGGGGCTTGACTCGTTCGCGTGGCGGCGGCCGGATCTGCTCGGCTCGCTGACGGTGTTCGAGGTTGATCACCCTGCCTCCCAGGCCTGGAAGCTCGAGCGGGTCAGAGATCTCGGCCTGCCGCTCAGTGCCTCACAGGTATTCGTACCGGTTGATTTCGAGGCCGGACCGGTTCAGGATGTTCTGGGCGCGGCCGGGTTCGACTGGGCGCAGCCGGCGATGTTCTGCTGGACGGGCGTCGCCCCTTATCTGACGGCACAGGCGATCGAGTCGACGTTGCACACGATCGCGGCGGCTGCTCCCGGGTCTGAGGTGGTGTTCTCCTACCGGGCCGAGGACGCTGCGCTCGACGACGCGGGGACGGAATACGCCCGTATCTACACACCGATCGCGGCTTCTGTCGGCGAGCCTCTTCAGCCTGGCTGGCCGGTATCCGAGATCGAGAGGCTGGTCAGCCGGTGCGGGCTGAAGGTCGTGGACCACCCCGCACGTGCAGACCTCCAGGAGCGGTACTTCGCCGGCCGTACCGATGGCCTGCGGCCCTATACCTTCGAGACCCTGGTGACCGCGCGGGTCACCTGAGCGAGCGCGGGCCACGTCGGCAACTTCACCGTCTGCGAGGGCCAGGCGGTGACGGTACGGCAGAGCCATCACGCCACTATGTCGGGTGAGCGCCGGGCCGAGTTTCTGGCTGCGGGCTTTCGCGTCGGCCGGGCCCTCGTTGGCCCCGGCCATCGACTGTTTGACCCGTGGGGGTTATGGGCGTGGTTGTGTGTTGCGGAGTCGGATGCCACTGAGCCGAGAGTGCTGATGGTCAGGCGTCCCAAAATGGCCAGAGTTCGGTCAGCACGCGGAGTTGGAGCAGTCTGGTCGCATGCTTACGGTGCTCTCCTTCGTCGGTTGATGGCTTTCACAGCTGCCGGACGCGGAGTACGCCGGTCAGCATCGGGAGGGTGAACTCGCCGCCGGCGGTTTCCTGGCTGCTCGTGAGGAAAGCGCGGATCCGGCCGAGGGTGGCCGCTCGTTCCTGTTCCGGCATGACCAGCATCCCTGCGCGCGTCGCGATTGTCGCGGCGAGGGAGTCGGCGGTGCGACGCTGACCGTGCGGGAACTCGGTCTGTTCCGGCGAGCCGAACCGGGCGACCAGGCCGTTGTCGGGAAGGTGCAAGCCTGCCGTCGCGGCGCGCCAGCTGCTGAGCGTGTCACGCGGGCCGATGGCCGCGCTTCCGCTGACCCGCTCGAGTCCGGCGACCCAGCCGACCCGGTCGTCCATGACGTTCCACAGGCCGGCCAGGATGCCGCCGGGTGCGAGGACCCTGGCTAGCTCGGGCCCCGCGACGGCCATGTCGAACCAGTGCAGGGCGTTTCCGGCCAGTACGGCGTCGACGGAGGCGTCCGGCAGCGGTATCGCCTCGGCGCTACCGGGCAGCGCGCGGACAGCAGGCAGCGCGCGGCGCAGCTCGGTCAGCATCGCCGGGTCGGGCTCGACCGCGATGACGTCGGCGCCCAGCGCGACCAGCGCGCCGGTCAGCTTGCCGGTTCCGGCCCCGAGGTCCAGCACGCGCGGGCCGGGCGCGGGTTCCAGCGCCCAGCGCACCGCGGCCGGCGCGTAGTCCGGGCGGTGCTCCGCGTATGCGGTCGCCGCGGCGCCGAACGACGAGGCGTGACGTAGCCGTTCGTTCTGTTCCATGCGGCGATCCTAGGAGTACCGGGAGGGGCAAATAGCCGACTTTTTGCCCTGCTTCAGTGCGCGGACACGGCGCGGGTGACAGGGCGCCGCCAGGCGGATGCCAGTCGCGTGTGCGGGCCGTGGCAGTGGGGCGCGTCAGTCTTGCCGTCGAGGGCCGGGTGCGGCCCGCAACGGGAGGGGAGAAAGACATCATGAGCGACTTCGCGCAGGACGTGGTGATAGTGGGCGCGGGCCCGGTTGGTTTGTTCCTCGCCTGCGAACTCGGTCTCGCGGGCTGCTCCGTGCTGGTGCTCGAGCGGGAGCCGGAACCCGGCACTCCGTGGCGACAGGCCCCGCTCGGGATGCGGGGGCTGTCCGCCACGTCGGTCGAGGCGTTCCACCGCCGCGGGATGCTGCACCCGCTGCTGACGGAATCGGGTATCGACGACTATTCCGGCGCGGACGACGAGCCGGTGGCCCCTCGCGGCGTGGGGCACTTCGGCGGCATGGTGCTCGACCCGGCCAAGGTGGATCTCGCCGCGCTGCCGTTCCGGTTTCCCAGCCCCGCGATGGACGGCGTGCTGACGAACCTGGAAGCGGTCGAGTCGGTGCTGGCCGAGCGGGCGGCCAAGCTCGGCGTGGAGATCAGGCGCGGGGTCACCGTGGACGCCATCGAGCAGTACGAAGGGAGCGTGGTCGTGCACGCCGGCGAGCACGAGTACGCGGCGCGCTGGCTCGTCGGCTGCGACGGCGGCCGCAGCGCGGTGCGCAGGCTGGCGGGCTTCGAGTTCGTCGGCACCGAGCCGCAGCTCACCGGCTACGTCATGCTCGCCACGGTCGCCGATCCCGACGAGCTGAGCCCCGGGATCAACCTGACGCCGACGGGCATGTACATCCGGCTGCCCGCGGAACGGTACATCGGCATGATGGACTTCGACGGCGGCGCGTTCGATCGCTCGCGGCCGCCGGCTCGCGACCATCTCCAGGCGGTGCTGCGCCGGGTGTCCGGCACCGACGTGACGTTGACCGACGTCCAGCTCGCGTCGAGTTTCACCGACCGGGCGATGCGGACGACGACCTACCGCCGCGGTCGCGTCCTGCTCGCGGGCGACGCGGCGCACGTCCATTCCCCGCTCGGCGGGCAGGGACTCAACCTCGGCCTCGGTGACGCGATGAACCTGGGCTGGAAGCTCGCAGCGACCGTGCACGGGCACGCACCGGACGGGCTCCTCGACACGTTCACCCACGAGCGCAACCCCGTCGCCGCTTCGGTGCTCGACTGGTCGCGGGCCCAGGTGGCGGTGATGCGGCCGGACCCGCATGCCCAGGCGATCCAAGGAGTGGTTCGCGACCTGCTCGCGACCCGGGACGGAACGACCTACGCCTTCGAGCGGATGTCGGGAGCGTCGATCCGCCACGACCTCGGCAGCGAGCGGCCGCTGGTCGGCCGCAACGCCCCGGACTTCCTTCTCGAGGACGACACTCGCCTCGGCGACCTGACGCAGGACGGATTAGGTGTCGTGCTCGATTTCAGCACCGACCGACGCTTGCACGATTCGGCGCTGCGCTGGGAAAGCCGGCTCCGGTATGCGGCCGGTGCGGCGAAGAACGATCTCGGACTGGGTGCCGTGCTCGTCCGACCGGACGGCATCGTCGCCTGGGCGGGCGATCGCGACTTCGACCGGAAAGCGTTCGAGCGCGCGGTAAGCCGGTGGTTCGGCGCTCCGGAGAGCTGAGCGGCATTCCCTTCACCGGAACAACTTCAAGGAGTACACATGACGATCACCCTCCGGCCGGGCAGCACCGTGGTGTTCACCGGCGATTCGACCACCGACTGCCAGCGGCGGGAGAGCGAGGACGGCCTCGGGTTCGGCTATCCGCTGCGCATTGCGGGCGAGTGGGGCTTCCGGCACACGAACCGCCCGGTGACCTGGCTGAACGCCGGGATCGGCGGCGACAAGGTGATGGACCTCGAAGCCCGCTGGCAGGCTGACGTGCTGGACGCGCGCCCGGACGTGGTGTCGATTCTCGCCGGGGTCAACGACATGGGCTGGCACACGCTGGATCCGGAGAAGGGGTACGTGATCCCCGTGGCGGAGTTCGAAGCGGGTTATGACCGCTTGCTCGCGCCACTGGCCGCGGCCGGCACGGAGCTGATCCTCATCGAGCCGTTCCTGCTGCCGATCCACGGCGTCGTCGAAGCCGGTGGCGGTCGCGTGCTCATCGGTGAGGAAGAGCGCAAGGAATGGCGCGCCGATCTGGACCCGAAGATCGAGGTCGTGCACAAACTCGCCGACGAGTATGGCGCGTACCTGATCGCCGCCGACAGCATGTTCGCCGAACTCGCCGCGACGACCGGGCCGGAGTACTGGGCCGCGGACGGCGTGCACCCGACTCCGGCAGGTCACGCCGCGCTCGCGGCGGCCTGGCTGCACCTGGTCGCCTGACCGTGAAGTCCGTGAAGGCCACCTTGCCTACCTTCAAGGTAGGCAAGGTGGCCTTCACGGACAGCGGGAGGGCGGGGTCAGAGGGACGGGTACTTGGAGAAGTCGTGGCCCTTGGAGCCCTTCTTCCAGTCGACCCAGCCGCCGTTGCCGTCGGGGGCGCGGAGCTTGCCGGTGATGGTGTCCATCTGGGTGCCCGGCGGCGGCAGTTCGGCCAGCGGGTTCATCCCCTGGCGATCCATCTTCGCCACCATGTCCGGGGTGACGCCGGTGTACTTCACGTCGAATTCGACGTACTTCCGGATGGACCTTTCGTGGGCGTTGGGGGAGTTGGGGAACCTGACCTCGTCACTGACCTTGATCTTGTAGTCGACACCGATTCCGTCGAGCCCGTTCTGCTTGAAGGCCCCGCCCTGCGTCCGGCCCACCAGCTCTTTGAGGCTGCTCTCCACATGGTTCTTGTGCGCGCTGTTCGCCTTGCTGGTGAACGGGGTCAGGTTGTGGGACTTCCCGGGGCCGCCGAGGTTGTCGTTCAGCATGTGCCCCTTGATCCACGTGTTGGAGACGCCGTTCTGCTTGAGGTAGGCGAGCAGTTCCGGGGATGGGGTCCGGCCGGTCTTACCGGGGTTGATGAGGTTGTTGACGTCGGTCAGCTCGTTCCGTCCCGGCGAGTTGCCACTCTGCTGGTAGTTGGAGTTCTTGTTGTAGTGCGCAGATTGGCTGGTGCCGCCGCCCTGCTTCTGCGTCCGGCCCTTGCCGATGCCAGGGTCGGGGCGGCGCTTCGGTGCCGGGCGTTTGAGTGCGCTGGGACCGACGTTCCCGGGGCGCTTCGGCGGGCGCTTCGCCTTGGCGGCCGCGGCCACCGGGCAATTCTTCGCCGTCCTCACCCTGGTCAGGCCGAGCGGGTCGGCGGCCGCGAGCGGGTTGGGCACGTAGCCGGCCGGGTTCGGGGCGGGCCCGAGGCCGAGCGGGTCCTGACTGGTGTAGCGCCCGGTGGCCGGATCGTAGTAGCGGTAGACGTTGTAGTGCAGCCCGGTCTCCGGGTCGGCGTACTGCCCGGGGAATCGCAGCGGCGTGCTCGCGGTGCCCGGCGGGGCCGGGAGCATCTTGCCCCACAGCCCGGACCGGCCGTGCCAGGCCAGCGAACCGTAGGGATCCACCAGGTCGACCGGGGTGCCGACCAGGTCGGTGACGATCGAGTAGAACCGCCGGTCGGTGTCGTCGCCGTAGCGCTCGGCCTGGGCGATCGGCCGGTCGTCCTCGGGATGACGTTCCCAGGTCAGCACCTGCCGGTTGCCCATGGCGTCGCTGTGCACCTGCTCGATCAGGGTGGCGTCGTCCCAGGCGTAGTCGATCCGCTCGACCACTGAACCGTTCGTGCCCAGCCGGAGTTTGGCGATGCGGCGCCCGATCGGGTCGTAGAGATAGCGCCACTGGCCGCCGTCCGGGGTGCTCACCGCGACCAGCTGGTCGCGGGAGTCCCAGCCGTAGGACCAGATCTGCGCGCCGACGGTGCGCTGCACCAGCCTGCCCTGCTGGTCGTACCGGTAGCCGACCGCGCCCGCGCCGAGCAGGGTGTTCCCGGCGTAGTGCCGGCCGCCGAGCTCGGCCTCCGGCGGCCACGAACCGTCCACAGAGGACAGCACGATGTTGCCGGCCGCGTCGTAGCGGTAGCTTTCGCGGTGGTCCGCCGCGGCCACCTCGACCACCCGGCCCGCCGGGTCGAGATCGAACCGGACCGGACCGGAGACCGCGTCCGAGATCCCGGTCAGGCTGCCGTCCGGCCGGTAGTCGAACCGGCGCTGCTGCACGGTCGCGGGCCCTGCCGTGACGGCCTGCCCGGTGAGCTGGTCGGCGGCGTCGAAGGACTGGGTCAGCGTGACCAGCTCGTCCACGGTCCGCCGGATCTCCCGGCCCGCCCGGTCGTGGTCGAAGCGCAGCAGGTGCCCACCGGTGCTGAGCGTTTCCGGGTTGCCCAGCGCGTCGTAGGTCCACGAACTGTCCACACCGGACGGTGTGCGGCGGTGCAGCAGCCGGCCCGCCTGGTCGTAGCTGAACAGCACGCTCCGGTCGTTGATCGTCTCCCGCAGCACCCGGCCCGCGGGGTCCCGCTCGAACTCCAGTACCGCTTCCGGGCTCACCGCGCGGACCAGCCTGCCGACCGGGTCGTAGGTGTAGCCGGTGACACCGGACGGGGTGCGGCACTCGACCACGTTGCCCAGCGCGTCGTGCGCGTACTCGGTGACCTCGCCCGCGCCGTTGACCGAGCGCACCAGCTGGCCGGCCGCGTCGTAGGAGAAGCGCAGCACGCGGCCGTCGAAGTCCTTCTCCTCGACCAGCCTGCCCGCGGCGTCGTAGGTGTACTGCCAGCTCAGCCCGGACGGGTTGGTCACCGAAGTCAGCCGCAGCTCGGTGTCGTAGCCGTAGCTGGTGCGCGCGCCGGCCGGGTCCACCGTCGCGAAGACCAGCCCGAACGGGCCGTACTCGTTGCGGGTCGCGTGCCCGGCCGCGTCGACGTATTCGAGCTCGTTGCCCTCGCCGTCGTAGCGCCAGAGCTCCTGGCCGCCGGTCCGGTCGACCCTGGACGCCTTGAGCCCCTCCACGGTCCAGCCGAGCCGGGTCTGCCCGCCGAGCGGATCGGTGACCACCCTCGGCCGCCCGAACAGGTCGCGGTCCTGCCGTGCCGTCTCCGGCTCGTACTCCTCCAGGAGGCGCTCGTAGTCGAACGGGGTGGCCACGCCGAGCTGTTCGGCGGTGTGATCCGGCGCGTCTCCCGGGCTGTCGCCGTAGACCCGCAGCCAGACGCGCTCACCGTCGACCACGCTGATCGACAGCGGGCCCTCCTCGTCGTCGTCCACCCGCAGCACGCTGCCGTCCGGTCGCCGCACCTCGGTGAGCAGGCCGATCTCGTCGTAGGTGTAGCGGGTGTTCCGGCCGAGCGGGTCGGTCCTGGAGAGCAGGTGGTCGTAGCGGTCCCACTCGTACTCGGTGACCTGGCCGAGCGGATTCACCTCGCGCACGGTCTGGTTCGCGTCGTTCAGGTGGAACTCGCTGATGTGGCCGAGCGAGTCGGTGTGCGTGGTGATCAGCCGGGTCCGGTCGTAGCCGAAGACGCTGTCCAGGAAACCCTTGTCCCCCACGGTGCGCACGCAGCGGCCGTTGCTGTCGTAGAGATACCGGTACCAGGAACCGACGCGGTCCTGCCAGCCGGTCAGCCTGCCGTGGCCGTCGTAGTCGAACACCATCGGCTTGCCAGAGGAGTTGACCACCTGGTTCAGCCGGCCGCGCTCGTCGTAGCCGTACCGCACGACCGGCACGGCGACTCCCTGCGCGGGGTCGAGCACCCGCACGGCGGTGATCCGGCCGCCTTCGGTGCCCAGCTCGGCCAGGTACCCGGCGGTGTGCCGGAGTTGTTTCGGCGCACCGGTTTCGTCGTAGGAGATGTCGAGCCGCTGGTCCTCGTCGTCGCCGGTGACCGCGAGCAGTGCCGGCTCGTCCCGGCCCGGTACGGCACCGAACAGCCACGTGCGCGGCCGGATGGGGTCCTCCAGCAGGTAACCGCCGTCCGGGGTCGCGCTCAGCGGCCAGCGCGGACCCTCCACCGGGAGCACCGGCGTGTCGCCCGAGGGCAGCGGGTAGGTCAGGATCATGCCGTCCGGCGAGAAGTAGCTGACGTGCTCCCCGTCGATCTCGAGACGTTGGTCCAAAGTGGACGACCAGGACGGGCCGAACCAGCGGCCGGTCCGGTACGAGGAGACGTGCGTGCGCTCCAGCAGCATTTCCGGTGCCGCCGGCAGTTCCAGGTCGGTCTGCCGCAGCACCACCTCGCCGGTGGCGATGTCCACCGGGTCGCCCTTGGTCTTCCGGGTCTGCTCGCCGACCGCGTTGCCCCGCGGGTTGTTCGGCGGACCGTTGTTGGTCTTGGGCGGCGGCGGTTCGGCATTGCCGTTGGTCTTGGGCGGTGGTGGTACCGGATCCGGCTTCGCGGACGACGGGCCGGTGCCTTCGCCGCCGCCGCCCTTGCCCTCGGTCTTGGGCGGTGGTGGTACCGGATCCGGCTTCGCAGAGGACGGGCCGGTGCCTTCGCCGTCCGGCTTACCGCGCGGCACGTCCTTGACCTCAGGGCCGTCCGAGATGCCCTTCTGCTTCGGCGGCGGGCTTCCCTTACCAGGCTGGATCTTCTTCAGCGCCCCGGCGGCGTCGGAGAACAGGTCGCCCGCCTTCTTCAGCAGCGGCGACAGCGCCTTGAGCGCGTCCACCAGCCGCTTGGTCAGGGTCGCGATCTGGGATGCGGTCTTGGCCACCGCGGTGACCACCTGCGGCACCACCCAGGTCAGCCCGATGCCCAGGGTGAACAGCACCTGCAGCGCCCAGCTGATCAGGTGGCCGACCAGCTCGGCGATGATGTCGCGGACCAGCGCGCGCACCGCGGCGACCACCTCGCCCGCGGTCTTGATCCCGCTCGACGCCCCGTCGGAGGCCTCCTTCGCGGTGGTCAGCAGGGCGACCGTGTCCGCGGCACGCGTCCGGTAGGCGTCCCCGGAGACGCCCTCCCAGGTCACCGTGTCGTTGGCGACCATGCCGGTCATGTCCTCGCCGATGCTGCCCAGCTCGGTGGCGATGTTCTTCCAGGTCTCCGAGTGCGCCTTGATCTCGTCCGGGTCACCGGCCAGCGCGTCGAGCGCCTCCTTGAGCGGGCCGACGTGCTCCATCAGCCAGCCGACCCCGGCCGCCAGTATCGCGCCGAACGGGTCCAGCACGGTGGCGATGGCCTCCAGCGCGGTGCCCACCGCGCCGAGCGCTATCGAGGCCCAGTCCCCGCTCTGGATGGCCTTGTTCAGGTCCATCGCGGACTCCGCCAGCGGGATCCCGGAATAGGCCTCGGTGCTGGACTTGACGTCCGCGATCAGCGGGTTGTCGGTCACCACGGATTGTTGTCCTCGTCTTCACTGTCTTCAGTGTTCGTAGGGTTCTTGGCGGCTCCGGAGGGTCCGGCGTCCGACGGCCGCGCCTGGCCACCCGGTTCGGGCGTGGCGGGCGGTTCGGCGGCGGGCGGCTCGGGAGCCGGCTCGTCTTCGGCGTCCGGGTCGGGGAACCTGGACCGCAGGCTGTCCAGCATCACCGTCCTGGTCTCCAGGTCCTCGTCACCGAGCTGCTCGGCCATCACCTCGCCGACCCGGCCGGCGATATCCGCCTGCGCGCGCCGCATGGTGGTCAGGATCTGCGCCGAAAGCTCCGGCAACGGCATCGTGCGCGCCTTGTTCGCGAACTCCAGGTCGGTGACGCTGCCGTCCGCGCGCACGGTCACCCGGACCGAACCGTCGCCGTTGCTGGCGGTCAGCCGGATCTGCTCGGCCTCCGCCTGCGCCGCCTGGTAGCGCTGCGCCTTGCGGGCGAAACCCTGCGCCCACTCGTCGACCCGCGCCTGTGCCTCATCCGGGTCGCGGCTGAAGGACCCGAGTCCGTTCGGAGTCGTCACGCCGCACCTCCTGCTGTCTTGTTCTGGACGGATCGCTGGACGGAGTCCATCTTGCTGGCCTGCTTCGAGAAGGGTTCGGCGTGGGTCTCTTCGCTTTCCCGGTAGGTGTCCGCGGCGGTCCGCACGTTGTCCGCGGTGTTGCGGACGCCGTCGGTGGCGGCAGCCATTGCTTCGCCGGCCTTCTCCTCCATCGGGTTCACGATCAACGGCATGAACGCGCACAGCAGCCCGTAGGCGCCGTCCGACATGCTTACCGTCTTCGCCGCCGAAGCGGCCGTGCCTAGCCTGTCCACCAAGCCGTCCAGATGACTGGCGTGCGCGACCAGGTCGTCCGGGGAAACCTCATAGGGCACGAAACGTCACTTCCAGTCTTTGTTCTTCCAGTCACCGATCACCGGCGGGGCGACCACGTCCTCCGCCGCGAACATGTCCGGATCGTCCGACTCGAGATATTCGGCGACCCGGTACTCCTTGTCCTCTTCGCCGCCCTTGCCGCCACCGGCACCGGCGCCCATCGGCATGCCGCCCATGGCACCGCCGGCGCCCCTGCCGCCGGCCGCGCCCGCCGCACCGGCCGCCGCGGCTCCGCCCCGGACGCCGGGTTCCGCCGCTCCGGTGGCCGGGCCGCCCGAGCCTGGCCCGCCGCCCGTGCCCGCCGCGCCGCCGATGCCGCCGACGCCTTTGCCGCCACCACCACCGGGAATGCCGCCGAGGGAACCGCCGGAAATTCGGCCGCCCGCAGGACCGCCGCCGGTCGGGCCGCCGAGCCGGTTGGCGATGTTGTCGCTGACACCGCCGGTCCGGCCGATGGTCGGCAGCCTTTCGGTGCCCGGCTTGCCGCCGCCCGGGATGCCCGGGATGGGGCCGGAGTAGGGGCGGTCGGAGTTGCCGGGGTTGGTGGTGGGCCCGCCGAAGGAGGGCGGGATGGGCGGAATCCGCGGAGGCGTTGGCCGAGGGCCTGAGCTGCCCGGGGTGGTGATCTCGCTGCCGGGACCGCCGAAGTTGGGTACGCGCGGGGAACCGCCCGGAACCGAACCCCCCGGGCCGCCCGGGATCGGCGGCACCTGCCGGGCACCGGGACCGCCCTGCTCGCCGCCACCGGGGTTGCCGCCCTGCGGGAAGTTGGGGGCGTTGAAGCCTTTGGGTGCCCCGGGGGAGTTGGGGGCGCCGGGGGAGTTGAAGCCCTGCGGGGAGACGACGCCCAGCGGGGCATTGGGGCTACCGGGGCCGCCAGGGCCACCGGAGGCAGCGGGAATGCTCGGGGTGTTGAAGCCCTTCGGCGCGGTGGGGGAGCCGGGGGAGCTGTCGCCGTTGAAGCCCTGCTGGGAAGTGCCCGTGTCGGGGATGTTGAAGCCCTGCGGCGAACTGGAGCCCGGCCGCTTGGCGGCGGAGAAGGGCACCAGCCCGCCCGCGGTCGGGTCGAGCTTCGGCGGAGCGGCGAAGGCCGGGGTGGTGGTGGCCCCGCCGACGGTCTCGTCGAACTGGGTCATGATCTGCGCGGCGTGCCCCTTGGCGGCCTGCTGCGACCGGTAGGTCTCCAGGTCCTGGTTCACCTGCAGACCCAGCTGGACCGGGTCGGTGATCTGCTGCCACTTCGCGCTCGCCTCGGCCGGCGAGAACTCCACCGGCGGGTTCGCGGCCATCTGCTTCTGCGTCTCGTTGAGCGTCTGCGAATGGATCTGCTGCTGCCGCCCGGCCAGGGTGGCCCCGCGGGCGGTGCTGCCCAGCCACTGCCCGACCTGGGCCAGGTGGGTACGGGCGGCGTCGCCGCCGCCCCCCTCCCAGTTGCCGAGGCTGTCGTTGATCGCCTCCGCCAGTGCCTCCTGGTGCCCGACCAGCTCGTTGCCGAGGCGCACCCATTCCTCGGAGGACTCGGCCACCACCGCGGGGTCGGCGTGCTCCGAGATCGCCGAGTTCATCTGCTCGTGCGAGGCGTTGGCCCAGACGGTCTGCGGGGCCCCACCGGTCTCGCGCAGCTCCAGCCCGTCGCCCAATTCCTTGCGCGCCTCTTCGATCCGCTCGGTGTACCGCTGCTGGATCTGCGAGTCGCGGGTGAGCGGCAGGATCAGCTTGAGCAGCCAGTTGTCCGTTGCCGCGAGCTGCCCGTCGACCTCCGCGTTCACCTCCTTGGCCACCTCGGCGCGGATTTCGTCGCCGGACTGCGACTCGGAGCTGATCGGGCCGACGTAGTACTGCGAGTCCGGGTCGGCGGTCGGGTCGTAGAACGGGCCGTCCGGGTCGAACCCGCCGCTCGAGTCGGTGATCTTCATTCCTGCGGCTCCAGCTTGCCGAGCGCGTCACGGGTGTCGTCGTCGCGCTGCTGATAGTTCTGTTTCGCCTGCTTGATCGCGTCGATGTACTTCGGGAACTCGGCGCGGGCCTCCTGCAACTGGGTGAGCAGGCCGCGCTCGTCGGCCGCGGTGGCGACCATGTGCCCGGAGACCCAGCGCGCGGTGCTGGTCCCGCTCAGCGGCGGGTCCTTCTGCAGCTTCTGCAGCTCCTCCCAGCGCGCGGTGAGGCTGTCCAGCACCCCTTCCAGGGACTTGATCATCCGGTCGCCGGTGGACTCGTCCACCGCGAACCCGCGGTTGCGCGCCATGGTCTGCAGCTCGGTCCCGCTCAACCCCATGGACATGCGCTCCAGGGGCGCGGTGGCCTCGGCGGGCTCGGCGGTTTTGGCGGCCTGGAAGGGCTCGGTGCGCTCGGCGGGCATCGCGTCCGTCCGGGTGGCCGCCAACGGGGCCATTACCTGCCTGGCGTCTGTTTCTTCGCTCATATCGGATCAGTCCTGTGTGTCCGTGTTTCAGTCCCGGTCAGTACACGCTGGAGATCAGTTCCTGGATGGCGGCCGTGACCTGCGCCCGGCCCGCCGGGGCGTACCGAGCGGTCACGGTGCCGCCCTCGTCGTCGGTGTGCACCAGATAGCGGCCCTGTTCGGTGTCGAGCCAGGTCACCGGCTGGGCCGAGCGCCGCTCGTCGTGGCGGCCGTG
Source organism: Amycolatopsis nigrescens CSC17Ta-90 (assembly GCF_000384315.1). Taxonomy (GTDB): domain Bacteria; phylum Actinomycetota; class Actinomycetes; order Mycobacteriales; family Pseudonocardiaceae; genus Amycolatopsis; species Amycolatopsis nigrescens. Next base: position 1,238,082 of record NZ_ARVW01000001.1, on the reverse strand, counting down.
CCCGTTCGCGGTCAAATAGCCGCCACCTTGCCGCGGTCCAGCCAGAATCTCGGCCAGCATCGTGTCGTCGTCGGCGGCGGCGGGCCGCTCCCGGCGGGACGACCGGCCGGGCCTGACCACCCCGCGCAGCTGGATGTTGCCGAAGGCGTCGGTCTCGTCCTCGTCGTGCTCGGCCTCGGCGAGCCGCCGCGCGGCCATCGCCGACTGCGGCTGGTCCGCCCGGCGCCGCACGGTGAGGGTGCCGCCCGGCGCGGCCGGTACCGCGGGCAGCACACCGGTGAGCACCTCGACCAGCTCGTCGTCGGAGAACAGCGAGAACTGCAGCTCGTCCTCGCCGGGTGGCTGCGTGATGCCCAGCGCCTGCGCGCCGTCGGTCAGGGTCAGCACCGCGATGTCGTCCCCGCGCCCGTCGATCCCGGTGATGGCGACCGAGACCCGGTGCCCGCCGAACAGCTCGAACGCGGTGCGCACCGCTCGGTTGAGCTCGCCAGAGACGGACAGCCGCCGATCTTCCAAGTCCCGGTAGACCTGTTTGGCGAGTTTCACGAAACGGACCGGATCGACGGTGCTGTTGCGGATCCGCAGCGGAAATTGCCGCACGTCCACGTCGAGTGCCTGTCCCACGATGCTCGCTTCGATGCTGCCCAGCGTGAATTCGAACCGCTCAGCCATGTCCCTCCAGTGCCGCCTTTCCTAAGGACGCGTCCGTGCTCGCCTGGTTGCTGCTCGGCGCTGAGAAACATCGAAAATCATCGACGTGGATCCTGAAATCGGACCATACCACGCTATCCAGCACGGGAAAGGCCGCGTTCGAGTGTCGCCGGTTCCACCAATGGACAGTCCACAAGGGACTGTCCGGATAGCGCTCAGATGAGCGGGGTGTCATCCTTTTTCCGCAGTTCACCGGTGGTGGATCGTAGGCTGGGGCGAGGAGGGCACAGGTGACAGTGGACTTGCGGAAGCTCGAACATTTCGTGGCGGTGGTGGAGGAACTCGGCTTCACCAGGGCCGCCGCCCGGCTGCATCTGAGCCAGCAGGCGCTGAGCACGTCCATCCGGGCACTGGAGCGGGATGTCGGCACGCCGCTGCTCGACCGGACCGGGCAGCAGACCGTAGTACTGCCTGCCGGGCGGGCGCTGTACGAGGACGCGCGAGCGCTGCTGGCCGCCGCCGAGGCGGCCACGTCGCGGGCCCGCCGCATCGGGCAGGGGGAGCGCGGCCCGCTGCGGATCGGGCACACCCCCGCGGTCACCGCGCAGGAGATCACCGGGCTGCTCGGCGCGCTGCGGGCGGCGGACCCGGAGATCCCGGTGACCGTCCGGCAGCTGTTCCCCGGGTCGCTGGCGGAGCGGCTCCTGGCTGGTGAGATCGACCTCGCGCTCGGCCGGGTGCTGTCCCCGCCGCGCGGGCTGGCCGCGGCCACCATCGGCGAGCACCGGCTCCGGGTCGCGGTACGGGCCGGGCACCGGCTGGCCGGGCGTGACTGGCTGGAAGGTGCGGACCTGGCGGGGGAGCGGCTGATGCTCTGGGCACCGCCGGGCCACTCCGGTTACACCGACCTGCTGCTCGGCGAGCTGCGCCGGGCCGGCGCCGAACCGGAGTTCGAGGTCAACCCGGTGCAAGGCACCCCGCCGGTCACCGCGGTACTGGGCAACGACTGTTTCGCGCTGGTCACCGCGCCGCCGGGGCCCGCGGCGGACGGCGCGGTGCGGGTGCTGGACCTGCGCCCGGCCGTCTTCGTGCCGCTGCAGGCGATGTGGCTGGACAGTGGCGGCTCCGAAGTGCGCGACGCGTTCCTCGCCGCCGCGAAGGCCGCCGTCGCCCCTCCGGGATGACGGCGGCCCGATGACGCGGGTGTCACCGCGTGGTCTCAACGCGTGGTGTAGCCGCCGTTGGCGAAAATGGTCTGGCCGGTGATCCACCAGCCGTCGGTGGCCAGGAAACGGACCAGCGGCGCGATGTCCTCGATCCGGGTCAGCTGGTTGCGCAGCGCCTGCGACTTGTGGAACTCCACCCTTTCCGGGGTTTCCTGCGGGTAGAAGAACGGTGTGTCCATCGGTCCCGGCGCCACATTGGTGACCGAGATACCGCGCGCCGCGAATTCCTTCGACGCCGCCCTGGTGAAATGCTCCAGCGGCGCCTTGCCGCCGGCGTAGGTGGAATAGCCGTCGGTGTAGGCGGCGAGCAGCGAGGTGACCAGGCTGATGATCTTCCCCTCGTTGTTGATCCGCTTACCGGCCTCCTGGACGAAGAAGTACGCGGCTTTGGCGTTGATGGCGAACATCTCGTCGTATTCGGTTTCCGTGGTGTCCACAATGGGCTTGCGCAGCACCCGGCCGGTGGTGTTCACGGCCACGTCCACCCCGCCGAAGTTCGCGATCGCGGTGTCGAAGAGCGCACGGACCGCGTCCACCTTGGTGAGATCGCCCTGGACTGCGATCGCCTTGGTCCCGTTCCGGCGCACCGCGTCCACCGTCTTCTCCGCGTCGTCGCGGCTGCCGTCACCGTGGTAGTGCACTACGATGTCCGCGCCCTCGGCGGCGAGGGTGGTGCTGATCAGGCCGCCGAGGTTCTTCGCGCCGCCGGCTATGACGGCGACCTTGCCACGCAACGAACGGTCAGTCATGAAAAGCCTTCCGATTCGGTTCAGTAACTGTCGGTGAAGGCGGAAACTCCTTCGAGATCGACGTTAGGAGTGAATCCCGGCAATGGGAAACACATACTTCCTGTGACCCCACAAGCTCGTTGGATGACCCCTAATAGGCGGACTTCGGCCGAATGGTGGAACGGTTATTTTCAGCTCGCGCCGAAACCGCCTTCGCATTGCCCCGGGAACTGCCCGTCGGTGCCGGTGCCGCGGCCTATCTTTTGGGATCGGGAGACCCTCAAAGAAGGAGAGTCCATCGCATGTGCGACGCGCAGGCCAGCACGGTCCGGTCGCGCCCGCCGTTGTACGGCAACGAAAGCGCGGCGCCGGAGCACGGGAAACGGCGCCGGGGGCAGCGCCCGGCCGGCACCTTCGAGGGAAAAGCGGTCAGTGCGGATCCGGCGCCGGCCGCCGCGCCGGCGGCCAGGACACCCCGGGCATCAGACCGGGCATCAGACCTTCGAAAGCTCGCGTTGGAAGCAGAGCGAGCGCACCAGGTCCAGGGTGCGGAAGCGGACCCGGTCCGCGCCGTCGGCAGGGCGGACCACGCCCCGCACCAGCAGCCGGCGGACCAGCTGCGCGCAGGACGCCGGCGGCACGCCGGTCAGCTCGGCTGCTTCACCGATCGACCAGCCGGAGTCCACCGCGGCCAGCCTGCCCAGCAGCGAGCTCTCCGCGGCGTCCAGCGAATCCACCGCGCGGCCGAGCAGTTCGCGCAGGCCGGGCGCGCCGTCGCCGGTCACCGGGCGGCCGAGCAGATCGAACGGGTCGGCGGTGACGTGCTCGAGCAGCACCTCGGGTTCGTAGACCAGGAACCAGGACGCGGCGGCCTCCAGCGCCACCGGCACGCCGTCCAGTCGCCGGCAGAGCGCGGCCAGCGCGCCGGCGTTCGCCAGTGTCAGCTCGAACCGGGGATGCACCTGCCGGATCGCCCTGGTGAGCAGCCGCAGCGAGGGCACCGCGGCGAGCTCGGCCAGGTCGTGCGCGCGGCCGGGCTTTGGCACTGCGAGCGGAGCCAGCGGGAAGATGCGTTCCCCCGGAGCGTCGAAGGGTTCGCGGGCGGTGCTGAGCACGCGCAGCCCGCGGCACTCGCCGAGCAGAGTGGTCAGCCGGTCCAGCGAGACCTGCTCCGGTTCGCAGCCGTCCAGTACCAGCAGCGCGGGCTGGCTGCCGAGCAGCGAGGACAGTTCGTCCGCGGAACTGCCGGAGGTGAGCAGGCCGGCCACCGCGGCCTGGGTGCGGCTCACCGTCGCCGGCCGGTTCGCGGCGTACCACAGCACCGGCATCCGGCTGGTGCCGTGCAGCACCCCGGCCACTTCCAGCGCGATCCTGGTCTTGCCGACCCCGCTCAGCCCGGCGATGGTGACCATGCGCTGGTCACCGGAGGCGAGCAGCTCGTGCAGCACGGCCACCTCGGACTCCCGGCCGACCAGCGAGTCCAGCGGTGCCGGCGGGGGAGCGGGCCATTCCAGGTCGCCGGCCGCGTTGCGGGCGGCCAGCTCGAACTCCGTCCTGACCCGGCCGGACAGGCCGAGGCCGTCGGCGATCAGCCGCACGGTGTCCCGCCGCGGGCGATGGGCGCGACCGAGCTCCAGGTCGCGGATCGCGCGCACGCTCACCGTGGAGAGGTCGGCAAGCTGCCGCTGGGTCGCCCCCTGTCGAATCCGGTGGGCACGCAAAAGGCTGCCGAAGGTGTTCTTTGGGGAATGGCCGTCCATGTGACTCCCGCCGCCGCGCACCGAATAGTTCGGTCAGGACTCCCGTCAGGGCCAGGGTAGCTACCTGCCGCTATCGCGCGGTTATCGTGAGCGACCTGGGCGGAGATAATGACGTGATAACCGGGCGGTCGCCGCCGCGATAATAGCGGGATGCCTGGTTCGTTTAGCTTCTATTCCAGCATTAACCACAAACGTTCAATGGTTCGCTGGAATGAGGTTTTGAAATGCGGTTTTTCACTGTATTGCAGGCAAAGGACACGCCCTGGGACTTCAAGTCCGAAACTGGCCGCTGACCGGCGGTTATGGGTGGAGAGGGGCCCCCGACGCGCTGGGGCCCTTTCCGCTTTCCAGGCTTTTTTCCGCCCGGCGGCACCGCTGTTTCCGGACGGCCTCCGCGGTTTCCGTTCATGCCGGTAGTCCGGCGGTCGCGGAGCGTGCACCGAGCAGCCGGGCCAGTTCTATTCGGACCTCCTCGACGCCGCCGAAGTCCATGCTCTTTTCCCGCACAGCGAGAGCGCTGCGCAGCAGATGCTCCGCTTCGTCCGGTCTGCCCAGTCCGGTGCTGATGGTGCCGAGCCGGTGCAGGATCCTGGCCTCACCGACCAGGTCGTGCGCGGCGCGCACGGTGTCCAGCAGGCCGGCCAGCAGCCGGTCCGCCTCGGCATACCGGCCCTGCAGCACCAGCAGCCCGCTGAGCAGGTACCGGACCTGCACCTCGACCCTGGAGCTGCCCACCTCGTGGCACATGGCCAGTGCCTCGCGCAGATGCGTCCCGGCGTCGGTGTGCGCACCGGCGTCCATCTCCAGCCTGGCCATCCCGGTCAGCACGTGCGCCTGCCCGATCAGATCGCCGGCGCGGCTGAAGTTCTCCAGCGCCTGCCGGTAGCGCCCGGCCGCGTCCGTGGTGTTCCCGCGCTGGCGGTCCAGCCAGGCCAGGTTGCGTTCGGTCATGGCCAGCCCGTGCGGGTCGCCGAGCTGTTCGAAGGTGCCGAGCGCGGGCGCCAGCACCTCCTCCGCGGCCGCGGGCTGGGCGCGGCTGAGGTACAGCGAGCCGAGCGAGCACAGCAGCGCCGCGGTGCCCCGCTGGTTGCCGGCCGCCCTGGTCGCGCCGAGCGCCTTGTGGTGCGTCCGCTCCCAGTTCTCGAAGTAGCAGCGGGACTCGAAGAGGCTGACCAGCGTCACCGCGAGGTCCCAGCACGGCTCGTGCAGCCCGGCGTCCGCGGTCAGCGACACCGCGGAGCAGAGGTTGAAATGCTCGGCCTCCAGCCAGTTCAGCGGATCGGAGAGCACCTTGCCGACATAGGTCGGGGACGGCTGCCAGCGGGGCGCGGTGCCGTGCAGCACGGTGAAGTCGCCGCCGTAGATCTTGCGGTGCGCCTCGTCGGCGATGGCCAGCCAGCCGCCGGCCACCCTGGCCAGCGCCGCGCGGCGGTCCTCGGTGCTCTCCCGCTCTTCGAGCTGCTCGCGGGCGAACAGCCGGATGATCTCGTGGAACTTGTAGCGCGGGCTGCCGTTGAGATCGAGGTCGGCGACCTCCAGCATCTGCGCGTCCACCAGCAGCTCGAGCAGGTCGGCGGCGTGGAAGTAGTCCTCGTCCAGCAACGCGGCCGCGGTCCACACCGGGTAGCTCATCCCGTCCAGCGAGCTGAGCAGCCGCAGCAGCCGGCGCGCGTCCGGGGCCAGCCCGTTGTAGGTCAGCGCCAGGCTGGCCCGCACCATCATCTCGCCGTGCGCCAGCTCGTCCAGCCGCCGTCTTTCGTCGGCGAGCCGTTCCATCATCCAGGCCAGCGACCAGCGCGGTCTCGCGGCCAGCCGGGCGGCCACGATGCGCAGCGCCAGCGGCAGCCCGCCGACCAGCCGGATCAGCGCCTCCGCGGCGGCGGGTTCGTCGGACACCCGCTTCTGGCCCATCACGTGCACCAGCAGCTGCAGCGACTGGTCCGGGTCGAGCACGTCCAGCTCGAGCATGTTCGCCCCGGCCAGCCCGGTCAGCCTGCTGCGGCTGGTCACGATCACCGCGCAGCTCGGGCTGCCCGGCAGCAGCGCGCGGACCTGGCTCTCCGCCGCCGCGTCGTCCAGCACCACCAGCATCTTCTTGCGGGCCAGCAGGCTCCGGTAGACCGCGGCGCGTTCGTCCACCGACTCCGGGATGGCCGAACCTGGCACACCGAGCGCGCGGATGAACCGGCTGAGCACGTCGCCGGGCTCCATCGGCTGCTCGCCGGTGCCGCCGAGGTCGCAGTAGAGCTGACCGTCCGGGAAATGCGGATCCCGCAGGCGATGGGCCACGTGCACGGCCAGCGCGCTCTTGCCGATACCCGGTTTGCCGACCATCACCACCACCCTGGTGGCGCGGTGGTCGCCCGGCTCGGAACCGCCGAGCAGCAGTTCGCCCGCCTCTTCGATCAGCTCGCCGCGGCCGGTGAAGTCACCGGTGTCGGCGGGCAGCTGCAACGGGGTGATCTGCGGCGCGGTGCTGGCCGCGGCCGGCGGCTCGCCGATCAGCAGCGACGTGTCCCCGGCCAGCACGGCCGCTTCCAGGTCACGCAGCTCGTTGCTCGGCTCCAGGCCGAGCTGGTCGATCAGCAGCTCCCGGCCGGCCCGGTAGGTGTCCAGCGCCTCGGCCTGCCTGCCGGACCGGTACAGCGCGAGCATCAGCTGGCTGCGCAACCGCTCCCGGAGTGGATAGTCGTTGACCAGCACGCTGATCTCGCCGATCAGCTGGTGGTGCTGGCCGAGCTGCAGCTCGAGGTCAAGGCAGGTTTCGATGGCGCTGAGCCGGTTCTCGTCCAGCTGAGCCGCCTTGGCCTGCAGGGTGCGGCTGGCGGTGCCGCTCAGCGCCGGGCCGCGCCACAGCCCGATCGCCTGGCGCAGCAACTGCGCCGCTTCGGCCGGGCGCTGCTGCTTGGCCAGCTCGTTCGCCTCACCGACCAGCTTCGCGAACAGCTCGGCGTCCAGCTCGTCTTCGGCCACCTGGAGCAGATAGCCCGGCGAACGGGTGAGGATCGCGCCCTCCATACCGATCTTGGCCAGGTTGTTGCGCAGCGTGGACACGCAGATCTGCACCTGGGTCCGCGCGGTCGCCGGCGGGCTGTCGTACCACAGCACGTCGATCAGCTTGTCGATGCTGACCAGCCTGTTCGCCTCCAGTAACAAGGCGCCGAGCACGATCTGCTGACGGCCAGGCGGTACCCGGAGTTGTCTACGTCCGCCACCGCCTACCTCGATCGGACCGAGGATCCGGTAGGCCGGGCCGGCGGGCCGGTCAACCTGGGTAGTCACGACGCCACCCTCCACACACTGTTCTGCCTGGGCCACTTTATGCGCTCCCTCGGTGATCGCGGACCTCCCAATGGGTGGTCGGTGGACCTTTCTTCGCACCGAGAGAGGACGGGGTCTCTTCCCGGGTACCTCGTCCGGTGGCTTGACACCGCGGTCGGCGGTACAAGTCTGCCGGTGATTCTCCTTGCGGGACAGGCGATAGTGACCCGATAGGTGATCGGAAGCAGGCCTGGACACACTGGCACAGCCAAGGTCGAGGGAAACCAGGGGTCCGAACCGGCAGGTGATATGGAGAGTTACGCACATCGAGTCGACGCGGCAGCCACATGACTTCCGACCTGAACAACCCGATGTTGAATAGGACACTAGGTATGATTCGGGGTAACGTTTTGCACACGGGTTCGGTCAGCGGGACCCTGACCACGGTGGGCATCGACCACGCGCGGCTCAGCTATCACTACCTCGACCTCGGGGACATGGACGGCTACGCGTCGCTGTTCGAGGCCGACGCGGTGGTCCGCATCCCCGGCAAGCCCACCATCCGCGGCCGGGACCGGCTCGAACGCCTGCACAGCGGGCCGCACGGTGGGCTGCACAGCGGACTGCAGAGCGGACTGCCGGCGCCGCGGCACTGCGAGCATCTGGTGCACGACGTGTTCGGCGCGGGGAACCGGGTCGCGGCGGTGGGCAGCCTGGTCGACGGCATCACCGGGGTGCAGGTCGATTTCGCGGATACCTTCACCATCTCGGACAGCGGGCTCATCAGGTCGCAGGTTCGCTATTTTTTTGCCGACCCCAGGGGTTAGATTTGCCCGGTCGTGGTAGATCCTGATCGGCCGCTGGGGATGGTGGGGCGATCTCGTGCAGTTCTCGGTGCTCGGACCGCTGGCCGCCTCGGTTGCGCTGCCTTCCGCGGGGCAGCCGCGCAGCCTGCTCGCGGTCCTGCTGGCGAAACCGAACGAGTTCGTGCACCGGGACCAGCTGGTGGACGAGCTGTGGCCGGACGGCGCACCGGCCAGCGCCACCGCGATCGTGCAGATCTCGGTCTCCAAGCTGCGCAAGGCGCTGGCCGACGGCGACCGGCTGCGCACCGGGCCGCGCGGATACCGGATCAACGTCGGCGAAGGGGAACTCGACGCCGACGAGTTCCTGGCACTGACCGGTTCCGCCGCGGCCGCGACCGACGGCGGCAGGCTGCTGCTGGAGCGGGCGCTGCGACTCTGGCGCGGGCCGGCGCTGGCCGATGTCACCGGCGGCCCGCTGCTGGAGGCGCACAAGCTCTGGCTGAACGACCGCCGCTGGTCGGCCTTCCGCGGCTGGGCCGAGCTGGAGCTGCGGGCCGGGCGGCACCACGAGGTGGTCGACGAACTGCTCCGCGCGGTCACCGAACGGCCCACCGACGAACCGCTGGTCGCCCAGCTGGTGCTGGCGCTGGAACGCTGCGGCCGGGCCGGGGACGCACTCGTTTGGCTGCGCCGGACCAGAATGGCGCTTTGGGAACAGGCCGGGGTCCGGCCGGGACCTGAGCTGGTCGGGCAGTACCGCCGGATCGCCGGGCGGGAATGGACCAGCGGCGGGACACCGGCGCAACTGCCGCCGGCCACCCCCGACTTCGCGGGCCGCTCGACCCTGCTCACCGAACTCGCCACGCTGACCAGGGCCGCGGCGCCGATCGTGCTGCACGGGCAGGCCGGATCGGGCAAGACCGCGCTCGCCGTGCAGACCGCGCACCGGATCCGCCGGCGCTTCCCGGACGGGCAGCTGTTCGCCGAGCTGCCCGGCGCCGGTGGCACCGCCGAAGTGCTCGGCCGGTTCCTGCGTGCGCTCGGCGTGGACGACGTGGACCTGCCGGCCGAGCCGGGCGAGCTGGTTTCGCTCTGGCGCGGGCAGACCGCCGGCAGGCGGCTGCTGGTGCTGCTGGACGGCGCGGCGAGCGAAGGGCAGGTGCGGGCGTTGCTGCCCAGCGGCGGAGGCTGTGCGGTACTGGTGACCTCCCGCCGCCGGCTGGCCGGCCTTGTCGGCGCGCGGCCGGTCGAGGTCGGCGACCTGAGCATGGCGGAGTCCTTCGAACTGCTCGGCGGGATCGCCGGACGGGAACGGCTGCTCGACGAACCGGATGCCACCTGCCGGCTGGTCGAAAGCTGCGAAGGGCACGCCTCGGCGGTGCGGGTGGCCGGGGCGAAACTGGCGCAGCGGCCGCATCTCCGGGTGACCGAGCTGGCGGGCAGGCTGCTTGACGAGCGCACCAGGCTGGACCAGCTCACCGCCGGGGACCTCAGCGTCCGCGCGATGGTCGCGCAGAGCGTGCTGGCCTGCCGCCCCGCCGAGCGGGACGCCCTGCGGCTGCTCGGCCTGCTCGGCGTGCCCGAGGCGTCCGAGCGGACCGCGGCCGCGTTGCTGGACCTGCCGCGACCCGCCGCCCGCGACCTGCTCGACGAGCTGGTGGACGCGCACCTGCTGCGCGCCGCGGGCCGCGACCCGCTGGACAGCGTGCGTTACCGCCTGCCCGGGTTCGTCCGGCTGTACGCGCGAGAAATGCCGCGCACCGCGCACGACGATGCCGCGCTGCGCCGGGCGCTGGAGTCCTACCTGTCGCTCGGCGACCGGATGCTGGCGGACCCGGCGCCCTGGTGCGAGCTGGAGGCGGAGAACCTCGCGGGCGCGGTGCGGGTGGCCAGCGCGGCCGGCTGGGACGAGCTCACCGATCGGCTGGCGGACCTGTACGCCGGCCTGGCCGGGGTGCGGCCGACCCGGCCGTGGAGCGGGGTGGTCTCACTGCTCGGTCTCGCCGCGGCCCGACGCCGGCCCGGCCAGGCCGGGGCGCCGGGCAAGCTGCTCACGCTCGGCACGTTGCAGTCCGAGCGCGGCCGGATTTCCCGTGCCAGGCGGTATTTCGCGCTGGCCGAAGCCCAGTTCCGGGAACTGGGCGACCAGTGCGGGACCGGGGCGGCGCTGATCGCGCTGGCGGATGTGGACGCGGAGCTCGGTGCCGGGCCGCAGGCGCTGACCAGGCTGCGGGAGGCGCTGGACGTGCTTCGCGCCTGCGGGGACGTGCGCGGCCAGTCCGTTGCCTCCTACCAGCTCGGCTCGCTGCTGGAGGACCTCGGCGACGTGCGGAGCGCGGTGGAAGGCTTCGAGGTCAGCATGCTGCTGGCCGGCAAGTGCGATGACACGCGGCTTTACGACCAGGCCGCCAAGCGGTACGCGGACGTGCTGCGGCGGCACGGGCAGCACGACCGGTCCGCCGAGCTGCTGGCCGACGCACTGACCGGGGCGGTCCGTTCCGGCGACCGGCACTGGGAGGCGCATGTCCTGCGCAGCCTCGGCGACCTGCACGGCGCGGCGGGCGAGTTCGCGGAGAGCAGGCGGCACCTGACCCGGTCGCTGGAGCTGTTCCAGGGCATGGAACACCGGCACGCGGCCGCGTACACGCACCGCGGGCTCGCCGACGCCTGCCAGCGGGACGGGGACCCGGCGCTGGCCGAATGGCACCTGCGGACCGCCCTGTCCACCTTCCGCGAGCTGGGGGACCGGCGCGGGACCGGGTACGCGATGGTGAGCCTCGGCCGGATTCGCGCGCGGGCCGGCGCGGTGCCGGCCGCGGCACAGACCCTGCGGAAGGCCGCCGGGCTGTTCCGGGAGCTGGGTTTCCCGCTGTGGGAATTGCGGGCGCTGGCCGAGCTGGAACCGGTGGAGAACGGCCAGGATGCGGACCAGGCTCGTGAAGCGCTGGCGAAGATCCGGCTCGGTTGGTAACCGGTTCGCCACCGGCGCCCGGCGCGTTTGGCGAAGTTATGGCGGCGCCGGATTTGCTGCGCGCATCAGTGCTGCACCAAGAGCGTCCACCAGGAGCGCCCACCAGGAGGTATGCCATGCGCGTAAGCCCGATACTGCCGCGCCTCGCCGTCACCACCGGCGTCGCCGCGGCCATGCTGCTCACCGTCAGCGGCACCGCTTCGGCCGCCACCAAGCTCACCCAGCCGCAGGCCGCGTCGAAACTGCGCGCGGCCGGGATCACCTGGTCCTCCAGCGGCGGCTGCACCACCAGGTCGAACCCGACCTGCACCTCCTTCGAACAGATCAACTCGAGCACGGTGGACGGGGTGATCACGCTGAAACGGGCGAGCGGTTGCGGGATCAACATCACCGGCGGCACCGAGGTGGGGCACGCGTCCGGTACGTACAGCCACTACAACGGCTACAAGGTGGACACCTCGCACAACGGCTGCCTGGACGGCTATGTCAAGGGCGCCTTCACCCGCATCGCCAACCGCGGCGACGGCTACCCGCAGTGGAAAGCGGCTTCCGGCAACATCTACTGCGACGAAGGCAGCCACTGGGACATCACCTACTACACCTCCGGCTAGCCCTTTCCTTTGCAGCGAAGGCCACCTTGCCTGCGTTGGATGCAGGCAAGGTGGCCTTCGCTGCGTCCGGGGTCAGCGGCAGGGGTTTCAGGGCGCGGGTGGGTAGGTGGAGAGGGAAGGGGCGAGGAGGGCGAAGACGGTGCGGGCGGAATCGGTGACGGCGGCGGCGATCCGGTCGTGCTCCTCGCCGGCCAGGGTGCGGCGCAGGACCTCGTCGAAGAGCACCCGGTGCGCGGCGGTGAGCTGGGCGGCGACCGCGCGCGGGGTGACACCGGGATCGCGGGTCTCTTCGGCGAGCACTTCGGCCAGCGCTCGCTCGCGGTCCTCGTGCATCTCGCGGAGCCGGGCGAGCAGGATCGGGCTCTCGTCGAGCATCCGGGCGAACTCGGGACCGGAGAAGCCGAGCAGCGCGTCCCGGCGGGCCAGTCCGTCCAAATAGGACTCACGCAGGGCGGCGAGCGCCGATTGGCCCGGCGGTCGTGCGGACACCGTGCGGGCCGGGCCGTCGACCAGCTCCCGGTACACGTCGAGCACGAGATCTTCCTTGCGCGGGAAGTGGTTGGTCACCGTCATCTTGGCCACCCCGGCGGCAGCCGCGACCTCGGCGATGGTCACCCGCTCGAACCCGCGCTCGATGAACAGCCTGGTCGCCAGGTCCGAGATGGTCTGCCTGGTCTGCCGCTTCCGAAGCTCACGAAGGCCGTCCGCGTTCACGACCCCAGTCTAGCCAAGTGGCTAGGTCTGACCTAAACTTAGGTCGGACCTAACGAAAGGCTGATGCGTTGCGCACGAACGACCTGCGGCTGATGGCCGTGCACGCCCACCCGGACGACGAGTCCAGCAAAGGGGCGGCGACGCTGGCCCGGTATGCCGCGGAAGGGGTGGAGGTACTGGTCGTCACCTGCACCGGCGGGGAACGGGGCGACGTGCTGAACCCGCGACTGGACCGGCCGGAGATCCGCCGCGACCTACCCGCGGTCCGGCGCCGGGAGATGGCCGCGGCGGCCGGGATTCTCGGGGTGCGCCAGCGGTTCCTCGGTTTCCCCGACTCCGGGCTGCCCGGCGGTGGCGAAAGCCTGCCGGACGGCTGTTTCGCCGCGCTGCCGGTGTCCGTCGCCGTCGCGGAGCTGGTGCGGGTGATCCGGGAGTTCCGGCCGCAGGTGCTGGTGACCTACGACGAGACCGGGGGATACCCGCATCCGGACCACGTCCGGACGCACGAGGTCGCGGCCGAGGCGTTCGGCGCGGCCGGGGACCCCGGGCGCTATCCGGACTCGGGACCGCCGTGGCGGCCGGCCAAGCTGTACTACCTGGCCACGCTGAGCCGGGCCTGGTTCCAGGCACTGCACGACGCGATGACCGTGCGCGGGATCGAGTCGCTGATCGGTCCGGTGCTGGCGGACTGGCCGGATACCGCGCCGGAGCTGGCGGTGACCACCAGGGTGCGCTGCGCGGAGTACTTCGAGACCAGGGACCGCGCGCTGTTCGCGCACGCCACCCAGGTCGACCCGGACCACCCGATGTTCGCGCACCCGCGCGCACTGGAGCGCGAGGTGTGGCCGACCGAGGATTACCACCTGGCCCGCAGCCACATCCCGGTTTCCCGGCCCGAAACCGACCTTTTCGCCGGCCTGCGGCCGAGCGGGCTATAGGTGGTCGAGGAGCCTGGCGACGGAATCGGGGTCGTCGACGGAGAAGAGCACGGCCTGCTGGCAGCAGCGTTCGCAGAGGCCGACCACCACCGAGCGGTCCACCTCGGGGTGGTCGAGCCAGGCCAGCACGGCCTCCTCGATGAACGCCTGGCAACCGCGCAGTGCCAGCGGCAGCGCCGGTCCGGTGCGGATGCCGGCGTCGGTCAGCGCGTCGACGAACCAGCCGCTGACCGTGTCGCGGATCTGCTCGTGCAGCGCCCGCATCTCCCGGTCGCCGCCGCTGGCCAGCCGGACGATCGTCGGATAGGCGGTGGGGTACTGCGTCACCGAGTCGAGCAGGGCGTGCGTGAAGTACCGCACCTGCTCGCTGAGCGTCAGCTCCGGGTCGGGTTTCATCCGCGCGAGCGCCTCGCTGGTGCCGGTGCGCAGGATCGCCTCGTGCAGGCCCTTCTTGGAGCCGAAGTAGTGGAACAGCAGCCCCGGTGAAACGCCGACGCCGGCCGCGACCTCGCCGACGCCGAGCTCGTCGATCGGCCGGGTCTCCAACATTTTCAGCGCCGTCTCCAGGATCAGCGCACGCCGTTCACCCGGCAACATCCTGGCAGCGGGACGAGGACGCATGACGAGCATCCTAGCTCCCGCCCCGACGCTGTTGACTCTCACTCAATAGTGGTCCTACTGTTGAGCGAGAATCAATAAGGGGACGCGCGTGGGGCATCGGGAACTGGGCATCTTCAAGCGGCTGGGCCGTTTCGTGACCCGGCACGCGGTGCCGGTGATCCTGTTCTGGGTCGCGCTGGCGGCCGGGCTCAACTTCGCCATCCCGCAGATCGAGCAGGTCATCGCGGAACGCTCGGCGCCCTTCGTGCCGGTGACCGCGGACTCCGTGCGCGCCACCGGCGAGGTGGCCGAGCGCTTCCACGAGGACGGCACCCAGGCGCTGGCGTTCGTGGTGCTCACCAACGACAACGGGCTCACCGGCGCGGATCGCGGCTACTACGACCTGCTGGCCGGGCGGTTGCGCGCGGACACCGGGCACGTGGCCTCGGTGCAGGACATCAACGTCCGTCCGGCGTTGAAGGACGCGGTCAGCAGCAAGGACGGCAAGTCGCTGTACCTGCCGGTCGGGTTGCACGGCACGATCGGCGCGCCGGAGGTCGCGGAGAACCTGCGGGCGGTCCGCGAGGCGGCCGCGGACCAGGAACACTCCGACGACCTCGAAGTGCACGTCACCGGCCCGGCCGCGACGATCGCGGACGAGCTGCAGGAGACCGAAAGCAGCATGCTCGCGATCACCGCCGCCACCGTGGTGCTGATCGCGCTGATCCTGCTGATGATCTACCGTTCGCTGGTCACCGCCCTGATTCCGCTCGCGGTGATCGGTATTTCGCTGGCGGTCTCGCGGGCCGTGGTCGCGTTCTGGGGCGAGCATTCGCTGCCGGTGTCCACCTTCACCACCGCGCTCACCACCGCGCTGGTGCTCGGCGCCGGCACGGACTACGCGGTGTTCCTGATCAGCCGGTTCCACGAGCACCGCAGGGCGGGTGTGGACTCGGGTGGCGCCGTCGCCGGGGCGACGTCCAAAGTGGCCGCGGTGATCGTGGCCTCCGGTGCCACCGTCGCCGCCGCCTGCGCCTGCCTGTTCTTCGCCGAGATCGGCATCTTCCGCACCACCGGGCCGGGGGTCTCGGTCAGCATCGTGATCACGCTGCTGGTCGCGCTCACCCTCACGCCCGCGCTGCTGACCGTGGCATCGAGGCGAGGGCTGGCCGAACCGCGCGGCGCGGCGCGCACCCGGCACTGGCGGGTGGCCGGTGCGCGAGTGGTGCGCGGACCTGGCCGGGTGCTCGCGCTGAGCCTGGTGCTGCTGATCGCGCTGGCCGCCTTCCTGCCCGGTATCCGGCTCAGCTTCGACGAGCGGGGCATGCAGCCGGACGGCACCGACAGCAACCTGGGCTACACGAGCCTCGCCGAGCACTTCCCGGCCAACGAGCTGCTGCCGGACTACCTGCTGATCGACGCCGGGCACGACCTGCGCAACCCGGCGGGCCTCGCCGCGCTGGAGAACGTCGCGGCCGCGGTGGCCAAGGTGCCCGGGGTGAGCATGGTCCGCGGAGCGACCCGGCCGCTGGGCAGCACGATCCCCGAGGCCTCGGTCGGCTACCAGTCCGGCCAGGTCGGCGAGCGGCTCGACTCCGCGGCGAAGCAACTCGCCGATGGACAGGGCAAGACCGATGAGCTCGCCGGTGGTGCCCGCGACCTGGCCGGCGGCACCAGGGAACTGGCCGGGGGAGCCGGTGGTCTGGTGGACGGCACCGGCCGGCTGGCCGAAGGTTCGAAGGCCGCGGTGGACGGGGCGGCCCGGCTGCTGACCGGGCTGGAAACCGCGGACGACGGCCTCGGCACCGCGGCCGGTGGTGCCCGCCAGCTCGAAGACGGTGCCGGGCAGCTCGCCGCCGGCGCCGGCCAGCTCGCGGACACCCTGAACTTCGCCTACCAGCAGGCGAAAACCCTCGCCGATGGGATCGGGCTCGCCCTCGACGGGCTGAATGCCAGCCCACTCTGCGGGCTGGATCCGTTCTGCCGCCAGGTGCGCGCCGGGCTGACCGAGATCTACCAGGCCGGTCGCACGCAGCTGATGGACGGCTTGAAGCAGCTCGCGGACGGTTCGCGGCGGCTGGCCGACGGCAACACCGAGCTGGCCGCGCGGATCGGTGAGCTGCGGTCCGGGCTGGACGCCGCGAGGGCGGGTATGGGCGAGCTGACCAGTGCGCAGCGGACCTTCAAGGACAAGCTCGGTGAGCTGTCGGCCGGCGCGGAGGCCGCGAACGACGGGGCCGGGCGGTTGGCCGAGGGCGCGGGTACGGCGGCCGACGGCGCGGGCCAGGTGCGCGACGGGACGGCCGCGCTGGCCGAGTCGACCGGGCAGCTGACCGGCGGGCTGCGGGAGGCGGCGGACTTCCTGCTGGAGGTCGGTGCCGGCGCCGGCGACCCGGCCATCGGCGGCTTCTACCTGCCGGCACGGGCCTTCGGCGACCCCAAGTTCGCGCTCGCCAGCGGGTACTTCCTCTCCGCGGACGGGCGGACCGCGCGGATGATCGTGCTCGGCGACTCGGATCCCTTCGGTGCCGCGGCGATCGAGCGGGCGAAGGCGGTGCGCCAGGCCGCGGAGCAGGCGGTGCGGAACTCGCCGCTGGCGGACGCCGGTATCGCGGCCACCGGGATGGCCGCCACCAACGCGGACCTGGCCGAGCTGGTGGAAAGCGACTTCCTGCTGGTCGCGCTGATGGCGCTGGCGACCATCTTCCTCATCCTGGTGCTGCTTCTGCGCGGTTTCGTCGCGCCGCTGTACCTGCTGCTGTCGGTGGTGCTGTCCTACGGGTCCGCGCTCGGCCTGTCGGTGGCGGTCTGGCAGCACCTGCTGCACCAGGACCTGCACTGGTCGGTCGCGCCGATTGCGTTCATCGCGCTGGTCGCGGTCGGCGCGGACTACAACCTGCTGCTGATCACCAGGATTCGCGACGAGTCGGTGCGCGGCACCAGGACCGGGATCATCCGCGCGGTCGGCGCCACCGGCGGGGTGATCACCTCGGCCGGGGTGATCTTCGCCGCGAGCATGTTCGCCATGCTGGCCGGCAGCGTGACCACCTTGGCCCAGATCGGCTTCACCGTCGGCGCCGGCTTGCTGCTGGACACCTTCCTGGTCCGCACCCTCACCGTGCCCGCGATCGCCGCCCTCCTCGGCGGCACCGGCCGGGCCCGCCCGTCTCCCGCCCTCCCCGGCGACGCAAAGGCAAAAAGCCGGCTATTTGCCCGGTGACCCCAAGGGCGAAAAGCCGGCTATTTGCCGGGGGTGGTGAGGGAGTGGAGCAGGGCGAGGGTGCGGGCGCGGTCCTCGGGCGGGCCGATCGGGATGGCCATCACCTCGGTGGCGCCCGCGTCGAACAGCTGGGTCAGCTGGGCGGTCACCGCGGCCTCGTCGCCGAGCAGGATGGTGTCCTGCGGGCCGGCCGCTCCTTCCCGCTCGAAGATCGCCGCATAGGCCGGAACCTGGGCCGCCGCCCCGAACTCCCGCGCGATCTCGGCCCGGCGGTCGTCCGGATCGGCGGTCACGCAGACCAGCTGCTGCGACACCACCCTGGGCGCCCGGTCCGCTTTGGTCACCGCCGGCACGATGTACTCGGCCAGGGTCGCCGCCCCGGCCCAGATGGAGATCACGCCGTCGGCCAACTCCCCGGCGACCCGCAGCATGGCCGGGCCGGTGGTGCCGACCAGCACCGAGGGCACCGCGGCACCCGGCACGTCCAGCTCGCCGACCGCGGTCAGCGTTTCGCCTCGATAGCAGACGCTTTCCCCGCGCAGCAACGGCATCAGCGCGGTCAGGTACTCGCGCAGGTGCCTGGCCGGGCGCTCGAAGGAGAATCCGAGCCGGTCCTGCATCAGGTACCGGTGGCTGACCCCGATGCCGAGGTCGAGCCGGTCGCCGATGGCGGAGGTGACGGTGCGCGCCTGAGCGGCCAGCGCGACCGGGTGCCGGGGGTAGGTCGGGGTCACCGAAACACCGAGCCGGACCCCGGGCACCTCGCGGCCGAGCACAGCCAGTGCGGTGAGCGCGTCCAGGCCGTGCCGCTGGCCGGTCCACACGGTGCCGAAGCGTTGCGCCGCCGCCCGCGCTTCGGCGGCCATTTGGTCCACAGTCACTCCGAGCTCGTTCACGAACAGCCCGATCCGCATGGCTCCCCCTGATCAGTAGGCCCGGTGCAACCGGGCGCGGTCCTGTTCCGCGGCCGCGCGGAACAGTTCGACGGCCGCCGGTGCGCAGGCCGCCAGTGCCTTCCTGGTGGGCTGGCGGGCCGGTTCCAGCGCGTGCCGGACGGCGTCCGCCAGCAGGTCCGCCTTGTGGTCCAGACCAAGGTCGGTCCGGCCTGGACGGTAGGAGTCGGTGAGCAGGAACCCGTGCAGGATCGCGTGGTAGGTGTAGGAGATCTCCGGCACGCCCAGATCCGCGCGGAGCAGGTCGTGCCCGGCGAGCAGGCGCAGGTAGTCGTCGAACGCGGTGTGGTGCGACTCGTCCTGATGGTCGTGCAGCGCCTTGGTGAGCTTGCCGAGCACCCCCGGATCGCCGGTGTAGAGCGCGTGCAGCAGCGGCCGCCGCAGCACGTTGCGGAAGTGGATCCTGGTCAGCTCGTGCAGCAGGATGCCGCGCGGGTCCGTGCGCAGCGCCTCGGCCAGCTCGTCCATCGAAGCGACCACCTCGCGCTGCAGTACCGCGAGGAACAGCGCCTCCCTGGTCTTCCAGTGCAGGTAGACGGTGCCCTTGCCGATGCCGGCGTGCTCGGCGACGTCCTCCACCGTGACTCGCCGGTAGCCCAGGCGCAGCAGCAGCTCGCCGGCCGCGTCGAGGATGCGCTCCGCCCGCTCGGATCTCGTGCTCACGGAACAAGCATATGACTGGATTTGAAATCCGGTCAATCGAAGCACAAGAGTTTCCAGGGACTGGGAAGATCCACCCGGCATCGGGAACCAGGAGCCGTCGCCCAACGACTAGTGCAGCGACCACCGCGAAACGAGGGGGAACGGACGGATGCCCTGGTACGACGATGACGAGCTGTGGGCTGGTTTCTCGGGCGCGATGTTCTCCGCGCGACGCTCGGCGGAGGCGGCCGGGCTGGTGTCCACCTCGCCCCTGCTGGACTTCCCGGCCGGCTCCAGGGTGCTCGACCTGTGCTGCGGCCCGGCGGTCTACCTGGTGCCGCTGGCCAGGGCGGGGCATGACGTGACCGGAGTGGACCTGAGCCCGGTCATGCTCGAACAGGCCGCCAAGGTCTGTTCGGAGGCGGACGTGCCGGTCCGGCTGGTCCAGGCCGACATGCTCGAGTACACCGAACCGCGGTCCTTCGACGTGGTGCTCAACATGTACACGTCGTTCGGCTACTTCACCGACCCCGGCGACAACCTGCGGGTGCTGCGCAACGCCCATGACTCGCTGGCGCCCGGCGGCACGCTGCTGATCGACGTGCTGGGCAAGGAGGTGCTGGCGAGCTGGGTCGGGCCGGCCAAGGCGGTGGACGTCGAGGGCGGCACCGTCTACATGCGGGACACGATCACCGACGACTGGACCCGGCTGCGCAGCGACTGGACGCTGGTCACCGGGGACACCGTGCGCCGGGCGTCGATCCATTCCTTCCTCTACAGCGCGGCCGAGCTGCGCGCGCTGTACGAGCGGGCCGGGTTCACCGACGTCGAGTGCTTCGGGGACTTCGACGGCAGCCCGTACGACAACCACGCCCGCCGGCTGATCGTGCGGGGCCGTCGTGCCACCTGAGTCACCCGGGCCAGCCGAGGTCAAGGGCGGCGCCGGCAGGCTGACCGTCGCGCTCGGCGGCCTCGCCGTGGTGCTGGTGCTTTCGGTGCTCGCCGGCATCTCGCTCGGCCCGACCGTGGTGCCGCTCGGGCAGGTGCTGCGCTACCTCGGCGCGGCGCTGACCGGCGGGCAGATCGGCGCCGACGAGGTGACCGGCTACGCGATCGTCTGGGAGGTCCGCACCCCGCGGGTGCTGCTCGCGGTGCTGGTGGGCGCCGGGCTGAGCGTGGTCGGGGTGGCGATCCAAGCGCTGGTGCGCAACGCGCTGGCCGACCCGTTCGTGCTGGGCATCTCCTCGGGCGCGTCGGTGGGGGCGACCGCGGTGGTGGTGTTCGGCGTTTTCGCCGGCCTCGGTGTGTATGCGCTGTCCGCCGCCGCCTTTATCGGCGCGCTCGCTGCCACCGTGCTGGTCTACCTCGCCGCGCGCAGCCCGCTCGGCATCACCCCGCTGCGGCTGGTGCTCACCGGGGTCGCGCTGACCTACGCCTTCCAGGCGGTGATGAGCCTGCTGGTGTTCCTTTCGCCGAACGGCCAGGCCGCGCAGACGGTGCTGTTCTGGCTGCTCGGCAGCCTCGGCGCGGCGAGCTGGCAGTCGCTGCCGATCGCCGGGGCGGCGGTGGCGGTGACCGTGCTGGTGCTGCTGCGCAAGAGCCGTTCGCTGGACGTGCTCTCGCTCGGCGACGAGACCGCGGCCAGCCTCGGCGTGGACGCGGAACGGTTGCGGCGCTGGCTTTTCCTGCTCACCGCCGGCGCCACCGGGCTGCTGGTCGCGGTCAGCGGGGCGATCGGTTTCGTCGGGCTGGTGCTGCCGCACGTGATCCGGATGGTGGTCGGCTCCGGGCACCGGCGGGTGCTCGCGGTGGCGCCGCTGGCCGGTGCCTGCTTCCTGGTCTGGGTGGACGTGCTGGCGCGCACCGTGGTGGCACCGGAGGAGCTGCCGCTCGGGGTGATCACCGCGCTGATCGGGGTGCCGGTGTTCCTGGTGGTGCTGCGCCGCCGCGGCTACCTGTTCGGAGGCCGTTGATGAGCGAGGTGACCCCGAAATCCCTTTCGCTGCGCGAAGTTTCCGTGGAGGTCGCCGGCAAGAAGCTGGTCAGCGAGCTCCGGCTGGACGTCGGCGCGGGTGAGGTGGTCGGGCTGGTCGGGCCGAACGGTGCCGGGAAGTCCACCGCGCTGCGCTGCGTCTACCGCGCGCTGCGGCCGAGCTCCGGCGCGGTGCTGCTGGACGGCGAGGACCTCAGCGGCACCAGCCTGCGCGACAGCGCCCGCTCGATCGCCGCGCTGACCCAGGACAGCCACGCCGAACTGGACTTCACCGTGGCCGAGGTGGTCGCGCTTGGCCGGTCGCCGCACCAGCGCGGCAACGCGAGGCTGACCGACCGCGAACGGGGACTTTGCCGGGAAGCACTGGCGCGAATGGACATCGCGCACCTGGAGTCGCGCAGCGTGCTCACCCTCTCCGGCGGGGAGCGGCAGCGGGTGCTGGTGGCCAGGGCGCTGGTGCAGGAGCCGCGGGTGCTGGTGCTCGACGAGCCGACCAACCACCTCGACGTCCGGCACCAGATCGAGCTGCTGTCCTTTCTGCACGGCTGCGGGCTGACCGTGCTGGTCGCGCTGCACGACCTGAACCTGGCCGCCGCGGTCTGCGACCGGATCGCGGTGCTGCGGTCCGGTTCGCTGGTCGCCTGCGGGAAACCGGCCGAGGTGCTGACGCCCCGGCTGATCTGCGAGGTGTTCGGGGTGGAGGTCACCGTGGTGACCCACCCGCGCACCGGAGCCACCCAGCTGCTCTACGACCTCGGGGCCGTGGAGACCGATCAGACCATCGAGAAGGGAAGGGCACGATGATGCGGTCTGTGCCGTTTCGCGCCACCGTCGCGACCTTGGCGTTCGCTCTGCTGGCCCTGGGCTGCGGGGCCTGCGGGGCCACCGTGGAAGAACCGTCCGCGGCGGACCCGGCGGCGCCGGCCACCGTGACCAACTGCGGTGCGCAGGTCGGCTATCCGCTGCCGCAGCGCGCGGTGGCTTACGACGTCAGCGGTGCGGACAAGCTGTTCGCGCTCGGGCTGGCGGACCGGCTGCGGGGGTACGTGATGAACAAGCTCGGCGACCCGTCCATCGACAGCTCTCCGTACAAGGCGGACTACCAGAAGGTGGCGCGGCTGGGCTCGTCCAAGATCACCAGGGAGATCCTGGTCGAGGCCAAGGCGGACTGGGTGCTGGCCGGTTGGAACTCCGGGTTCAGCGAGGAACGCGGGATCACCCCGCAACTGCTCGACCAGGTCGGCATCCGCAGCTACCTGCATTCGGAGACCTGCTGGGGCTACGGCGACAAGAAGACCGACATCGCCCCGCTGGAAGCGCTCTACGCCGACCTGCTCAACCTGGGCAAGATCTTCCGGGTGGAGCCGAAGGCCGAGCAGCTCGTCGGCGAGCTGCGCGATCGGATCGCCAAGGTCCGCGCGAGCGTGCCGGCCGGTGCCGTGCCGGCGAAGGTGTTCGTCTACGACTCCGGGGTGGACCAGCCGTTCACCGCCGGCCGCCATGCCGCGCCGAACGACGTCATCACCGCCGCCGGTGGCCGCAATGTGTTCGGGGAGCTGGAAAAGGGCTGGGCCGCGGTCGGCTGGGAACCGGTGGTGCAGGCCGAGCCGGAGGCGATCGTGGTGGTCGACTACGCCGACCAGCCCGCCGCGCAGAAGATCGAGTACCTGAAGTCGGTGCCGGGCCTGCAGAACGCCCCGGCGGTGCGGGAGAACCGGTTCCACGTGATGTCCTACGGCGATCTGGTCAGCGGGCCGCGCAACGCGCAGGCGGCCGAGAACCTGGCCGGCTACCTGCGGTCGATCGGCCGGTGACGGCGGTGACCTCCCTGCCGGACCTGACCGCCGCGAGCGCCACCGTGCACGAGCACATCACCGACGCGATCAAGAGCCCGAGCCTGATCCGGCTGGCCCCGAACGTGGTGCTCGCCAGGTTCGAGACGATGAAGGTGTACGCGGCGCTCGGCGCGGTCCGCACCCTGCTCGACCGCGGCACCGTCCGGCCGGGGCAGACGCTGGTGGACTCTTCCAGCGGGATCTACGCGCTGGCACTGGCGATGGCGTGCCACCGGTACGGGCTGCGCTGCCACATCGTCGCCTCCACCACGGTGGACGCCGGCATGCGGGCGCAGCTCGAGGTGCTCGGGGCCGAAGTGGACCAGATGCCGCCGTCGGAGGACCTGCGGCTGGACCAGGAGCGGCGGGTGCGCCGGGTCCGGCAGCTGCTCGCCCAGCGGCCGGACATGCACTGGATGCGGCAGTACCACGACGCGGTGCACTACGCGGGTTACGCGGAACTGGCCGAGCTGGTCGCCGCGGCACTGCCGCCGGGCCCGGTCACCGTGGTCGGCTCGGTCGGCACCGGCGCGTCCACCGGCGGGCTGGTCGAACGCCTTCGCCTGGACGATCCGGACGTGCGGCTGCTCGGTGTCCAGCCGTTCGGCAGCGTCACCTTCGGCAGTGAGCGGTTCCCCGACCCGGACGCCATCATCGCCGGCATCGGCAGCTCGATCCCGTTCGAGAACGTGCGCCACCGGCTCTACGACCGGTTGCACTGGCTGGGTTTCTCGCACGCCATGGCCGGCGCGGTCGGCCTGCTGCGCGAGCACGCGGTGTTCGCCGGGCTGTCCACCGGCGCGGCGTACCTGGCGACCCGCTGGGAGGCGCGGCGGCATCCGGAACGGACCCATCTCGTGATCGGGGCGGACACCGGACATCGTTATGTGGAAAGGGTTTTCTCCCGGCACGCGGAGGCGCTGGACCCGGCGGTGCTGTGGCCTTCGGAGATCGGTTCGCTGGCCGAGCTGACCCCGCCATGGTCCACAATGGACTGGGCGCGCCGGCCCTACTTTGGTGCCGGGGGAGTGTCGGATTCGAGGGAGGTTACAGCGTTATGACCACCGACGACGCACTCTTTACCGCGGAGGAGATATGACCATCGTGCTGCTGGAGGCGCTGAGCTTCGGGCTGGGCAGGCTGGCCGATGCGGCGGCACAGGTGGGGCAGCGGCTGGTGCTGTTCACCGGGCACCGCTCGCTCTACCTGCACGAGCTGTCCCGGCTGCCGGACGGCGCGCTGGAGGTGGTGGACCTCGACACGGACGACGAGGCCGCGTGCGCGGCAGCGCTGGCGCGGATCCACGACCTGGCCGGGCTGATCAGCTCCACCGACACCTGGGGACTCGCCGGTGCCCGGCTCGCCACGCAGTTCGGCCTGCCTGGACCGGGGGAGCGGGCCGTGCGGACCGCCCGCGACAAGGGCGAGGTGCGGCGGCTGCTGCACGAGCGGGGCCTTGGCCGGGGTGTCGCGATCGACGTACCCGACGGCACCGAAAGCGCTGCTGGGGTGGACGAGGTGCTGCGCTCGGTCGGGCTGCCCGCGATCGTCAAGGACTCGGCGGGCACGTCCTCGCGGGACGTGTGGCTGGCCAGGAGCACCGGCGAGCTGCGGTACGCGCTCGCGGCCGCCGGCACGAGTGTCCTCAAAGGACGATTGATCGCTGAGCCGTTCTTCGCCGGTCCGATATACAGCGCGGAAACCCTCACCTGGCAAGGGAAAACGCGGCTGCTCGGGGTGTCAAGCAGGCAGCTGTCGGCGGAACCGTGGTTCCGGGAGGAGGCGTGCGCCTTCCCCGTCGGTTTCGGCGAGAAGGACCTGGCTTCGGTGCAGGAGTGGGTGGCGGGGGTGCTGGCCGCGGCCGGGCAGCACCGCGGGTTCGCGCACGTCGAGTTCGCCTTGACCGCGGACGGCCCGGAGCTGGTGGAGATCAACGGGCGGATCGGCGGGGCGATGGTGGGCGAGGCGCTGTGCCGCTCGCTGGGTACCAACGTGTACGTCGCGATGATCGAGATGGCGCTCGGCCGCCGTCCCGCCCTGCTCGACGCCGCCGTCCCCGGTGGACCGGCGACCGCCTTCGTGCTCGTCTACGCGCCGGTGGCCGGGACGCTCACCGGCTGGTCCGGGATCGACGCGCTGGCCGCGTACCCGGGAGACCCCGAGTGGTACCCGACCGCACCGACCGGCCGCCGCCTGGAGCACCTGACCGACCAGCGCGGCTGCACCGGCATCGTGCTGGTGCACGGAGACACCGCCGAGCTCGCCCTGCACCGGGCGTTGAGCGCCGCCGGTGCGGTCCGGCCGTTGCTCGATCCCTGACCTAGCAAACGGCCGGTGTGCGCGAAGCAGGTGGGAGGGGGCTGACGGCCGGGAATGGCTGTGTCACGGTGAAGGCGTGAGTGAAGGCAGTGAAGCGGGGCGGTCCGGGATGGACTGCGCGACGGTGGCAGAGGTAGCGGTGCAGATCGACGCGCGGGAGGCGCTGGTGCGGCTCGGGCTGGCGCAGTACGAGTCGATGGCGGGCAACGGCCGCCGGGTGGCCGGGCTGGTGGAGGCCCAGCGGATCATCCGCGAACTAGCCGGTATCCCGGAACTGCGCGCCTGAGCGAGCGTCCGCATACCCGCGGTGACCTGTGGGATCCGCATCGTTCTCAAACGGACACCAGGCCCGCACTCCCGCCCAGGATCGTGCTGGCGCAGCCGGCAATGGCGTGCCTATCCTTGGCCGACCCTGCCGGTGCGGGGTCGTGGTCAACCGCGGGGGTACTCGGGTCCGCAGCCGGACTGGGGGCGGGTGAACCCGCACTGGGGTGGGAGTCGGACTGAAACAGCAGCGAGGGCCGCACGGCTTCCTTCGGCTCGCCACCGCTGGTGTGGTCGCCTACACGCTGGCGCTGGTGCTCACCGGTCTGCTCCGGATCGCGGTCTCCCGGAACGAGCCAGGTCATCTCTGGCAGGCGCTGGTGGCCACCGCCGCCTACCTGCCGATCCTGCTCTGGCTGGTGCTCTCGCTCGCCGAAGGGCAGCGGCCGCGCCGGGCCGGGCTGGCGCTGGCCGTGGTCGGCGTGGTGAACGTCGGGATGATCCCGGTGATCGGCGCGGACTGGCTCGGCACCCTGCAACCGCTCGCCGCGCTCTGCCTCGTCGTGCCGCGCCCGCCGTGGTCGTTCGTGCTCTTCGGCGGCTGCGCGGCCGCGGAGGTGCCGCTGGCGTTGGCCTTCGACGCCCCGGAGTGGGCGGTCTTCTACCCGTTCGGCGTGCTCGTCTTCGGCGGGTCGCTGGCCCTGCCGCTGTGGCTGATCGGCGCGGCGCGGCAGCTGCACGCGGCCAGGCTGGAGCTGGCCGCGGAAGCCGTGGTGCGGGAGCGGCTGCGGATCGACGGTGAGCTGCGGCAGACCGTCGGCGCGGCGCTGGAGTCGATCGCGACGGCGGGGGACCGGGCCGGTGCGCTCGCGGTGCGCGACCCTGCCGCCGCGGAACGCGAACTGGACACGCTGGTGGGCATTTCCCGCCGGGCGCTGTCGGAGACCCGGCGGATGCTCACCCGGTACCAGCGGGTCGTCCTGCGCACCGAACTGGACACCGCGACGGCGCTGCTGACCGCGGCCGGCATCGAAACCCGGCTGGAGCTGCCGGACGAACTGCCCGAGGAACTGCCCGAAGAGGTGCGTTCGGCGCTGCGCCGGGTGCTCGGCCGGATACTCGCCGACGCCACCCTCCGGCGGTGCGTCGTGACGGTCTCCGCGCCCGGCGGCCGGGTGCGCATCGAACTCTGCGCGGAAGGCGCCGAGAACGCCGGTATCCGCGAGGTGATCGCGCCTTGAGCAGCCTCGCCCAGTCCGGGGTGGGCCCGCACTTCTGGACCGCCGAACGAGCCACCCGGCTGCTGGTGGTGCTGAACCTGCCGGTGCTGATCATCTGCGCCGTGGTGACCAGCGTCAGCGGCCCGGAACAGGTCGACCCGCTGCTGCCGATACTGGGCGCCGTGGTGATCGGCGTCCTGCAGCTGCGGCACAGCCTCGCCGAGGCGCGCGGGACGAGGCCCAAGTACGGCGCGCTCACGTTCCTGGTGCTGGCCCTCGCGGTCTACCTGCCGTTGCCGTGGTTCGGCTGGAGCTGGGCCGGCATGCAGGTGTACGTGATCGTGTCGGCCCCGATGGCGCTGCCCCGGCGGTTCGGCCTGGTGCTTTCGACCCTCTCGCTGCTGTCGCTGCCGTTGCAGGGGGACGGCTGGACCACGCTGCAGCACGACGAGTTCGGGCTGTTCCTCTACCAGGCGACCCGCGGCGCGCTCACCTACGCCATCGCCGCCGGCGCGCTGTATGCGGTGACCCGGCTGCTGCGGCTGGTCGAACAGCTGCAGGCGGCCAGGGTCGGCCTCGCCCAGCTGGCCATCGGCCGGGAACGGCTGCGGGTCTCCCGCGACCTGCACGACCTGCTCGGCCAGAGCCTGTCCGCGGTGGCACTCAAGGGCGAGCTGGCGGCCAGGCTGCTGCTCGCCGACCCGGACACCGCACGGGCCGAGATCGAGAGCCTGACCGAGGTCGCCCGCGGCGCGCTGCGCGGAGTCCGCGAGGTCACCAGCGACCAGCACCGGGTGTCGCTGCGCTCCGAGGTGGACAGCGCGCGGGCGTTGTTGTCGGCGGCCGGGATCGAGGCCATGATCGAGGTGGACCTGCCCGAACTGTCCGCCGGGCTGGAGGACGTGCTCGGCTGGGCGGTCCGGGAGGGTGCGACCAACGTGCTCCGGCACAGCACGGCCGATACCTGCGAGATCCGCGCGGCCCGCCGTGCTGGCCTGGTGTACTTGGAGATGCTGAACAACGGCGCGGAAGGTCCGGTTGGCGCGGGCACCGGGCTGGCCGGGCTGACCGCGCGCGCCCGCGCGCTGTCCGGTTCGGTGCTGGCCGAGGCGGTCCGGGGTGGCCGGTTCCGGCTGCTCGTCGAAGTTCCCGAGGAGGTCCGGTGATCCGCATACTCATCGCCGAGGACATGAACCTGATCCGTGGTGCGCTGGTGGCGCTGCTGTCCTTGGAGGACGACCTGCGCGTGGTCGCCGAGGTCGCCACCGGCACCCAGATCGTGGACGCGGCGCTGCGCACCCGGCCGGACGTCGCGGTGGTCGACATCGACCTGCCGGGGATGGACGGGCTCGCCGCCGCCGGGTTGCTCGCCGAGCGGCTGCCGGACTGCCGGATCCTGGTGCTCACCGGCCTCGGCCAGCCCGGTCACCTGCTGCGCGCGCTGCGGGTGCACGTGCGGGGCTTCATCCTCAAGGACGCGCCGGCGCAGACCCTCGCCGACGGGATCCGCCGGGTGGCCGCGGGGGAGCGGGTGATCGACCCCGAGCTGATCGCCACCGCGCTGGAGGTCGGCGCCAGCCCGCTGACCAGCCGCGAGGCGGACGCGCTGCTTGCCGCGGACACCGGCCTGTCCACCGAGCAGATCGCCACGAAACTGTCGCTTTCGCCGGCCACCGTGCGCAACTACCTGTCCAACGCGATCGGGAAGGTCGGCGCGCGCAACCGGATCGACGCCATCCGCACCGCGCGGGAAGCGGGCTGGCTGTAGTTTTCACGACAGAGTTTTCCCGACAGGTTTCCCGAATTTCGCCGGGCGGTTTCACGCCTGCCTGAAACCGTTTCCGCGACCGTCCGAACTGGTGAGAATCATACTGTCGTCAGCCGTCGACAGCTTGTGGGGAACTCACCAACGAGGAGAAACGGTCATGCGAAGAATTCCGCTGATCGCGGTGGCGATGCTCGCCGCCGCCGGCACCCTGATCGCGCCGGCTTCGGCGAGTACCGCCCCGTTTCCGGTACCCGCCGCGGCCAAACCGGCCTCCGGGCCGGTGCAGGCCAAGGGCACGGTCACGCTGAACATCGACTACCAGGTGCAGGAAACCGGGTACTGGTGCGGTCCGGCGGCCACCAGGATCGCGCTGTCCGCGCGGGGGATCTACCTGAGCCAGGGCGACCTCGCCGGGCGGCTGGGCACCACGGAGAACGGCACCGACTACATCGGCCAGGTCACCGGCGTGCTCAGCGGGCTGGTCGGCTGGTACGAGACGAAGAACATGCCGAACGACCCGCCGACCCAGGCGCAGAAGGACCTGCTCTGGCAGGACATCGTGCTCGACATCAACAACAACTACCCGGTCGTCACGAACATCGTCGCGCCGGCGAACAACCATCCGCCGGGCTACCCGAACTACACGATCTACCACTACTTCACGGTGATCGGCTACAACTCGGACAACGGGACCGTGCTGATCGCGGACCCGGCCAACTTCGGCGGCAACCAGATCTACTGGCTCACCTTCGACCAGCTCGCCTCCCTCGTCCCGCCCAAGGGCTACAGCGCCTGACCGCAAATAGCCGGCTTTTTGCCCTCCCGCAAAAGGGCAAAAAGCCGGCTATTTGCCGTTCAGTGGAAGGCGAGGGGGAGGTCTCGCGGGATGACCTTGCCGGCCGGGCTGCGGGGCAGCTCGTTGAGGAACATCACGTCGCGCGGCACGGAGAACTTCGCCAGGTTCCGCTTGACGTACTCGCGGATGTCCTCGGCGGTGAGGTAGTGCCCCGGCTCGACCACGACGTACACCGCGAGCCGCTGGCCGTACCGCTCGTCGGAAACGCCGACCGCGGCCACCTCCCGGACGTCGCGACGGGCCGAGAGCAGGTCCTCCACCTCGCGCGGGAACACGTTCTCGCCGCCGGAGATGATCATGTCGTCGTCCCGGCCGACGACGAACAGCCTGCCCTTCTCGTCGAAGTAGCCCATGTCGCCGGTGGACATCAGGCCACGCCGGACCTCCTTGTCCATCCCGGGCCGGGTGTAGCCGTCGAACAGCATCCCGTTGCGGACGAAGATCCGACCGACCTCGCCCCGACCGACCCGCTTCCCGGCGGAGTCCAGCACTGCCACCCTGGTGCCGCGGGGCGGTTTGCCCGCGGTGCCGTCCGCGGCGGCGAGGTCCCGTGGCGTGGCGATGGTCGCCCAGGAGACCTCGGTGGAGCCGTAGAGGTTGTAGAGCACCGAGCCGAAGACCTCCATGAAGCTGGTGGCCAGCCGGCCTGGCAGCGCGGAACCGCCGCAGCACACCACGCGCAGCCGGGAACCGCGCTGGGCCGCGGCCGCCTGCGCGGGCAGTTCGAGCATGCGTTGCAGCATCACCGGCGGGGCGACCAGCACGGTGGCCTTGTGGTCGCCGAGGTCGTGCAGGGTGCGCTCCGGGTCGAACTTGCGGCGTAGCACAAAAGTGTGTCCCAGCAACGCGCCGAGCTGCAGGTGGCCGTAGGCGAGGATGTGGAACAGCGGGGGCGCGAGCAGCATCACGTCCCCGGTCAGCAGCGGGATCACGTCCAGCATCGCCGCGATCGGGGTCAGGCTGCGCGGGTCCGGGCGCCGCGCGCCCTTCGGCGTGCCGGTGGTGCCGGAGGTGAGCAGGATCGTCTTGCCGTGCCGGCTCGGGCTGGGCAGGTCCCAGCCCGGCGCGGCCGCCATCAGCGACTCCAGGGTGTGCCAGCGGTGCCCGGTGTCCGGCAGCGAGTCGACGGGGCCCTCGGTCCAGCCGACCACCTTGCGCAGCCCCGGCGGGCATTCGGCCACCAGCGGCAGCAGGTCCTGGTCCACGACCAGGAGGTTGATCTGCTGCTCCTCGACCACCGCGCGCATCTGCGCCGCGGAGAGCCCGGTGTTCAGCAGCACCACGTCCGCCCCGGTCTTGCCGGCCGCGATGCAGGTCTGCACCGCGCCGCGGTGGTTGCGTGCGAGCAGGCCGATCCGCGTCACCCGGTCCGTGGCCAGTGAGCGGAGGCCGTGCGCGAGCCGGGTGGACTGCTGGTCGAGCTCGGCGTAGCTGAGCGAGCCCTGGTCGTCGATGATCGCCGGGCGCCCGGGATAGCGCACCGCGCCGGTGGTGAAGGCCAGCGTCAGGGTGAGGCCCCACTTGCGGAACCCGCTGTGGATCTGGAACAGCTTGCCGGGGCCCATCGGCCGCACCACACCGTTGCGAACCAGTACCGACATACCGCGGGTGGAGAGGCCGACCTTGCCCAGGGAGCCGGGTGGCGTCGCGCTGCCAGACATTCGACCTCCCGCTGGTCCGCCCCGTCCTTGGAGTGAGCGGATAGTGGCATGAAGAACATGTTCTGGGCAATTATTTCGCAGGTCGGAGCCGGAATTATCACCTCTGTGCAGGGTGGATTCGAGAAAATTTGTGGCTGGTACGCGAACGTTTCCCCCGCCCGTTCGGGTAGGTTGTGCGAGGTGCCGTGTCCGTTTCTGTAGCCGGAGGTAGTCGATGGCCCGCCCGGCCTCGCCCGAGCCCGACAGGCCCGGCAGCCCTGAAAGCACAGACACGCCGCCCACCGCCGAGATCCCCAGGATCGAGCCGCCCAGCACCACCGAGACCGTGCCGATGTTCCTCGGTGCGCTGAGCGCCGCGCAGGGCCTGCCCGAGCCGACGGTCCCACCTGCCGAGCCCGAATCCGCCGATGGCGGGCGACACCGCCTCGCCGACGAGCTGGCATCGCCGGCCGAGGAGCAGCCGCGGTCCAGGGCGGCGATCCGGTTCGCCTCCGGCGCGGTGGTGCTGCTCGCGGTCGCCTGCGGGCTGTTCTTCCTCAGCGGGCCCGGCGACGACGACCGGCCCGCCGACGCGGTCGTCCAGCCGCCGGTGCCCACCGCGACCCCGTCGCCGTCGGCTCCGCCGGCCACCGCGCCGCCCGAGGCCACCGCGACCCTCCCCGAAGCCCCCGCGCCACCGCCGGCCGCGCCGCCGAAGCAGCCGGAAGTGACGAAGACCAGGACGACCGCCCCGAAACCGCCGCCTCCTCAGCAGGAGGACCCCGGTGAGCAGATGGAGGACGCGGTCAGCTCCGCCATCAAGGAATGGCAGAGCCGCATCCAGGACTGGAGTTCGCGCGCCGGGCGGTGAAAATCTGTTGCGGGGTGGCCTATCCTGACTTCCAAGGCTCCTTGACCAGTGCAGCCACCCCCGCAGCCACGAGCGGCAGCACCACTGCTCCTCCGCTGCGCCAAGCCGCAGTCTGAGTCATTTCTGAGTCCCGGAGCCATCTTGTCCACTTCCACCCTGCCCGCGCTCGCCACCAGAATGGCCGGGGTCA
The DNA here is from genome assembly GCF_000384315.1 of Amycolatopsis nigrescens CSC17Ta-90. Taxonomy (GTDB): domain Bacteria; phylum Actinomycetota; class Actinomycetes; order Mycobacteriales; family Pseudonocardiaceae; genus Amycolatopsis; species Amycolatopsis nigrescens. The sequence goes on along the minus strand of NZ_ARVW01000001.1, from coordinate 1,206,045 downwards.
CCAGCTCCCCGGTCCGCGACCTGCTCGCACTGACCACGCGGCCGGGGGTGATCTCCTTCGCCGGCGGGCTGCCCGCACCGGAACTGTTCGACACCGACGGCCTGCGCGCCGCCTTCGACCGGGTGCTGTCCGGGCCGTCCGCGCGCCGGAACCTGCAGTACTCGCCGACCGAGGGCGACCCCGGGCTGCGGGAGCTGCTGGCCGCGCGGCTGACCGGCCGCGGCCTGCCCACCGAACCGGACGGCGTGCTGGTGACCACCGGTTCGCAGCAGGCGCTGACCCTGGTCGCCGCGACCCTGCTCGACCCCGGTTCGGTGGTGCTGGTCGAGGAACCCGCGTACCTGTCCGCGTTGCAGTGCTTCCAGCTCGCCGGGGCGCGGGTGCTGCCGGTGCCCTGCGACGACGACGGCATCGACCCCGCCGCACTCGCCGAGCTGGTGGTGCGTGCACGGCCGCGGCTGCTCTACCTCGTGCCCACCTTCTCCAACCCCACCGGCCGCACGCTGCCCGCGCCGCGCCGCCGCGCGGTGGCGGAACTGGCGGCGCAGCACGGGTTCTGGATCGTGGAGGACGATCCGTACGGTGAGCTTCGCTACCGGGGTGCGCCGCTGACACCGATCAGCGCGCTGCCGGAGGCCGAGGGCCGCTCGCTGTACCTCGGCAGCTTTTCCAAGATCGTGGCACCGGGCATGCGGCTGGGTTGGCTGCGCGCGCCGCGGCCAGCGGTCGGCCGGCTGACCGTCGCGAAACAGGCGGCCGACCTGCACACCTCGACCGTCGACCAGGCCGCGGCTGCGGAGTATCTCCGCGGCGCCGACCTCGAAGGCCACCTGCGCGGGCTGTGCGGCGCCTACCGCCTGCGCCGCGACGCGATGCTCGCGGCGCTGCCGTCGGCGACCCCGACCGGTACCCGCTGGACCGACCCGGACGGCGGCATGTTCGTCTGGCTGCGGCTGCCCGGCGATGCCGACGCGACCAGGCTGCTACCGCTCGCGCTCCGGCGGGATGTCGCCTTCGTGCCGGGTGCGCCGTTCTACGTCGAGGCCCCGGATCCCGCCACACTGCGGTTGTCGTTCACCACGCACACGCCGGAGGAGATCACCGAGGGCCTGCGCCGGCTCGGCCGGGTGCTCACCTGACCCGGCGTTCCGCCCGCGTGAAATCATCGCTGGATGCGGTTCGGGATTCTTGGTCCGGTGCTCGCCAGGTGTGCCGACGGGACCCCGGCCGTGCTCGGCGGGCCGCGCGCGCGGGCGTTGCTCGCGTTGCTGGCGGCCGAGGCGGGGCGGGTGGTCCCGACCGACCGGCTGATCGACGGGATGTACGCGGACGCGCCGCCGGAAGGCGCGGCGAACGCCCTGCAGTCCCAGGTTTCCCGGCTGCGCCGCAGGCTCGGTGACGCGGGGCTGGTGGAGCTGCATCCGGCGGGTTACCGGCTAGCGGTCGATCCGGCGGAGGTGGACGCGCACCGGTTCACCGAACTGGCCGGCACCGGACGGGCGGCACTGGCGGGCGGCGAATACCGGCGTGCCGCGGAGCTGCTCGGCGACGCGCTGGGGCTGTGGCGCGGGCAGGCGCTGGCGGATCTCGCCGACTCGCCGTCGGTACGGGCGCAGGTGGCCGCGCTGGCGGAGACGCGGCTGGTGGCCGTGGAGGACCTGGCCGAAGCGGAGCTGGAGCTCGGCCGCGGTGCCGAGGTGGTTTCCCGGTTGCGCGGGCTGGTGGCCGAGCATCCCCTGCGGGAGCGGACTCGCGGCCTGCTGGTGCGGGCGCTGGCGGCGGCGGGCCGTCCGGCCGAGGCACTGGCCGCGTTCGAGGACGCCCGCCGCACGCTGGCCGAGGAACTGGGCGCGGACCCGTCGCCTGAACTGGCCGCGATCCATCTGGCGGTGCTGCGCGACGAGCCGGCGCCGCACCGCGGCCTGCCCGCGCAGTGGACCAGTTTCGTGGGCCGGGACACCGAGTTGATCCGGCTGGCGGCGTTGTTAAGCCGGGAGCGGCTGGTCACGTTGACCGGCCCCGGCGGCACCGGGAAGACCCGTCTCGCGATCGAAGCCGCGGCCAGGGTCGACGGGCCGGTGTGCTTCGTCGAGCTGGCCCAGATCGTCGCGGAAGCCGACCTGCCGAAGGCCGTGCTCGCCGCGCTCGGCGTGCGGGAAGCGGCCTTCAGCCCGCAACGGGCGTCCGGCACACCGGTGGAGCGGTTGGTGGCGGTGTTGCGGGAACGGCCGGTGCTGCTGGTGCTGGACAACTGCGAGCACCTCATCGACCCGGTCGCCCACCTGGCCGCCACCCTGCTCACCGGCGCACCCGGCTTGCGGATCCTGGCCACCAGCCGCGAACCCCTCGACCTCCCCGGCGAAACCCGCCACCCCGTCCCCGTCCTCACCACCGCCGGCACGCCGGTATTCGCCGCCCGCCAGTGCCGCCCGTCCGGTGCCGGCCAGTTCGGTGAACCGGTGCGCGTCCACCTCCGCCGGATCGACCGCTAGCCGGTAACCCCGCCGGATGCAGCTCCACCAGCCCCGCGTCACCGAGCCTGCGGCGCAGCCGGGAAACCTGGGACTGCAGGGCGTTCGCCGCGCCTTCCGGCGGCGCGTCCCGCGTACATCCCGTCGATCAGCCGGTCGGTCGGGACCACCCGCCCCCGCCTCGGCCGCCAGCAACGCGAGCCAACGCCCGCGCCGCGCGGCCCGCCGAGCACGGCCGGGGCTCCCGTCGGCACACCTGGCGAGCACCGGACCAAGAATCCCCGAACCGCATCCAGCGATGATTTCACGCGGGCGGAAGCGGGTCAGGTGAGCACCCGGCGAGCGGCGCAGGCCTCCGGTGATCTCCTCCGGCCGTGTGCGTGGTGAACCCAACAACCCGCAGTGTGGCCGACAAATCCCTACTCACCACCACCGACAACCGCTACCGCATGCTCGACACCATCCGCGCCTTCTGCACCACCCACCTCGACCCCGACCACACCCACCACCTCCACCACACCCACGCCACCTACTACCTCCACCTCGCCCAAACCGCAGACCCCCACCTACGCACCACCCACCAACTCCACTGGCTCACCCAACTCGACACCGACTACCCCAACCTCCACACCGCACTCCGCTGGACCATCGACCACAACACCACCCTCGCCCTCCAACTCATCAGCGCACTGTCCATGTACTGGTGGCTGCGCGGCCGGTCCGACAGCTCGACGCTGAGCTACCAGCTGGCCCTGAAACTGGGCAGCGAGCCGCCGGAGGGCCTGGAAGAGGAATACGTGCTGTGCGTGCTCAACGCCGCTTTCGGCATGGCGGACCACGAACCGCTGCGCGCCCAGCTGGCCACGCTGGACCGGCTGGCCAAGGCCCGCACCGGGCCGCCGGCGCAGCCGTTCCTGACCATGTTCTGGGCACTGAGGTCCGGTCCGCCGGACGACGGCGAGCTGCTGTCCGGGCAGCCGGAGAAACTGCTCGGCGCCGACCCGTGGAGCCAGGCGATGGTGCCGTTGAGCGAGGGTTTCATGGCCGTGTTCCAGGGTGACCTGATCGAGGCCGAACGGCGTTTCACCGCCGCACTGCGGCAGTTCCGCGCGATCGGTGAGCGGTGGGGGATGAGCCAGGTGATCGGTGAGCTGGCCCCGATCGCCGGTCAGCGCGGGGATCGGGAGCGGGCGCTGGCGCTGTTCGACGAGGGCATCGAGCTGACCACGGAGCTCGGCGCCACCGAGGAGACCGCCGACCTGCTCGCCCGCCGGGGCGGCTACCGAATGCGCACCGGGGACCTCGACGGCGCGGAGCAGGACTATCAGCGCTCGGCCGAGCTGGCCGGTCGCGCTGGTGCGCCGACCCAGCTGGGCACCGCGCACCTCGGCCTCGGCGACCTGGCCCGGCTCCGCGGCGAGCTCACCGAGGCCCGCGCGCTTTACACCCGGGTGGCGGACGAGTGCCCGCCCGGGTTGTTCAACACGGACCTGGTGCGCGTGTACCTGTGGATCTCGCTCGGCCGGCTCGCCGAGGTCGAAGGGGAACCGGCCGAGGCCCGCCGGTGGCTGCGGCAGGCGGCGGATTTCGCCGCCGGCAAGGATTTCCTCGACCTGCACGCGGTGGTGCTGCTGGCGCTGGCCGGGGTCGCCGTGGCCGGCGGCGACCCGGCGCGGGCCGCCCGGCTGCTCGGCGCCGGCGACGCCCTCAGCGGCGCACCGTCGATCGCCGACCCGGACGTGACCCGGGTGTCCGACCTGGCCCGCACCCACCTCGGCGACGCCGCCTTCGACGCCGCCTACGCCGAAGGACTCGCCCTCAACCGTGCCGAAGCCCTCGCCCTCGCCGACTCCGTCCTCGGCGGCTAGAGGTAGCCGGTCAGGTCAAGGGCGGTGTCCTCGGCGACCGGGCGCAGCGCGGTCACCGTGGGGACCTGGCGGTTCACCAGGTAGACGTCGGTGCCCGGCTCGGCCTGCTCGCCGATCTCGGTGGTGACCACCTCGTCCCCGCCCCGCTCGTGGGACAGCAGGCTCTGCACCGCGCCGGCGGTGGCCAGGGTGGCCGTGCTGAGCGGTTTGAGCGCGTCCGGCGGCAGATCGGGGATGTTGACGTTGAGCACGGTGCCGGCCGGGGTGCGGAGCAGCAGTTCGATGGCCTGCGCCGGGATGCCACCGGGGTCCGGCCAGCGCGGCGGCGCGATCTCGTCCGCCTCGACCGAGATCGCCAGCCCGCGCACACCGTTCGTGCCGGCGGTCAGCGCGGCACCGACCGTGCCGGAGTGGATCACCGGCTTGCCCAGGTTCATGCCCCGGTTCACCCCGGACAGCACCAGGTCGGGCGGCGGCCCGAAGTCGCCGTCGAGCGCCGCCAGGGTGATGAACGCCGGATGTGCGGAAACGGTGTAGCAGGGCACGTCGGGCAGCCCCGGCCGGTGCGCCCGCTCGATCACCGACCTGCCCTCCTCGGTGAGCACGGTCAGCCCGGCGCCGGTGCCGCTGGCCTCCGCGTGCGGCGCGGCCACCACCACCTCCAGCCCGGCCGCCACGGCCGCCCGCGCGAGCACGGCCAGTCCTTCGGAGTCGAAGCCGTCGTCGTTGGTGATCAGGGCGCGAAGCCGCGTCATGGATGTCCCTTCCGCTTCGGCTGGTGACGGCGCAGCTCGACCCGGTCGACGAGCTCGGCGGCGCCTTCGCCGCTACTGGACCCCAGCCCGTGCCTGGTCACGTTCAGCGCGCCGGCGGCCGCGCCGAGCCGGATCGCGTCCGGCAGCTCCGCACCCTGGGTGAGTGCCGCGGCCATCGCACCCGTCATCGAGTCGCCGGCGCCCCGGGTGTCCACGGTGTGCAGTTCGGGGCCGTGTACCTCCCAGACCGTATCGTCGAAAAGGGCCAGCGCGGGGGCCGATGCCCTGGACACCACCACCGCGGCGGCGCCGTGCTCGCGCAGCCGCCACATGCCCTCGATCAACTCGGCCGGCTCTTCGCCGTCCGCCCGCCGGTCTTCGAGCATCTCCTCGTGACTGACCTTGACCAGGTGCAGGCCGCCTTCGAGGGCGGCGTCGAGGCGTTCGCCGGAAAGGTCGGCGATCACCCGGCAGCCGTTCGCGGTGAGGTCGCCCGCCAGCCTGCGGTACACGTCGGCGGGCACCGGCCGCGGATGCCAGGTGCCGCTCAGCACCGCGGTCTCGCTGGCCAGCCCGCGCAGCAGGGTGGTCTCGTAGAGCTCGTCCAGCTCGTGCCGGGACAACGCGTCCCCCGGCATTCCGGCCACCGGCTGCCGTCCGGAGTCGCCGCGCCGGTCGTGCACGTAGCCGCCGTTGCGCGCGGTCACGTCCTGGTCGATCAGCTCGATGCCGCCGGCGGTCAGCAGGCTGCGCAGCACCCGGCCAGTCTCGCCGCCGAACGCCGCGCAGAGCACCACGGGCACCCCGAGCGAGGCGATCATCCTGGACTGCCAGACTCCCTGGCCGCCCGCGTGCAGGTGGATGTCGGCTTCACCGTCGCGGTCCTCCACGGTGACGGTGAGTTCTGGCGAGGGCGCGAACACCATGACCTGTTTGTCCATACTTGTCCGG